>CAVPIK010000006.1:0-270034 GCA_963704975.1 uncultured Chloroflexia bacterium | reverse complement strand
CAGCTCCGCTTTCGCGGGTGGGCCCGGTGGCCTATCGGATGAGCTCTGGCCCGGCCCTCCGGGATCTCGCCGGGCGGGAGCCGTTGGTTTGGAGTTGGCTTTCGGATCCCCGGCTCCGATCTTGAACCGAATGGTTCGTTACCGTAGATGCCGTTTGAACAGAATACCTGCCTCACCTAGTAGTTCTTTCCTTGCTCAATTCCGATTCGGACGGCCATCTTCTTTCCGG
The DNA here is from genome assembly GCA_963704975.1 of uncultured Chloroflexia bacterium. GTDB lineage: Bacteria > Chloroflexota > Anaerolineae > Caldilineales > Caldilineaceae > JAGNDO01. The sequence continues at coordinate 269,805 of CAVPIK010000006.1, read as the reverse complement.
GTGGTTGCGTGGACCTGGGCACCCTTCCCGTTTCGGAGGTTCCCTGGTGGCGTCCAAAATCAGACTTTTTCTCATCGAGCTGAAAAGAAGAAGGGTCTATCGAGTCGCCACAGCGTACGTTGTGGTGGCAGCCGGCACTATCGGTTTGGCCGATGCCGCCCTTCCCCGCGCAGACCTGGGAGGCACTCCAGGTCCCCGCAGTCGTTTTAGTGCTGATGGGCTTTCCCATCGCGTTGGTATTGGCCTGGGCATACGAGGTCAAACCCGAGGGGAAAACATCAACCGCGCCGGTAGTGAATCCGGACACTCAAACTCCAGGAGAAGACAAGAAGTCCATCGTTGTCCTTCCTTTCGACAACCTCAGCCCTGATCCTGCCGACGTCTATTTCAGTGGCGGCCTCACGGAGGAGATCACCGCCACGCTCTCTCATCTGGGCTCTTTACGGGTGATCTCTCGGAGTTCGGCGGTAGCCTACAAAGAAACATTCAAAGACGTTCGGACCATCGCACGAGACTTGGACGTTCAATACCTGCTAGAGGGGAGTGTCCGAAAAGCCGGAGAAGACCTACGAATCACCGCCCAGCTCATCGATGCAAGGAACGACGAGCATCTGTGGTCCGAAAAGTATGACGGGAAGTTTGAGGATGTGTTTGGAATGCAGGAGAAGGTGTCAAGGTCGATAGTGGATGCGTTGAAGCTAACCCTAGATCCACGGGAAGAGCGGTCCCTTTCCGCCTGGCCTATCTCTGACCCCCACGCATACGACACTTATCTCCTGGCAATGCATGAGAGCCGAAAACTCACTGAAGATGGCCTCACCCGGGCGGTTGGTTTGATTGAGGATGCGATCTCCCGGGTCGGAGAGAACGCTCGGCTATCGGCAACGTTGGCAATCTGTAAGTTCCACGCATACGACTTCGGAATCAGCCACAGGGAGGAGACCCTTTCAGAGGCTGAGCATTGGGCAGCGGAAGCTTTGGGACTGGATCCTGATCTGGGTTTGGCTCACTACGCGCAGGCAGTCACTCGGTATAAGCGTGGAGATCTTCGAGGGTTTGTCCAGGCCTCCAAAAGAGCGGTCGAGCTGGAACAGAACACGGACGCAGCAGCTCTTTTGGCGTTTGTCCTCTCCGAAATCGGGAAAACAGACGAAGCCGCCCTGTACGCAGAGTCTGCGGTGGAGAGAGATCCACTTTCCTTTTTCGCCTTTTGGGGAATGGGGGCGCTTGAGATCTTTGTAGGGCATCCCGAAAAGGCCCTCAAGCGGGTGAAAACCGCGATGGGAGGGTTTGCGACAGCAGAGCCATTCGGACTTTGGTGGGAAGCGCAGACCCTTGGCTACGCGGGGGAGGAGGAGCGAGCGAGGGCTGTGTTCGAGAGAGCCGCCAACATGGGCGCTGGCATTCTCTCAGATCTCAGCGACCTCTTTTCAAGAGCTCTCTCCGACGACGCCGACGGAGTTTGGGCTGTTTTGGACCGGGAGGGAGTCGAGGAAACCATCAGGACCGACGAATACATGCCAATGTACGTGGCGAGTGCGATGGTCCGTGTCGGCGAGTCTAAAAAGGCATTGGCCTGGCTGGAGCATGCGATCGAGTGGGGATTCACCAACCACGAATTCCTCTCTGTCCACAATCGCTACCTCAGACCGCTCCGCGGCACCCAGGCATTCGAGGCCTTGATGGCAACCGCCAAAGAAAAGCAGTCGGCATTCAACGCCTAAAGAGCGGTTTAACAAACATATTCCCCCACCTCGAGATTCACGAAACGGCACTTGATGGATCCCAACGCAAGACCCGACGGGCTCGTGGATCGGCATCTACGGTAACGCCCCCTCTGAAAAAGGAAGGCGCAAGGGGTAGAGGTATCCCCGGCGTCTGAAAGGTCCTTATCCAGACGTGAGGAGGAGCGGAACCGCCGGGGCCGTGGACTTCGCAGGGTATCAGAGAGAAGGAGCCTTCAACCGCCTCTTCGTGCGCGTTCTGGCACAGGATCCCGTGTTCGAAGGAGGTGGCCCATCCGGTTTGACGGCGGCCCGTATGATGGGCGCCAGGCGTTACGTCGGGCGCACCTCCAGCAGGTGGTGGCTGTGCCTGTTCTGGAGCCACTCGGGGTACGTTCGTCCTTCCTTCAGCATCCAGAAGAGGTAGCAGCAGAGTTTTCGGGCGGCGGCCACGGTGGCCTTGGAGTTGCCCTTGGCCCGGGTGAGTCGGGTGAAGTGGGCCCGCACGGGCCCGGGCTTCATTTTCAGTGTTTGCGTGGTCTCGACCAGAGCCCAGCGGAGCCAGGGACTTCCGGCCCTTGGCAGGGAGCCGTGGGTGGTCTTGCCACCGGAGCTTCGGGTTGTGGGCACGAGGCCGGCGAAGCTGGTGAGGTCGTGGGAAGAGGGAAACCGAGAGATGTCTCCGATCTCGGCCATGATGAGCATGGCGGTCTTGGCCCCGATGCCGGGGACGGAAAGCAGGAGCTGAGCCTCGGGAGTGATGTCCACCCGTTGCTCGATGCGCTTGGCCACCTTCCGGATCCGGATCTCGAGGAAGTCGAGGAGTTCCAGGAGGCCATCGACCTGAAAGCGGACCTCGTCGGGCAGGGTGAGAGATTCGATCCAGATTCGGCCCTGCTTGCCGAAGAGATCGGTGGCAGGACTGGCTAGGTTGATCTCGGCCAGGTAGGCGTGGATGCGGTTCTTGATGCGGGTGCGACTGCGGACAAGGAAAGCATATCCACGCAGGAGCTTGCGGTTGGCCCGGGTGGTGGGATCGGGGACCCAGATGGCCGGGAGCAGGTTGGAGCGAAGCAGGTCGGCGAGCTTCCGGGCATCGATGGGATCGGTCTTGCAGCGGGCCTTGGAGATGAGTTTGACCTGTCCGGGGTCGGCGACCTGGACGGTGTAGCCCTGGGCCACGAGCCGGTCGTGAAGCCAGGCCCAATGGAGCGTGGCCTCGACGGCAACGGTGATAGGCGCATCGAGCTCGGCCAGGACGGCGAAGAGGCCATCGGTGGTGAGTCGTCGATGCTGGACGACAACGTTGCCAATCGGGTCCAGGACACACAGAGTGAGGTAGCGTTTGTGGAGGTCGATACCGGCGAAATAGGACATGGGTGCCTCCGAGGGCTGTGGGTAGCACGAATAGATCTTGTGCTCCCGGAAACGGGACGCACGCTACAAAGTTGTGCACCCCCCCTCGGAGGTTTCCCTTTTTCATAGGATCGGTTTCCCGCTCGGGCCCTCAGGTCTCGCTTTCGCTTTGAACTCGTGAGGCAGTATCCTGAATACCACGGGCCCGGCCCTCCGGGACCTCGCCAGGCGGTGAGAGCAGGATAGAGGCGATCAGGTGGACGCCCGGCTCCGGCCGGGAACCGAATGGTTCGTTACCGCAATCTTCGGAGGGCAGGCAGTTCGAATCTTGGGTAACCGAGAGAGAGCCTGCCTCTCCCTTTTCCAGCCCCAGCCTCTCTTCTTGAAAGCGTATACCTTTTTTGGTATACTTGAGCATGATTGAGCCGAAGGCGAAACCCGCCATCTTCTTGGGATCTTCCAAAGAGGACCTCCGCGAGTTCCCGGAAGACGTCCGAACCGAATTCGGCTACGCCATCTTTGTAGCCCAGGAAGGGGGCAAGGCTCCCAAGGCCAAACCCTTGAAGGGAATCATCCCGGGAGCCGGGATTCTCGAGATCGTCGAAGACTTCGACCGCAACACCTACCGCGTGGCGTATACGGTTAAGTTCGCGGAGTTCGTCTACGTACTACACGCGTTCCAAAAGAAGTCGAAGCAGGGGATCAAGACGCCGAAACACGAGATCGACTTGGTCCGCGCTCGATTCGCAGAGGCCAAAGCTCACCGCTAAAAAGCCAGTGCTGATCCGGCTCGTAGAGGCTGACGTGATCCAGGCTGTCGCAGGGGGTCTCCACCCACACGGAAGGTATAGTTGGGGGTGCGGAGGGTATTGTCATCAGGGATGCGGGCGCTGTAAAAAGGTTGGGGCATTCCCCAAATGGCCCGCCGATAGAGCTGTATCTGTAAATCCGCCACTTGTGCGCAGAGGTTGGTCAAAAAGAGCAGCTTGCCCTGGAGATCCGTCATGGGATCCTTGCGCACATGGCCGCTGCCGGGGAAAAGGCGCAGAGGGCGCAGGGCGATCATCGTGCGCAGGCTGCCGATGGTGGCAAACATATCAAATTCCGGCGACCACGCCCGGTCCTGGCCGCCGATGAAGGCATCACCGCTGAAAAGCCAGTGCTGATCCGGCTCGTAGAGGCTAACGTGATCCAGGCTGTGGCCGGGGGTTTCCACCACACGGAAGGTGTGGTTGGGGGTGCGGATCAGTATTGTCATCCGGGATGCGGGCGCTGTAAAAGGGTTGGGGCTGTCCCCAAATCGCCCGACGATAGAGTTGCATGTGCAAGCGGGCCGGGTCTTCGATCAGGGGCAGGGTGCGCCAGTTGGCATAGACCCGCAGATCGGGAAAAGCCATGCGCAGAGCCGCCAGCCCGCCGATGTGATCCTCGTGGCCGTGGGTGATCATCACCTGATCCACCCGGCTGCGCCCCAACAGCCGCACCAACGCCAGGGCCGTGCAGGCCGGGCCGCTGTCGATCAACAACCCATCCACCAAATAGGCCGCGGTCCAATACACAGGCCGCCCCAGCAGACTGCGGGCCATGCGTATGGCGGTGATGGGGCCGTGTTGGTCGAGTTGGAGCATGGATGTCAAGCAATTAGAAATTCTTGCTTCTTGCCTTTTTCAATAAATAAAAAATTGTGGGTATGAAGTGTGTCAACACCACTCCTAACTATTTGCTCAATTTCATCAGGATGGATAATTCGGCATTGTTTGTCCGCTGTCCATGCTTCATAGTCGTTATCCCAAAAGTGATGAAAGGTAGACGACAAGTTGGGATTAATCGTAATCCCCTTAGGCTGCTGTTCTGAAACCGTTACTTCCATCATCCATATCGGCTTTGGTTTCATCTTGGTGATTGAATATGCGCCTTCTAGCATCAAATGTTCGGCGCCTTCAATATCAACAAGAAAGAGACATTTTTTGCCTTGAAGTCTTAAGTCCAGGACGTCATCCAACCTTGTAGTCGGTACATAAGTAGCATAACGTTCTGGCACGCCAGCCCATCCCTTCACCAGAGAGGCGATGGGGCCGCCACCATAAATCTTAATCATGCCAATTTGATTGCTGAGCGCCATTGGATAGATCTCGATCTGCGACTCCCATCCATTCGCCCTAATATTGCGGAAGAGATAGCGGAGATTGAATTCCATCGGTTCAAAAGCAATGACACGTTTTTCCTGACTTAGGGCAATACAACAGTAGTACCCAATATTTGCACCCACATTGACAACAATGTCTACGAAGGGAAGAATTTGTGTCACGATCCGTGTCTCGTCTGGCTCAAACTGACCAGTTTGCATGGCCCCATTCCCGATCATCCTGAACCCCATCGACGTGTCTTGGGGCCCTTTGAATACTTGCCATCTATACTTCAAGTATCCGTAGATCATGGCCAGTTGGGGGTTTCGTTCAACCAGAAATTTAACAGATCCCATACTTTCCTTCTTCATTTTGGTTCCGGTTGTTGGCTGACCAAGGAGTGCGCCGCTATCAAAATGGCGTTTGTTCATACGCTCTACACAACCCATGAATTACATCAAGATAGCTTTGAAGGTCAACTGATATGGCACCTAACGCTTGGGCAAGCATCTAGTTTTGTTGGTTAACTGCTCGCCCCTGCCACGATACGGTCAATCACCTCCTGGGGGATCTTGGCCATGCGACCGCCCAGGTCCACGCAGATGTGGTCGCTGCGGCCCGTGGCCAGGAGTTGGTCCGTGGCGGCGTTGAAGAGTTCGTACTCAAAAGAGACCTGGCGGCTGCGCAGGTGGGCCAGGCGGGTGACCACCCGCACGGTGTCCCCAAAGGTGGTGGAGGCCCGATATTGCATGGTGATCCCCGTGACCGAGAAGTGGTGGCCCCCGGCGGCGATCTCCGTGTAGGGCATGCCGATCCGGGTCAGCCACTCGATGCGCCCCACCTCCAGCCAGGGAATATAGGCGCCGTGATGGACCACGCCCATCAGATCCGTCTCCGCAAAGCGCACGGGCACATCCACGGCAATGGCGATTGAGTTGAGCATCGGATCTGCATTTGAGACATGGCTATCCTTGCCTTGGCTACGGGATGTTGATAGGGTCAATACTTGAACCCTACGGGTAACGTCCGGGCTAGTCAAAGCGATTGAGTGGCGCTTCTGGTTAGCATGAAGATCCTCGGCAAGCTGCGCAGGCTATGCACCGCGTCTCGTCCGAGTTCGATTCTACGGCATTCGATTGGCCCGCAAGGCCCACAACGCCACCCGTTCCGGGCTTTCCGTGCGTTGGGCCTCGGCTACCCGACCTTCGAACCAACCTCTGCCCAGCCCAGCCTGGGACCAAGCGCTCTGCATGTTGGCCAAAGGCGCTGCCGCGGCATAGCGGGCCGCGTCCACGGTGGTGAAGGCCAGATCGCCCCAGCCCACCCAGTCTGCGGTAGCGTCGCCGGCGGGGCCGCTGTCCGTGCCCAGGCGCAGGGTGACTTCCTGCCCGGCCCAGGGCGAAAGGTCCGCCCAGCCGCCCAGCCAGCCTTGGCGGGCCGTGCGGGCGTCCAAGGTGCCCTCGTAGATCAGTTGAATCGACCCACCGGTGGGCGTAACCCAAATCCGAAAGGTGGCCCCATCGCTTCCTGCCGTGCGTAAACCGGGGTCCAGCCCCAGGACAAAGCGCAGGGCGGGCTGATCCCCGGGGACCACAAAACGCTGCTCCACCTGGGCGGGGGGATGCTGAAAGAGCACGGGCAGGCGCAAGGCCCAAGTGCCGGGCAGTCCAGCGTAGGGCTGCGCAAACTCTGTGGCGGCCACATAGCAACTGACCCGTCCGCTCTCGTTGCAGAAAGGGGTGCTGACATCATAGCCGGGCACGGTGATATGTCCGGCCAGGAGTTGATCCCGGATGGGGGTGTTGGGGGCGCCGTCCACCACAGCGAGCATCTGCTCGTAGGCCAGACCGGCTTCCCAGCCCAGCAACGGCTGCTTGGGGTCCAAGGCTTGGGCGATGTGATAGTTTTCAGCGGCCCGCAGCCAATCACCTTTGGCCAAATAGATCTGCCCGACCAGTCGATAGGCGTGATAGTGGGTAGGTCGCCATCGTTTGGCCGCAGAGAGGTGGCCCAGGGCAGCGTTCAAGGCCGTATCATCGGTGACCGTGGGCAAGCTGTCGCTCAGGCGGGGATCCGGCCAGGCCAGGCCCTGGTCCATGAACGCGCCGGCCTTTTCCACGTTGTACGCCCACCAAATCGTGGGGGCCAGACGGGTACCGGCCACGGCACCGACCAGAATCAGCAGGGCGAATATCCATACGATCGGGTTACGTAATAGGGGTGGGACTCGGTTCATAGGGAGAATTCTCTGTAAATGGTGCTTTTGATGAGGGGACCGGCGGATATCCGCCGGTCCCCTCATCAAAAGCACCATAGATTTACATATGGATCGGATGCCCCTCGACCGCGTGGGCGGCCTCGGCCAGGACCTCGCTGAGGGTGGGGTGGGCGTGGACCGTGCGGGCGATCTCGGCGGGGGTGATCTCCATGAAGCGGGCCAGGCTCAGTTCGGGCAGCATTTCGGTGACGTCCGGGCCGACCAGGTGGGCACCCAGGATTTCGCCATATTTGGCGTCGGCGATGATCTTGATGAAGCCGGCCTTGTCGTCGATGGCCTGGGCTTTGCCGTTGGGCATGAAGGGGAACTTGCCCACTTTGATCTCGTAGCCCGCTTCCTTGGCCTGGGCCTCGGTGTAGCCAAGACTGGCCACCTGGGGATGGCAATAGGTGCAGCGGGGCATGAAGATGTACTTGTCCGCGGGGATGGGCAGGGTCTCGGCCCCGGCGATGGTCTCGGCGGCGACGACGCCCTGGGCGCTGGCCACGTGGGCCAGGGCCAGCTTGCCCGTGCAGTCGCCGATGGCGAAGATGTTGGGCACGTTGGTGCGCATGTACTTCGTCGATCTGGATGAAGCCGGGCTTGCTGGTCTCGATGCCCACCTTGTCCAGGCCGATGCTGGCCGTGTTGGGGGCGATGCCGATGGACATGAGCACTTTGTCCGCGCTCAGGGTCTGCACGCTGTCGTCTTTCAGATTCTTGACCGTGACCGTCACGCCGTCCACGCCCACGTCCACTTTTTCCGTGCGGTGGCTGGTGAGGAGGTTGACCCCGCTCTTTTTGAAAGCCTTGGCCACCTCGGCGGCGACTTCGCTGTCTTCCAGGGGCAGAACCTGGTCCAGCATCTCGATCACGGTGACGTCCGCGCCGTAGGCATTCCACACGAAGCTGAACTCCATGCCGATGGCCCCGGCCCCGATCACGATCACCTTGTCGGGCACGGTGTCCATGACGATGGCGTCCCGATATTGGATCACCCGTTCGCCGTCAATCTTTGTGCCGGGCAGGCTGCGGGCGGATGCGCCCACGGCGATGATGAAGTTGGCCGCGGTCACCGTGCGGGGGGCGGCGTCCGCGGAATCCGGTCCAAAGGGAGTGACCTGGAGGGTATGGGCGTCCGTGAAGCCCCCCTGCCCGTTGATCACGTCGATCTTGTTCTTTTTCATCAAAAAACCGACGCCCTTTACCTGACGTCCCACAATGCCCCGGCTGCGCTTGACCGCCGCACCAAAGTCCACGGTGAGGTTGTCGAAGGTGAAGCCATAGTCTTTGGCCGAGTGCAGGGTTTCCAGGATTTCGGCGTTGTGGATCAGGGCTTTGGTGGGGATACAGCCCCAGTTCAGGCAGACGCCGCCCAGGGTTTCCCGCTCGACAATGGCGGTTTTCAGGCCAAGCTGGGCGGCGCGGATGGCTGCCACATAGCCGCCCGGCCCACTGCCTAGGACGACGACATCATATTCATAGTTGCTCATGGTTTCTCCTTTTGAATGGTGACTAGATTTGTTTGGGGCGGGGCTGTTTGGCTGCGACAAAATCCTGGCGCAGTTCGGCTTCCCGGTCCGCGGCGGCTTTGCGCCCTTCGTCCAGGGCATAGCCCAGGCGCGAACGGTAGGATTGGTCAAGGGGGGTCTCTTTGGCCGGGGCAAAAAGATAGGCGGCGAGAACACCTGCGGCAGTGCCCAGGATGGTGCCGATGATCAGGTTGCTGGTTTTTCCCATGATGGGGTGGCCTTTCGGGTTGAGCGGTTGGCAAAGTGACAAGTTGATGGGTTGATTATACCTGGGGTTGGGATTGGTGCAAGTCCCAGGCGCGACAATCCCGGAAGCGAGCGCTTCCGGGATTGTTTGGGTTTGCAGATAGATTGGGTTAGACGGTGGTCACTTTGCCGTCGATGATGGGGCCGTCGCTCTGCCGTGCGCCAAAGGTGGTGACGGAGGTGGCGACCTCTTCGGGCAGAAGCAGGCCCACCAGGATATAGATCAAGACCCCCGTGCCCAAGCTGCCGATGCTGAAGGCGACCCAGATCAGGCGCACCAGGTTGGCGTCGATGCCCAGGGTGCGGCCCAATCCGCCACAGACGCCCAGGAACATGCGATCCGTGCGGCTGCGTTTGAAGGGGATGCGCTGTTTGGCGCTACGCATGCCGGCCTTCACATCGTCCCTGCTGGGGGCCTTGACGTTCAGTTTCTGGCGCAGGGTTGACCCCCATGTTCGAGGCTTTGGTGCGCAGATCCTGGGCCAGCTCCTCGCCGTCTTCCTTGCCCCGGCCTCGTAGAATCAGGTAGCCGGCCCCGATCAGCAGGGCGGGCCAGAAGAAGAGGCTCATCACCGAGGCAGAAGCCGCTCCACAGCCAGGGCAGGGCACCGATGTTGGAGAGGAACCAGATCACCCCCAGGCCGATGAGCAGGAAGGCGGCCCGGCCCATGTTGCGGTCGTTCAGTTCCAAGGTCGCCGGTCCCTGTTGGCCGTCGTCCGCCGTGCCCACGGGCAAGAATAGCCACAGGGCCAGATAGGCCAACAGTCCGCCGCCGCCGGTGACAACGGTCAGCACCAGCCACAAAATCCGCACCAGGGACGGGTCCAGGTTGAAGGTCTCGGCCAGTCCCCCGGCCACACCCCCGGCCATCTTGTCCGTGGGGTGGCGGTAGAGCATACGGGGCGAACGGCTCTTGGCCTGCGCTTGATCCGAGCCGTCCGCCTCGATGTTGATGGTCTCGACGGTCACGGGGTCCACGATCACGGGATCGATGGTCGGTGTTTCCACCACGGGGGGGGCGTTGTGGCCGTTGGTCGGGCTATTTTCTACGATGATGGTTGTGTCTTGGTTCTTCATGGTTTCTCCTCACTCTGCTATTTTTTCGTCAACCCTCGAACATAGGCTATGATGGGTTCGGGCATGAGATAATGCCCTGTTTGTTGCCGGTGTCGCTGGTTGTCGGGTCACGGATGACCGACGCAATTGCTGTGATATTTGGCAATCTTGGTGGTCGTGCGATGTTACATTGGACTGTACGCAAGGTGAAATGAAAGGTTTCAACGTGGGCGGGCCGATTTCCACAGAGTCGCATACTTCCCGCTCGCCTGGGTTAAGCGACGTGCAGCGGCGTCTGCTCCACAGCCGGGTGCATGGGTTGCCGGGCGCGCCAAAACGTCCGCCGGTGGATGCGCCCTTCACCACGACCTGGGGCGGCGGCATCTATTTGGTCTCGTTGATGGGTGGGTTGCCTGCGTCTTTGCTGACGTGGTGGGCGGCGCAACCGGCGGGGCACATTTTGTTGACCGGCGGGGAGGCGGGCTATCTGCCTGGAGACGTGACCGTGGGCGATCTCACCTTGCGAAGCGTGAGCCGGGTTCCCTTGGACCTGCTGGCGCAGGAGCCCTTGGCTGCCCTGGCCCTGGCCTTGCAGCCTCTGGATCATCTCCTGGGCTGCAATGGAGACGAGGTCGGGGCCTTGGCTTTCCGCTGGCGGCGGCATCACCCCGGCCTGGCAGGAGAGTTGGGCGCCAGATTCACGATCTGTTTGGGCTGGGCTATGGGATGACGCCAGAGGGCGCAAAAAAACCCCCAGGCCTATTTGGCCCAGGGGATCGTCGCTACTTCTGCATCAGGGGCGGCGGCTCAACACGGCCGATCCCAAGCTGGATCGGTTGCTGCGGGGGAGTTTGTTGAATGAGGGGTTTTGTAAACGCGTTTTGTGATTCTCTTCGACAACGACTGTAAATGCTGCTGTAAAGACGAATTGGAGGATCCGCTCACGACTGAACACCTTCTAAGGGGTCTCCCTCTTAGAAATCGACATAAATTTCGCCGATATCAGTAATGCTCCGTTCGACTGCACTCCATACTTCTGGCTTTTCTTTGGTTTCGTTCAATGCCAGGGCCCAATTGCCGAAGATATCCCCGACCATCAACACATAATCGCGAGCTTCAATATCCGTAAACGTAAAGTGACCCTCGGAATCTGTGATTGCGGATGGGCTAAAGGCGTTGTCCAAGGCATAGACACCGCCTGTTTTTTCTTCGGCCTGGACATTGTCCGAATAGTAGACCTCGGCGAGGCGCACAACCGTATCCGTTAAAGGCGTATTGTTCTTCGAAGACAATAAGATACCTGTTACGGTAGCCTTGTCTTTGGCGATACTACTATCCTTCGTGACAAGTGGTTCACTTAGTGGACTATTAAATGGATTCTGCGCTTGGACCTGTATTGATACCTGTGTCGGCAAGAGGACTGACAAACGGTAGTCAGTATTGTTTGAGGTTGAGCTGAACCCAGGGATTGAGCAGGACGCAAGTAACGTACCCGTCAAGATAACCAGAAGTATAAGAAGCAATCTGGTAATGTTTTGGAAGCGGTTTTGGTCAGGCATTGATTGTCCTCATCGTAGTAGAGCGTCGAGGATGGATGAAATCGTTCTTTGTGCCATGACACCTGCAAGTATTCTCATCCATTCTAAACACCGGATGAGACTCGCTGATGGAGCTGACTGTGACCGACTGTATTAAACAAGATAATAACATCTATACTACGTTCCATCAAAAGTATCCTTTTTCGTGGCATTTGGTCCTTCACTGGCCATCCACCGACACTTCTTTGGGTCGTCTATTCTCTCGCCATGTGATACGACGATACGACTCTGTTGGTGACGAGAATCCTGATGAGGTATCAAATAGTGTTTTTGGGATAATCGGGCAATTGATAGGCGTTATGAAGGAAAAGGCACTGAATTTTAGTGAAAAACCGACTAAATACACCGAATGGGGTATTGAATAAGTAGGTTATACTTCCTGCTATACTTGCCCAAGAGCAACAAATAGTATCATCTGTCGCTATTTGACTTTGTATCTCGATCTTCTGGTTTTCACGAAAGGGGAACCTATGAAACGCTTTCGCTTAATCGTTATCCTAGCCCTGGTATTGGTCATGGCCACAGTTGGTATGGCCTCGGCTCAGAGCCCTGCCTATCAGACACCGTTCACCACCTCGGTGACCTATCAAAATGTGGGCACATCCAATGCCACCATTGTCTTCAGCTTCTATCCTGAGATGAATGCCTCCCCTATCACGGTCAACAAGACCCTGGCCGCTGGGGCCGGTACCTCCCTGTACCTGGGGTCCATTGATACGCCTGCCTGCCAACTTCACCGGTTCGGCTATCCTTTCTTCCGATGCCAACATCGTCGCCACCCTGGTGCAGATGCCGACTTCCACCACGGTGAAGAATCGCCCGCTGTCCAATGGCTTCTCTGCCGGGGCCACGGACGTGCGAATCGCCAGTGTGTTGAAGAACAAGTTCAATACTACGACTCGATTCTCTGTCCAGAATGCTGACTCTGGTGCCATTGACATCACAGTCAAGCTGTACGACGCCGCATAATCCGACAGCGGCCCCCATTAGTATCGCCACAGCCAATGTTCCTGTTGGTGCTGCCAAGGCCTATGACATGGGTACTCTGACCCAGTTGACCGCTGCTTCCTTCAACGGTTCTGCCGTCATCACCGCTGTGAAGTCTGGCACGACTACCCCCGCCAACATCGTGGCCTCTGCGATGGAGCTTTCCACGAATGGCACTGGTGCCAGCGCTTTCGAAGGAGCCAGTTCAAGCAGCGCGGCGACTGTCTACATGCCTTCTGCTCTTTGCAACGCATTTGGTGGACAAAATTCTTTCTATGCCGTGCAGAATACTGGTGCTGCGAAGACTACTGTAACGGTAACCTATAGCAACAGTAAGTTCAACTCCAAAGATATTGAGCCTGGTGCTAAGGCTAGCTTCAATGCTTGTGAAGTCGGTGGCAACGACAACTTCTCGGGTGCTGCCACGATTACCAGCAGCGTTTCCCCCATTGTCGTTTTGGGCAAGGTGAATGGCACTGGCCTTTCCACCGCTTTCTTGGGTGAATCTGCTGGATCCGAAAAACTGGCCCTTCCCTATGTCCGCTGGACCAACGATGCCAGTTTCGACTCTGGCGCCAGCCAACGATCCTTCATCGCCATCCAGAACATTGGTGGTGCGCTTGCTGCTGGGCAGGTTGAAGTCCAGTATCTGAACAAGAACGGCGAAGTTGTCGGTAGCCAAATGTTGGCTGCCATGACGACAGGTGCCAAGCTCAACTCTAATGCTTCGCTTGCTACGGCGGCGGCTGGTCATACTGCGGCCGAGCTGACCGAGTTCGGAACCCCTGCTGCCAATCCTGGCGGTGGTTATGGCGGTGCAGTCATTGTCAAGGGACCGGCGGGTAGCCAGTTGGTGGCCATTGTCCGTGTGCAGTCCAAGCTGGGCGGTGCCATCGTGGGTGAGGACTTCAACGGCATTCCGATTCAGTAAGCACCAGTCCTGATGACTCTGGAAAAGATAAGTTCTTCTTAACTAACAAAGAGGGAAGGTGTGGATGAAACCACACCTCCCTCTTTTCTTTTTGTTCTGTCTTAGGATTGTGGCCATTTTTCATGGGATTGACGCTGGTTCGGGGGCTGAGGACAAGTTCCAGTTGTTGAACTCCTCGTACGCAGTTTCCGGTCGTATCGTGAACCGCATGCGGGTTTACCACCGATCATTCCCAATGACTCAGCGTTGGCCGACCAGTGATCCCCAGCCGAAATTCTGCGAATGCTTTACCACCCTCACTTTGATCATGTAAGCAGTTTAACCCAGCAACCGCCGATAGAGGTCCTGCGTGAGCGTCGGCTCACCGTTGTGATGGAATAGCGATGCGAGAGCGTGGCTAAAGGCGCACTCGACTCCATCTTGGCCGCGAGCTGGATTTTGAAGAGTCGTCACCACGGCCTCGGCCAGGGCCTCTGGGTTGCTCCGCTCTCAACCAACAGGCCGCTCTCGCCATTTCGAATCAACTCTGTCGTGCCAGAAACTTGAGTGCCGACCACGGGTATCCGGGCCGCGATGCTTTCCAGGATCACCGTGGGCAACCCCTCCCAGAGGGACGACGAGACAAAGAGATCCAGACATCCCCAAGATCGCTTCGATATCTGATCTGGACCCGGTGAATGTGACCCGGTCAGCAATACCATCCTCTGGGCCTGACGGTCGCAAGGACTCATCCAATTCGCCGCTGCCCACGATAACGAAATGGGCGTTGGGGATCTGTTTCAAGACTGCGGGGATGGCCTGCAACAGCACTTGGTAGCCCTTTTGGGGGGTGAGTCGGCCGATGCTGCCCACCAGTGGGCCGTGGGCGGGAACGCCTAATTCTTGGCGTTTGGCCACTGTGTCCACACTCAGATCGGTGAAGCGCTCAAAGTCCAGGGCGTTGGGGAGATAGATCCCCCGACGGCCCAGTATGCGAGCCAGCGGGCCGGCTATCTAGATTTTCCACCACTTGCCGGGAGACGCCCAGCTCGGCCTGGAAGAGGAGGGGGAAAGAGTCCATTTGTGAGCAGAAGTCGCCGCAGAGGACGCTTGGGCCACTCTCGCTCGTTGTGGACCGTGCGCACCAGGGCTTTTGCCCTCAGGGGGCGGGCCAAGAGCAGGGCCGCCATATCACCAAATTGACAATGGCTGTGGATGATGTCCACTGGATCCCGGTACAGCCCGGCGCATACCCCGCACGGCCTGGACGAAACTGGTGTAGACCGCGTCTTCGTCCCAGGGCGCGGCGATAAATGCTTCGATCCCTTCGGCCACCAAACGATCCCGCCAGATTTGTCGAAGGGCGTGGCGTAGTCCCACATGCCACACAGGATGGGATGAATATCCCGCTGGGCCAACTGGCGCGTCAATTCGATGCCGAAGCGTTCGATGCCGCCCAGGGGGCCTTCTACGGCAAAGCCGGAGATGATTTCAAGGACTCGGGGTTGTTTGGAATTCGTGTGGGGTGTTTGGGTGCATGAGAATTACCGAGATTGAACGTCTTGCGCAACAAGATCATGGCTTTGTCGATCTCTGTGCCGAATTTCGGATGTGCGCTGGGCGATATGGGTGGCGACTGACTGACGCTGGATCCAGAGTTCATCAAGCAGGGTCAATCAGGGCTTGGGGGGTGCTTTCTTCGATGGCGAGGGTCCATGTTTTAGCCCGATCATCTCCATAAGGCCAAAGGTCTTGTATTGATAGGCCACGGCCACGACGGGCACCCCCGCCACCAGGGCAAAGATGTTGGAATGCAGTCGGGTGCCCAGAAAGAGATCCATGTTGGCATAGGCCGCCTGTAAGCATCTCCGCAGGGACAAGCTCGTCTATCAGGATCACCTCCTCCGGGCCGCGATGGGGATCAGTGGCGTGGATGCGCCGAGCGGGTATGCGGTCATCCTCGCTGGAGGTGGGGCCGCAGACCTGGGCAAAGAGCACGACCCGCCCGCCCTGGATGCGGATGAAGTGGTCCGCTGCCGCGGCCAGGGCCTGCTCATACGCTGCCTGGCCCGTGAAGGTCCGATCCAGTGCCCCCCAGTTGATGGCCGTCACGCCAAGCAAGGGCCGATCATTGGATCAAGCGGCAATCCATGCTTGACCAAAAACTGCTGCCCTTGCTTCGATCAATGCCCTTGAAAGGCAAAGGCGATGTCTGGTGTCAGCCGACAGTTGATGCCCTTCGCCGGAGATCAAACTCCGTACCAGATCCAGGGAAATCTGATCCCGTACCAGGATCAAGCGCAGATGGGGCAGAATCCAGGCCAACAGCTTTCGTTCCCAAGGATCGGCTGAAGAGGGCCGATGGTTTGGGGCATGGTGTAGACCGGCTTGCCCATCAGAGTGCCGTAGCCGAGGGAAAGAACGGCCAGCAAAAACGGCATTCCCACGGCTCCGCTGCTGTACAGAAAATTCCCCGCACAACTCACGATCAGATCCGCTCTCCATAGGCGTGCAGGAGTGACCAGGGCGTCGGGATATGGCAGTACTGAGACTGGGGCTTGGGCCAACAACCCAGTCGACAGGCCAGGGCTGCCAGAATTGCTCAAAGGTCCCCAAAGGGCAAAGCAAGAAGCCCACCAGGTCGCCAGCCGTCCCCGTCGGCGTCCGTTCTTTTCACCCAGGTGGTGAAAGAGCCGACGTGGGATCAGTGACCCTGATAGGTGGCCGGGATCATTGGTGGCTACGGTGATCTGGGCCTGGGGGAAGCGTTGACGCAATTGTTGCAGGGTCACAGTCAACAGCACTTTGTCCCCGGCGTTGCGATCTGAATGGTAGTTGACGATTAAAATATTCATGACTCAGATTTAGCTGGCTGGTGTGGGCGCGAGCAGGCTCTGCGCTTTTCGCGATGTTGCCACAGCAAGACCAGAAATAAATAACCCAACATCAGGACGACTTCGGAAGCGATGTAGACTTTGGCCACACCGACGATACCAGCGCTGACCACGATCAGTAAGTTTAGGCCCACGTTGAGTCCGGCGGAAATGGCCTGGGCAATCACCCGATAGTTTTGCCATCCCACGGCCACGACAATGGCGCCCAAGGCAAAGCTGACAAAGCGAGCCGCCAACAACCCCGCTCAAGATGGTCAATACCTGGGCGGATGGCGCAAACTGCTCGCCGTAGACAAAGTTGACCAGAGGGGTGGGCCATCACAGCCAAACCCACCGGCCACGAGTCACCCCGCCCAAGAATGCTGACACCCACAAACCAGCGAGAAAGCTGAATCATCTTGTGCTTGGTTTTGGTTGTGAAGTTGACTGAGAATGGGCAACATCGTTGTATAGCTGGCCTCGGGCAGCAGTACCAACGCCCCAATCAGGGAGACGGCCGGGGAATAAAAGCCCACGGCCGTCTCGCCCAACCAATGACCGATAATGGTGACATCGGCCCGTCCATAGATCAAGGCCAGACCCATGGAGAGGGCAAAGGGAAGCGCCTCTCGCAAGATAATAAACACACTTGCTCGGTCAAAAATGATGCCGATCTCCCGTCGAAACTGCCAATAGGCGATCCCGGCTCCCAAGATGGAAGCCACCATTTGGCCCACCACAAAGGGCAGAAGGGTGTCCGTGCCCGCAAGAAGCAGGATCATCGTGATCCCAAAGAAGATGCTTTGGGCAATCACGATCAGCGCCGAGGCTGTTTTGTTACGCATCCCGGACTTGAAACTGTTCCAAATGGTGCTGCTCTGCTCATCTAGCCACACGCTGACCGATGCCAACACGAGAATGGCGAAGGGGAAGACATCCTGGTTTAGATTTGGACCGATGAGGGCCATGCCCGCCAGCCACACCAATGCCCAAAGTCGCCTTGATCGACAGACAACTCGAACTATGTTTTGCCAGCAGGACCGCGATCCCCGGCCCGATTCCCGTTGCGCAACAGCCACACATCGACCCCAAGGGTGAAGAGGACGGAGGTCAGCTTGGCCACGGCAAAGCTGGCCGCATATTGCCCAAAAGCTCCTGGACCAATCCGGCGGGCAATCAGAATGATGATCACCGCCGCCATGACCCGGGCCACGGCCATGCCCGACACCAGGGCACCGATACTGCCGATAATCTGTCGTCTTGTCACAGTGGAAAAAGAACTCATTGGCCGTCTGCCTGAGATTGTGAAGAGAGAATCGTGTAAAAGTTGACCAATGTCTGGCCAATTCTGGCGGAATCAAAGACCTCCATGGTCTCGGAACAGCCCTGGCACAGCCGTTGTTGAATCCCTTCGTCGCCCAGCACCTGGGCCAGTCCGTCGGCCAGGGCCTTGGCATCTCCTGGGGGAACCAGGATGCCGGCCCGGCCCACCATCTCGCCCCGATCTCCAATATCCCCGGTGACCACAGGCACGCCCGCTGCCAGACTCTCAACGATTTTTAGCGGCCAACGAGCTTCGGCGACCCTATCACCATGCACCGGATCGACGCTCACCGTCGCCAAGGCAAAGAGAGCCGGTATTTGATCGGCGGGAATCCGGCCCAAAAAGTGACAGCGCTCCCCGATGCCAAGGCTTTGGGCCAGGGATTTCATGGCATCGAGATCCGGGCCGCCGCCAACCAGAAGCAGACAAGCGTCAGGCTGATCTTGGGCAAGCAGGGCAAAGGCTTGGAGCAACAGGTCCACCGGGTGGTTGACCAAAGAGAAGCTGCCCACATAGATCACAACGGATTGGCCCTCAGCCACCCCCAATTCTCGGCGGTGCTGGGTCAATTGGGCTGGGTCAACGGGCGAAAAGCGCAGCGGATCGACCGCACTGGGCAGGCGCAGGATCCGCTCAGCCGGGACGCCCGCGGCCTGCAAGCGATCGGCCAGAAAGCGGGTGTGGGTCGTCACGCCGTCGCACCGGCCGGGGAACCAGCGTTCTAGCCAGGCCAAGACGCGCCGCTGTAGCCCATTGGACGTGTGGTTGCTCTCGGCTTCCAGATCATCGTAATCGAGAAGCAGAAGCCGACGACCCAGAATGCGGCCCGCCACCAGCCCCGCAAAGATATTTTGGGGATGGGGTTTGCCCACATGGATCAGATCTGGGGCGATCTTGACGGCTTGCCAAGCCAAGGCCAGACCACCGCGCAGGATGGTCCAAATCAGACTGGCCGGGGCTGAAATAGAGGGTGGTATCTCCCTGTTTGCGTACGTGCATCTGCCCCACATAGTGGACCTGGACACCGTCGACCTGGAAATGACGTTGGGTCACCCGTTCCAAATCTTGGTGCAGGGCGGCAATATGGACCTCGTGACCATCTCTCACCAACTGTTTGGCCCAGGGC
This sequence comes from uncultured Chloroflexia bacterium, assembly GCA_963704975.1. GTDB lineage: Bacteria > Chloroflexota > Anaerolineae > Caldilineales > Caldilineaceae > JAGNDO01. The sequence goes on along the minus strand of CAVPIK010000006.1, from coordinate 250,689 downwards.
AGATAGCGTCCCAGCCCGGCGGGGCTTTCCAGATCGGTTGTGATGGCAAAGAGAATGCGCATGGGCTACTCACTCCGGCGCCCCGGCGCGGATCGATTGGTGCCCACCAAGGCATCCACCAGCCGTATCCCACCCATCATCCCCATCCTCGACCACGCGACGGCGGAACTGGCGGTTCGGAGCGCGCACTGACAATGGCCGTGGCCAGGGCGACGGAGATCTTCCGTTGGGGACGAGTGCGGACCCCGGCATCTTGCAGGTCTGTCACCGCTGGCAACCACCGGCACCCCAAAGCCCTTGGCCAATTGGATCACGCCGCTGCCCGTCACATGCGATAGGGAGCCACCACCAGATCCGCGGCGGCAAAGAGCAGGGCCACCTCTTCGTTGGGAATGTAGCGATTGTCGATCCGCACCGCATGGCCAATGCCCAGCGCTGAATTTGGATCTTGATAGCGATTCGATCCTCCCAAAATTCTCCGGCGATCAGCAGCAAGATGCTCGGGATCTCTGGCAGACCGCGGGCATGGCGTCCAGCAAAATGTCCAACCCCTTGTATGGGCGTACAATGCCGAAAAAGAGCAGCACGGGTCGGGATGGGTCAATGCCAAGCTGTGTCTTGGCCGTCGTCCTTGTCCAAGTTCCACTTTTGGATCATCCGATATGATCGGGAGCGGACCACCTGTGCCTGGGCGTGGGGCATGCAGACCGTGCAGTCGTTCACATCTCCGTCGCCGACTGCACGACAAAGCGATCGGCCCATCGAAAGACCAGTTTTGTCACAGTCTTCTGCCAGGCGCGGGAATCGTGGGGCAAAACATTGTGACAGTGGATCACCAGGTCGCTGCTCCCCAAAAAGCGGTTGAGCGCGCCCAGAGTGAACCACGCTGGGGCCCAGAAAACCGTCCACCAGGGCAGGATGATCAGGTCAGGTTTGAGCTACGATGAATGCGCCGGAAGGTGGTAAGCCAGGTAAGGGGGTTGAGGGAGTCGAGCCAGAAGTGGGCCTAAATGGTCTCGATCTGTTGCAAGCTGGGGTCCCGATCGCTTTCACCGGGAAAAAGCCAGCGGGGATACTGTCGCTTGAAAGAGATCAGGGGCAGATCATGTCCCTCGGCTACCAGGGCTAAGGACAGTTGGCTTGTGTAATGGGCAATGCCTCCACGAAAAGGTGGAACAGGGCCGATCAATACAATACGCATGGGCGAGATCATACCATCATGGAACCAGCACTGTCCAACTCATCCATCGATTTAGCGCAGAACAAAAGGAAGGATACCCCCCTAAACCCACTGCGGATCCCTCATCACCCATCCCCGCGCCCATACGCCTTCTGCTTTTCCCCCAACTCCGCCAACCGCGCCACCACCCGCTGGTTGATGGATCCGTCCGCATACGCGCCGTCGCCATCCAACTCCCCCGCGGCCACGCCCGGTCAGGACTTCGATGCCCTGGTCGATGGTGTCGATGGGGTAGATGTGGAAGCGGCCGGCGGCCACGGCATCCACCACATCCTGGCGCAGCATGAGGTGGACCACGTTGGTGCGGGGAATCAGCACGCCCTGCTCCCCGGTCAGCCCCCGCTCGTTGCAGAGGTCGAAGAAGCCCTCGATCTTTTCGTTGGCCCCGCCGATGGCCTGGACCTGGCCCATCTGGTTGACCGAGCCGGTGACGGCCAGGGATTGGCGAATGGGCACGCCGGTGATGGCCGAGAGCAGGCAGTAGAGTTCAGCGGATGACGCGCTGTCCCCGTCCACGCCGCCATAGCTCTGCTCGAAGACCAGCCGGGCGGAGAGGGAAAGGGGGGCGTCCGCGGCGTAGCGGGCTTGCAAGAAGCTGGTCAGGATCAGCACCCCTTTGCTGTGCAGCGCCCCGCCCAACTCGACTTCCCGCTCGATATCCAGCACCTGCCCCTTGCCCAGGCTGACCCGGGCGGTGATGCGGCTGGCGCGGCCAAAGGCGAAATTGCCCACCTGCATCACCGCCAGCCCGTTGATCTGCCCCACGGCCACGCCGTCGCTCTCCACCAGCACTGTGCCCCGCAAAACCATCTCTTGGGCACGCTCGCGGATGCGGTCCAGGCGGAAGATCTGGGCGTCGATGGCCCGCTGCACATCCCGGTCGGTGATGACGCCGTTGCCCTCCTGGTCGGCCCAATAGTCGGCCTCTTGGAGCAGGTCCACCATCTCTTGCATGCGGGTGGAGAGCCGCTCGCTGTCGCTGGCCAGGCGTGAACTGTGTTCAATGGTGCGGGCCACGGCTCCTGGGTTGAGGGGGCGCAACCCTTCTTGCCGGGCCAGGGTGCCCAACAGTTGGGCGTAGTGCTGTTGGTTCTCCGGGGTGCGATCCATCTGTTCGTCAAAATCCGCCGCCACCTTGAAGAGTTCGCCAAAATCCGGCTCGTTCTGCCAGAGCAGATAGTAGATCTCCCGCTCGCCGATCAGCACGACCTTCACATCCAGGGGGATGGGGTCCGGTTCCAGGGAGATGGTGCTGGTCTGGTTCATCATCTGGCCGGGGGATTCGATGCGGATGTCCTCGAATTGCAGGGCCCGCTTCAAGCCTTCCCAGGCGTAGGGCTGGGTGAGGACTTTGCGGGCGTCCAGGATCAGATAGCCGCCGTTGGCCCGATGCAGGGCGCCGGGCTTGATCAGGGTGAAATCGGTCATCAATGTGCCCATTTGGGCCATATATTCCACCCGGCCCACCAGGTTTTGATACGAAGGGGTGCCTTCGTAGATCACCGGCGCGCCCTGGCCGGTCTGACCTTCGTCCGCGTGGTTGACCACCAAGTTGACCCGATAGCGGCGCAGAAATTCCGCCGTGTCCATCTCCGCGCCCATGCTGGCCTGCAAATTGGGCTGGGCATCTTCGCTTTCGTCGTCTGTGCTGAGGAAGGCGCGTAGATTGTCGAGCATGTCGGCCCGCACGTCGTCCAAATGGGCAAGGATGTTCTCTAGCCCCCCGTAGCTTGCGTGCAATTCAGAAAAATGAGGATCGAGGACAAAGGTGGCGATCTCCCGATTCAATTCCTGCACCTGATTGCGCAGCCGCCGTTGCCAGCCGGGCACCTGCTCCAGCACCTTTTGCAACTCGCCCTGCAGGATGGCCACCTGCTTTTCCAGCCGTTCTTGCTCGGCCTCGGCCAATTTGTGATACGCTTCGGGCGAGATCACTTCGCCCTCCTTGACCGGGGCGAAGGCCAGGCCGTTGGGCGTGCGCAGAAGGGCCAGTTCCCGCTCTTGGGCCATCTTTTGCAGGACGCCGAAGGCTTGCTCCTGGGTCTCTTTGAACGCCTCCTCGAAGACGTGGCGGCGGTTGCGGTACTCTTCGCCCTCAAAGGCGGCGGGCAGGGCGGTGAGGATGTCCGCCACCAGATCCGCCAAGTCTTTGCGGAAGGCGACCCCTCGGCCCGTCGGCAGGGAAAGGGCCTTGGGGCGGTGGCTTTCGCTGAAATTATAGACATAGCACCAGTCCGCGGGGATCGGGCGTTTGGCCGCCGCCTCTTCCAGCGCACTTTGGACCAAGGAGTGTTTGCCGGTTCCGGTCGGCCCCAGGGCGAAAATATTGTAGCCTTTGCGCCGGATGCCGATGCCGAATTCCATTGCCTGCACGGCCCGAGTCTGGCCGATCACCTCTTCCAGATCGGGCAAGGCCGATGTGTCGGCAAAGTTGAATTGGGCCGCATGGCAGCGCTTGTACAGATCATCCGGGGTCAGTTCTGTGGGCTGTTGGGACATGGGTGATTCCTTTCGGTATCGACTGTCGGCAGAAATTAGGGGGTAAACCATCGGTTTTCCAGATCAGCCAGCACGCCATCGATCTGAAATTGGGCCAGGGTGTCGGCGATCTGGGCGGTGAGGAGATGGGCGGTGATGGGGGCGGCGATCACGTATGGGTTGCTTTCCAAGACCGGCCCAACGGCGGCCAGGGGAGCGCCTTGACCCTGGGCAATCCTCAGGCTGACCCCATCCACCAGGGCGGCGTCGGCCTGGCCGGAGAGCAGGGCCGCCAGGGCTTCCGCCTGGGTCTCGAAGGGTAGAAAGGTGATGGGGGCGGTGGGGTCTGAGGCTGCGGTGGGCGTTGAGATCAGGTGGCGTTGCAGTTGACGGCCCACGGCGTCCCCGGCCCCGCCCCACTCCACGGCCACCGTGCGGCCCGGCAGATCCGCCGGGCCGGTGATGGCCGATCCCGTGGGCGGCTCTTTCACCGCCAAGAAGATGCCGGCATCAAAATAGGGGGCGGAAAAGGCCACATCCTCGGTCATGCGCGGGTCCAGGGGGAAGGCGCTGACGATGCTATCAAGTTTACCGGCGATCAGGGCATCGAGCAAGCCGTCGTAACCCATGGCCACGATCTCGACTTGCAGCCCCCACGCCTGCGGCCATCTGCCGGGCCAACTCCACATCAAACCCCACGGGCGCGCCGGACGCGTCCAAGCTCTCGAAGGGCGGAAAGGCCGGGTCCATCCCCACCCGCCATGTGCCCCGGGCTTGCATGGCTTCCCACGTGCGGTCCGGGCCGGGGAAGAGACCGCTGCCCCGCCACAGCCAGAGGGCGGCGGCGAGGAGGATCGCCGTCAGGGCGAGCCAGCGCCAAGGGGGTATAGAAGTTTTGTCACTGCCCTGTCGCATACCGCTTCACTTCCTCGTAGATCGGTTTGGGTTCAAAGTCTGTGCTGACAAAGGTATAGTAATCCTGGTAGCTCTTGGCGTCCCAGGGAAAGCGGAAGAGCCACATGCTGAGGCTGTCCAGCCAGGGCCAGTCGGCTTGGGCCAGGCGGAAGGCATCCACGGTGTAGGTGATGCGCTGACCGGGGCGCACGGCCCGGGTCCAGCGGGGATGGTCGTTCCACCCGGCCTCGGTGATCATGGCGGATTTGGCCCCATCCCCGTTGCGCACCATGATTTCGCGCAGCAGTTCGGCCCGGCGCAGGTTGACCACCTGGGGGTCCGGCGGCTCGTCCGGGGCGAAATGCCAGCCATAGGCGTGGATGGCCAGAATGTCGAAATAGTCGGCGGCCCCGGCGTCGTACATGGCCTGGAGATAGTCCAGATCGTTCATGCCCCACTCGCTGCCGGGCGGGGCGAGGGTGGGGGCCAAGGCCCCGGCCAGGATCTTGATCTCTGGGTTGGCGGCCCGGATCATGGGTACAATCACCCGCAGCAAGTCCACGTAAGCCACCGGGTCGACTGGCCGATAGCCCCATTCAAGGCTGAGATTGGGTTCGTTCCACAAGATCACATATTTCACCTGATCTTGATATCGTTTCACAAAAGCGGCGGCATAGCGGCCAAAGTCGGCGTAGTGGTCGTCGTCCAAATAGAGATCTGTGCTGTCCTTGGGCCTGGCCCATTCGGGTGTCAATCCCAGGCGGGCGATCACGGTCAAGCCCTGGCGGTCGGCGTGGTCGATGACCAGATCCGGGTGTGACCAGTCGAATTTACCGGGCCTGGGTTCGTAGTAGGCCCAGGGGAAGTACTCCACGATCCACGGCGCGCCCATCTCCCGCACCATCTCCAGGGTGCGCTTGATCTTCCACGGCTCCACCTCGTCGGTCAGCCGGGTGTGGACGCCCATCTTGGGGTTGACGGTCTGCACCGTGCGCTGGGGGCCGAGGGGAACGGCGGCGCGGGTGCGCCAGATCAAAAAGAGGCCGACCGCCAGAAGCAGCAGCAAGGCGATCCCCCCAACAGTCCATCGACGAGGAAAAGTGGTACTATTCTTTTGGCGTCTGCGCTGCATCATCATAGACCTAGCATTATAGCGGTGCATGGGCAGAACCAAAAGCATGGGGCTACGGCGTGTCCCGTGCTATAATGGTCCAATCTCATTGGACCGATTCAAAAGGAAACCTTTACCATGTCTACCAATCGTCCCGGCCGCGGCTGGGGATCTCTGAGCAACACCCAGAAGCTGGTGATTGCCGGCGTCGGCCTGTTGCTCGTCTATGCCATGTTCACCTCCAGCGGCGGCGGACCTTTTGGCCGTATTCTGGATCCAAGCTGGATGCTGGCCGTAGTGGGCATTATCTTTGTGGCCTTGCCCATCCACGAAATGGCCCATGCTGCCACTGCCGTGGCTTTGGGGGACGATACCCCCAAGCGTCAGGGTCGCTATACCCTCAATCCCCTGGCCCACATTGACCCATTTGGCGCGGTGCTGATTGCCCTCACCGGCTTTGGCTGGGCCAAGCCCGTGCAGTGGAATCCCAACAATGTCACCATTGACCGGCGTCTGGCCAGTATTTTAGTCTCCTTGGCTGGCCCGGTGAGCAACCTGATTTTGGCGGCTTTGGGAATTTTGCTTCTGACATCCGGCCCGTCGTTGGGTGGCGTGTTGAACGACTTCTTGAATTTCTTTGTCTACATCAATGCCCTGCTTTTTGTCTTTAACCTGCTGCCCATCCCCCCCCTGGATGGTTCCCATGTACTCTTTGCCCTGCTCCCCGGCGATACCTTTCAACTTCAGCGCCAGTTGAGTCAATATGGCTTTATGCTTTTGATTGTGGTGATCTGGATGGTGCCGAACATCATCACCGTCCCCACCTCGCTGGTGCTCAATGGACTGGTTGGGCTATTCGGCTAAATCCGCCTAAAATCACCCCCGGCTATTCTTTGTGTGATGACCCTGTGCTATGGCTGATTCCATTTTAACCAGTATCGTTCGCCTGCTGCGCTTGCCCCTGCGCTGGATCTACCGGGTAAGCCAGTTTGTGCGCGGGCTGGTGGCCCATGTCACCCCGGACGAGATGTTGGCCGTGACGGAGACCCTGCCCAAGGCCGCGGTGGCCCTCTTTGTGGAGATGCCCCTGGACGCCCAACGCCATAGCCTCAACGTGCTCTACTCTTTGCGCAAACAGGCGAACCGGAAAGGCGAGGCGCTGCACCCCTCCCTGGCCGGGGCAGGGCTGCTGCATGATGTGGGCAAGATCGCCGCGGAGCAGTCCGGGCGGGGCATCCACCTCTGGCTGCGGGGTCCCCTGGTCCTGGCAGAGGCGATGGCCCCCCGCATGATGGGCGGGTATGCGGACGCCGCGCCCGAAAGCGGCTGGCGTTATCTGCTTCACGTTCACCTTGACCACCCAGCCATCGGCGCACAAATGGCGGCCCAGGCCGGTTGCGATGAGTTGACTTGCTGGCTGATCGCCCAGCATCAAGAGACGCCGGAAAGTATTGGGCAAACCGGTTCCCTCTTCGCCCAGGATGCGCAAGCCATCGGCCTGCTTTCCGCCCTGCGCCGGGCAGATCAAAGGAATTAAGGCAAAAGGCAAAGTGCCAACCCCACCCTAACCCTCCCCAGATTGGGGAGGGGACAGTGCAAGGGTACCGACCATTCGCTTTGCGGCGATCCGGCTCCTCCCCCAATCTGGGGGAGGCTGGGAGGGGGTGGTGTGGCAGTCACAAAAATACTCGATACACGACACTCGATATGCAAAGGAACCTCACATGGCAAAACCAAAACTAACCATCATCGGCCTGGGACGCACGGGGGCCAGCCTGGGGTTGGCGCTTCAATTGGAGGCGTTGAGCTTCGAGTTGGTGGGCCACGACAAGGACACCGAAACCGCCGCCGTTGCCCGCAAGGCCGGGGCCGTGGACAAGACCGAGTGGAATCTACACAAGGCCTACGCCGATGCCAACATGGTGATCCTGGCCGTGCCCTTTGGCGAATTGGCCGAACTCTTCGCCCAGATGAAGGATGAGCTGAAACCCAACTGCACCCTGCTCTGCCTGACCAAGGCCATGCAGCCCACCCTGGATCTGGCCGCCGAGGTTCTGCCCGCCTCGATCCAGGTCATCACCGCCGACCCCATCCTCACGGGCATGGGCGACATCCCCGGCAACCGGGCGGACCTCTTTGAAGAGGCCATTTTCTGCATTGCGCCCAGCCTCACCGCCTCGGAAAACGCCGTGGAGCTGTGTGTCAATTTGATCAGCCGAGTCAAGGCTCAGCCCCTCTTTATTGACCCGATTGAGCACGATGGGGTGGTGGCCGGGGTGGAGCAACTGCCTCGGCTGATGGCCATGATGCTCATGCGCATGATGGGTCGGGGCGAAAGCTGGCGGGACGGCAAGAAATTGGCCGGTCGCCAGTTTGCCCAAAGCACGGAGATGAGCGCCAGCCCCTCGCAGATGAGCAGCAGTCTGACCGCCAACCGGGCCAACATCCAGCGCTGGATGAGCGAACTCCAGGCCGAGATGGATGTCTGGGCGCAAGCCTTGGCACCGGGCAACGAAGAAAACCTGACCGGCCTGTTGGAAGAGGCCGTGGATCTGCGCCTACGATGGGAACACGAGGTGAAGCTCAAGGAGTGGGACGAGCGCCGCCAACTGCTGCGCGAATCCGCCAAGCGGGACGAGCCGAGCCTCATGCGTCAAATGTTCATGGGCAACATCTTTGGCGGTCGACGTGGCGAAGGCAAGTAACGCCTCCCTGGCCCAAACCGCTCACCGGCCCTGGCCCCGTCCCGCCGGGCCGTGGGTGATGGCCCAATCCTGGCACGATCTGCTCTTTGCCCATTGGCCCATTTCCCCGGACCTCCTGCGCCCCTTGGTGCCGTCGATCCTGGATCTGGACACCTTCGACGGCATGGGCTGGATCGGCGTGGTCCCCTTCCGCATGAGCGGCGTGCGGCCAAGGGGATTGCCCGCGGTCCCCTGGCTCTCCGCCTTCCCCGAACTCAACGTGCGCACCTATGTGCGCCATCCCGTCCCGCCCCACCGCCCCGGTGTCTACTTTTTTAGCTTGGATGCGGCCAACCCAGTGGCCGTGGCCATTGCACGGGCCGTCTTTCATCTGCCCTATTTTCGGGCTGAGATGAGTGTCACCGCTCAGGGCGAAGACGTGGTCTATCGCAGCACGCGCACCCATGCTGGCGTACCCGTGGGCCAGTTTACCGGGATCTACGGTCCCACCGGCCCGGTCTACACCGCCCAGCCCGGCGACTTGGACCATTGGCTGACCGAGCGCTACTGCCTCTACGCCACCTCTCCCTTTCACAGCCGCCCCCAGTCCCAGACCGGGCCGTGGGATCTGTGGCGCAGCGAGATCCACCACGTCCCCTGGCCTCTGCAACCTGCCCACGCCAAAATTGATACGAATACCGTGGCCCAATCCTTGGGCGTGCCCCTGGCCGACAGCCCGCCCCTGCTCCACTTTGCCCGCCGCCTCGACGTGGTGGTCTGGCCGCCGAAAAGGCTGAAGGGGTGAGCGGGTGAAGGGGTAAGCGGGCGTAGGCAGGGCTTTTCAAGAGTCGCCGGGTAGCCACTCTACCTGAACTAGCGCAGGTTGAGTAGCCGCCGCCGAAATCTCCGCTAACCATTCAGGAACTCGGCGGCGTATCGAAACCGCAGCGGGTCGCCAGAGGACGTTTCATAAAAGCCAAAAAGTGCGCGGCTTGACCTTCCAGGAAGCTCAAAGCTTCCTGGAAGGTTGGACACGGCATCCCGCCCGAATTCCCAAAAGCCAAAAAGTGCGCCAAATAGCGTACAGACAACAGGAAATTTGTGGGTAAAATAGAGAGGAAAGCACCGAGCTTTTCTCTCTGATTCTCAACTGTCACCCACCATGATCCCAAGTTCCACACCTCCCCATCTTCCATTTCCCCACCCCGCCACCGCCTGGGCGTGCCGGTGAAACTGCTGGGCGCGCCCGGTCTGCGCTCCCATGACAGCCGGCGCTGGCAGAACAGCCCCCATCTCAGCGTCAGCCTGGCCTATGTGCGGGATCTCTTTGTCTATCTTGGACAGCCGAAATATCCGCTTCTATCGCCTCTCCAACCAGCTTGCCCCCTACCTCACCCACCCGGATCTGCCCGCCTTTCACCGTCAACTGGACGAGTGCGAAACCGAACTGGCCGCCACGGGCGACATGGCCCGGCAGATGGGGCTGCGCCTCTCCATGCACCCGGCCTTCCACATCCAGCTCAACAGCCCCAACCCAGACTGGGTCAAGCGCTCGTGCCAGGAATTGACCGCGGCTGCGGATCTGCTGGACCGTATGGGGGTGGGGCCGGAGGCGGTGCTGGTGGTGCACGTGGGCGGCGCGCAGGGGGACCCAGTCCGCGGGCCGGGCGCGCTTCGTGGCCGGGGTGGAGCAGCTTCCGGCCCATGTGCGGGCGCGCCTGGCCCTGGAGAACGATGACCGCACCTACAGTTTGCAGGACACGCTCTGGGTGCATCGGCGCACGGGCATCCGGCTGGTCTTTGATGTGCTGCACCATCGCTGTCTGGACCCAGCGGGCATCCCCATGACGGAGGCCCTGGGCATGGCCCTGGCCACCTGGCCCGCCGGGCAGATCCCCAAGATCCACCTGAGCAGCCCCCGCACCGCGGCCCGCTACATCGCCCAGCACGGGGAGCAGCGGCTCTCTCCGCCCCTGCCCAACCAGCACAGCGACTTCCTGCACCCCTTCGAGTGCATCGACCTCCTGCGCGCCGCCCACGCCGCCGGTCTGGGACCGTTTGACATCATGCTGGAAGCCAAGGCCAAGGATCTGGCCCTCCTGCGCTTGCGGGATCAACTTGCCCACTTCGCGCCGGATGTGGCGGCATTGGGTGGCGTGACCGGCCAATCGGCGCACCAATCGACATCAACCAAATCAACCAATCAACCAAAAGGACCCCACCCATGCCCCAACCCACCTACCCCGATGCCCAAGCCCGGCGTACCCGGGTGCTGGTGGCGGTGATGAACAACGCCGAGGATCTGCGCCGGGCCGCGTCCGAGGGCTGGTATCGCATCCCCCAGCGCAAGGCCCCCAAGCGGGTGGGCGCGGACTATTTGGCCTTCTATCAGACCGGGGCCTTCAAGGACGGCGATCAGGCCCAGGCGGTCAACTTCTATGCCCCGGTGCGCCGCTATCGATTGCTGACCCGGGCGGAGCTGCTGCCGGAGCAGGCGGACCATCCCCGATCCGGTGAGTACTATTTCCGCATTGACATTGGCCCGTTGCAGCGGTTAGATCGACCTGTGCCCTCGGCCAAAATGCGCCGCATCACCTTTATCAACACCACCTTGGACCGTCTGCTCTGCGCCGGGGATGTGCAGGAGCTTTTTGTGCAGGAAGATCCCTTCGAGACCCTGTGGCTGGCTCTGCGAGAGAGCCGCCTGCGCCCGTTGAGCAATCGACTGGCCGGGGAGACGCCCGTGGACATCACCCTGCGGGCCAGGGGCGGCTACCTGGGCATCCTGTGCCAGGATGAGAGTAGCACCCGTGAGCATCGCTACGACCATCCGCCCCGCCCGTGGACGTTGCTGACCTTGGGGCCGGACGCCATTGAGGGGGATTTGAATGGCTGTTTGCGCCGGGTGGGGGCTGCTTTGATTGATTTGGGTGGCTCTGTTTAAGGCAAAAGGCAAAGTGCAAAAGGCAAAAGGGGGCTGGCTAACCCAAGGAGTTTCAAAACCACCTATTTTTGCCTTTTGCCTTTTGCACTTTGCCTTTTGCCTTTTTTGGAGAATCCATGAACCGAACCACTTCATCCTTCCGCCCGTTGACACGTCTTGCCGCCCCTTTGCTTTTGGCGATGGTGAGCGCCGTCCTGCTCATGGCCCTGCTCGGTCCGGGCGGGGACAGCCCGGTGATCTTTGCCGGTGATCCCATTGAAGATCCGACCTTGACGCCTACCCCGTCGTCTACGCCCCCCATTTCCCCAACCCTGACCCCAACCATCACCCCTACCGTAACGTCAACCATCACGCCCACCTTTACCCCAACGCTGACGCCAACGATTGCGCCGACCGCCACGCCGACGCCGACGATTGTGTTCCCCGAGACCGTCTTTTTGCCTCTTTTGCAACGTGCGCCCGCGGTCTTTGCGTGTCCGACCACGTCAGACCGCATCTTCACTGCCGTGCCGGTGGATGGGCCGCCCGCCGACCACCCGGACGTCCAGCACGGGGATCTCAACCTGGCGTTGCGGGGCTATGCGCCGACCAGCGCCGCCCTCCAGTTGGTGGAGATCAACGGGCCGGCGGATCCCGGCGCGCCCCGGTTGGCCGGTCTCTTTGCCGACGGGCGCGTGCCAAGCTTTCCGGCCGTTTTTCGGGTCTATGATTGGAATTGGGGCTGTGGGGAACATGGCTGCCAGGGTGGGTTGTTGACAACGCCGGAAGTCACCCTGTTGGGGATGGCCGGTGCAGAGGGCGAGGTGATTTCTCTGCCCCGTCGGGTTGCGGAGATCTATCCCGGCGGCTTCAACGTCCTGGTTCTCTATGCCGAGCCGACCCGCATCACTTTGGGCTACACGAGGGAGGATACGGTGGCTAACGGTTATGCGGTGCATTTGGAGGATCTATGCGTGGACCCGGCTTTGGTGGCGCTGTATCGGACGCTAAATTTGGCCGGGCGCGGGCAATTGCCCGCCCTACACAACGGCGAGATCTTGGGCGTGAACGGTCCGGATCTGCTCAAGGTGGCGATCCGGGATCGGGGCACCTTCATGGATCCCCGATCCCGCAAGGATTGGTGGCAGGGGGCGCGGTGAGGAAGGTTGGCCGTGGGTGGGGTATAATGGGCGAGGGGCGAATTGTGAGGGGCGAGCCCTTCAATCCAAAATCACCAATCCAAAATCCAAAATCCCATGCACTTAATTATCCAAATTCCCTGTTTCAACGAAGCCCAAACCCTGCCCGTGGTCCTGGCGGAGCTGCCCAAGAGCCTGCCCGGCGTCTCGCGGATCGAGGTGCTGATCATCGACGACGGCAGCACGGACGGCACCGCGGACGTGGCCCGGCAGTTGGGCGTCCACCATGTGGTCAGCCATGCCCGCAACCGGGGCCTGGCCGCGGCCTTCCAAACCGGGCTAAACGCCTGCCTGGAAGCCGGGGCGGATATCATTGTGAACACAGATGGGGACAATCAATACCCGGCGGATCAGATCGGGCGGCTGATCGGGCCGGTGTTGGCGGGGAAGGCGGACATGGTGATCGGCGACCGGCAGACCGGGCTGATCGAACACTTTTCGCCCATCAAGAAGGTGTTGCAAACTTGGGGAAGTTGGGTGGTGCGGGCGGCGTCCAACACCCAGGTGCCCGACGCCACCAGCGGCTTCCGGGCCTTTTCCCGAGAGGCGGCCCTGCGCTTGACCATCCTGACCCGGTACACGTACACCTTGGAGACCATCATCCAGGCGGGGAAAAAGGGGCTGGTGGTGGATCACGTCGCCATCGAATATGTCAACCCGCCCACCCGCAAGTCCCGGTTGATGAAAAATACGTGGAGCTATATCAAGCTTTCCACGGCCACAATTTTGCGCATTTACACCCTCTACGAGCCCCTGCGCACCTTTTCGTACACGGCTGTGCCTTTCTTGGCCGGGGGAATTTTGTTGCTGGCCCGTTTCCTCTATCTCTACCTCTTCACCGCCCAAAGTTCATCTGGACGCTATCTGCAATCGGTCACCATCGGCGCGTCCTTGCTCACCGTGGGCTTCCTGATCTTCCTCTTTGGCGTCATGGCGGATCTCACCGCCACCAATCGCTTTTTGTTGGAAGAGATACTGTATCGTCAGCGCAAACGGGAGTTGGGGAGCGGGGAGGCGGGCGTGGGGAGTGGGAGCGAGGATCACCTGCCCAAGGTGTAGCGGGTGATAGTGGGTCAGGCCAAAATCTCCCTATGCCAAGGCATATTGAAATCGGACAGGCTCCGGGAGGGGTTTCCCCTCTTGCTCAAAGGTTTCGATCAACAGGCCGAGTACATCTTGACCGTTCTTGACGGCTTCCAAATAGGTCGCCCCGTGGGTATGAGCGCCAGAGAATTCCGGAAAGCTCACCACATACGCCTCATCTTCCTCGGACCATTCAATGGTCATGCTGTAATGGTTGTTCATCTCGTCACCCCACCTTCTTCAACGCTGTCGAGACATCTCTTTCCTGATACGGCTTTGCATCCTGCCCATCTTTGCCAGACAGGACGATCTTTTCAGGCAAGGATGTATGCATCCAGACTGTATGGCTCCCTTTACCTCCGCGTTCCACAAACCCAGCTTTGCGCAGCATGGCCTTCAGCTCACGGATTTTCTTGGGCATGGTCTTGTCTCACAAATTGTGTTTGATCGACCAGGCGATGTCAAACGTGCTGAATTCTTCGACTTTGGTCACCGAACCAGGGCCGAGAGAACCGGCCAACTCCTCGACTATATCTATCTCTGGCGTATCGGTCGCATAGCGCTCAACAACTTGGCGTAAATCGCGCAGCTCGCGCTGGATGGCATCGATCCGAAAGAGGATAGCGTCCATAGATTGAGTTGCAGCTTGACCATTGGGTTGTCTGATTGATTGTACGGTCATGGTATTACCTCCGTCTCTATTCTACCACGAATCACCCACTCCCATCCACCCCTAATTCGGTGGCAATGCCCTGCATGGCCTCCAAGACCCGCTGCACGTGCTCGTCAAACGGGACGCCCAACGCCTCGATGAAGTGCATGTTCTCTTCCCGGTCAATGGCCGCGGTGAAGGCTTTGTCTTTCCACTTTTTCTTGACCGACTTCAGCTTGACCTCCCGAATGTCCCGGCTGGGGCGGACGTAGGCGCAGGCCTGGATCAGCCCGGTCAACTCGTCGCAGGCCAGGAGGGCTCTTGTCCAGCAGGCTTTCGCTGGGCACGCCCAGGAAGGTGGCGTGGGCCTCCACGGCGTGGATCAGCTCCGCCGGATAGCCCCATTTGCGAAAATAGCGCAATTCCGTGCGGGGATGGCCATTGTCCAGATCCAGCATGTCCGAAAAGCGCTCGTAGTCCAGATCATGCAACAGCCCGGTGATGCCCCACAGATCCTCGTCTTCGCCATAATGCCGGGCATAGGCGCGCATAGCCGCCTCCACCGCCAGCATGTGACGGCGCAAACTCTCGGATTCCACCCATTCGGTCAACAGGGCATAGGCTTCTTCTCGGCTGGGGAGGGGCATAGGGCTTCCTTTCAGGGTTTCAGTTGTCAATATCAATGCTTTCCATGCGGAAATCTTTGCCGCCGCTGATCTGGATGCGTTGGCTGTCGCATTCGGGGCAGAAGGCGGCCACCGGCGGCTTGACCGGGGTCTGTGCGCCGCAATCCAAGCACAGGGCGATGGCAGGTTCCCGGCGAAAGACCAGGGTGGCCCCGGCGGCCAGGGTCTCTTTGCTCAGGATGTCGAAATAGAACTGCACCGAATCATCCACAATGCTGGAGAGATCCCCGATCACCAGATCGATCTGGTTGATCGCGCGGGCATCTTCCCGCTGGGCGGCCTCAATGGCCAAGTCGATAATGCTTTGGGTGATCGCCAGTTCGTGCATGGGGCTATTTTATCACAGAAACAAAAAAGAGGGGGAGCCGATGAAGTCGGCTCCCCCTCTTTTAGATACTACATTTCCTACGGTTGGGCAACCGGACTACATCATGCCGCCCATGCCGCCCATACCCATGTCGCCGCCGCCAGGCATCGGGGCCTCGGCTGCGGGGATGTCGGTGATCAGGGCAGAGGTGGTCAGGATCATGGCCGCGATCGAGGTGGCGTTTTCCACCGCGCTGCGGGTGACCTTGGCCGGGTCGATGATGCCGGCATCCAGCATGTCCACATACTTGTTGGCGATCACGTCGTAGCCCGTGGTCATCTTGCCCTCGGCCTGTAGGCCGCGCACCTTCTCGATCACCACAGCGCCGTCCAAACCGGCGTTGCTGGCGATCATGCGCATGGGCTCTTCCAAGGCTCGGCGCAGGATCTTGACGCCGGTACCGGCATCGCCTTCCAGGTGGATGCCGTCCAAGGAGGAGATGGCGTTGATCAGGGCGACACCGCCGCCGGGCACAATGCCTTCTTCCACAGCGGCTCGGGTGGCGCTCAGGGCGTCCTCGACTCGGTGCTTCTTCTCCTTCAGCTCGGTCTCGGTGGCCGCACCCACGCGGATGATGGCCACACCGCCGGCCAGCTTGGCCAGGCGCTCTTGCAGCTTCTCACGGTCATAGTCGCTGGTGCTGTTGTCGATCTCGGCCCGGATCTGGTCGATGCGGCCCTTGATGGAGATCGCGTCGCCAGCGCCACCGATGACGGTGGTGTTGTCCTTGGTGCTGATGATCTTGTCACATTGGCCCAGGTCGTTGATGGTGGCTGTTTCCAGCTTGCGACCCAGTTCCTCGGTGATGACCGTGCCGCCGGTGAGGATGGCGATGTCCTGCAGCATGGCCTTGCGGCGGTCGCCAAAGCCCGGGGCCTTGATGGCCAGGGCGTTGAAGATGCCGCGCAGCTTGTTCAGCACCAGGGTGGCCAGGGCTTCGCCGTCCACGTCCTCGGCGATGATCACGATGTCACGCTTGCCAACCTGAATCAGCTTCTCCAAGATCGGCACCATGTCCTGGGCGCTGCTGATCTTCTTGTCGGTGATCAGGATGTAGGGGGAGGCCAGCTCGGCTTCCATGCGCTCGGAGTTGGTGACGAAGTAGGGGCTCAGGTAGCCGCGGTCCATCTGCATACCCTCGACGAACTCGGTCTCGAACTCCAGGCCCTTGCTCTCTTCGACGGTGATGACGCCGTCCTTGCCCACCTTGTCCATGACATCGGCGATCAGATCGCCGATCACGGTGTCGGCGGCGGAGATGCTGGCAACCTGGGCGATCTTGTCACGGGAGGCCACCGGGGTGGACATCTCGCGAATGGCGGCGATGATGGCGTCTCGACCGGCCTCAATGCCCCGCTTGATCAGCATGGGGTTGGCGCCGGCGGTGACGTTCTTCAGGCCCTCGGTGACGATGGCCTGGGCCAGGACCGTGGCGGTGGTGGTGCCGTCGCCGGCCACGTCGTTGGTCTTGGTGGCGGCTTCCTTCAGAAGCTGGGCGCCCATGTTCTGGAAGGGATCTTCCAGCTCGATCTCCTTGGCCACGGTCACGCCATCATGGGTGACGGTGGGGCTGCCCCATTTTTTGTCCAAGGCCACGTTGCGGCCCTTGGGGCCAAGGGTGGTCTTGACGGCGTTGGCCAGAATGTCCACGCCGATCTTGAGGCTGCGACGAGCCTCATCGTTGAATAACAGTTGCTTTGCCATAGTATCATTCTCCTTTGGTGCGAATCTTGCTGCCACGACAAGAATAGAGTCGGGGCAACGCGCTATTTACGTTGTTTTTTGTTCAAAGCTGGCATTTGACGGAAAATCTTGACGAAGATTCAGATAAGAATCTATTCGACAACGGCCAGAACGTCAGTTTCCTTCAAAATCAGATACTCTTTGCCATCGATCTTGATGGTGGTGCCGGCGTACTTGGCATACAGCACCTTGTCGCCAACCTGCACGTCCATGGCGATACGCTCGCCACTTTCCTTGCGGCCACCAGGGCCGGCGGCGATCACATTGCCCTGTTGGGGCTTCTCTTTGGCACTCTCGGGCAGCAAAATACCGGTCTTGGTGGTCTCTTCCTGCTCCATGGGGGTCACGACCAGGCGGTCGCCAAGGGGTCGAAGATTCATTTCTGATTTCCTCCTGTTGAAATAATTTGAAATTACGCTGTGTTGAAATTGCACTGAACTACGTGATGGGAACTATCGAATTTGATTGAACGATCATCTGATTGAACGCTCTTGACATGAGTTAGCACTCTCTGGGTGAGAGTGCTAACGTGAAGGTATGATACCGGATAACGAGAGGTATCACCAAATTGCCACCCCCTTAGGATAGGCCATTTGTGTCTGATTCTGTGTGCGATCTGCGCTAGAGAAGTGTTAGAGTTTCGAGGGGAAGGCAAAAGGCAAAGTGCAAAAGGCAAAAATAGTCGGGGGTTGACCGTTCATGGTGCGACCCAACCCCTTTTGCCTTTTGCACTTTGCCTTTTGCCTTTTGCCTTAAATCGGGGTGTTTTCTTCGATGTAATCGAGCATCTCCTCTTCCTCCCGCACGTATTCTTCCAGGCGGAAGGCGGCGTAGAGATCTCGGCTGGCGTTGAAGTAGCTGCTTGCTTGTTGCCACTCCTGTTGCTCTAACGCCACGTGGCCCAGGTTGTGCAGGGTGGCGGCCATGTCCAGCCACGCCCCCCGCCGGGCCGAGAGGGCAAGGTCCAATTCATACCACATCAGGGCCTGGGGGTGATTTTTCAGAGAATAGCCCACGGATCCCAGGTTGTTATAGCAGGTGCTGATCCCCAACAGATCGTTGACCTGCTGAAAGCCGTCCAGGGCCTGTTGATAGGCGGCGTGGGCCTGGTGTAGTTCGTGTCTGCTTTCCAGCACCAGCCCGATGTTGTTGTAGGCGCTGGCCACCCGCTGACCGTCCCCCAGGCGCTGGGCAATGCGCAGCCCCTTGCGGTGATGCTCCAAGGCCCGCTTGTAGTTTTGCATGCTGAAATAAGCGCTGCCCAGGTTGATGTAGGCGGTGGCCAGCTCTCGTTGGTTGCCCAACTGGGCCACACACTCAAAGGCATTCCAAAAGTGGTCCAGGGCCGGGGCAAGCTGGTTGAGGATGCGTTTGGCCGTGCCCAGATCCGTGTGGGCATAGGCCTGGTTGAGCAGCATGTCTCGATCTTCAAAGATCACCAAGGCCCGGCTCAAATACCCCACCGCTTTGTCCACATCCCCCTGGAAAAAATATTGGCGACCGATATTCATGATCAGCCAGCCATAGCTGCCCACATCCCGCAGGGCCAGGCTGGCCACCGCCCCCGCCGCCAGCCAGCGCACAATGCCGGGGGGATGGCGCCAGAAGCCATACGGGGCCAAGTTGAGGGCATAGTTGCGGATCAGGCGCAGCTCTTCCTTCATGCCCGCCACGCTGTTGCCCAGATCCGGGCGGGGGGCGGGCGGGCCAAAATCGGCCTGACGTTCCAAGGGGGTGTCGACCATCTCCGGCGGATCTGCCCCCCAAAGCTCCCGGGCCCGGTCCAGGCACCAGTCCGCGCCATAGTGGACGTTGCCCCATTCCACATCCATGCCCTGCCACTGTTCCAGGGGCAGGCGTTGATAGCCTTCGGCCACCTGTTGATAGTAGATGGCATGGCGGCGCAGCCAGTCGTCCCCCATCTGGACGGCGTTGTGGACCAGGAAGCGGCGCACCACGGGCTGGATGATCACCCGCTGGCGGAAGGAGTCCTCCTCCAGCAGTCCCCGATCCACCAGGTCCGAAAGCAATTGGTCAACCTTGGCGGTTGATCCCCCAACTCGGCCCAAAAAAGCTCCCGCAGGGCGGTGAAGGTGGCCCCGCCGGCCGCGTTCACCAGTTGGGCCATGAGCGAACTGGCCTGGGGATAGACGGCCCCAAAGGCGTCCACGGCCAGGGAGGCCAGTTCCTGCACAGGGGCCATACCATCCACCGTCGAAATCTCCCCTACCGCCCCCAGGATCTCTGGCCAGGAATAATCGAGCATTAATCCAAAAAGAAAGCGCAACCCCAGGGGGCTGCCGCCGCTGATCCGATATAGATCGGCCAGGTGGTCCAGGGCGATGGGTTGGGCGGGGCTGGGGGCTTGGGCGGCGATATAGGCGGGCAACTCCGGTTGGGTTAACCCGGCCAACATCAGTTCCCGGTCTTGCACCAGCTCGGCGATCACAGGGTTGCAGGCCCGGTTGATCAGCAGCACCCGGGACTGGCCGCCAGATTCCCGCAGGCGGCTGATGATCTCCACCAGGGTGCGCAACTCCACGTCCGTGGCCCCAGAAAGTTCGTCCAAAATCAGCAGCCGTTTGCGCCGATAGAGCTGTTCCAAAATGGCCGTATCCCAGCGCTCCACGCTCATGCCGGAGATGGCGGTGCCCAGCACCGTGTCCAAGGTGCGCACGATGTCGTAGAGGCGGAAGCGATCCTGACCCGCCGGCCCCACCCAGATCACCCCGTCGGAGAAGTGGCGGATGTTGGCCCAGGCCGCGGCGCGTGGCCAGGGTGCTCTTGCCATTGCCCTGGTTGCCGGTGATGGCCAGCGCGCTGTTCTCGCCCGGTTGGGTCAGCCAGGTGTGCAGGGTGCGCAGCTCGTCCCGCCGCCCGCTAAAGTGGGCGATCCGGTATAACCCCAGGTTGTGGAGAATATGCGGTTCTGTTTCAGGCGGATATCTGGTGGGCATGGGAATAGGTTCACGACCGAACTCATTAAAAATTAACCATTAACCATCAACCATTCCTGTTCGGAATAGTTAATGGTTAACGGTTGATGGTTAATTTTTAAGTTTTAGCGGCAGATCGATAGACCTTCCAGGGCGGGGAGGCTGGTGGGGTCGATCTCTAGGGCTTTGTTGAGCCAGGGGATAGCCTTGTCGCATTCTTCGGGCTTTTTGTAGATGTGGGCCAGCCCCAATTGATAGAGGGCTTCGATACGGCTCTTGTCGCCCAAGAGGCCAACGCCGATCTCCAGGGCTGTGACCGCATCTTCGTAGTTGCGCCGGGCATAGTAGACCATGCCCAAGTGGGATTGGGCGCTGCCATCCTCAGGGTCCACTTCCACCGCTTTGCGCAGAATACGCAGGGCCTGCAACTGATCCCCGCTCAAAAAGAGGCCCCAGCCCAGGGCATCCCATGTGAAGGCCACATTGGGATTGACTTCGGTGGCCAAGGTGTAGGCGGCAATGGCCTCCTCCCACTCAAAGATCACCTGATATTGCATGCCCTTGCCGATGTAGAGATCCGCCCGATTGGGGGCCAAAGCGATGGCTTTGTCATAGGCCCCGACCGCCAGGGTGTAATCGCCTTGGCGCTCGTAGAGCCAGGCCTGGTTGCGATGAGCCAACACGTTGTTGGGATCGGCCTCCAAGGCTTGGTCCAAGAATTCTTGGGCGCGGGCCCAACTGCCCACATCCGCATAAATCTCGCCCAGAATGGCCAGGGTGTCGGCGTTGGTCGGCTCGATCAGATAGGCTTCCAGGGCATAGTCGGCGGCATCGTCGAAATCACCTTGCCAGTCCAGGGCCCGGGCGTAGGCGTTGAGCGCATCCGGGTTGTCCGGGGCGATCTCCGCGGCCCGCCGGCCTGTCTCCACCGCCAGGGGGATCTCGTTCAAGATCACGTAGAGCCGAGATTGGGCGGACAGGGGATCCGGGTTGTTCGGCTCCAGGGCGGCGGCCACTTGATAGGTGGTGATCGCCTTGGTCAGATTCCCCGCCTGCTCATAGCGCTCCGCCTCGGCCAGCCAAGAGATGGCGTTGCGGGTGGGCGTGGGCGTAGGCTGCAAAGGCCGGGAATTGAGCCATTCCGGCGGCCGGTTGTAAAAATGGATGGCCAAGAAGGCCAGTAGGATGAGGGGCCAGAAGCGCCAAGCACTTTTGCGCCGGCGTGGCTTATAGTTGCGGTCTAGGTACATGGGCCAATTATAGCACATGGAAAGCTGGCTTTGGCAACCGTGATAACACCACGGTTGTGTCCCAGATATATGTAGGGTTGACATCTTTGCAGGGGTTTGGATGTGTGGGTGGAGCGGGAACCCAAACCCCTACTGATAACGTCCGCATTGACGCTGTTTTTCACAACGTGCTATAATCCTCCACGACGCAACCGTTTCCGACCTCGCTGGACCTCAACCGCAGTTTGTTGACCAATCATGTTTTGATGAGTGCCGCTTGCCCCAGCCCCAATCCAGGAGGCGAGGGCCGATGATCACTTTCCTTCACCGAAGCCGACATAAAAGACAAGGACGCTGATATGGCAACTTTTTTCCGCTTTCTGGGCCGCATCCTCCGTATGTTGATGGGGGGATCCACGCCACCACCTGCCCCTTCCGCCCAACCGTCTGTTTCTCTGCCCACCCAGTCTATTCCACCCACCCAGCCGCCCTCGGTCATCCCAGGCGGAACAACCCAGCCGCCGCGAGATCCTCTCCCCGTCCCGCCCCAGGATGATCTGGCCGGCATCGATATCCCCGGCTTCCCAGAGCCCGCCCCGCCCGCCCGGCGTTGGACGTTGATGATCTTCATGGCCGGGGACAACGGGCTGAAGTTTGAGACCGAGGCCGGTTGGGCGCAGGTGATGGCCGAGATGACCACGGCCGGTTATACGGATATTGTGGAACTGCGCACGGCGGGCACCTCGGACGAGGTGGCCTGCGTGGTCCAGTTTGACACGGTCAGCGAGGCGGACCGCAGCTATCGCATCATCATCAACCCGCCGGGTCAGGCCCCCACGGTGCTGAATATCCCCGAAACCAACACCGGCGACCCGACCACTTTGACCGATTTTATTGTATGGGGCCAGCGCACCTTCCCGGCGGATCACTACGCCGTGGTGATCTGGAACCACGGCGGCGGCTGGAAGGAAGACGACCTGTGGGCGCGCTATCGAGGCGCCCTGCCTGGGGCTGTGCGGGGCTTGGGCAGCAGCCGCCGGGTGCTGTCCGATGTCAGAATGGGCAAGTCCCTCTTTTTGCGCACGACGGACCGCATCATGGCCCTGTCCGACGATGCGCCGCCGCCCGCCACCCGCTCGGTAGCGTCCCAGCCTTCCACCCGCGGCCTGGGTGAAGGTGCGAAGCCCGACGTCATCGACACGCCCGGCAGCGAAACGTCCGGCAGCGACACGCCTGTGTTGGATCGCATTATGGCCAACCTGCCCGTCCAGGACGATGGGCAGGGATCCTCCCGCTGGATTGCCGCGGACGACAGCAGCAAGGATTTTCTGGACAACAGCGAACTGCAATTGGCCTTCCAGCAGGCCGCCCTGGCCACGGGCGAAACCGTGGACATCATCGGCATGGATGCCTGTTTGATGGCGATGGTGGAGGTGGCCTACCAACTGCGCAACAACGCCACCTTCCTTGTAGCCAGCCAAGAGGTGGAGCCTATGGCCGGATGGGACTATACCCGGTTGCTGCAAACCATGGTGGGGAATCCCACGCTGCGCCCCGAACATTTGGCCCAGACGATGGTCGATCTGTACATGGATAGCTATGTGGGCCAAAATCAGTCCATCACCCAATCTGCCACCATTTTGCCCCAACTGGATGCCCTGGCCGAGCTGTTGAACCGCTTTGTGGTGGCCGCGGATCTGCACTGGGACGATCACCCAGGCCTGGCTATAGCCCTGCGCCGGGCCAAAGCCAATTCCCTGCGCTTTGACGATCCCGATTATCGAGATTTAAGAGATTTCCTGCGCTTGGTTTCCGAAGAGATGGCTGGCCTGCGCGCCGTGGATGAGAAGCACGAGCCGGGCATGGCCGGGGCCGCAGAGGCCGTGGATCGGGCCGCCCAATCGATTCTACAAGTGATGGGGGATCCGACCCGCTCCCCCGTGTTGACGGCCCGGGCGGCGGGGGTGAACTATCAACAATCCGGCACAGGCACCTATCGGGCTCACGGCCTGACCATCTATCTGCCCGACCAGCACATCAGCCAATTCTACGACGGCCTGGACTTCCGCATCAGCCGCTGGGGGGATCTGATCCGGCGGCTGAATGGGATTGTGGGGTAGGGACGGGATGAGGAATGAGTAACGAGTGATGAGTGATGAGGCTCATTGGGATTGGTTGTGGCCAGAGGCAAGCGTAGGTTGAGTAGACCGGGGCAGTTTCCGGTCGTATCGAAACCGCAGCGGGTCGACCACGGAGACGCCCAATGAACCTGCGTAGCGATTTCATGGGAGGGGCACGATGTCCGAATTGAGCAGCATGCACTATGAACCGCGGAAGGCTGTCGAAACGCTGACCGCCACCATGACTTTTCTGTTGGCCCATTGGTACGACCTGCCCGAGTCCGCCAGGACGCAGGTTGGATACCCAGCGTTCAGCCCTGGCCACCCAACTTGCCCAGGCCAGCCAATTCCAGCGCGGCGGGGTGATCGTCGATTTCCTCAAAGAGTTGGAAAGCTCCCCGGCTGTGGTGACCCTGGTCTTTGATCTGCTGAAGGCGGGCAAGAACACCATGCTGATGCGCGGCGGGCTGCTCATGATCAAAGATGATGAGGTGGCCGCATTGACCGAACTATTGCAAAGTCCGCCGCCCCCACCGCCAGCCGCCGATGCCGCGCCGAGCGCGCCCAAGGTCACCACCATCGACTTCTTCTCCGTGGTCGACCATGCCTGCCCAGATCCAGGCGGCAAGCTCAACCCCCTGGTGGTCCGACTGAGCCGTTCGGCCCCGGACAAAAAGCTCGCCCTGGGCGTCAACCCCGGCATGTCCACCAAGGTCAGCGTCCCCTTCCCGGACTTGGGCAAGCCCGTGGCCGTCGAGGTGACCCTGCACGCGCCGGGACTGGGCGAAAAGACCGGCTCCTTCAGCCGCACCATGATGGTCTACAGCCACCGAGACTCGGAACCAGTGATCTTTTTGCCCGAAGCCGGTGAGCGCATGGGGCCGACATCCCTGACCCTCACCTTCTCCACCCCCTTGGGCGCGGATGCCACCATGACCGAAGTGGTGCAGCCCGCGGAAGAGGCTTTCCGGGGCATTGGCAAGGGGCTGGGCGCGCCGACCACCGTGGCCTTCTTCACCGATGTGCGCTTCCCCGACCCAGGTCAAGCCGGAGAGTGTCACCCCCCTCTGGGTGCGCCTCACCCTGGAAGAGAGCGAAGAGAGCCGGGCCACAAGCAAGATCGGCGTGGGCTTTGACGACCTGGACAAGCCGGAACTGATCCAGGTGGTGGTGAGCGCCGAGGGCTTTACGGAGACCACGGGCACGCTCTCCCGCACCATGACCGTGTACAGCTTTGCCGATTCCCAGCCCGTGGTCTTTTTGCTCAAGTCAGGGCAGCCAGTTGGGGACCAAGGCCGTCACGGTGGATTTCTATCACAAGGGCCGCCAGATCGGCAGCGCCGAGTTTATGACCGAGATTTCGCCCACGGCTACAGGATGAGTCCACCGAGCAACCCAACACGCTAACCCGGAAACCGACCTTTGCATCCTTCCCCGCCTCCCCGCCCCCGCCCGCGGATGTGGAATTGCGCATCATGAAGTCCCCGGACAGCGCCACCTTCCGCTATATCCTGCATTCCTCCGTCCCGGAGGTGAACCACTACTTTGACGACATGGGGTCCATGCCCCTGGCCGCGGCGGACCCCCGTTCCTATCTCACCACCCAGTTTGACGAGTTGAGCCAGTGGGCGGCCAGCCCCAACCGTCCCGCCGAGGATGCCGATCGGCAGCGGGTGGTGCGGGAGTTGGAGACAATGGGCGAAGGCTTTTTCGACAAGCTCTTCTCGCCCGAACTGAAAGCGGCCTATTGGGAATTGGTGGCCCTGCGGGATCGAGGGGTGATCAAATCCCTGCTCATCACCAGCGACGAGCCGTGGATTCCCTGGGAGATGGTCAAGCCCTACGATCAACGCACGGGCAAGAAGGACGATTTTCTGGCTGCTGGCTGGCAGCTCTCCCGCTGGCTTTCCGGTCCCGGCCTGGGGGATCGACTCAATGTCACCGCCGTGCGGGCCGTCATCCCGGAACTGGATCTGCCCTTCACCCGGACGGAGCGGGACTACATCACCGGCTTGAAGCTCCAGGGCGTGGATATCGGCACTTTCTTGCGCACAAAGAGCGATGTGACCGGGGCCGTCGATCAGGGCCAAATTCAAGTGATCCATGTGGCCGCCCACGGCAACTTCAAGGTGGAGAATCCTGACGAATCCCCCATCACCCTCCAGGGTCGAGACGAACTCTATCCCCGGGATTTGCAGGGCAGTCGACTGGCCCCCTTACGCAAGGAACGACCCATCCTCTTCCTCAACGCCTGCCACAGCGCCCAAGTCGGCTTCTCCCTCACCGGGCTGGGGGGCTGGGCCAACACCGCCGTGCGGGAGATGCGGGTCAGCGCCTTCATCGGCGGCCTGTGGGAGGTCAACGACGACCTGGCCTCCCAGATCGCCGTCAGCTTCTACGAAAACCTGCGCCGGGACATGACCCTGGGCGAAGCCTTCCACGCCGCCCGCATGCTGATTCGAGACAAAAATCCCGGCAACTCCACCTGGCTGGCCTACAGCCTCTACGGCGACCCGAATATGCGGGTGACGTGGACGCTCAGAACTCTTCAGAAAGATGTCAACCCTATGACCACCCCAATGCGTCGTCAATATCTGGAAATCAAGGGGCAGTATCCCGACTGCATCCTCTTTTTCCGCCTGGGCGACTTTTACGAGACCTTTGACGAAGACGCCAAGATCGTGGCCAAGGTGTGCGATGTGGTGTTGACCAGTCGGCCCGTGGGGGCCAACCAGCGGGTGCCCCTGGCCGGGGTGCCCTATCACAGCGTGGACGGCTATCTGGCCATGCTGATCGAGGCGGGCTACAAAGTGGCCCTGGCCGAGCAGGTGAGCGAGCCGGGCAATGGCCTGGTGGACCGGGAAGTGCGCCAGGTGATCACCAAGGGCACCATCACCGAGCCGAATCTGCTGGACGCCAAGCGCAACAACTATCTGGTCGCCGTCACCTTCAACGCCCGGGGCGACCGGGCCGGCATCGCCTTCTGCGACATCACCACCAGCGAGTTCGCCGCCACGGAGATCGGCGGCGACGTCCGCGGCCGAGGTGGAGCGGCGGGTGGGCGAGGAGTTGGGCCGTCTCGGCCCCAGCGAGCTGATCCTGGCCGACTGGTCCGTGGATCAGACCGGCCTGGGGCCGCTGATCGACAACTTGGACCCCCAAATTTCCTCCGTCGAGGCGTGGCAAGTGGCCGCGGACACCGCGGACGAGCGGCTCAAACGCCATCTCAAAGTCACCAGTTTGGACGGCTTCGGCCTGCAAAATCGCCGAGAGGCCGTGCGGGCCGCGGCGGCGATTCTGGCCTATTTGCGGGAGATGCAGCCCGCGGCCCTGGCCCAGCTTTCCCGGCTCCACGCCTACGAAATCGGCCAGTTTATGACCCTGGACGAGTCCACCCGGCGCAACCTGGAACTGACCGAGACCATCCGCGGCGGCAAGACCCAGGGCAGTCTGCTTGAGGTGCTGGACGCCACCATGACCCCCATGGGCGGGCGGCTGTTGCGCCGCTGGCTGGGTCAACCCCTGCTGGACGTGGCCGCCATCAACCGGCGGCTGGACACGGTCCACGCCTTCTTCGAGCAGACCCTGCTGCGCAACCAACTGCGGGACAACCTGCGCGGCCTGGGGGATGTGGAGCGCTGGACCAACCGGGTGATCCAAGGCGTGGCCCTGCCCCGGGATCTGGTGGGCATCCGGGATGTGTTGGAGCGGGTGCCGGATCTGCGGGGCTTGCTGGCCAATCTGCCCGTGGGGCCATCGGTCCCCAGCCAGGTGGTGGCGGATCTGCTGGACGCCTTGCCCGAAATCGACGACATCCAAGCCCTGCTGGCCGCCGCCATCGCCGACGAGCCGCCGGCCACCCTCTCCAACATCGGCCTGATCCGGGTTGGTTTCAGCCCGGAGTTGGACGAGATCATCCACAAAAGCCGCCACGCCAAGGAGTGGGTGGCCAATTTGGAGAAGGTGGAGCGGGAGCGGCTGGACATCAAAAGCCTGAAGGTGGGCTACAACAAGGTCTTCGGCTACTACATCGAGATCACCCACACCCACGGCGACAAGGTGCCCGACGACTATATCCGCAAGCAGACCCTGACCAACGCCGAGCGCTACATCACCCCGGAGCTGAAGGAGTATGAGAGCCTGATTTTGAACGCGGACGAGCGGCGGCTGGAGATCGAGCAGCAGCTCTTCCGCAACGTGTGCGCCCAGGTGGCGGAGGCCGTCGGCCATCTGCTGCGCCTGGCCGGGGGGCTGGCCCAGTTGGATGTCTACGTGGCCCTGGCCGAAATCGCCCTGCGCCGCCGCTATGTGCGGCCCACGGTGGACGAGGGCCCGGCCATCGTCATCCACGCCGGTCGCCATCCCGTGGTGGAGCTGAGCCTGGACGGCGAGCTGTTTGTGCCCAACGACATCAGCCTGCTCCCCGACACCGCCGTGCAGATCCTCACCGGCCCCAACATGGCGGGCAAGTCCACCTATCTGCGCCAGACCGCCCTGATCACCCTCATGGCCCAGATCGGCAGCTTCGTGCCCGCCGAGTCGGCCCAGATCGGCGTGGTGGACCGCATCTTCACCCGCATCGGGGCCAGCGACGAGATCCACCGGGGCCAGTCCACCTTCATGGTGGAGATGATCGAGACCGCCAACATCCTCAACCACGCCACCCGGCGCAGTCTGCTCATCTTGGACGAAATTGGCCGGGGCACCAGCACCTACGACGGCCTGGCCATCGCCTGGGCGGTGATCGAGTATATCCACAATCACCCGTCTCTGCGGGCCAAGACCCTCTTCGCCACCCACTATCACGAACTCACCGACCTGGCCGAGCGGCTGCCCCACGTGGTCAACTACAACGTGGCCGTGGACGACAGCGGCGAGGACGTGGTCTTCCTGCGCCGCATCATCCCCGGCAAGGCGGACCGCTCCTATGGCGTGCACGTGGGGCGCATGGCCGGTCTCCCCCTCCCCGTGGTGCACCGGGCCGAGGAGATCCTGACCGATCTGGAACTGAGCGGGGCCGCCGGGCCCAAGCGCATGTTGGACCGGGAATTGGAACTGAAGGGCAAGCGGGTGGCCGCGGTCCAGGTGGGTCTCTTCGCCGAACTGCACCCCTCGGTGGAAGCGTTGCGCAGTCTGGATGTCAACGCGCTGACGCCCCTGGAAGCCCTGAACCGGCTGTACGAATTGCAACAGTTGGCGCGGAGTTGAGCGTTTCTGGACCGCGGGGATCAGAGATACGTCGAGGAAATATACGTACTGTTTTTGGAAGAGAGTAAGCAAAAAGTACCAGTCAATTTGTGACGTAATTTGGTGTAAACTGTGGCTTGCGTCGTTACTAAAGAAGCTATCAACACAGGACATTGGCCGTAGTCTCCCAAACTACTTCTACTTTTCTACGATTCTTCAAAAGGAGAAATATCATGGAACGCAAGATGACTATCGAAGAGTTCAACAAGCTGATGCAGTCGAAGCAAGAGGACACGGAACTGGTTCAGATGTTGCGCCAGGTCACCAAGCAGGCGACGCCTGAGCAGATCAAGTTTGAGGGCACTGATGGCGGCGGGCAGGGGTCTTGGAGTGGCTGGGATATATGGTATTAACCTAGATCCTATACCATCGATTCTAGTGGCAGAATCTATAATGAATCAGACGAGGACGTGTGATTGATCACTCGTCCTCGTTCTTTATTGTGATAGAATCAACACATCTATTCTCGCCAAGGTGACTCGATCATGAATAATCGAGACATTCACAATCATTTGAAAACGATTCCGGGGCTTGCGGCATGGCCCGAAGTTCTGGAGATCATTCCTGCCAACTGACACGCCCTTGCGCACGGATTGGGCCTTGCCCCTATATGTCTTGGAGGCAGCTGGGCTGGAGACATCGGCTGCGTTGCCTGTGGCGGTCGCCCTGGCTTGTATCCAAATCAGCATCATGCTGGTGGATGATATTCTGGACGACGATCCCCGGGGCAAGCACGTCAGCATGGGGGTGGGCCGAGCGGCCAATCTGGCGCTGGCTCTGCAGGCCGCCGCCCACTGGCTGTGGATGGCTTTGGATACAACTGCTGGAACGCCGTCACCAAGTCAGCACCTGTCTGCAAGAGATGGCCCTGGCCACGGCAGCCGGTCAGGAATTGGACATGCAGCCAATCGTCGGCGAGGCAGGCTATTGGCAATTGGTGTCGGCCAAGAGTACGCCCTTTTATGCCGCTGCGTTGGAATCAGGGGCCATTCTGGGCGGCGTGTCCGAGACGGCGCGCCATGCCATCCGTGAGTCTGGGCGTGCGGTTTGGCGAGATCATCCAGATCATGGATGATCTGGATGATGCCTTTCAGTCACCGGCCAAACCTGATTGGCAGCGACAGGACAATAATCTGGCCATCCTCTATGCCAAGACAGCCGATCATCCAGCACAGGCCCAGTTTTTGGACTCTGTTGGATCATCTGGAAAGTCCCGGCACCTTGGCGACGGCGCAACAGACTATTGATCGACTGCGGTGCGGTCAGCTATTGTCTCTATCAAATCATTCAGCGCTTATCAGGAAAGCATGGACTTGTCTGAATGAGTCTGAATTGCCTAATCCTTCAGCGATTCTTGCGCTGTACCATCTGCAAATGCGCCCCTTGGCCGAATTGTTGCGCACGATCGGGGTTCCCCTGCCGCTCGGAACTTCAGGAGCTATGACTATGGGAACTTCGAGTACCATCCGAGAGAGCGATTCAGCGACTGCAACGAAGCGGTCTAGGGACGGCGCTCTTGGCGGCGGTCGTTCTTGGGTATGGTGCTGTTTTTTATGTTCTATTTTGCCCTCCAAGTAACCTATTTGGGTATCACATTCAGCGGGCAATGGCGAGATCTTGTCGTTTGAGTCCACCTGTGCAAGAGATGTGAAAACCTGTTATGTGGGTGGTGTTCTGCCTGTGCCAGGTGACCATTTGATTGAACATCAATGGTGTAGACGTCGCCATGTACTCTGCATCAGATTTAACTGGAATTTGTTGTCTGAAGTTAGCCCCCGGTGATGTGGTCAAAATTATCTATGACCATGCTGGGGAATCTACGCAGTCTACAATGGCGTCTGCCCTATCCCAGCCTCTACGATCGTCTGTATCGACTCTTTGGGGTTGATTCTTGTGCTTCCGTTTTGGCTGGCAGGTACGATTGTTTTGCTATTGCTCTATCCCCATGACATTCGTTGGCGGCTTTTGGTCAGTCTGTACTATCTTTTGACACTTTGGTTGACGGCTGGGACGCTCTCGGCCTATCGGGTACTTGGCACTGTCGAATTGGCCACGATCTCTGGCGTTAGATACTGATGCCTGTGTTTTTGCATTTGCATCTTCTTATTCCATCTCCTCTTTTGTCTCAGCGGGTGCGCAATGCAGTTGTAGCGGGTGCCTATGGGTTTGCACGTCTTGCCTTGGTCTAACTTCTTTGGGATATATTCGAGGTGGCATTGCCTCTCTTTCATCTCGTTTTTGGCGATTATTGGTAGTACTGGCCTGCTGATCTATCAAGCTTTTGGCTCGCAAATTCGATCAACCCAGCCGCTCGTCGGCCCGGTTGATGTTGAGCTGGTGTTGGGATTGCCTTTGGCCCCAGTCTGTTGTTGTGGGTGGTGCCCAACTTGTTTTCATTCGCCACACCCGGCGAATTGACCACTGCATTGATCTCTGCCACCCTGCCTGCCCAGCCCTTCTTCTACATCTACGCCCTCTACAAGCGCAGTTTGGGCAATCTGGAGTTTCGGGTCAGCCGAATCCTGGCGGTTTATAGCTATTTGGTCATCTTTCTCACCGGTTTTGTCGTGATCTTTCTGATCGCCGGTCAAGCTATTTGGTTTCGACAATGAGCATGCTCACTTTCTCCCTGGTTGTCTCCATCTTTGGCATCATGTTGGCCTACTATTTTCAGCAACCCTACTTGCGCAAGGCGCGTCTGTTGGCCTATGGCACGACCCACGATCCAGAACATATCGTCACCGTCTTTGCCAATGCCATCCCCAAATCACTCAACCAGGATGCGTTGACCACCCTGCTGGTCAATGACATGTCTCCGGCTTTGCTGATCCGTCAATCTGCCTTGGTGACTCTGGAGGATCGCACGGCAAAGACCCTCTATGCGTCTGCCATTGATGTAGCGCGTCTGCCCCAGCGCTGGGCGGATGCCGAGCAACTCCTGGCGGGAGCGGGCACATATCGCTCACCGGAGTTAACCCCACCGGGACAATACGACTGGGTGCGTCTGGCTCTACCCGTCAAGCTGGGGGAAGAGACTCTGGGTGCCTGGCTCTTCGGCAAACGCGACCCGGACGATTTCTACCCTCTGCCGGATGTGAATCTGTTGACCACCCTGGCCAACCAGATCGGTGTGGCCTTGCAAAACATCCGCCTGATCGAGGATCTGCGCAAGCGGGCGGATGAGTTGCAGGCGGCCAACGATGAACTGCGAGAACTGGACAAACTAAAAGAGGAGTTTGTCCAGAACATCTCCCACGAACTGCGCACGCCGTTGACCCTGGTCCAGGGTTACGTGGAACTCCTGCGCGAGGGATTGTTGGGCGAGGTGACTATGGAACAGAGGGAGGCCCTGGATATTGCCTTTGACCGTACCGTTTTTACCGTGCGCATGGTAAATGACATCATCAGCATGCAACAGGCTTTGGCCGAACAGATGGTGCTGACCCCGACGGATGTGGCGGAACTGGCCGCAAAGAGCTTGCGCATGGCAGAGTTGGCCGCTCGCAAGGAGGAGATCGGCAACGATGGGGCAGTTCAGCCGCG
This sequence comes from uncultured Chloroflexia bacterium, assembly GCA_963704975.1. Lineage (GTDB taxonomy): Bacteria > Chloroflexota > Anaerolineae > Caldilineales > Caldilineaceae > JAGNDO01. Next base: position 218,554 of record CAVPIK010000006.1, on the reverse strand, counting down.
CCATCGGTTTGAGTTGCGGGTCAAGGGTGAAATCCCAGTTGTGATGGGGACTCGCACTCGCTTGGGGCAGGTCTTTGATAATCTAGTGGGCAATGCCATCAAGTTTAGCCCGGACGGCGGGGAGATCGCCATCGAGATCGAGCCCTGCTATCATCGCTTTGATATCGGCCTGGCCGATCTGGTCCCCTTGCAGGCGGTCGAGATTTCCGTGAGAGATCAAGGCGTGGGGATTCCGGCGAGCAAAATCGAGCACATTTGGGATCGCTTCTTCCAGGTGGATGGGTCCAGCACCCGGCAGTTTGGCGGTATGGGGCTGGGGCTTTCCATCGTCAAGGAGATTGTGGTCTCCCATCAAGGCTTTATTTGGGCCGAGAGCCAAGAAGGGGTTGGATCGATCTTCCGGTTTGTCTTGCCCACTGCGGAAACTTACGCGCGCTTGCGGGCAAAATAGCCTCGGCTGTCGCCACCCCGCTGTCTCACTCCCCGGTTGGCACATCTCCTCGTTCCGTGCTCACCCACATCTGTCTGCCGTCTGTGCGCACATGGATGCGCCCGTGGCGGTCATTGCGCAAGATCAGCCGACCATCCAGCCGGGTCAGGGTTTCATCCGTGGGGTGGCCGTAGCGGTTTTCGCCCACCTGGATGATGGCCACGGCGGGATTGACGGCTTGGACAAAGGCCTCCCCCGTGCTGTAGCGGCTGCCGTGGTGCCCCGCCTTGAGGAGGGTGGCCGCCACAGGCAGATCTCCGGCCAACATAGCCGTCTCCGCGGGGATGCCCGCATCCCCGGTCAGCAACACGCTGAACTCCCCGTAGACCAGACGCAGCACGAGCGAATTCTCGTTGTCGCTTCCTTCGCCACTCACCCCTTGGGCCGATGGCCACACCACCCACAGCGCCACCCCATCCCCAAGATCGATCCAGCCCCCGGCAGACTGTAAATCCACCGGCACCCCGGCCTCGCGCATGGCCGTGCGCCACGCTTCGCCGTCCTCGCTGGCCTGGGCGGGGATGGAATCCACGGCTTGGGCAATGGTGAAACGTTGGGGCAGCGTCTCCTGTGCGCCGATGTGGTCGCCGTCCGGGTGGGAGGCGATGACCAGATCCAGGCTGCGGTCCCAGAAGGGCATGACCGCGCCCAGCTCGCTGTAGAGCACCTGGGGGCTGAGACCGCCATCCACCAGCACTTGGCGGCCTGATGGGGTTTGGATCAGGATGCCGTCCCCCTGGCCGACGTCGAGAAAATAGACGTGGAGCGCGCCGTCGGGTTGCGCCAGTGCCCCTATCCAGAGCAGGAGGGCGGCGGCCCCGACCAGCCCCACCCCTGTGGGACCGGCTATGGCGCCCCCCAAATTGGGCCACCGCAGAATTCCGCTCGCTTTTTTCAAAAAAACCGCCACCCCAACCAGCCGCCTGCGCCAAGCCCAGCCAAAGAGGGCGGCGTAGGTGAGGATCAGCGCGCCCGGTCCATAGCGCAGGATCTCCAAACTGGCTCCCGGCAGAGATGCGCTCCATTGCACCATGGTCACCGTCCAGGCCAGGCTGAGCCAGGGCAGCCACAACACGATTTGGGCAGGGAGGGTCAGCCCAATCAGCCCCAAGGCCAGACCGCCCAGGCCGCCAAACATTATCAGGGGCTGGACGGGCAGGATCAGGATGTTCGTGAGCAGGCTGATCAGGCTGAGGCGGCCAAAGTAGAAGACGACCAGGGGCAGGGTGGTGATATTGGCGGCCAGGGTGACGATCAGCCCGTCTTGGAGCAGCCCTTGCAGCACGCCTTTGGCTGCGGACGCCACGCCGCTTTGGGCCAAAAAGCCGCTGGTCAGGAAGCCGCCGGAGAAGCCGGGCAGCCAGCGGCCCAGGGCCTGGGTCAGCCCCGGCGTGAAGAGGATCAGGCCCGCCGTGGCCGCGCTGCTCAGTTGAAAGCCCACATCCCACAGCATGAGGGGGTTGACCACGGTCATGGCCCAGCAGGCCGCGCCCAGGCTGACCAGGGCCGTGCTGGGCCGGTTGATGGCCGTGGCCCACACAAAGAGACCGCCCATGAGTGCCGCCCGCAACACCGCCGCGTCTCCGCCGACGAGGAGGGCGTAGAGGCCGATGCCGGCCAGGGTGGGCAGAATCGAGCGCTTCCGGCCCAGGACGCGTTGGAAGATGGCCATGAGCACCCCGGCCACCAGGGCCACATTGGACCCCGAAATCACGATCACATGGGAGGTGCCGGTGAGGTTGAACTGGTCGTACAGGTCGTCGGGGATGCCGGACTCGATGCCCAGCAACATGCCGTTGGCCAGGGCGGCGTAGGGTTCGGGCAGCAGCCGGTTGAGGATGGCTTTCCGAGCGGGCGCGCAGGGCGTAGAGGGTGCGTTTGAGGCGGCTGCCCTGGTTTGGCGTCGTCCAGGGGGGTGATGCGGGGACGCTGCATCAGGCTTTGCACGCCCTTGCGGGCCAGATAGGCCCGATAGTCGAAATCCTCGAACTGGGGCGGGTCGGAGAGGATGCCGGTGATGCGCACGGGCTGGCCGTAGACCACCTGGGTGGCCATGCCCGTGGTCAGCCGCAGTTGGCCGTGGACCGGGCGTTCGGTGCCGTCGATCTTGAGGGAATCCACCCGCACGTCCAGCCGCTGCCGGGTGTCCTGGCGCAGGGGATAGCTGTTGATGATGCCGGTGACGGTGACGTTTTCGCCCGTGGGGGCAAAGCCGGACTGGGCCGGTTCGTTGTAAAAGGCCAGGTCTTGGCTGGTGATGCAGGGGGCCGTGGGGTGAGATCGCATAGCGAGCCACCCCGGCCAGCAAACAGACGAGCAGGGCCACTCGCATCCCCGGCGAAAGTCCCCGGCGGGGCGGACGAAAGCCTGCGCTCATGGGCCAGCGCAGCTTTGGGGCGTGCCGGGAGAGAGGCAGCCGGTCGGCCAGGGGGGCAAGGGGCAGCATCCCCAACAGGGGCAGCCACAGCCAGGCGGGCAGATGGCAGCCGATCAGCCCCGTCTGCCAGGCCCACTGGCCCAGGGCGATGCCGATCAGATAGGCGGTGGAGAGGTAGAGGAGGGTCATGGTTTTTGGAACGGGTGGACGGGTGGGTTGGGTGGGCAGAGACGCAAAATCTTGTGTCTCTACGCATGCACCTATCCTCCCCCAAAATCCACGCCTGGGCAATGCGCGGTTGTGCGTATTTTTGGTGGGTTAACTGGATGTGGTGGGGTTTGTACGGGGAATCCGGGAGGGTAACTAAACCGTTTTCCGCTGATAATACGTACTCCGCCCCCGCCCCTTGCGCTCGATGATCCCCATTTCAACCAACTTTCTGAAATCAAGGCTGCGGGTGGCTTTGGCCCGGTCGGTGCGTTGGGCATAGTCCCGATCGTTGACATGGCCTTGAGCATCGATCAGGTCCAGAATGGTTTGATGATAGGCTTTCAATCCTTGATTTGGCGGGCCTTGGCGATCCGTCAATTGCTTGTCGAGGCGGTGCAGTTCGTCGAGAATCCCCTCGGCAAAATATTCTAGCCAAGTGGTGAAATCCAACGCTTCCACCAGATCATAATAGTTCCCGAAGACGCCCACTCGCTGAAAATAGCGGGTGACATTCCGGTTGTAGTAATTTTCAAAGCTGAGCAGATGGAAGAGGTTCAGCCCCAACCCGGCCAACAACTGCTTTGTGGCCAGACGGGTCGTGCGCCCATTGCCATCCACAAAGGGATGGATGATCACGAACTGTTTGTGGAAAAGCCCGGCCAGAATCAGCGGGTCCAATTGATCGATCTCGGCCTGGACAAAGCCAACCAGATCCCCCATCAATCCCGGCACATCTTGATGATCCGGCGGCAAATAGAGGACATTGCCGCTGCGAGGCTCGTGGATCACCACGGGTTCCAGCCGCCAATGGCCGCTGTGTTCCGCGGGCAACAGATCAGTGGTCACCCCCCGATGAATGGTCAGAATCTGCTCGATGGTGAACGGGGCATCCGGCGCGACGGTTCAAGTCTAGGAGCGTACGATTGTAGTTGATGACTTCCTGTTCGCTTTGCCGGGCGTGGGCGGGCTGGGTTTTTAGCACGCGCTTGACTTCGGTCAGAGCCAGAGGATTGCCCTCAATGCTGGTCGAGGCATAGGTGGAGGTCACCACCGCCTCGGAGAGAAGCTCGGCGTAGACCACGTCCGAAACATGCTGCTTATTCAGTTCATGCACCAAGATCGTGATCTGTTTGATTGAGTCTAAAAGTTGGGGCGAAATGTGATAGCTGGGTTGGAACATGGCGTCTCCTTTCGTCTAATTATAGACGAAAATTAGACGATTGTGAAATAGGTGATTTTCACGCTCGCACCCACGCTCCGCGTGGGCGTGCCCGTCGGCGCTCCTGCGCCGTGGGACGCAGAGCGTCCGGTTGCATTCCCACGCGGAGCGTGGGAACGAGATCCCCTGTCCCACATGTTGAGAAGCGGCCATGTTTGCTCGAAAACGCCCCTCTGTGCTATAAATAGGTCTACGAATTGCGCAGAATTGCGCCCCCGTAGCTCAGTGGATAGAGCGTCGGCCTCCGGAGCCGAAAGCACAGGTTCGAGTCCTGTCGGGGGTACACAAAGGTCCGCCCAAGTGGGTGGGCCTTTTTTGTTGCGCGTGGGCGATGGGAGACAATTGGAGATTGGCGGCGGAAATCTGGCTGCAGATTACCCAATCCCCAATCCCCAATGGGAAGATCTCTTACTAGACAAGAATAGTTCCAAGGCGTACAATTCGGCGTGTTACTTTTTTGCGTAACTACAAACCCCCTCCCAGCCTCCCCCAGATTGGGGAGGAGCCGGATCGCCGAAGACGAAAGTCCGGCAAACCTGATCTGTCCCCTCCCCAATCTGGGGAGGGTTAGGGTGGGGTTGATAGTTACTTTTGATCGGTTGGTTATCAAGGAGTGGGACCGCATGGAATTTGGGGATCGAGCGCACTTTCACCGCATGTTGGCCGAGCATGGGATCACGGATCCCCAGGGTGTGGAGTTGCCCCGGCTGATCAAGTTGGTGTCCAATGCCTATGAATCCGTCATGTCCGATTTCATGCGGGACGAGAACTTGACCGGCCCCCGCTTTCGTCTGCTGCTGCGCCTCTATATGGAGGAGCGGCAGGGCCAAGCGGATGTCTCGCCCACCTATTTGAGCAAGACCCAGAACGTCAGCAAGAACACCATCAGCTCCCTTTTGCGCAGTTTGGAAGATCAGGCGCTGATCGAGCGATCTTTGGACCCGGACGACCGCCGCCAGTTCAACATCCGCCTCTCCCCGGCGGGCCGGGAACTGGTCAAGGCGTCCACCCCGGAGCATGTGGCATTTTATAACCAGCTACTTTCGGATCTCAGCAAGGACGAGCAGAACCAGTTGGCGGATCTGCTCGTCAAACTGCACGGATCCGTGCGCACCCACGGCAATTTGGCGTCGCCCTGCCCGGAAGCGTAGGCAGCGGCGGCGTCGGCAACTTCGACATCAGACCAGGAGGCAACCTTGTTCTCAAGAAAAAACAAAAACAGCAAAGCTGGTGCCAACAAACGGGGCGGCGGCGGCGGATTCAAAGCCCTGGGCCGGGGCATCCGCTATTTGGGCCACTATCGCCGGGAAACCATCCTGGCCTATACCTTCCTCTTCATCAGCACGGCGGCCCAGTTGATGGTGCCCCAGATGGTGCAGAATATTTTGGACGCGGTGACCAACGGCATGGTCGCCAAGCAGTTGGCCGGGGCCCCCGCCCAGTTTCTGCCCACGATCTTGGAGCGCTTGGACTGGACCGCGGCCCAGTTCGACACCTACGCCAACCGGCCCGGAAGTCGCCCTCTATTGGGCGGTGGGCTTTATCGTGATCTTTGCCATCGCCCGGGGGGCCTTTGCCTTTGCCCAGACCTATATGTCCGAAAAGGTCAGCCAGGGCGTGGCGTTCGACTTCCGCAACGAGCTTTTCGCCAAGATTCAGCGCCTCTCCTTCAGCTATCACGACCGCAACCGCACGGGGCAATTGATGGTGCGGGCCACGGATGATGTGGAGAAGGTGCGTGGCTTTATCGGCCAGGGCCTGCTGCTGGCCATGCAGGCCCTGGTGCTGCTCGTCGGCACCCTGATCATTCTGGTCTTCACCAATCTCAAGCTGACCCTGGTGATCCTGCCCGTGCTGCCCCTGGCCCTGGTTCTCTTCATGGTCTTTGGCACGGTCAGCCAGCCCCTCTTTGCCGAGGTGCAGCGGCGATTGTCCCGGCTCAACACGGTCTTGCAGGAGAATCTGGCCGGGATCAAGGTGATCAAAGCCTTTGCCCGAGAGCCGGAGGAGCAGGTCAAGTTCCATGCCTCCGCCGAAGATCTGATGGATCCAGAACATTAAAGTGGCCAAGATCTTCAGCTTCCTCTTCCCCTTCATCTTTATGCTGGCCAACTTGGGCCAGGCCGCGGTGCTCTACTTCGGCGGCAGCCAGATCATCGACTCCACCCTGACCTTTGGCGAATGGCAGAAGTTTAGCCTCTATCTGGTCTACGTCTTCTTCCCCATCGGCCAACTGGGCTTCATCATCAGCCAGATGAGCCAGGCCAGCGCCAGCGCCAGCCGGGTCTTCGAGATCCTGGACGCCAAGAACGATGTGGCGGATCGCCCCGGCGCCCAGCCCCTGGCCGCCATCCAGGGCAGCATGGCCTTCGAGGATGTGACCTTCCGCTACTTCGAGAGCGGCGAACCGGTGCTCTCAAACATCAGCTTCGTGGCCAAGCCGGGCCAGACCGTGGCCCTGCTGGGTGCCACGGGCAGCGGCAAGTCCACGGTGATCAACCTGATCCCCCGCTTCTACGATGTGAGCGAGGGCCGGGTGACCATCGACGGCATGGACATTCGGGATGTCACCCTGGAATCCCTGCGCAGCCAGATCGGCATCGTGTTGCAAGAGACCAATCTCTTCACCGGCACGGTCCGGGACAACATCGCCTTTGGCCGCCCGGAGGCCTCGGCGGAAGAAGTGAGGCCGCGGCCCAGGCCGCCGCCGCCCACGACTTCATCATGACCTTCCCCCAGGGCTACGACACGCCGGTGGGCGAGCGGGGCTCCACCCTCTCCGGCGGGCAGAAGCAGCGCATCGCCATCGCCCGTGCCTTGCTCCTGGACCCCCGCATCCTGATCCTGGACGACTCCACCAGCAGCGTGGATCTGGCCACGGAGTACCAGATCCAGAAAGCGCTGGACCGGCTGATGAAGGGCCGCACCAGCATTGTGATCGCCCAGCGCATCAGCACCGTGCGCAACGCCGACCAGATCATCGTGCTGGACAAGGGCCAGGTGGCCGGCGTGGGCACCCACACGGAACTGATGGCGACCAACCCGGTCTACGCCGAAATCTTCAGCAGCCAGTTGGTGGAAGATGCGGTGGTGGACGGAGCGGAACTGGCGAAGCCTGATATCGAGTATCGTGTGTCGAGTATGATCGTGCAGGACTTCATGACTGTACTCGATGCCAATACACGATATGCGATACTCGATACTCGATAACCAAGGAGTAAACAACTATGATGGGTGGACCTAGAGGGATCCTGGAACAGGAGACCCGCAAACCGACCAAGGTAGGGGCAACCCTTTCCCGATTGGGCGGTTATTTTGGAAACTATACGCTTGTGCTGCTGTTGGTGGCAAGCTTGATCGTTTTGACCACCTGGGCCCAGGTGGCCGCGCCGGAACTGATCGGCCAGGCCACGGACTGCTTTATCTCCCCGGCCATCGCCCAGGCCGCGGTCAACACGGAGAGCGGTGGCGCTTTGGCCGTCCCCGGCATGGCAAGACTTTGCCCAGCAGATGGGCAGCTCGAGAGCGCCTCCCAGACCAACTGTTGGTATGCGACGGATCTGGGCGCAACGCCCACCTCTGCCGACCTGATCAGCGGGCTGGGCCGGCTGGTGCTGTTGATCGTGGGGCTGTATGTGAGCGTGGCCATCCTCAACGGCGTCATGTTCTATCTGATGAGCTGGGCGGGCAACCATGTCCTGCGCAACCTGCGGGAAGAGGTCTTCGCCCACATTCACTCGCTCTCCCTGGGCTACTTCTCCAAGAACGAGGCCGGTGACGTGATGAGCCGCATCACCAACGACATGGACACCCTGCAGCAGGCCATCAGCTTTGCCCTGCTCCAGGTGCTGAGCGGTGTGCTGCTCCTGGTCTGGATTCTCTACAAGATGCTGACCCTGAACGTCACCTACGCCCTGCTCAGCATGATCGTGGTGCCCTTCATGATTGTGGCCACCCTCTGGTTCAGCGGCCAGGCCCGCAAAGCCTTCCGCTCGGCCCGCCAGGAGATCGGCAACGTCAACGCCAACCTGCAAGAGAGCATCTCCGGCGTGCGCGAGGTGCAGGCCTTTGCCCGAGAAGACGCCAACATCGAGAGCTTCCGCACCAGCAACGCGGCCAACCGGGATGCCAACATCCGGGCCGTGGCCTTCACCGCCGCCCTCTCCCCCACCTTGGAGGCCCTGGGCTATGTGGCCATCGCCATTGTCGTGGGCGTGGGCGGTGTGCTGCTCCTGCGGGGCGACACCCTGGGCGGCATCCGTGGTCTCCCTGGGGCTGATCGTCACCTTCCTGGGCTATGTGCAGCGCTTCAACCAGCCCATCCAGCAGGTCAGCGTGCTGTGGACCAACATCCAGAGCGCGGTGGCCGGGGCCGAGCGCATCTTCGGCCTGATGGACGAGGTGCCGGACATCCTGGAAGCCCCCAAGCCCCTGACCATGCCCAAGATTCGAGGGCCGGGTGACCTTCGAAAATGTGACCCTGGCCTACAATCTCGACGAACTGGTGCTGCAAGGGCGTCAGCTTGGACGCCCTGCCCGGCCAGACCGTGGCCATTGTCGGCCCCACGGGCGCGGGCAAGACCACCATCATCAACCTGATCCCCCGCTTCTACGATGCCCTGGACGGCACGGTCAAGATCGACGGCATCGACGTGCGGGATGTCACCCTGTCCAGCCTGCGCAAACAGGTGGGCATCGTGCTGCAGGATTCCTTCCTCTTCAGCGACACGGTGATGAACAACATCCGCTATGGCCACCCGGAGGCCACCGACGACGAAGTGATGGCAGCGGCCAAGCTGGCCCGTGCCGACACCTTCATCCAAGGCTCTCTCCGAAGGCTACCAGACCATCCTGGGCGAGCGGGGCGGCGGCCTGAGCCAGGGCCAGCGCCAGCTGCTCTCCATCGCCCGGGCGGCCCTGGCCGACCCCCGCATCCTGATTCTGGACGAGGCCACCAGCAGCGTGGACACCCGCACCGAGAGGCAGATTCAGGCAGCGCTGGAACCAACTGCTGACCGGGCGCACCAGCTTTGTGATCGCCCACCGCCTCAGCACCATCCGCAACGCGGACCAGGTGTTGGTGCTGGAGGCCGGGCTGATCGTCGAGCGGGGCACCCACGACGAACTTCTGACCAAGCGGGGGGCCTACTACGACCTCTACATGAGCCAGTTCCGCCGGGAAGAAGACGAGCCGGTGGCAGTCAGCGGGTAGTTGGGTTTGGGTAGAAAAAAAGGGGCGGATGGACTGGTCAAAGACCAGTCCATCCGCCCCTTTTTTTCTACCCAAACCCCTACTCCTGCACGATTTGCATCCCAACCAACGTGATCAACATAGCCACAAAGACCACGGGGGCCACCCCCCATGGGTTGAGGGCATCCTGTAATTGGTCAATGCCCGGAATCCAGCCCAGCCCATAGAGCAGATAGGCGGCCAGCCCGGCGATGGTGGCCCACAACATGCGGTACATGAGCATCTGCCGGGGCATGATGCGCAGCAGGACCACCAGCATCAGGCTGATCATGACCAGCATGGTGGTGAGGGCCACGCCCAGGGTGGCCAGATCCACCCGCTGCACCGTGCGCGGACCGGTGGGCGCTGGCTCCGCCGGCACATCCGGCTGGATGACCGGGGGCGGCACGGGCGTGTCCGTGGGCTGGGGCTGGGGGGTGATGGTGGGCACGACTGTGGCGATGGTGGCCGGGTTTTCGCCCTGAATGCTGACCAGAATGCTGATGCTGGTGACGGCCTGGCCGCTGCTGGCCGAGATGCGCAGGGTGCCGCTGCGGTCCAGGGGCGCGGTGATGGCGGCCACGCCGTTCACCGTGGCGATGGGTTCCGTGGGCAAGGCCAACTCTTCGCCCTCGTAGATCAGGCGAAAATTGATCGGCGTGCCGTCGGGCACTTGGTGGCCGTTGAGGTCCAGCACCGGCCCGGCCTGAATGCGGATACTGTCCCCGACGCTCAGATCCACTTGGGTCCCGGCCTCAGCCGGGGCCCCCTCGATGGGTTGGGGGAACTGATCCCCGACCAATTGCAGGTTGATCACCTGGTTAGGGTTGGGTTCCAGCCGCTCGATCAAGCTGTTGAATTGGGTGCCGGGCACGCTGACCGGGGGCGCGCCCACCACAGGATAGGCCCGGAAGAGGGCGCGCACGGCATTTTCCATAAAGGGCTGGGTGCGGCTGTAGACGCCAAAATAGGCCGTGAGCTTGCTGATCTCCGTGGCGTCCAGAAAATAGGGGGCGTTTAAGGCCAGCACCACAATCCGCTTGCCCCGCAGCCGGTCGCTGCGCAGACGCAGGAACTGCTTCACCGCATCGCTGTTGGGGAAGCGCTCCAGATCCACATCCAGCATGGCGAAGATCAACCAGTCCGCCGCGGCCAGATCATCTTCCAGGGTTTGGGCCAATTGGGGCGCGGCGCTGTCGTTGAGCACCTGGTTCAGATCCTCAAAGGTGAAGCTGCGAACCAGATCCGGGTCAACCTGGCTGGTGGCCCCAGGACCGTAGAGCCGCAGCATGATCTCCTGGAGCCCGGTGGCCTGGATGGCTGGCTCCACTGGGCAGGTGCCGCACTCCCGCTGGGGGCGGCTGGCGGTGAAGATCACCATGCGCTCGTCGGGCTGGGGGGCCGGGGGCAGGGGGTCCGCCGGTCCCTGGGGATCCGGATAGAGCACGGTGAGGGATTCTCGGGCCACCTGGCTCACCACGGTCAGCCGGTCGGCGGCGGTGACATCGCTCAGGGTGGCAAGCTGGGCCTCTGTGACCAACGCATCGGCCAAATTCACAGAGTCCGCATCAAGGCCCAAAGTCAGCCCCAATTTTAGGCGCAGAATGCGGCGCACGGCCGCATCCACCCGCACGGCGAAATCCGGGTCCGTGGTATAGCGCTCCCGGAAGAAGCTGATGGTCTCCTTGATGTTGGAGCGCTCTTCCTCCCAGGTGTCGGTCAGGCCAAAGCGGGAGAGATAGAGCAGGTCGTTGCCGGCCAAGAAAGCGTCCAGGGCAATGCGTCGTTTGGGGAAGGTTTGCAGGGTGGGGTCGTAATAGAGCCGCACGGCGGGCAGCCCCAACTCGTCGCTCATCATGATGCCCCCGGCCTTGCGCCAGCCGCTGAACTCCTCCAGGGCTAAAATGGTGCCCAATTCCGTGGCCAAGCTGATGGGGGGCGTGCGCTCTCGGCTGCCCTGGAAACCGCTGTAGCGGATGTGGCTGGACATCAACCCGTCCGTGTTGGTCGGGCTGCCGTCCGGGCTGAGGACGGACGAGGGGCCTTGGGTCACACCGGCGAAGGGGGGCAACTCCATTCGGCGTAACTCTTGCAGGCTCTTTTGGATGGTGGCGACCTCTTCGTCCGGGCGGCGGTCGCTGCCCCCCTGTCCAGGAAAATGGTTGGCAATCGTGGCGATCTGGCTGTCGCTGCCCAGGTGGACACCTTCAATATAAGCCCGGCCCATCTCCCCCACCCAATAGGCATCGCTGCCAAAGGTGTAGATGCCCTCGCCGCCCACATTGTCCCGCCGGGGCTGTTCCAGCACATCCAAGCTGGGGCCAAGCAGCAGGTTGACCCCCACAGCCCGCAGCTCCGCCCCCACGATCTGGCCCACGGATCGGGCCAGATTCGGGTCCCAGGTGGCACCCAGGGCCATCTGGCTGGGCAGGGGGGTGAAGCCCTGGCGCAGATCCGTGTTGGGCAGATCATCCCCGGCCTGCTGGATGCCCACCAGCACGGGCACGCCCACGCCGGTGGCATCCACATTGAACTGGTTTTGGGTGGGGGGAATCAGCCGCTCCGGGGTCGGGTCCAGGGCTTCTTCCGAGGTCAAAAAGACATTTTGGGTCATGGCCTGGAGCTGATTGGCCAGGATCGCCACCTGTCGGGGCGTGTCCGCGCCGGGGGTGTTGCTAAAGTTGCCGTTGTCCGCGCTCAACACCACGCCGCCGATGCGATAGTCCCGGATCAGCTCGGCGATCTCGCTGGTGCTGCCGGTCTTGCGCCCCTGGAAGGTGACCACGAAGAGCTGGCCCACCCGGTCCGCCACGGTCATCTCTTGCAGCAGGGCCTCGATCTGGGTGTCCACCGGGCTGGCCGTCGGCTCGGCCGCGGGCAGGTTGGCCGGGGTCGGCGTGGTCTCCTGGGCGGAGAGGGTGACGGGCGAAAAGAGGCCGCACAGCAAACTCACCAGCAGGAGGGCGTGCAGAATCCGGCTGAAGGGGGTGGTTTTGTGCGGTTACGGGGCGAGGCGGTCGAGCAATCACAGGCGGCTGGTTTCTTGGATCAGGGTGAACAAGAGCGGATGGGCTGGGGAAAGTATAGCGTGAGGGGTGGGGAACGTCAATCGGGGGAGGGGCAACCTGCGTTTGATGAACGTGGGCATTCCGGGAAAGGGCCGGTACGATCTTGGGTCAGGCGAATAGCATTGGCCCATTCCCGGAATGATGGAGATCCGCCCGCCAATCCCGGAATGGGCCAAGACTAGTCACTCAACCCAACAAGAACAGGCCCTTTCCGGGATTGCTCGCCCTGTTTCAAAAAGTGTGACGCACCCCCCAGAATTTCATGCAGATCTGGACAAAAATGGCCCAACACGGTATACTATAATCCAAAGAACTTTTGTTCGGTTTGACGTTTGTGATATGATTCGCCACTCGCTATTCGCCATTCGCCCGGAGTCGCCCTATGCCGCCTTTTCAGGTTGTCAGTGAATTTCAGCCCACCGGAGATCAGCCCCAGGCCATCGCCGAGTTGGTGCGCGGGATCGAACGAGGAGATGACCCATCAGGTTTTGCTGGGCGTCACCGGCTCGGGCAAGACGTACACCATGGCCAAGGTGATCGAGGCCGTGCAGAAGCCCACCCTGATCATGGCCCACAACAAGACCCTGGCCGCCCAACTCTACAGCGAGATGCGGGAATTTCTGCCCCACAACGCGGTGGAATACTTCGTCAGCTACTACGACTACTACCAGCCCGAAGCCTACATCGCCCGCTCGGACACCTACATCGAGAAAGAAGCCCAGATCAACGAGGAGATCGACCGCCTGCGTCTGGCCGCCACCAACGCCCTCTTCACCCGCAAGGATGTGGTGATCGTGGCCTCGGTCTCGTGCATCTACGGCCTGGGCAGCCCTGCCGACTATGGCCGGGTCGTCCTCAACCTGCGGGTGGGGGAGATGATGCGGCGCAACCAGATTCTGCGCCATCTGGTGGACATCTACTATGACCGCAACGACATGGTGATCCAGCGGGGCAAGTTCCGGGTGCGGGGCGACGTCTTGGAGGTGCAGCCGGCGTCCAGCGATTTCGCCTATCCGCATCAGCTTTTGGGGCGACGAGATCGAGCGCATCAGCGAGATCGACACCCTGACCGGCGAGGTGATCGCCGACCATCAGCAGGTGGACATCTTCCCGGCCAAGCACTTTGTCACCCCGGAAGACAAGCTGGAAGAGGCCTTTGACGACATCGAAAAAGAGATGAACGAGCAGGTGGCCCTCTTTGAAAGCCAGGGCAAGCTGTTGGAGGCCCAACGCCTGCGCCAGCGCACCAACTACGATCTGGAGATGTTGCGGGAAGTGGGCTATTGCAGCGGCGTGGAGAACTATGGCCGTCACCTGGCCCGGCGGCCCGAGGGCAGCACGCCGTGGACCCTGCTCGACTATTTCCCGGCGGACTGGCTGCTCTTTATGGACGAGAGCCACATGAGCGTGCCCCAGGTGCGGGGCATGTACAACGGCGACAAGGCCCGCAAGCAGGTGCTGGTGGACTACGGCTTCCGCCTGCCCAGCGCCAAGGACAACCGCCCGCTGATGTTCGAGGAGTTCGAGCGCCACATGAACCGGGTGGTCTATGTCAGCGCCACCCCCGGCCCCTATGAAAAAGAACACGCCCAGCAGGTGGTGGAGCAGGTGATCCGCCCCACGGGTCTGCTCGACCCGGTGGTGGAGGTGCGGCCCACCAAGGGGCAGATCGACGATCTGCTCAAAGAGGTGAAGATTCGGGTTGCCAAGGGCCAGCGGGTGCTGATCACCACCCTGACCAAGCGCATGTCCGAGGATCTGGCCGAATATCTGGCCGAGGTCAACATCAAAGTGCAATATCTGCACAGCGACATCCACACCCTGGAGCGGGTGGAGATCCTGCGGGATCTGCGCCTGGGGGTCTTCGACGTGGTGGTGGGCATCAACCTGCTGCGGGAAGGGCTGGACCTGCCCGAAGTCACCCTGGTGGCCGTGCTGGACGCGGACAAAGAGGGCTTCCTGCGCAGCGAGAGCGCCCTGATCCAGACCATTGGGCGGGCGGCCCGGCATGTGGAGGGCCGGGCGATCATGTACGCGGACCGCATCACCGACTCCATGCAGCGGGCCATCGACGAGACCAACCGCCGCCGGGCCATCCAAGAGGCCCACAACATCGCCCACAACATCGAGCCCCAAAGCAATCATCAAAAGCGTGCGAGATCTGACCGATCGGGTCAAAGTGCTGGCCGAGACCCCGGTGGAATACACGACCGGTTCCAGCGGCCCCGGTCGTCAGGCCGAGCCGGGACCAAACCCGAAGAGAAGGGCCCCATCTTCACCCCGGATCAGCTTGTCCAAGGACGAATTGGCCCGGCTGATCCTGGACATCGACAAAGAGATGAAGGCCGCGGCCAAGGCCCTGGAATTCGAGAAAGCCGCCCTCCTGCGAGACCAGATCGTCGAGTTGCGCCAAGTTCAGGTTGAGCGAGGGATTTTGGGGAAGTAGAGTAAAATCAACAAACCAACAAATCAACTTTTTTCCAGAAAGCAACACGCATGACCGACAACAACAGATTCGGCCTAATTCAGGAAGTGGACATCACCGACGAGATGCAGTCGGCGTATTTGAACTACGCCATGAGCGTGATCGTCAGCCGGGCGCTGCCCGATGTGCGGGATGGGCTGAAGCCCGTGCACCGGCGCATCCTCTATGCCATGTACCACGACCTGCATTTGACCGCGGACAAAGTCTACAAAAAGAGCGCCCGCATCGTCGGTGAGGTGCTGGGCAAGTACCACCCCCACGGCGACACGGCGGTCTATGACGCCATGGTGCGCATGGCCCAGGAATTCTCCCTGCGCTATCCCCTGGTGGACGGCCAGGGCAACTTTGGCTCCATCGACGGGGACAACGCCGCGGCCATGCGCTACACCGAGGCCCGGCTGGCCAGCATCAGCGATCTGATGCTGATCGATCTGGAAAAGGATACGGTGGAGTGGGGGCCGAACTTCGACAACACCCTGCAAGAGCCGCTGGTGTCTGCCCGCCAACCTGCCCAATCTGCTGATCAACGGGGCCAGCGGCATCGCCGTGGGCATGGCGACCAACGTGCCCCCCCACAATCTGGGCGAGATCGTGGACGCCCTGGTCTACATGATCGACCGCTTTGATAAAGTCGATGAGATCAGCGTCGAGGATCTGATGCACTTCGTCAAGGGGCCGGACTTCCCCACCGGGGGCATTCTCTACCGCTTCCGCTCGGGCAAGCGCACGGCGGACGAAGATGTGGACGCCATCACCCAGGGCTATGCCACCGGCCGGGCGCGGTTGACCTTGCAGGCCAAGGCCCATTTCGAGGAGATGAGCCGCAACCGCAGCCGCATCGTCGTCACCGAAATGCCCTACATGACCAACAAGACCAACCTGATCGAGCGCATCGCCCAGCTCGTGCGGGACGGCAAGCTGGAAGGCGTCACGGATCTGCGGGACGAGAGCGACCGCACGGGCATGCGCCTGTGCATCGAGATGACCCGCAACGTGGAGCCAAAGGACATCCTGGCCGACCTCTTCAAATACACCCCCATGCAGCAGACCTTCGGCATGTCCATGCTGGCCCTGGTCGACGGCGAACCCCGCACCCTGAGCCTGAAGCGCATGTTGCAGCTCTTCATCGAGCATCGCCAGGTGGTCATCCGCCGCCGCTCGGAGTACGATCTGGCCAAGGCCAAGGAGCGCGCCCACATTGTGGAGGGGCTGCTCAAGGCGTTGGATATTCTGGACGAGGTGATCGAGACCATCCGCCGCAGCCAGAAGGTGGAGACGGCCCGCAACAACCTGATGCGCAACTTCGGCTTTAGCGAAGTGCAGGCCCAGGCCATTTTGGACATGCAGCTCAAGAAGCTGGCGGCCCTGGAACGCAAGAAACTTCAGGACGAATACGACGAACTGCTCAAGCTGATCGCCTATTTGGAGGAACTGCTGGCCAACCCCGGCAAGGTGCTGGGGGTGATCCGGGCGGATCTGCTGGCCACCAAAGCACAGTTTGGGGATGTGCGGCGCACCCAGATCGTGGAGCGCACGGGGGGCACCCTGACCAGCACGGACCTGCTGCCCGACCAGCATGTGTGGGTCTCCGTGGGCGCGGATGGCAATTTGCAGCGCCAATCCGTGGTCAATGTGGACACGGCCAGCCTGAAAAAGTTGGGCAAGGGCAGCGAAGTGGCCCTGATTTTGGCCAACACCCGGGATTTTCTCTATCTTTTCGACACCAACGGGCGCACCCGGCGGCTCTCCATCCACGAGATCCCCCAGGACGGCACGCCCAAACATCTGGCCGAACTCACCGACTTCAGCCGTCGGGATGATATTGTGGCCGCCGTGGTCCTGCCCCGTGTGGCCTCGGACGAAGCCGTGGGCAATCTCTTCATGGCCACCCGCCAGGGCATGGTCAAGCGGGTCACGCTGACCGACTTCCTCAAAGCCGCGGCCGCGGACCCGGACATCCTGCGGGTGGAGGAAAAGGACAAGCTGGGCTGGGTCTTCTTCACCCCCGGCGACGGCGAGGTGATGCTCTTCACGGCGTCCGGCCAGTCCATCCGCTTTGAGGAAGGGGCCGTGCGCACAATGGGGTTGGCGGCTGGGGGCGTGGCGGGCATCAAGCTCAAAAAGAAGGATCTTGTGGTGAGCGCCGCCCTGGTCCACGCCGACGGCTTTGTGGTCACGGCCACGGAATTGGGCTTTGTCAAGCGCACGCCGATTGACGAATACAGCGTCCAAGGGCGCAACGGCGGCGGCATCGTCACCCACAAAACCAGCGCCCGCACGGGCTTGGTGGCCGGGGCCACGGTCGTCGCCCACGACATCGCCGGCGGCGGCGTGGTGCTGTTGACCAAGAAGGGCGTCAGCAAGCCCGTCATGTTGGAGGAGATCCCCGACCTGGGCCGGGGCACCCTGGGCAAAGCCGTGGTCGCCGTCGCCTCCGGGGACGCCATCGCCACCATGACCGTGGTCCGCAAGGCCCCCGGCAGCGGGGATGATCCCAGCGACGATTCCGGCGGGGATGAGCCGAAGACTGAGGCCAAACCAAAGGCGGCGGCCAAACCGAAACCCGCCCCCAAAACCCGGTCCACGGCGACGACGAAGCCCGCGGCCACGGTCAAGCTGAAGGTTGAGGCCAAAGCGGAAGCCAAGCCTGAACCCAAAGCCGAAGTCGCGGTCAAGCGCAGCCAAATCCCGAACTCGCGCACGACTGCGCCCAAGGCTTCCGCCAAAACCGAGAGCAAACCCGAAGCTGTCGCGGACGCAAAGCCCGCGGCCAAGCCCAAGACTCCGCGCAAGGCTGCGGCCAAGCCATCCCCGGCGGCCCCGATGCAGCAAGGTCTCTTTGGGGACGAAGAGGCGGCGCCGGTCAAGCCTGCGGCCAAAAAGACCCCGATCCAAGTCCAGTGCCGCCAAAAAGGTGGATACGGTTTCCAGTCTGGCCAAGTCTCAGCGCAAGAAGAAATGAGCAGCTTGGGCCGTCCAAAAAATCGGGTTTCAATCCGGTTGCGCTGCTGTGCTATAATCGATGAAAACAGGTGCCTTGCTCTCCCCAAGGAGGATGAATCATGTCCGTATCGGTGCAACGACCCCACGACAAGCTCTTTCGCACAGTTTTCTCTGACCCGGAAGAGGCCGAAAGTTTTCTGCGGGCCTATTTGCCATCGTCCGTGACGGAGCGGCTGGCGTGGGAGACCCTGGCCCTGGTGGAAACCAGCTTCGTGGACGAAGCCATGGCCGAGAGCGAGTCGGATCTGCTCTACACGGTGCAGGTGAAGGAGAGCGGGCAGCCGGTCCATCTCTACATCCTGTTCGAGCATCAGTCGTCGCCGGACAAGTGGATGCGCTTTCGGCTGCTCAAGTACATGTGCCGCATTTGGGACGAGAGCTTCAAGGCGGAGCAGGTTCAGCAGGAACTGATCCCCATCCTGCCTGTGGTTTTCTATCAAGGCAAGACGAGTTGGCATTACTCCACCGAGTTCGCCGATCTCTTCCCAGAGAGCGAACGAGACCACGACTTCCTGCCCCGATTCGCGCACCATTTGGTGGACCAATCGGGCGCATCGCCGGATCAGATCCAGGGGGCGCAGAAGGCGCGCATCGCCCAATTGTTGCTGATGGCGGCTTTCCAGAAGTTCGTGCAAAAGGCATTGGCGCAGGCGGCGCAACTGATCGCCCAAGTGGAGCGGACCGGCGGTATCGACTACGTCAAAGTCTTCGTGATCTATCTGGCGGCGACCCAGGAGCGACAGACCGTGCAAGAGTTTGCCGAGACGGTCAATCGGTATACAGAGAATAGAGGAGGAGATATCTTGACCTACGCTGAGGAACTAATTCAGGAAGGTAAACAGGAAGGCTTGCTGGAAGGCGAGATCAAAGGCGAGATCAAAGGCGAGATCAGAGGTGAGATCAAGGGCAAGATCGAGATGATTGAAGATCTGTTGAATGTGGGGGTGGACTGGGGCGTGATTGCCGCTGCCACGGGGATTGACTCGGTCCAGTTCCAGGCGCTCAAAGAGCGGTTGGTCCAGTTGACTGCGGCGTAAGCGACAACGTCTTTTCTCTTCAACTCCCATCCCGCATCCCATGTCCCGAACCCTGCCCCAAAAAGTCACCCAAAAACTAAACGAACTGCCTGCCACGCCCGGCTGTTATTTGATGCTCAACGAAGCCGGGACGGTGATCTATGTGGGCAAGGCGGTGATGCTGCGCAATCGAGTGCGCAGCTATTTCCACGCGTCCGCCCAGCACACGGAGAAGACGTTGGCCCTGGTGGCCGAGATCCGGGACATCACCTGGTGGGTGACCGAGACCGAGCTGGAAGCGCTGATCCTGGAAAACGAGCTGATCAAGCAGCACTGGCCCCACTACAACATCCGCCTCAAGGACGACAAGCAGTACCCCTACATCAAGGTCAACTGGCAGGACGACTTCCCCAAGGTCCAGGTCGTGCGCAAGGTGCTCAAGGACGGCGCCCGCTATTTTGGGCCGTACACCAGCAGCCGGGCCGTGGGCCAAACCCTGGACGGTCTGCGCCGGGTCTTCCCCTATCTGGACTGCAACCGCACCATCACCGGCCAGGACAAGCGGGCCTGTCTCTATTTGCATCTGAAATTGTGCGGCGCACCCTGCATCGGCGCGCAGAGCCGGGAGGACTACCGGGAGATCATCCGCCAGATGATGGACTTCCTGCAAGGGGACGCGGACACGGTGATGGCCGAGCTGACCCGGCGCATGGACAAGGCCGCCGAGGATCTCAACTTCGAGCACGCCGCCCTCTATCGGGACCGCATCAAGGCCGCCCAGCGCATTGTGGAGCAGCAGAAGATCGTCAACACCAGCCTGGAGGACGAGGACTACATCGCCGCGGCCCAGGACGAGCGCACGGGGGACACGGTGGTCCAGGTGCTCTTTGTGCGCCGGGGGCGGCTGACCGGGCGGGAGAGCTTTGTGCTGGAAGGCGCGGAGATTGCCGCGGCCGAGGAACAAGCCGCGGCGAATGGCAGTGGGGCCACCGGGGTCAATCTGCGGGGCAGTTTGATTGGGCGCCTTCATGCAACAATACTACGACGAGGCCACCTTCATCCCCAGCCGAGTGCTGGTCCAAGCCCAGCCGGACACGGCGGATGTGGTGGCCGCGTGGTTGACGACATTGCACGGGGCCAAGGTGGAGATCCGCCAGCCCCTGCGGGGGCCAAAGCGCAAGCTGATGCAGATGGCCGAGGAGAACGCGGCCGAATATCTGCGGGTGCAGCAGGCCGAGTGGGCCTTGGACACCAACAAACAGACCGAGGCGATCAGCACTTTGCAACAGCTTTTGGACCTGCCCCGCCCCCCGGCCCGGCTGGAATGTTTTGACATCAGCACCTTGCAGGGCACCAACACGGTCGGCGCCATGGTCGTCTTTGCCAAGGGCGCGCCCCTCAAGTCGGCGTATCGCCGCTTCAAACTCCACGGCAAGGGCAGCCAGGGCGCGCCGGACGACTTCGCCAGTATGCGGGAGACCCTGCGTCGCCGCTTCCGCCGGGCGGTGGAGACGGCCAAGCCGGAGCCGGGCAAAAAGGCCAAAAAAGGCGACGAACAGTGGCGCATCCTGCCGGATCTGCTGATCGTTGACGGCGGCAAGGGCCAATTGGGCGTGGCCGTGGAGGTGCTGGAAGAGTTCGGCCTGACCGACGCCGTGCCCGTGGTGGGGCTGGCCAAGCAGGAGGAAGAGCTGTTTCTGCCGGGGCGATCCCAGTCTATTTGGATGAAACGGGGCAGCCCGGCCCTGCATTTGGTCCAGCGCATCCGGGACGAGGCCCACCGCTGGGGCATCACCTATCACCGCAACCTGCGGGGCAAGGCCCAGGTCCGCTCGCTGCTGGACGAGGTGCCGGGCATCGGTCCCTCCCGGCGCAAGGCGTTGCTCACCTACTATGCCGGGGATCTGGACAAGATCCGGGCCGCGGCGGTGGACGAGATCGCCGCCATTCCGGGCATGACGAGATCGTCCGCCCAGGCTGTGAAGGATGCGTTGTGAGTTTGAAGACGTTGGCCGCCAAGAACGCGCAGAAATGCAAGGAGTCTTGATTCATGGACTTTCCCCGCTCCGATCTTGATGATAGCCTGATCCTCAGCCTGGAATTTTTGAAGGGCGTGCCCGGCGATGAGCGGTTGCACGCTCTTTTCGATGGCTACGATCGGCGCACCTATCGGGATAACCAGCCGATCTTCGCCCAGGGTGACGAGGCGAAATATACCTACGTCGTTCTCAGCGGCCAGGTGACCTGGACGCGGACCAAGCAGCCGACTAAGTTGGGTGAGCCGATGTTGAGCCATTTTGTGGCCCAGGGGGGGCTGGTCGGCCAACATGGATTGCTCTATGATTTGCCCCATGTCTATACCGCTGTGGCGGACGGGCTCTGCGAACTGTTGCTGTTGGACAATCGGGCGCTCAACCGGTTGATCTATCGCTATACCCATGTGCGGGGCCAGATGATGAACTTGGAGGCCATCGGGCGGTTGCGCACGGTCCCTTGGCTGGCTGAGTTGGACATTATTGATATTAGTTTGCTGGCCGATGTGGCTAAAGCGGAGAGCTTCGCTTCTGGGGCAACCATCTATAACAAGGAGCAAGTTGGGGAAGAAAGTTTTTATATCATCGATCGGGGGCAGGTCGATCTTTCTTATGGGCGGCAAGGCATTGTGCGCTTCTTGGGCAATGGGACCGTCTTTGGCATCTTTCCCATGTTGGAAACCGGCGGCTATCGCAACACGGCCACGGTTCGCTGCCCCAGCGAGATCTTTGTGTTGCCCCATAATATTTTACGCCGGGCCGCCCGCTATTTTCCCAAAATGAGCCAAGGGGATCGGCATGATGAACGGGTGAAGACCCTGCATGAAACTCGTCTTTTCGCCGGCCTGAGTCCCCAGGAAGCCAGCAGATTGGCAGGCTTTGCCAGCCATATCTATATGCCCAATCACCACTTGATCAGCCTACAAAGAGAGTCGGCCCATGCTCTTTGGCTGCTGATGCCCGGCAGCACGGCCACGCTGCACGTATTGGATGGCAAAGGTGATGCCATGCCGGAGAAGCGGGTCACCGGCCCCATCCACTTTGGCGAAGCGGCTCTGCTCATGGAATCGCCCATCACCTCGACCATTGAGGCCCACGCCCGCAGCGAATGGCTCAAGTTGGATCGACAAGATTTCTTGGCCTTTGATCGCCAAGAAAGGGGGAGGATCATCCCCAAGTTGACGCCTCAGCCCGGCCACCCTCAAGATACGCAGAGAAGAGGGGGAGCGCAAGCAGGTCTCCTGGCTGGCGGCGGATGAGGCGTTGCTGCTCTATGATCGCCGCCACTGGTTCATCCTGGTGCGCAAGCTGATTCCTGGGCTGATTTTGACCGGCATGTTGATCGTGCTTCTGTTGGCAGATTGGGGATTGGCGTTGGAATCGCCCGGCGTGCTGGTTGTGCTTACCTGGGGCTTGGGGATTTTGGCCTTGTTGGCCGGGGTGTGGGGATGGCTGGACTATCTGAACGACTTCTTGTTTGTGACAAGCCAGCGAGTGGTTCAACAGGACAAGGTGATCTTCTTTAACGAAACCCGGCGAGAGGCATCCTTGTACCAAATCCAAAATATCACCGTGCGCATGGGGTTCTTTGGGCAATCTGTTCGGCTATGGGGATGTGGTGATTCAGACGGCGTCAAAGCAGGGCAATATCATCTTCGACTATGCCCCGGACCCGGCCAAAATGCGCGACACGATCTTTGGCCAAATGCAGATGCAGCGCAACCATCTCCAGGCCCAAACCAAGATGAATATTCAGGAGCGGCTGGAAGCCCGCCTGGGCATCAAGCTGACCATGCCGGATCGGGTCCTGGTCTCTGCACCCAAGGCGACGGCCGCGCCCCTCCCCACGCTTTTTTGGAAGCGATGGTGGGCACAATTTCGCTCCCTGCTCTCCCCAACCGTTGATCATTGGGCGGGGAGTGCCACGGTGGTCTGGCGTCAGCACTGGCTCATCTTGGCCAGCAAACTGGTGACCCCCGTCGTTCTTTTCTTGGTCTCGGTGGTTGTGGGTGTGGGTGGGTTCTTGGGGATTGTGCAGGACATCGCTGGGGCATTTGAGGCAGTCGAATTGGTGGCCTCGGTGGTGGGACTGATCGCCTTGGTCACAGGCGGGTGGATCTTTGCAGATTGGCGCAACGATACCTACGAGTTGACCAATACGATGATTGTCGATATCAGCAAGCTGCCTCTCTTCTTTTCGGAAGAACGACGGCAGGCGCAAATTTCTGAAATTCAGGATATTCAGTTTGAGAAGCCTACCCCGATCCACTACATTTTTAACTTTGGGGATGTCAAGATCAGCACCGCGGCCACGGAAGGCATCTTTACCTTTGACCGGGTGCCGGATCCCGCCAGTGTGGTGGACGAGATCCGGCGGCGGGTGGAAAAGTGGCGATTTGCGGACGAAACCAGCCGTGCGGCCAAGCGGGCGGAAGAATTGCCAGATTGGTTCGAAATCTATAAACGGTTGGACACGAAAGAATCGAAAGAAGAGGAGGCGGGACGTTGAGATGGGGAGACGAGGCGGCGGGGAGGCGGGGAGGCAACGCCATCCTGTCGCCCTTTTACCCCTTCTTCCCCGTCAACAACCCCCAATTCAGCCGGAAGAAATCAAAGCCGGAGTAGAGGGTCTGATAGAGCGCCGTAAGCAGCAGGGCGTACATGATCACCCCATAGACAATGCCCAAGGTGTTGGCCAAGCTTGAGTCCATGAGCGGGGCCATGTAGACTTGGTGCATGAAGACCAGAAACGCCCCGCCCAGGCTCACCGCTTGCAGGATCGTCTTCTGTTTACCGCTCTTTACCGCGGCCACGGCCACGCCCTTGCCCAAGAAATAGAAGCGCAGCACGGTGATGATCACTTCCCGCAGGACGATGGGGATCAAAATCCAATAGGGCACCACACCCAGATAGGCCACGGTGAAAAACGATCCCAGCACCAGCAACTTGTCGGCAATGGGGTCCAGGATCTTGCCGAAGGTGGTGATGTCATCGTAGGTGCGGGCCATGTGTCCATCCACAATGTCCGTGATCACGGCCACCACAAAAAGCGCAGCCGCCAACAGGCGCATGGTCAGAGACTCCTGCAAAAAGAGCCACGGGATGATCAGGGCCAAGATGGTGCGGAAAACGGTCAGGGTATTGGGCCAGTTGACAGTGCGGGAACGACGTAGCGATTCCATTGGCAGGAGTCCTTGTGAAATAGGGCCAAAAGGGTGTGAGCGGGAGCCAAGGGTTCTCTATTCTAGCATAGGCCGGGGATATTCCCCACACTTTCCCGCATCGGCTGGATATGCGCCGAAAGCCATAAAAAAGACATTTCGGGGCTTGACTTGTCGAAAAAACAGGTATATTCTTGTTCTTGGAAGTTTGTGTAATTTTTGTTCGGAATTCGCTTAAAGCCTGCCGGACTTGCAAACCCGGTGGGCTTTTTCTGTTTCTCGAACAAACTACCCAACTTCCAACTTTGTCAACCGTACCACATTTTGTCTACCTGGCAACCGCCAGAACAAGGAGAATCGAAACATGAGTACACGGGAAACCGGCACCGTCAAGTGGTTTAATGACGCCAAAGGCTTCGGCTTTATCCAGCGAGACGCGGGGGACGATGTCTTTGTCCACCACTCTGCCATCCAATCCGAAGGCTTCCGCACCCTGACCGAGGGTCAGCGGGTGGAGTTTGAGGTGGAGCAGGGCGCAAAGGGTTTGGCCGCCAAAGACGTTACGAAACTGTAGCCCCTTGATGAGCCAATTACCCACCTTAGTAGCAGATCAGCTTGTTGTTGGTATTGATTATACCCTGCGGGACGAAGAGGGTGAACTGATTGATACCAACGAAGGCTACCCCCCTTTGGAGTTTCTGCAAGGCTTTGGCCAAATCATTCCTGGTCTGGAACAGGCCCTGAATGGCATGGCTGTCGGCGAAGAGAAACATGTGGTGGTAGCACCGGAAGAGGGCTATGGGGAATATCAACCGGAGGCCCAGGAGACTGTGCCCCTGGATGCCTTCCCCGACGACATGGACGTGGAAGAGGGCATGGAGATCCAGGTTCAGGATGACGACGGCCAGGTTCTTCAGGCCATGGTCACCGAGGTGGATGGAGACGAGGTCACCCTGGACTTCAACCATCCCCTGGCCGGGGTCACACTCCATTTCGATGTGCGGATCGTCAGCCTGCGGGCGGCCACCGCCGAAGAATTGGACCACGGTCACGTCCACGGCGAAGGCCATGATCATGACTGATTCGGGGCGGTGAGCGGATTCTCCGTCACCCTCTCCGGATATGGCTGACATCGGCTTGCCAGACGTCAGCCCCCTGCGGACATCAGATGTTCCAACCCTACGGCAGCGCTCACATCTGTGGGCGCTGCCGTTTTGTCATTGTCATCCCTACCAGCCAAAACTGAGCCGGTCGATCAGCCGCTTGGGCAGACCGGCGCTGCGCATCTGGCTTTGGGTCAGGTCGATCGGATAGGCCACCCGGTGATTGCACCACGTGCGCTGGGCCAGATCCAAAATGGCGTAGGCGGCTCGGGCATCGTTGTCCCTGGGCTGGCCCACACTGCCGGGGTTGAGGATCAACCGGTGGGCCGGGTCGGCATCCAGGTTGTAGGGGACGCCGACCTGGGGTTGCAGATGGTGAACCGTGGCCACGTAGCCCGCCGATGAGGCGGTGGCCGCTTCTGGATCCGCAGCGGGGATGGCGTGACCTTGCCAGCGGTAGATGGCCGGTTTGTGGGTATGCCCCACCAAACAGAAAGATTGATCGAAAACGGCAAAATTCTCCAAGGCAATGCCCGGCGAGAGAATGTATTCCCACACCGGTTCTCGGGGGCTGGCGTGGGTGATCAAAAAGTCCGGCGCATCCTCGGGCGAGACGGGTTCGTCGGGCAGACTGTCCAAATAGGCGCGGTTTTTGGCGTTCAGGGCATTCCGTGTCCACAGCACCGCTTGCCGGGCCTGGGGGTTGAAATCATCCACGTTGATGCCCGCCCGGCCCAGCACGGCCCAATCGTGGTTGCCGATCACGCACAACTCCACCTTTTCCCGCACCATCTCCACGCACTCGTTGGGCCGCGGCCCATAGCCCAGGACATCGCCCAGGCACCAGACCGCGTCGTACTCCCCCTGGGCGGCGGCAAAGACCGTCTCCAGGGCGGTCAAGTTGGCGTGGATATCCGAGAGAATGAGGATGCGCATGGGAATCACCTATGGGATAGCAGGACGATCGGCAAGGGCAAACGGCAGCCCACCGTCATCATAGCACAAAGCCGACCGCTAGACCATCCCATTACCCCAAAAGTGGCCGAACGATTTTGTCCGATTTAGCCGGATGATTTGACGGATTCCTGCCCCTGTTCTATGATGACTCAACGATGAGTTAACCATCCATTTCTCGTGTGACCCCAACCGATGATCGGTGATCCCATGACACAGCAGGCCCAATCCGCCTCCCTTCCCTTTCAACGTATCGCCATTCTCCATCATCCCCACAAACCCGAATCCCTGGCCTTGGCGGATCAAATTGCGACATTTTTGCGATCCTACGGCTTGTCCGAGATTCGCCAAGGCTCGGCCTGGGAGCCGGAGGCCATGTTGCCCTATTTGGCCGACATGGACTTGATCATCACCCTGGGCGGGGATGGCACCCTATTGCGGGCGGCCCGCATGGGCGCGGCCTATGATGTGCCCATGTTGGGCGTCAAGATGGGGCGGCTGGGCTTTCTGGCCGAGGTCTTCCCGGATGATTGGCAGCAGCCCCTGAAGAAGATGTTGGCCGGGGACTATTGGACCGAAGAGCGCTTGATGGTGCGGGTGCGGGTGGAGCAGATGACCACCGACGGCACCCGTCCCGTGCGGGCGGAATACGACGCCCTGAACGATGTGGTGATCAGCCGGGGCAGTCTGGCCCGGGTGGTGCGAGTCAGCGCCTGGCTGGATGAGGGCTTCCTGACCACCTATGTGTGCGATGGGATTGTGATCGCCACGCCCACGGGCAGCACGGCCTATGCCCTGGCCGCCGGCGGCCCCATCCTGCCGCCGGAACTGCGCAATATCCTGGTGATCCCCGTGGCCCCCCATCTGAGCATGGATCGGGCATTGGTTCTCTCCGAAGGAGCAGAAGTACGCTTACAGGTTGAAACCGATCATGAGGCTATACTGACCGTGGACGGTCAATTCGAGATCGTCCTCAAGGAAGACGACGAGATCATCGTCGTCGGCAGCCCCCACATGGCCCGCTTCATCCGGATCCGCAGCCGAAGCTATTTCTATCAGGCCCTGATGGACAAACTCAAATGGACCGTGTGAGGCGGGAACGTCAATCGCCCAATCGCTAAATCAACCAATCACCAAAGCAACCAATCAACATGAATCCAACACCCGAACCCATCGACACCCTGCCCGACACCCTGTATTGTGCCAACCATCCCGAAACGGAAACCCTGCTGCGCTGCAATAAGTGCGAAAAGCCCATCTGCATGAAATGCGCTGTGCTCACGGACGTGGGCTATCGCTGCAAAGAGTGCATCCGCGGCCAGCAGGCGGTCTATTTCAACGCCGTGACCATGGACAATCCCATTGCCTTTGGCGTGGGCTTTGGCGTGTCCGCCGTGGCCGCCCCCATCGTCGGGCTGTTGATCAACATGTTCGGCTTCTTCGGCCTGATCATCGCCTTCATCGGCGGCAGCAGTGCAGGCAGCATCTTGGCCCAGATCATCCGCAAGGCCGTGGGGCGACGACGGGGCCGCTATCTGCGCTACTTCGCCCTGGCCGGCGTGATCCTGGGCGTGATCGTCGGGAACGTTGTCGGGGTCTTTTTTGGTCTGCCCTTCACTTTGTTCTCCCTGTCCATGCTCATCTTCACCGGTCTGGCCCTGGCCACCGCCTGGCAGTTTTTGAAGTAGGGATCGGGTGACCTAAAAAAATTGGTCCTTGACGTAGCCCGAAAAGTCTGCTATTGTATCAAAGTTGTGATTTGTTCAAACCAGTCCGACCTTTTGTTGAGTTTCACCAAGGAGGCGTAAAGATGGCAAAAATCATTTCTGTGCAAGTCGTCATCCAAAATGCGCGCCTGTCGCTCTACAGCTAGGTCTTCGAACACCAACTTCAATTGACCTCTGTAGCCACGGGTGCTAATCGCATACCCGTGGCTATTTTTGTGCCTTGATTTTTGACCCGGACGGTCCCTGGAAACAGGTCTGCCCGGTCAAACCTCTCCGGCAAGACCTGGTAAAACAAGGTCCATCGTAACGCCCACGGGTATCCGCCGTGGGCGTTTTTGTTTTCTTCAAATACGCCCGGTTTTACAAGCAACCAACCGAACAACAGCCCTGGCAAATCGCCGGGCTTATTCTGGAGAAAACCAACACCCATGTCTAAACCCAAGACAAACGATCGCGATAGCTACCAAGCGACAGCCGAGCGACACATGGAACAGATGCAAAAAGGCGAGCGGCGACGCAAGCTGCAAGCCGTCAACAAAAAGATCAAGCGGGGCTATGAACCCAAGCCCGCCCGCCGCCGAGACTGGCTGCCCGACGACCCGGAAGCCTGGGATGAAGTGGACTATGCCCAGGCCGAACGGGTCATGCCCCTGGACGAGCGGGAGCGCCGCCGCACCCTGGAACAGGCCATCTACGCCGAGCCGGGCGCGGATGCCGCCACCATCGCCCAGTCCCTTGCCGCCGGATCTGCCCAGCCGGATACCACCGTCGGAACCGGAACCCTCTGGTCCCATCGGGGTTGTTTTGGAAAACAGCAACAGTCTCTGTCGAGTGGCCTTGGCAGATCAAACAACCGATCGGGTGGGGGACGTGGGGGCGGATGAGACCCTCCTCTGCACCGTGCGGGGCAGCCTGCTCGCCCAGCGCAGCCTCTACACCCAGCCGGTGATCGTGGGCGACCGGGTCGTCATCACCCTGGACGGCGTGGGGGGCGGCGTGGTGGAGGAGGTGCTGCCCCGGCGCACGGTCCTGGCCCGGCCCGATGTCTTCGCCGGCCATCTGCAACAGGCCATCGCCGCCAACGTGGACCAACTGCTCATCGTCTCCGCCTGGCGGGAACCGGCCCTGTGGCTGGAGTTGATCGACCGCTACCTGATCGCCGCCGAGCGCTTCCGGCTGACCGCCACCATCTGCATCAACAAGATCGACCTGGCGGAAGATCTGGCCGAATGCCACGCCATGATGGCCCCCTATCGGGCCTTGGGCTATGCGGTGGTCATGACCAGCGCCGTCACCGGGGCCGGGCTGGACGCCGTGCGCCTGCTCATGGTCAACCAGACCAGCGTGCTCTCCGGTCTCTCCGGCGTGGGCAAGTCCACCTTGCTCTCGGCCATCTTCCCAGGGCTGAACCTGCGCACGGGGGAGACCAGCGAGCGCCGCCACGAGGGCAAGCACACCACCACCCAGGCCACCTTCCTGCGGGTGGATGGCCGCACCGCCGTGGTGGACACCCCCGGCATCCGAGACTTCGGCGTGGCCGGTCTGCGCCCCACCGAACTGGCCGCCTTCTTCCCCGAGGTGGCGGATCTGGCCGGGGGCTGCCGCTTCGGCGATTGCAGCCACCGCCACGAACCCAACTGCGCAGTGCGGGCAGGCGTGGCCGATGGCCTCATCGCCCCCAGCCGCTACAAGAGTTATGTGAAAATCTATGAGGAGCTATAAACCTATGATTGCTATTCGACCTTTCGTCAAGGATGAGACCGACTACAACACTTTGGCCCACATCCACAACATCGTCTGGCCCGATGAGATACTGACATCTGAGATGTTCGCCTATTTCGATCGTGTGCGCAACCCGAACTATCTGTGCCAACGGTTGATTCTGGAGGTGGACGGCCAACCTGTGGGGTATGCCATCTATCAGGAAAACTACTGGGCCTATCGCCCTGGCAAGTACGGCATGAGAATCGACGTGCTACCCGAACACAGGGGAAAGGGTGTGGGCAGCCAAGCCTACGAGTACATCATGCAGCAACTGAATGACCGGGAGATCGCTCCCCGGCTGATCGAGAGCGATACTCGGGAGGACTATGCGGACGCTCATCGCTTCCTGGCCCAGCGAGGCTTTGACGGCCCGCTCATGCGTTGGCCCCTCTCCAAGCTGGATGTGGCGAGTTTCGATCCCAGTCGCTTCAGCCGCCAAGTACAGGGATTAGCCGACCACGGTCTGCGCATCTATTCTTATCGAGACCTCTCTACAATGGACCTGGACTGGAAAGAGCGTCTTTATGATCTGGATTGGGAGGGAACCCAGGATGAACCTCAGCCTGATACGCCTACCCGGCTTTCATTCCAGGAGTTTACGGATCGAATCTTCACTGCACCTGACTATCTGCCTGATGGTTGTTTTGTGGCTGTTGATGAGCGCAATGGGACGCGGCGCTATGCGGGCCTGACCCAACTCCTCATGGCCAGCGGGGAGATGACCCAACTGTTCACTGGCTTCACCACCGTGCGCCGGGCCTATCGCCGTCGGGGCGCGGCCATCGCCCTCAAGGTCCACGCCATCGAGTGGGCCAGATCCCAGGGCACAAAGTCTATCCTGACGGGCAACGAGGAACACAACCCCATGTATCAGATCAACCTGCAACTGGGCTACGAGCCTCAACCCGCCGGGGTCCACTATCACAAGGTGATTGACCCCACCATCCTGGACGAAATCGAGGTGCGCAGCATGGAAAGCATCCATGCCTCCGTGGCCGAGGCGGCGGCTGCATGAGGCGAACCTCACCCCGCACGGTCTATCTGTGGATGAGCGGGGCGCAGAGTCTCTTCTTCTCCCTGGTCTTCACGGTCAACATGGTCTATCAGGCCACGGTGGTGGGGTTGAATCCCCTGCAACTTGTGCTGGTGGGCACCACGTTGGAAGTCGCCTACTTCCTCTTCGAGGTGCCCACCGGCATTGTGGCCGACGTGCGCAGCCGCAAGCTCTCCGTGCTGATCGGCTTTGGGCTGATCGGGGTTGGTTTCATGGTCGAGGCCATCCCCCGCTTCTGGGCCGTGCTGCTCGCCCAAGTGCTGTGGGGCATCGGGGCCACCTTCACCAGCGGGGCCATGGAAGCCTGGATCATCGACGAAATGGCCGCGGCCGGAGACGATCTGCCCACGGGCGAACTCTTCCTGCGCGCCACCCAGGCCAGCCGGGTGGGCGGGCTGCTGGGCATCGGCCTGAGCGTGGGATTGGCCAGCTTTGTTGATATCCGCCTGCCCATCTTCTTGGGCGGGTTGATGTTCTTCGTGCTGGCCGGGGTGATGGCGGTGATGATGAGCGAGGACGGTTTTCAGCCCACCCCGGCGGCGGATCGCACCTCCTGGCAGCAGATGGGCCACACCTTGAAAAGCGGGCTGGCCCTGGTGCGCCTGCGGCCCGTCCTCCTCACCATCCTGGCCATCACCACCATCTATGGCATGTACAGCGAGGGCTGGGACCGCCTGTGGACCCCCTATCTGCTGCAAACCTTCGACCTGCCCAGCCTGGGCAACCTGGACCCCGTGGTCTGGTTCGGCCTGATCAGCGCCGTCTCCATGCTGCTGACCTTGGGCGCCGCCGGCGTGGTGCGCCGGGTGGTGGACACGGAGCAGAGCCGCACCCTGGTGCGCGCCTTGCTCACCATCCACCTGGTGATGATGGGCGGCAATCCTGCTCTTCAGCTTGAGCGGGAACCTGGTCCTGGCCCTAATCGCCTTCTGGACCGTGGGCGTGGTGCGCTCCGTGACCTATCCCCTGCACATGGCCTGGATCAACCAGCACATCGACGCCAACGTGCGGGCCACGGTCATCTCCTTTGAGGGCCAACTCAACGCCGTGGGCCAGATCGTCGGCGGTCCGCCCGTGGGCTACATCGGCAATCTCTACTCCCTGCGGGTGGCCCTCTCCCTGGGCGCGCTGATCCTGGCCCCCATCGTGCCCATCTATCTGCGCCTTCTGCGTCGGGACCCCGGCATCATCGCCCCGTAGGGGGTGACTGGCAGAGACAGCGCAAAAGCGCCCGGTGATTAATCACCGGGCGCTTTTGCGTTTGTTGGTTTGGGAAAGAAAAGCCTATTTGTGGCTGACCCGCACAGGGGTTGGCTTCCCGTCGTTCTTGCCGAAGACTGGCTTGCGACCCCAGCGACGGAAGATGTCCGTGCCAGTGGCGAAGGCCAAGGCTAGGGCCAGCCAGACCAGCGATCATCCAGGCCAGCCAATTGGTGGCCGGAGCGGCGGGCTGGGCGACCATCACCGGGGCGGCGGCTGCGACTGCCATCACCGGGGCGACTGGGGCGCTGCCCAGAGCCAGGGGCGTGCGGCTGTTGGCGGCCAGGGCGAAGACGGCACCGGGCTGTCCGCTGACGGGCAGCAATTCCACCACGGCCACGTTGCCAGCCAAGGCCGGGGCCAGGGTTGTCCAAGCCTGGGCGTTGTCCTGGCTCATGCTCACACCCTGGGTTGTGGCCTGGGTGTTGGCGCTGCCAAAGAGGAAGCTGGTGGAAGCGTAGACCACTTCGGGCTGAATCGGGTCAACGGCCAGGGCGTCCACGAAGAGGCGGCTGCCAGGGGTCAGGCCCAGCCCGGCGTTGGCGGTCTGCCAGGTGAGGCCATCCTGGCTGGAAAGCACGCCTCGGTCCGCCGTGCCCACGTAGACCGTGGCGGGCGTGGTGTCCGCAATGGCCAGGGCGGTGGGGACGCTGAGCAGATTCTCAACCTTGACCCAATTCAGGCCGCCGTTCTCGGCTTGGTAGAGATTCCAAGGGGTGCGCACAAAGGCCAGCCCGGCCCCGCTGTTGTCCACGACCACCTGCAGAACCGGCTCGTCCAGGCTCAGACGGCCACCGGCGATCATGCTGGTGCCCACATCTCGCAGGCGGAAGAGGCCGGCGTTGTCCGTGCCCACATAGACCATGCGGTTGACGCTGTCCACGGCGATGTCGGTGATGGCACCGATCTGCTCGCCCAGGGGGATGCGCTGCCAGTTTTGGCCGCCGTCCGTGGAGCGGAAGAGGGTCAGCTCATTGGCTGCACCCATGTAGACCACGTCGGCCAGATGGCTGTCCTGGGCCACGGCGTTGACAATGACGCCATCCGGGGTGGTGACGGGCATCCAGGCGCCAGTTTTACCGACAAAGAGTTGGCCGCCATCCACGGCATAGTTCAGACTGTCCGTGGTGGAGGCGGGGGCAAAGTCCCGCACGTTGACCAAGTTGGCCTGTACCACAGGGGTCTGCGGGGCGACGTCCAAAGCCAAAGCCACACCGGCAAAGGCCACGGTGGCGATTAAGATGGTGATGGCGATAAGGACAAATTTGCGCATGTTCATGGGGTTTCTCCTTGATGGCCCAAGATCTGGGGGCCTGTAGCAGATTGCAGTCAACCTGCATTTGCTTGTGTTGCCCCCAGTGTACCAGGGTCAATCGGCTGCCGTTGGACTTTTCCGGGAAGCGAACCGGACCGTTACCCTACGGCGAGGAAATTTGTCTGTTTGACTCAACGCTGGCCGAGGGAGGTTGCCGAAACTGTTTTTGCCACGAGGGTGCGTGATCGCATGGTGGTAAAAACAGTCAAACACCGGATCGTTTGCACCGGCCATTTGAGTATGCTATCATGACGCCTAGCGACCTCGATCTGTCCAGCCAAGACCCTCCCCACCATGTCAGGAGACCTACCATGCGCCGAATGGTCATGCCCACCCTAATCCTTGTCACAATGCTCTTTCTCCTGTCCGGCTGCACCCGAGACCGGGCCGAGGCCGAACCCACGGCCACGCCGACTGTCTCCGCCGTGCTGCCCGCCCCCGCGGATCCCCAGGTGATCCAATCGTCTGTGCTGCCCACGGCCACCCCGGTCCCTGCGCCCACGGCCACCCCGGTCCCGGAGCGGCAGATTCTGGCCTATACGGTCGTGGATGGGGACATCCTCTCCGTTCTGGCCGAAACCTATAACACCTCTGCCGGGGAAATCCGGGCCTTGAATTTCCTTACGGATGACAACATCCAGGTGGGCGCGATTTTGCGCATTCCCTTGGGCGAAGGGGCCACGGCAGAAGGCATCCCCACCCCCACGCCTGCCCCCTTTGAATATACGGTGGAGTCCGGGGACAGCCTCTATTCCATTGCGGTGAACTACGGGGTCTCCGCTACGGCGATTGTGGCGGCCAATAATCTGTCCGACCAGAATGCGCTCTTTGTTGGTCAAACCCTGGTGATCCCCGGCTATCAACCCGCCCCGTTGGTGGGGGCCACCTCTGGCGGCGGCGCTGGGGCCGCGACCACGGCTTCGGTGATCCACACGGTGAAGGCCGGCGAAGGGTTATATCAGATCGCTCGGGACTACAACGTGTCCGCCCAGGCGATTGTGGATGCCAACAACATCGCCAACCCCAACCTGATCAAGCCCGGCCAAGAGTTGGTGATCCCCGGTGCCCAGGTGCCTGCAGGGGCCAGCGGCCAACGGGTACACACCATCTCATCCGGCGAGACACTCTCTGGCATCGCCACCCAATATGGCATCACCATGGAAGCGCTTATGCAGGCCAACGGCATCGCCGACGCCGACCGCATCCTGGTGGGGCAGGTGCTGACCATCCCGTAGGGAGAGAAGAGGAGACAAGGAGAAGATTTCTTCGTGGATCTTCCCGTCTTCGTGACTTCGTGGCTACAAAAATACACAATCGCAAACAGGTCCCCTATCACATAGCATAGGGGACCTGTTCATATTTTGGGGGTTGGCGTCAGCCGTCTGTCGGGCGACTGGTAGGGTTGGGGATCCGGGCTGTGGTAGAGTGGCCCTTGTTGTCTAATCGCCAAATCACGGGAAATTTCCCTGGCGAACCATCCCCAAATCATTCCAGGATCACCTGCAAAAAACCACGAATGACACGAAGTAACACGAATTTCCCTCGGAAATAATTCGTGAAATTTGTGAAATTCGTGGTTCTCGCAGGTGATCCATTCCAAAAAGGAGCCAAAATGGTTCAACTTCTGTTGGTCCTCAGCGTGAGTTTTTTCGCCGCTGTCGCCGTCTTTGTGGCGATCTATCAGGCCACGGCCCGACGCGGCCGCCAGACGCCCAATCGTCAACTTTCCACTGGCGGGGCCATTCTGGTCTTTCTGGTGATCTTGGCCGTCTTCAGCGTCCCGGCCAGCTTCACCCAGGTGGAGGTGGGCACCGTGGCCGTGGTCAAGCAGTTTGGCCGGGTGGTCAATGTCTTCAAACCAGGGCTGAACTTCAAGATCCCCTTCATTCAGGATGTGGTGGTCTATCGCACCCAGGAGATCATCTACGAAACCAGCGAGGATCCCGATTCCAGCCAGGCCGACTATCCCGATTTCCAGGTGGATACGGCCACATCCGACGGCCAGCAGATCGCCGTCCGTTTTACGGTCCGCTTCCGCATTGACGGGGTGCGGGCCGCCGAGATCTTGGAAAATCTGGGCACCGAGCGGGAGATGGTGGAAAAGGTGGTCAAGGCCAATGCCAGGGTGCGGGTGCGCAACATCCTCAAACGCTTCCAGGCCGCGGACCTCTATAGCGGCAATGTGGAGGCCGCCGAGGCCGCCATTGCCGAGCAGCTTTTAACCGATTACGAGGGCGAGGGGATCGAAATGGTCTTCTTCGGTCTGCGCAGCATCCAGTTCACCGAAGCCTACAAACAGGCCGTGGAGAACAAGCAGATCGAGGCGGAAAATATCGCCACCAAGGAGAACCTGGCCAAACAGGCCGAGTTTGAGAAGGCCCGGGTCATCACCCAGGCCGAGGGTGAGGCGGAGAAGCAGCGGCTGGAGCGCACTGGCATCGCCCAGGGCCAGGCCGAATCCATCAAACTCCAGGCCGAAGCCGACGCCGCGGCCACCTTGGTCAAGGCCCAAACCCAGGCCCAGGCCAACCGCCTGATCGCCGAAAGTCTCACCCCGGAAATGATCGCGTGGCAGGCCACCATCAACTGGAACGGCCAATACCCGCTGATCGTGGGCAGCGGTGGCCAGTACATCCTGCCGGCGGATCTCTTCAGCCAGGCCGACGCCCTGCCCCAAGCCGCCCCGGCAGTCCTGCCCGGACAGTAAAGTGTCTTGAAAAACAGGCTGCCCCCTGCCTGGTCCGGCATTAACCACGGAAGACACAGAATACACGGAAGGCTTTAACAAGCCTTCCGTGTGTTCTGTGTCTTCCGTGGTCGTCAATTCCCGCCGGACGTAACCGAATTTGTTTCCCCTCGTCCCTACCGCTTCCCCCGAGGGTAGGGGCGATTTGTGTAGATTTTTATGGCGTCGGGTGCTTGTTTTTTCGGGACTGTGCTACGACAAAAAGGTAAAAGAGTGAGATCGAAAAGGGCGTTTGCTGGGTAACTCAGCAAACGCCCTTTTACCATCTTCACCCCTTCACCCGCTCACCCCTTCACCTTTTACCCCACCATCTCCTCCACGGGGATGGCTTCCATCTCGCCTTCTTCGTTCTTGCGCAGACGATAGACCTGGACCGCTCGGTCGGTCATCAATGTGCCGTGGAGGTGGTCGATCTCGTGCTGGAAGATGCGGGCCAGCCAGTCGAAGGCCTTGATGCGGATCTCCTTGCCGTGGCGATCCTGCGCCCGCACCAGCACAAAGTCCGCCCGCTCCACATCCGCCACCAGACCGGGCAGGCTCAGACAACCCTCCTCGCCCATCTCCTTGCCCCGCTGCTTGATGATCTCCGGATTGATCAACTCATAGACCCGCAAAGTGTTCTCCGGGTCATCCTCGTCGTCCGGATATTCCACCACGGTGATACGTTTGCCGATCCCCACCTGGGGCGCGGCCAACCCCACGCCCGGGGCCTCCCGCATGGTCTCCAGCATATTGTCCAACAGGGTGTGCAGCGTGGCGTCAAAGGTCACAACCCGCTGACCAGGCTGGCGCAAGATCGCCCCATCCTCGTCCCAGGCGGATACAATTCTCAAAATAGTCATAATCGCGTCGGCGTCTCCTTGGGTTGAAAAAAGCTACAACCCTCATTATAGGATTGCCCGAAAGTGTCTGTCAAAACCGGGGAGGGGAGAGGGGCTGAATTTTTTACCACAAAGAGCGCAAAGGCCACAAAGATTTTCTTCTTACGTCTTTGAGTTCTTTGTGCTCTTTGTGGTAATTTTTTATTTTGAAAAGAATTCGTGCAACGCGGCATTGGTGGCATCCACATCTTCCAAGGGGAAAATGTGGCCCACGCCGGGCAGGATGACGCTGGCGGACCCGGCAATCTTGGCCGTCAGCAGCGCCGCATTGGCCGGAGGCACCACCTTGTCGTGTTCCCCAAACAGCACCAACGTGGGGCAGGCGATCCCGCTCACCCGATCCTCGGCGTTGTGCATGGCCCCGGCCATCATCTGGGCCTGATATTGGGCCGCGGGCACGGGGCCGGTGAACCGATAGGCCACCAACTCGTCCACCACTCCCGGATGAGCCTCGCTAAAGCCCGGTCCCGCCGCAATCGCCACCCCCCGGCGCACCAGATCCATCGGGTCGCCGGAGCGATCCATCATCACCGCCAGGGCCTCCTGGGTCACAGGCACGGCATTCGGTCCGCCAAAGGTCGTACTGGCCAGCACAAGCCTGCTCACAAGCTCTGGGCGGGCCAGGGTCAACTCCTCGGCGATGAAGCCGCCCAAGGAATGGCCGACGACGTACGCACCGCTGATCCCCAAGGCATCCAGCAGCCCGGCGGCGTCCTGCGGCCAGCATGGGCGTGGAATAAGGCCCGTCGGGCTTGTCCGTCCCCCCGCTGCCCCGGTTGTCAAAGGTGATCACCCGATAGTGGCGGCTCAGTTCCGGCACCTGTTTGTGCCAGAACCAGCCCCCATAGCCCAGCCCGGTGATGAAGAGTAGGGGCGGACCGTCCCCCGTGGATTCGTAGGCGATGTTGATTCCGTTGGCGTGAATAGTTGGCATGGTCAACTCCTTGTGGCTTTTCTGATTGGTCTAAATCAACCGATCAACAACTTCTTATCAATCTTCCCCGCCCCGGTCTTGGGCAGTTCCGGCAAAAAGACAACAGATTTTGGCACTTTATACCCGGCCAGCCGTTCCCGCAAATAAGCAATCAGCTCGGCTTCGTCCAAACTCTGGCCCGCCCGCACCACCACAAACGCCCGGCCCACCTCGCCCCACTTCTCATCGGCCACGCCCACCAAGGCCGCCTCCCCCACCGCCGGGTGACCGTGGAGCACGCTCTCCACCTCCGCCGGATAGACATTCTCCCCGCCGGAAATGAACATCTCCTTGGACCGCCCCACAATCGTGACATAGCCCTCCCCGTCCCGCCGGGCCAGGTCCCCCGTGTGCAGCCAGCCATCCCGGATGGCCGCCGCCGTGGCCGCCGGGTTGTTCCAATAGCCCGGCGTGACATGGGGACCGCTGATCAGCAACTCCCCCACCTCGATCCGGCCCGCACTCGTCGCCCGCCCCATCCACAATGCGAATATCAATATGCATCAACGGAAACCCCACCGCCCCAGGCTTGCGCCGCACATCCGCCGTGGGCAGCCAGAAGGTGTTCGGCCCGGCCTCGGTCAACCCATAGCCGGTCTTGAAATCCACCCCCTTTGCCCAAAAGCGCTCAAAAATCGGCAACGGACAGGGCGCGCCCCCGCTGATCACCAGCCGGGTTTTAGAAAAATCTGCCTCGTCCCACCGGGCGATGCTGCTGCATGACCGTGAACATGGTCGGCACCCCAAAAAAGAGTGTCGCCCCGCCGCTTTCCACCAAATCAAAAACCTGCACCGGGTCAAACCCTCGGCACAAAATGCTCGTCCCGCCCAAATGCACCATGGGCGCCGTAAAGACATTCAGCCCCCCCGTGTGAAAAAGGGGCGAGTTGAGAATCGCCACATCATCGGGCCGCAGCCCCCACCCGGTGATGGTGTTGACCGAGTTCCAAAACACATTGCCGTGGGAAAGCACGGCCCCCTTGGGTAGCCCCGTGGTGCCGCCGGTGTAACAGATCACCCAGGGATCGTCCCAATTCAGGAAAAAAGACGGAAGGGGCGAATCGGGGAACTCCTCTCGCCGAGAGAAGCTTTCGTGGTCGGGGGAAGCGGGGGCGTCCAGGGCCACCCAACGTTGGAGGGCGGGCAGTTGGGGTTGCAGAGATTCGACCTGGACAGCAAATTCGCCGCTATAGATCAACGCCACGGGTGCCGCGTCGGCGATGATGGCCTTCAGTTCGGGCACGGCCAGCCGCCAGTTCAAATTCTGCAAAATGCCGCCGATCTTGCCCAGGCCAAACCAGATGTCCAGATACTCCATGCAGTTCATGGCCAGAACCGCCACCCGATCCCCCTTGCGGACGCCCAATCCGTCCCGCAGCCAACGGGCCGTGCGGTTGGCCCGCTCGTTCCATTGGCCGATAGGTGACTTCCGTCCCGGCAATAGTGTCGATGATGGCGATCTTGTCTGGGGTCAGGTCCGCCCGTTTGGCCAGCCAGTCGTTGGTGATCATCCTGCATCCTCTCCTTGTCTGCGGTCCAGCCCCAGCATGGCGGCCATGAAGAGCACCTCCGCGCCGGATCCCAGGACCCGTTTCACCGCCTCCACCGGGATGCCCTCGCCGATGAAGACCAGCACCCCGGCCAGGGCGATCCACGGCCAGCCCAGCTTCCGCCACAGGAAGAAGCCAACCACGGTCCCAAAACCGATGCTCAGGATGCTGACCAAGGGCGGTCCAGCCACGCCCACGACCACATAGCGGGTCACCCCGTCCATCACCGCCGGGTCCCAACTCACCCCCACAATGCGGGTGAGGACGCCGGCCACCATCACCAACGCGGAGGCCCCAATGGCGACCGTGCGGCTCCGCGGCCCCTGGGCCCAGCCGATCCCAGCCCGTCGGGCCTGATCAAAGGCGGCCAGGATCAGCCACGGCAGGACCAGTTGGTGCAGGATAAAGCGAGGCACGCTCAAAGCGTAAAGGGTCGGCCCGGCCTGCATGACCACACCCACCGAGAGGATCAGATTGTCGTAGACCAGGCCAAAGATCACCGCGGCGATGAGCAAGGTGCTCATCAGCCGGTAGCGCCGCCACAGGGTCAGCCCCCAGATCAGCAGGGTCAGATTGGCCAGGGTATAGAAAAGGTAGAGAAAACCGGACACAAATTCACCTCGTTGTGATGATGGGGTTCCGCACGTCCATTCAGGGGGAAAAAGGCCAAAACTGTATGGAAACCGGATTCTGGCATTCGCAATGTATGCTATCCAAGGAAGGGGCTGTCAAGCCGGCCCCTCCACTTTTCTGGCTCATCCGGTCCCATCTGGACCCAAGAAAGGACCCTCCCATGCATTGGTTGATCGATCAAGCCCAACGGATCTTCGACACGTTGGAGGGCTATTGGGAGGGGGATTCTGGCCAGCGCATGGTGGCCAATTTGCTGCTTTTCAGCTTTGTGGCCGGGCTGATCGTGATCGAAATCAGCCGCCGGGGGATCGTCTCCACCGTGGCCGGTTTCCACATCCCCACCAACCACTTCTACGCCGTGGATTTCACCTTCAAGCTGCTGCTCCTGGCCGAGTTGGCCGCCCTGATCTTTGGCCTGGCCCATTCCGTGGCCAACTCCGTGGGCAAACAGATCGAGATCCTCTCCCTGATCCTGCTGCGGGAGACCTTCAAGGAGTTCACCCACTTCGAGGAGCCCATCATGTGGGCCCAGGTGCAACCCGTGCTTACGCCGATGGTGGCCGAGGCTGCTGGGGCTTTGGGCGTTTTTGTGATCCTGGGTTTTTACTACCGTGCCCAGCGTCACCGCCCCATTGTGGACGACGCCCAGGATCTGGTCAGCTTCATCGCCGCCAAGAAGATCGTGGCCCTCAGCCTGCTGGTCACCATCGTCTCCATCGGCAGCTACATGCTGGTGCGCCTGTGGACCGTGGGGGAACCCGCCGCCTTTTTCGAGGCCTGCTACACCATCCTGGTCTTTGCGGATGTGCTGCTGGTTCTGGTCTCCCTGCGCTACACGGCCACCTATGCCGTGGTCTTCCGCAATTCCGGCTTTGCCATCGCCACGGTCCTGATCCGCCTGGCGTTGATCGCCCCGCCGCCGGTCAACGTGGGCCTGGGCATCGGCGCCGCCCTCTTCGCCCTGGGGCTGACCGTGGCCTACAACACCTTCGCCACCGTCCTCTCGGACCGGCACACCCCGGTTCACACATAACCCCAGGATTACCCCCCGGTCAATGCTCGGATGGCCGCGGCCATGACCGGATCTGCGTCGAAATGCGTCTCCAAAAAGGCCAAGATGGCCAAAGCCGACGCCGGGCTGCGCTCATAGCCCTGCACAAAATCGGCCAAATGCTCGGCCAAGATCGGATACCGGGCCTCCACCCGCCGCTCCGGGGTGAAGGGGTCCGCGCCGCCGGGTTGGGCCGCCGCCTGGGCGGAGACCAGATCCAGCACCCGGTCCACCGCGTATTGTTGGATAAACCGCGCCGCGGACAACTTTTCGCCCCGATGAAAACGGGCCAGACCCACGTACAAATTGGTCAACGCCTCGCCCAGCAGATGCTCTTGGCTTTGCGCGCCGCCGGAGGGCAAGGACTTGCGGGGCGTAGCGATGGCGGCGTCCACATCCGCCCGCTTCCACACCACCCGGCCGGGCGAAAAGGGAATCCCCGCCAGTTCATCCAAGTCAAAGACCGCCATCTCGCAGAAAATGCCATCGGCGTAGAGTAGCTTGTAGCCGACATCCGTGTTTTTGAAAGCATACGCCACCGGATGAACCCGCTCCAGCCAGTCCAAATTGTCAATGAACCGCCGTGCGTGGCCCGACTCCACAATGGCAAAGAAGTCCAGATCCGAGTACGCGTCCAGCCGGTCCGTCTCCAGGCCGACGGAGCCAAGGCCGATCAGGGCCAAGGCTGTGATCCGTGGCGGAAAGGGAGGCACCGATGGCGTCAAGACGGGTGAGAAGTTCGTGGGGAGAGGGCATCGAATTCATCCGGTGGAATGGAGAGGGCTTGGAGTTGGACCGCAACCGGATCCAGGCTGGAATCCTCGACTGCGTAGATTTCGTTCAGTTTGGCGGTGATTGGGTCAATTTCTACGGATTGTTTATGCTCGAATATCCGAACTTCCTGCTCAAGGCGTCCAGCCAGATGATCCTTTGCCATTTCCAGATCATACTGACTCTGCAAATTGAGCCAGAATCGTTCCGACATGCCGAAGAAATCGAGACAAGTCGCAAGGCCGTATCCGGCGAAATGGCCCGCTTGCCGTGGACGATTTCGCTGATTCGTCGGGCGGGCACGTTGATATCCCTGGCCAGCCGGGCTTGGCTGATGCCCAGAGGCGTCAGGAATTCTTCCCGCAAGATTTCGCCGGGATGGATCGGTGGGAGCTTTGGCAGTGATAGGCTGTTCATTCGTGTGTCTCATTCTTGACTACAATACACGGAATACACGGAAAACATTCGCGATCTTTCCGTGTATTCTGTGTATTCCGTGGTCAGATAAACGAAAGATCGTGACTCACGTCAAAGCCTGGTTGACCCGTTCGCACCAGGGGGTGCGAACTCCGCGAATGGCTGACCGGAAAATTGTGTGGAGTTCGCACCCCCTGGTGCGAACGGCCATGCCAGACTTTGACGTGAGTTACGCATCAGATTCTTGATAGTTTACCGCTGGTCATTCTTTCCTGTCCAAACAACCCCTTAATCCGTGCCATACCCCGCGTCCAATTGACCGACTTAGTCCGCCACGTGCCCACGATCCCATAGGGCAGGAAGAGCACAATGCGCCACGTAGACCGCGCCGATCAGGAAGCCGGCGCTTTCGCCAAACCATTTGCTGAAGTAGAAATCCAGCAGGCGGAAGACGCCGGCCCCGGCCAGCGCGCCGCTGAGGGTGCCGATGCCGCCGATCAGGATCATGAGCAGGGCGTCCACCGTGTAGCCCAGGCTGGCGATCTCTGGGCTGACCAGGGGTTTGTAGAGGGTGTGGAGCATCCCGGCCAGGGCCGCGGTGATGGAGGCCAGCATGAGCGCGGCCAGTTTGAAGCGGAAGGTGTTGTAGCCCAGCATCTTGGCCCGGCCCTCGTTCTCCCGGATGGCCACGCAGACCCGGCCTGTGGGGGAGTTGACGAAGCGGCGGAAGACCATGTACGCAAAGACCATGGCGAAGAGGGCCACGTAGTAAAAGCGCAGCCGTTCGCTGACCGGGTTGAGGAAATCCGGCCGGGGAATGCCTTGCAGCCCCACGTCCGCGCCCGTGTAGTCCACCGCCTCCCGGGTGCGGATCACGATCTCGAAGACCGAGGCGAACCCCAGGGTGACCAAGGCAAAGGTGATGCCCTTCACCCTGGGCAGCACCAGCCCAAAGAGCAGGGCCTGCACAATCCCCACGAAGATCACCATCAGCAGGGTGGGGAAGAAACTCCACCCAAGGGTCTTGAGCGCGATGCCGGTGGCATAGGCCCCCACGGCGAAAAACATGGCATGGCCAAAGGAGAGCAGACCGGTGATGCCCAAGATCAGGTCGTAACTCAAAGCATAAATGCCCAAGATGAAGACCTCGATCATCAGCCCCTGGATAAACTTGGCGTTGCCCGATTCGCTGGCCAACACTTCGCCGAAGGGCTGCCCATAGGCCAGGGCCAGCAGAAAGGGCAGCAAGATCAGCACCCCCAAGGCGGCGAGGAGAAAGCCATCGCCAGCCGGGGAGTCGAGCCAGTAGAGAG
The DNA here is from genome assembly GCA_963704975.1 of uncultured Chloroflexia bacterium. Lineage (GTDB taxonomy): Bacteria > Chloroflexota > Anaerolineae > Caldilineales > Caldilineaceae > JAGNDO01. The sequence continues at coordinate 174,750 of CAVPIK010000006.1, read as the reverse complement.
CTTTTGCGGATGTTTGTCGTCATGGTCGCCTACTCCTTCCGTCCAAAGAGACCCTGGGGCATGACCAGGAGGATGATGACCATGAGCAGCACGGTCGAGGCCGGCACCAGGGGCGGTGAGGGCTTGAAGGGGTCGGCCATGAAGGGCAAGTTGATGCCGATGGCCCCATATTTGATGATGAACTGTTGCACCAGCCCCACCAAGAGCGACCCGGCGGCCGCGCCCGGATAGCTGGTCAGCCCGCCGATGGCCAGGGCGATCAGCGCGCCCAAGAGCAGGTGTGCGCCCATGCCGTCGGAGAGACCCATGCTGGGCCCGGCCAAGACGCCGCCCAGGGCCGCCAGCCCCACGCCCAGCCCAAAGACCAGGGTGAAGACCCGGCGCACGTTGATGCCCAGCGCCTCGACCATCTCGCCGTCCTGCACCCCGGCCCGGATGATCATGCCCAGGCGGGAGCGTTGCAGCAAAATCCACACGGCCACCAGCACCACCAGGCCGACCACAATCACAAAGATCTCGTTGTAGGTGCGGATGCGGGCGGTCTCGCCGCCGATCTCCAGCACGATGGTGGAGCAGCGGTGTTGCAGCCAGCCGCTGAAGCTGTCCGCCGGGCAGCCGTCGCCGGAACCGGCGAACATGGAGGGCCGGGGCATGGTGAAGCCCGTGCGTCCCCAGATCCCCCGCACCAGCTCTGTGCCGATGAAGGCCAGGCCAAAGGTGAGCATGAGCTGATAGATGGCCCGGTCATAGAGGGGGCGGATCATGGTGAATTCGATCAGCGCGCCCAGGGCCGCCCCGGCCACGGTCGCCACCACAATGGCGATCAGGAAGAGCAGGGTGGTGTCCATGCCCAGGAGCACACCGGTGAGGGCGTCGTTGCCAAGATAGATCCCCAGCCCGGCGACGACCAATAGCCCAAAGTAGATCAGGGGACGGGTGGGCAGCTTGCCCGCCACGTTGGTTTCTCGGCGGTTCAGCCCGGCCAGACTCAGCCCGGCCAGCAGCCCCACCACAATCAACCCGGCCAAGCCCAGGAAGGGGGCGATCCCCTCCCAACTGGCGGGTTGAACCAGCCCGGCCACGTTGCCCAGGTCCATGTTTTGGGACCAGACGATGGGGCTGTCGGTGTAGACATCCGCTGACCACATGGCGATGGGCGCTCGGCCCCACAGGGGGACCAAGAGGCCCAGAGCCGCGGCCAACCCCACAAAGGGCCAGATGCGATCCACGGTTTTGGGCAATTTCAGGCGGCCCAGCAATCGGGAAAAGAGGGGAATCAGCAACAGCCCGGCCAAAACCAGGGCCAGGGGCGTCAGCAGATCCACAAAGCTGTCCGGGCGCACATAGACGCTCCAGCCCATGTAGGCCCCGATCATAAAGAGGGTGCCGTGGGCCAGGTTGAGCACATCCATCAACCCCAGGATGATGCTGAAGCCCGACGCCACCAAAAAGGTGATGGCCCCCACGGAGAGGCCGCGCAGAACTGTCACGACCCAATCTCGGGTGCTCATGCCCTGAATGGCCATGAAGAGCAGCACGGCCAGAGATGGCCAACACAATAATTTGGGTTCGGTTTTTTCGGATGGCTTCCATTTATGCAGCTCCCAAATAGTGTCGAATCGTCTCTTTGTCGTCCACCAGATCGGCCATTTTGCCCGCTTTGACCGAGCGGCCTTCTTCGACGATCACATATTGCTGGGCCAGGCGGCTGGCGACGATGAAGTTTTGCTCCACCAGCAGCACGGTGGATTCGGCGGAGAGCTGGCGGATGGCTTCCATCATCTGCTCGATGAGGACCGGGGCCAGGCCTTCGCTGGGTTCGTCGATCAGGAGCAGCCGGTTGTCCGGCACCAAGGCCCGGGCCACGGCCAACATCTGCTGCTGGCCGCCGGAGAGGTTGGCACCGCGCAGCTTGATCAGCCGTTTCAGGTCCGGGAAAAGGTCAAAGATGAACGATTCTTTGCGCTCAAAATCGCCCTTTTTGCGCTCGGCCAGCTTGAGATTTTCCAGCACGCTCAGGTCCCGGAAGATGGCCCGGTGTTCGGGCACAAAGCCGATGCCCATGGAGGCGATCTCGTAGCTGCGCCGGCCCTGGATGGGCTGGCCGTCGAAGATCACCTGGCCCTGGCGGGGGGGCGTCAGCCCCAGGATGGACTTGAGCGTCGTGGTCTTCCCCGCGCCGTTGCGGCCCAACAGCGCGGTGATGCTGCCGGTCGGCACCGTGACCGAGACCCCTTCCAAAATGTGGAATTGGCCGATAAAGGTGTGGATGGCTTGGACATCAAGAATGTTTGTCATCAGCTCATCTCCCCATAGAGGTCGCCCAAATAGGCCTTTTGCACCGTCTCGTTGCTCGCGATCTGGGCGGGCGTGCCTTCGGCCAAGCACCGCGCCTTGGTGCATGACGGTGATGACATCCGACACGCTCATCACCACGTTCATGTTGTGCTCCACCAGCATGATGGTCTTGTTGCCGCTGGTCTGGATCTGGCGGATCAGGGCGATCAATTCGGGCACCTGCTCGCTGGCCATGCCCGCGGTCGGCTCGTCCAGCAGCAGCACCTCCGGGTCCGGGGCCAGGAGCATGCCCAGTTCGAGCTTGCGCTGATCGCCGTGGGGCAGGGTGCGGGCGGGCGCGGCGGCCCGGCTCAACAGCCCCACCTGCTCCATCACCGCGGCGGCTCGCTCTTCGTATTTGCGAAAATAGGAGGCCGGGCGCAAGAAGCTGAAATTGTCCTTGCCCAGGGCTTGGGCGGCCAGGCGGATATTCTCGGCCACGCTCAGGTTGGGGAAAATATTGGTGATCTGGAACGAGCGGCCAATGCCCAAGTGGGCCGTGCGGTGTACGGGCAGGCGGGTGATGTCCTTGCCCTTGAAAATGATCTGGCCGCTGCTGGGTTCCAGGTTGCCGCTGAGCAAATTGAAGAAAGTCGTCTTGCCCGCGCCGTTGGGGCCGATGATGGCGTGGAAGGAGCCGCGCTGCACCTGCATGCTCACATTGTCCACAGCCACCAGCGCGCCAAACTGCTTGCGCACCGTGCGGGTTTCCAGAATGATGTTTGAACTGGGGTCTTTGGGCATAGGTGAGCCTCGGATTTCAGTAGGAGATTGGGAGATTGAGTAGATTGGGAGATTGGTTTGGTTACACACAACCAGATCAATCTCCCAATCTCCTACTCTCCCAATCTCCCCACAATCAACTAATCAACAAACTCACAAACCCTATTCCCCGCTCAAGCTGCCGTAGGGCAGGTCGCCACAGCGGTCCTTGAGGGCTTCGGGCAGGAGGCAAGGGGGCTCCGGGCGCACGGTCTTGACCATCTCGAAGAACTTGAAGTCGGGATCGTCGATGTTGACCAGCTTGAGCACGTACATGTCCTGGATGGCCACGTGGTCTTCCGGGCGCACGAAGATGGTGCCCTTGGGACCCTCGAAGCTCATGCCTTCCATGGCGCCGATCAGGGCGGCCGAGGAGGTGTCCCCGGCTGTGGCCTTGAGGGCTTCCACGGCCATGATGGCGGCGTTCATGCCGTCAGCGTCGAAGAGATCCGGCGGCACCTGATAGCGGGCCACGGTCTCGGCAGTCAGCCAGTCGTTGATGGGATTGTTGGGGGAGGTGTAGTGGTAGAGGATGCTGGCGGTGCTGCCCACGGCATTGCCGAAGAAGACCGGGATCAGGCTGTTGTTGACAAAGGCCGAACCCATGGCCATCTCTTCCAACACGCCCAATTCCTTGGCCGACTGCATCATGGGGATGAAGCCACCACCGGCCCAGGTCACCACGAAGGAGGCCGCGCCGGAGTCCAGGATCTGCTCCATGTAGGGGGTGAAGTCTGTGGTGTCCGCGGGGGCGAAGATGTCATCCGCCACGAACTCGCCACCGAAGAAGGTACAGGCATCCCGGGCCGAGAAAGCGCCGCCGTAGCCGAAGCTATAGTCCGGGGCGATCTGGACGAAGGTCTTGAACTCGGGGGCCAGGTATTCGCACAGGGCGATGAAGTCCTGATAGTTCTCCCGGCTGGTGCGGAAGGTGTACTCGTTGAAGTTGACACCCGTGATGTCATTGGCCGCGGCCGGGGCCACGATCAGGACGGTGTCGTTCTCTTTGGCGATCTCTTGCAGGGTGGCCGTGCTGCCGGAGCTGACGGTACCGACCAGCATGTCAACCTGATCCACCTCGATCAGCTCACGGGCCAGGGTGGCCGTGGTCTCTGCGCTGCCCTGGTCGTCCTTGATGATGACCTGGACATCACAATCGCCGATCTTGAAGACGTTGTCCGCGGTGCCGGGGGCACCGGCCGCGTATTCCATCCCCAACAGGAAGCTGCGCTCCATCATCACGCCATAGATGGCCAAGCCACCGGTCAGGTCGGTGATCAGACCGATCTTGACGGGTTCGGCGCAGGTCAGGGCGTGCCCATGTCCGCGGGGGCGGCTTCAGCGACGGGCGCTTCCGTGGCAACGGCCTCGGCGGCGGGGCTTCGACGGCGGCGGGGGCCTCAACAGCCGCAGGGGCTTCCACCGCGGCGGCGGGGGCTCTTCGCTGCGGGGGCTGCGGGCGTTGCAGCCGGGGCGGCACAAGCTGACAGCAACAAGCTGAACAGCAAAATGCCAATCAGAATGGGTTGAAATCGTTTCATCTGTGAATCTCCTTTGGGTAAAGTGAATGAAATGCGAGATGTATGCGAGATATGGTCAAAGAATCTTCACCGCAAAGACGCCAAGGGCGCAAAGGCGAAAAGAAAGAAAAGTTTCTTCTTCGCGTTCTTTGCGACTTTGTGGTGAAATCAGGAAGGGATCACAAAATCGGTCATGCGTTCCACGATCTGTCGGGCGGGGTCGCCGTAGAGCATGGTCATGTGGTTGCCATCCACTTTGATATAGGCGCATTGGGGCAGCAGACTGGCGGTCAGCCGCCCTTGCTCCTCTGGCTGGATGGCCGCAGTGCCTGGCGGGCCAAAGGGACCGGGGGCGTTGATCAGGATGGCGGGCACATTGGCCTGGGCGAAAAGTTCGGCCCAAGGCAGCCCCAAGGCCTTGTCCGTGGCCTCGGCAATGGCCGCCGGGCTGGACAGGGGCATGACTGTGCCGTCGTCCCGGATCTCCACATCGGCTTCATAATAGGCGTTCATCGCCTCGTCCCACCAGCCGTTGTACGCCGGTTGGGCCTTGACCGCCGCCATGTAGCTTTCCCACGAGGCCACGGGCTTGCCCAACCGCTCCACGGACGGGCCGATCAATTCCCGCACGTTGGGGTGCAACAGACCGGCGTCCATGATCACCATACACGAGACACGTTCGGGATGGGTGGCGGCCAGATAGACCGAGAGCAGCCCGCCAAAGGAATGGCCGACCAGCACGGCTTGCTCGATGCCCAGCAGATCCAGCAGCCCCAGGATGTCCGCCCCATGCTCGGCCAGACTGTAGCCCGTGGCCGGTTTGTCGCTCTGCCCCCGCCCCCGCAGATCCACGGAGATCGTGCGGAATTTGGGCGAGAGCCCGGCCTGGACCAGCCCATCAAACGCGTGGGCGTTGGCCGTCAGCCCGTGGAGCAGGATCAGGGCCGGTTCGCCGCCGGGGTGATCCAGGTAGTGCAGATTGATGCCGTTGACTTGGGCGAATTTGTCCATCGGCGGGCCTTTCAAATCGTGGTGGCTCATTGGACGTGTCCAGGGTTCACAGGTTAGCGCCGGTTGAGTAGGCCGGGTTAACCAAACAATTCCGCCGACCCTGGACTGAGGCCGTATCGAAACCAAGCGGGTTACCCCGGGAATTTCCAATGAGCCATCGTGGTCTACCCCGAAACGTCCCCGGCACTTTCACGAACATCGTGGTTGGGCATAGATCTTATCCGCTCGCTTGGGGAGAAAGTGCCGGGGACGTTTCTCTCCCGCCGGCTAACCGCTAGCGGCTGCTTTCAATTCCCGCTTCAAAATCTTGCCCGCGGCGGAGATGGGGAATTGGTCGTAAAAGGCCACGGATTTGGGCACTTTGAACCGGGCCAACCGGGCCTGCATGTGGTCGAGCAACTCAGCTTCCGTGGCTGCCATCCCCGGCTTGAGGATGACGCAGGCCATGGCCCACCTCGCCCCACTTGGCATCGGCCACGCCGATCACCGCGCACATGTGGACCGCGGGGTGCTCGTACAACGCCTTCTCGATCTCCGCCGGATAGACATTCTCGCCGCCGGAGATGAACATGTCCTTCTTGCGGTCCACGATGAAGTAGAAGCCGTCGGCGTCCGTGCGGGCCATGTCGCCGGTGTGGAACCAGCCCTCGGCGTCCACGGCTTCGGCGCTGGCCGCCGGGTTGTCGAAATAGCCGGAGCACATGGACGGTCCCCGCAATACCAACTCACCGACTTCACCCGTGGGGACGGGGATGTTGGCCTCGTCCACCAGCCGGGCCTCCACAAAATAGTTGGGCCGCCCGATGGACCCGGCCTTGCTGACAGCGAATTCCGGCCCCATGCTGAAGATGCCCGGCCCAAACTCGGTCATGCCGAAGCCCTGTTTGAAGGGGGTGGGGTGGACCGCGGTCCACGCTTTCAGCAACGAGACCGGCAAGGGTGCGCCGCCGCTGGTCAGGAAGCGCACGCTGGAAAAGTCGGTCTCGGCAAACTTCGGCGACCCCATGAGCATCTGATATTGGGTGGGCACACAGAAGAACATGGTCACCCGCTCCTGCTCGATCAAAGCCAGCATTTCGTCGGGCGTCCACTTGCGCATGAGGACGACGGTGCCGCCCAAGCGTCAGCAGGGGGACGGTGTAAACCAACAGCCCGCCCGTGTGAAAAAGCGGCGTGTGGGTGATGGTCACATCGTCCCGGTTCAACTCGTGGATCACGGTGTTCAGCGTGTTCCACGCGATCATGCGATAGCTGATCTGGGCCGCTTTGGGCAATCCCGTGGTGCCGCCGGTGAAGAGGAGGGCGATGATGTCCTCTTCGGATGTTGCGATTGCGAATGTGAATCGTGATTGGTGCGTCGAGAATGGTTTGGAAAGGTGCGCTGGTTGGGGAGGCCGGGGCCTTCCAGGTGGACATAACTTGTAATCGATGGGCAATCCGGCTGGATGGCGGCGATGGATTGGGCGAATTCGTCCGAGAAAAATAGGGCGGCGGGCGTGGTCTGGACGACCAGATCCGCCAGTTCCGCCGGGTGCAGTCGCCAGTTGAACGGCACGAAGATCGCGCCCAGCTTGCCGCAGGCGAAGAAGATGTCCAGCACCTCCACGCCGTTGAGGGCGACGACGGCCACCCGGTCGCCGTGTCCGAGGCCCTGGGCTTGCAGCCAACCGGCCACCGCTTCCGCCCGCCGGTTCATCTCGGCATAGGTGAAACGTCCTTGTTTCGGCTGCTCGGCGTCGAGCTTGGCCGCGTCCACCACGGCTATGTTGTCGGGCCAATATTGCGCCCCTCGGCCCATCCAGTCACCGATGTACATGGCTAACTCCACCGAAACGCTGCCACGGCCATGGCCAACCCGCCGCCGGGGCGCAGAAGAGCACCACGTCGCCGGGCTTGACCTTGCCCTTTTCCACCGCATCGTCCAAGGCCATGGGGATGCAGGCCGAGCCGGTGTAGCCCCATTTGTCCATGATCCAGTGGGTCTTGGACATGGGCTGGTCCAGCACCTGCATGGTGGCCTCGATGGTGCGCAGGTTGAGCTGGGTGAAGACGAAGAGATCCACGTCGTCCAGGGTGAGACCGGCCTTGGCCAGGGTGGCGTGGATCAGGGGCGGCCAGTTGTCCGTGTTGAAGGTGGCCGGGAATTTGCGCACAAACTCCACATGGGGCTTGCCGTTGGCCGCAATCGCTCTCCGGGGTGGCCGGGTGGGCCGTGCCGCCGGTGAAGACGCCCAAGGCGTCGTGATATTCGCCCCGGGCCAACATTTTGGCCCCCAAATAGCCCGGTTCGTCCCCGGTGCCCAGGACCACCGCCCCCGCGCCGTCGGCGAAGAGGGTGCAGGTCTTTTTGTCGGTCCAGTCGATAAACTTGGTCATGCCGTAGACGCCCACCACCAGCACCCGGTTGTAGTCCACATCGGCGATCATGCTCTTGGCCGCCTGGTCCAGGGCGATCACCCAACCGGCGCAGGCGCTGTTGATGTCGAAGGTGCCGGCGTTGACCGCGCCCAGCTTGGCCTGCACCACGGAAGCCGTGGACGGGCTGATATAGTCCGGCGTGTCCGTGGCGATGATGATCAGGTCCAACTCTTCCGGGGCCATGCCGGCCCGGTCCAGGGCCTGACGGGCGGCGGCCACGGCCATGTCGGATGTGCGCTCGTCCTCGGCCATCACATGCCGGGCCTCGATGCCCACATTTTTCACCAACCAAGGGCCCACGGATTCGCCCAAAAGCGCGTCCAGATCGTCATTGGTCAACACCTTCTCCGGCACATAGCGGCCCGTGGAGAGGATTTGGGGATAGCGAGGGGTGGTCATAGGTTGCTCGTTTCAAGTTGAGAGTCGGGTTGAGTGAGGACTGAGTGCGGAGGACTGAGGACTGAGTGTCGTCGAGTGCCACTCAGTCCTCAGTCCTCCGCACTCAGTCCTTAGACCTATCCGTTCAAAAATGCCATCATCTCGGCCAAAAAGCGGTCCGGGTGTTCGATGTGGGGGGAGTGGCCGCAGTTCTCGTAGAGGGATTCGGTGACGGAGCCGCCGCCAGCAACATAGGCGTCCATCACCGCCTTGGTCTGGGCGATCATGGGTTGGGGCGGGAATTCCTCCGCGCCGGGCCAGCCGGGGACCGCGCCCAGTTGGCCCAGGAAGCCGAAGTCAAAGAGGGAGGTGTCGGAGACGATCAGGTCGCTGTCACCCCGCACCCAGAGCACGGGCGGCTTGGGGTTGATGTCGGCAAAGCCGCTCAGGTTCAAATACTTGGGCGAGAGGGCGTTGTTCATGCCCTTGACGCCGGGGGCCAGGGTGGGCCAGTTGGGGGACATGGTCAGGTCACCGGGGTAGTTGTCCGGGGTGACCGCCGTGGTGTTCATGGCGTCCACATAGCGGTCTTCCCGCTCCTTGGCCACGGTGAAGGGAGGCTTGAAATAGAAGCCGTTCATCACCTTGCGGGGGGAGAAATCGCTCTCCTCCGAGGTGTCTTTGTTGGCCAGGCGTTGGGCGAAATCTGGGTTGGCCGTGCCGCCGCCAGAGGCCGCAAAGTCAGCATAGATGGGCGTCCCCGCGGCGTCGCGTGTGCCGCCGAAGCCGTAGGGGGCAACCGGGGCCTGAAGCACCAAGGAAGCCACCTGGGCCGCATGATCCATGGCATATTGCATGGCCACCCCGCCGCCCACGGACCAGCCCATGAGATGCACGGGCGTGTCCGCCAGCCCCAAGGCGGACATCAGCGCGTAGAGATCGTCGGAGAAATCCCGCAGGCCACGGGTGGCGTCCAGGGGTTTGGTCTCGGATTGGCCGAAGCCCCGCAGGTCCGGCGCAATGGCCCGGATGGTGTCGGGCAGACTGGCCAGCAATTCATCAAAAAAGGCCGACGACGAGACGTTGCCGTGGATCAGCAGGACGGGCACACCGTCTTCCGGCCCAGCGGTCAGGATATGGGTGCGGAGACGGTCGGTTTCAACAAAACGGGAAACGATTGGCGGTGCCATTTTCTTCTCCTTCTGCAATCGGTGATCAAAGGTGATCAAATTTGGGTGTCGCGTCCACCCCAATACGGTTCGCGCATAATACGTTTGAGCGTCTTGCCCGCCACGCTGCGGGGAAAATCTTCCATGATGATGACGTCGTGGACCTGTTGATAGCGGGCTTCCACCCGCTGATTGATCCACGTCCGCAGATCCGGGGCGCTGATGGCGTCTGCCGTGTGCAAAATCACCATCGCCAGGGGAGACTCGCCCCACTTCTCGCTGGGGATGCCAAAGACGGCGGCCTCCCGCACCGCCGGGTGCTGCACGATGATCTCCTCGATGTCCCGAGGGAAGACGTTCACCCCGCCGGAGATGATCAGGTCCTTCTGGCGGTCTACCAAATAGAGATAGCCGTCCTCGTCCAAATAGCCCAGATCCCCGGTATGGATCCAGCCGTCCACGATGGTCTTGGCGGTCAGGTCCGGGCGTTTGTAATAGCCGGGCATGGTGATGGGCCCCCGGCCCACAATCTCCCCGACCACGCCGGGGGCGGCGGGCTGGCCCTGCTCATCCGCAATGTACATCTCATACAAAGGCGGCGGACAGCCCACGGAATCCAGCTTGGCCGGCACGTCGCTCTTGTCCAAAATGGTCACGAAGCCCTCGGTCAGGCCATAGAGTTCGTAAAAACGGTTGGGCAGCCGCCGGTTCAGCTCGTCCTTGTGCTCCCGATGCAGGGGAGCGCCCACGGAGCAGATCATCTCCAACGACCCCATGGTCTCTGCCGAAAAATTGGGGGCGTTGAGCAGAGCGATGATCTGGGACGGCACGGTCATGATGTGGGTCACCCGCTCTTGGGCGATGGTCTCGATCATCTTGATCGGGTCAAACTGGGGGTGCAGGATGTAGGTGGCCCCTTGAAAAAAGGCCGGCATTAGGGTGAGGAAGGCCCCGTTGAAGACCAGAGATCCCGTGTGTAAAATGACACTTTCCGGGGTAATGCGATAGGCGGCGGCGAAGCCCTGGCCGTACAGACTGCGGATGTAGTGGGTGTGGACGATCCCCTTGGGCAACCCCGTGGTGCCGCTGCTGTAGATGATGTTATAGGGATCGTCGTCGTGGATTTCCACGTAGGGCGGCGCACTCTCGGCGGCTGCGGCGGTCAGGGCGGCATAGCTGCGGTAGCCGGGCACATCATCGCCGTCCGTGAGAATAAAGCGGTCTGCCGAGATGCCGGATAGGTCTGAACGCACGGCGTCCAAATAGGGGGCAAAGGCCCGATTGGTGATCACCACTTCGCTGTCGGAATCAGCCAGTAGGCGGGCCAGTCCGCTGCCCCGGAGCAGATTGCTCAGGGGGACCACCACCGCCCCAATCTGCGCCACGGCCCAAAAGGTCTCCAAAATCTCCAACGAGTTGGGCAAAATCGTGGCGACTTTGCTGTCCTTGACCACCCCAAGCCCCAGCAGCCCATTGGCCAACCGGTTCACCCGGCGCTGAAATTGGGCATAGGTCAGCCGATGATCCCCAAAGACCACAGCCAAATGGTCCGCACGATAGCGGGCGTGACGGGGTATCAGGGTACCGAGATTCACGGATGGCTCCTTTGCCGGTCAGGTTCAAAGATGGCTGGCACGGGTGCAAGAATCGGTCAGGCGGGGGAGAGGGTTACGGCCCGCTGGATGATCTCCATAAACTGCTCAAAGACCCCATTGGGCAGGCCGTCCTCGTCCCACAGCACCCAGCGCATGCCCAGGAAGTCGCCCATGCCCATGAGGCAGTAGGCCAGCACCTCCGGGTCCATCTGCCGGATCTGTCCGGCGTCCATAGCCTTGGAAAGACCCTGGATATAGCCGTCGGCCATGCGTCGGTAATACCAGCGATAGAGTTCCTCGTCCACGAACTCGGCCTGGCGCACGATCTTGTACATGCTGCGGTGGTGATGGATAAAGCTGAAGAAGACCCGAAAGCCTGAGCGCTCGATGGCCATGCGGTCGGTCAACCCGGCCACGGCCTCGGCCATCTCCTGGCGCACCTGGTGACTGAGCCCTCGCACCAATTCCACAAAGATCGATTGTTTGTCTGGGAAATAAACGTAAAAAGTGCCCTGGGCCACCCCGGCCCGTCGGGTCAACGCGGTGATGGAAGCGCGCTCAAAACCAACCTCGCCGAAGACCGCTTCCGCAGCATCCAGCAGGTTCTGGCGGGTCTGTTGTCCTCGGGCGGTGACCGGCTGGGGCCGGTCGAGTGGGGCAGAAGTTGACACCTGATTCACCTTTCATGTTGCATGATAGCATGGGGGAAGGGGCGCTGTCAAGGGGCAAAATTTTGCGGAGTTGGAAAGCCTGAAATATGATATGTCCTAAGAAAAAAGGGACAGATGACAGCATACAAACGGCATTGAATCGGGGTAATCTGAAACGTGTTGGGGGTATCTGTGTTGACCCGACCAATCAAAATAGCAATGCCGTCCATTCTTATCTCCTGAGGAGGATACCATGTTGCACCTTCGCTGTACCGCCCGACGCACCCTCGTTTCTCCGCCTCTGCCCGTGCCGATTCTCCTGCAACCTTTGGACGTTATGTCATCCCCCCCCCCCTTTTTTTGCACCCCTTGAAGTGGATGCCCACCTCCAATATTGACTCAAAACCTGGCATGGTTGTGGATTTCACTTTCCCCAGAACTGGCGATAACTCGGTCTCGCGTGCGGATTGGGCCTCTCTCAGCCCAAAACCGTTCCCGTCAGATTCGTGATTGCCGGGCATTTTTTCAAATTGTACTTGCCAGGACGTTGACTTACCGCTCAACTGCCCGACATCGATGGTTGAGCGGTTCATACCCACCCCCTTCTCCAACTTGGAGAGGAAAAGAAAGGAACAGATCATGTTTTGCAGCAAGCGTTTTCGATTTTTCGTAGTCAGTGCATTGGTCATGTTTTTGGCTCTGGTTTTCACAGCCGGCACACCGCTGGAGGCCCGTGGGTCCGAGGAGCCGCCGGTTTTGGATAAGTTCGTCTACCTCCCGATGACTTCTGGGGGGGCTAACTTGTCCACGACCATCTCTGGCAAGGTGATGAACGGCGAATCGCCCGAAGCCGCTGGATTGGTGGCGCTCATGGACCAAGGGGCACCGGGCACCCCTGCCAATATGGTTAGCTTCATGAATACGGATTCCCAGGGCAATTACCGGTTTGCTGATGTTGCTCCCCTGCGACCGGGATACTCGTACTTCGTGCGCTTCAATTACCAAGGAGGCAACACCCTCTTTTACTGGAATACAGCTTCGATTTTTGACCTGAAGGAAGGCGATACTGTCACAATGCCGACCTTTGATGTGGCTGATGTGATCTTGACCGATCCCGCGATGGGTACAACAGTGAGCCTGCCCTATACCTTCCGCTGGACGCCCCGACCTGGCAATCCTGACGAAACATACAAATTCATCGTAGTCGATACCACAAACGGTACTACATTCACTAGCCTAGATCTAGGTTACGCTGGAGAATATACGCTGTCGGCAGACAGTATAACTGTCGATCCCTTCAATCCGTTTCCCCCGCAGTTTAGTTGGCGTATTCAGATCGATACAGCGGATGGGTCAAAGGGTGAGTCTCAATCCAGGCCCGTCTATTTTGCCAATTCAGTCCAATAGGGGTTCCATCTGAGGTAGATTTTTGATGTGTGACTGCATGGAAGCCTGTCGCTTCCATGCAGTCACACGAATGAGCTATCCGCCCAAAACCAAAGAGAAAAAGACACATGATGACTCCCGAAATCCAATCCAATTCAAGACAGCCTATATCCAATGCAAATTTTGCCCAAAGACTATCGGCGATCAGAGTCTATTCGCTCATCTTGGCCGTGATGCTCGTGTTCTTTTCTCGCTTGGGGATCTGTCCAGGCCCAAGATGCCAGCCCCTTGCCACCCCTGGCTTTGCGGGACATCGCCATGTCGGATCCCACGGACCCCCGCGTGCGAGAATCTTCGCCATCGAACGCATCCAGGCGGACCTGGCCGCCCAGAGCCGGGCGGCCGTCGCCCCGTCCGCGCCCACGTCGGACTTCGGCCCGCAGCCCCTGCGCCAGTGGAGCCGGATTGTGGTCCAGGCTATTTCGGACAACGGCTGGGACATCTACAGCCTGCGCCTGGACGGCAGCGACGTGCGCCGGTTGACGACTCACCCGGCCGCGGATGTGCGGCCCCAGTTGCACGCTGGCCTGGGGTTGGTGGTCTTCACCTCTGTGCGGGATGGCAACGCCGAGATCTACACCGTGCCCGTGGATGGGTCCGCCGCGCCCAGGCGCTTGACGGTTCACGATGCGCCGGACGACTGGCCAGCCTGGTCCAGCGATGGTCGTATCGCCTTTGCGTCGGGGCGGGATCGGCAGTATGACATCTATGTCATGAATGCGGATGGCAGCAACCAGATCCGGCAGGAATATGATCCCTATGCCCATGATGTGATGCCGGTTTGGTCTGGGAACACCCTCTATTGGGTCCACTACACGGTCTCCGGGCAAGCGTCGATTTGGACCAACGATGGCGGGCGGCGGGCGCTGTTTCAGGGTGAATTGGCCCAACTGGAAAATCTGCGCGTGGGGGTTGCCGGGCTGATCTTTGATGCTGATTTTGATGGGGATGGGTGGAACGAACTGGGCCAAATCACCAGGGGTTCCCAAGGAGATGTGCCTGTGATGATCTACGATCCCGGCGGCACTCAGGATATTATGCCTGGCCCCTCCCACCCGATCCAGGACCCGACTGAGGGCGATCCCTCTCTTCTGATCAACCGGGCGATCTACGGTAACGTCAACGGTGAGATGGTGTTGATCGATCTGAGGTTCGAGCGGGTCCGAATTGGAGCGGGGCTGCAATTCCACACCTTCGAGCCGATTGCTTCGTTGGCTATGATCGGAAGTTGGGTGAACGATGATAAGCAGGGGCCGGTGCTGCAATTCTCGGAATATCCGACTTGGCCCATCTTTGTTGGAATTGACCGGACTCATCATGTCAAGCTTTCCGGTAATGATGCTGGCGGGTCGGGGATTACGGGGGTGAATCTTGAAACTGATCTGTATGGGAATTGGCTTGCCAACACGGTTCACGTCACCTCTTTCACCGGGCCGGATCTCGCTTTTGATGGGTTGACGCCCAAAGAGAATGGTGAACTAAACCTGCGGATTCAGGGCATTGACCATGTAGGCAATCTGGGCCCTTGGTCCGCGCCCATCCATTTCAACACCTATCAGGGCCACATCAATCTGCAAACCAGGGATGTGATGGGGCGACCCGTCCCCGATGCCCAGGTGACCCGGCGCAATTGGCAGTTGACCTCGGATCGGACGGATGCGGTTGGCAAGGTGCAGGGGCTTGTCATGTCCTCGCCTCGGGAAGGTGAATGGACCACCTTCGCCCATCCCGGCTATAAGACTCCGCCCAGCATTCCAATGCTGACCGAATACGACTTTGAACGGTACACAGTCATGACCCGTAGGGTGCTGCTTCCGGCGGATGATATCTTCAACTACGGCGACTTTGCGGACAGCAATTGGCCGTCTGATTGGACAAAGGTGGTTGGCTCGGTTGACCGGGGCCAGGGGGCGTTGCGCCTTGGCAGTCCGGGCTATTTCTATGTGATCGGAGAGACCTATGTCTCCAAGAATATAGATCTGGCTGGGGTTGTGAACCCGGTGCTGAATTTGAGTGCCGTAGGTTGGCTGAAAGATGCGACCTTCCGAGTCCAGATCAAGAGCCAGCAAACGATCACCGACCTGATGGTGTTGGATTCCGGCGGTATTATGACCACGGCTGTCTATACCGATGCATTGACAGAATACAACTCTGGCAGTTCCGGTTGGCCACTTTACACCTTCGATCTGACACCTTGGGCAGCCCAAAAAGTCACCCTCATCATCTCTTTCCACACGGACGTTAGCACCTCTGTGGACGCGGCCTATGTAGGCCACATCAGCCTTGGCTCGTGGACCACGCCGGTGATCGATTCGGCGGTGATCAGCCAGAGCGGCAGCCTCACCAACGTGCTGGAACTGGGCAAGAGCGCCACCATCACTGTCACCGGCCAGAATTTCATGGGCGTCCCCACCCTGCGCCTGGGCCAGACCGAGTTGATTTCCGTGACGGTGACGGGGGAATCTCAGATCACCGCCACCATCCCGGCCACCTTGGGGCCGGGGATTCACACCCTGTGGATCACCAACCCGGACAAGACCTTGGCCGCCCTGCCCAACACTGCGATTGTGGGCAAGCAGATCTATCTGCCCCTGCTTTCTCGCTGCACCGAAGATCCGTTTATGTGTCGATGACCTATCGCTGAATCATTGTAAAAAGGTCTTTTAACGCAAAGAACGCAAAGATCGCAAGATCGGGAAGGCTTTTCCTCTGCGTTCTTTCGTTTCTCAGCGAACTTTGCGTTGAAACTTGGTTTCCGCAGAGGCGTCATTTCATACGTGCCAACATTCCCGACCACCAAGAAAGAGAGCCAACATGACCCCCTTCTTCAAAACAGCCCGTCCTCCAATCCTGTTCCTGTTCGCCGTCTGTCTCTTCGTCCTCTTCGCCGTCAGCCCGCAGGGGTCCGTTACCGCCCAGACCAGCGCGCCCCCGTCCCCGGTCGTTGATGCCGCCAACCCCCGGTGGATGCGGGGCTGGGCGGGGAAGCTCCGCTGCACTTCATCCCCCAAGATCTGCCGCTGCGTCGCGCCAGTGTTGCAATCTCTTCCCGGCCCAGACCGCAGACCTCCCCTGGGTGCGGGTGGCGTTCCAATCCTATCGGGACGGCAATTGGGAGATCTACGTGGCAGATGATGGCGGCCGGAACCAGCGCCGGTCTCACCTATCACGCCGCCTCGGACATCCACCCGATCGTGCGGCCCGGCGGCGAACAGATCCTCTTTGCCTCCAATCGGGACGGCCAACTGGGAGATCTATCGGATCAACTGGGATGGCGGCGGGCTGACCCGGCTGACCGCCAACCCAGCCCTGGACACCATGCCCGTCTGGTCGCCGGACGGCAGCAAGATCGCCTTTGTCTCGGACCGGGACGGCAACGCCGAGATCTATACCATGAACGCCGACGGCTCCAACGTCACCCGGCTGACCTGGCGGGCCGAGGACGATGTGATGCCCGCCTGGTCTCGGGACAATCGGCTGGCCTGGATTGTCATTTCTGCGCAGAGCGACTCGCTTTGGGTTATGAATGGAGATGGCGGGAATCAACATGCTATAAAATCCTCGGCGGTCCCCTTCGAATACCCATCGTGGAGATGGGATAGCAATCGAGTTGCCGTCGCATTTACCGCTGCTGACGGGACATGGGCCAATTTTAAGTGGATGAACCCAGACGGAACAGAACAGATCATATTCCGAGTCCCACACAATAGTCCTCTGACCCATTTTACCGCACCCGAATGGGGGGCGTTGCACTTGCGCGATGGGCGGAATTACAACGATGAAACCTGGCTCTGGTACACGGAGATCCACTTGGTTTCCTATGAAAATCAACTCTATCTTAATTGGTCTCGTATCCGGCGTGGCACGATTATGCGCGACGGGTATATGGGGCTGGGCGAAGACAAAATGGAGAACGAAGGGGTCGTGATCGATAGCGGCTATGACATGAACCCCTCCATCGGCTACACGGACCTTATCCCGCCACAGTCGAGTATCAAAACCATGCCCGAATACAGCGACCGCTGGATCAGCATTCAGGTGGACAGTGCCGATCTTGGCGGTTCGGGTATCCTGAGCCAGAAAACCGAAGTCAAGATTGGTCCACATGGCCTGTGGACCAATCTTGAGGGTGAAATCGATTTTGACCGCTGGTACACAGATCCTGGCATCCCGGTCTATTTCCGCAGCCAGGCCACGGACGCCGCCCTCAACGTGGAACCCTGGCCCACGGACCCGAATGGCGATACCCATACCACCTTCTATCTGTCCAAGGTGCAAGGCAAAACATCGGACAATCGGGGCGTTCCCTTTGGAGGCACGGCCCTGACCCTCAACCCGCCCGCCCTTAATTCCGTGCAGACCCAACCCGACGGTCGCTTTGAGGCCTATATGGGTTCGGATTCATTCTCGGATCTCTCTGTGGCCGCCCCCGGCTATGCCGACAACACCCTGGTCGATCTGACCGGACTGCGCACGCCCATTGACATCTACCTGATCCCGGCTCCCTCCCTCCTCCGCAACGGCGAGTTTGAGAGCGGTACCCTGGCACCGGATTGGCGCGCTTCCACTGGAGTCTCTACGGACGTCAGCGCCTATATGGGAAGCTTCGCCGCCAGACTGCGCAGTTCCTTCGTGGGCGATGTCACCCTCTCCCAAGGAGTCACGATTTCGGACACCCTGCACCAGCCCACCCTGGCCTTCATCTACGCCTCGGAACGCCTGACCACCACCCGAACCAGCGCCCCCTTCCGGGTCTCAGTGACCGCTGGCCTCACCACCACCCAGGTTTTCAGCGCATCCGCCCAACTGCCCGGCCACCAACTGGGCTGGGCGGATCTCAGCCCCTGGGCCGGCCAAACCATCACCGTCACCTTTGTCCTCGCCCAAACCGACTATGACGAAGAGACCGACCTCTTCCTGGACCACATCACCCTGGCCCCCTGGCTCACCCCCGTGGCCGAAAGCGTCACCCCCGCCGCCTTTGACCCTGGCGTCTCCACCCCCATCACCGTCACCGGCCAGAACTTCCTGGACGGCGTCACCGTGCGCCTGACCCGGGGCGAGCAGATCGTCACCCGCCTCACCCTCGCCCGGCTGGACGCCCACACCCTCACCGTGGACCTGCCCGCCCTGGGGCCTGGCATCTACGACCTGTGGGTCACCAACCCCGGCGGTCAGCAGTCGGTCAAGATGGGGGCCATCCGGGTGGGCAAGCAGAGTTACCTGCCCTCGATCGCCCGCTGACCCCGCCGCCCCAAACGAAACGCTCCGGGGATTTCCCCGGAGCGTTTCGTTTGGGGCACCCACGCCCACCCTCTATAATACTTTCATGATCTCAAAACTTCTCGCCGCCTGGACCCTGCTCTGGCTCACCCTGGGCGACCGCACCGGCTTTCTCGCTTTGTTAAACGCATTCACCTTCTGGGGTCTACTCAGTAGCCTGCCCGGAGCGATCATCTCGGGTCCACACCGTGGGGGCGGTTGGGCACGTCTCGCCGCTCTCCTCTCCCTCCTCGGTCTGACCACCCGCTACCGCCGCATCCTGGTCCCCAATCCAAAATCAACAATCCAAAATCCAAAATCCCTCCGCCTCCTCACCTTCAACCTCCTCAAAACCGACCGAGACCTCGCCCCCGTCTTCGCCATGCTGGACCGAGAAGATCCCGACATCGTCTGCTTCCAAGAAGTCACCCCCATCCTGGCCGCCCGCCTGGAAGCCGGGCTGGCCCAGCGCTTCCCCTTCCGCCACTGGCAGCCCTACGCCCCCACCCGCATGGGCCTGGGCATCGCGTCCCGCCTGCCCTTCGCCATCACCGACCTCTTCGCCCACCCCGGCCTGGAACCCTTCGCCCTGGGCGCCACGGTCATCACCCCCGCCGGCCCCCTCCAGATCTACGCCGTGCAGCTCGTCTCCCCCACCAACGAAGTGCGCGGCCTGGGCCTCACCCCCCTCCTCCGCCTGCGCACCCAGCAAGCCCGCCGCGTCTTCGCCGCCCTGGACGCCGCCCCCCATCCCGCCCTGGCCGTGGGCGACTGGAACAGCACCGAAGGCAGCGACATCTACCGAGAAGCCGCCCGCCGCTTCACCGACGCCTGGACCACCGGCGGCCAACCCCTCTGGCGCGGCCCATCCGCCTGGCCCGGCACCTGGCCCACCACCGCCAACCCCTTCGCCGACATCCCCATCCCGCCCCTCCTGCGCCTGGACTACTGCTTCCTCAGCCACCCCCACCCTCACCGCCACCCACGTCCACGTCGTGCGGGACCGCCTGGGGTCAGACCATTGCCCCGTCGTGGTTGATTTGTTGATACGTTGATTGGTCGATTTCCCGCCGCTCACCCCTTCACCCAATCACCAATCACCAATTCACCATACACCCCCCGATTCTCCACCGGCAGCAACGCCGCAATCTCCCGCATCATCTCATCCCCCAGGCCATCCAACTGCTCCCGCTTGGCCTGGCCGCGCAGAGATTTGTCCAGCACCAGCGGGCCAAAGGGCTGGCCCACCCGCATGGTCACGGTTGTGCGCCGCCACCGTTTCAGATTGCCCATGATCTGCTCCGTGCCCACAAAGGCCACGGGCAGCACCCGCACCTGACCCTGCACCGCCAAAAACGCCGCCCCCGGCCGCGCCCGGATCAACACCGGGTCGGGCCGAGACGTAGTGGCCCGCCACCTCATGGACCTTTTCGCCCTGGGCGATCCGCTCCTGCAACTCCGGGTCCACCCCGCCCTCGGGGAAGATGCCCACCCACTCGCCCCCGGCCAGGGCATCCAACGCCGTGCGCATGGCCGTGCGGTCCACCTGCCCCCGCCAGATGGGGATCTGGCGATAGATGCGAACCAAGTGGCGCAAATACCGTTGGGCCTGACTCTCCGTGGCGGCCAAAAAGCGGGGATAGCGGGGCAAAAAAAGCCCCATCAACGGCGGCTCGAAGAGGCTGAAATGGTTGCCGATCACCAGCAACGCCTCGTCCTTGGGCACATTCTCCAGCCCCTCAATCTGCAAACGCAAGGCAATCCGGGCAAATCCCCGGGCCAGCCACAAAATCAGCGGGCGCAGGATGGCATCGAGTAGAGACATACAAACTTCCTTCACAAAGTAGCGGAGTTCGCACCCCCTGGTGCGAACGGATCGGTCAACCGATTATAGCCACAGATCAGATCCACGGCAACCTCCCCACCCACACCTCGTGCTACTTCGCACAGGGTAGCCCCATGATGGTACAATAGCACCCACCAGCGTACAGATTTGGATCTCCACCTTGAAAGGATCCCACCCATGCCACCCACCAACCGCCGCACCGTCTTCTCCACCGACCCAGAGCCGGAAGCCGCGCCCACCCCCATCGACCTGCCCCGCAACCCGGCGGCCCCCTTCAACATCCAGGGCAGCAACCCCGTGCGCGTACGCATCGACCGCAAGGGCCGGGGCGGCAAGGTCGTCTCCGTCATCGACGGCATCCTCAGCCCGGAAGTGGGCAAGAAGGCCCTGCTCAAACACCTAAAATCCAATCTCGGCACCGGCGGCGCCCTCAAAGACGGCCTGATCGAAATCCAAGGCGACCAACGCGCCAAGATCGTCGACCTCCTCAACGCCCTCGGCTACCGGGCCAAATCCGCCGGGAGGGTGATGCGAGATGCGGGTTGCGAGATGCGAGTTAAAAACGCTGGTCGCAGACTCCCCTCTTACGCATTACGTAGCCCCGCAACTCGCATCTCGCATCTCGCATCTCACAACTCGCATCTCACATCTCGCATGAAATCACTCTACACCCTCACCTTCACAGCCGGACTCGTCACCCTTGGGGTGGAGTTGAGCGCGGCCCGGTTGCTGGACCCGTGGTTTGGCAACAGCCAGATTGTGTGGGCCGGGTTGATCGGGCTGATCCTGCTCTATTTGGCCAGCGGCGCGTGGCTGGGCGGACGGCTGGCGGACCGCTTCCCCGATCAGCGCGTCCTGCA
Organism: uncultured Chloroflexia bacterium; assembly: GCA_963704975.1. GTDB lineage: Bacteria > Chloroflexota > Anaerolineae > Caldilineales > Caldilineaceae > JAGNDO01. The sequence continues at coordinate 153,496 of CAVPIK010000006.1, read as the reverse complement.
CCGGGTGGTGATGGCCGCGGCCGTGGGCGTGGCCCTGGTGCCGTGGATCAGCCCGCCGGTCCTGCGTCTGGCCGCGCTGGGCTACGCCGACTTTGCGCCGGGGCTGCTGGCCGGGTCGCTGATCGCCATTTTGCTCCTCTTCAGCCTGCCCGTGGTCCTGCTGGGCACCGTCACCCCCTGGGCCGTGCGTCTGGCCGTGCAGGATGTGGAACACGCCGGGCAGGTGGCCGGACGCCTCTCCGCCCTGTCCACCGCGGGCAGCATCTTGGGCACCTTCCTGCCCGTCCTCTGGCTGATCCCCGCCTACGGCACCCGCTGGACCTTCTATATTTTGGCCATTCTTTTGCTGGTTGTGGTCGGCGGCGCAGGAGGCGCGAGACAAGGAGACGAGGAGACAGGGAGCGCTGGGTGGCGTGGGGATTGGCGGCGATTGTGCTGGCCGTGGCGTTGTTGACCCATCCGGCGACCGTGCGGGCGGGGTGGGATGACGGCGCAGTCGGGCACCCTGCTCTTCGAGGACGAGAGCCAATACAACTACATCGCCGTGCGCCAGTGGGGGAGCGAGCGCCACCTCAAGCTCAACGAGGGCGTGGGCATCCACAGCGTCTATCACCCGGACGCGGTCTTGAGCGACGGCATTTGGGACTATTTCCTCCTCGCCCCCCTCTTCAACGCCCCCCCTGTTCAGACCGCTGAAACCAGATCCATTTTGCTCATCGGCCTGGCCGCGGGCACGGTGAGTGGTCTGTTCACCGACATTTACGGCGCGGCCGCCCCGCCGCCCACCATCACCGGCGTAGAGCTGGACCCCGAGATCATCGACCTGGGTTATGCCTACTTCGACATGGCCCGCCCCACCCTCACCGCCATCGCCGCGGACGGTCGCCGCTGGCTCACCCAACAGCCCCCCTCCGCCCGCTGGGATCTGATCGCCGTGGACGCCTATCGTCCGCCCTACATCCCCTTCCACCTCACCACGGTCGAGTTCTTCCGCACCGTGCGGGACCACCTCAACGACGACGGCGTCCTGGCCATCAACGTGGGCCGCTCCGCCCGCAACTATGCCCTGGTGGACGCCCTGGCCGCCACCCTGGCCCAAGTCTTCCCCTCGGTCCACATCATCGACGAGCCGGGACCGGCCAACGATCTGGGCAACTCCCTCGTCGTCGCCACCGTCCGCCCCACGGATGGGGCCAACTTTGCCGCCAACGTCGCCACCCTCTCCCCCGCCCTGCCCGTGGAATTCCGAGACTTCGCCCAATCCGCCATCGCCCAAGCCCGTCCCGCCGCCCCGCCCCCCGGCACCCCCACCTTCACCGACGACAAAGCCCCGGTCGAGCAGGTCGTGCACGGCATCATCCTGGACTTTCTGGGGCAGTGACGGCGGCGAACCGCAATACCAGCGCAGGTTGAGTAGGCCGGGTTAACCACGAATTTTCTTGACCAATGGAAGCAAGGCCGTATCGAAACCGAAGCGGGTTGACTCGCTGCGGCGAGCTCAACCCGCTGCGGTTTCGATACGCCGCCGGTGAATGAATGGTTTGCGGAGATTTCGGGGCGGCTACTCAACCTGCGCTGGCTGTTTCGGAGACTTGATCCGTTGCGCATAGACGCATGAATCGGCGCGAAAGAAGGCTGAACCATGACCAAATCAACAAATCAACAAATCAACAATCCCTCACCCCTCCTCACCTCCTCACCGCCCTCACCCTCGCCGCCCTCATCGCCACCGCCGGGGGCAACAGCTTCGGCTGGGACGGCCTGTGGATGTTCGCGCTCCTGGCCCACATCCCCCTCTGGCTGCGCCTCCTCCTCGCCGCCCCCATTTTGCTTGCCCCGTTTTGGGTTGACCCAGAAGTTCGACTTTTGAAAAAAGTCGAACTTCTTCGCCCCAGTCACCCCCTCATCCTGCCCTTCGCCGCCCTCGCCTTCTGGCTCTTCCGAGAGCGCACCCTCCACGGCGACGGCCCCGGCAAGGTCTTTCTGCACACCACCGCCACCTTGCAGACCGATCCCGTATGTGTGGAAGGAGCCGCTGGACTCTTTGCTGGCGTACACCTTGTCGGGATTTTTTAAAAATTGGGGACTCCCGCCGGAAAACGCCATAGCCTTGTGGAGCGTGCTTGCCGGGGTCCTGTTCTTGGTGGCGGCGGGGAAGATCGCCGCGCTTTTGGGCCGGGATCGCCGAGAAGAATGGCGCTATTTCCTGGCCCTGCTGGCCTCCGGCAGCACCCTGCTCTGGTTTGGGCATATTGAAAACTACAGCCTGGTCACCGCGGTCAGCGTGGCATCCACCGCCCTGGCCTTGGCCCATCTGCGCGGACGGGTTCCCCTCTGGTCCGTGGGATTGGTGGCCGGGGCCGCCGCGGCCTTGCATCCCCAGGCCGCCTTTGCCTTTGCCGGGCTGTTGGTGTTGATGGACTGGTCCGCCCTGCGCCGGGGAAACTGGCGGCCCTGGCTGCGCCAAGGCATCGAACTGGGCCTCAGCGGGGCCATCGTGCCCGTCTTGACCGTCGTGATCATGCTCGCCCTGGGCGTCCCCCTGCCCGGTCGGCGGAGGCGGCGCGGCGGGCGTCCCCGGCGGGGAGACGCAGCTCTTTTGGATGCCCTGGGAAGCCCTGGCCCCGGCCCGCCTGTGGGATGCCTTGGTCAACCTGTGGCTGGTCGCCCCCCTGCTCCCCCTCCTGATCGTCGGCATCGTCATGGCCCTGCGCACGCCCCGCCTGCGCCAAGACCGCACCTTCGCCTACCTCACCCTGGCCGGCCTGGGCATGTTGGCCTTCCACTTCACCTTCCAAAACGAACTCGCCCGCCCCCGAGACTGGGATCTCTTCGCCATCGTCGGGCCGTATGTGACGCTTTGGGGGATGTGGGGAATGCACAATGCACAATGGCCAATGCACAATGGCGGAGCGTCAACCACGCAACACGCAACACGCAACACGCAACATCTGGCTCACCTTCGCCCTCGTCTTCACCCTCGCCTGGGTGGGGGTGAACCATGCTTTCGCCTTCGTGGACCCGGACCCGGCTCACCCGGCCTGGTTTCAGCGGGTGCGGGTGGCGGATCTGGCCGAATTGGTCCCGGCGCAGCAGGTGCGCCAGATCTCCGGCGGGGAGGGCGGGGAAGCGGAGACAGCCATCTTTGTGGCGGACGGCGACAAGGTCAGCCTGGGCTTGGCCTTGCCGGACGAGCCGCTTTTTCTGTGGGTGCAGCCCCAGGCTGTGGGGGAAGTCGATGTGCGTTTTGAGCTACGCATGATCCCCGGCCAGGGCGACCCCCTGGTCTGGCAAGGTACCGCGCCGGAGAGGATGTGCGCCTGCCCCTGGATGGCGTGCAGGGCCAAACCGTCGCCATCATCCTGGGGACGACGGGCGGGGACGGGCTGTGGGTCACGCCGTGGATCCTGGCCGGGACGCCCCATTCGTGGGCGCGGTGATGGCGGGCGTGACAATCTTCCCGGAATGGGCCAGGACTTTTATGGGTACGGCGAGATATGTTGGCCCATTCCGGGAAGATGCGCGGAACCCCGGCTGATGGTACACTACGCCGGAAGTTGTGCGTCATCTTGTGCGACTAAATGATCCATCGAGAGCGAGAAATCTATGTCGGATCGACCTGTGTTATTGGGCGTCTTTGCCCACCCGGATGATGAGAGTTTTGGACCCGGCGGCACCCTGGCCCGCTATGCCGCCGAGGGGGTGGACGTCCACATCGTGATCGCCACGGACGGCGTGGCCGGATCCATGGATTCCCCGGACCGCTTGGACGGCCACGACAACCTGGCCCAGGTGCGGGAGAAGGAGCTGGACCGGGCGGTGGCCATCTTGGGGGCCACCCTGCACCGTCTGCCCCACCGGGACAGCGGGATGCAGGGCAGCCCGGACAATGATCACCCGGACGCCCTGATCCGACAGCCGGTGGAGGCGTTGACCCAAGAGGTGGCCGCCCTGGTGCGCCGCGTGCGCCCCCAGGTGATCGTGACCCACGATCAGTACGGTGGCTACGGGCATCCCGACCACATCATGTGCTGCACGGTCACGACCGCCGCCTTTAACATGGCCGGGGATGCCGCTTATGTGCTGACGGGTGGGGATGGCGATCTGCCCCCCTTTCAACCTCAAAAACTCTATTATCCTGCTTTTGGCAAGGGCTTTTTGAAGTGGGCCGTGCGCATCTTGCGTCTGTTGCGCAAGGACCCCACCAAGTTTGGCCGCAACCAGGACATCGATCTGGCCGAGATCAGCACGTGGGAGACCCCGGTCCATGCCCGCATCCGCGTGGCGGACCATTTGGCCACCAAAGAGCGGGCCAGCCAGGCCCACGAAAGCCAATATAGCGGCGGACCGTCCTTTATGCGGGTTATCCCCGGCTTTCTGCGCAAACGCATGTTGGGCCGGGAATCCTTTACCCGGGTCTTTCCGGCCCCAGGGGGGGAGATAGAGACGGATCTCTTTGCCGGGGTGGATTTGGGGTAGGCGAGAGGCCGGTGTCTGCAACCTTTGGAATGGGGCTTACGTATCATGGGGGCGGACGATAGAAATTTGAGAACCTGACTTTCACCGTGAAGTCGCCAAGGGCGTAGAAAAAACCAAAGAATCTTTTTGTCCTTTGCGCCCTTTGCGTTTTTGCGGTGAAAATGAATGTTGTGACAACGATACAAAGCATCCATCACGCTTGACCAAAACCGAGGAGGAAAAAATGAAACCGACGGGACAGCATTCCAAAAAATATGCGCAGAAGCGCCCTGTGTGGGGGATCGCCCTTGTGATGGCGATCTTGGCGAGTTTGGTGTTGGCCGGGACCGCCCTGGCCGGACAATTTGAAGGCGGCGATGTCTATCGGCTGGAGGCCGGCCAGGTGGTCAACGATGACCTGTATGTGGCGGGCAGCGAAATCTTCATCGACGGCACGGTGAACGGGGATCTCTACGCCGTCGGCGGCTATATTGAGGTCAACGGCACGGTGACCGGGGATGTGGTGGCGGCCGGTGGCGGCATCAAGATCACCGGCACGGTGGAGGATGATGCCCGGCTGGCCGGTGGCGGCATCGACATTTTGGGCACCATCGGCGACGACCTGATCATCGCCGGGGGCGGCCAACCTGGCGGCTTCAGCTTCCCCATGCAGGTGGGCACCCGCAGCATCAACCAGGGCATCCGCCTGGGGGACAAGAGCAGCGTGGGCGGTGATGCCATGATTGTCGGCGGCACCGCTGATATCCGCGGCCGCATCGACGGGGATCTGAACGCCTCCACGGGTGAGATCGATCTGGATGCCCAGGTGGGCGGAGACGCCACCCTCAACGCCTCCACCTTGCGGCTCACCAACAACAGCCGCATCGAAGGCACCCTCAGCTATACCACGCCCGAAGAGATGAGCCTGCCCGCGGATGTGGCCGGGGGGATCGAGTACGATCCCGTCGTCACCGCGGCGACTGGGGTCAATCCCCTGCTGGCCATGTTCATGTGGCTGCTGCGCACCGTGGCGATCTTGGTCGGCTTTGGGCTGCTGGCTTGGCTGATCTTGTGGCTTTCCCCGGACCTGTTGGAGAAACCGGCCGCGGCCATCGACGCCAACCCGATGGAGGCCGGACTGTGGGGGCTGTTGATCTTTGCCCTCTTCATGGCCTTGCCCATCGCCTCCGGGATCATCGTGGCGTTGATCGGCATCTTCTGGGGCTGGGTACCGGCCATTGCGGTGGCCCTGCTCCTGTTCAGCGTCTCGGCGGTGATCTGGCTCTTTAGCCCGCTGGTCACCGGGTTGTGGCTGGGGCGCAAGTTGGCCAAATCTGTGTCAGCGCTCTCTGGCTCCCTACCTGCGCTTCTGGCCGGTATTCTGGTGATTGTGTTGCTGGGGCGGGTGCCCTGTGTGGGCTGGCTGGTCTCCTTCTTCAGCTTCCTGCTGGCCATGGGCGGTATCGTCCAGGCCATGCGCAAGGGGGGCAGCGTCAGCGGCCCCGCCCTGCCTCCGGCCTCGGCACAACCCCCAACCTCCCTCAGCGCGTCTATGATGGAATAGGTTGACGCAACGCAAAACGAGCCGGGATCACAAAGTGATCCCGGCTCGTTTTGCGTTTATGAATAGCGTAGGTGCGGTTTTCAACCGCACCTACGCGTGTATTCCCTACTCCTCTTCCCCCATCAGCCGCCGCTTCAAATCCCCGGCTTGGGCTCGGGCCGTGGCGTCCAGGATGTAGAAGAGTCCCTTCCACGTGTCCGGGTCCACCAGATCCTTGGCCGTGGCCCCTTGCAGTCCGGCGCCGATGTCCGAGAGCAGGGCAAAGCCGGGGATGGCGTTGAGCCGCTTCAGGATCGCGGTCCGGGCCGACTCGGTCTGGGCGCTGACCAGGGCGTTGAGGATGTAGTACAGCCCTTTCCACGTATCCGGGTCCAGGGCATCCTTGGGGGAGGCACCCTGCAAGCTGTCCAAAAGTTGCGTGGCCGCATCCAGCACTTCGTGCCCTTGCAGACCGGCCCGATGTCCGAGAGCAGGGCAAAGCCGGGGATGGCGTTGAGCCGCGTCAGGATGGTGGGCGGGCCGACTCGGTCTGGGCGCTGACCAGGGCGTTGAGGATGTAGTAGAGCCCCTTCCACGTGTCCGGGTCCAGGGCATCCTTGGGGGAGGCGCCCTGCAAGCTGTCCAAAAGCTGGGTGGCCGCATCCAAGCCGAACATGGCGGCGACCCGATCGAAGTTGGTTTTGACCAGGCCCAGCAGCCGCTCGTGGGAGAAGGGGGGCGGTTCCGGGGCGCGTTTTTGGCCCCGCATCTCGTCGGCCAACTGGTTCAGTTCGCCCACCAATTGGGTGAATTCGGGATCATCCGCCAGGCGGGCGGCAGCGGGTTTGGGCGCGGCCTGGGCCATGCCGGCGTGGACATGACAGAAATTGCTGCCGGCCTGGGCTACATTCTTGCACGGTGCGCCAGCCTTGGTGGTGGCCTGGCAGGAACGGGGTTCGTTGCTCATGGGTTTCTCCTTTTGGGTGGGATGGACGTTGACCTCGCGTTGCGGTGCGCTGATTATACACCCTTCGCCGTCCAGAGCCAACGGGCTTTTTTATGGAAGACGAGAAGCGCTTTGCGCCCCACCCGGCTTTTTGTTAGAATACAGATCAGATTGTCAGCCCATCACCCTGCCGACTTGGCAGGAAAAAGGACTTACCCCATGACCCTTGGCACTTGGCGGGATATTGCGATTGTACTCCTGGCCCTTGCAACTCTTTATCATGTTGTTGATTCCCGCGGTCATCGCCTATTTTTCCGTGCGGGGCATCAACTGGGTGCATGGCAAAACCCCGCCCCTGTGGGAAAAAGCCCATCACTACAGCCATCTGGTGCGGGACAAGACAGCGGGGATCAGCGATCAGGTGGCAGCGCCGGTTCTGCGCACCCGCAGCCGGGTTGAATCCTGGGCCACGGTCATCAACCGAGTGCGCGGGGTGGATCGGTCATCCCCAACCAACGAGGAGAATCGTTTATGAATGGCAAAAGCAAATCATTGTTGATCGGTGCGTTGGCCGGGGCTGTGTTGGGTGTGGCCTTTGCCTGGGTAGCCAGCGAACGGGAAAGTGAAGGAGAAGAGGCCGTGCAACTCAAGCCCACGGACTATTTCCAGCTTGGCATCGGCCTGCTCACCCTGGCCCGGCAATTTGGGGGCATGTTCAGCCGCATCTAGGGCGGGTTGAATAGAGATCTTTTTACCACAAAGCCACGAAGGCACAAACTATCACGAAATTTTCATGATAGTTTCTGCCTTCGTGGCTTTGTGGTAAATTTTTCGCCCTCGCCTCACCCCAACCGAGCAGTGACTTCTTCCTCCGCCTTGACGGGAACAATGGCGGCAATGCGGGTACCCGGCGACGGCGTTGACGCCGCCCAAGCCAATAGATGCCCAGGCCGATCACCGCCAGTCCGCTCAACAGGCCACTGAAATCGCTGGTGGCTTCGGCCATCACCCGCCAGTTTCTGCCAAAGAGAAAGCCCAGGCTGCCATAGCTCAACAGCCATACCAATTCACCGGCCAGATCATAGAGGAAAAAACGTGGGTAGGCATAACCGCTGCTCCCCGCGATTAGATTGGTGGGAATGGCCAGGGGGGTAAGCAGCCAACGGGTCAAAAAAATCGCCACCCCACCCCGCTCGTCAAAGGTCTGTTGGGCGTTTTCCCAGGCCGGGTTATCGCCCCAGCGCCGTTGCACCCAACCTTGAGCAAAGCGGCCCAAAGCATAGTTGACCGAATCCCCCATCACCACGCTGAACAGGGCGATGGGCAGGGCCACATACCAGGCTATGACACCTTGGCGCACAAACGCGCCCGTGGCCATGACCAAAAAGAAGGCGGGCATGGGCACGCCGGCCCCGTTGATAAAGATCACAAGACCGATCACAATCGGCCCGTAGGCGCTGACGTAGGTGAGAATCTGTTCCAGGGTGAAGAGTTCGCTCATGGGGGAGGACCGCCTGGGGGGTGGTCGATCTGGAAGTCCTCCACGGCTTGATGCAGCAGGGGGAGGATCGCCTGGGCGTCCGGGGCGCTCTGGTTGCGCTGGGCTTGCAGCTTCTCCAGGCTATGGCGACGGTTGCCCAGGGGGGGCAGGTCCAACTGCTGCCACAGATAGCCCTCCGGCACATGGGTGATGCGGGCCACGTGGGGCACAGTCATCCATTCTTCGATGGCGGCAGCCCCCACAGGCGGCGGACCGGGGCGTAGGGCGCGCACAGCGGGTATCATGTGCAAGAAACGCAGGCCAAAAAAGAGGGTGACAATCACCCCAAATCCAATCAGGCCCATATAGATCAGCCGCTCTCGCTTGCGCTGAGTTCGGGCCTCTGATCTCTGGCGAGTTTTTGGGGTCTGTTCGGGTTCGGGTAGCGGTGTTGACATGAGGGATATCTTACATCCAACCGGGCGGCTGGGCAAAGGACAGCAGGCGTCATCCCATTGGCCCCCCGGCCCCCAATTCTGGGGGAGATTGTGGACGTCCACTATTCCCCCCAAAGTTGGGGGGCGAGGGGGGCCGGGCGAAAACGCAACCCTTCTCACGTCCCCCACTTTTTCCCGACAAGGCCCCTGATCTGGTATGATGACAGATCGTGTCCCGCATCTGGGACAGAGATTGCTGATTTCATGCCCAACATAACGGTTGGGCGTGTGTGCTGAAGTGGAAGAGTTGAGGAAACCTATGCTGACCGAACGAAAAGATCTGCGCAACATCGCCATCATCGCCCATGTTGACCACGGCAAAACCACCCTGGTGGACGGCCTGCTGCGCCAGGCCCATGTGTTTCGGGCCAACCAACAAGTCGCCGAACGGATCATGGACTCCAACGACCTGGAGCGGGAGCGGGGCATCACCATCCTGGCCAAGAGCACGGCCATCCGCATCCCGGATCCCCTGACCGGCGAGGAAGTCAAGATCAACATTGTGGACACCCCCGGCCATGCCGACTTTGGCGGCGAGGTGGAGCGGGTGCTCAACATGGTGGACGGGGTGCTGCTGCTGGTGGATGCCGCCGAAGGCCCCATGCCCCAGACCCGCTTTGTGCTGCGCAAGGCCCTGGAACTGGGCCACCAGGCCATTGTGGTGATCAACAAAGTGGACCGCAAAGACGCCGACACCGACCGGGTGCTGGACGACACCTTTGATCTCTTTATCGAACTGGGGGCCACCGAAAAACAGGCCGACTTCTCCGTGGTCTATACCGTGGCCACCACCAGCCAGGCCGGTTATACCGCCGAGATGGGACCGGACCTGCAGCCCCTCTTCGAGACCATCCTGCGCAAGATTCCGCCGCCCATGGTGGATGCGGACGCCCCTTTGCAGATGCTGGTCACCACCCTGGACTATGACACCTATCGCGGGCTGACCGCCATCGGGCGGGTCTATGCCGGACGGATCAAGGCCAAGCAGTCCGTGGCCCGGCTCACCTTGGGCTTTAACAACGTCCCGGAGCGGGTGCGTTATCTCTATGTGCATGAAGGGCTGGAGCGGATCGAGGTGGAAGAGGCCGCCGCTGGCGAGATCGTGGCCATCGCCGGCCTGGAGGTGATCGCCATCGGCGAGACCCTGGCCGACCCGGAACATCCCGTGCCGTTGCCCGCCATCAAGGTGGAAGAACCCACCGTGCGCATGACCTTTGGCGTCAACACCTCCCCCCTCACCGGGCGGGAAGGACGATGGAGCACCTCCCGCCGCCTGTGGGATCGGCTCCAGGAGGAGCTGAAATCCAACGTGGCCCTGCGGGTGGGCGAGACGGACAGCGCCGACACCTTCCTGGTCTCCGGGCGAGGCGAGCTGCACCTGGCCATCCTGATCGAGACCATGCGCCGGGAAGGCTACGAGTTCCAGGTCTCCCGCCCGGAGGTGATCTTCCACCGGGACGAGGAGAGCGGCGAGATGTTGGAACCCTACGAAGAACTGCACATCGAGACCAGCCCGGAGAGCGTGGGCACGGTGATCGAGATGCTGGGCAAGCGGCGGGGCGAAATGACCAACATGACCGAAGCCTCCGGCGGCAGCGTGCGCCTTTCCTACATCGTCCCCACCCGAGGGCTGTTGGGCTTCCGCTATCAATTCCTCACCGCCACCCGGGGCATGGGCGTGATGAACACCATCTTCCACGGCTACGGCGAGATGGCCGGGGAGATCGGCTCCCGCACCAAGGGGTCCCTGATCGCCTTCGAGACCGGCACCTCCACCACCTATGGCCTCAAGGCTTCGGAAGTGCGGGGCGAGCTCTTCATCGGCCCCGGCATCGAAGTCTATGCCGGCATGGTGGTGGGCGAACATCAGCGGGCCGGGGATCTGGACATCAACGTCTGCCGGACCAAGACCCTGACCTCGGTCCACACGGTCTACTTTGGCGTGGAGGACAAGATGGCCCCGCCCCGGGAGATGAGTCTGGACGAGCGCATCGAATACCTCTCCGACGACGAACTGCTGGAGGTCACCCCGGTCAACATGCGCATCCGCAAGCGTCTTTTGGACAAGCGAGAGCGAGACCGATCGGTCAAGCGGTCCAAGGAAGCCATTGCTTCGTCAGACTAGTTGAGAATTGAAATTTGAAATTTGAAAATTGAGAATTAAAACGTGGCGTTGGAAACTTCTAGGTTTCCAGCGCCACGTTTTTAATACTTCTCAATTTTCAAATTTCAATTCCTAATTATCACGCTGCTACGGCAAAAAGACACTTCAAATACGCCCCCTCCGCAAACCCAACCGGATGATCCAGGGGATGGCCCGTGCGGGCGATCTCTTGCAGAGGACGGCGGGCGACCTGGGCGGCGGCGTGGATGGCCTCGAAGAACACGTCCGCGGTCACCCGGCTGGAGCAGGAGGACATGACCAAGGTGCCGCCGGGCTTGCAGCACGCCCAGGGCCAGATGGGCCAGCTTGGTATACGCGCCCAAGGCCCGATCCACCTCGTCTTGGCGTTTGGCAAAGGCGGGGGGATCCACGATCACCATCTCGAAGCGGCGACCGGCGTCGGCCATCTCGGCCAGGGCGGCGAAGGCGTCCGCGGCCAGGATCTCGTGGCGGGCGGCGGCCACCCTGGGGTCGGCCTGGTTGAGGGCGAAGTTGCGCTCCGCCGCGGCCAACGCCGGCGCGCTGATGTCCAGACTCACCACCCGGCTGGCCCCGCCCCGGGCCGCATAGAGCGAGAAGCCCCCGGTGTACGCAAAGACGTTGAGCACCTCGAACCTACCACTGGCTTCGGCCACCACTTCCTCAACCTTGGATCGATTCTCTCTTTGATCCAAAAAGAAACCGGTCTTCTGCCCCTCTATCGGTTCCGCCTCAAAGAACAAGCCATTTTCCTGAAAGATCACCGGCCCATCCAAGGGCGGACCGTGCAAGATCTGGCCGTCGCTGAAGCCATTCAAATGGTCGGGCTGGCTTTGGGTGGTGCGGTTGAGCCGCAGCACCAAGCGCTGGACATCCTGCGGTCAGGCCGGGGAGCAGGGCGGGCAGGTGGGGAATCCAGGCCGGGGTGTAGAGTTTGAGCACGTTGGTGTCGGCGTAGCGGTCCAAAATCAGGCCGGGCAGCCCGTCGTTTTCGCCGTAGATCAGGCGATAGCCGTCGGTGGGGCGGGCGCTGTTTTTGCTTTGGATCAGGGGCAGACGCTGGGTCAAGGCCGTGGCAAACTTGGCCTCAAACCACGTTTGGTCAATGGTGGCCGAACTGCCCTGGTGCAAGACACGGATGCGGATGGGTGAGGCCGGATCGTACAGCCCCACGGCCAAAAAACGCCGCCGCCGGTCAAAGATCACCGCCAAGGTGCCGGGCGGGGCGTCATAGCTGACCGACTCAATCGCCCCATCAAAAAGCCACGGGTGGCCAGATCGAATCGCCCGCTCTCCGGCCGAACTGACCCGCACGGCCAGGTTACGCGTTGTATCAACCACGGTTTTTTGCCTTTTCAATAGCTTCTGTCACAAACGCCTCGGGCACCTGCACGGCGATCACCTCGCCCCGCACGCACACCTCCCCGTCCACGGTCACGTCAATATCCACAATCACCTTGCGCCCCTTCACCTCGCGGATGCGCCCGATCAAGCGCAGGGGCCGGGCCGGGTCCAAGGGCGTGGGCTTGAGATAGTCCACCTTGAGCGACGCCGTCAGAAAGCGGAAGGCGGGCAAGGTGTCCATGCCCCGCCCCTCGGCCCGAAAGGCCGCCGCGGCCGCGCTCCCCGTGCCGTGGCAGTCGATGATGGAGGCCAACAGCCCGCCATACACATAGCCGGGGATGGCCGTGTGATAGGGCTGCGGCTCGAAGACGCAGATCGTCTCCTCCCCATTCTCGGCCCAATAGCTCTTGATCTGATGGCCGTGCTCGTTCAACTTCCCGCAGCCATAGCAATAGCTCAGGTGGTCGGGGTAGTAGTCTTGGAAGGCGAGATGTGGTCATGGTGAGATCCTTTGAGCGTTGCGCAGGTTGAGTAGCCCGGCGCACGGCGGCACTCACGTAGTTGGAAAGGGCATCGAAACCGCAGTGGGTTGCCCCGCTCGGTTTCGATACGCGCCAGTGAATAATGGTTGCGGAAGCGTGGGCGGCTACTCAACCGGCGCTAGTCTGGCACTTACTCGATAAGCATGACTCGATACTTCTTCAAATCAATCCGCCCATTCTCCTCAAACGCCACCCCTTCTGCCTCCAGCAATTTCCGCTGGATCAGCGCGCCGTCCCCGCCGGCCCGGGGGCTGATGCCGCCTTGGGCGTTGACGATGCGCTGCCAGGGCACGTCCTTTTCCATGAGGGAGGCCATGGCGTAGCCGACCATGCGCGGGGTGCAGCGCTCCACGTAGAGGGCGATCTGGCCGTAGGTGGCGACTTTGCCCTTGGGCACTTTGCGCACGAGGGCGTAGATTTGTTGGTATTTGGTGGTCATGGTCGGATTTCTACGGGTTGATCAGGCTAGCACGGTCATGGCAGCACCACGTCCCGCTGGCCGACCAGGATGGGCGCGCCGTCCGCGTCCGTGCCGGGGGTCAGGTCGATGTTGAGGGGGGAGGCGGGGTCGTCGTCGAAGTAGAATTGGGTGGTGATCTGTTCTTGGCCGTCAACCAGGATCTTGACATGGATGTGTCGGGGCCGGGGCTCGTACTCGCCGGGCAGGAGGGTGCGGAAGCTGTAGCCGCCGTCCGGGCCGGTGATGGACTCGCCGTAGAACTGGAAGTTGCGGTCCCGGCTCTCGGTGCTGGGGTCGCCGGGGTGGTCGTAGACGCCGGACGCGTCGGTCTGCCAGATCTCCACCACTGCGCCGGGGATGGGGAAGCCCTGGGCATCGTAGATCGTGCCGGAAAAGACGACGATCTCCCCCGCGGGCAGGGCGGATGCCCCGGCCAGGGTCACCAGATCGTTGTCCCGATCCGCGGGTTTGCTGACGGGATAGTAGGGGCCTTCCTGCTGGGCCGGGGTGGTGTAGGTGATCTGAATGGGGGCCGGATTCGGCGTTGACATTGCCGGTTCGGTTGTCGGCTCAGTTGTCGGGGTGACGGTTTCGACCATGATCGCAGTGGGGGTTTCGACCACGATCGCAGCGGGTGTCGGATCGACGGGCTGTACCGGGGCAGTCGTTGCGCACGCGGCCAACACCGCCCCAAGCAACAATAGGGCGGGTGCTGCAAACCATTTTTTCAAAGGAAAAAGCGAAGAAGTTGTCACGGGATCACGTCCATTTCGTCGGTCTCGTCGGCCTCGTTGCGGGGGGCGGGGACCGGGTCCGCCTCGTCTTCGCCGCCGATGACGTCGGCCAGGATGGTCTCGTGGCCCAGGTCGTCGGCGTCCCCGGCGGCGTGGGCCATGTCCAGGGGCCAGCGGGCGGTGACGGAGGCCAGGACGGGCAGTTCGTCCAGGCTGTGGGCCTCCTCCGCCGGGCCGGGCAGGGCGGCCAGGGGGTTGGATTCAGCGGGCAGCAGGGCCATCTCGTCCATGGATCGGGGCAGACTTTGCAGGCGCTGATAGAGTTGGGCCAGGGCCTGGCTGGCCTGGGGCAGTTGGTTGCGGATGGGGGTGTCCGAGGACTCCCACAGGGCCTTGAGGGCCACAAAATCCCACTCCGCCGCCAGGACGCCTTCGCTGCGGTGGTTGCCCATCTCCACGAGGACGCCGGAATAGCGGGGGGTGAGCTCCTGGGGGGCGAAGATGGCCGACTTGCCCACGTAGGACGTGCGCTCGCTGCCATCCGCCGGCTGTTGACCGAACTCGTTGGTGCCCACCACAAAGCTGATGGCCCCGAAAAGCTGGTTGTCCTGCATCCGGGCCAGCATGGCCGACCGCAGTTTGTTGTAGAGGATCACATCCGGGGCCGCGCCCTGGGCGATCAGGATCTCCGCGCCCTGGTAGGCCAGCAGCCGCCCCACCTCCGGGTAGAGCACGTCTCCGCCCAACATCAGGCCGATGCGCCCCACCTCCGTGGAGATCAGATCCCACGTGGCCCCCGGCTCGGCGATGCCCACATCTTCCCGATGCAGGATCACCTTGGCCTGGGTGCCCAGCAGTTCGCCGGATGGCCCGAAGACCCCGGCCAGGTTGCGGATCACCCCGTCCGCCGGGTCGGGCAGATAGGCGCTGGGGGCGACGATGGTGAGGCCAAACTGCTTGGCCAGACCGCCGAAGGTCTCGGTGTAGGCGGTCCAGGCGGCTTCCGGCGTGGTGTCCAGCAGGCCGCTGACCAGGGTGCGCAGATCCGCCTTGGCCCAGCGGGCCATGGCCCCGGACAGATTGCCCGACAGCTTCTGCCACAGGGACGCGCTGCGCCGCTGGCCCAGGGCCGCCCGCTTGAGCAGGTTGGCCTTGCCGCCGACCAAGAGGGGCGGCACGACCATCATCCCGGCCAGTTCGGGGAAGATGACCAGGCGGGCATTCTTGGCCTGGGCCACCCGGGCGAAGCGCTCCAGATCCGCCCGCACTTCGGCCAGATCCTGGGGCAGGTGCATTTTTTGTTGAATACAGGCGACGGTGATTTTGTCCATGGGATGGGTGATTGGGTGGTTGGGAGATTTGGCGATTGAGAGATTGGGTAATTGAGCGATTGTGTTTGCATCGTACCACATTGGGAGGGGCGATCCCAAATGGGTTTACAACATTGGAAATGGCTGTGCTATACTTGACGAGGGGCGAATTTGCTGGTTCGCCATTCGCCCAATCGCCCAATCTCTCAATCTCTCACTCACCCAATCCCATATTCCCATGCAACTAGCCACCGTTATCGGCACTTTGGTCGCCACGCAAAAATATACCGGACTCGAAGGGGTCAAGCTTCTGGTCGTCCAGCCCCTGGATCGGGACGGCGCGCCTGCGGGCGAGGCTGTCATCGCCGCGGATGCCACCCGCCAGGCCGGGCCGGGGGAGCAGGTCTTCATCATCGCCAGCCGAGAAGCCGCCCAAGCCCTGGAAGTCACCTTCGTCCCCGTGGACCACGCGATTGTGGGGATCGTGGATGAGGTGGATCGGGTGGGTGGATTGATCTGTTGATCGGTTGATTTGCCCGCCGCTTCCCGCCTCCTCTTTGCCATTCATCCTTTGCCATTCGCCATTCGCCATTTGGAACTCAGCCCATGTATATCGGAAAAGTCTACCGCCACGGTTGTGGCCACAATCAAGCATCCTACATTTGACGGTCACAAGCTGCTGCTGGTGGACCGCTTGGACCTGGACGGCACCATCACCGGGGCCTACGACATCTGCGTGGACTCGGTCCAGGCCGGGGTGGGGGACACGGTGCTGGTGATGGACGAGGGCACGGGCGCGCGGCAGATTTTGGGGCAGCAGCCCCTCCCCGGCCAGGGCGCGGTGCGGGCGGTGATCGCCGGGATTGTGGATCGGGTGGACCTTGAAACAGAGTAAACCTCCCCAAGGATGGGATGCACAAAAGCTGGATCGTGTGCTTGCCCACTACGAAGAACAGACAGAAGACGAAGCAGTCGCCGAAGACGAAGCGGCCTTTGCGGATCGGACCCTCCCTTTCTCAAACCAAAAGGAAATCGCCATGAACCATATCGAAGGCAATTTTAAGGGTGTGCGGAACGTCAACATCTACTATCAAGGCTGGCTGCCCGACGGCGACGTCAAGGCTGTGTTGCTGGTCGTGCATGGCCTGGGCGAACATAGCGGGCGCTATATGAACGTGGTCAACGCCCTTGTGCCCCTGGGCTACGCCATCTACGCCCTGGACCATATCGGCCACGGCAAGTCCGACGGGGCCCGGGAGATGGTGGACCGCTTCGCCGACTTCACCGACACCTTGGGGATCTACTATAAAATGGTCGTCGGCTGGCAGGCAGGGAAGCCCATTTTCTTGCTGGGGCATAGCATGGGCGGGGCAATCGCCTCGTATTATTTGCTGGATCATCAGGCGGATTTCAGCGGGGCCATCATCTCTGCGCCCGCGGTCAAGGTGGGGGACAATGTCTCTTCGGCCACCATCGCCATCAGCAAAGTGCTCTCCAAGATTGCGCCCAAGATGGGCGTGCTGGCTTTGGATGTCAACGGCGTCTCTCGTGACCCGGCCGTGGTGGCCGCGTACGTGGCGGATCCCCTGGTCTTCCAGGGCAAGACCCCGGCCCGGCTGGCCGCGGAAATGTTGGGGGCCATGCAGCGCATCACCGCAGAGGCGGGCACGATCTCCCTGCCCCTGCTGGTCGTGCAGGGCGGCCAAAGACGCCCTGGTCGACCCCGCTGGAGCGCAGATGCTCTTCGACATGGCCCGGTCCGCGGACAAGACGATCCAGATCTACGACGGTCTCTTCCACGAAGTGTTCAACGAGCCGGAGCGGGATCAGGTGCTGGGGGATGTGGCGGCGTGGTTGGCGGCGCGGGTGTGAGTGGTTATTGAGACCGGCAAGCTCTCTCCAATCCGATAAATAGCAATTGACAAGTGTAAACAAATTGTTTATCATTGGCCTATGATTCGCTCGTTTGCTGATAAAGAAACGGAAATCTTTTACACGACCGGTAAGTCTCGCCGCATTCCGCCTGAGATTCAACGGCGGGCTGTGATGCGGCTTACGCAGTTAAACGCAACCACGCGTATCGAAGACTTGCGTATGCCACCATCAAACCGGCTGGAAGCGCTGAAGCATGACCGCAGCGGACAGTGGAGCATCCGAATCAATGACCAATGGCGCGTTTGCTTTTGTTTTGAAAGCGGTGACGCCTTCGACGTTGAGATCGTCGATTATCACTAAAAAGAGGTCGCTATGATCAAAAATGGCTTACCGCCCATCCATCCTGGTGAATTCCTGGCTGAAACCTTGACTGAGCTTGGCGTTTCCCAGGCGAAATTTGCCCGTGTGATCGGTGTGTCGCCCATGCGGGTGTCGCACATCGTTCATCGCTCGCGCCCTGTCACAGCGGAACTGGCGTTGCTTTTTGGCCGGGCTTTGGGACAATCGCCGCAGTATTGGCTGAATCTCCAGGCGGAGTACGATTTGAAGACAACTGAGGCGACTATCGGGGACCGATTGCTGAATGTGACCGAGTTGACACCGGCGTAATTGAGTTTCCGTCGCTGTTGAGTCATGGCCGCACGATATTGGAAAAAGGAGACAAGATGGAGCTTTCCGCAGTGTTGACCGTCGCACCCGAAGGCGGATATGTCGCCCATAATCCTGAGACAGGGACAACTACCCAAGGCGAAACAGTTGAAGAAGCTTTGGCCAATTTGCGTGAGGCAACCGAACTTTATCTTGAAGAGTTCCCGCCTGAAGTACACGAGGGCTAACAAATGGCTCGAATTCCAAAACAACCCCAGAAGATCAAGGAACGTCTGCAAAGCTATGAACGAGCGCTACGCAAAGAGGTCAAGATCCATGGTGCCATCGATGACGGTGCCGGACGCCGCTATGAACTCGGCGTACTCTATTTGCTGCTGGGTGATGTCAAAGGCGCGGTCAAATCGTACAAGTGGACGGCGAAGCTAGCCCCGGACGATATGGGTGAACCCTTTGACCACCTGTGCTGGACCCTGGCCCTCTATCGCTCCGGGGATATGGAAGCCGCTTCCGCAAAGTTGCGCCAAACCATGTTGATCAACCTCTACCTGATTCCCTTCCTGATTGGCGTGGAGCAAGAGCCATTCAATATTTGGCATGGCACCAATTGGGCAGAGAAGGACTTTATCGACTATGCGCCCCCTGAAATATTCGCCTTGTGGGACGAAGCCGCCATCGACTGGGCACGGCAGACCTATCAAAGCCCTGAATTTTGTGCCGTGCGGGACCGCTATATTCTGCTGTCAGAACAGTTGCAGTCCGAGCGTCCGGGGCCAAAGCGCAGTCAGATTGTGCAAGAGTTGTATCAGCTCAAGGCGGGCTAAAAGCGAGGTAGCTATTGGGCATTCAAGATGTGGTCGTATCCGCGGATAGCCTGACCGTGGATTTGTCCGATGGACGGTCAATCAGCGTGCCCCTGGCCTGGTATCCCCGCCTCTGGCATGGCACAGAGACCGAGCGTACCCATTGGCGACTGATTGGTCAGGGTGAAGGCATCCACTGGCCGGACCTGGACGAGGACATCAGCGTCGAAGGGCTGATCTTGGGGCGGCCCTCCAATGAGAGCCAGAGATCGTTGCAGCGCTGGTTGGACGAGCGAGGGAAGTAGCAAGTCTCCGCCGGAACACCTCAACCCGGCGCGGACTGGCGGGGTCTGGTCCTGCTGTGGCTGATCTCCCGCGTTGAAGCAACTCGCCGGCGCGGATGCGGGAATCTTGAGCGTCTGGCACGCCTTGGTGCGGATGGAGATTGAGGCGGAGAGGGCAAACTCAAACGCAGCACGTGTTGACCGGATTGGCCCTGCTCTTGCTGGCCTTGCCCGAATTTAAACAAGCCGCCGGTGCGGATGCCGAGATTCTCGCCGTCTGACATGCCTTGGTGCAGATGGAGATTGAGACGGCGACAACTAAATTATTTTAATTGGCGGCACATCGGGAACTGGCAAGACAACGTTGGCACGCAATCTATGCTCAAGCTTAGGCATAGATCATCCGGCTTGGCTCAGGCTTTATTCGAGAAACTGTGAAAGCGCAAAATAGTTTTCCGCAATCTAAACACTTTTAAGTTTTCGCTCAGAAGACCCTGTAAAAAATTTAGTCTCTCAAGCGACCACCCTTAAAGCCTTTTATTCTGGCAGTTGTATAGAACGAGCACGCAACCAGGGTACTCCACCAGAATCTGAACGCAACTCACTTGATCCCGCATCTGCACACACACCCAGTATATGGTTATGATGTTTTCATCAGCTGTTACCTTAAAGCGATTTTGAATAAGTTCTTGCTTGCAAAAGAGACAGTACGTCCAGAATAACGAAAGGTCACTTCACATTTAGTAATCGCGCAGAACTCACTTGGCCCAGATCTGTAGTTCACATCGTGACTTCGCTGTCATTGGTGGCACATCATTTTGGGAGACTGGACAGGAAAGACCTTGCATTTCAAAACACAAGAAAGGCTGGTCTCGTTGCTCAGAGAACATTAGCACAATAGGTTCGAGCGGCGCCAGTATCATTGCTGACTAGAGATTTCATAAGAACGAGCAACGATATTATCGACAGAGTTCATCGAATTGCCTACAACGATAACCTGAACGAAATAGAAGAGGCTGTTTGCAGAAACATCACATGGCGTGTAGCGAGTTCAAAATATCCGTCCCGATTCGCAAAATGCCGTGGCAGAACCGTTTCGGATCTCATACTTGATTGATCTTGAACGGAGGCAAAAGTGCACATCTTGAGCGATCAAAGCATTACCTGTAGCCAGTGTGGCGCTCGCTTGTTTGGAGCTACGGTGAGCACCGGTTCTGCGATGAACGCAATTTGGAACCACCGCGCGGATTCAAGACCTGCAGAATCGTACACAAGCTCGCGATTGCAGAGCGTTGACGTGTACTGCTAAATGGAAACGGGAACTATGCCAAGAATCGAATCGGGAGCTGTCACAACGCAACATTCGACCATACATGACGTTACGGTAGTCGACAATGGTCTCTGCCTTAAACGAGACGGCTATTGTGCTGTTCAACTTTTTTTGACCTTATCACAGGCCTGGCAGGTGATCGGCTCTCTTTCATCATCACAACTGATTACGATGATTTTCTCAACAGTCTCACTTGTTGGCATCATTTTTCCATTCACAGAAGGGTTCCTCGCACATTAACATATCTTTGGCACTCAAGTCTTTCACAACCGCATATCGCTGTCAGTGAGCAGCTCCGTATTTTCTTGGCAGCGATGTGTCAGGGACATTAGATCCCGAATTCTGATAAATTGCATGGTACCCTTATTATCGATACAGTCGTCGTCAAGAGGCAAGGGTTGCTCTTGCCATGAGTACAGTTGACACATTTGTTAAGTTTATACGTTTGAGCTCTGCAATTTAGCAAGCATGGCATCTCGTTTGCCGAAGCATCTACGGTGTTTTATGATGACCTTTCACTGACAGGTGAAGATCCCGATTATTCCTGGATGAGGAACGTTTCGTGATATTTGGCCTTTCCAGCACAGGACGATTGCTCGTTGTCGCCCATACCTATCGAGAAGATCGAATACGCATTATCAGTGCCAGACCAGCAACTCGGTCAGAACGGAGACTCTATGAAGAAGGATGAGCAGGATCTCGATGAATTGCGTCCCGAATACCGGCGGGAGGATTTTGGCTCGATGGTGCGGGGCAAGTACGCCCAGCAAATGAGAGAAGTGTAAAGAAGATAGGTGGAACAATCGGCTGGGGTGCAGCTGGTGCGGTTGTTCTTGGGCCTGTTGGTTTGCTAGCCGGCTTGCTTCTAGGTGGAAACAAGAAAGAAGTTACCTTTGTAGCCAAATTCAAGGATGGGAGAAAATTGCTTGCTACCACCGACAAGAAGACTTTTATCAAAATACAAGCAGCTGCATTCAAGTGAAAACACAATGTCTACATAATGTAGTGTTGGCATAAAGACTTATTCTCAATGACCCAAATCCATGACCACACTCATCCGCCACCAAACCACCCACAAACCCATCATCCGCAAGACCGAGCAGCAGGTCTGAAGCTTTTTTCCCACAAAGGAGATCCCATGTCCATTTGGTTCGAAGGCACGACCGAAATCAACTGCACCCTGCAACAGGTGAAGCAATCCCTCGAAAACCTCGGCGAGCACTATGTCGGCGTGATCAGCCTCATGCCCGGCCTCACCAGCGTTGAGTTGGTGGAGCAGGGCAGCGACTTTGTGACCCTCAAGACCAACGAGGGGATCATGAAGCGCACGAACATCGTTCAGCGTGTGGAGGCGGACCGGGTGGTCGTCGAATTAGATGAGGAATACCAGGCCGGGCGCATGGTCACGGCCACGTCCCACTTCTTGGAGGAATTCACGGCCAGCGACACGGGCGTCACCTATCGCACGGTCATCAGCGGCCTCGAAGCGCCCGGAGTGCTGGGCTTCCTCTACCGAAATCTGGGCAAGGCCAACACGGGCAATGCTTTCCTGAAGGCACACAAAACCTATTTCGAGCAGTAAACCCATGACCACACTGATCCGCTACCAAGCCACCCACAAACCCATCATCCGCAAGACCGAGCAGCAGTTGCGCCAGGAGATCGTCCAGGTGTGCAAGATGCTGTGGCAGAAGGGCTTTGTGGCGGCCACGGACGGCAATGTCAGCGCCCGGCTGGACGAGGACCGTTTTCTGTGTACGCCCTCGGGCTTCAGCAAGGGGCTGATCGAGCCGGACCAGCTCATCGTCATCGACTGGGATGTGCAGCCTGTGGGCAGCCGCTATGGCCCGGCCCGGGATCTGCACCCCACCAGCGAGATGCTCCTGCACCTGGAAGCCTACCGTCAGCGCCCGGACGTCCAGGCCGTGGTCCACGCCCACCCGCCCACGGCCATCGCCCTGAGCATCGCCGGCATCGACCTGGAGCGCTGCTTCATCCCCGACGTGGTGCTCAGCCTGGGCATGATCCCCACCACGGACTACGCCACCCCGGCCAGCGGCGAAGGGGCCACGGTGATCACCGAGCTGATCAAGCGCTACGACGCCCTGATCCTGCGCCGCCACGGCAGCATCACCGTGGGCAAAGATGTGATCGAAGCCTATCTGCGCCTGGAAAAGCTGGAGCAGACCGCCACCATCGCCAAACATCTGGTCGACCTGGGCCGGGAAGACCCCTTCCCCGCCACCGAAGCCCAAAAGCTCGTCGACTGGCGCATCAACGCCGGCCTCATGCGCCCCGGCCAGGCCGAGGATCTGTGCGAGAACTGCGGCGTCTGCCATGCGGGTGCTTGTTCCGTTAAATGAAGGGGTGAGCGGGTGAGGGGGTGAAGGGGTGATGAACGTGGTTCACCTCTTCTCGCCCTTTCACCCCCTCAGCCCTTCACCCTTTCACCCCCTCACCCGCTCACAGAACGTCCAAATCTTGACCAACCCCCCCCACCCCTGATATACTGCGGAAAGTCCTGAATTACCCTATGCGCCCCCATCGTCTAGAGGACCAGGACTCAGGCCTTTCAAGCCTGCTACAGGGGTTCGAATCCCCTTGGGGGCACAAGAAGAGCGTCGCTGTCCACCACAGCGGCGCTCTTCTTATTTTGGATTGGGGATTTTTGATTTTGGATTGGTCTGTTTGCCCAATCCATCCCATCCCCTGTCGCAATCCAAAATCCACAATCCAAAATCCAAAATCCTCATGCGCAAACACCCACTGATCCTACCCGTCTATGCCCCGACCCTGCTGCTGGCTTTTTGCCGGGGCATGTTGATTCCTGTGCTGCCGGTCTATGCCAAATCATTCGATATTTCCTATGGATTGATTGGGCTGATCCTGGGCGCGCAGGGCCTGGGCACCTTGGTGGGCGATCTGCCCGCGGGCATCTTGTTGGGGCGGTTGGGGCAGAAGCGCTCCATGATCCTGGGGATCGCGGGCATGGCCCTCTCCGCCCTGGCCCTCTTTTTGGCCGGGAGCTATTGGGAGCTGGTGATCTACAACTTCGCCCTGGGCTTCACCTCGGCCCTGTGGAACATCTCCCGCCACGCCTATCTGGCCAGCGCCATCCCCATCACCCAGCGCGGCCAGTCCATCGCCATCTTCGGCGGCATCAACCGCATCGGCACCTTCGGCGGCCCCGTCATCGGCGGCCTGATCGGGGCCAGCTTTGGCCTGAGCATGCCCTTTCTGGTCTATGGCCTGATCGCCGCCCTCTGCCTGGTCTTCCCCATCGTCTTCACCGAGGTGCCCGTGGACGTGGACGTGGTGCGCCGGGGCGGGGTGAAAGGCCACACGGGCCACCTGTGGACCATCCTGCGGGACCACTACCGGGTCCTGCTCCCCGCCGGCTCCGGCCAGATCTTCGCCCAGATGATCCGCAGCGCCCGCAGCAGCATCATCCCCCTCTACGCCGCCGACATCCTGGGGCTGGACCTGACCGCCATCGGCCTGATCATCTCCATCAGCTCGGCCATCGACATGAGCCTCTTCTACCCCGCCGGGCTGCTCATGGATCGGTTAGGCCGCAAGTTCGCCTATGTGCCCTCCTTCATCATCCAGGGCATGGGCATGGGCATGATTCCCCTGATGGGGCCGGCCGCGGGCTTTGGCGGGCTGCTCCTGGCCAGTTGCGTCATCGGCTTTGGCAACGGCCTGGGCTCCGGCACCATGATGACCCTGGGCGCGGATCTGGCCCCCAAAGAGAGCATGGGCGAATTCCTGGGCATCTGGCGGCTGATCGGCGACACCGGAGCCACCGGCGGACCCCTGGCCGTGGGGGCCATCGCCGACATCGTCGGCCTGGGGCCTACGGCGTTGATCATGGGCGGCGTGGGGCTGCTGGCCGCGGCGACGTTGGGCGGATTGGTGCCGGAGACGTTGAAACGACCTAAGCCTGGGGCGTCATAGCCCTTTGTCGGCGGGCGTCGGACAGGGTATAATTTTTAAAGGCAAAAGGCAAAAGGCAAAAGGCAAAAGGCAAAAGGCAAAAGGCAAAAGGCAAAAGGCAAAAGGCAAAAGGCAAAAATGGCGGATCGGTCCCGAACGTATCGAACCCAAGCAGTGATTCTGCGCCACCGAGATGTGGGCGACGCCGACCGCATGTTGACCGTCTTCACCCCGGATCGGGGCAAGCTGGAGCTGATCGGCAAAGGCATCCGCAAGACCACCAGCCGCAAGGCCGGCCATCTGGAGCTTTTCACCCACGTCTCCTTTCTGGCCGCCCAGGCCCGCACGTGGGACATCATCACCGAAGTCCAGGCCATCCAGAGCTTCCGCCACCTGCGCACGGATCTGGACGCCATCGGCCAGGCCAGCTATGTGGCCGAACTGATCGACGCCTTCACCCAGAGCGAGGACGAAAACCAGTTGCTGTGGGATCTGCTGCTGCTGGTCTTGCGGGAGTTGGATGAGGGGGTGGAGGCGGGGAGACAAGGAGATGGGGAGACCGGGAGCGGGGGGGCGGATTCCGGGGTGTTGATGCGCTGGTTTGAGCTGCATTTGTTGGGGCTGGTGGGCTTTCAGCCGGAGCTGTTTCATTGCCTCAACTGCGGCGAAGATCTACAGCCCGTCACCAACTATCTCAGCATCCAGGACGCCAGCATCTACTGTCCCCGCTGTGGGGAGAGCCGGGGCGGCACGGAACCCATCGAGGTGGACGTGCTCAAAGTCCTGCGCTATCTGCAAAGCCGCCCCTGGGGCACCGTGCGCAGCCTCACCGTGCGCCCGGTGATCATGAACCGGGTGGAAAGCATCCTCTACCGCACCATCATCACCGTGCTGGAACGGCAGTTGAAGTCGGTGAACTTTATGCGCCACGTGAGGAAATAGGGACCCATGCACATCCGCGACTACCAAAGCTGGCTGCAAGTTGGGACACGGCCCGCACCTGGGATCGGGTGCTGGTGAGCCATACCCTGCTCCACGCCATGGAAGAGTTGGGCGAGGTCAGCAAGCTGGTGCAGATGGTGGAGGGCTATCGGGAGCCGGACCCGGCGGACCCGGACGAGGTGCGGGAACTGCTGGCCTTGGAACTGAGCGATCTGCAAGTCATGCTCTTCAAGATCGCCTACCAGTGCGGCATCGACATGGAAGAGGCCATGCAAAAGGGCATGGCCAAGGCCGACGCCCGCTTCCCCGACCCGTCCACCGGCCCGGCGGATCGAGACGCCTATTGGGCACGCTTTCGGCGTCATTTTGAGAGAATTGGACGATCGCCATGAACGATTCATCAACGCCGCCCGGTTTGTGCGGGAATCACGTCTATGCCTTCGGATCGATCTGGATTTGAGATCATCAACGCCGCCCGTTTGCGGGAATTGCGCGACCGGTCACCCTCTTTGGATTGGGCCTGGGGCGACGGTGCGGCGATCTGGCCCGCCAAGCCTGGTTTGCGGCCAACGGCGGCCTGTGGACCCTGGGCGGCTGGCTGTGGCTGGTCGCCATCTTCGCCTGGATGGTGCTGCTGGTCAGCTTCCTCTGGAGCTATTCCCCGGCCCACCGCATCGCCACCATGCTCCAGTCCGGCCTGATGCTGATTTCCGCCACCCTGGCCATTGCCGGGGTGCTGGTGTGGATGAACCTGCTGCCCATGAGCGTGAAATCCGGCGGCGACCTCGTCGCCTTCACCGACGGGCTGGCCATGACCTTGGCCGGGGCGGGTCTCTTCATGGGCGGCATCGTCACCGCCTGGGTGGGGATCGACCTGCGGGCGATGGACAAACTCCCCAACGCCTGGGTGCTGCCCGGCATCTTGACCGGTCTGCTCCTGATCCCCACGCCGTTTTTGCTGCCCCGAATTACGATTACCCTGTGGTTTGCCCTGGCGGTCTTTGTGGCTTGGTGCGCCGTTCTTGCCTTTCAACGAAAACAGCCTGCCGCGTTTCCGGAGTGGTTGGGGCTTTAAGTGAATCCGCCCAATTAACGCTAATTAGGCGGATCGATCCGCCTAATTAGCGTTAATTGGGCGGATTCATGTACTCCCTTCCCCTCTCCTTCGCTCCTTGTCTCCCCTTCTCCCCCTCTCCCAATCCCCTGTGCTATAATACTCCGAAACCCTTTTTCCAAATCGGTTTCACAAAGGAGTGTGCCTCATGCCGATCCCCAATTCTGCTCGTGTTTCTGACCCTTCCCGTCTTTCTAATTTGATTGCTGTCGCCCGCGGTGACCTGCCCGCGGACCTTGTGCTGCGCAATGGCCGGGTGATCAATGTCTTCTCCGGCCAAATCGAGACCGCGGACATTGCCATCTATGCCGGGATGATTGCCGGGGTGGGCGCGGGCTATGTGGGTGAAAAAGAAGTGGACCTGGCCGGCGCGTATGTGGCCCCAGGCCTGATCGACGCCCATGTCCACATCGAGAGCAGCCTGTGCGTGCCCAGCCAATTTGCCGCGGCCATTGTGCCTCGGGGCGTCACCACCGCGGTGGTGGACCCCCACGAGATCGCCAATGTGGCGGGGATGGCCGGGGTGCGCTTTATGCGGGACGCCAGCCAGGACTCTGCCCCTGAATGTGGTGATCATGGCCCCGTCCGCGGTGCCGGCGACCCACATGGAGACCAGCGGCGCGGCGCTGGACGCGGAGGATCTGGCGGATCTGCTGGCCGAGGGCGCGGTCTATGGCCTGGCCGAGATGATGAACTTCCCCGGCGTGGTGAACGGCGCGCCGGAGGTGCTGGCCAAGATCCTGGCCTTTGGCGGGCGGCGGCTGGACGGCCATGCGCCGGGGCTGAGCGGTCACGCCCTCAACGCGTACGTGGCCGCGGGGGTGGGCAGCGAACACGAATGCACGACCATCCCGGAGGCCGAGGAGAAGCTGGCCCGCGGGCTGTATATTTTGATCCGGGAGGCCACCAACGCCCACAATCTGCACAATCTGCTGCCCATGATCACCACCGCAGAACAGTCGGCGCATCTGTTTTTGCACGGACGACCGCATCCCGGTGGATCTGCTGGACCAGGGCAGCGTGGACTATATGGTGCGGGAGGCCATCGCCTATGGCATCGACCCGGTGGCGGCTTTCCGCATGGCGACGCTGAACAGCGCGGAGTGGTTTGGGCTGACGGATCGGGGGGCGATTGCGCCGGGTCGGGCTGGCGGATCTGATGATTTTCGACGATCTGTCCAGCCCCACAGCCCGGCAGGTCTATGCGGGGGGAGAATTGGTGGCGCAGGCTGGGTCCATGCGGGGCGAGATTGTGTTGCCTTTTCCAAAAATCCCGGCCACGGTCGGCTCCGACCATGCGGGTGAATTGGGACGGCGTAGATTTTCGCATCCCGGCAAGCGGGGAAAGTGTGCGGGCGCGGGTGATCGGCTCGTTGGAAAACCAGTTGGTGACCGAGGCATCGCATCCTGGACGTGCCCGTGGTGGATGGCTTCGCCGTGGCGGATCCGGGGCGGGACATTTTGAAGATGGCCGTGATCGACCGGCACACGGGGTCGGGGATGAGCTTGGGCTTTATCCAGGGCTTTGGTCTGAAGCGAGGGGCGCTGGCCGGGACCGTGGCCCACGATCATCACAATTTGGTGGTGATCGGCGCGGATGACGGGGCGATGATGGCGGCGGCCCGGCATGTGGGGCAGATGGGCGGCGGGCTGGCCGTGGTGGATGGCGGCGGCAAGACGGTGCTGGCGGATCTGCCCCTGCCCGTGGCCGGGTTGATGAGCGACCAACCTGTGGCCGCGGTCAAGGCGGCCTATGAGCGTTTGCAGGCCGCGGCGGCTGGGCTGGGCTCCCCCATGCACGACCCCTATATGGCCATGAGTTTTATGGCGTTGGAGGTGATCCCGGCGCTGAAATTGACGGACAAAGGGTTGGTTGATGTGTTGGCCTTCGATTTTGTGGATTTGTTCGTTTAAGGGGATAATTTGAGGGCAATTTAGCGTTGCACACTGTGGTGCGTGGTGCGTGGAAATACCGTCCACGGGCCACGCACTCTTTTTAATCCACTGAATCTTCACGAATCTGCACGAATCGATAAGAATAGATTCGTGCAAATTTGTGCAGATCTCGTAATCACTCAATCTCTCAATCTCCAACCATCAGCCTTTGGAGAACTTATCCATGTTTGAAACCATTGAAATGGCCCCGGCGGATGCGATTTTGGGGCTGACGGATGCATTTAAGGCCGACCCGAACCCCAAGAAGATCAACCTGGGGGTGGGGGTGTACAAGGACGCCAACGGCAAGACCCCGGTCCTGCGGGCGGTGAAGATGGCCGAAGAGCGCATCTTATCCGGCGAGATCACCAAGAGCTATCTGCCCATCGACGGCTCCCCGGCCTATGGGGCAGCGGTCCAGGCTATGCTCTTTGGCGCGGACCACGAGATCATCGCCAGCAAGCGGGCGGTGACGGCCCAGACCCCCGGCGGCACGGGTGCCCTGCGGGTGGCGGGGGATTTCATTGCCCGCAAGTTCCCCAACGCCACGGTCTGGCTCAGCGACCCCACCTGGCCCAACCACCCCAACGTCTTCAAGGCGTCCGGGCTGAAGGTGGCGACCTATCCCTATTTTGACAAGGCGGCCAACGGCGTGGCCTTTGACGCCATGCTGGCCGCCCTGGCCCAGGTCCCCGCGGGGGATGTGGTGCTGCTCCACGGTGCCTGCCACAACCCCACGGGCGTGGATCTGACCCCGGCCCAGTGGGCGCAGGTGGCGGCTGTGCTGGCCAAAGCCGGCGCGCTGCCCCTGATCGACTTTGCGTATCAGGGCTTTGCCGTGGGGCTGGAGGAGGACGCGGTGGGCATCCGCACCATTGCCCAGGCCCTGCCCGGAGTTTATGGTGGCCAGCTCTTTCTCCAAGAATTTTGGGCTGTACAACGAGCGGGTGGGCGCGTTGACCGTGGTGGCCGGGGACGCGGACGCGGCCGAGCGGGCCCGCAGCCATGTCAAGATCGTGGTGCGGGTCAACTATTCCAATCCCCCGTCCCACGGCGGGGCGATTGTCAGCACGGTGCTGGGCGACCCGGAACTGCGGGCCGTGTGGGAAGCCGAGCTGACCGAGATGCGGGATCGCATCAACACCATGCGCCATCTCTTTGTGGAGACCCTGGACGAGAAGGGGGCCAAGCAGGACTTCTCCTTCATCGCCCGGCAGCGGGGCATGTTCAGCTTCTCCGGCCTCACCCCGGCCCATGTGAAGGCCCTGGCTGAAAAATACGCCATCTACATCGTCGGCTCCGGGCGCATCAACGTGGCCGGGCTGACCGAGAGCAACATGGACTATCTGTGCTCGGCCGATTGCGGACGTTCTCAAAAATAGTTGATTAGTTGATTGGGAGATTGGGCGATGGGGTACATGTACCCCACGCCCAATCAACCAATCAACAAATCATCCAATTCTTCCCCGTCAACGGAGACACCAACATGAAACCCATTTCCACCCTTCTCCAATCCGTGCCCGGCTCCGTGACCGCCCAGATGATGCAGAAGGGGCGAGAACTCCAGGCCGCGGGCAAGGACGTGATCAACCTGGCCGGGGGCGAGCCGGACTTCGACACCCCGGCCCACATCACCGAGGCGGGCATCGCCGCCATCCGGGCCGGTGACACCCACTATCCGCCCTCCTTCGGCACCCCGCAATTGCTGGAAGCCATTGTCAACAAACTGGACCGAGAGAACGGCGTCAAGGTCAAGCCCAACCAGATTTTGGTGACGCCGGGGGCCAAGTGGGCCATCTTCGCCGGGCTGGCCGCCACCCTCAACCCTGGGGACGAAGTGCTGGTGCTGGACCCGTCCTGGGTCAGCTATGGGCCGATGGTCACGCTGAACGGGGGCGTGCCCGTGCGGGTGGCCCTGCCCGCGGCGGACAACTTCCGCATCACCGCGGACATTCTGCGCGCCCACATCACCGAGCGCACCAAGCTGATCATGGTCACCACGCCCAACAACCCCACGGGCCGGGTGCTCAGCCAGGCCGAAACCGCACGCCATCGTCACCGTGGCCAACGAGGCGGACCTCTTTGTGATCAGCGACGAGATCTACGAGCACATCCACTTTGACGGGGCCAAACACGTCAACCTGGCCGCGGAGCCGGGCATGGCCGAGCGCACGTTGATCGTCAACGGCTTCAGCAAGGCCTACGCCATGACCGGCTGGCGGCTGGGCTGGCTGGCCGCCCCCGCCCCCATCACCAAACTGGCCCGGGATTTCCAGACCCAAAGCGTCACCAGCGCCACCAGCTTTGTGATGGCCGCCGGCGTGGCCGCGCTCAACGGCCCCCAGGACTGCGTCCACGAGATGACCGCGGCCTACGCGGCCCGGCGCACCTTCATGCTGGACGCCCTCAGCGAGATCCCCGGCATCGACTGCCCCGCGCCGGAAGGGGCCTTCTACCTCTTCGCCAAGTTCACCCACACGGAGAAGGACAGCCTGCAAGTGGCCCAGGCCCTGCTGGCCGACGCCCTGATCGCCACCACCCCCGGCGTGGCCTTTGGCGATGCCGGCGAAGGCCACATCCGCTTCAGCATCGCCACCTCCATGACGGATCTGGAGAAGACCGTGGAGCGCATGGCGAAGTTGGTGCCGACGCTGTAAGGGCTTTTAACCGCCGAGAGCGGAGGGCGCAGAGAGGGGCGCAGAGATTTCTCTTTTCTTCTCTGCGGAAACTCTGCCACCTCGGCGTTCTCGGCGGTTAAAAGCGTTGATTTTATTGCAACACCTTGCCATTTGTGGCAATTATCTTCAATCAATTTAGCAATTGAAAGGCAAAATCATGGATCTGCTCAGTCTGCTCTTGGTCGGCGTGGCGGCGATAGGCGGGGGCGCGGTCAACGCCTTGGCCGGTGGCGGCACGTTGATCACCTTCCCCGCCTTGATGATGGCGGGGGCATCCTCTGGGGTGACGGCTGTGATGGCCAATGTCACCAACACCGTGGCGTTGCTCCCCGGCTATTTGGGCTGCCACCTATGCCCAGAAAGAGGATCTGAAAGGCCAGATCCGGGCGCATGTTGCTCTTCTTGCCCATCGGCGCTCTGGGCGGTCATTCTGGGCGGCATTTTGCTTGTTGAACACGGGGGAGAAGTTGTTCAGCGATCTGGTTCCTTACCTGATCCTGTTGGCCTCCGGCCTGCTGGCCTTGCAAAATCCCGTGCGTAATTGGATGACCAAACGCACTGCGCCGCGGCTTTGCAAGGCGGTGGGGCAGCCAGCCTGTCCGAACTCTGGAAAACCCTGTCCGTTGGCCTGGCGGCCATCTACGGCGGCTATTTCGGGGCCGGCCTCAGCGTGATCGTGCTGGCCGTGTTGGGCTTGGTGCTGGACGACACCCTGACGCGGCTGAACGTCACTCAAGCAGGCCATCTCTTTCAGCGTCAACCTGTGGCCGCGGCCATCTTTTTCCTCTTCTCCGGCAAAGTCGTGTGGGAGCCGGCTATGGTGCATGGCCGTGGGCGCGCTGATCGGCGGCGTCCTGGGCGGGGCCAACTGGCCGGACGCATCCACCACCACCACCCTGCGCTGGATCGTCGTCACCATCGGCGTGATCGTGGCGGTGATCTACCTGGTGCGGTAGGCTAGACATCCAGCTTACCACCGGAGATTGGGAGACTGAGAATTAGGGATTCGTTGATCTCCCTTTGCGCCCAATCCCCGATCTCGGCTAAAATCCCCAATCTCCAACCAAAGGAGGTTGTGACATGGACGAAGTTGTCATTGTCAGCGCGGTGCGGACGCCCATTGGGCGCATCCGCGGCGCGCTTTCTGATGTGCGGGCGGATGACATGGCCGGCATGGTGATCCGGGAGGCCCTGGCCCGGGCCGGGGTGGACGGCGGCGCGGTGGAGGAAGTCTACATGGGCTGCGCCAACCAGGCCGGGGAGGACAACCGCAACGTGGCCCGCATGGGGCTGCTCCTGGCCGGTCTGCCCCACCACGTGGCCGGGGTGACGGTCAACCGGCTGTGCGCCAGCGGTCTCAACGCGGTCAACCAGGCGGCACGGGCCATCCTGGCCGGCGAGGGGGACATTTTCGTGGCCGGGGGCGTGGAGAACATGACCCGTGCCCCCTATTCTCTCCCCAAAAATCCGGTCGGCTTCGGCCCCTCCGGCAACGTCACCGTCTTACGACACCTCCCTGGGCTGGCGCTATCCCAACCCGGCCATGGAGGCCATCTTCCCCCTGGAGGCAATGGGCGAGACCGCCGAGAACATCTACGACATGAGCCGGGCCGGGCAGATCAGCGGCGGCGAAATCAGCCGGGAAGAGCAGGACGCCTTCGCCCTGGAAAGCCAACGCCGGGCGGTCGAGGCCATGAACCGGGGCCATTTCGACCGGGAACTCATGCCCGTCTCCATCCCCCAGCGCCGGGGCGACCCGGTTGTGGTGGACGCCGACGAACATCCCCGCTACATCAAAACATCCGATGGCTACCAACTTGATACCAGCATGGCCGACCTGGCCCGGCTGCGCCCGGCCTTCCGCAAGGGCGGCACGGTGACCGCGGGCAATTCCAGCGGCCTCAACGACGGCGCGGCGGCCTTGGTGCTCATGTCCCGCATCAAAGGCCGACGAGTTGGGCCTCAAGCCCCTGGCCCGCTGGGTCTGCTCCGCGGCAGCGGGCGTGGACCCGCGGGTGATGGGCCTGGGCCCGGTCAACGCCACCCGCAAGGCCCTGGACCGGGCCGGGCTGACCATCGACGACATCGATCTGGCCGAACTCAACGAAGCCTTCGCCGTGCAGTCCTTGGCCGTGCTGCGGGAACTCGGCTTGAGCCAGGACATCACCAACGTCAACGGCGGGGCCATCGCCCTGGGCCATCCCCTGGGCTGCTCCGGCGCCCGCATCCTCACCACCCTGATCCACGAAATGCACCGTCGAGCCGAGGCCGGCCAGCCCATGCGCTACGGCCTCGCCACCCTCTGCGTCGGCGTCGGCCAGGGCGAGGCGACGATTATTGAACTTGAATAGAACGACAGATGAACGCGGATTGGACGGATCAATCGCTGATTTTAAAAGATCCGTGTTAATCCGTTTGATCCGTCGTCATCCGTGTTCTATTTGGATCCACTTTTCACACGAATCCGGAGAGAACCATGAAGATCGTACCCCAAATTACCCCGGCAGAAGCGGCGGCCATGATCAAGAGCGGCGACACGATTTTGGTGGGCGGCTTTGGCATGACCGGCAACCCGGTCCACCTGGTCCACGCCCTGGCCGAGACGCGACGTGACCGACCTGACCTATATCGGCAACAACGTGGGCGAGGCCGGGCTGGGCGGCGGACGGCTGCTGCGCAACGGCCAGATCAAGAAGGCCATCGGCTCCTTCTTCACCAGCAACCGGGAGGCCGTGGCCGCGGCCCAGTCGGGCAAAATTGAGATCGAACTGATCCCCCAAGGCTCCCTGGCCGAGGCCATCCGGGCCGGCGGCGCGGGGATCGGCGGCTTCTTCACCCCCACCGCGGCGGGGACCGTCCTGGCCAAGGATCGGGAAAGCCGCATCATCGACGGCGTGGAGCAGATCTTTCAACCGGCTTTGCGGGGAAATGTGGCCCTGATCCGGGCGTGGCAGGCGGACACCGCGGGCAATTTGGTCTATCGCATGACCGAGCAGAACTTCAACCGGGCCATGGCCACCGCCGCGGATCTGGTGATCGTCGAAGTCGAGGAGATCGTCCCCGTGGGCGCGCTGGACCCCAACAGATCCACACCCCCGGCTGCTTTGTGGACTATCTGGTCCAGGCCCACACCACGCTTGGACGATCTGGGATCGTCCGCGTCGGTCAAGGACAGCGCCAAGAAGGTGGACGACGACCGCATGAACATGGCCCAGGCCGCCCTGGCCGAACTGCACCGGGGCGACGTGGTCAACCTGGGCATCGGCATCCCCACCCTGGTGGCGGATCTGATCACGCCGGAACATGGCATCATCATGCACACGGAGAACGGCATGTTGGGCGTGGGGCCGGAGCCGGAGGAAGGCGGGGCCATGGATTACCCGGTCAACGCCGGCAAGGTGCCGGTCACCGCCCTGCCGGGGAGCAGCTATTTTGACAGCGCGGACTCCTTCGCCATGATCCGGGGCGGCCATGTGGACGTGGCCATCATGGGCGGCTTGCAGGTGGACGAAGCGGGCAACCTGGCCAACTGGGCCGTGCCGGGCAAACCCCTCCTGGGCGTGGGCGGCGCCATGGATCTGGCCTCCGGGGCCAAGAAGTTGATCATCACCATGACCCACACGGACCGGGACGGCAGCCCCAAGATCCTGCCCGCCTGCACCCTGCCGTTGACCTCCCGGGGCGCGGTGGATGTGGTGATCACGGATCTGGCGGTCTTTCGGTTTGTGGAGGGGAAGTTGACCCTCACCGCGTTGATGCCGGGGGTGACGGTGGACGAGGTCAGGGCGAAGACGGGGGCGGCGTTTGAGGTGAGTTTGGCAGGGTGAAAGTTGTGGTAAAATAGGGGCATGGATACCGAACTGATTGACCTAACCCTGGATCGCACCGCCTTCTCCGTCGTTTCGCTGGATGACGAATCCGACGAGACGGCGTACTGGCTGGCACGCGTACCTCTGACGAGCGAATCCAACACATAGAACGTCTACGCCAAATCAACTATGGACATAAAGCTACCGAA
This sequence comes from uncultured Chloroflexia bacterium, assembly GCA_963704975.1. Lineage (GTDB taxonomy): Bacteria > Chloroflexota > Anaerolineae > Caldilineales > Caldilineaceae > JAGNDO01. The sequence continues at coordinate 118,458 of CAVPIK010000006.1, read as the reverse complement.
CGACTTCAAAGAGTTCTTGAGGTTGTTGAACTCACATCAAGTTGAGTATTTGCTGATTGGCGGCTATGCCGTCGGATACTACGGATATCCCGCGGGCAACAAATGATATGGATGTGTGGGTGGCTGTCCACCCCGATAATGCCGAACGCCTGGTTGATGTGATGCAGGCGTTCGGCTTTTCTGTGCCCGGTTTGTCGAAGGACCTGTTCTTGCGGGAACAAAAGATTGTGCGTATGGGTGTGCCGCCTATGCGCATAGAAGTTCTGACCGGAATTTCCGGCGTCGCCTTTGAAGAGTGCTATGCCGACCGTATTGTGGGCGAAATAGACGGCGTAGTCGTCAATCTGATCGATCTGGAGCATTTGAAGCAAAACAAAAAGGCAAGTGGTCGCTATAAAGATTTGAGCGATCTGGAGCATCTTCCGTAAACATTTTGCATCCTATAGGTTCATATTTGAGTTGTGACCGGGTTAAAATAGCCTGTTGACAGATCCACTCATTATGCAATATAATTCACGTCATGAATAACATTTATTCACGTGATGAATCATATTATCCCAGATGGCTCACCTCGCACCTGCGAGACGCCATTGCGGAGCAGCCGATTGTGGTGTTGACCGGTGCGCGCCAGGTGGGCAAAAGCACCCTCCTGCGCAACGAAGACCCCTTCCGCACCTGGCGTTATCGCACGATGGATGACTTCGATGCCCTGGCCCAGGCCCAAACCGATCCGGCTGGATTGTGGGCCGGGACGGATCGGATTGTGTTGGATGAAGTGCAGCGAGTGCCGGAACTGCTTCTGGCCGTGAAACAGGCTGTGGACGAAAGCCCTGGGCGTTATCATTTCATCCTTTCTGGCTCGGCCAATCTGTTGCTCATGCAGCGCATCAGTGAAAGCTTGGCCGGGCGCGCCATCTACTTCGTGCTTTATCCCCTCACTTTGGGCGAGCAGCATCGTCAGCCCCCCTCGCCCCTTCTTCAAAATCTGCTGGCGGATCGCTTGCCCGAAGAGGAGACCCTGCCTGTGCCCCCGCCGGACCCGGTTCCTCTCCTGCTTCAGGGGTCCATGCCCGGTCTCTTTTCCCTGCCCAATCCGGATTCCTGGCTGCGCTGGCGGGAGAGCTATATCCACACCTATTTGGAGCGGGATCTGCGCCAGATGGCCCAGATCGACGCCCTGCCCGACTTCCGCCGATTGATGGAATTGATGGCTCTGCGCACGGGGCGGCTTCTCAATCAGTCCGAAGTGGGGCGGGATGCGTCGCTGGCCCAGTCCACGGCCCATCGTTACATCAATTTGATGGAGACCACCCATCTGCTGGAACGGTTGGCCGCCTATACGCCGGGACGTGCCCAGCGTTTGGTCAAGTCGCCCAAGATTTTTTGGACCGATCCGGGGCTTCCCGTCTTTCTTTCCGGCTATTACGACACCGAGAGTTTGAGCAAAGCCCGAGAACTCGGTTTCTTTTTTGAAGCCCTGATCTATCAGCATCTGCGCATCTTGGCCGATCTGATGACGCCGAAGGCCAGACTCTATACTTGGCGCACCCGTTCGGGTCGGGAGGTCGATTTTGTGTTGGAGCATGGGCGTAAATTGCTGGCCTTTGAGGTCAAGTTAAGCGAAACCGCCCGTTTCCAGGATACAGAAAATCTGCGGGCGTTCATGGCTGAACACCCGCAGACTCAGGTGGGTATTTTGCTTTATTCCGGGGCGGAGGTTCGCTATTTGGGTGAGCGGATTATCGCTGTTCCGTGGACGCTGCTCACTGGTTGAAAACATTGGGCAGGGTAGGAATCAGATCGAGTGGCGATTCAGGGAAAATGAAATATGGCCGAACACGGTGAATGGACTCGCAAGGGCGCATCCCTCAGCGATGCAACGGCGCAGAAAGAATACGGCGTGGATCGGGACTTCATCATCCGCGGAATCCAGGCCGAGAAACTCGAATACCGGCAGACGGTGCTCTATGGGAATCCGTGTCTGAGGATCTTGCGGAGCCAACTCGAAGCATACATTGCTGAAGAATTTGGCCCAGAGCATCTGGCGAGCAGACAACAGGAAACGGAACTTCGCAAAGTCAAGAAAGAAATCGCCAGTCTGAAGAGAAAGTTGAAGGGCTTGAGGCCCGAAAGGCCGAACTGGAAGCGTAAAATAGGCCCTATGTGTAAAACTATTCACGTCGTGAATAAAAGTTATTCACGACGTGAATAGTTTTACATGCAAATTATGTCTACACCGACTGACCCCTACCCCATCACCCACACCTTCTCCGGCTCGATTTTGTAGCTGACCCGCACGTCGTCGCCCAGCCACGGATAATCTCTGTCCATAGTATTTGTGGGACAGCCGTTGGATCTGCTCCACGGCCCCCTCCGTGGTGATCTCCACCACCTTCCCCTGAATGCCCAAATAGCGATAGGGATTGGCCGGGTCCTGGATGCTGACGGCGACCTGGGGCCGCTCGACCATGTTGCGGTCTTTTTTGCGCCCCTGGGCGCTGTTGATCAGGATGTGCTCGCCATCGTATTCCACCCACACAGGCGTGACCTGGGGCGTGCCGTCCGCGTCCACGGTGGCCACGTGGGCGAAGGATTTGCTGTCGAGAATGTCGCGGTGGGATTCGGGAATTTGGGCCATGGGAATAATCCTTTCAGAAAAAACGTAGTGAATTGATAGACTGTGGTTCGGGCAAGCGGCGGGGAATTCGGTTTCTATACCAAAGTCGGTATAATGCAGGGGCTACCTTAGTATGGCGCAGTTTTCCTCAGATCACTGTAATGGACTCTGCAATGGGCGATTCCCAACCCACTGACTTTGAAGAGAACTTGTTGGGCCACCTGGATAGCCTGTATCGAACAGCCAAGTATCTGACCGAAAATCAATCGCTTGCTGAAGATCTGGTCCAGGAAACGGCTCTCAAAGCCCTGCGCGCTCGCCATACTTTTCAGCCCGACCGCTCTTTTCGCCCCTGGATTTTTGCCATCCTGCGCAACACCCTGCGCGACCACTATCGTCGCCAGGGCCGATCTCCCCGCCTGCTCAGTCTGGATGGATGGGGCGACGGAGCCATCCTTCCCGCTCCATTGACTGATGCCCAGCCCGATGAACGGGTCTTTCAATATGTGTTGGACGAAGAGATGGAGGCCGCTCTGCACGATCTGCCCGAGGCCATGCGTTTTGCCGTGCTCCTGGCTGATGTGGAGCAACTCTCCTATCAGGAGATCGCCCACCTGATGGACTCGCCCGTGGGCACGGTCATGTCTCGGCTCTCTCGGGGCCGCCAAAAGCTGCGCAGCGCGCTGTCGACCTATGCCCGTCGCCGGGGATTTACTCAATGAATCACGATGCAAGTCAAGATACAAATCAAGATGCCAGCCACAATTTTGAGCGGATCTCCGCCTTTTTGGATGGGGCGTTGTCCCCAGCAGAGAGACAGGGGTTTTTGTTGCTTCTGGAACAGCGGCCAGACCTAGCCGCCCAGGTGGAGGCAGAACGCCGCTTCCGGGCCGGGTTCCGCTCGGCCATGAGCCGGGAGACCGCACCCGCCGCCCTGCGGGCGCGCATCGGCGCAGCCTTGGCCCAAGAGCTTGCCGGCGAGGAGGCCGACCTTCTCTCGGCTCAGATTTCTCCGCCCACATGGCGGCAACGAGTTGCCCAGATCCCGTGGCTGCACCCGGCCTGGTGGACCACGCCCCGCCGCATGGCTCCCCTGTATACGGCGGCCCTGGCTCTGGCCGTGGTGGTGATCATGGGCGGATCGACCTGGGCGGTCTCCTATTCCCGCCGGGGGGAGGACCACACCATCGTGCGCCAGATGGCCGGGCGGCACCGGGTCTATTTCGAGACAATCCCCACTCAACCTGCGCTGGATGTCAGCGGAAGCTCGGCGCAGATTCGGACCTGGGCGGCCCCGTTCCTTCCCTTTTATGTGGAGGAGATCCCGGCCTTGTCTGGCTGGCAACTGATGGGTGGCCGTCTGGGCGAATTCCATCATCGAGGCACCCTCAGCCTGCTCTACGCGCCCCAGGACGCGGATCTGGCGGATGCGGCGGCGTTGGCCCGCACCCAGATCTCCCTCACCCTCTTCTTTCCCCAGCCCCAGGATTTCCCTGCGGATAGTCAGCGTGATCGCCAAAGCCGCACCTATTTCGTGGGCCAGGACGAGGCCACATCCGTGGTTCTGTGGCGGGATGACGATGCAGATCCCACCACGGGGTTCGCCCTGGTGGGCGGACCAGGCTGGTCGGTGGATGATCTGCTGACCTTGGCGGACACGCTGCGCGCCGGGCCATAGACCCTTTCAGCCCTCCGTCACTACCAAGGCACCCCCCCCAGCCTCCCCAGGTTTCGATACGGCCATTCGGCCTACTCAACCCAAGGATTGGGGGAGGAGCCGATCGCCGAAGATGAAAGTCCGGTAAATCTGGTCGGTCCCCTCCCCAATCTGGGGAGGGTTAGGGTGGGGTTTGTAGTTACCCCAAACTCAAGAAATCACCACGAATTTCAACCAAACCTGACCAATTTTGACCAATTTTGGACCGCCGGGAATATCCGGCGGTCCTTTTTCGTATTGGACTTGCGGGGGCCGGCGCTGATCCTGCATAGGGGAAGGCACGAGAAACGGCTGGCCTCCCTTTGTTTGTGTGGCTGATTGTCTGATGGCCGACTATCCATTCCCAACCATTTTGTTCAAGTCCAAAGGAGTATGCCTATGAGTCGACGTACAGGAATCCTACTGGCTGTCTTGCTGATCATGAGCCTGGCCCTGGGGACCGCGGTCACCGCCGCCCCCACTGCTTTGACCATTACAGGGCCGGTGACCAGCGGCGGCGGCGGCGTGGTCGGAACCTATCCTCGCAGTGTGGATGGCATCATTGCCCAGCCGGTTTTGGCCCGGGGTGAAGCCAATGGTGTCCGCATGGAAGCAGGTCTGGGCGGTGTGATCGCCGAACAGGATGCTGGGGGGGCGCCTTTGCGCTTTCGCCTGCATATGCCCCGAGTTTTTCGTTAAACAGTACGATCAACCGAACAGAACACAAATTCCAGAACAAATCTAGGAGAAAACAGACCTATGAATCGAAAAACCTTTTTGTCCCTAGCCATTGCAGCCCTGTTGACGGTTGGTTTCTTTGCCGCTTTCGGCGTGCAGCCCACCTATTCTCAACCCCTCAGCTTGGCAGACGAGACAGTTTCCATGAGTGCCGCCACAGGGACCGGCGTCAGCTATCAGGGCGTCCTGCGCGAGGATGATCTCCTGGTCACGGGCAGTCGGGCCATGACCTTTACCCTTTTCACCGACTCTGCCTGTCGTCACCCAGACCGCCCAGGTGATGGACACGGTGGATGTCTACAACGGCGTCTTCCAGGCCGAGATGGACTTCGGCACCGCCCCCTTCAACGGCCAGGGGCTGTGGCTCCAGGTGCAGGTGGCGGACACCACCTTGCCCGGCTGCACGGCCATCATGCCCGTGCCCTACGCCCTGGGCCTGGTCCCCGGCGCGGAAACCAGCAGCGATGCGGCCACTTCGGTCTTCCGGGCCATCAACAACAAGACCGATGAGCGCACACGGGCCATCTATGCCAAAGCCTATTCGCCCATCACCGACACAGCCGCGGTCTATGGCCATGCTGGGTCAACCACCGGCGAGGTCTACGGCGTCTATGGCAAGAATGATTCCACCGGGCACGGGCGCGGCCGGCGTCTACGGCGTGAGCACGGCCACCAGCGGCCAGAACTATGGGGTCTTCGCCTGGGTCAACAACCCGGATGGTCGGGCGGTCCAGGCCATCAACGATGCCACCACGGGCAAGACCCGAGCCGTCTATGCCAAGATCTTCTCCGATGGCGAGGATGCAGCCGCGGTCTACGGCCATGCTGGCGCAGCGGACGGCGAAACCTTCGGCGTCTATGGCAAGAATGACTCCACCGGTGCCAACTCCGCCGGCGTCTACGGCGTGAGCACGGCCACCAGCGGCCAGACCTACGGTCTCTACGGCTGGGTCAACAACCCGGATGGTCGGGCGGTCCAGGCCATCAACGATGCCACCACGGGCAAGACGCGAGCCGTCTACGCCAAGATCTACTCCGTGGGCGAAGATGCCGCGGCGGTCTACGGCCACTCCGGTGCGCTGGACGGCGAGAACTACGGCGTCTACGGCAAGAATGACTCTGCCGGGGCCGGTTCTGCGGGCATCTACGGTGTCAGCACCTATTCCGGCACCAACGCCACCTACGGCGTCTACGGCTGGGTGAACAGCCCCAACGGTCGGGCAGTCCAGGCCATCAACGACGCCACGGAAGGCAAGACGCGGGCCGTCTACGCCAAAATCTTCTCTAACGGCGAGGACGCCGCCGCGGTCTACGGCCACGCCGGGGCCACGGATGGCGAAACCTTCGGCATCTACGGCAAGAATGACTCCACTGGGGCCAACTCCGCTGGTGTCTACGGTGTGAGCACGGCCACCAGCGGCCAGACCTATGGCCTCTACGGCTGGGTCAACAACCCGGAAGGTCGGGCGGTCCAGGCCATCAACGATGCCACAACGGGCAAGACGCGAGCCGTCTACGCCAAGATCTTCTCCACCGGCGAAGATGCCGCGGCGCTGTACGGCCATGCCGGGGCCACGGACGGCGAGACCTTCGGCGTCTACGGCAAGAATGACTCCACCGGGGCCAACTCCGCGGGTGTCTACGGCGTGAGCACGGCCACCAGCGGCCAGACCTATGGTCTTTATGGCTGGGTCAACAACCCGGACGGTCGGGCAGTCCAGGCCATCAACGATGCCACAACGGGCAAGACACGAGCTGTCTACGCCAAGATCTACTCCACCGGCGAAGATGCCGCGGCGGTCTACGGCCACTCCGGTGCGCTGGATGGCGAGAACTACGGCGTCTACGGTAAGAATGACTCCGGCGGGACCGGTTCTGCTGGCGTCTACGGTGTCAGCACCTACACGGGCACGAACAATGTGTACGGCGTCTATGGTTGGGTCGATGCGCCCAACGGTCGAGCCATCCAGGCCATGAACGAATCCACCACCGGCCAGGCCCGGGCGGTCTATGCCAAGAGCATGTCTGTGTCCGGCCAGGCGGTCTACGCCCATGCCGGAGCCACCAGTGGCGACAACTTCGGCCTCTATGCCAAGTCTGACTCCCCGGACGGCACCGCGGTCTACGGCCACGCCACGGCCACCAGCGGCAACAACTACGGCGTCTGGGGCGTCACCGACTCCGCTGACGGCTGGGCTGGCTACTTCGACGGCAAGGTGCAGGTGAACGGGGATGTCATGATCTCCGGCAGCCTGAGCGCCAACGTCAAGAACTTCACCATCCAGCATCCCCTGGATTCGGACAAGGTGCTGGTCCACGCTTCGGTTGAAGCGCCGGAGATGGTGAACCTCTACAGCGGCAACGTGGAACTGGGCGCGGACGGCCAGGCCACGGTCGTGCTGCCCGACTACTTCCAGGCCCTGAACGGCGACCTGCGCTACAGCCTCACCCCCATCGGCGCACCGGCCCCTGGCCTCTACATCGCCCAGGAAGTGACGGACAACCAGTTCGTCATCGCCGGCGGCACACCGGGCCTGAAGGTCTCCTGGCAGGTCACCGGCGTGCGCCAGGACGAGTGGGCGCTGGAGAATCCCATGCAGGTTGAGGTGAACAAGTAAGTACTGGGATTCACCCATCTTCCAGGAAGCTGAAAGCTTCCTGGAAGATTAGGGAAGTCAAAACAGCGGGGAACGGGGGTACGCCGTTCCCCGCTGTTTTTTTGTGCGCCCGGTCTGGCGTACAATGAACCCATGAACCGAGACCACGCCGCCATCCAACGAGTGCTGATCCTCACCTTCCTCCTCAACCTGGCCGCCACCGCGGCCAAGCTGGGCGTGGGGCTGATGACCGGCGCCCTCAGCCTGATCGCCGACGGGCTGGACACCCTCTTCGACGGCCTCTCCAACGTGATCGGCGTGATCGCCGTGCGCATGGGCAGCCAGCCGCCGGACGAGGATCACCCCTACGGCCACCGCAAATACGAGACCCTGGCCGCCCTGATCATCGCCATCCTGCTCTTTGTCACCGCCTGGGAAGTTGGGCAAAGGGGCGGTGGATCGGCTGTTGGATCCGCCGGTACTGCGAAACCGTGGTCAATGTTTGGAGCGTGGCGGCCCTGCTCTTCGGCGGGATCGTGCAGGGCTTCACCGGCTGGTGGGAGATGCGCCAGGGGCGCAGCTGGGCAGCGAGGTGATCGTGGCGGACGCCCGGCACACCTTGGCCAGCATCTATGTCAGCGCCGGGCGTGTTGATGGGCCTGGGGCTGGTCTGGCTGGGCTATCCCTGGGCGGACCCGGTGGTGGCCCTGATCGTGGCCGTGGTCATCGCCCGCATCGGCGTGGAGACTGTGCGGGAGAACATCCCCGCCCTGGTGGATCATGCCTCTCTGGACCCGGAGAGCATCGGCCAGGTGGTGGCGGAGGTGGCCGGGGTGGAGAGCTTCCACCGCATCCGCAGCCGGGGACCGGTGGACAGCGTGGCCGTGGATCTGCACGTGCGGGTGGCCCCCCGCCTCTCCATGCAGGAGGGCAACGCCATCGGCGACGAGGTGCGCCGCCGCCTGCTGGACCTGCCCAACATCGAGGATGTCACCGTCCACATCGAGGCCGAGCGGGGGCCGGAGAGCGCCGCGGACCTCTACGCCGCGGTCAAGCTGGCCGCGGACGAGCACGAGCTCGACCGTCCACGAGTTCTGGGTGCAGCAGATCGACGGCGACCTGCTCCTGCATCTGCACATCGGCGTGGACCCCAACCTGCGCCTGGCCGACGCCCACGACCGGGTGGACGCCTTCGAGATCACCGTGCGGGAACGCTATCCCCAAGTCACCGCCATCCACACCCACATCGAACTGGCCACCGCGGAGATCCTGCCCGCGGCCCGGGTCAGCCGGGGCATGCAGGAGCGGGTGGCCGCCGTCGTCATCCAGGCCGCGGACGACGTGCCCGGCCTCTCCGCGCCCCACAACATCCACGTCCACCAGATGGAGGGCCAACTCTTCATCACCCTGGACGCCTTCGTGGACGGCACCATTTCCGTGGTCGCCGCGCACGAGTTGAGTACGCGTCTGCAAGAGCAGGTGCGGGGGCAGATTGGGAATGTGAGCGAGGTGTTGGTGCATTTGGAACCGGCGGGGTAAATCGCAATCCGCCGGGGGCTGAAGCGCCCCGGCTGGTCACACAAGCCCGATGAATCGGGCTGGGATCAGCGAACGGCTCCGTCGAGACCAACCCGGTTCACCGGGTTTCCTCTGCCCAGCCGGGGCGCTTCAGCCCCCGGCGGTCGTCGCCGACCAATTTCTTGTGCGATCCGGCACAAATTCGTCGCTCAATTTCATGCAAAATTACGGAATCGATTCCCGCAATTTCGCCAAGAATTCAGGGAATTCGGTGTAGACTTGGCTGCAGAAAGCGCAGTTCAGGAACACTCAGAAGTTCAACTTTTGCCAAAAGTTGAACTTCTTGCCGCCGACGCATCTATGCCCGAAGACAAAAGGAGACCCACAATGCCCAAACGAAACATCGGCCTGGAAATCCTGGAAGGCATCCGAGAGATCAAAGCGTTCGAGGCCGGTTCCGGCACCCTGCGCGTGCGGACGCTGCCAATATCCCCGCGCCCCCCAAACCCACCCCGCCTCCCCAAAACAACGACCCCTCCCCCAAATAACACTAATCACCCCTTCCCCCGCTCACCCCTTCACCCCCTCATTTCCCCTCCTCGCCACGATCCCAAAACCCCCTCAAAACAGCCACCGACTAGCCTACAGATCGACGTAACACCCCACATTCAATCGATCCACTTTCCCATTGCGGCCAGCACCCCTGGCCGCACCCATTGCCAAAGGAGCCAATGTTCCTATGACCCACGCAATCAATCGAGTCACCGTCATCGGGGCGGGGACTATGGGCGCAGCCATCGCCGGACACCTGGCCAATGCCGGGATTCCGGCGTTTTTGCTGGACATCGTGCCCAACGAACTGACCCCGGACGAGGCCGCCAAGGGCCTCACCCTGGACCACCCCGCCGTGCGCAACCGCTTTGTCAACGACGGCATGGCCCGCATGGTCAAGGCCAAGCCCAACAACCTCTTCAGCCCGGAGAACGCCAAGCTGATCACCCTGGGCAATCTGGAAGACGACTTCGACACCGCGGTCAGCCAGAGCGACTGGATCGTCGAGGTGATCATCGAGCGCCCCGGCCCCAAACAGGCCCTGATGGAACGCATCGAAAAGACCGCCCCGGCCCACGCCATCGTCAGCAGCAACACCTCGGGCATCCCCATCCACATCATCGCCCAAGGCCGCAGCGACGACTTCAAGAAGCGCTTCCTGGGCACCCATTTCTTCAACCCGCCCCGCTATCTGCACCTGCTGGAGATCATCCCCACCCCGGACACGGACCCGGCCATTGTGGCGCAGATGCGCACCTTTGCCGAGCAGCGCCTGGGCAAGGGCGTGGTGGTCTGCAAGGACACGCCCAACTTTGTGGGCAACCGCATGTTCAGCTTCATCATGAGCGACCTGCTGGAGTTCGTGATCGAGAACGGCTACACGGTCGAAGAGGTGGACAAGCTGACCGGCACCCTGCTGGGCCGGCCCAAGAGCGCCACCTTCCGCCTGCTGGACGTGGTGGGCATCGACGTCATGGCCCTGGTCGGCGGCAACCTCTACGACCTGATCCCCGAGCGACGAGGACCGGGATGTGCTGCGCTCCGAATATCAATCCGCCGTGGTGAAGACCCTGGTGGACAACAAGCTCCTGGGCGCCAAGGTGGGCCAGGGCTTCTGGAAGACGGTCAAGGACGAGAAGGGCAAAAAGGTCTTCATGGGCCTGGATTTGCCCGCTGCCGCCGAGGGCGAAATCGAGTACGTCGCCCCGGCCAAGCCCAAGTGGAGCAGTGTGGGCGATGCCAAGGACAAGCCCCTGCCCGACCGTCTGCGCACCCTGGCCAAGGCCGACGACGCGGCCGGCGACCTGATCTGGCACACCCTCTCCCGCACCATGGCCTACGCCTCCAAGCGGGTCCCGGAGATCGCCGACAGCCTGGTGGACATCGACAACGCCATGAAATGGGGCTTCGGCTGGGAGATGGGTCCCTTTGAGATGTGGGATGCTTTGGGGGTCAAGGAGGTCGTGGCCCGTTTAGAAGGTGAAGGCGGCAAAGTGGCTCCTTGGGTCAAGGAAATGGTGGCCAAAGAGATTGCCACCTTCTATGCCTATGAAAACGACACAAAGATGGCCTACAGCCCCTTGACCGGTCAATATGAACCCATCGACGCCAGCCCCCTGGACAAGCGGGTGGCCGATGTGCGACGCAACAAGAGCAACACCATCGCCGAGAACGACTCCGCCGGCCTGCTGGACATGGGCGACGGCGTCATGCTGCTGGAGTTCCGCACCAAGATGAACGCTCTGGACAGCGACATCATCGCCCTCATGCGCAAGGCCGTGGAGCGTCTGCACGGCAGCGCCACCGGTCTGGTCATCGCCAACGACGGGGCCAACTTCTGCGTGGGGGCCAACCTCCTGCAGATGGGCATGGGCGCCCAAGCGGGCATGTGGACCGAACTGGAGGCCGTCATCACCGAAGGCCAGCAGTCCATCCTTTCCCTGCGTCAGGCCCCCAAACCCGTGGTGGCGGCCCCCTTCAACATGGCCCTGGGCGGCGGCGCGGAGGTCAGCATGGGCTCCGACCGCATCGTGGCCCACGCCGAAGCCTACATCGGTCTCGTCGAGTTCGGCGTCGGCCTGATCCCCGGCTGGGGCGGCTGCAAAGAGCTGGTGCGTCGCCGCATCAGCCCCCACATGACCGCCCCCAACGTCAACCCCACCCCCTACCTGCAACAGGTCTTCGAGCAGATCGGCTTTGCCAAGGTCTCCGAGTCCGCGGTGCAGGCCCGGGAGATGGAGATTCCTCGGCCCCAACGACCGCATCGTCATGAACCGGGACCACCTGCTCATGGAAGCCAAGCGGGAAGTGCTGAGCATGGTCGCCGACGGCTACAGCGCCGCCGTCACCAAGGGCAACGTCTACGCCTCGGGCAAGGACCAACTGGCCAACCTGCGCATCGGCATCTACACCCTGCAACAGGGCGGCTACATCAGCGAATACGACGCCCACATCGCCAACAAGCTGGCCCACATCCTCGCCGGCGGCGAACTCAGCGCCCCGGCGTGGATGGACGAGCAGTATTTCCTGGATCTGGAGAAGGAAGCGATTCTGTCCCTCCTGGGCGAAGAAAAGACCCAGGCCCGCATCTGGAATATGTTGCAAACCGGCAAGCCGCTGCGGAACTAGGAGCATAGCCCGCTACGGCACATCTCGGCGGGACTAGCGCAGGTTGAGTAGCCGCCGCCGAGATCTCCGCTGACCATTCACTGACTGGCGGCGTATCGAAACCGAAGCGGGTCAACCCGCTTCGGTTTCGATACGGCCTTCTTTCAAGGGTCAAGTAGATTCGTGGTTGACCCGGCCTACTCAACCTGCGCTGGCATTGCGGTTGACCGATACTCGATAAACCGACTACTTTTCACCCATTCGGAGGGATAACCATATGAGAAACGCAGTGATTGTATCGGCGGCTCGCACCGCCATCGGCAAAGCCCCCAAGGGCAGCTTGCGCACCGCCCGCCCCGAAGACATGGCCGCCGCCGTATTGCGGGCAGCCGTCGAACGGGCCGGGATCGACCCGGCCCTGATCGAAGACGTGATCATGGGCTGCGCCATGCCCGAGGCGGAGCAGGGCATGAACGTGGGGCGCATCGCGTCCCTGCGGGCGGGCTTCCCGGTCAGCGTGCCGGGGCAGACGGTGAACCGTTTCTGCTCCAGCGGCTTGCAGACCGTGGCCCTGGCCGCCCAGCAGATCATGTCCGGCATGGGCGAGATCATCATGGCCGGGGGGGTGGAGAGCCTCTCCCGGGTGCCCATGAGCAGCAACAAGTTTATGGCCAATCCCCAGTTGGCCCTGGACTATCCCGGCGTCTATCTGGGCATGGGCCTGACCGCAGAAAATGTGGCCAACGAGTTCAACATCAGCCGGGCGGACCAGGACGCTTTCGCCTTCCGCAGCCACGAGCGGGCCGCAGCCGCGGTGGATGGCGGCCTCTTTGACGCCGAGATCGTCCCCTTTGACGTCACCGTGTTGGACGGCGACGGCGCTGGGGCCAAAGAACACAGCTTCACCTTCAGCCGGGACGAAGGGGTGCGCCGGGGTGGCTCGCTTGAGGCAATGGCTAGTCTGCGCCCCGTCTTTCATGCCCGGGGATCGGTCACTGCGGGCAATAGCAGCCAAACCAGTGACGGGGCCGCTGCGCTCCTGATCATGAGCGAAGAGCGGGCCAAGGCCGAGGGATTGACCCCCCTGGGCCGCTTCATCAGCTTTGCCGTGGGCGGTGTGCGGCCCGAAGTCATGGGCATCGGCCCGGTGGCCGCCGTGCCCAAGGCCCTCAAGCTGGCCGGCATGACCCTGGCCGACGTGGACCTGATCGAACTGAACGAAGCCTTCGCCGCCCAAAGCCTGGCCGTGATCCGGGAACTGGGCTTTGACGAGGAGATCACCAACGTCAACGGCGGGGCCATCGCCCTGGGCCATCCCCTGGGCTGCACCGGGGCCAAGCTGACTGTGCAGATCCTCCACGAGCTGGACCGGCGCAGACAAGAACGTCGGCCTCGTCACCATGTGCATCGGCGGCGGCATGGGCGCGGCGGGGATCATCGAACGCATGTAAGAAAAGGCAAAAGGCAACGAACAAGCCACCCCCTCCCAGCCTCCCCCAGATTGGGGGAGGAGCCGGATCGCCGTAGTCGGGAGTCCGGTACGCACGATCGGTCCCCTCCCCAATCTGGGGAGGGCTAGGGTGGGGTTAGTAGTTAAAGCAAAGCGCAAAAGGCAAAAATATGTGGGGGTGAAACTCATTGGGTTTCCAACACACGCATTTTTGCCTTTTGCCTTTTGCACTTTGCCTTTTGCCTTATCAGGCCGGTTTGCTTCTGCTCCCCCGGTTGAGTATAATCAGGGAGTGAACGTGCTGTACCTCCTGTTTTACCCATTCCTCTGGGGATCAACCCTTTTCGCTTTTGATGAAATACCCAGTCCAATTCGGACAGAACCCATTCACTCTCAAAGGAGAAAGTCGATCTATGTCCAAACAAAAATTGTTGGTTTTACTTTCCGTACTTTTGGTTTTGGCAATGGCCTTGACGGCTTGCCCCGCTCCGGCCCCGGCTGTGGCGCCCGCTGTGGAAGCCCCGGCTGCCGCGGTTGAAGCCCCTGCCGCGCCGGCTGCCGCCGCTTTCAAGGTCGGCCTGGTCACGGATGTGGGTCGTGTCAATGACCGCAGCTTCAACCAGTCCGCTTGGGAAGGCGTCACCCAGTTCGCCACAGCCATGGGCTTGACTGAGGAAGACTACCGCTATATCGAAACCCAGGATTCCAAGGACTACGCTGACAACATGCAGCAGTTCATTGACAACGACTACAACGTGATCGTCACTGTGGGCTTTGCCCTGGGTGATGCCACCACGGCCGCTGCCAAGGAAAACCCCGGCATCTTCTTCATCGGTGTCGATCAATTCCAGGGTGAGGCGCTGCCCAACCTGACCGGCCTGATCTTCCACGAAGACCAGTCTGGCTATTTGGCCGGTGTGTTGGCCGCCCGCATGACCCAGAGCGGCACCATCGCCGCCGTGTTGGGGACGGATCTGGTTCCCCCGGTTGTGGCCTTCAACGAGGGCTACGTTGCCGGTGCCACGGCTACCAATCCTGACATCAACATCATCTCCACCTACCATCCCGGCGGCATGGACATTGCCTTCGTGGATCCCGAATGGGGCGCTGCCACGGCCAAGCAGGCTTTGGATCAGGGTGCGGACGTGGTCTTCGCCGCCGGTGGTCTGACCGGTAATGGCGGTCTGCAAGAGGTTGCGGCGGCGGCCGAGTCCGGCGCGACGGTCTTCTGCATCGGCGTGGACTCCGACCAATGGTTCACGGTCCCCGCTGCCCATCCTTGTCTGGTCTCCAGCGCCATGAAGCTGATCACCCCAGGCGTGGTTGAGTTGATCACGGCTGCCCAGGGTGGCACCTTCCCCGGCGGCAACTTCTTCGGTGGTTCCGGCCTGGCTCCTTTCCACGATTTTGATACCATCGTTCCCCAGGACGTCGCCGACGAACTGGTGAGCATCAAGGCCGGTCTGGATGATGGCTCCATCAGCACAGGCTACGGTCAGTAAGATTGATTGACGTCGGGGTTAGGGAGCGGTGAATATTGCCGCTCCCTAACCCCGATTGTTTTGCCCCACTCCCCCGCTTTTGCCCAGTTTTTTCCCAATCTCTTACCTCCAGTCGATCACAAACTCACGAGGAACAAGTATCCTCGGATATGGATCGTTTTTACCCATTCAGCCTTGCCCCCTAGCCCCCAACCTTGGGGGAACTGTCCACAACCTCCCCCAGAATTGGGGGCCGGGGGGCAGAACGGGCTGAACGATTACGATCGTTACCCATCCCTCCCATCCTTTATCACTGGAACTTCGTCACTAAGAGACCACTCAGAGCCGCAAAGGCAACCCTATGCAACTACTCTCCCGCATTCTGCGCCCCCTGTTGATCCCGGCCCTTGCCCTGTTCAGCGCGTTGCTGGTCGGGGCCATTGTGATGGCCTTTTTCGGCAACACCTCGGGCGATTTAATGGACCGGCTGTTGCGTCCCGTCCAAGCCTATCAGGCCCTCTTTGAAGGGGCCTTTGGCAGCGGGCGCGGCCTCTCCACCACCGTGCGCAAGACCGTGCCCCTGCTGCTGACCGGGCTGTCCGTGGCCGTGGCGTTCAAGGCTGGCCTCTTCAACATTGGGGCGTCGGGCCAATTTGTGATGGGATCGGTCTTTGCCGTGGCCGTGGGCATCAATTTTGAAGGGCTGAGCCCATTCATCCACCTGCCCCTGGCCGTGCTGGCCGGTGCGGTCGGCGGCATGGTGTGGGGCGCCATCCCCGGCATCCTCAAGGTCTACACCGGGGCGCATGAGGTGATTGTGACCATCATGCTCAACTATGTGGCCTCGCTCTTTGCCGGGTGGACGGTCTATGCCGGCGGCACCCAGGGCCAGCACGCCCGGCCCCCTGTGGGATGTCACCGCCGGGCCGATCTCCGAGACGCCGGATGTGTTGGCCAGTGCCCGCCTGCCCTGGCTCTTTGGCCCGCCCTATCGGGTGCATTATGGGGTCTTCATCGCCCTGGGCGTGGCCGTGTTGATCTGGTGGCTGCTCTACAAAACCACCATCGGCTTCGAGATCCGCACCGTGGGCCAGAATATGAAGGCGGCCAAATACGCGGGCATCCGGGTCAACTGGACCATCATTCTGACCATGATGATTGCGGGCAGTCTGGCCGGTCTGGCCGGGGGCATCGAGACCCTGGGGCTGAACCACAAATTTGCGCCGGAATTTGGCGGCGGCGTCGGCTTCGACGGCATCACCGTGGCCTTGCTGGGCCAGACCCATCCCTTTGGCGTGGTGCTGGCCTCGTTTATGTTTGGGGCCTTGGACGCTGGCGCGGCCAAGATGCAGTTTGAGACCGGCGTGGCCGCGGACATCATCCAGGTGATCCAGGCCCTGGTGCTGGCCTTTGTGGCCGCTCCCACCATCATCCGCACGATCTATCGCATCAAGGCCAAGGACGATGAGGTGTCAACCACGCCCAGTGTCAGTTGGGGTGGGGATTAGAAATGCACAATTTTCAATGGACAATGCACAATGACGCTCTGCCAAATCTCGTTTGTCACCTGCTAACGGCTAAAACCCTATGAAAACAAACAATTTCTGGAAAACATCCTCCATCGTCTCTATGGTTTTGGCCGTTGTGCTGGTGATCATGGCTGTCCTGGTCAATTTGACCGACTTGGGGCAGTACACCTGGCTGCGGGTGCTATTTGGCGTCAGCGCGTTGAACTTTACCCTGCGCGCCTCGGTGCCCCTGATCTTGGGTGCCCTCAGCGGCATTCTGTGCGAGCGGTCGGGGATCATCAATATTGGCATTGAGGGCATGATGTTGGCCGGGGCCTTTGCCGGTTTTGTGGCCAAGACCAATACCAACGATTGGCCCCTCATGGCCAGCCTGATCTTCAGCGTGGCCGTCGCCATGGCCATCGGCGGGGTGATGGGGCTGCTTCATGCCACCCTCTCCATCCGCTTCCGCATGGACCAGATCATCTCCGGCACGGTGATCATCATCCTGGCCGCCGGTTTCTCATCCTATCTTTTTGACCGCAATGCCCTCTCCGTGGGCAAGTTCAGCTCCATCCCCATCCCCTTCTTGTCCGACATCCCCGTGATCGGGCCGGTGATCTTCAACAATCCCCCCATCACCTATCTGACCCTGATCCTGGTGGTGGTGGTGCATGTGGCCCTCTTCTATACCCGCTGGGGACTGCGCACCCGGGCCGTGGGCGAACATCCCCGGGCCGCGGACACGGTGGGCATCAACGTCAACCGCTATCGCTACGTCAACACCACCATCGGCGGCAGTTTGGCCGGGCTGGCCGGGGCTTTCCTCGTGCTGGAAGCCGTGGGCCAGTTCCAAGAGGGCATGACCGCCGGGCGGGGCTTCATCTCCCTGGCCGCCATGATCTTTGGCAACTGGAATCCCTTTGGGGCCTTGGGCGCGGCCACCCTCTTTGGCTATACCCAGGCCCTGCAAAACGAACTGCTCCTGGCCGGGGTGACCACGATCCCCCGCCAGTTTGTCTCCATGTTGCCCTACGTGGTGACGATTGTGGCCGTCTCCGGCTTCGTTGGCCGGGTCCGCGCCCCCGCGGCAGAGGGCAAGGTTTATGAGACGGAAGGGCATGCATAAGTGAGAATTGAAAATTGAAAGTGGAGAAGTTTTAATGGTTTGGGTAGGATGGGGTTCCCAAGGGAGGTAGAGTTGATGATGCAAAACGAGTATAAGGCCATTATTAAACAGGATGCGGGCTGGTGGATCGGGTGGATTGAGGAGGTTCCTGGGGTGAACTGTCAGGAAGCCACGCGAGAGGATTTGATGGAAAGTCTGCGCATTACCCTGCAAGAAGCGTTGCAGATAATTTAGAATCGTGGCAAATTTGAACGAATTGCGCATGAAACGTCGGATCTGTCAAACATCGGCGTTCATACGGGTGAACTGTAACCGTAAGGGGTGCACCTGGTGCACACCCCGCTTAATGGTACTCGACCCAACTCAGATTGAAAATTCTCGCCAAAAGATTTGTCACAATCTCAACTTACATTATTCTGAAGGAGTCCCGCTCTTACGGAGGCTGACAATAACCGATACCTGTCCTCGAAGCCCGAGGCATTACCAAAGAAATTTCCTGGTGTGATTGCCAACCAGGATGTGAATTTGAAGCTCTATCGGGGCGAGATTTTGGCCTTGCTGGGGGAGAACGGCGCGGGCAAGTCCACGTTGATGAATGTGATCTACGGCCTGTATCACCCCACCGAGGGGGAGATTCTGGTCAACGGCAAGGTCGTGACCATGAACAACCCCAAGGATGCCATCGCTCTGGGCATTGGCATGGTGCATCAGCATTTTCAACTTGTGCCGGTGATGACCGTGGCCGAGAATATCATGCTGGGCAGCGAGAGCATCAAGAATGGGATGTTGGACACCCGCTCCGTGGCCAAGCGCATCACCGAACTTTCCCAGCGCTACAACCTGGACGTGGACCCCTACGCCATCATCGAAGACCTGCCCGTGGGCATGCGCCAGCGGGTGGAGATCGTCAAGACCCTCTACCGCAACGCCGACATTTTGATTCTGGACGAACCGACCGCTGTCCTCACCCCCCAGGAGATCGAGGGGCTGTTCGAGGTCATGAACCTGCTCAAAAGCCAGGGCAAGTCGATCATCTTTATCACCCACAAGCTCAAAGAAGTGCTTACGGGTGGCGGATCGCATCGGCGTGCTGCGTGGGGGCAAGGCCGTGGGCGAAGCGGACCCCAAGACCGCCACCCAAAACAGCCTGGCCGCCCTCATGGTGGGCCGGGAGGTGATCCTGACTGTCAACAAGAAGCCCTCTGAACCGAAGGATGTGGTGCTGGAGGTGGCGGGATTGTCGGCCAAGACGGACCTGGGGGCCATGGCCTTGAACAACGTCAGCTTCGACGTGCGGGCCGGAGAGATTGTGGGCATTGCCGGGGTGCAGGGCAATGGCCAAACCGAATTGGTCGAGGTGATCAGCGGGCTGCGCAAGGCGGACACCGGCCGCATCGCCATCAATGGCCAGGACATGACCAACGCCAGCCCCCGGGCCATCACCCAGGCCGCGGCCAGTTGTCACGTCCCCGAAGATCGCCACACCCACGGCATGGTGGACGCCTACCCCATCACCCAAAATTTGGTGCTCAACACCTACAATTTGGACCCCTACGCCCACGGCATCAACGTCAACGAAAAGGCCATCCGCGCCCACGCCACGGAATTGGTGGCGCAATATGACGTGCGCACGCCCAGCATCGACACCGCCGGGGGCAGCCTCTCCGGCGGCAACCAGCAGAAGATGGTGGTGGCCCGAGAGTTCAGCCGCAACCTCAACCTGCTCATCGCCGCCCAGCCCACTCGGGGCATCGACGTGGGCTCCATCGAGTTCATCCACAACCAGATCGTGGACAAGCGGGACAGCGGCGTGGCCGTGCTCCTGGTCAGCTCCGAGCTGGACGAGATCATGGCCCTCTCCGACCGCATCGCCGTCATGTACAAGGGCGAAATCATCGACATTGTGCCCCGGGCCGAGGCCACCCGCGAGGGGCTGGGTCTGCTCATGGCCGGGGTGAAGCGGGAAGAGGCGTAGGCGTACACATTTTTTTGGACACAAAGAGAGGGGCAGCGGATATTCCGCTGCCCCTCTCTTTGTGTCCGCTTAGGGTTGTTAATCCAGCGCGGCCACCACGTAGTCGAAGATGCGCCGCTTGATGCGCAGCCGGTTTAGCCCCAGCCCCACTTCGGCGATCTCGGCGTCCGGTTCGTAGAGGTAGTCGTGGCCCAGCGCCCCGTTTTGGTCCAACTTGCGCCGGTTCAGCACCACGGAAAGCTGAGATTCCAGCCGCTCCCGACCCAGCACATAGGTGCGGTGGAGCAGGCGCAAGCGGGTGGCGTCGTCCGCGGGGATGGCCAGCTTGGCCTCCACTTCGGCCAACTCCGCATCGATCACCGCCATCTTTTCGGCCAACTGGTCCACGATGACCGGGTCCGGCAGCCCCTGGTTTTCCCCCACCCGCCAGGCGAAGGGGGTGAGCAGGGTTGCCGCCGCCGGGGTCGAAGCGGGCTGACTGTCCATCCCCATCTGCACCGTGACCACGGCTTTGGGGGCCACGCCGTCGATCTCTCCGTCCGCCTTTCCCCACACATCGGTTTGAGCCATTGGATTTGAAAAAGGAACGAGATTCGGGGTCGGGTTGTAGATCCGCGCCAGGATAGTCTCGCCGCGCAGGTGAAGGCTGGCCAGGGGGACGTCGGCCCGCAGGATGGGCCAATTCGTTTTGACGCCAGCGCCTTCGCCCTGCACGATCAGGGGCGGCGTTTGGAAGGCGGCGTTGAGGGCTTGCATGGCCACGGAATCCGCCGGCGACCGGCACGACGGCCACGCCGATCTCGTGGCGCACCGTGCGCTCGCAGCGGGCGTCGGGGACATAGAAGAAGGGGCCGGCGTCACCGATGCGGTGGGGCAGGTCGGCGGCGGTCAGCCACTCCACCGCCCGGCGCAGGTGCAGGCGGAGGGTGCCCGCCCCGTCCGCGTCATACGAGCGGATGCCCTTGGCCAGCACGGCCACGCTCCCGGCCTCGTCGCTCATGGCCACGAAGTCGTGGAAGGGGAAGGTGGAGACCACATCGACTTCCCGCTGGCCCAGGAGCACCTTGCCCAGGGCTGGGGGAGACCGCCTTGGGCAGCAGATCCGTGTCCACCGCGGCCCGTTCCACCACGTCAAAGGGCATGCCCGGCCAGGATGCGGCCGCTGCTTGGCCGTGGCGAAGACCATGTCCACCCGCAGGTCCGTGCCCCGGCTGTCCAGGTCGATCTGCCACTTGACCACGGGAGACGGGTCGAAGGTGAGGCGCACGGTGGCGGTCGCGCTGGCGTTTTCGCCGGTCCACGTGCCGGAGAAGCGCACGACCGCATGATGCTCGGAGCGGGCTTCCACGACCAGCGGGCTGTCGGCGACGATCACGCCCAGCGCGCTGGCCGGGTTCGTCAGAATAGGTGTCCCCATGTTCGGCGGAAACCACCAGCTGCCCCAAGGTGCTGTCGCCGATCGCACACTGTGCCGTCAGCATTGACTTGAGCCGAGAAGTGCTGATTTTTCCAAACAAACGTGGTGACTTCCTCAGATTTTCGCTCGATGGGCAGACGCTCGGCCACGGGCCACACGCCCACGCCGTCGGTTTGCACGTGGACCAGCTCGTCCCCGGCGGGCTGCCATTGGTCCACGGCGAAGGGGGTGGTGCTGACCGCGTACGTGCCGGGGGCGAAGTCGGCCAGGATGGTGGCCAGCGAAGTCCTGGGCGTCCGCGGCCATGCCGTCGAAAGCCTGGCGATAGCTGTACTCCATCTTCTCGTGGACCTGGTCGATGCTGACGCCGCAGATGCAGTCGTGGACCGCATTCTGCAGCAGCGGCCCGGCTCCACGCCTCGTAGTGGGCGGCGGGATAGGGGCGGCCCTTGGCGTGGGCCAGACGCGCCAGCGGTTCGCAGCGTTGGAAGAGCAGGGCTTCGCAATCGCTGGCCATGACCTTGAGATAGGTGCGGGCCGAGAAGGTGCCGGGGAAGGTGGCCCCATATTTGCCCGAATTGAGTTCGCCCCGGATGGTGGGCAGATCGCAGCTGCTTGGCGGCAAGCTGCGGCGGCAAAGCGGGCCGGGGTGGATTCCACCAAGGTCAGATCTGCAGCCGATCTCCTGTGTCCGGCGTAGAAGCGCAGCGGATCTTCCGGGTTGTCCTCCAGATCGTAGCCGTCGAAGAGGGGAATGTCGCGGGGTCGGGATAGTAGGGGAGCAGCTTGTCGACCTCGGCGTAGCAGGCGCTTGACCGCCACCTCCGGCGCGTGGGTGACGCCGTAGAGGTTGCGATAGCCGCCGAAGAGGTCGATGGTGAGGAGCTGGCTGCCGTCCGCGCCCTGCCAGTTGAAATAGGGTGTCGAGCTGGGGCACGCCCCGCCAGACATAGACCGTGTCGATGCCGAACATGCGGTGGATCTGGGGGGATTGGCTGATGTGGCCGAAGGTGTCCACCAGCCAGCCGGTGCGCATGTGATCCGCCAGTTGGCCTGCATCCTCCTGGCCGAATTCAGGTTGCGGATCAGCAGTTCGCCGCTGGTCAGCTGCCAATCGGGCTGGCAATAGTAGGGGCCGACGGTCAGATTGCTCGACTGGCGATCAGGGCTTTGACCCGGTCTGCGTACTCTGGGGCCACGGTGAGCAGATCCTCGATCACCAGGGTCTGGCCGTCAAAGAGAAAGCGAAAGTCGGGGTTGGCCGCGGCCAACTGGGCCAGCTTGTCCATCAGGCCGGGAACCCAGCGGCTGGTGTAGACCGAGGTCAGGAACCATTCCCGATCCCAGTGGGTGTGGTTGATGACGTGTATAGTTGTTTGAGACATGATGTTTGAGCCTCTGAAGAATGGAAATTAACCACAAAGAACACAGAGATCACAAAGAAAAAGATGCGGTTATTCTTTGTGATCTCTGTGTATCTTTGTGGTGACTATTTTGTTCTGCCTTATCCTTAGCCCTAGATCTGCGGATAGAGAACCAGGCCCGTGTCCCGGATCGATCCAGCGGATCTTCTCGGCCGGGAAGCGCAGCCAGACGGTCTGGTCCGGCCACCACATCGAAGGTGGGATGGGTGGCGACCTTGATCGTGTTGTTGCCGATCTTGACGGTGAGCAGATTCTGGGAACCCAGCGGCTCGACCACCAGCACCTGCACCTTCAAGGCATCGTCGGCAGGCTCGGCCAGCGTCTCCATGTTCTCCGCGCGGATGCCGATGACGATGGGCTTGCCGTCGTAGGGCTTGAGCACAGTCCTGCATGAGGGGATGGGGGGTCAGCATGTGGCCGCCGATGGCCACCTCGACCGTCGCCGTTGTTGCGCTGCACCTGGGCGTCCATGAAGTTCATGGGCGGGTTGCCGATGAAGCTGCCCACAAAGTGGTTGGTGGGCAGATCATAGACCTTGGTGGGGTGGTCGCACTGTTGGATGGCCCCGTGCTGCATGACGGCGATGCGGTCGCCCATGCTCAAGGCCTCGATCTGGTCGTGGGTGACGTAGATGGTCGTCGCCTTGATCTCGGCCAGCAGCCGCTTGAGTTCGGCCCGCATCTCCAGGCGCAGCAGGGCGTCCAGGTTGCTCAGCGGCTCATCCATGAGCAGCACCTGTGGACTGCATGGCGATGGCGCGGGCCACGGCCACCCGCTGGCGCTGACCGCCGCTCATCTTGGCTGGGATAGCGGTCCAGCATGCTCTTCGATGTGGAGCAGTTCGGCGGCCTGGCGCACCCGGCGGTCGGTCTCGGCCTTGTCCACCTTGTTCATCTTCAAGCCAAAGGCGACGTTGTCGTAGACCTTCATGTGGGGGAAGATGGCATAGCTCTGGAAGACCATGGAGATGCCCCGCTGGCGCGGCGGCAGATAGGTCACATCCTTGCCCCCGATGCTGATGCGGCCGCTGTCGGCCATGCCCAGCCCGGCCACGGCGCGCAGCAGGGTCGTCTTGCCACAGCCGCTGGGGCCAAGCAGCACCATAAACTCCTGATCTTCGATGGTCAGACTGACATTGTCAACGGCGACAAAGTCGCCGAAATTTCTTCGATACGTTGTTCGATCTTGATATCAGCCATAGTAGCCTCCGCCTGTTGCGTCGGAAAAAGTGGTTTAGTGATTAGGAGATTGGGCGATCAGGAGATTGCGAGATTGGGTCTGGCAGCACTAATCTCTCAATCGCTTGATCTCTGAATCTCATGTCAACATTTGCGTGAACGGTTCCCTTACTTCGACACCTGTCCCCACATGTTGAAGAGATAGCGCCGGATGAAGAAGATGAAGATCAGCGCCGGGATCATCATGAAGAAGGCGCCGGCAAACTGGTAGGGTTCCGACGATTGGCTCAGCGTGGCGAGCACCTGGGCCGGCAGCGTGCGGTTCTGCACGGTCAGGATGCTGGCGGCGAAGACCTCGTTCCAGGACATGACAAAGGTGAAGATGGCCGCGGCGGCAATGCCGGGCGCCACCAGGGGCAAGCACCACCACGCGAAAGGCCTGCAGCGGCGTGCAGCCAAACACCTGGGCCGCCTCCTCCAGCTCATAGGGGATGCTGGCAAAGACGCTGCCGATCACCAGGATCGTGGTGGGCAAGGTCAGCGCCGTGTGCATCAGGGCCAGGCTGATAGACGCTGTCATAGATGTTGAAGTTGATGAAGACCACGGCCAGGGGGATGGCCAGGATCACCACGGGAAAGGCGCGCACGGCCAGGATCGAAAGCCGGAAGAAATCTCGGCCTGCGGAAGATGTAGCGCGAGATGGCATAGCCGGCCGGCGCCGCAATGATGGTCGAGAGCACGCAGGGTGATCACGGCCACGATGATGCTGTTGATCATGCCCGGACAGGATGCCCTGCGGAAGTCAGGAAGAAGCGCATGGTCTCAAAGGAGAAGGGGATGAAGGGCAACACCCCCTTGGGGTAGCGAACGCACGACTTCCGGCGTGGTCAGGGCCATGGAGGCGATAAACCAGATGGGAACCAGCACCCACAGACAGATCACGATGGCCAGGAGCATAGGTCAAAGCCCGCGGTTGATCCGCTGGCGCATCAGCGCTTTGCGGCGCACTTGCAGCATTTCGGCTGAAGCCTGGACCGTTGGGTGCTGAGGCATGTGGGAGTGTTGGCGTGGTCATGCGAGTGCCTCCTCGTTGCGTGCGCACAGTGCGCAGATAGAAGACCGCGCTGATCATGGAGATCACCAGGATCAGCCCGGCATAGGCCGCGGCCACGTTGATATTGCGCAGGTCGTAATACTGGCGGATAGGTCTCGTTGGCCAGCACCGTGACCACGTCACCGCCGCTCAGGGCGATCACCACGGCGAAGACCTGCAAGGCCAGGATGGTGCGCAGGATCAGCGCCACCTGCAGGCTGGGCTTGCAGCATGGGCAGAATCACGTAGCGCAGGCGCTGCCACAGCCCGGCCCCAAAGAGATCCGCCGCCTCCAGTACCTCCGTCGGGAATGGCCTGCAGCCCGGAGACGACGATCACCATGACGATGGAGGTGGCCCGCCAGACCTCGGCCAGCCAGATGGCGATGATGATCCAATAGCGGGTGTCGGCGGTCAGATAGGCGATGGGGCTGTCGATCAGGCCCAGCCCCTGCAGAATGCTGTTGAGATAGCCATTCTGGGTGAAGATCGCATACCAGACGATGCCCACGGCCAGGTCAGACACCCCCAGGGCGATGGCAAAGATGTAGAGAAAGATGCTGTTGCCCTTCAGCTGCGCCTGGATGACCAGCGCCATAATGATGGCCAGC
Source organism: uncultured Chloroflexia bacterium (assembly GCA_963704975.1). Taxonomy (GTDB): domain Bacteria; phylum Chloroflexota; class Anaerolineae; order Caldilineales; family Caldilineaceae; genus JAGNDO01. The sequence goes on along the minus strand of CAVPIK010000006.1, from coordinate 92,867 downwards.
ACAAACTGCACCGGGATGATCAGAACCATCAGCAGCAAGGTGGTGCCCATCGCGGGCCAGAAGAAGCGATCGTTGACCATCGCGCTGGATGTAGCGCGCGGTCAACTCGCCGGCAGTTGCCCCGGTCGATGCGCCCAGTTTCGTCGTCGCTATAGACCTGGATGTAGCGCGAGGGCGCCCAGCCTTCGACTGATCGTCGCCGTCCACCTCGCCGCTGCACCAGATACCACACCTCCAGGGTGGTCTGGTCCAGGATCTGGACCGGGGCGTTGGCGTCCAGCTTGCCCACGACCTGGGCTGACCAGGCTGGGTTCGGCATAGACAGAGGTCAGTGGATCGGCGTCCGCTGCCCAGCTTGCGGCGGACGGTGCCGGACAGCGGCATCGCCGCTCGTCGTCGCTCCTCGCGCACCCGCACTCGGCTTCCGGCGGCCCAGCCGTTCACGGCCTGGCCATCCGGGTCGGCTCCCTGAACCTGGAACCAGATTTCGGTCATCAGATTGGCTCTGGTCCAGATCTTCCGGGTTCAACACATTGCCCTGGCGATCCAGGATCGTGACCTGCGTGCCCCGGGGCAGAGATGCCGGCTACTGCGCTTTCGGCGTCGGCGCTCTGCGTGCAGATCGCAGGACCGCATCGTCGTCCCAGACCGACAGGGTCAGGGCCCGGAACATGGGCCAGGCAAAGAAGAGGGCCAGATAGATAACAGATGGCAGAATAAGCAGATATGGTGCCCAGTTCCGTTTCTTTTTCATGAGCTTTGCTCCGTCGAACGGTGTGGTGTTGGAAAGGCTCGATCGAGTCGATTTGAGCCGTGATCGGGCTCTGGGTGACTGGGGTTCGTAGTGCGGTGACCGGGTGAGGCAGTTCACCCAACCCGGTCACCCACAGACTACATCTACTTACTTCACCTGGCACGGGCCATCGCTGGGCGCATCGGGCGCCCAGCAGGGCGCGCCGGTCTCGTCCATCAGGCGTCTGCAGGTTGGCGCCTTCTTCGTCCAGAACGGTCTGCGATGTCTTCGCCGTTGAGGACGATGCGGTCAAAGGCGTTGCGGAAGATCTGGTTGATCTCGCCGCCGCGGTCACCCAGGCCCACCGGCAGCAGCGCCGGCAGGGCGTCCGCTGAGCTGGACTGGGCCGCCACGGCGCCAGCTTCGATGGCGATGCCTACGGGCAGGTCGGAGGTGTCCACACCGGCCACGACCGGGAAGAAGCCCAGTTCGTTCAGGACCATGCCCTGGACGTCGGGCCGGGTCAGGTACTCGATCAGCGGCCGCGCCGCCTTCGGGATTCTGGGCGCAGTCGGGGATGCCCAGGCCGACGATGACCGGCATGAAGCCACGTCCATAGGCGCCAGCCGGGGCCGGGAAGGCGACGAACTTCTCGGGCTCGGTGTTGAAGGCTTCGAGCAGGCGGGCGGTGTGGTCAAAGGCCACCCAGACCTCGCCGGAGAGCAGCGGCTCCTGCATGAACTCATAGCTGATGGACTGCGGGATTGACGTAGGGCCACAGGGACTCGCTGACCCAGGTCAACATGGCCGCGGCGTCGGCGCTCTTGAAGTTGGTGACCATGCCGCCGGTGAAGGAGGGCCACATGTAGCCTTCCAGGAAGCGATGGAAGAGGCCGGCGTGGGGCAGGCCACACTGCGGCTTCGCCGGTTTCGTCGACGATGTTCTTGCACCACTCGCCGAACTGCTCCCAGGTCAGGGCGTTGATGTCCGCGCCTTCGGGCAGGTAGTCCAGGGCCTCCACGTTGGCGGCCATGATGTAGGTCGCCTGCATCCAGGGCACGTAGTAGAGGAAGTCCTCGGTGCCCAGCAGACCGGTCTCCAGGTAAGCCGCGGTCAGGTCGCGGTCGGCAGCAGGTCATCGGCCACGTCGATCATGTTCATCATGGCGTCTTGCCGTGGCCAAGGGCGGGAAGGTGCCGTGCAGCGCGCCGATCACGTCGATCTCGGAGCGTGCCGGACTGGGCACCGGCCAGCACCACATCCAGCAGCGGGCCTTCTTCGCTGCCGGTGACATCAAAGCCGCCCTCTGCAAGATGGCCCGGAACTTCTCCTGCTCCTCCACCGGCACAAACTGGGTGGAGAAGAAGGTGGCCGGGGCCATTGCCGCTTCGGCCGGGGCTTCGGCAGCGGGAACTTCCGTGGCGGCCGGGGCCTCCACGGCGGCGGGTGCTTCGACAACCGCCGGGGCCTCAACCGCAGCCGGGGCTTCGGCGGCCGGGGCAGGTTCGGCGGCCGGTGTACCGCATGCGCCGATCAACAGCGCTACGACGAGCAACAGGCTCAACAATCGAAAACGTTTGGTCATTGTCTTTCTCCTTGAATGTGAATGGGTAAAACAACACTGATGGAACGGATGGTTCTTCGCAATTTGAACAGCATATACTAGGAGGGAATAAACGAGAATGGAAAAATCGTCCTGTATCAGGCGGGGTTAACCACTGCCATTTGCCTGATAGGGACCACTGGATTGTCGAATCACTAACTCTGGGTTGACGATGATTTGCTCAGGGTCAACCGTCTTTTGTTCAATCTTGCGGATCAGGATGTCAGCGAGCATGACCCCCAATCTGATGGGCCGGTTGGTGGATGGTTGTCAAGGACGGATGGGCATATTCGGCCAAAGGGATGTCGTCAAAGCCGGTGATGCTGACATCCTGCCCCACCACCAGCCCTCTGGATTGGGCCTCGCTCATGGCGCCCAGGGCCAGCAGATCGTTCCAGGTCACAATGGCCGTGGGGGGATGGGCCAGGTCCAGCAACTTGCTTGCCCCCAAACGACCGGAGCGCTGCCGATAGTTGACCTCCACCAACATCTCCGGGTCCAAACTCAACCCGTTGGCCGCCAGCCCCTGCAAAAAGCCTTGATAGCGATGATAGGACTTGGTCAGAAAAAGCGGCTCGGTGATACAGGCGATGCGGGTGTGGCCCAAGCCGACCAGATGATCCACCATTTGGCGCATGGCCAGGGTGCCGTCCTCGTCTACAAAAGAGAAGTCGTTTTCCCCTTCCACCCGGCCAAAGGCCACAAAAGGCACCCGCTGTTGACGCAGAAAATCGATCCGCTTGTCCTGGCGCTGGGTGCGGATGACCACAAAGCCGTCCGTGCGTCCGCTGCGCATCTGCTTCAGATAGCTCTGTAACTCATCTTCGTTTTCATCCATGCCGATGCTTACATCAAAGCCATGCTTGACGGCTCCTTCCACCAGCCCGCCCAATAGTTCGCTAAAGAATGGGTCAGAAAAGCGAATATTGCGGGTCGTGGGCAAGATCAGGGCGATGTTGTCGGCCTGCTGTTTTTGCAGACTGCGGGCGGCGGAACTGGGCACATAGCCCATCTCTGCGGCCACCCGCTGCACCTCTCGCCGGGTGTCCGGGCTGATGTCCTCGAAATTGCCCAAGGCACGGGAGACTGTGGGGACGGATTTCCCGACACGTGCGGCAATATCCTTGAGGGTGACAGGCATGACGGATCCTCGCGTTGCGGCGTGTGAAGCAAGTATATAAGAAGAATGGTAAAGAATGTTTGTGTTACGGTATTTGAGGTTGGGGGACCAATACTGGGAACAATTGCATTATAATCTAAAACGTTTTAGATGTCAACCCCCAATTTTGAATTTGGCCAAAATTGGTACAAAAAAGCGACTGCCCCCTCACGGTGACAGTCGCCTCTGAAACACGATTACTCGTTACTCATCACTCATCACGCTCTACGTCCCCCAATCCCGCGCATACCGGAAATCCCGGCCCACGGTGCGGGGACCGATCTTGCAGATCACGGGCATCACCCGCTTGTATTGGTTGCGGCGCACGGTGGTTTCGATCTTCTCGCACCAGGGAGAGGTCGAAGCCATGGGCCGCAATCTGGGCCGGGGCCAGGCGCTGATCGTAGAGCAGATGCAAGATCTGGTCCGCCTGATCGTAGGTGAAGCCCAACTCGGCCTCGTCGGTCTGGCCCACCCACAGGTCGGCGCTGGGCGGCTTGTCCAGGATGGAGCGGGGGGTGCCCAGATGGGCGGCCACCTGGCGCACCTGGCATTTGTAGAGATCCCCGATGGGGTTGATGGCGTGGGCGCTGTCCCCGAAGAGGGTGCTGTAGCCCAGGAGCATCTCTGTGCGGTTGCCCGTGCCCACCACCAGCCCGCCAAAGGCCGCGGATTGGTCATACAGCACGATCATGCGCTGCCGGGCCATGATGTTGCCCCGGCGCAGACGCTCGGCCCGGCTCTCTGTGCCAATGCTCAACCCGCTCAAAGAGCGGCTCCACCATGTCGGTGATCTCCACGGTCTCGGCCCGCACGCCCAGATCGTCGATCACCGCCTGGGCGTCCGAGAGGCTGCCGGCGCTGCTGGTGCGATAGGGCATGCGCACGGCCAGGACATTTTCCGGCCCAAGAGCCAGGGCGGCCAAATAAACGCTCACCGCCGAGTCGATGCCGCCGGAGAGACCCACCACGGCCCGGCTCAACCCAATCCGGCGGATCTCCCGACCCACAAAGTCCACCATCTGCTGGGTGACCAAGGGCAGGTTGAGGGCCAGTTGTTCGAGAAGGGGCTGGGGGCGGCGGTGGGCTGAAAACGGGTAATTTTGGCATAGAGGTGTCCCAGGCAGAAAGCGTGAAAGAGTGGTGGGATACGTTCAAAATGTGTTAGAGATGCTGCCCGCCCTGGGCTGATAAGCCCAGGGCGGACGCCACGTCATTCTGAACACGCCCAAATAATTAGGGCGCGCCTTGAACCATTAGCAGCGCATCCTGGGGCGAAAGATTGCCCGACAGCACATCCTGAGCCGCCTGCTGCATGTGCCCGGCCAGATCCGCGAAAGGCTTGCCATTGGGCAGGGCCACGGCCAGATCCAACTGGGCATCCAAAAACTGATAGTAGGGATCCGTGCGGCTCCAAGTCCGCATGGCGCTGCGACGGACCGGTAGCCGAAGCGCAGAATTGGTTCAACGGCCCCAGGGTTTCGGGATCCAGCATGTCTTGGATAAATTCCACAATCAATGCCTGTCGATCTGGATCCGGGGTGAGGATGGCCACGGCCCAGGTTTGGGCCACGGCGCTGGGTGTGCCGTCTTGGGTGGGGATCGGGCCGAAGCCCACTTCATCCAAGATCTGCCGTTGGCTCAGATAATAGCGCGCATTGACCGCTGCCATCCCTCCAGCCCTCTCCACAAAGGCGGTCCAGGTCGTCTCCTCACTGAGTAGCCCCAGGGTCCGATCCGGGATCACGTTGGCCTGCCGGGCATCGGCCAGGAAAGTGAGGACATTCAACATGGCCTCCGGGTTGGTTAAATTGCCGTCCGCGCGTTAGGGTGCCCCCGGCCCCCACGTATTGCAGAAGCAGGGAGAGATTTCTGGCCGGTTCACGTACGCTGGCGGCGAAGAGGAAGGGGACATTGTCGCTGATCACCTGGGACCAAGTCAATGGAGGCGTTTCCAGCACGGCACCGGTGTCGGCCAGGACATAGTCCTCATGAAAGACCAGGTGTTGGAGATCGGCGCTGATGGGCACGCCATATAAGATGTCGTTATAGGTGACTGCGTCCAGGGCGAAGGGGTAGAAGTCATCGATCCCGTCAAGAAGCGCTGGGTCCAACGGTTGCACCAAGCCGGCATCCACCGCCTGCCACAGATCCTGGGTGTTGAGGATCACCGCATCGGGGATTACCGAGGGGGCCGCTCGGTGGGCTGCCCGCAGAAAGGGCAGCAAGCCGGCCTGCCCGCTTTCTGCCTTGTTGAACAGATCCCAAAAAACGCCGGGGTAGGTCTGCTCGAAGAGCACCCGCGTGGTGTACAAAGTCTCGCCGCCGGGTTGGGAGGGGTCCAGGGAATAGAAATCCGGCAGCCATAGTACCAGATTTGTCTCGCCATCTTCACCGGATTCAACCCCGCCCTCCGCGGTGGCATCGGGGATGATCTGGGCGGGCGGGGTGGGGGGAAGGGCGACTGGTGGGGGCGCAGACGAAAGGCGGGAGCAAGCGGTCAGGATCCCGAACGCGGCCAAACAGATCATGGCCACCCAGGCCGTTCGGATCGTCCGTGAGGGGGCAAGTGTTGGGTTGAAAGTGGAATTGGGAATTCTCATAGGCGCATCTTGGCTTTTGATTGGGCAGGAACGGGATTCGGACACATGCCCGCCATTATATCATCGATTCGGCCAGAAGCGGCAGAACGGAACCATTTGGGCAAGCCTCTCTCTCTGTGATAAAATCCACATCCACCGAAACAGTTTTGCAGCGTTTTTTTCCACGATGATTCGGTGTTGCCTTTCAACTCATTCCACCTATTTCGACATGGTTCTTTCTATGGCTCTCACTCCCAAAGCTGATGTGGTTGCGACCCCGGTTCAGCCTGCCGGTTTGGGCGAGGGATGGGGTGGGGATGGGGTGGGGGATGGGGTGTGCATGGGCATGGGTGGGCGCTGAATCTGCTGGCCCAGGCCGCCCAAGCCGATCCCCAACAGATGGGGCCACGCCACGCCTATCTTTTTCTGGGGGCGAGCCAGGTGGGCAAGACCACGTTGGCCCGCATGTTTGCCCAAAGCCTGCTCTGCACCGGGGAAGGCGAGCGCCCTTGCGGCCGACTGCCGTTCCTGTCGGCTGATGGGCAATGGCGGGCTGCAAGGCGGCCACCCGGACTTTCGCCTGATCCAGCCCGTGGATTCATCGGGCGAGGTGGACCGGGCCAACGGCATCCTGCGGGTGGAGCAGGCCGAGACCATCATCCACGAAGCCACCCTGCGGCCCATGGAGGGGCGATACAAGGTCTTCCTGATCCAGGAGATGCAGAGCGCCAACGCATCCTTTTCCAACAAGCTGCTCAAGACCTTGGAAGAACCGGCGGCCCATGTGATCTTGCTCGTCACCGCCACCGAACGCTCTTTGCTGCTGCCCACCATCGTCAGCCGATGCCAGGTGCTGGATCTGCGGCCCGTGGCCATGGGCACGGTGGAGCAGGCCCTGATCAACACCTGGCAGGCGGATCCCCAGCAAGCCCGACTTCTGGCCCGGCTCAGCAATGGCCGGATGGGGTGGGCAGTCCAGCGCTTGCAGGATGCGGACATGTGGACCCAACGCCAGGAAATGGTGGCCCAAGTCATGCAGTTGGCCGGGGCAGACCGAGTGGAGCGGCTGGCCTTTGCCGCGGATCTGGCCGCCAACCGGGACAACCAGCGGCTCTTCGATCTGCTGGCCCTGTGGATCTCGTGGTGGCGGGATGTGATGCTGGCCCAGGCCGGCAGCCCGGAAAGTTGCAGCAATATCGATCATCTGACCGACATCCAAGCCCTGGCCCGCTCCCTGTCGGCCCAGGCAGTCCAGGCCTATCTGTACACCCTGGAACGTATCGAAAAATATCTTCACCACACAACCAACACACGCCTGGCCCTGGATGTACTGGCCCTGCGCATGCCTAGAGCATAGAGAGCGAATCAATCCCATGCCTGTTGCCGTCGGCGTACAATTTACGCCTGTCTCAAAAATTTATCACTTTGATCCCAAGGATCAATTGGACCTTGCCTTCCGCGACTATGTGATCGTGGATACGGCCAAGGGTCAGGAAGTGGCCCAGGTTGTGCAGCCGCCCCACGAATTGGCCGCCGGGGATGTTGTCGGCGACATGAAGAGCATCATGCGTCGGGCCACGGCCTGGGACATGGTGCAGAAGGACCGCTGGAGCCACAAGGAGGCCGAGGCCCTGGCCGTCTGCCGTCAAAAGGCCCAGGAACACAACCTGAAGATGAAGCTGGTGCGGTGTGAATATAATTACACCGGTGGCCGCTTGACCGTCTTCTTCTCGTCGGACAATCGGGTTGATTTCCGCAATTTGGTGCGAGATCTGGCCCGTACCTTCCGCACCCGGATCGAGATGCGCCAAATTGGGGCCAGAGACGAGGCCAAGCTGCTGGATGGGGTGGGCAAATGTGGCCGCCAACTCTGCTGCACCAGTTGGCTGCGGGAGTTCACCGCCATCAGCATCCGCATGGCCAAGAATCAACAGCTTCCCCTCAACCCCGACGAGATCTCCGGGGTCTGTGGCCGTCTGCTCTGCTGCCTCTCCTACGAGGACGCCACCTATCGAGAGCAGAACAAAAAGATGCCCAAGATCGGGGCCGAGGTCATCACCCCCCAGGGCACGGGCCGGGTGCGCTACATCCATCCCCTGCGCGAGACCGTCACCGTGCGTCTGCTCAGCAACGCCTTTGAAGAGTTCCCCGTGGACGAGCTGATCTCCTCCAAGAGCGGGGGCAAGAGCTGCGGCACCTGCGGCGGCTGCACCGTCACCCGCCGGGCCTCTGCCGACGAGGACAACGCCGCTCAACTGGCCAAACAGCCCGCCGCCCAAGGGGGCAGCAAGGACGAGAGCAGCAGTGAGAGCGACGAGAACAAATCTTCTCGCAAGCGCAAACGTCGGCGCGGACGACGAAAGACCAACTCCTCCGACAGCAACTAACCGCATTGCCCCATCTTCCAGGAAGGGGCCAGCAGATCTTGGGTAGACCAGATCTGCTGGCCCCTTCCTGGAAGATTATTACCGACTGAATCCGCTCGACAAGAAAAAGAGGTGTTCACCGAAATTTCGGTGAACACCTCTTTTTTGTCTGTTTTAGATGTCAATCAAGCCTGTTTAGGCAGTGATACCGGCCCCGTTCCCATTGGTGTGGATCAGGGTTTCCGGGCGGGGAAAGACGGAGATGCGCAAAGCTGTGCGCTCGTTGCCGTCGATGTCCACCTCGGTGAAGGAGGGGACAACGGCCAGATCGATGTTGTCCTGTTCCAGATAGCCCCGGGCAATGGCGATGGCCTTGATGGCCTGGTTGACGGCGCTGGCACCGATGGCCTGGACTTCGGCGTAGCGTTGTTCACGCATGACACCGGCGATAGCGCCGGCCACAGCGGTAGATCGGGACGTTGCAGAAACTCGGATTAGTTCAGCCATTGGATTTCCTCCTGAAAGATAGCGATAAGTGGGTTGAGAACGGTGCTACGGTTGGTGTGTAATGGTTCCAGGACTATGCTCGTTTAGAAGCAATGTCCGAGGTTGTAATCTATGACGAGGCTTGTTCAGTAAAGGAACGACTGAAATAGCGCAATCCGAAAAGTTCAGCAAAATTACGTAGACCCATGCCCAAAAAGTTAATGATCGGCACGACCCGTTCGCACCAGGGGGTGCGAACTCCTCAAATCACACTTGGCCTTGCCCTCGCGGAGTTCGCACCCCCTGGTGCGAACGGGTCTACGTCAGGTTTCGATGTGAGTGGCCATTCGGCGCTCCGCGCCGAGGGGCGCAGAGCGCCCACTTGCGTTCCCACGCGGAGCGTGGGAACGAGATCCCCCAACGCAAAAAAAGAGGCCCCACCCATTCCTCCGGGCGAGACCTCTTTCGTTATTCTATTTTACTGCCAATTTCATAGCACTTACTTCGCATACTCCACGGCCCGTGTCTCTCGGATGATGGTCACCCGAATCTGGCCCGGATATTGCACATTGTCCTCGATCTTCTTGGCAATGGACTTGCTCAGTTCGATGGCGGACATGTCGTCGATCTCTTCCGGGCGCACGATCACCCGAATTTCCCGACCGGCCTGGATGGCGAAGGTCTGGCTGACCCCGGCGAAGCTGTTGCCGATGTCCTCCAGGGCCGTCACCCGCTTGATGTAGGCGTCCAGGGACTCCCGCCGGGCACCGGGGCGGGCGCCGCTGATGGCATCCGCCGCGGCCACGATCACCGCTTCCAGGCTCTGGGGCTCCACCTCGTGGTGATGGGCGGCGATACAGTTGACCACCTTGTCGTTGACCCCGTAGCGCTTGGCGATCTCCGCGCCCACCAGGGCGTGGGGGCCGTCGATCTCATGGCTGACCGCCTTGCCGATGTCGTGGAGCAGACCGCCCAGCCGGGCCGTCTTCACATCTGCGTGCAGTTCCGCGGCCATGATGGCGGCGATGTGGGCCGTCTCGATGGCGTGGAAGAGCTGCACCTGGCCATAGCTGGTGCGGAATTTGAGCCGCCCCAACAGCTTCACCAATTCTCGGTGCAGCCCCTGGGTGTTGGTCTCGATCACCGCCTGTTCGCCGGCCTCCCGGATCACCTGCTCGACCTCCGACTGGGCCTTCTCCACTTCCTTCTCGATACGAGCCGGGTGGATGCGGCCATCGGAGACCAGCTTGGTCAGGGCGATGCGGGCAATCTCTCGGCGCACGGGGTCGAAGCTGCTGATCAGGATGGCTTCCGGGGTGTCGTCCACCACCAGATCCACGCCGATGGCCTGCTCGATGGCCCGGATGTTGCGGCCTTGGCGACCGATGATGCGTCCCTTCATGTCGTCCGAAGGCAAGGAGACGCTGCTGACCGCATACTCGCTGATGTGGTCGCTGGCCACCCGCTCGATGGCCACGGTGATGATCTCCCGTGCCCGGCGGTCGGCGTCGTCCATGACTTCGGCTTCCACCTCGCGGATGGTGCGGGCCATCTCTTGGCGGGCGGTCTTTTCCACCTCTTGGAGCAGCACCTGGCGGGCTTCGTCCTCGGTCATGCGGGCGATGCGTTGCAGCTCGGTCTCCCGCTCTTCCTCCAGGGTTTCGACCACAGCGGTGCGCTCGTTGAGCTTGGTCTCTCGTTGGTTGAGCTTGCGCTCCCGAGATTCCAGTTGTTCCATACGTTTGTCTACATTGTCCAGCCGGTTTTGCAGTCGCTCTTCGGTGCGTTCCAGATCCCGTCGGCGTTTGGTCATCTCTGCCTCGCCGGCGTCTCGCATGCGGACCTCTTCTTCCTTGAGGGCCAACTGCTGCTGTTTGATCTGGTTTTCCGCTTCCATCAGGATACGCTCGGACTTTCGCTCCGCAGAGTCGACAAGTTCCTTTTGGCGTGCCTGTTCGGCTTTGAGACCTTGTTCTTGACCTTGTTCTTGGCCTCGTTCTTGGCCTCGTCCGAAAGCGACATAACCGGCGATCCCTGCGCCGATGATGGCCGCCAGGAGTATCAATACGATCGCCAGTGGTGAAAGCATGATTCAGTCCTTGTTGAATGGTGAAACGTGAATAAAAATGGTGGTTGATAGGTCGGGATCAGCGGGGCGGGCTTGGCCCGGCTCACTCATCCGCTTGTTCGGCTTGGATCTCTTGCCAGACAGTCTCCATTGCGGTCGATACAACAGACCAGGAGAAGCCTCGGCGTTGCAAAAATCCGGCCATCTTATGTTGAAATTCGTCGTGACTCAAATGTTGCCAACGATACCCACGAGAGCGGGCCGCGTCCACGGCTGCCTCGTCTGCATCGACCTGCTCTGTCACCAGGGCATCGATAATCCCAGCGCCGATGCCCTTCTTGCGCAGTTCATAGCGCAAGGCCCGAGGGGCCATAGGCTTGAACTGGTTACGCTGCTCGATCCAATATTGGGCAAAGGCCCGGTCATCCACATAGCCTTGGTCGGTCAGCTTTTGGATCACCCACTCAATCGTCTCGTCGGGCAGTTTTCGGTTCTGTGCCGACTTTTCTTCTTCTGCTTCGGCTTCTCTGATTTCTTGTTCTTTTGCGCTTAACTCGTCAAACTCGGCTTCTGCTTTTCGTGACCCGGCTTTGTCTGTTGCCCGGCGTCGTTTGCGTCCTGGTTGATAGCGGCGCAGATTCTGTTGAACTTCCCAAATACTGCGAGGGCGCACGGCCAAAAATGCCACCGCCCGATCATAGGCCTTGGACCGCAAGTTGAGGGTCTGAAGATGCGCAATTTCCGCATCGCTCAACGCCTGGCCCCGGCGCAGTTGGGCCGCATCCATTGCCGCCAGCCCAAAAGCGAACTTGCCATCCAGGAAGACGCTGACCCGGTCCGGGTTGCGTTTTTGAAATGATAAGGCCGTGATTGTCCCCGCCACAAGCGCCCACAATCTTCATAAACTCAAATGCTCACCGCAAAGATGCCAAGAACGCAAAGAAAACAAGATTTCCATCTGCGCCCCCTGCGGCATCTCCGCGCCCTCGGCGGTTGATTCCTCCACAAAAAAACACGCCGTAGCAAATGCCACAGCGTGCTCGCAACATGAACATTGAAAGGTCATGATCTGTCACCGCCGCAAAGCCCAAAATCGGGTGCGGGTGATACAGTTCATGGCCCAGGCAACGTCAAACCCTGGAGGGTGCAATCTTGCGCAATACAGACGGGCGACTTTGTCGAACAATCCCGTTCCTGGGAGTCTTCGTCAACCACAGATGCCGGGGAACATGGCTTATGTTGCTCACTCCTCCCACTCCGCCAGCAACGTGCGCTTCAAAGCGTGCGGCCGCAGTCGGGTTGAGGGAAGTGCATGGATGAATCCGGCGAAAGGGTCCTGTCTGCCATCGATGACATCGGCAGATATGCCTGCTCAGACCGGCGGGATGGGTCTGGATCGGTGCCAGGGATGGTCACTACTTGTCAAAGTCACTATCTGTCAAGGGCGTCATCTGTCAGAATGATCATCTGGCCAACGGGGCGAACCACCGCCCGCTTGGCGAACACAAGATGCTGCGTAAGATTGTCAATGACACGATGCCCTGCTGTTCGGTCTCCATCTTGGCGTCTGTTCATGCCTGTGCCCACCGCTGTGCGGGGAACGTCTGGCCGTTACGCTGGATGGAAGCCGGTTTGGGCTTGATGTCAACAACCGGGCAGGTCAACCCACTGCGCCGATTGGATTTCCAGGGATGCTGCTTGGTGTGGCTGAAAGATTCGGTTGTGCGTACAGATTCGTCAAATAAATCAGGAAAATATCAAAAAAAACATTAGAAAACAATGGGAGTAGGTTCAGGTTAGATGTTGCCTGGCTATGCGGCCTCGGCCCTCGGTTTCTGGGGCGATCAACCCGGCGCGCTCGCGCACCATGCGGTCGATCTTGGCCACTCTTTCCGGCTGGGTGCGCAAGGCATCCTTGCTGTTCTCGCGCCCCTGGCCAATCAGCTCGTCCTCAAACCGATAGAACGCGCCGCGCTTCTCGATGATGTCGAACTCTACACCCAGGTCGATCAGGTCGCCCAGGGTGCTGATACCTTCGTTGTACATAATGTCGAACTCGGCCTGGCGGAAGGGCGGAGCCACCTTGTTCTTCTTGACCGTGACCCGGGTGCGGTTGCCCGTCACTTCTGCGCCTTGTTTGATGGACTGGATACGCCGGATGTCCAAGCGCACGCTGGCGTAGAACTTGAGGGCCATGCCGCCGGACGTCGTCTCCGGGTTGCCAAACATGACGCCGATCTTCTGGCGCAGTTGGTTGGTGAAGATCAGGCAGGTGCCGCTGGTCTTGACCGCACCGGCCAGCTTGCGCAGGGCCTGGGACATCAGCCGGGCCTGCAAGCCCATATGGCTGTCCCCCATCTCGCCTTCGATCTCGGCCCGGGGCACCAGGGCGGCCACGCTGTCCACCACCACCACATCCATCGCACCGGAGCGCACCAGCGCCTCGGTGATCTCCAACGCCTGCTCGCCCGTGTCCGGCTGGCTGACGTAGAGATTGTCCACATCCACGCCGATCTTGCGGGCATAGGCCGGGTCCAGAGCGTGCTCCACATCCACAAAGCCGCAGATGCCCCCCTTGCGTTGGGCCTCGGCGATGATGTGCAGACAGACCGTGGTCTTGCCCGAACTCTCCGGGCCGTAGATCTCCAGGATGCGTCCCTTGGGCACGCCGCCCACCCCCAGGGCAATGTCCAGGCTCAGGCTACCCGTGGGGATGGACTCCACGTTGAGCCGGGTGGCCTCGCCCAGTTTCATGATCGCCCCATCGCCAAAGCGCTTGTTCAGGCTGGCCAGGGTGCTCTCTAGGGCCTTGTCTCGGCCATTTTTTGCCATGAACTGAACTCCGTAAAAGCGGTCGCTTGGGAACGGTACTACCCCGAACTTGGATCATCGAGGGGATTTCCATGGTTCGGTCAAGCTGACGAAAGTTTTATGTTATTCCTGTAGTCCGTATAGTTTACTTGAGAGCCTCGAAAATTGCAAACGATTCGATCCCCCCCATCCCTACCGGCCCTCACCGACTTTGGATGCAAAAAAGCCGCCCAGGTTGCGTGGACGGCCTTTGCCAGTTGGGAAATCGTGTTGCGTGTTACGTGTTGCATGTTGCGTGAGGTAACCCTTACGCAACACGTAACACGCAATAGGTTCTTACGAACTGCCGGGGGCGGCGTAGATCCGCTCCCGCAGCAGCATGATGTCCCGGCGCAGGCTGTCGTTGACCTCGATCTCCACGGCCACTTTGTCCACCCCATAGCGCACCGTGCTGTGATCCCGTCCGCCCAGCAGGTCGCCAATCATGGGCAGGGACATGTCATTCTCTTCCCGCAGCAGATACATGGCCACCTGGCGGGCAATGGCGATCTCCTTGGTGCGGGTGCGTCCGGTCAGGTCCTCCACCTTCAGACGGAAGTGCTCGGCCACCACCCGTACCACCGTGGACGGCTCTCGGGGCGTGCGCTGGGGGGCCAGATCGTTCAGCACCGTCTCGGCCAACTGGCGATCCAGGGGGCTGTCGATCATGCGCGCCTGCATCACCAGGCGGTTGAGGGCACCCTCCAACTCGCGGATGTTGCTCTCCACCCGCTCGGCCACGATCATCAACACATCCAAGGGGATGGGGAAGTTCAACTCCGCGGCCTTGGCCTGCAAAATAGCCACCCGGGTCTCAAAATCCGGCTGGGAGATGTCGGCCTGCAAGCCCCCCTCAAAGCGGCTGCGCAGACGACCTTCCAGGGTGGCGATGGCCTTGGGCGATCGGTCGCTGCTGATCACCACCTGGCGGTTGGCCGAGTGCAGATGGTTGAAGGTGTGGAAGAACTCTTCCTGGGTGCTCTCTTTGCCGCCGATAAATTGGATGTCGTCGATCAGCAGCACATCCAGTTGGCGATATTTGTTGCGGAACTCTTCGGTGTTCTGGTTGCGGATGGCGCTGATCAGGTCGTTGGTGAACTGTTCCGACGTGCAATAGAGCACGTTCAGATTGCGCTTGGCCGCCTCGTTGCCCAAGGCATGAAGCAGATGGGTCTTGCCCAGTCCCACGCCGCCATAGATGAAGAGCGGGTTGAAGCGCTGCCCCGGCTGTTCGGCCACGGCCCGGGCCGCGGCATGGGCCAGCCGGTTATGGTTGCCCACCACAAAGGTCTCGAAGGTGTGGTGGATATTGAGCGGGACGCTGGATTGGCTGTTGTGCTGAGTCATGGTCGGGTAGATGATGGCTCTGGGCGCCGATGCCACGGCGATTTCGGGCTGGGCAGACGATTGGGCAGAGGCTGAGCAGGTGCCTGGGCTGACCGGGCGACGGATTGAACGGGCTGATAGAGCGGTGTCTCCTCCGTCAACTCCGTGTCCTCCGCCGGTTGCGGCTTGACCCGGAAGTTGACCTGCACCGAGCGGCGCATGATGCCCCCCAGGGTGCGCTTGATGGTGGCCCGCAGCCGATTGTCCAGCCAATCCCTGGCATAGCTGTTGGGGGCCCCGATGATGAACTCCCCATCTTCGTAGGCCATGATGGACGTGTCCCGCACCCACGTGTCATAGGTAGCGCTGGTCATTTGCAGGGCCAGCTCGGCCAGGGCCATCTGCCAGACGGTTTGAGGGTCGATCCGGCTAGGGCCAAGTCCAACTGCGGTCGCCTCCGGCATCTCGGCGGGAACAAGCTGGGGGCGAGGGGAGACCGGCGTCGCGCCTCTGCCCGTTGCGGGAAACAGAGCGCCTTCACCGTCCAGATCCACGGCCAGCCCAAATTCCTGCCAGGGGCTGACCTGACCGCTGTCCGCCTCCCCGGCCAGGTCGGCAAAGGTGGATTGCTGCAAACCGCCTGTGTTTTGGGCGTTTGTTTCGTCACTCTGCCTGGCAGGTTGCGGTGCAGAGAAGGTTGTTTGTGTCCGGATCGGCTTGCGTCCGCCGCGTCCAGATCCCGCCGACCGGGTCGACGCGGATGGGCTGGGCTGGGCAGATTGGTTGGACCACCCCTGCCCGCTTCGATCGTATGATTCCCATTGATTGCTCAAAAGAGGACTCCTCCATCTTTCTCAACGCGGCACAACACCTAAAATGGCGGGCCGTTCAACTACGCAAATAAGTTCTTCTCTTCCCAGATCACGCACTGCAAAACAGCCCGTGACCACAAAAAATCCAGCCTGCCAATCCAGCATGAACAGGTAATTTTGGCGTAAAGAAAACTACGGGCACGTAAATAAACGTGCTCATAGTGCGTTTTCTAAACTGTTTTGTTCATGCCATGCTTCAGCAGCGGCGATGTGGATAAGTCGCTGGCTTATGCATCAAACAGTCTGCAAGAGGATGGTGAGGACACAAAAAATGTATCCGCTAGCAAGCAGCAGAATGTGGTTGATGTAAATTGGGGAGCAGGCCTAGTATCGATGGTGAGATCAGTGTTTGGCGACGTTACTTCAGATAGTGTAGCAGAAGGCGGACCGATTGACAACGTGGGTTGGGGATAAAAAATGGCCAAAAAGCGAGGTTATTGTCAACAGATAGGGGCTGGACATTTGTTCTACGCGAGATGTAGAGGGTTGGAATCTGTGAGGCTCTATATAAACAGACCAACCAATTTTGAGAAACATTTTTTGATTTTTCAAAATGCTTCTGCAAAGTATTTTGATTTGGCTATTTCTGAGGCTTAGATTAAATCTCCGCGGAGTTCTCCCCAGCAACGGTAATTCTTCATAGACTTATCCCCGGACTTATCCCCGGTGGGCATAAATCCCAAATGGATTGGTGTCAAAAAGGTACCGACTCGATCTTCCAGGAAGGGGCCAACAGATCTTCGGTCAAGCAAGATCTGCTGGCCCCTTCCTGGAAGATTTTGGCGTCCGCCAACCTAGCGCACAGCTACCAAGGCCAGGTTGGCGCTATTCAAAGCCCGGCCAAAGCGCTCATCCGATTGCAGGATGTCGTCGGACGGAGCGTGGGACTGGCGATAGCCGCCATAGATGGCGTGGCCGGCCTGCATCCAAAAGCAGTCCACCACATCAAACCCAGCCCCGCGCAGCCAACTAAGTTGATCGTAGAGGGAAGAAGGGCGATCCACCGGATCCGGGTAGCGGAAATAGTTCCAGTGGCTTTCTTCGAAGGCCAGAAGCACTTCGGAGGAGGCGGACTGTTGGGCCGCGCTGCGGTCCCATGTATCGGCAAAAAGGTGTCGGGCCTCCGAGCGCTGGGGCATGACCAGATCCGCCACCAGGAACGCGCCCCGGGGCGATAGGCGGCGGCCAATCTGGGCAAAGAGTCGGTGCTTCTCATCGTCCGACAGATGGTGCAGGGTGAGGGACGAAACCACACAGTCGGCGTCAGTCAGCCGAGGCAGCCAGCCTTGCTCGGTCAGATCAAAGGCGGCAAAGCGGGCGCGGTCGGCGTAGGCCCGGTTGACCACCGTCGCATGGCTCAACATGCTGGGGGATCCGTCCAGGGCCGTCAGGCGGGCATTGGGGAAGAAGTCCAGCATGGCGTGGGCCAACGCCCCGGCCCCACACCCCAACTCCACGACGTGAAACGCATCATCCTGGGCAAAGGGCATGAGGGTGAGCAGGGTGGCGATCTGTTCGGCACGGTTGGGGACGGCGATGTCGGCCAAACGCCGAAAGAGGGTGGAATCAGTTTCATTCCAGGACTGTTGGGGATCAGGGTTATTTTCTGTCATAATGTTATTCGGGAGAGGTGGAATGAAGAATGAATGGTTAGGGGTGGGCGCTTTCTGAAATCTGGCACGGCTGCACCTGACCCAATTCCGCCGCCAAGCCCATCAATTCCGCGGGCAGATCGGCGATGATGACCTGGCCGTCGGGCAAGATGTAGATTTCGGTTTCGTTGGGCAATTGGGGCCAGGCTGGGACACACCGGCTGCTTATCCGGCGTGGAGGTGGACATTGGTGTCGCTTTCCTTGGCGTAGTATTCGCCGGTGCGGCTCTCGTCTTCCACCGTGCCCAACTGCTCCAGGATGGCGCTGACATTTTCGCAGGCCGCCCCGGCCACACCCTTGATCGTATATTCCACCTTGCCGCCGGGCAGGATGGTGATCTCAATTTCTTGCTTTTGCATAGCGTTTTCTCCTATGACCAGCGCCGCACAGTCATGCGGATCACGTTGTCCCGGCCCACGCTCTCTTCCACCAGATCGAAACCGGCCAGGGCTGTCTCCGCCACCACTTTGTGATAGGCGTAGCGCTGTTGGACCTGATCCAGGGTGGAGCGGATGGCGCGCATTTGCATGTCATCCCCCACGGCCTCGTAGATCCCGGCCTCGGTCTGGCGCAGACCAAAGTTGGCCTTGGGGCTTTCCACCAACACGGGCACCTGGTTGACCGTGCCGCTCCAGATGTGCGTATACCGGGCATCTTCCCGATAGGTCAGCTTGAGATCATCCAGGGAGCGCTTGATCAAATTGAGATCCCGCAGTTCTGTGCTGACTTTGACAAATTTGGACATCATCTTTGCCTTTCGTGAACAATAAATTTAACCGCCGAGAATGGCTATATTGTACTCTCGGCTTGCCGAACGGTCAACCTCTTGAAAACATGAACCCCGCGTAAATCCGCCAAATCAGCGCCCCAGTTCCCAAGCCAGTTGGGGCAGGATGGCGGTGACCTCTTCCAATCCCTCGCGCAGTTCGCCGTGGGGATCCGCGGCCCGTTGATCCGCGCTGTTGCCCAAGACGGTCACCAGCCCGGCATAGGCCAGCCCCACCTCTTTGGCCAAAATCACCTCGGGGATCAAGTTTTGGCCCAACACATCCGCCCCCCAGGCCCGAAACATGCGGGCCTCGGCGGGGGTCTCCCGCCGGGGACCGTCCACGCCCAGATAGACGACCCCCGGCGCGTGGGGCAACAGGGCGGCCAGCCGGGCCACCAGGGTGGGGTCAAAGGCGGGGGGCGGCTCGAAATGGCCCCTGGTCTCTGCCACGGCCGCCGCAGAGGTGTCGGTGAAGGTGCCGGACAGGGTGCGGGTCCAGTCGATATAGTCCACGGGCACCACGGTCTGGCCCCGGTTCAGCACCGGGTTGACGGCCACGCCTTCGTCCCAGTTGAGCACATAGGCCACCCCCAACTGCATGGCGGCGTGGATGGTGGCCCGGGGATCCGTGCGGGTGGGCAAGCCGCTGTAGGGCAGCACCCATGTGGACACCGGCGACTCCTGGCCGGGCTTGGCCGCCAGGGTGCGCAGGGCCAGGGGGCCGACCGGGCCAAAGGGCGTCTCGACCAGGCGCTCCTCGGTCACATCGCCCAGGGCGTTCAACGAACGGGGCGGCAGGGTCACCGCCACCAGGATGAGCAAATTGGCTTGGGTCATGGATGTTATTTCCGAGGTTTCAAGGTTGATGATTGCGTTCCAACATCAGAATCATAGTTGCTTCATTCCAAGGCGTCAACTGGGGCGAAGTCTGATATAATGAGGAAGCAATGCACAATTTTCAATGCACAATGCACAATGGCGTGTAGTACGAGACGGGATCGCCTTGGCGGAATCACTTGCCTCAACCTATTGTGCATTGGCCATTGTGCATTGTGCATTGCAAAACCAATCCAAAATCAAGGAGCTTCGCCATGCCCGTACTCGCCCTGATCGCCCATGACGGCAAGAAGGATGATATTGTCCGCTTTGCCAAGGAGCATCTGACCTGTGTTGAGGCAGTTCGATATCATCGCCACGGGCACCACGGGGGAGCGGATTCAGCAGGCCACGGGGTTGCCCGTGCGGCGCATGCTCAGCGGCCCCTATGGCGGTGACGCCCAGATTGCCGCCCAGGCCGCGGAAGGCCATGTGGCCGGGGTGATCTTCATGGTGGACCCCCTCTACGCCCATCCCCACGAGCCGGATATCCAGGGGCTGCTGCGGGTGTGCAATGTCTATAACGTGCCCGTGGCCACCAACGAGGCCAGCGCCGAATTCGTGCTGAATGGCCTGGCGGCCCGCTTGGGGAAGCACGACTTCTCTGGCATTGAGGGCGTAGAATGAGCGTCCCGCCAGCGCCCGTGCGACTGGCCCTGGTGGGGGCCGGTGTCTTTATGAAAAAGACCCATCTGCCCGCGCTCCTCGCCCTGGCTCCTCTGTTTGAAATTGTCGCTATCTTCAGCCCCAGCGGACGCTCGGCCCAAGAACTGGCCGATCTTTTTCCCCAAAGCCCCTCGGTGACCACAGACCTGGCCGCCCTCTTGGCCCGCCCGGATGTGGACGCGGTGGATGTGGTGCTGCCCATCCGGGCCATGCCCGCCGTGGTGGAGGCGGCCCTGGCCGCGGGCAAGCATGTGATCAGCGAAAAGCCCATCGCCCCGGAACTGGCCGGCGTGGGACGGCTGTTGGATGCCTACGCCGCCAGCCGCGCCCGCTTCCCCGGCCAGGTGTGGATGGTGGGGGAGAATTGGCGCTACGAACCGGCCTTCCTCCAAGCCGCCGCCCTGGTCCAAGATGGGGCCATCGGGCGACCCATCACCTTTCACTGGGCCCATGCCCAGGCCATGTCCGCGGACAACCCCTACTATCAGACCCCGTGGCGGCGGGACGGCTCTGTGCCCGGCGGTTTTGTGTTGGACGCCGGGGTGCATCACATGGCCGCCCTGCGCATGATCTTGGGCGAGGTGGCCCAGGTCCAGGCCCAGACCGCGTCCGTGCGGGCGGATCTGCCCCCGGTGGATACGGTGACCGCCAACTTGGTCATGCAATCCGGGGTCATCGGCACCTATGCGGCCACCTATGCCCTGCCCCGGTCCCACACGCCCCCAGGTGATGCACCCCTGGAGATCATTGGCGACGAGGGGATGTCTACACGTTCAGCGCACCTTGATTGAAATAAAAAAAGACGGCGAAATCGAACGGTTTCCGATTAAAGGGTATCGGGGCGTCGAACTGGAATTGGCCGCCTTTGCCGCTGCCTGTCAAAGCGGAGCCGCGCACCGCAATCCGCCCCAGGCCGCGGCCCAAGATTTGGCCGTGATCGAGGCCATGTTGCGGTCGGCCAGCGAAGGGCGGCGGGTTGATGTGGCGTCGTTTAACGGCTAAAAGCGCTCCAACCGCAGAGGAGCCGGGTCCAGATCCGGCTTGACCCCGGCCACGATCTGGGCGGCCAGTTTGCCGCTGATGGGGCCCATGGAGATGCCCAACATGCCGTGACCCGTGCAAAGCACCAGATTGTCCTGTTTGGGGCTGGGGCCGATGATGGGCAGGGTGTCCGGCGAGAGGGGGCGCAGGCCCCGCCAGATCTCGATCAATCCCTTGTGGGGATCCACGTCCAAGAAGTCCACCACGCCCCGGCGGATGGCCTCCACCCGGCGCTGGTTGATGGAGAGATCCAGCCCGGCCATCTCCAAGGTGCCGGCAAAGCGCAGGGTGTCGGCCATGGGGGTGACGGCGATCTTGCTCTCGCCCAGGTGCATGTGGAGTTCGGGGAAGTTGTCCGGGCGCTGGATGGTGATGCTGTAGCCCTTGGCCGGTTGCACGGGCAGGCGCAGGCCCAATTGGGCGGCCAAAGTCGCCGACCAGGCCCCGGCGGCCAAGACCACCTGTTTGGGCCGGAAGAGGCCCCGGGTGGTCTGCACCTCCATCACCCTGCGCCCCACCACCTTGATGCTCAACACCTCGGTGTCGCCGTGGATCTCGCCGCCCCGATCCTGTCACCTTTTTGCGCCAGGGAGGTCACAAAGCGATCCGGCACGATGTGGGCGTCCGCCGGGTAGAAAACCCCGCCGGCCATGCCCGGTTTGGCCACGGGCATGATGTGGTTGACCCCGGCGGTGTCCAACACCGTGGAGTTCACCCCCATACTCGGCCAGATGGCGAGATTCGGCCACGGCCCCATCCAACCCGGCCTGGCTGGCGTAGAGATAGAGGCCGCCCTTCTGCTCAAAGCTGAAGTCGAGGGCCGCATCCTGGGCGAACTCTTTGTACAGTTCCATGCTGGCCCGGCCCAGACTGAGCAGGTGGGGATCACCCGATTCATGGTGGTTGTGGTGGCCGCCTTCTGAAATTGCCACAACCAGCGCACCAGATCCGGGTCGGGCCGGGGCTTGATGTAGAAGGGGCTGTCCGGGTTGAGCAGCCACTTCAGCCCCTGGCGGGTGACCCCGGGCACGGCCAGGGGGATGGCGTGGCTGGGCACGATCAGCCCGGCGTTGCCGTAGGACGCCCCGGCGCACACATCGCCTTTGTCGATCACCACGGGGCTGCGGCCCTCGTCCAACAAATAGTGGGCCGTGGTGATACCGATGACACCGGCCCCGATGATCAGCACATCAACGTCATAGTTCATGGCTTGGGTTTCCTCTCTGGTCGGGTGAAGAAGCGATATGGGATTGAGTGAGATTGTGGCCTAGATTGGGCGATTTGGGGCGGAGGGGATGGGTCCACTATAGCCCTGAACCGTGGGCAATGCAAGGGGGGCAAGACGAAATGTTGCCGATTGTGCCATTGCGTTCCCGGCCTGAACGTGGCAAGATGCAAGATAGGAAAGTAATTTTCACCGCAATCAACCGATTGGATGCGATGAATGGACCTCGTTTAACCTGGGGGCGGTGGAGATCGGCTCCATCCTGGCCGGTCTGCTGATCGGCTGGCTCTTTGGCGGACTGGGCAACCTGGCCGCGGATCTGCTGCCCGCTTGGGGCAGCGAGACGTGGCGACGTCCCACCCGCCACGATCTGCGCCATGCGTGGAGCCTGCTCTGGTTTCCGCTCAATCGGGGGAAATGCCCTGGCTGTGGCGAACAGCGCGCCCGCCGGGGTCCCCTGTTGGAGTTGGCGACCATCGGGCTGTGCGGGTTGTTGGGCTGGCGTTTTGCCGGGGATGGATCTCTGCTGGCCGTGGTTTGGCTCTATGCCGGGTATCTGCTCGCCGTGCTGGTGATCGACCTGGAAACCCGGCGCGTCCTCAACGTGATGACCGCCCCGGCGGCCCTGGTGGCCCTGGCCTTCAGCTTGCTCCCCGGCACGCCCACCCCCCTCAACGCCCTGATCGGCGGCGCACTGGGCTTGGGGATCTTTCTGATCCTGGCCTTGGTGAGTCGGGGCAGCCTGGGCATGGGGGATGTCAAGCTGGCCGGGGTGATCGGCCTGATGATCGGCTATCCCAACGTCACCACAACCCTGATCCTGGGCGTGATCCTGGGCGGACTGGCCGCCCTCTATTTGCTCATCGTGCGCCGAGCCGGACGCAAGGCCACCATGGCCTATGCGCCGTATCTCTCCTTGGGCGCCATCTATAGTCTTTTCATGTTTTTGGGGCAATAAAAAATCAATGCACAATGCACAATTTACAATGCACAATGGGGTGCAGCGACTACTCTGATCGTGTCAACCACACCATTGTGCATTGTGCATTGTCAATTGTGCATTGATCACTCTTCGCCCCTCGCAAATCTCGGAGGGCAATCATGTTGCATGTCAAGAACCAAACTCGTGGCACCACCCTGGTGGACGCAGGTCATGTGGCCGATTCATTTTGGAAACGCTTCAAGGGGCTGATCGGGACCAAGAATTTGCCCAGAGGCAATGGGCTGTTGATCGAACCGTGCAACAGCATCCACATGATGTTCATGTCCATCCCCCTCGACGTGGTCTATGTGGACAAGGAAAACCACGTCGTGGCCCTGGACCCGGAGATGAAGCCCTGGCGTTTCGGCAAAATCCACCGCACCAGCCGCTACGTCATCGAACTCCCCGCCGGCACCCTGGCCCGCACCCACACCCAGGTGGGGGATGCGTTGGTGGTGAAGGGGCGGTGAAAGGTGAGCGGGTGATGCGGGTGATGGGGTGAATGCGATGGGAAATCACCCGCTCACCCCATCACCCCTTCAATCCTTCACCCCGTCTACTCAAACCGGGAAAAGTCCGGCGCGCGGCGTTCCATGAAGGCTTGGAGGGCTTCGGCGGCTTCGTCGGAGTGGAGGCGTTCGATGAAGCGGGGGCTCTCTTTGCGGACCGTGGCGGCCAGGGCGTCGGCGTGGCCCTCTTTGAGCATGGCCTTGGTCATGCGTAGGGCGGCGGGGGGCTTGGCCGCCAGTTGGGCCGCCTTGGACCGGGCCAGGGCTTCCACCTCTGCGTCCGCCACCACTTGGTTGACAAAGCCCAGTTCGAGTGCCTTGGCCGCGTCAAAGCTGTCCCCCAGCATGAGCAATTCCGCGGCCCGCACGTGGCCCAAGAAGCGGGGCAGCAGAAAACTGGACCCGGCTTCCGGCACCAGCCCCAAATTGATAAAGGGCAAAATAAAGCGGGCGCTCTCCCCGGCATAGGCCAGGTCGCAGTGGAGGAGCATGGTGGTGCCGATGCCCACGGCCACCCCGGTCACCGCGGAGACCAGGGGCTTCTTGGCCTCGAACAGGGCGGAGAGAAAGAGCCAGACCGGGCTGTCCGCCCCCACGGGCGGGGAGATCATAAAATCCCCCAGATCGTTGCCGCTGGTGAAGTTGCCCCCGGCCCCGGTGAAGAGGATCACCCGCACGTTGGGGTCTGCCTCCGCGGCCCGCATGGCCCCGGCCATGATGGTGTACATGTCCAGGGTCAGGGCGTTCTTTTTGTCGGGCCGGTTCATTTGGATGGTCAGGATGCGGTCTTGGGTGGTCAGGTTGATCAGGTCGCTCATGGCTGGGTCCTTGAGGGTTGTTGATAGGTTGATTGGTTGATTTGGTGGAGGATGGACGAGATATGGATAAATTGCGCGAGGTGGTGGATGAGTTCCGCACGGTGGTGGCGGGGCGGGTGAAGGTGGTGGATTCCGTCTTGCCGCCCCTGCTTTTTGTGTTGATCAACGGGCTGGCCGGGGCGGATTGGGCGGTGGGGGCGGCCCTGGGCGCTTCCCTGCTTTTGGCCGGGTGGCGGCGGCTGCGGGGAGAGCCCATGCTCTATGCCCTGCTCGGCTTGGCCGGCGCGGCCTTCGCCTATCTGCTCGTGCGTCTGGTGGGCCGAGCCGAGGGCTTCTTTCTGCCCGGCATCTTCACCAGCGGGTTGACCGCGATCCTGGCCGTGATCAGCAACCTGGCCCGGCGTCCCCTGGTGGCGTGGAGCAGCGTGATCGCCCGGCGCTGGCCCCTGGGCTGGTATTGGCATCCACGGGTGCGCCCGGCCTATGCCGAGGTGACGTGGCTGTGGGCCATCTTCTTTGGCGCCCGCGCCCTGCTCCAGTTGAGCCTCTTTCAGGCCGGAGACGCCGGGGGCCTGGCCCTGGCCAACATCCTCTCCGGCTGGCCCGCCCTGATCGTCTTGCTGGTGGTCACCTATCTCTACGGCACCTGGCGGCTACGCAACCTGGCCGGTCCCAGCGTCGAAGAATTCGAAATCGACGCCCCGCCCCCGTGGTCCGGTCAACGCAAGGGCTTCTGATTTTGGATTGTTGATTTTGGATTTTGGATTGGTCGGGTCAGCCCCACATGACCAATCCAAAATCGACATTCCAAAATCTAAATTCGTATCATCCCACCATCGTGTTGAAGATCTGTTCCAACGCTGTCACGGGATCTTGGCACAGGCCGCTGTGGATGGGGGAGGCCTGGACCGTGGTGCTGTGGGGCGCGGCCACCCAGCGGAAGCGTTCGGCCCGGTCCAGCCCGGCGAAGGGGCCTTCCCCGGCCATGACTTGGGGGATCAGGGCCAGGTGCGCCCGCACTTGATCCAGATCCACGCCGGGGTGCAGGGCCAGGAGTCGGGCCTCGTCCAGGCGCAGACGCAGATCCAGAAAGCGCAGGGTGCGGCAGAAGAGGATCACCCCCACGTTGACAAATTCCTCCCGGTCCACCCTGGGCACGACCCGGATCAGGGCGTATTCGTAGGGATGACGGCGGATGTCATCAGCGGAGTCGGGCATGGGCATTCACGGCCTCCTCCACAAAAGCGGGTGCGGCGGCCAGCCGACCCAGCAAATATTCCTCGTATCCAGCCCGATGGGCGGCCACGTCGGCGAAGGGCGCATCCACCAGCAGCCAGCCATCCGGCACCCACGAAACCACTTCCCGGATCAGCGCCGGGGTGATGCGCGGGCGCAGATCCGCGTCCGCCTGGGCCAGGGCGGTGGCAAAGGGCAGCATGACATGGTCCTTGATCAGGGCAAAGGGCGTGCGGCTGCGGGCCGCGTAGTCGTCCCAACTGTGATGAAAATAGAGGGCGGCCCCGTGGTCGATCAGCCACAATTCCTCTTCCCACAGCAGCATGTTGACATTGCGGGGCGTGCGGTCCACGTTGGTCACAAAGGCGTCAAACCAGACGATGCGGGAGGCCAGATCCGCCGCCGGGCCGGGGCGCAGCAGGGGGTTGAAGGCGAAGGCTTCGGGCAAAAAGTCCATGGCCAGGTTGACCCCGACGCTGGCGGCCAACAGTTCCCGGATCTCCGGGTCGCCCTCCGTGCGTCCGATGGCCGGGTCCAGGGTCATCAGCACCTGTTCCGGCACGGCAAAGCCCAGGGATCGGGCCAACTCCCCGGCGATGATTTCGGCGATCAGGGCCTTGGGTCCCTGGCCGGCCCCGGCGAACTTCATCACATAGAGGCCGCCGTCGTCCGCCTCCACCACGGCGGGCAGAGAGCCACCCTCCCGTAGGGGGGTGACATATCGGGTGGCGGTTAAGTGTCGTAGCATGGTGAATGACTTTCGTTTGAATGGCAAAATACGCTCAATCCGCATACCGCCGGGGGCTGAAGCGCCCCGGCTGGGCACAACAAGCCCGATGAATCGGGCTGAGTCGACGAATGGGCTGGCCGACATCCAACCCGATTCATCGGGTTTCCCCGACCAGCCGGGGCGCTTCAGCCCCCGGCGGATGGTGTCGGCCCGACGCGTTTTGAACACGCTCATCGGCTGTCTTTCCCGCATGGTAGCCCGACTGTCCCCGCAAGTCAACTTCTCGACGCACGCCCCCGATCCAACCCACCAACTTTGCACCCTCGTATACCTTGAAGTATGATCAGGCGCGGGTGTTCATTTGGACACCGCAATCGTGCGATGAAACTAAAAATAGAAGGCATACGATAATGCAACCGATAATCGATCTGCTCGCCGACAAACCCCCTCCTCTTACTTTTTATCGTTGCCGCCATCGGCTATCCCCTGGGTCGGATCAAGGTCAAAGGATCCAGCCTGGGTGTGGCCGCCGTGCTCTTTGTCGGGCTGGCCGTGGGCGCCCTCAGTCCGGATCTAAAGTTGCCGGACATTGTTTTCACCCTGGGGCTGGTGATTTTCGTCTACACCATTGGCCTGAGCAGCGGACCGGGCTTTTTTGCTTCTTTCCGGCGCAAAGGGCTGCGGGATAATCTTTTCATCCTTTCCATGATCCTGGTGGCGGCCGGGCTGACCGTGGGCTGGTCTCTGCTGTTGGGCCTCAAACCGTCGGTCACAGCGGGCATGTTTGCTGGCAGCCTGACCAATACCCCCGCCCTGGCTGGCCTGCTGGACTACATCAACAACAGCACGCCGGTGGAACTGCGCACGGCCCTCTTGGCCGAGCCGGTGGTGGGCTATTCTGTGGCCTATCCCATGGGCGTGCTGGGCATGTTGTTGGCGGTCTTCGTCACCCAAAAGGTGTGGAAAATCGACTTCAAGAAAGAGGCCGCCGGGCTGCGGGAGTTCAACGCCGTGGACCAGAACCTCTACAACCGCACCGTGCGCATCACCCGGCCCGACGTGGTGGGCGTGCCCCTGCGGGAACTGACCCGGCATAACAAGTGGGATGTAGTCTTTGGACGCATGAACCATGACGGCCAGACCGCCCTGGCCCTGGGCAGCACCCTCTTGGCCCACGGGGATCTCCTCAGCATCGTCGGCGCGCCGGACGAGGTGGATCGGGTGGCCCCTCTCTTTGGCGAGCTGACCGACCATCATCTGGAACTGGACCGCAGCACCTACGACTTCCGCCGGGTCTTCGTCTCCAACCCGGAGATCGCCGGGCGGCGGCTGGAAGAGTTGGGCCTGCCCCGGCGCTACGGCGCCCTGGTCACCCGCGTGCGCCGGGGAGACGTGGATCTGCTGGCCCACGGCGACACCCAGTTGGAGCTGGGCGACCGGGTGCGGGTGGTGGCCCGCCGAGAAGATCTGGCCGAGATCAGCAAACTCTTCGGCGACTCCTACAAAGCCCTGAGCGAAGTGGACATGCTCACCTTTGGCCTGGGCCTGAGCCTGGGCCTGCTGGTCGGGCTGATCCCCATCCCCCTGCCCGGCGGCACGGTCTTCAAGCTGGGCTCCGCCGGTGGCCCCCTGATCGTGGCCCTGATCCTGGGCGCACGGCGGCGCACCGGCCCCATCAACTGGTCCATGCCCTACAGCGCCAACCTCACCCTGCGCCAGATCGGGCTGATCATGCTCCTGGCCGGCATCGGTCTGCGATCCGGCTATACCTTTGTCAACACCTTCACCCAGAGCGGCGGCTTCTCCATCTTCCTGGCCGGGGCCACCATCACCACCATCACCGGCTTCCTCACCCTCACCATCGGCTACAAACTGCTCAAGATCCCCTACGGCTTGCTGATCGGTATGCTGTCGGGCCTACAGACCCAACCCGCCGTCCTCGGCTACTCTCTGGAACAGGCAGAGAACGACCTGCCCAACATCGGCTATGCCCTGGTCTTTCCCATCGCCACCATTTCCAAAATTCTGATCGCACAACTGCTGTTGACCTTTTTGAAATGAAATACTCGACACACGATACTCGATAGGATCCCATGCTCACATCCATCCGCAACATCTGGCGACCTGACAACTATCACGGCTGGAATAAACGGCCCCCCTTCTTCGAGGGCTGGTACTTCAAGCTGGTGGACCCCACGGGAACCCACGCCTTGGCCGTGATTCCTGGGGTCTTTTTGGCCGCGGATCCGGCGGATTCCCACTGCTTTGTGCAGACGTTGATCGGCAACACCGGCCACAGCACCTATCACCGCTATCCCCTGGACCAATTCCACGCCGACCGGGACCGCTTCGACGTGCGCATCGGCCCCAACCATTTCAGCGCCCAGTCCATCACCCTGGACATCGCCGCCCCGGATCGCACCCTGCGGGGCGAAGTCGACCTTTGCCGGCACCACCCCCTGGCCCGTCACCGCCCTCTCCCCTGGCATCATGGATTGGTACACCTTCACCCCCTTCATGCAGTGCTATCACGGCGTGGTCAGCCTGGACCACAGCCTGGGCGGCAGCCTGGCCGTGGATGGTCAGGACCATCGACTTCGCCCAGGGCCGGGGCTATATCGAAAAGGACTGGGGCCGCGCCTTTCCCCGGGCCTGGGTGTGGATGCAGACCAACCATTTCGACCAGCCCGGTGTCTGCCTCAGCGCGTCCGTCGCCACCATCCCCTGGCTGGGCACCGCCTTTCGGGGCTTCATCATCGGCTTTTTGATGGACGGCACCCTCTATCGCTTTGCCACCTACACCGGGGCCAAGATCACCCGCCTGACCTTGGACGACACCCACGTGGTTTGGCATATTTCCGGGCGCACCGGCCCCCAACGCCAGCCCCACACGCCTGGAGATCCGGGCCGACCGGGCCGAGGGCGGACTGCTCCACGAGCCAGCGGCGGGTCAGGGAGCCATGCTCCAACGGGTGATGGAAAGCCTGACCGCCCAGGTCCACGTCCGCCTTATGCGGGAGGATGGTCTCGTCATCTTTGATGGCCTGGGCCGTCACGCCGGGCTGGAAATCAGCGGTCACTTGGATGAGATTCTCGATGCATAGGTCTCTTTTTTTGTTGAATCGAATAGCAGCAAGCTTGGTTGGGGGAGCGGTGGCCCTAGTTTTGATCGGCTGCACAGGCACCTCCGCCCCGACCGGTCAACCGGCATCAACCGAGTTGGTGGTCTTTGCCGCTTCCTCGTTGACCGAAGCCTTCACTGCCCTGGGCCAAGGGTTCGAGGCCGATCACCCCGACGTGCGGGTGACCCTCAACTTCGCCGGATCCCAACAACTGGCCCAACAACTGGCCCTGGGCGCGCCGGCGGATCTCTTCGCCAGCGCGGACCAGCCCCAAATGGCCGCCGTCGTAACCGCCGGGACGAATGCCCCCGAAAGCGTGCAGATCTTCGCCCACAACCGGCTGGTGATCGTCCTCCCCGCGGACAACCCCGGCAACGTCCACGCCCTGGCCGATCTGGCCCGCCCCGGTCTGCGCGTGGTCCTGGCCGATGCCTCCGTGCCCGTGGGCGCGTACACCCGCACCTTCCTGGCCAACGCCGACGCCGCGCCAGATCTGCCCGCGGACTTCAGCCAGGGCGTGCTGGCCAACACGGTCTCCTTCGAGATCAACGTGCGGGCCGTGCTCAGCAAAGTGCGCCTGGGCGAAGCCGACGCCGGGGTGGTCTACGCCAGCGACGGGGCCGCCGCTGGGACCACTGTGCAACAGATCCCCATCCCCGATGCCCTCAACGTGACCGCCGCCTATCCCCTTGCCCCCGTGACCGACGGCCATCATCCCCAAGCAAACCGCCGCCTTTATGGCGTACATCCTCGGTCCCGCTGGACAAGAGATTCTGGCAAATCATGGCTTCTAGATCCCCTTCCCCCGTCCGCCCGCGCCCGGAACCGCCCCGCCGCGTCAGCCCGTGGCATCTGCTCAGCCTGCCCATGCTCGTCTTCCTGGCCCTGCCCCTGGCCGCCCTGATCTATCGGGCCGCCCCCGGCGAGATCTGGCGCAATCTGGCCATGCCCCAGGTGCGCCAGGCCATCACCCTCAGCCTCTCCACCACCTTGATCAGCACGGCGCTGATCGTGATTTTTGGCACGCCCCTGGCCTATCTGCTGGCCAAGGGCCGCATCCCCCTGCGCCAGGTGGTGGACAGTCTGGTGGATCTGCCCGCGGTGTTGCCCCCGGCCGTGGCTGGCGTGGCCCTGCTGATCACCTTTGGTCGCCGGGGCGTGCTGGGCGGCTTTTTGGCCGAATGGGACATCTATATTGCCTTCACCTCCGTGGCCGTGGTCATGGCCCAAGTCTTTGTGGCCTCGCCCTTTTTCATCAAGGCCGCCACCGCCGGGTTTGCCGCCATCGACCCGGAACTGGAGCAGGCCGCGGCCCTGGACGGCGCGGACGGCTGGCAGATCTTCCGCCACGTCACCGCGCCCCTGGCCTGGAACGGCATGGTGGGCGGCGCGGTGATGGCCTGGGCCAGGGCGCTTGGGCGAGTTTGGGGCCACCATCATCTTTGCCGGCAACTATCCCGGCCGCACCCAGACCATGCCCCTGGCCATCTACATCGGCTTCGAGCTGGACCTGAACGTAGCCCTCACCCTGGCCGTGATCCTGATGGGCGCGGCCTTTTTGGTGCTGCTGGTGGTGAAGGGGCTGCTGGCCCGGGATTTGGGGATCATGCGGGGAATTTGACCGCAGAGAACTTCCCCGGTATAGTATTGCACTGTTCGACTCTGAGCGTTTTTCACCCAGATTGGATCCGATTTCATGGCTTTTCGACTGACCCATCCCTGTTGTTGCATCTGTCGCTAGCGGAAGCGGCGTAGCGGGTTTCGGCATGGCGCCGAGATCTGTGCTGGCTTCCGCGAAGGCACAAGGCAATGGGTCGTCTGTCGAATGGTCCGAAAACTGAATTGCGCTGGGAAACGTGATCGCTCGTACACGGTGATTGCCTTCCCCGCAAAATCAGACCAAGATTCTTCACACAAGATCCATTGCCCGGTTGTCCCGGCGATGGATCTTTTTGTTTATCATCCGACCGTTTACCTGTCTTTCAAGGAGAGAAATTCATGAGTGCATCCACAAATTCGTTGCGTATCGCCGACAGCATCACCGACCTGATCGGCAACACCCCCCTGGTGCGGATCAACAAACTGACCGACGGCGCGGTCGCCACGGTGGCGGCCAAGCTGGAGTTCTTCAACCCCGGCGGCAGCGTCAAAGACCGCATCGGCCTGAACATGATCGAGGCCGCCGAGGCGGCCGGCGTGCTGACCCCGAGACCGGATCATCCTGGAGCCGACCTCCGGCAACACGGGGATCGGTCTGGCCTTTGTGGCCGCGGCCAAGGGCTACGCCTGCACCCTGGTCATGCCCGACACCATGAGCATGGAGCGGCGGCTGCTCCTGCGGGCCTACGGCGCGGAGCTGGTCCTGACCCCCGGCAGCGGGGGCATGAAGGCGGCCATCGCCAAGGCCGAGGAGATGGCCGCGGCGGATCCCCGCTACTTCATCCCCCAGCAGTTCGAAAACCCGGCCAACCCGGCCATCCACCGCCGCACCACCGCCGAGGAGATCTGGCGGGACACGGACGGCCAGGTGGACATCCTGGTCTCCGGCGTGGGCACGGGCGGCACCATCACCGGCGTGGGCGAGGTGCTGAAGGCGTACAAGCCCGGCGCTGAAGGTGGTGGCCGTGGAGCCGTCCGGCTCCCCGGTCCTCTCCGGCGGCGCGCCTGGCCCCCACAAGATCCAGGGCATCGGGGCCGGCTTCGTGCCCGGGGTGCTGAACACGGGGATCATCGACGAAGTGATCCAGATCGACAACGAAGACGCCTTCGCCACGGCCCGGCGGGCGGCCAGCGAGGAAGGGCTGTTGGTGGGGATCTCCTCCGGGGCCGCCCTCTCCGCGGCCACGCAACTGGCCCGACGTCCCGAAAATGCGGGCAAACTGATCGTCGTCATCATCCCCAGCAACGGCGAACGCTACCTCAGCACCCCGCTGTTCGCGGATCTGCGGGAGTAGGGAGACAGGGATGAGGAGCGCACGACGCGGGAGACACTATGTTCAATACACTCAAGCAAGACATCAAATCGGTCTTTGACCGGGACCCGGCGGCGCGTAGTACGTGGGAGATTTTGGTCTGCTATCCGGGATTGCATGCGTTGTGGTTCTATCGGGCCAGCCATTGGCTGTGGACCCATGATCTGCGCACCCTGGGTCGGTGGACGGCCCATTGGGGGCGCTGGCTGACCGGGATCGAGATCCATCCGGGGGCGAAGATTGGGCCGGGGCTGTTTATCGATCACGGCATGGGGGTCGTCATCGGCGAGACCGCGGAGGTCGGGCGCGTACGTGACGCTCTATCACGGGGTCACCCTGGGCGGGGTGAGTTGGCGCAAGGAGAAGCGCCACCCGACCTTGGGGGATCATGTGGTGGTGGGGGCCGGGGCCAAGATTTTGGGGCCGATCACCGTGGGCGATTACAGCCGCATCGGGGCCAACTCCGTGGTGGTGAAGGATGTGGCGGCCAACTCCGTGGTGGTGGGGGTGCCGGGCCGCATCAGCGCCCAAAACGGCGAGCGGGTGCAGGAGCGGGATCATCAACACGAAGATCTGCGCCACGACCAGATCCACGACGTGACCATGGAACGCATTCAAACGGTCAACGACCGGCTGATCCAGTTAGAGGCCCAGATGGCCCGCTTCTCCGGTCAATATGACGACGAGGAAGGGCTGATGGTTGAGGCGTACATGGGGCCGTGGGGGATTTGATTCCGCGCTAACACCTTCCCGGAAGGGGCCACGAGATCTTGGGCAACCGACCATGTACTGGCCCCTTCCGGGAAGGTCGGAGCTCCCGCATCACGGAAAACGGCAGACCACCCGGCCCAGGATCTGCTCCGGCTTCACCGGGCCAAAGTCACGGCTGTCCGTGCTGGCCGCCGGGTTGTCCCCCAGCAAAACGTATTCCCCGTCCGGCAGCATGTGGGCGACGCGCTTGAGAATCAGCGTCTCCGGCTGGCGGGGATGGCGGATCACCACCACGTCCCCAATCTGGGGCGGGCGGCCATCGTGCCGGGGCGAGACGGTCAGCACCTCCTGGCCGGGGGGCAGGTGAGGCAGCATGGACTCACCCGTCACCCGCAGGCGGCGACGACGGCCCAACAGCCACAAAAGCAGCTCACGGGTCGTGCTGGCCGGGATCGGTTGGGGTGCAGGATTCGGATTCATGGTCATCCAATAAAACAGACCCGGCACAACTCATGCCGGGTCTGCCTCTTACACATTCAACCTACTCGATACACAATACTCGAACTTATGAAGCGGTATAGTACGCCACGTCCCGCTTCTTGGTGGCCCAGAAGATGTTGTGGATCTCCTCAACGGCGGCCATCAGTTCCTGGGCATGGGTCAGGCTGACTTCCACCTTGCAGGCGGAGCAGAGCTTGGCCGCATTCCAGAAGGTGGTGTGCAGGTCCGGGTAGGCTTCCAGATGCACGGGCTTGAAGTAGTCGGTCCACAGCACCAGCAGTTGGGTCTTGGCCGTGTGGGCTTCCTCTTCCTTGATGCTGATATAGCGGGACATGGTGTTGTTGTAGGCGGCTGCGGCGGCTGCATCGCCAGCGGCGGGCAGGGGCAGGGCCAGGATCTTCTTGGTCATGGACAGCACAGCTTCCGCCGCAATGCGGGCAGAGGCCGGGTCGTAGACGCCGCAAGGGCCGTCACAGTGGGCGGAAACGCTGGGGGCCGGGAAGAGTTCAGCGGTCAGTTTGGCGATGGTTTTCAACATGGTGGTGGGTTTTCCTTTCGCTTGGAGTATAAGATTGGTCTATTTGCTCACGATTGGGCTTCCATCTGTGGGAACAAGCAGGTCAATCGGACAATCGCACTTCTTGCCCGATGGAAGGTCGAGAGCTTCTTTGAGAATGCAACATGCCTATTGTAGCGTATGCGGCTGGGTTAGTAAAGAAGATTTGTTCCGTTTGTGCTGAAATTTGACCAATAGGTCTGGCTGATATACAATTTCTGTCTGTATGCAGGTTGTCTGATGTTGTCTATCCACGGCCATACCGCCCATGCGCCGACGTAGCTCAATCGGCAGAGCAGCTGTCTTGTAAACAGCAGGTTATCGGTTCGAGTCCGATCGTCGGCTCTGCTTGAAAGAGCAATACAACCCAACGGCAATTTGTAGCACAAGGTAACTTGGTAGTTCGTTTTGGGCGGGTGCCCGAGTGGACAAAGGGAGCTGACTGTAAATCAGCCGGCATACGCCTACGGTGGTTCGAATCCGCCCCCGCCCACTCAAGCCCACATAGCTCAGTCGGTAGAGCACATTCTTGGTAAGAATGAGGTCATCGGTTCAAGTCCGATTGTGGGCTCCTCAACAAAAAATGTCTGTGAAGGGTTCTCGAACTTCTTCGTAGGCATCCTAGGCAAAAGGCCGCTCAGCACGGTGCTGGGCGGCTACTAATGATTGGATCTGGTGGCCAGATCTGGCTAACTCGAACTGGACCTTAAACTGTTTTTGAAGGAGATTCACCCAAATGGGAAAAGCAACTTTCGAGCGAACAAAGCCCCATGTAAATGTGGGCACGATTGGTCATATTGACCATGGCAAGACGACCCTGACGGCGGCCATCACCAAGACATTGGCGCTGAAGGGCTGGGCGGATTTCTCCGCTTTTGATCAGATTGACAATGCGCCGGAAGAGAAGGCTCGTGGTATCACGATCGCCATCTCCCATGTGGAGTATCAGACGGAAGCCCGTCACTACGCCCACGTGGACTGCCCCGGCCATGCCGACTACATCAAGAACATGATCACGGGAGCTGCCCAGATGGACGGGGCGATCCTGGTGGTGGCGGCGCCGGATGGCCCCATGCCCCAGACCCGTGAGCACATCCTTCTGGCTCGCCAGGTGGAAGTGCCGTCCATGGTTGTCTTCATGAACAAATGTGACATGATGGAAGACGAAGAGCTGTTGGAGCTGGTGGAGATGGAATTGCGGGAGCTGCTGGACAGCTACAAGTTCCCCGGCGATGACATTCCCATTGTGCGAGGCAGCGCTTTGAAGGCTCTGTTGTCTGAGAGCAAGGACCCGGAAGCCCCCGAATACGCCTGTATCTGGGATCTGATGCGAGCGGTGGACGAATATGTGCCGACGCCCGTGCGTGAAACCGACAAGCCGTTCCTGATGTCCATCGAAGATGTGTTCAGCATCAAGGGACGTGGCACGGTGGTGACCGGTCGTATCGACCGTGGGGTGATTCATCCCATGGAAGAGGTCGAGTTGGTCGGTCTGGCCCCCACCCGCAAGGTGGTGGTGACCGGTGTTGAGATGTTCCGCAAGCTGCTGCCGGAAGGCCAGGCGGGCGACAACGTTGGTTGTCTGCTGCGCAGCATCCAGCGGGAGGAAGTGGAGCGTGGGCAGGTGTTGGCCAAGCCGGGCAGCATCACCCCTCACACGACCTTCATGGGTGAGGTGTATGTGTTGAAGAAGGAAGAGGGTGGACGACATACCCCGTTCTTCAAGGGCTATCGCCCCCAGTTCTTCATCCGCACCATGGACATCACGGGCAACATCGAGTTGCCGGAGAATGTGGAGATGGTGATGCCTGGTGACAACGTCAACATGAAGGTGGAGTTGATCTCCCCGGTGGCGTTGGAGAACGGCAGCCGCTTCGCCATCCGCGAGGGTGGTCGCACGGTCGGCGCTGGTGTCATCACCTCGATCATCAAGTAAGGTACAATTTCGGCTGGGGTCGGCTGACTGACCCCAGCCGGTTCACAGGCGAGTAGCTCAACTGGCAGAGCGGTGGTCTCCAAAACCACAGGTTGCGGGTTCAAGTCCTGCCTCGCCTGCCTCGACAAGGCCACCGGTGAAAGCCGGTGGCCGTTTTCGGCAAAAAAGAATCACGCGTTTATTCAGAAGTTTCATTCAACGACGGGGGCATATCATGAGCCGCTCCGCAGCAGTAAAGACTGACAACGCCTTGGTGCGTTATTTCAAGGACGTGCGTGCTGAGGTTTCTAAAGTGACTTGGCCGACTCGGGAAGAAGGTATACGTTTAACCGCTGTGGTGATGGCTGTGACTGTCGCCTCGGCCCTTTTTCTGTTTAGCTTTGATTCGCTCTTCAGCTTTGTGATCACTTGGTTGATCTCGCTGTAGAGGGTTTGGCATGAGGGTTTTTCAGGAGACTTGGTAACGGTCTCTGTGATATTCTTGCAGCATGTTGTTGTTCGGGTGTAGTCGGGAGAAATCCGCCCTTCGGCGCTCTTCATTGGCAGATACCCGAGTGAGATAAGGGAGGTGCTCGTGGCAAGCGAGCAAAACGAAAGTCAGGGTGCGGCCCTAAGCGAAGCAGAACTGGCGGCGCTGGATGCTGAAATCCAGGCCCAGTTGGACGCGGAAGATGTCGAAACCGAACTCAAAGCCGAATGGTTTGTCGTACACGGCTATTCGGGCATGGAGAACAAAGTTAAGAAGAACCTGGAGCACCGGGCCGAATCTATGGGCATGACCGACCGCATTTTGGATGTGGTGGTGCCCACAGAGACTGAAATCGAGATCCGCAAGGGTGTTCGCAAAGAAGTCGAGCGCCGGGTTTTTCCAGGATACATCCTGGTCAATATGATCATGGATGAAGATAGTTGGTACGTTGTGCGTAACACCCCTGGTGTTACAGGGTTTGTGGGCATGGGCAACAAGCCCACCGCCCTCACTCAGATCGAAGTTGACCAGATCATGAAGCGGATCGACTCGGATCAACCCACGATCAAGGTCAGCTTCGCGGTTGGCGAGCATGTGCGTATTACCGGCGGTCCTTTCACCGAGTTTTCGGGCTTGGTGGACGAGATTTACCCGGAACGAGGCAAGGCCCGCATCATGGTCAGCTTCTTTAACCGAGAAACCCCGGTGGAAGTGGATCTCATTCAGTTGGATCGGGAATAATTTCTGATTCCTCTGGTGTCGGATTGTTGGATAGTTTAGTCTTCGAGCAAGATTGGCAGTTTACCCATTTAGCGCTGACAACTGGGAGCCGAACCGGTCACTGCCAACCCGGAACGGCGTTTACCAGGTCAGAAGGAGTGATATCTTATGGCAAAGAAACTTAAAGCAGTCGTCAAATTGCAGATTCCCGCAGGCAAGGCCAACCCGGCCCCGCCCGTGGGTACCGCGCTTGGCCCCCATGGGGTCAACATCATGGGCTTCTGCAAGGAATACAACGCCCGTACCCAGCAGCAGATCGGCCAGATCATCCCGGCCGAGATCTCCATCTTCACCGATGGATCATTCACCTTCGTCACCAAGACTGCACCCGCCGCGGACATGATCAAAAAGGCCGCTGGTGTGCCCCGAGGCAGCGCAGAACCCAACAAGACCAAGGTGGGCAAGATCACCCAGCAGCAGGTGCGGGAGATTGCGGAGGCCAAGATGGCCGACCTCAACGCCCGTGATCTGGAGATGGCCATGCGCATGATCGCTGGCTCCGCCCGCAGCATGGGCATCAACGTGGTTGACTAGGTGAATGGGTCCGACCAACCGTCAGAATGAGGTTGGGGGCTGAAAACAGGCTACGAATACCGTTTAATAATCATTTTTGTGTGGGAGGGCGTTGCCCGCTATGACCACAGAGGAGTTATGTTATGCCTAAGCATGGAAAACGCTACAACGAAGTCCGAGGCAAGATCGATCGCCAACAACTGTATTCCCCAGAAGAGGCCATCGCCTTGGTTAAGGGGGGTGCCACCGCCAAGTTTGATGAGAGCATCGAGATCCACCTCAACACGGGTGTAGATCCCCGCTATGCGGATCAACAGGTGCGTGGTGTGGTGACTCTGCCCAATGGCACGGGACGCACGGTGCGCATCTTGGTCTTCGCCGGCCCGGACGGTGCGCCTCTGGCCACCGAAGCCGGAGCCGACTTTGTGGGTGGCGATGATCTGGCTGCTCAGATTTCGGGCGGCTGGACCGACTTTGACGTGGTTCTGGCCACCCCGGACATGATGCGGGTGGTGGGTCGTTTGGGTCGTGTGCTGGGTCCCCGTGGCATGATGCCTAGCCCCAAGGCTGGCACCATCGTCCCGGCGGAGGATCTGCCCCGCATCATCAACGAGACCCGCTTGGGCCGTGTGGAGTTCCGGGTCGACAAGACCTCCAACATCCATGCCCCCATCGGCAAGGCCAGCTTTAGCGAAGAGAAGTTGATGGGCAATCTGTCCGCCTTTATGGAGGCCATCTCGGCTGCCCGGCCCACTGGCTTGAAGGGGATCTACCTCAAACGGGTAACCCTGTCCAGCACAATGGGGCCTGGGATCAAGGTGGATACCAACACCGCCCTTAACATGCGGTATGAGGATTAGTCGGTCGAAATAGAACACGGATGACGTGGATCAAACTCAGCGTCATCCGTGTTTTGTTTGAGAATTTTTGTACAACGAGGATGGAATTTGCCACCCGTCTTCGAAGTCAGTATACTGGCATAGTTTGTGCGAAGTTAAAGTGAATATTCGGCTTTCATGTCGATATGTGCTGAAGACAGTAGGCGTCTCCCACTCTTGGGCGACTTAAGGACCTCCGGGTCACCTGCCGAGGTGCTGGACGACGCTGACGAGCGTGGGAATCTGAGTGGCTGTTGCCACCGGTTTTTCTGCGCCCAGGCATTGTGTCATCCACGCCCTTGTGTCTTCAACACAGGGGCTTTTTTATTGGCCCATGACTGGTAGCCCTTAGTTGTGTTTTAGTGGTCACGCCGGAGGGCGGACTGGTAGAACACAAGACTACACAAGAAAGGAGAAGCTGCACTTGGCCATTTCACGAGCAAAGAAAGAACAGTTGGTCCAACGATACAATGAGTTGATTGCAAACTCATCGGCACTCGTGTTTGTGGATTACCGGGGCACGAGAGTGCCTCAGGTACAATCCCTGCGCGGGAAGGTGGGCGATACTGCCGCTACCTATGCGGTGGTGAAGAACACCCTGTTGGGCATTGCCATGCGTCAGGCCGGGATCGATGTAGAGACCGACATGCTGACTGGCACCAACGGCGTGATCTTTTTGGGCGAAGACATCGGTAAAGGTGTCAAGGCCCTAAAAGATTGGCTGAAGGAAACCAAGATCACGACCATGGTGATCAAGGGCGCTGTGCTGGAAAATTCGGCCTTGGATGCAACGGGCGCCGAAGCACTGGCGGACCTGCCCACCAAGGAACAGATGTTGGCGAAGGTTCTGGGCACCATCAACGCCCCGGCCTCCACTTTGGTGCGCATCATTTCTGCGCCCCAATCCAGTTTGGTACGGGTGATCAATGCCCACGTCGAAAGTCAAAAGGAAGCAGCCTAGTTTTTCCGGCCCCTGGTGACCGCGGTTTGAAAGAGAACCGATTGGCAAACGGGGGCAAGGTAGCGGGCTGTACATGCAAAGTAAACAAGATCTATTTCTATCAATATGGAGGAGTTTCAAATGGCAGATCTGAATGCAATCAAGGAACAATTGGACGGCCTGACCCTGTTGGAGGCCGCTGAGCTGGTCAAGATGTTGGAGAGCGCCTGGGGCGTGAGCGCTGCGGCCCCTGTGGCCATGGCCGCCGCCGGCCCGGCTGCTGCCGCTGAAGAAGTGGAAGAGCAGACCGAGTTCGACGTCATCCTCAAGGACGTGGGCGCCAAGAAGATCAACGTGATTAAGGCCGTGCGTGCCGTCACCAACCTGGGCCTGAAAGAGGCCAAGGAGCTGGTTGAGAGCGCCCCGACCCCCGTTGTCCAGGCTGTGAGCAAGGAAGTGGCCGCTGACGTCAAGGCCAAGCTCGAAGCCGAAGGCGCCGTCGCCGAAGTCAAGTAGACTTCTGGGCAGGCAATGATAAATTGATGCAAAGACGCAGGGGGGATGATCTCAGGATTATCTCCCCTGCGTCTTTTTTTGAAGCAGGGTCTAGAGAAGAACTTAGAGAAGAACTTAGCCAGGAGATGGTACATGAATGTAGATGGTAAACATTTTCGGACTATTTGGCTGAAGCCGAACGATTCGGCTACGGTGCAGATCATCGATCAGCGCCATTTGCCCCACGATTTTGTGATCGAGGATCTGATGTCGGTGGATCAGATGGCGATGGCGATCAAAGATATGCATGTGCGGGGGGCCGGGCTGATCGGCGCCGCCGCTGGCTATGGCATG
This sequence comes from uncultured Chloroflexia bacterium, assembly GCA_963704975.1. Classification (GTDB taxonomy): domain Bacteria; phylum Chloroflexota; class Anaerolineae; order Caldilineales; family Caldilineaceae; genus JAGNDO01. The sequence continues at coordinate 52,089 of CAVPIK010000006.1, read as the reverse complement.
TATATTGCCGCCCTCACCGCCCCCCGTGATGATCTGGACAGCTTTATGCGATCCGTGCGGGCGGCGGGCGACCAACTGATGGCCACCCGACCGACTGCGGTTAATTTGGCCTGGGCCGTGAACCGTCAACTGGCTGCCCTGGATCAGGCCGAGCCCCGGATTGCTGCTCGTATCCAAACGGCGCTGGCGCTGGCTCATACCATCGCCGACGAAGACGCTGCCGCCTGTCAACGCATCGGAGAGCATGGCGTGGCGCTGATCGAAGAGATCAGCCGGCGCAAGGGCGGTGAACCGGTCAATATTCTGACCCACTGCAATGCGGGCTGGCTGGCCTTTGTGGACTATGGCAGCGCCACAGCTCCCATCTACGCCGCCCATGACCGGGGCATTCCTGTACATGTGTGGGTGGACGAGACCCGTCCCCGCAACCAGGGTGCCCGGCTCACCGCCTGGGAGCTGGGCCAGCACGGCGTGCCCCACCATGTGATCGTGGACAACGTAGGCGGTCATTTGATGCAACATGGCCAGGTGGATCTGGTCATCACCGGCACAGACCGCACCACCTTCACCGGGGATGTGGCCAACAAGATCGGTACCTATCTCAAGGCCCTGGCCGCCCATGACAACGGGGTGCCCTTCTATGTGGCCCTGCCCTCGTCCACCTTTGACTGGGAGATTGAGGATGGGCTGACCATCCCCATCGAACAACGGGGCGCGGACGAAGTGCGCACCATTCTGGGCCGCCACGCCGGGGAGACCAAGCAGGTTCTCCTCACCCCGGAGAGCAGCCCGGCGGTCAACTATGCCTTTGACGTCACCCCCCGCCGCCTGGTCACCGGGCTGATCAGCGAGCGGGGCATCTGCGCCGCCTCGGCTGAGGGGGTGTTGGGGTTATATCCGGAGATGCGCAAAGGGTAAAAGCAGCCGAAGGAGGGTAAAATGGGGCCGACCCCAGGGTCAGCCCCCATTTTACCCTCCTTCGTTTGACAAAACTGCCCGTCCCCGGTACGATTGCGCCTGTTGTTTTGACTTCCACCCTCCTGCACCGATGGAGCATTCATGACCACCGATCCCCAACTTGCGTTCCCCTCGGATCACCCCGCCTTCTCCGCCTATCAATTGGACCCAGCCTACGACGAGATGTTCGACGCCCAGGGCAACGCCCGGCCCCACTATGCGGCCCTGTTCAAGCGGCTGCAAGAGCTGCCCTTGGACGAGCTGCGCTTTCGCCAGCAGGCCGCGGATCTCTCGTTCCTGCACCAGGGCATCACCTTCACCGTCTATGGCCGGGACGAGGGGACCGAGCGCATCTTCCCGTATGATCTGGTGCCCCGCATCCTGGGCGCGGCGGAGTGGGCCACCATCGAGCGGGGGCTGACCCAGCGCATTGTGGCCCTCAATCTCTTTTTGAAGGACATCTACCACGAGGGCAAGATCCTGGCCGAGGGGATTGTGCCCCGGGAGTTGGTCTACACCTGCCGCCACTATCGCCGGGAGATGCGGGGGATCGATGTGCCCCGAGACATCTACACCACCGTGGTGGGGACAGATCTGATCCGGCTGCAGAATGGGGAGTTTGTGGTGTTGGAGGACAATTTGCGGGTGCCCAGCGGGGTCTCGTATATGCTCACCAACCGCCAGGTGATCAAGCGGGTCTTCCCCCGCATGTTTGGCAACTATGGGGTGCGGCCTGTTGACCAGTACGCGCAGTTGCTGCTGGCCTCTCTGCGTGCCCTGGCCCCGGCCCACCGACCCAACCCGACCATCGTGCTGCTCACGCCGGGGGTCTATAATTCGGCCTATTTTGAGCATACCTTTCTGGCTCGGCAGATGGGGATCGATCTGGTGGAGGGGCGGGATCTGCTGGTGCATGACAATCTGGTCTATATGCGCACCACCGCCGGTCTGCGCCGGGTGGATGTGATCTATCGCCGGGTGGATGATGATTTCATCGATCCCGTGGTCTTCCGTTCGGATACAATATTGGGGGTGCCGGGGCTGTTCAACGCCTATCGGGCCGGAACCGTGGCCTTGGCCAACGCCGTGGGTACGGGCATCGCCGACGACAAGGCGCTCTATGCCTATGTGCCGGCCATTATCAAGTATTATCTGGGCGAAGAGGTCGTGTTGAACAACGTGGAGACCTATCTCTGCTCCGACCCCAAGCAGCGGGCCTATGTGCTGGCCAATTTGGACAAGCTTGTGGTCAAGGCCGTGGGGGAATCTGGCGGCTATGGCATGTTGATCGGTCCCCACAGCACGAAGACCGAGCAGGCCGCCTTTGCCGAGCAGATCCAGGCTGAACCCCGCAATTATATCGCCCAGCCCACCCTCAACTTCTCCCGCTCTCCTTGCTTTGTGGACGACCAGTTTGAGGCCCGGCACGTGGATCTGCGCCCCTACATCCTCTACGGCGAGACGGTCAAGATCGTCCCCGGCGGTCTGACCCGGGTGGCCCTCAAACGGGGCTCCCTGGTCGTCAACTCCTCCCAGGGCGGGGGGAGCAAGGATACGTGGGTGCTGTACGAGTAACGACGATTTTGGATTGGCGATTTGGGATTGCGACAGGGGGCATTCCGTTGCATTCGAGGTCATGAACAAATCGAAAATCCAAAATCGAAAATCAAAATTGCCACGGAAACCAACTATGTTATCACGAGTCGCTGACAGTCTCTATTGGATGAGCCGATATTTGGAGCGGGCGGAGCATACGGCCCGGCTGATCGATGTGAATCTGAATTTGGCGTTGGATCAATCGCCAAGGGCCGAGGAGAGTCGCTGGCCCTTGGTGCTGTACAGCTTGCAATTGGGGCTGGATGAGGGCGAAGAGGACGCGTTTGCGGTGACCCGCTATCTGACAATGGACCCCAAGAACAGTTCGTCCATCCTGGCCTGTGTGGCCGGGGCCAGGGAGAATGCCCGCCAGGTGCGGGGGCAGATTAGCTCGGAGATGTGGGAGCAGCTCAATCGGTTTTATCTGACCGTGCGCAATGCCGACTTTGACCGCATGTGGCAGCGCCAGCCCTATGAGTTTTTCCGGTCCATCAAAGAGGGTATCCACTTCTTTCAAGGCACAACCGACTCCACCATGAACCACGGCGAGGGCTGGTACTTTATCCAATTGGGTCGGTATATCGAGCGGGCTGTGGCGACCAGCACCCTGTTGGATTTTCACTATCGCGCCTATCTGACCGCGCCGGACAGCGCCGTGGAAGAGAGCGGGGACTATCTGGAGTGGGTTGGGTTGCTGAAGAGTTGCACGGCCTTTGAGGCGTTCACCAAGGTCTACACGGCGGATCTGCTGCAACCGGATCGGGTGGCTGAGTTTTTGGTGCTCAATCCAGAGTTCCCCCACTCGGTGCGTTTCGCCGTGGACATGATCCAGGCATCTTTGCAGGGCATCGCCGGGGCCACCGCACCCCGGCCCGGTGGACGGGTGAACCGGCTCTCAGGCCGGCTGCACGCCGCCCTCAGCTATAGCCATGTGGACGACCTGATGGCCGACGACATCCATGCCTACCTGACCGACGTCCGCCAGCGCTGCGCCGAGATCCACAATGCCATCTACGAGACCTATGTCGCCTATCCCTTTGAGATGGCAGCCACCCTGTAGGGTCACCTTCGCCCCCCTAGCCCCCCAACTCTGGGGGGAACTGTCCATCACCTCCCCCAGAATTGGGGGCCGGGGGGCAGAACCACCATGTAGGGTCGGGTATTTCTGTCAATCCTGAAGCACAATCTGAAACGACAAATCCATGCAATATCGTGTTCGCCACAATACGCGTTTTCGCTATAGCAGCCCGGTCAGCGAGAGTGTGATGAAGCTGCGCATGTGTCCGCCGGATCAGGGGACCCAGCGCTGTCTGGAATTCAAGATGACGCTTGATCCGGCGGTTCCGTTGAATACCTATTTGGATCATCTGGACAACCGGATCCATCTTTTCGACATTCCCACCTATCATCGCCAACTGGAAATTTTGATCGAGAGCTTGGTGGCCATCGATCCCATGCCACCCATGCCGGAGAGCCTGGATATGGACGGGTGGGCCGCGGTGGACGAGGCGACCGGTGCAGAGGATTTCTGGGAATTCCTGCTGCCCACCCCCTTGACCCAGCCCACTGCCCTGTTGCGCACCCTGGCCGGGGAGTTGGGCGCGGACCGCAGCCAAGATCCCCTGTCTGTGCTGCACCGCATCAACTCGGGCATCTATTACAGCTTCCAATATGTGCCTGACAGCACCCAGGTTGACTCGCCCATCGACGATGCCCTGGCCCAACGCCAGGGGGTTTGCCAGGACTTCACCCATATCATGCTGGCTTTGGTGCGCAGCCTGGGCATTCCGTGTCGCTATGTCAGCGGCTATCTCTTTCACCGGACGGGCGGCGAAAGCCAAGATCGTTCCGCCGTGGATGCCATGCACGCCTGGGTGGAAGCCTATCTGCCTCCCCTGGGCTGGGTGGGCTTTGACCCCACCAACAACATGCCGGCCCGGGAGCGGCACATCCGCGTGGCCGTGGGCCGAGACTATGTGGACGTGGCCCCCACCCGGGGCGTCTTCAAGGGCAAGGCGGAGAGCGAACTGAGCGTCGCCGTCCAGGTCTACGAGGCCGACATCATCCTGCCCCCGGAACCCCTGCACCAGGTGATGTCCTTCTCCCCCCAAGTCGCCGCCGCCCTCGACGCCGAGTGGGAATTGTTGATGCAGCAACAGCAACAGCAGTGAAGGGGTGAGCGGGGGAAAGGGTGAAGGGGTGATTTTTCACCCCTTCACCCTTTCCCCCGCTCACCCCTTCATACAAAAACGCCCCGCCGACAAACCCGGCGGGGCGTTTTGCATTCTATGGAGCCGCTGATCGGATTTGAACCGATGACCTACGCTTTACGAGAGCGTCGCTCTACCAACTGAGCTACAGCGGCAAACAACTAATTGACCTGTCAAAGTATAGCCAAAAGCCACCCGGATGACAAATTTGAAGGGGTGAAGGGTGAGCGGGTGAAGGGGTGATCATTGCTGGAAAGCGAGTCACCCGCTCACCCCTTCACCCGCTCACCCCTTCACTTTCCAGCCTAGACGCGGGTCACGTAGCGGCCATCTCGGGTGTCGATGCGGATGGTGTCGCCTTCCTTGACGAACATGGGCACATCCAGTTGATAGCCGGTCACCACCCGCACCTTTTTGGAGGGGCTGTTGGCGGTGTCGCCGGCCACGGCGAACTCGGCCCACTCCACCAACAGATCCACCGTGGTGGGCAGGGTGACGGTGATGGGCTCGGCTTCGTAGAAGTCTACCTCGATGATCTGGTTATCCGTCATAAAGTCAATGGCGTCTTCCAGGGTCTCTTTGTTCAGGATGATCTGCTCGTAGGTCTCAGTGTCCATGAAGAAGTAGAGATCCCCGTCGTGGTAGAGATATTGCATCTCCTTGCCTTCCAACCGCACATCGGTCAACCGGGTGCCGTTGTTATAGGTCTTTTCCACTGTGGAGCCGGTGCGCACATTGCGTACCTTCAGCCGAATGGTCGCCCCGCCTCGGGCCACCTTGATATGCTGGAAATCCAGCACTTTCCACAGGTGACCATCCTCTTCGAACATATTTCCCTTGCGTAACGTTGCTACTTCAGCCATAAAAAACCTATCCTTGTGCTATATCTTCAATTTGCTTTGTATTATCGGCCCCTAGACAAAACAAGAGCACCCTGCCCAAAGCAGACTGCTCCACTTTTCCCAAATGGGGGTCAGTCGCTGACCACCCATTATTATATGCCAGGGGTTGATAGGGTGTCAAAGCGCAGAGGGATTGGGAGATGGGAGATTGGGGATGGGGATTGAGGATCTCCGTCTCCTCTCGCAACTCGTCCCCTTATCTCCAGCGGTCAAACTGGCTGAGGGCCAGGCGCAGGCGTTCTTCGATGCCCACGACCTCTTTGGGCAGGGATTGGACCGCCCGCTGGGCTTCGACCACGCTGTAGCCCAGGGCGATCAGGGCCTCGATCACGTCGCCGTCCAGGTCCATGCTTTGGGCCAGGCTTTCCATTTCGGACGTGGGGGCGCCGACCTTGTCTCGCAGATCCAGCACGATCTTCTCGGCGGTGCGCTTGCCGATGCCGGGGACACGGGCCAGCAGGGCCGGTTCCCGGTTGCCGATGGCCAGGCGCAGGGCATCCGGGGCCAGGGTGCTGAGGGCGGAGAGGGCCACCTTGGGGCCGACGCCGCTGACGCCCAAGAGTAGCTCAAACAGGGTCAGCTCGTCGTCGCTCTCGAAACCGTAGAGGCTCAGGTCATCTTCCCGCACCTGGAGATAGGTGTGCAGGGACGCCACCTCGTCCGGGCGGAAGCGAGCCAGGGTGGGTTCGGGCGCGAAGACTTTGAAGCCGATGCTGCCCAGCCCGCTCCCCACATCCAAGATCAGGTAGTTTTTGCCCCGACCCATCACGACGCCCCGAATTAGTCGAATCACGATCTTTGTCCAATCTTTTCAAAAAGAAAACCGCCGAGGACGCCGAGAAGCGCAGAGGGTGGTTCCTTTTCTCTGCGCTTCTCGGCGTTCTCGGCGGTTAAATCTATTGTTTAATCGGTCGCATCTTCGCCGGTGTCATCCACCTGGGCCGGTTCGGACAGGAATTTGTAGCCCGCGCCGCGCACGGTGATCAGGTAGTCGGGCTGAGAGGGGTTGACCTCGATCTTCTCGCGTAGGCGGCGCATGGCGACTTCGACCAAGTTGGTGCCGCCCACCAGATCATAGCCCCACACTTCTCGGAAGAGCACTTCCTTCTTGACAGGGCGGTCGGCATGAACCATGAGATAGCGCAAAAGTTGAAGCTCGATGGGGGTCAGGTGGATCTGCTCGCTGCCCATAAAGACTTCGTTGGTCTCTTCGTTCAGCTTGATATCCCGCACGGCAAGAATTTTATATTGGGGCCGCTCTTCCAGCCAAGAGATGCGGCGCAGAATGGCCAGCAGCCGGGCCTCTACTTCTCGAAAGGTGAAGGGCTTGGTGATGTAGTCATCGGCCCCATATTCAAAGCCCCGTACAATATCATCCGGGCGATTGAGGGCGGTCAACATCACAATCGGCACATCGGATCGCTTGCGCAGTTCGCTGCATAGCTCGAATCCATCCATGCGCGGCATCATCACATCGGTCAGCACCAGGCTGATCTCCAGGCTGTCGAACAACTCCAAGGCTTCTTGGCCGTCATTGGCCGGGTGGACCGTGTAGCCGCCCCGATCCAGGGAAATGCGCAACAGATCTCGCAGGGGGGCTTCATCTTCGGCGATCAAAATATGGATATGTCGGTTCTGTTCTTTGCGGCTTTCTTTGCTTAGATCGGCCATTTCGATTCTACCTGCCTTGGGTGAGTTGTGGGGAAAAATGGAAGATTTATCTGGGATATTTTTGACATCCGCTTACGCAATCAAGCTTTGGTATCGCGCTCGTTGCAGGTGGCACAGGGCAATGGCAATCCCATCGGCGGCATCGTCCGGTCGGGGGATTTCGGCCAGATCCAGGGTTTGGCGCACCATCTCCTGCATCTGCTGCTTGTCGGCCTTGCCATAGCCGGTGATGGCTTGCTTGATCTCGGCGGGCTTATATTCGCTGACCGTCAGGCCGGCCAGGGCGGCGGCCAGGAGGGCGGCTCCCCTGGCTTGGCCTACGGTGATGGCTGTGCTGACATTGCGGCCAAAGAAGAGCTCTTCGATGGCCAGATCGTGGGGGTGAAATTCCTCGATCAAGCCTTGGATGTCCTGGAAGATCTCCAGCAGACGCAGATGCATGGGTTCACCGGCGGCCGTGCGGATCACCCCGCAGGCCAGCAACCGAATCTCCCCGGCGGCGCTTTCGGAGACCACCCCATACCCTGTGGTGGCCGTGCCGGGGTCAATGCCCAACACAATGCGCCCACGATCTCGGCCCCGTTCGGCTGAGCTCACGTCGAAGCCCGGCCCCCAACTTTGGGGGAGTTCCTCGGCGGTTCCCCCCAAGGTTGGGGGGGCAGGGGGGCGAACGATTGCGTCCACCCTAGGCCAGTTCGGCCATCAAGGCGTCGGACATTTCCAAGTTGTGATAGATCATGTTGACGTCATCCAACTCGTCCAAGGCATCCACCAGATTCAAGACCGGGGCGGCCTGATCGCTGGACAATTCCAGGGTCATGTTGGGGTGCATGATCAGTTGCATTTCGTCGAAGCTGTACCCAGCTTTCTTCAGGGTCACGGCGGTCTGGGCCAGATCCGAATGCTCGGTATAGACCTCGACGCTGTCTTCGCTGATCACGACATCGTCGGCCCCAGCCTCTAGGGCGGCCATGAAGATTTCGTCCGCGTCCAGCCCCTTGTCATCGCCCTCGTCGTCTTGCAGATTGAAGAGAATATAGCCCCTGGACGTGAACTGCCAGGCCACGGAATTGGGTGCGCCCAGGCTGCCGTTGGCTTTGGTGAAACAGCGGCGCACATCGGCGATGGCCCGGTTGCGGTTGTCGGTCATGCACTCCACCAAAACCGCCACGCCGTTGGGTCCATAGCCTTCATAGATCACGGTTTCGTACTCGGCTGCATCTTTCTCCAGCCCGGCCCCTCGGTTGATGGCCCGCTCGATGTTGTCCTTGGGCATGTTCTCGGATCGGGCCCGCTCGACGGCCAGACGCAGGGTCATGTTGGTGTCGGGATCTGGCCCCTCACGGGCGGCGATTTGGATCTCACGGGCCAGTCGGGTAAAGACTTTGCCCCGGGCAGCATCCGCCGCCCCTTTTTTGCGCTTGATTGTTGACCATTTTGAATGTCCAGACATACAACGTTCCTCATATTAGGGTCAGACCACTTTGTCAGACCGGCAGTTCAGGGCCGGGTGGTCAAATTAGAATACATAAAGTTTAGTGTAACAGTACTTCGACGCTTTGACAATTATGCCCGGTTTTGAGCGTCTTGGCAATCTCTCAATCATCACCCTTCCCGCCCAAGGGCAAGGCGCTCAACAGCGGCTGGCTCTGGCGCTCGTGCTGGGCTTCTGCCGCCTTGACAAAGGCCAGAAAGAGCGGATGCGGACGGTTGGGGCGGCTTTTGAACTCCGGGTGAAACTGGCTGCCCAGCATGAAGGGGTGATCCGCCAGCTCGGCGATCTCCACCAGCCGCCCGTCGCTGGATTGACCGCTGAGCACCAGGCCATGCTCCTGCATGATCTGGCGGAAGTGGTTGTTGAACTCGAAGCGGTGGCGGTGACGTTCCTGGACCAGATCGCCGAAGCCCTGGCTGGCATAGGCGGCGTGGGCGACCGTGCCGGGGGTGAGCTGGCAGGGATAGATGCCCAGGCGCATGGTGCCGCCCATGTCCGCAATGTCCCGCTGGTCGATCATCAGATCGATGATGGGATATTTGCTGTTGAGGTCAAACTCCGTGCTGTTGGGCTCGTCGCTCTGGTAGATGTGCCGGGCCAGTTCGATGCACAGCACCTGCATGCCCAGACAAAGACCCAGATAGGGGATGCGATTTTCCCTGGCATAGCGGGCGGCGATGATCTTGCCCTCGATGCCCCGATAGCCGAATCCGCCGGGGACCACAATGCCGTCCAGCCCTTCCAGCCGATCCAGATCCCGCCCCTTTTCCAACTCTTCCGAGCTGATCCAGACCACCTCCACGCCCCAGCCCGCGGTCTGGGTGGCGTGGATCAGGGACTCCTTGACGCTCATGTAGGCATCTTCCAGCTCGATATATTTGCCCACCAGCCCGATGCGCAGGGCCGGTTTGTGGCGCAGCAGATCCGTCACGAAATGGCGCCAATCGGCTAGCCCCACTTCCGGGTCCTCGGTCACAGTCAGGCCGAAGTGGTCCACGAGCCAGTCGGCCAGACCGGCCTCTTCCAGACTCAAGGGCACTTCATAGATCGTCTCAGCTGTCACCAGGGGGATCACCGCCTGGTTTTCCACATCGCAGGACAGGGCGATCTTTTCGGTCACCTCCTTGCCCACGGGGAAGTCGCTGCGCAGGATGATCACGTCCGGCTGGATGCCGATGCCCCGCAGTTCCCGCACGCTGTGTTGGGTGGGCTTGGTCTTCAGCTCTTTGCTGGCGGCCAGATAGGGCAGCAGGGTGACATGCACATAGAGGGTGTTCTCCCGGCCCACGTCCTTGCGCATCTGGCGGATGGCCTCCAGAAAGGGCAGCCCCTCGATGTCGCCCACCGTGCCGCCGATCTCCACCAAGATCAGATCGGCGTCCGTGCTGCGGGCCATCTGGCCGATGCGCCGCTTGATCTCGTTGGTGACATGGGGGATGGTCTGGATGGTGCCGCCCAAATAGTCGCCCCGGCGCTCTTTGGCGATCACATGGTGATAGATCTGGCCGCTGGTGATGTTGCTCTGCTTGTTCAGGTTTTCGTCCACAAAGCGCTCGTAGTGGCCCAGATCCAGATCGGTCTCCGCGCCGTCTTCGGTGACAAAGACCTCGCCGTGCTGATAGGGGGACATGGTGCCGGGGTCCACGTTCAAATAGGGGTCCAGCTTCATGGCCGTCACCCGCACGCCCCGGGCCTTGAGGATGCGCCCGATGGCCGCCGCCGTCACCCCTTTGCCCAGACCGGAGACCACGCCGCCGGTCACAAAAATGTATTTGGTCATTGTTTCGCCTTTCCTTGGAGCAACTCAAAGAACATCACTACCCTGGCCCCCTGGCCCCCAACCTTGGGGGAACTATCGACAACCTCCCCCAGAATTGGGGGCCGGGGGGCCAGAGTCTCAACTCAAAAAAAGAGGCACGGAGACGGCTGTCTCCGTGCCTGAACCTACCATCCTGTCGGATGAAACCTGACTGACGATGTAGGCGATTGGATTGGAAAATTTCTTTGCATAACCTCGGCTGTTGGCTGATCAAACTGCGGTTTTGGCCCACCCTTCTGCGAATTCCCGTGGGCACAACCGAGCTATGGTAGCACAGGGGGTCCAGGGCTGTCAAAGCAAATCCGTGCTATTTGTTCTCGGTCAATCCCATTGCCGTCACGAAGGCCATGGCCCGGCTGCGGTCGTGGCTGAGGCTGATGGCCCAGGTGGTCAGTCCTTGGGCCTGGGCCTGGTCGGCCGCGGCGCCGTGGAGAATCAACTGGGGTGCGCCGGTCTCCGGGTCCGAGAGGGTTTCGATGTCGGTCCAGTTGACACCCTGGCGCCAGATGCCCGTGCCCAAAGCTTTGGCCACGGCTTCCTTGGCGGCAAAGCGGGCGGCCAGGGATTCCCGGCGACCCCGGCAATAGGCCAACTCCGCCGGGGTATAGACCCGGTCCAGGAAGCGATCCCCGTGGGCGGTGATGGCCCGATCCACCCGCTCGATTTCGATCATGTCCACGCCGGTGCGCAGGTTCATGGAGACGTTGACCCTCTATCTTGACGAGTAGGGCTGATATGGCTGAGTCGGTCTAGGGGTCTGATTCAAAAAGGAGGAGAACAGCCCCCGCATTTCTTTCAAAGCTTCGGCGAGTAGATCTTCTTCGAGCAGGAGGGGCAGCGTCTTGGCGTAGAGATCCAGGATCACAATCGCATTGAGGGACGAATCGGTTTCAGTGGCCACAGCCAGCCGTTGGGCCATGTGCCAGTTGACGATTTCCACATCGGCATAGATCTGGGCTAACCCAGCCAAATCCATGTCCGGGGTATCCCCGCCCTGTTGACGGAAATACTGGGCCATCAGATACATGGACATGACCCGGTACATGGTCTCTTCGCTGCTGGAATGGGGCAGGTGAAAACGCGCCATCGGCTTAAAGAAGGCGGTGTTCGGGCAACCGGACGTCGCGCTGATGAGTCCGATTAAGGAACTGAGCGCTTTTTGGGCGGTCGTCTCTTGTGAGACATGCCGCTCTTCGATAATGACATCCAACTGCAATCGGTCATAGGAGCGTAGGGTGTTGAATTGTCCTACTACATTGACCAGATTGGCGGCTAAAGGGCAGTAAGGGTGGGTTTCCAGGGTTAGGGGGCAGTTGCTGCACTGGTGGAAATCCAGTCGACTCCATGCTGGCAGTTCCTTGGGCCAGTTGTCGATTAACTCCAGGGTGACTGGTTGTAATTTTAAGGCAATTTCAATGGGATCATCACCTGGGGCGCTGAATTGATATGTGATATTGATGGAATCCATAGACCTTTCCTTAACTTTCTCACTACGTACGCAAAAACCCACAGTCCGGTTGGGAATGGGTGTGTGCTTCGCCAGGACTGACCTACCACTGACCTACCACTGAACTATATACTGACTATTTATTGTGCAAGTCAGTATATCACAGACGGGATTTTTTAATTCAGGACTATTACTGAATTTTGGCCACGAACCTTACGAGTTGTAGGAATTTGGCCGATTGCGTAGCCCAAAAAATACTTAGAAAGTTCGCAGTTGCCGGTGTGAATGGCGGCAACCGGGTGGATATACCCGGATATTACCAAAGAACCAGGCCCAAATTACCCCCAACCTTACGATATCGTAGACGTTCATGCCTTTTTGGAGTATAGTATGCGTAGAATACCAAAACGGATGTAGGTAGATATACTGATGAGGAGTGCGTAGGTATATGGCATGATCAGGGGGCAGAATCTTTTTTTTTGGTCCCTTCAACCCTGTTTGAAAAAGAATTGCGCTTAAAAATGATTTCTTGTCAATCTTGCCAACACTTAAACCCAGAGGGTATGAACTTCTGCCTGAACTGCGCTTCGGCTTTAGCCGTGGAAGTCCGCTGCCCTCAGTGCAACGGGTTGATGCCGGCCAAGAGCAAATTCTGCGGTCAATGTGGCGCTCGGCTGGGCGCGGAGGTCAGTGTCGTGGCCGCCGATCCCGTGCCTACGGGGTTGACGGCTTCCGGCGGGATCCTGAGCGACAAGACGCCCGCCGTTTTGTCGCCCGCGCCCAATGGCCCCAAGCAGGGTGCGACCGGAGAGCGCAGGGAAGTCACCGTGCTTTTTGCGGATGTGGCCAACTTCACCTCCACCACCAATGCGATTGAGAGTGAAGAGGCATTTCTCTTCATTGATGAGATGATGCGTTTGCTGGTCGAAGTGGTCTACAAATACGAAGGCACTGTTGACAAGTTTACCGGCGACGGTATGATGGCCCTCTTTGGTGCCCCCATCGCCCACGAGAATGATCCGGAGCGAGCCGTGCGGGCTGCCCTGGAAATGCAGACCGTGATCAAGCCTGCTCAGGAACGACTGGCACAGAGCCACGGATTTGACCTGAATCTGCGCATTGGGATCAACACGGGGCTGGTGATTGCCGGTAGCTTGGGCAGCAACCTACACATGGAGTATACAGTAATCGGCGACACGGTCAACTTGGCCAGCCGTCTGGAGGGTGCTGCCAACCCAGGGACGGTGCTGGTGAGCCATGCCACCTATCAGCGTACCCGCCCGATCTTTCATTACAAGATCCTGCCGCCTATTAAGGTGAAAGGGTTTTCCACGTCAGTTCGGGCCAATCAGCCCCTGGGGCTGAGGGACCAGCCGGGACGGGTGCGGGGTCTGCCAGGTATGCAGGTCCCCATGATCGGTCGTCAGGATGCGGTCCAGCGGCTGCAAAACGCCGTCCAAACCATGTTGAGCCAGCGTCAGATGTGGACAACTGTGGTCACGGCTGACGCCGGCGTGGGCAAGAGTCGATTGGTTTCGGAGTTTCGCCGCACCCTCTCTCCGCTGGGGGTCAACTACTATCAGGGCGGTTGTCTGACCTATGCACGATCTCGGCCCATGTGGGTGATTTCCGAGGTGCTGCGAGATCTCATGGGGCTGGCTGAAACCGAGGGTGACGCACTTCAAACGGACCGGGTGCATGCGTATCTGCGGCAGTTGGGTTTGGTGAACGAAGACGTTTTGCCCTATGTGTTGCACACTTTGGGGCTGCCTCAAAAAGACGTGCAGATGTCCGACCGTTTGGATCTGATGGATGCCAAAGTGCTACAAACCCAGACCTACGCGGCCCTGCGTCAAGTCTTTGTAAAAGAGGCTGGGCTGAATCCCATGGTTCTTACCTTCGAGGATTTGCACTGGGTCGATCCCGCTTCTCGAGAATTCTTGGCCCATCTATTGCAGACTGTGGATGATGTGCCCATCCTGATCATGTTGGTTTCTCGGCAGATTGAACGAGAAACGGTGATCCGTTCTTTGATGGAAGTGGCCTATCAACGCCCGGAGCGGTTGGTGGACATAGAACTTTCGCCCCTCTCCCCCCCAGAGGCCGAACAGCTTTTGGATCACCTGATCGACCTGGACAGTGAGGAAGCTGTGTTGCTCAAAAGCCATATCGCCCAACGGTCTGCAGGGATACCCTTTTACACCGAAGAGATGGTGCGAATGCTGATGGAGCAGGAGGGTTTGATCCGCGAGGGTGATCTGTGGCAGGTGACACCCAAGGCCAAGGGGATCCTGGCCGAAGTGCCTGGAACGGTCAAAGGATTGATCCTTGCTCGTTTCGATCGGCTGGATTCAACGTTACGCACGGTGATGCAACGAGCCGCGGTGTGTGGGCGCTCTTTTCCCATGGGGTTGATGCAGTCTCTCAACGGGTATACGCCTAACCAGGTTGCCGGCTATTTGGCCGATCTGACCGAGCGCCAGTTCTTGGTAGCCGAGCCTTTTGGCACAGAACCTGGCTACACCTTCCGGCACGATCTGATTCTGGGCACTGTTTACGGCACTATGCTGCAACGAGATCGCCGCTATATCCACGAACGTGTGGCCAACACCATCGAACACAGCCACTATTGGACCCCAGACGAACAGGTTGAGGTGCTGGCCTACCATTACAGCGAGAGCCTTGACAGCACCAAGGCCATTCCGTACCTGGTCTCGGCTGCGGAGAATGCCGCTCGCCGTCAAGCCCACGAAGTAGCGATTCAGCACTTTGAACGGGCGTTGGATCTTCTGCGCGCCCAGGTCGACGTGACCGACAATCTCTTTATCCAAATTTGGCACGGATTGGGGCAGGCGCTGAAGTTCGTGGGCCGATTCTCCGAGGCGGGTGTCATTCTCCAGCAGGCAGTCCAGCACCTGAATTTCCCAGAATGGTCTGTCGAGTATCGGGTTGAGAACTTGGTCAATATCCTGCGAGAGCTGGCCGATCTGCGGACCCGAGAGGGATCTTTGGATCAGGCCGTGGTCTTCCTGCAAGAGGCCCTGTCCACGTTGGGCGAGGATGTGGCGACACAGTCGCCCAGGCTTATGCAATCTCTGATGGATCGACTGGCCTGGGTTCGCTTCCGCCAGGGCAAGCTGGACGAAGCCTTCATGCTGGCTGAGGATGCTATCGGTCGATTCGGCCAGATTAAGCCCCATCATGGGGTCGAGGCGGACCAATCGGCCCAGGATCGGGGGCCCAACCCCATCACCCTGGCCAGCCTGTACAATACATTGGGCGGCATTTCGTGGCAACGAGGTCTTTGGGCTGATGCCGCCCGCTATGTGGAGAGCAGTCTGGAACTGCGCAAGGAGATCAACTACACCTGGGGCATGGCTATCGCCAACACCAATCTGGGGGTCCTCTATTATAGCCAAGGCATCTGGCCAAAAGCCAAGATTCACTTTGAATTGGCCGATCGGTTGCACCGGGAGTACGGCTATCTGCCTGAACAGGCGCTGAACCTGACAAATCTGGGGCAACTGCTGGCCGCCATGGGTGACCACGGCCGTGCTCGCCAGAATTATGAACAGAGCCTGGTCATGAGCCGCCGCATGGGCGATGAGTTCGCCATCCTGCTGGCTGAGTTGGGGCTGGCCACCCTTTGTGTCCTGGCCAGAGAGTTCGCTCAGACTGCCATCCATTTGGCTACCGCTCAGAGCCATTGGGATGCGGCAGGGGTAGATCAGATCATCCAATACCATTGGCTACAGGCCCTGGTTCTAGACGAGCAGGGAGAGCAGGAAGACGCGATTCAACAGGCTGAACTGGGGCTGAGTCAGGCCACCGAAGCCGGCCTCGTCGGTGGACAGGCGGACAGCGGTCGGGTATTGGCCATGCTTTTCATAGGTCAAAACCGGCGCGCAGAGGCGGAAAAGCTTCTTGAGGCCACCATCGACCTTTGCCGGCAGAACAACGATCCCTATCGCCAAGGACAAACCCTCACCGTCCTTGGTAATCTCTATGCCCAAATGGGCCAAGATGCCAGCACGGTCAATGGTCTCGCTACGGACTATCTGCACCAGGCCCAGGTTGCCTACCTGAGGGCTATCGATCTCTTTACGGATTTGGATGCCCAATTCGATCTTGTACAGGCTCGCACGGCCTATGGTCAAGTGGTCCAGGTTGCGCAGATCCAGGGGTCCGCTGGTCAGTGGCACAAGGCTGTGGTGCTCTGGCTGCGCATTCCGCTTCTAGAGGCCGAGGGGACAGACGCTGATGAGATGCGTTTTGACTTGGTCGCCTCTGTCATGCCTAGGATGGCGGAAATTGTCCACAGACTGGATGGGCATATCCAGGAACACAGGGCTGGATTGACCGCTATTTTTGGCGCCCCCGTTGCCCACGAAGACGACCCTGGTCGGGCAATGGAAGCGGCTGACCACATGCAGGCGTTGCTGAAGCAGGAAAGCGCCCAGCTTGGAGAAACAATCCAGGCCGCCATCGCCGTTGTCCAAGGAAATGTCGTGGCCGGGCAGGTCAACCAACGCCCCCAATCTGATTTTGTGGTGACCGGTGCCCCTCTGCAGCAGGCGGCCGCTCTGGCTGAACTGACGCCGGAAGGAACCTGCTGGGTCTCTGCCGATGTGCGAACAGCCGCCTTGCACCGATTTCACTTTCGGGATCTCACAACCGTTGCACTCGAACAATTAGGGGCGGATCCTGGCGCTGTGTCGTTCTTTGAACTAGTCAGCGCCCGGGATCAAGCCGAGGCCTCACGCGGATTGCCGGGCAAGCAAACCCGACTCGTCGGACGGGGGACTCAACTCCAGACTATGTTGAAGTTTGCCGAACAGATGACATCCCAACGGGGCGGTCTGATCTGGCTGGATGGGGATGCCGGTATCGGCAAGAGTCGCCTGATGCGGGAGTTCGGCAACCATGTACAGGCCAACTCAGCCTTGGTTTGGTCGGGAAAATGCCAGATCCAGCGTATGACCAATGCCTATGCCCTTTTTGCCGACCTGCTGCGCACGACCTTTGGCCTACAGACGACAGATCAGCCGGAGCAAATGCGTGCCCAGATTAAAAAATGCATGGTGAACTGGCCGGCAGAGGTCCAGGCAGAACGGCCCTTTGTCGAACTGTTGGTGGGGATTCGACCCGAAGGCATCGATGGCGAGCGATTTAGTCATCTGGAGCCAAGCCAATTGCGCCAGCAGATCTTTGTGGCCATGCGCCGACTTCTGCGTAGTTTGGCCACCCAACACCCTTTGGTACTGCTCCTGGATGATGTGCAGTGGATCGATCCCATGTCCGCTGAACTCTTCCTCTTTCTTGCCAACATGACAATGGATATTCCGTTGCTGTTTGTCTGCACCTGTCGATCCGGCGAGAGCACCGGGCTGGATGTGCGGTTGGAGCGCGCCAGGACGCTGTACCCAGATCACACACATCATTTCCAGTTGACCAATCTGCTCGAAGAGGATAGCCAGCTTCTCCTGAATGACCTTCTGCCCAATACAGACCTGCCGGTCCATCTACAGAAGACCATCATCAAACTTAGCCACGGCAATCCTTACTACATTGAAGAGTATGTGCGCATGCTCATGGAGGACGGACTTCTGGTTCAGCACAACACGCATTGGCAGATGAGTGATCGGGCTGATCAGGAACAGATCCCTTTGCCCGCCTCTCTTCAGGCCCTGCTGCGCTCTCGTTACGACAGCCTGTCAGAATCCGAACAAAGGCTGATTTTGATCGCTGCCGTGATCGGTGAGCCGATTGATGCCCGTCTTCTGGCCACGGTATTCGGCCAAGCGCATGTGGATGACCTCATGGCCAACTTGCAGGAACGCCGCATGTTGGAACCATCCGCAACGGTCAACCGCTGGCATTTCAGCCACCCGCTGATCGAGATAATTGTCTATCAAGCCATGGTTTCCACCACCCGCCGCCAACTGCATCACCAAGTGGCTATCGCTTTGGAGCATCAGGTTGGTGCCGAGCGGGAGGAACATGCCGCCAGCTTGGCCTATCACTTCGACCAAGCTGGTCAAACGGAAATTGCCCTGGGCTATTTGGTACGAGCCGGAGAGCAGGCGTCTACCCAATATGCTAACGAGGATGCCCAGGGCTTCTTCATCCAAGCTCGGGGGCTGCTGGATCAGCTTCCTCTGCCCCAACGTTCCCCCATCTTGCGCTGGCGTCTTGTGACTGGCCTGAGCAATGTTTATCGGCTGGTTGGGAACTATGAAAAAGCATTGCAGGTGCTAGAAGATGAATTGGACTTGGCCGTTCACCCCGATCTGAGTCTGGCCCAGCGAGGGACCCTGCATCGGCTTATGGGTCAGGTGTTGGACAAGCAAAGCAATCTAGCCTTGGCCAAGACCCATTATGAAAAAGCCGTGGCCATTTTGGGCAATCCTGACGATGAGCCTGGGCAGATCGAAATGGCCAAGCTGTTCCACAACATGGCCTGGAATGAGTATCTGCAAGGGGCCTTTGAGCAGGCGTTGGCGCATGGCCGTAACAGCATCTTGTGGGCAAGGACGGCAGATGCCTTGGCGGATATGGCCCACGCCGAAAATATCCTGGGTGGTATCTACACCCGCATGGGCGTGTTGGATCGAGCACTTGACCATACCCGTCAAGCCATGGATCTGTGGGAGCAGATCGGCTACTCCTGGGGCGTGGCGTCTGGACTAAGTAATCTTGGCATTCTAGCTGCCCTGACCGGAGATTGGCGACGAGCCGGTGCTTTCTTCCAGCGCAGCCTGACCATGCGCCAGGATCTAGGTGATGTGGAGGGGTTGGTGATTGCCAACAATAATCTGGGCATGTTGAACCGGGATCAGGGCAATCTGCACCAGGCCGAGCGCTTCTTTAGTAACGGGATTGCCATCGCTGCTCGCTTGCATATGGGGTACCATTTGGCCAATACCCGCTTGGGTTTGGTCCTAACGTTGATTCAATTGGAGCGATTTGAAGAAGGCTTGGAGCAGATACAAAGCTGTCAGATCCAGGCCGCTGTCCTGGGGGCAAAGGATATCTCCGCTGATGCCCAGCGCGTAGAGGCCGAGATCTATCTGGCCCAGGAACGATGGGTCGATGCCCATCGGGTGGCCCTTTCCGCCGCCAAGAGCGCCAGCGAGACGGGCAACAAAGCCATCACGTCCGCGGCTTGGCGAGCTGTCTGCGAGAGCCAACTGGCCCTGGGAGATCTGGACGCAGCGGAGCGGGCCTGTAGCAACGCCGTTCAAGCTGTGGCCGACCTAATCGATCAACTGGAAACTGGCCGGGTAGAAGTGGTGCGCAGCAAACTCTATCTGGCCCGAGGGCAGTGGCGCGCCGCCCAAAGCCACTTGTTCAATGCTCAGGGTATCTTTGTTCGCAATCGAGCCATGCCTGATCTGCGACGTGTGGAGGTTCTGCTTCGCCAAGCGGAACCCCACGATCTGGGTGTGGATCTCGAACCCGCCGAGTTGGTCGTTGCGGATTGGTAGAGGGTATGCAGTGTGATCTGTGTTTGAAGGAGAAAGCATGTTTGTCATCAATGATCTGTCAAGTGAACTTCAGTTTCTAGGCCGCTTCCCCATGTTTCGGGACATGAGCCAGGAGCAGGTTGGGCGTTTCGCCCCTCAACTGCACCGTCGCTCTTTCGAATCCGGACAATATATTGCCCTGTCCGAACAACCCGGCGAAGTGGTCTATTTTGTCATCAGCGGATCGCTCAAGATTCAGGTGAGTCAAATTGAAGGAGGTGACATGATCCTGGCCATTTTGGGGCCGGGGGATGTGGTGGGGGAAATGAGTCTATTCGGCGACTATCGGGGTCGTTCGGCCAACGTGATCTCGATGGCGGACTCCGTTTTGCTCTGGATGGACCGGCGGGCCTTTCAGTCGTTCCTCGAAACGATGCCCAGCTTGACCCGTAACCTCCTGCACATCTTGGCGGATCGTCTGCGTTTGGCCAACGAACAACTTCGAGCCATTGCTGCTTTGGATGTACAGGGGCGGGTGGCTCGACAATTGCTCTTGCTTTCCCGACAGTTTGGCGTGCAGCAAGCTGATGGCGGTGTGCTTATCCCGCTACGCATCACCCAACAAGATCTGGCCGCCCTGGTTGGTGCCTCTCGAGAACGCGTCAATCAATCCCTGGGCCGGGCAAAACGTCAACACATGATCTCCGTGGATGATTTGGGACAGATTGTGATCCGAAAACCTGCTGCCCTGGCCCAGTTGTGCTGGGGCTACCTTTCCCAGCCGTCCGACCTACGCCCTTGACCGGGCGTTGCCATCGGGCCTGGGGTTCTCCCCTCGAATGTCCTCTCCTTTAACCGCCTCAATTTTAACCGCCTCAATGGCTCGGTCAGAATGACCGCTCCTCATAGGTGACTGCCCCATCTAGTGCACGGCCAAAAAGAAGATGATGGGTAGACCCGTTCGCACCAGGGGGTGCGAACTCCACCACTGCACGGCCCAACACGCTTTCGCACCCCCTGGTGCGAACGGGTCTGCAAGGCTTCGATGTGAGTTAAGGGTAGATCACTCTTCAAAACTTGTTTGGTCGTGCACTAGATGAATCAGCCGAACAGCGGACTAATCTTCCAGGAAGCTTCAAAGCTTCCTGGAAGATTGAACGTGCGACTTCATCTGATTCGTCTACACACGCAGGTTCACGTCATTCCATGCGAAAAGGGAATGGGTCGACACGCCTCTGTAGTACTTATGGGGCATGGCTACCCCCCCCTGGGTGTTACCAATTTTACACCCACCTGGTGAACCATTTCACTGATTGATCGAGATTCGTTCGATACAATGTACATGCAATCCATCGTACATGGCTTACAAACGATGCGCTATCTCTGATATCCATATCATGTACACCAATTTCTAGCCCACTCGGGCAAGCATCACTCGCACGATAACGGTAAAACAGTAGCCTAACGCATGCCCCTTAAAGGAAAAGGTGATTTATGAAAGGTTTACTCAAGCACACACTAGTGGTATGGCTGACAGTGGCAATCGTCGTGTCAGGCTGTGCTGCGCCCGCCCCAAACCAAGGGGCGGCTATCTCCTCTCCCCCAGCCTATGTGGAAGCAGCCTTGGCGCAGGCGGACGAGGCGACCCTTTCTGTGATCGTCACCGGCGAGACCGGGGAAGCTGCCCGCCAGGCTGTACTCGCCGTGGGCGGTCAGGTGACCAGTGATCTGTGGCTGATTCAGGCTGTGGCCGGCGCTGTGCCGGCCCACCGGCTGGCCGATCTGGCCGTCAGCCCCGGTATCCTCTCCATTGTGGCCAACAAGGGCGTCGAGACAGCGGGCCAACCCGGCTGGGTGACAGAACGCCGACTCTTGCGCCGATCCACCTCGCTGGACAACACCATGGTCGCCCCGGTCAGCGCCTTGCCCGGTGGCGGCTATGTGGCATTGAGCGCCTCCGGCAAGCTATCGTTCTTCACCTCGGACGGGGTGGCTGGAGCCGTCGTCGGCTTATCCGGTTCCCCCTTCGCCACCGCCCCAGCCGTGGCCGCGGACGGCACACTGTTTGTGGCTGGCGAGAACAAGACGCTTTCGGCGGTCGGGGCGGATGGTACGCTCAAGTGGACCTTCCAGACAGCGGATCTGCTGCTGGCCAGCCCGCTTGTGACGCCGAATGGGCGGATCTATGTGGTGGACAAGAGCCGCCGCCTCTACGCCCTGGACTCGGCCAACGGTCAACAACTGTGGGTCTTCAACGCCACCATGACCGATGGCACCCCAATGACCGTCCCGGCCTTGGCCGCTGACGGCACAGTCTATGTGGTGACGGATAAGGGCTATGTGACGGCTGTTGACCCTGCCGGCATCCTACGCTGGATGGTGCAATCACCGGAGGACCGTGGCTTTAAGGTCGATCCCCTGGTGGGCGCAGACGGCACCCTCTTTGTCGCCACCAACGAGAAGGCGCTCTTTGCCCTTAACCCGGACGGCAGCCTGCGCTTTGCCTTCTCTGCCCCGGACAAAATTCTGGCCAAGCCTGCCTTGGGCAACGACGGCACGATCTATGTGCCTGTGGACAACGGCAAATTGTTTGCCCTGAATCCTGACGGAACCAAGCGCTTTGAATACTCGCCGGGCCAAGGTGATTTTGCAACGTCCCCGGTCCTCTCCCCCAACGGCAGCATGGTCTTTCAGGCCACCACTGGCAACAAATTGCTGGCGATCGATGCGCAAAGTGGCGCGGAACTATGGCGTTATTCCTTCCAGGGCAACCTCAAAGCCGAACCGATCATCGATGGGGAAGGCAACCTGGTGGCAGGCAGTGAAGGCAAGGATCTGGTCTGGTTGGGCCAAGACGGTTCGCTCGTCGCCAACCTGACCTTGCCGAATGGGGTCAATCAAGCCGTGGCAGCCCTGGCGGACGGCACGGTTGCCGTGCGCGTTGGGGACAGTCAATTGAGCGTGGCAGGCCGAATGCCCAGCCAGTGGGATGGCTCCACCGATATTCAACCCGTCCCCGGCTGTGACATGAACAGCCCCTCCGAGGACTGTCTCTTCTGGGACATGGTCAACCCTGTGGCGGTGGACGTGGGCGCGGATCAGGTACACGACCAAGGCATCACCGGCAAAGGTGTGACCGTGGCCGTGTTGGACAGCGGTGTTTACTACGATGAGTTTATGAGCAAAGTGGATGACCGGGCGCATGTGTTGGGCTTTGTGGGCCAGGCCGACTTTGTGCAGGATCCCGCCACCACCGGCTGTGGTACCCAAGGCACAGCGGTCAACAGCTTGGGCGGCTACTGTTTCTACTCACCCGATGCCAAAATTGGCAGTGTGGACACCTTCGGTCACGGTTCCCATGTGGCCGGCACCATCAGCAATTCTCTGCGAGATTCTGACACCCAGGTCTCCATGGGTGTGGCCCCTGGCGCTGATATTCTGAGCGTTCGGGTCTTGGACGACAACGGCACGGGCACCTACGAGGATGTGATTCAAGGCATTCAGTACGTGGTCGCCAACCAGGCTCAGTTCAATGTACGGGTGATGAATCTGAGCTTGAGCGCCTATGCCACCACCCCCTACTTCGTAGATCCCCTGAACCGGGCGGTGGAAGCGGCGTGGGCCAGCGGCATTGTGGTGGTGGCGGCAGCCGGCAACACCGGCCCCAACGCCCAGACGGTCACCGTCCCTGGCAACGATCCCTATGTGATCACCATCGGCGCTGTGGATGGCAACCGCACCCCCGGCTATTGGGCGGATGATATTCTGCCTCGCTGGTCGGCCACGGGCCCCACGGCGGATGGGTTTGTCAAGCCCGATGTGCTGGCCCCTGGCACCAACATCGTCTCATGGATGCACACGGACTTTAGTAATTCGGCCAATTCGGCCCAACTGGCCCGAACCCATCCAGATTACAATCATGATAATGTCTTCTTCCGCATGAACGGCACCAGCATGGCCACAGCCGTGACCTCGGGTGTGATTGCCCTCATGTTGGAAGCCTATCCCAACCTGACACCGGATCAGGTGAAATTCCGCATCATGTACAGCGCCCGGCCCGCCGTGGTCCAAGATCAAGCACTGGTCTACGGCGTCCTGCAACAGGGCATGGGCCGGATTTGGGCCCCGGATGCCTTGCGCGGCGATCTGCCCGATGGCCGAGCCAACGTCGGCATGGACATCAACGCCGATCTGGCCCACGGCACGGGCTGGTCCGACCTCAACAGCGACGGCATGGTGACCCAAAACGAGCTAGACCCGGCGCAGATGGCCTTCCACTATCAGGGGCCGGTGCAGCGGGTATTGAGCAACGACGGCACCCAATATCTCTACTTTGTGACGGATCTGGCCGGACAATCCTATGCTTTGGGCATTGCCAATTCTAATGGCATGGCATGGAGCGGGGGGATGGCCTGGTCTGGCGGCATGGCGTGGAGTGGCGGTATGGCCTGGTCCGGCGCACTCGACCCCATGAATATCGATCCAAATGGCATGGCCTGGTCCGGCGGTATGGCGTGGAGCGGTGGCATGGCTTGGTCTGGCGGCATGGCCTGGTCTGGCGGCATGGCCTGGAGCGGTGGCATGGCGTGGAGCGGCGGCATGGCCTGGTCCGGCAGCACGGCTGAGTCCGGCGGCATGGCGTGGAGTGGTGGCATGGCCTGGTCCGGCGGCATGGCTTGGAGCGGCGGCATGGCGTGGAGCGGGGGGATGGCCTGGTCCGGCGGCATGGCTTGGTCCGGCGGCAACACATCTGTCTACAATACCACATGGGTGGGCGATGATGGGTCGACCGAAGGGGCGGCCGAAGAGGCGACGTTTACTGGGTTTGATTCTGGACCCCTGCCCCAGCCGGAGGTAACAGCGGTCCCGACCGCAGAACCCACAGCCGAGCCGACCGCTGTCCCGACACGACCGACGCCCTACGGCCGAGCCAACCCTGGCCCCGACCCCAGTGCCGACTGTGGCCCCGACCGTGGTACCCACAGCCGAGCCGACTGCTGGCCCCGACCCCGGTGCCGACTGTAGTCCCGACCGTGGCACCCACCGCCGAGCCGACCGCTGCCCCGACCGCAGAACCTACGGCAGAACCAACCGCGGCCCCGACCCCGGAACCTACACCCGCAGCCTTTGAATTGCGGGTAAATGTGGCAGGGAATCTCTATATCGACACGCTCCAGCACACCTGGGCAGCAGATCAGCCATTCAATGGCGAGTGGGGCTATACGAACGGACGTACCCGGATCCAATCGAACAATGTGGCCAACACGGACGACGATGCCATGTATCTGACCTATCGGGAAGACCCCGAAGAGTATCGTTTCGCTGTCCCCAACGGCACCTATCTGGTTGTGTTGAGCTTTGCAGAATTTGAAGTCAGCAAGGACGGGGATCGGCTGATGGAGATCGATCTGGAAGGGACCCGGGTGGCTGACAAGTTCAGCATCTATAAACTGGCCGGGAAGAACAGCGCCCTGGATCAGAGTTTCCAGGTTGCCGTTGACGATGGCGAATTGGTTATCTCCTTCTTCAAAGACGGCTCGAAGAAGAAACCCGTCGTCTCCGGGATCCAAGTGCTCCAACTCAGTGGACAGTAGGGTATAAGAAGTGGGATCAGGCTGGGGCTCTAGGCCCCAGCCTGATCGATCGAGCAGGTTTGGCAGCTCTAGTCGGACAAGATCAGAACGGGATGGGATGATGAGTGCTACGTTCACGAGTAATCGTTCACCCCCCTCGGCCCCCCGGCCCCCAATTCTGGGGGAGGTCGTGGACAGTTCCCCCCAAGGTTGGGGGGTCAGGGGGCGGGGGTGAATCGCTACGTTCACGATACCTGTGGACAGGTCCAAGGTGTGACGAATACCACACGGTGTGGATGAGATATTTCACTGCTTATTCTGTCAATCGTCGGTACAATCAATGCATCTATCGCCCAGTAGAGAATCGCTCCTTGAATGACTTCCCTGCAAAAACCACGAATGACACGAGTTAACACGAATTTTCCTCAGAAATAATTCGTCAAATTGGTGAAATTCGTGGTTCTCGCAGTAGAGTCTTGAATAGCTTTGACAGCCGCTACGTTGGTAAATTGGGCAGCAGAAGAAGAGGAATAGCAATGAAGAATCTGAATCACCGTTTGCAACAGCACCAAACCAGGGTTGAGGCTCTCCCCACGCACTGGGCCGGCAAAGTAGGGATCATGGCTTTCCTCCTCCTGGCCATCCTTCTCTTGGCTCAGGGCGCGGCCATGTCCCGTCTGTCGGTGATCGTCCAGGCCGAGAGCATGGACGCGGCGGAGGCCTCGGTCAACTGGGCAGGGGGCACCATCACCCATCGCCTGGACATCATCAACGCCGTGGGGGCCACCCTCACCCCGGCCCAATGGGCAGTCGTCCAGGCCCAGCCCCAGGTGACTCGGCTCTCGCTGAACAGCACCCTAGAGGTGGCAGGCAAGCCCCAGCCGGACGCAATCATGCCCACCCTGATCGGCGCGGATCGGCTCCACACCGCTGGCATCACCGGGCAGAATGTGACCGTGGCCGTGTTGGACACGGGCACCATGAGCCACAAGGATATTCTTAAGACGGCAAGTAACACAAATCGGCTGTTGGCAACCTATAACGCCATGACCGATAACCTGGATACCAACAGTAGCGATGGCAGCGGCCACGGCACCCATATTACCTCGATCATTGTGAGCAGCGGGAGACCAGCAAAAACGGCATATATAACGGCGTGGCCCCGGACGCCAACCTGGTGGAGGTGAAGGCGTTTGACGACAATGGTCAGGGATCCTATCTGGATGTAATCCGGGGCATCGATTGGGTGGTGGCCAATCGAGCGCTCTACGACATCCGGGTGCTGAACCTCTCCTTTAGCGCCCCGGTTCGCTCCTACTATTGGGACGATCCTCTGAATCAAGCGGTGATGCGGGCGTGGCAGGCAGGTATTGTCGTGGTGGTGGCGGCAGGCAACACAGGGCCTGGCCCCATGACCATCGGCGTACCGGGCAACGTGCCCTACGTGATCACCGCGGGGCCTTTACCGACAGCTACACCATGGCCGATCCCTGCGGACGATCGATTGGCCTCCTTCTCGTCCACCGGCCCCACCGTGGAGGGCTTTGTGAAGCCGGACCTGGTGGCTCCGGGCGGGCATCTGCTGGCGCTGATGGACGACAGCTCCAAGATTGCCACGGACCATCCCGAATATCGGTATGACGGTGCATTCTTCACCATGTCCGGCACCTCCCAGGCCGCGGCGGTGACCAGCGGCGTGGTCGCCCTGATGTTGCAGGCGAATCCCACCCTGACGCCGGACGATGTCAAGTGCCGGTTGATGGCATCTGCCCGCCCGGCTCTGGATACGAATGGCAATCTGGCCTACGCCGTCTTTCAGCAGGGGGCAGGCCAGATCAATGCCTATGACGCCGTCCACAGCACGGCCCAGGGGTGTGCAAATCAGGGGCTGAATCTCCAGAAGGATCTGGCCGGTCTTGAGCACTACGGCGGCCAAGCTGCCCAGAATAGTAACGGCGAATTTTACGTGCCCAATGCATCGGGCTATGCCTGGAGCGGTGGCTATGTGTGGAGCGGCGGCTACGTGTGGAGCGGTAGCTATGCCTGGAGCGGTGGTTACGTGTGGAGTGGCGGCTACGTGTGGAGCGGCGGCTATGTGTGGAGTGGCAGCTATGCGTGGAGTGGCAGCTATGCTTGGAGCGGTGCCAACATCAGCAGCAGTGCGGAGATCAATGGCTGGGTACCTCAGGAATAGGGATTGTCAAGATCCTAACTGAGTTCAATGACCACATCGACGGCCTAACAAATAGTCGGGCCGTCGATGTGTTTTTCTGGAGTGGGTGTACAGGGTGGTGAAAAGGACCAAGAGCGGGATCTATATGTTTCGTCTCTTCCGTGGTCATGCAGAAAAGGCGAGCGTGTGGGGTGGCGGTTGGTTTCCCGTTACCTAACTGTATAAACGTACTGGTTTTAGGTGATTTTCCGGTGAATGCTAAGTAATTCTATGGATGTCAAAGCCTTGGGCTTAGGTGTAGTATTGAAATACTCACATTATGTCGGCTATTTCTCGACTGTTTAGAGTTTTTGAGACTTTGCGGTACCGAAGTACTATCCCAATTTGGCGTCAGTGTGAACCAGTTCACATAGATGCTGTGAAGTGGTTCACTGTCGATTCGTTTGACCTCATGTATAGTTTATCCAAGAACCAAACCATTAAACCAGTTTATCATTGCCACTGTAGATTCTCTACTGCCCTTAGGCTGGTTATTGACGACAAATTTGCCAACTGAGTTGTGCACTTCTATGTGCAAAGAGAGAAACTGCTATGAAAGATAAGCGAACTTCATCAGCCAATGTGCTCACATTCATTCTCATCGCCGTTTTGCTTGTCAGCGGTTGCGCTGTATCTCAGCCAGCCAATTTTGCTGAGATACAGCCGGTCGCCGAAATGGCGCAGGACGCCCAGGCCAGTGATGCCGTAGCCTATGTGGAGCCATCCTTGCTGGCAAACCAGATCGGTCCTCTCTCGGTGATTGTGACCGGGAACACGCCCGGCCTGGCAGCGCAGGCAGTGACTTCCGTTGGTGGTCGGATCACCAGCGATCTGCGCATCATCGACGCCGTGGGCGCAAAGATCTCTGCCGAGCAATTGATGACCCTGGCCACTTTTCCGGGCTTGGTTTCTATTGTGGAAAATCAAGAGGTCACCACCTCCGGCGGCCCGGTCTGTGATCCGTCTGAGTATCACGATTCCGGTCCGTGCGCCGGCTTTGGTGCCGCCAGCAACAGCAACGGCTGGGTCTCGGATCGCCAGGAAAAGAAGGCGGAAGTTACCTTTTCCGACAATATCGGCTCTGGAGTGGTCTCTTTGGCAGATGGCGGATACGTCATCGTGGCCGAGAAGAATAGCGTCACGTTCTACAACGCCGATGGCAGCGTGCGAGCCGGGGCATCGAATCTTCCCTTCGAGAAAATGAAATCCAATCCGGTGGTGGGGCTGGATGGCACCGTCTTTTTTATGGGCGAGAAGCCGGGGATCGCCTCTGACAAGCCTTCGGTCTATCGCATCTATGCTGTGGACGCCACTGGCAAGGACCGCTGGTCCTACGACAGCAAGGATCTCGTGCCCGGTATTGCCCTAAGCCCGGATGGGGCCTATCTTTATGTGGCCAAGGTCAATGCTCGAATCGTTGTTCTGGACACGGACAACGGCAGACGGGCTTATGAACTGCAACCCAGCACCGACAAACCCGGCCTGGTCACCGTGCCCCCGGTTGTGGGCAACGACGGCACCGTCTATCTTCAGACCAGCGGCAAGGAGCCGGACAAGATAGATCTCATGACCAATCTTCTGGCCCTGGATCCGGCTCAGTTCAAATCAGACGATCGTGCATACAAGTGGCGCTTCTTGGGCAATCAGAACGGCCAACTGTTGCAATCCGAGGTTGCGCCGCTTGTGGCCGGCGATCTGGTTCTGTTTGTCAGCAAACAAAAGCAGGTTGTCGGGTTCAATAGCTGGGATGGCAGCCAGCGTTTCTCCCTCTCCCTACCCGAAGAAGTCAAGATCCAGCCGGTCTCGGGCGCCAACGGATTGATCTATCTGGCCGACAAAAAGAATGCCTACAGCTTGACCCCAGCGGGTGAATTGCACGTTGTCTTTGCCGCCCCCGTGGACGAGTATAAGGTGGCTCCGACGCTCTCGGCGGATGGTTCCCGCCTCATCGCCGCCATTGATGCCACCCTGTATAGCGTGGACACGGCCACCGGCGCCATTCAATGGCAGGCCAATCTGGGTAGCGAGATCAAGAGTTCTCCGTTTATCGCTAACGCTGGCAACATTTTGGTCGGCGGAGACAACAATGATCTAACTATTTTTACACCGGACGGACGCAAGACTTCCCGCTTCCTCTTGGCGGACGATTTCAGCCAGGTTGTGGCCCAGCCCGCTGGGGGGAATCTGTTGGTCCAGGCCGGCGACAAGAGCCTGGTGACCGTCGGCTCCTTGCCCACTACGTGGGACGGACGGGTTGACGCCGAACCGGCGGATCTGAAGCGGGAATGGCAGTTGAGCAACATGGTCTCCATCGACGTGGGCGCAGATGTGCTCCAAGAGGCCATGCTGCCCGGCGCGGATGCGGTCAGGGGCACAGGCGTCACCGTGGCCGTGGTCGACACAGGCGTTTTCTATAACAGCAAAGTGAAAGACATCCTGGCCGAGGATCTGGATGATCACTTCCTGGGCCAGATCGACTTTACCCGGGGCGGCATCTGTCTGGATGGCGGGGATCAATACGATACCTATTGCTATGTGGACGACGACAAGAGCCAGGATCAGTATGGTCACGGCTCCCATGTGGCCGGCATCATCTGGAGCCAGATCACTGACTTTGCCACGGGCGCCAACATGGGCATTGCCCCGGACGCCAACATTCTGAGCGTGCGAGTGCTGGGCGAATATGGCACAGGCTCCTACGAAGATGTGATTCAGGGCATCCAGTTTGTGGTGGAACACAAGGCGGAGTACAACATCCGGGTGATGAACCTGAGCCTGAGCGCCCAGGCCAGCACCCCCTACTTCATCGACCCCATCAATCGGGCCGTGGAACAGGCCTGGGCCAACGGCATCGTGGTCTTGGCCGCGGCGGGCAACACCGGCCCTGGGGCCGAGAGCATCACCGTCCCCGGCAACGACCCCTACGTGATCACCGTCGGGGCCATCGACAACAACCGCACCCCCGGCTACTGGGCCGATGATGTCCTGCCCAGTTGGTCGGCCACCGGCCCCACGGCGGACGGCTTCGCCAAGCCCGACGTGTTGGCCCCGGGTGCCAACGTGATCTCCTTCATGTACAACAAAGCAGGCGACGAGGTCCACAGCGCCCGCCTGGCCATGACCCACCCGGACTATTCCGAAACCCAAAGCCTCTTCCGCATGAACGGCACCAGCATGGCCACCGCCGTCGCCTCCGGCGTGGTGGCCCTGATGTTGGACGCCCACCCAGAATTGACCCCGGATCAGGTGAAGTTCCGGCTCATGTACACGGCCCGTCCGGCGGTGGCCAATGACACGGATCTGGTCTACAACGTCTTCCAGCAGGGCATGGGCCGCATCTGGGCCCCGGACGCGGTGTGGGGCAATCTGCCCGCCGATGGCCGAGCCAATGCGGGCATGGACATCCACGCCGACCTGGCCCACGGCCTGGGCTGGACCGACGACATCTTCGTCGACAACCTGGTGCAGTGGGAGGAACTAGACCCAACAGAGTTGGCCTATCATTACCAAGGCCCCATTCGCCGGGCCTTGAGCGACGATGGCAGCCAATGGCTCTACTATGCAGTGGACGGCAACGGCAAAGCCCACGCCTTGGGCATGGCCTGGTCCGGCGGCATGGCGTGGAGCGGCGGCATGGCCTGGTCCGGCGGTATGGCGTGGTCCGGTGGGATGGCCTGGTCCGGTGCCTTGGATGAACTGGGCACCAGAACAGAAGGCATGGCCTGGTCCGGCGGCATGGCGTGGAGCGGCGGCATGGCGTGGTCCGGTGGCATGGCCTGGTCCGGCGGCATGGCCTGGTCCGGTGGTATGGCGTGGTCCGGCGGCATGGCCTGGAGCGGCGGTATGGCTTGGTCCGGCGGCATGGCCTGGTCCGGCGGCATGGCCTGGAGCGGCGGCATGGCCTGGTCCGGCGGCATGGCGTGGAGCGGCGGCATGGCTTGGTCCGGCGGCATGGCCTGGTCTGGCGGCTACAGGAATATTGCAGCCACGACCTGGGTGAATGATGATGGGTCAACGGATAACCTGGCTGGACCGCCTGATCCCATCTACATTGCAGACTTAGGTCGCCGCACGGAGATCGAGCGGGCCAAATGGCGGGCGGTCACAACCATGACCGTCTGGAACGATGATAGCCTGCCCGTGGTCGGAGCCAAGGTTTCCGGCACGTGGAGCTTTGGTCAGGACGTCAACTGCACTACCGACGGCGCCGGTCAATGTAGCGTGAACAGCAGCTTCTACACGGCGGACGAAGCCCGCCTGCTCTCTTTCACCGTCCTCAATATCGAGCTTGACCAACATGGCTATATGCCCGAACGCAATATGGACGCTGACGGGGACAGGGACAGCGACGGCACCACGATCACCGTCTCCATGCCTCAGATAGTCTCCATGTTTGTGGCTGATCTCGATGGAAGTACCACGGTCAACGGCACCAAGTGGAGCAGCCATGTCACTTTGGTGGTCATGGACGCCACTGGGCAGCCCGTGCCCAGTGCAGATCTCTCTGCAAGCTGGAGCGACGGCAATAGCGTCAACTGTTCCACCGATGCGGCAGGCGTATGTGCCTTTGCCAGCCGAGAATATGCGGGCGATCAAATGGGTGCCATGACCTTTACGGTCAACAATATCACCCACAACGATTCCATGCACTGGGCATATCAACCCGGCATGAATGCAGACCCGGACCCCGACAGTGACGGCACGGCTATCACAGTGACCAAGCCTGCGTCCATCTCCTTCTTTGTCACGGATTTGGATGGGGTGAACAGCAGTAACAGCAGCAAATGGCGCACCACGATCACCATCAAGCTAGCGGATGAGACCGGTCAACCTATGGTCGACGTCAAGGTGTTGGGCGTCTGGGGTTATGGGAACAACGCCAATTGCACGACAGATGCCAATGGTCTGTGCAGCGTGACCAGCAACGAATTTGTCGGTACGAGCAAAGATGCCATCAGCTTTACGATCACTGGCGTGGAGTTCGACGATGTGATGAAGTGGGCCTATCAACCTGATGGGAACAGTGACCCGGAAAGCGACAGCAATGGCACCAACATCGTCATGGCCAAGCCTGTGGCCACCCCCATTTTTATAGGGGATCTGGATGGCGTCAAGACGGTCAATGGTGATAAGTGGCGCACGTCCATCACCATGAAGGTGCAGGACGAGGCGGGGAATCCAATTCCAAAGGCTAAAGTCTTCTTCGCTTGGAGCGATGGCCGGACTGACGATTGCACCACGGAGAATGATGGCCGCTGTGCCGTCACCAGCAGAGAAGTCAAGCAAAAGGAAGTCCCCGCCATGACGTTTACGGTCACCGATATCACCCACAGCGATTCTATGCTCTGGCAATACAACGCAACCCTGAACACCGATCCGGACGGAGACAGCACCGGGACCAGTATTACGCTTATGGCGCAGTAGTTTTACGCAAACCCTATGGTCAAGCGGCCTCTCATCGAGCAGGTGCGAGGCGGTAGTCAAGGCGGCGTTGGCGTCAATAGCTTAGCAAATAGTATATTTAAGGGTGCCTTACAATATAGGAAAAAATGGTGGCTGGATCAGGTAGATTCAGCCACCATTTTTTATGTACACGAGGAAATATGGGGAAGATGTGACGTGTTTCACATCAAGCTGTGATGTATGCCATAGGGTGCGCGGTAAGGTTGCTGTAAACTATGAACCTGATGTGTAGGACACTGAGCGCATGTCTTGACACCCATTCAACGGCCCGCTAGCGCAAGGAGGATCACTATGAGATGAGAAGCGAATGGCAAGAACAGTGGCATCAATATCCATCCGTCGTCAAATAGGACGACAATTGATCAGCCCCCCTCATTCCCCGTGACATGCTGAGACACCGCACACAAGACAACCGTTCAAACCAAGGAGAAGACGCCCATGAAGAGTAGATGATTCGATTATCCTTCCCAGCCCAATTGGCCCAAGACTGTTGGACGCAGACGTATAATTCAAGCTACGCTTGGAGTTCCTAAGCATCGCCCCATGAAGGCATCGTGATCCAGGAAGATCCGAGCCAGCCAGCGTTCCTTCGGTGTGGACAAAAAGAGCGGCTGCCCCTTGGCCAGAAGGGGACAGCCGCTCTTTTTTGCTTCTTGGGTAACTGATCTAGTGCGGCCTATTCCGAGATGCCATACCCCCGGCCCACGCCCCGATAGGTGAAGCCCATCTCCACCATGCGGGCGGGGTCGTAGATGTTGCGGCCATCCACAATCACCGGCTGGGCCATGCTCAGTTTGATGCGCAGCAGATCCAGATTTTTGAATTCGTTCCATTCGGTCACGACAATCAAGGCATCCGCGCCCTCGGCCAGTTCATAGGCATCTTCGGCCAAGTGCAGCTCCGGGTTGAGCTTGCCCGCCATCTCCATGGCCACCGGGTCATAGCCGGAGACCAAGGCCCGCTCGGTCTGGAGCATGTGGGCCAATTCCATGGCCGGGGCCTCCCGCAGATCGTCCGTGTCCGGCTTGAAGGCCAGGCCCAGCAGCCCGATGCGCTTGCCCGCCAGGCTGCCGCCCAACAGCGTGCGCAGGGTGATCACCGCCCAGCGCCGGGCGTCCCGGTTGATCTCCATCACCGCGTGGAGCAGGGCCGGATGCGCGCCCTGGACCAAGGCCATGTGTTCCAGGGCCTTGACATCCTTGGGGAAACAACTGCCGCCATAGCCCAGCCCGGCGTTGAGGAAGTGGGGGCCGATGCGCTTGTCATAGCCCATGCCCGCGGCCACTTCCCGCACATCCGCGCCCAGCCGCTCGCAGATGGTGGCGATCTCGTTGATAAAGCTGATGCGGGTGGCCAGGAAGGCGTTGCTGGCGTATTTGATCATCTCCGCCGTGCGCAGGTCGGTGACGATGATGGGGGCGCGCAGGGGCAGGTGCAGTTGGGCCACCTGATCCGCCGCGTTCTGGTCCAGGCTGCCCAGCACCACCCGGTCCGGGTTCATAAAATCCCGGATGGCCGAGCCTTCCCGCAGAAATTCGGGGCAACTGACCACGGCAAAGTCGATGGCGGTGGGCTGGTTGCGGTGGATGATGTCCGCCACCCAATCCCCCGTGCCCACGGGGACCGTGCTTTTGTTGACGATGATCAGCGGGTGGTCCATGGTCTGGGCCATGGTCTCGGCGGCCATCTTCACATAGCGCAGATCCGCCTCACCGTCCACGCCGCTGGGCGTGCCCACGCAGATGAAGACGAAGTCGGCGTCGGCCAGGGCTTCGGCATAGCTGGTGGTGAAGAGCAGCCGCCCGGCCTTGACATTGCGCTGGATCAGCTCGTTCAGCCCCGGCTCGTAGATGGGCACGCCACCCTGGCGCAGCTTCTCGATCTTGGCCTCGTCGATGTCCAAGCAGGTGATCTTGTTGCCCAGATCCGCAAAACAGGTGCCGGTCACCAAGCCCACATAGCCCGTGCCGACGACAGCGATGTTTTTCATAGGAGGGTCCTTTCGTGTGAAAAATCTCCTGAATCTCTTAATCGCTGAGATTCAGCGATTGGGAGATTAGGAGATTCATTTGGCGTCTTCGACGTCTTTTTTAGCGACGGACGAAAGTCGCTCCAGTGCATGCGTTCTTGGAAGAAGAAATAGTACGCGCCCAGGGCGGTGACGGGGACCCACAGGGCGACGTGCAGAAGCAGGGTATAGCTGGCGGCCATCTCTTTGGCCACCCCAAAGGCGGTCAGGGTGTTGATGCCCGGTGTGTCAAAGGTGCCCACATAGCCCGGCGCGGAGGGCAGGGTGGTGGCCAGATTGACGATGCCGTTCATCAACATCAGCACAATAAAGCTGACCTCGAAGGGGAAGGCGTGCATGACAAACCAATATTTCACCGTCTCCATCAGCCAGATCACCACGCTGGTGCCGAAGATCATCAGCACATCCGTGCCCCGGCTCAGGCTGCCCAGGCCGGCCATAAAGCGCTCGTAGAGATCATCTGTGCGGGTGCGGATTTTTTGAGGCAGCAGGCGATCCGCCACCCAGCTATAGAAACGGGCCATGCGTTGGGGCTGCACCGCCATCCAGATAAAGACCCCCGTGGCCGCAAAGAGCAGCACGGTCAGCACCACCACGGCGTTGCGATAGTCCGCGGGGATGGGGGCGAAGGGCAGGGCCAGAAAGACGAAGAGCAGCATGACCAGGCCATCAAAGATGCGCTCGATCAACACCGTGGCCAGGCTGGAGGCAAAGGGCACCTCTTCCTTGCGCTTGAGGATGTAGGAGCGGATCACCTCCCCAGCCCGGAAGGGGTAGACGTTGTTGCCAAAATAGCCGATGCAGACCACGGGGAAGAGCCGACGCAGGGGGATGGGTTTGAGGTGGCGCAACATATAGTGCCAGCGCCAGGTTCTGGCCCACAGCCCCACAAAATAGACCGCCACGCCCGGCAGC
The DNA here is from genome assembly GCA_963704975.1 of uncultured Chloroflexia bacterium. GTDB lineage: Bacteria > Chloroflexota > Anaerolineae > Caldilineales > Caldilineaceae > JAGNDO01. Next base: position 16,334 of record CAVPIK010000006.1, on the reverse strand, counting down.
ACCCACCAATAGTTGGCCGTGCGCAAGGTGGCCCCGGCCTCGGCCAGATCCAGCCCCGGCAAGACCAAATAGAGGAAAAAAGCACTGATGGCAATCCCCAACACCAGGGGCAAGGAGCGTCGCAGAGTCAATAGGTCACCATAGAAAGTGTGAGAAAAAAGAACCAATAGACTACGAACAATCAGGATAGCACAGCCCCTAGATCAGCCCAAGTTTGTCGCCTAAACGCGCAGACCGGGGGATCGAATCATATCGATCCCCCGGCCTAGGTTTTCTTGGTTGATGTAGGCGGCTAACTAGCCGCGTACAGGAATCATGGCAGGCTCGACGCTATCGCCCATAATTTCTTCCATGGCCATCACGTGGGCGCAGATAGCCCGCAAGGCAAACTCCTCGCAGTCACAGGTCCACGCGCCACGGTTATACCCCACAACATGTTCAGCGTTGTCCCCGTGGATCTCAACTTCAAACCCGTGGACCTTGATGCGCTGATCTTTCTCTGCCGCGTATTGGCGTGCCTTGATGATTCTGCTTGCGACTGAATCCATTCCAGGTTCCTTTCTTAAAATAGTGAGCGAAACGCTCTTGGATAGAATAGATGGGTAAAGGTGAATAGTGAATGAAAGCCGTGCATGTGCGAACGAAGGACGGTTCGGGTTACAAACGAAAACACCTAGGCAGCGCAAGGGCACCCAGGTGTCGATTCAGACCTATATTGGTTCGGACGATTGCCGAATTATCTTGATCGGATGCCCCTTCATCGGTCTAATCCTTTGCTGTTGTACGGCTGAACTTGCTTGGTGTGCGTGGGGCGAAGATGAACTGCTTCCTGATGGCTGAGGAGATATGGGCAGTATACTCCTATCCCAAATCCCTGTCAAACGCATTTTCAACCTTTTTCACCCACGAAGTTCCCACGCAATCCCTACGCTGATGTGGGAAGGCAAAAGGCAAAAGGCAAAGTGCAAAAGGCAAAAGGTGAACGTGGTTGAGATCTTCTCGGCGTTGTGGGTAACTGCCATCCCCCCCGAAGTCCACGGATCTCGTCAACCACGCTCAACTTTTGCCTTTTGCCTTTTGCACTTTGCCTTTTGCCTTGCTTTAACGGCTGGTGGTGAAGGAATAGGCTGGCCCATCGCCGCCGGGGGCGTAGGCCAGGGGCAAGGAAAGCGGATAGCCCATTTGGGCTAATTCCGCCTGGGCCGCCAGGATGCTGGCCCCAATCTCCCCGTCTAGCCCGCTGGTCTGGCTGCCGGGATAGAGACCGGACTCAACCTGCAAGGCCAGCCAGGCCAGTGTTTGATGCCGCAATACCGCTGCGCCCACGGGATCGGTTTGGGCGTTGACTTGGGCGGCCAGGATCGCTTGCAGGTCCGCCGTGCTGTTGCCCAGATCTTGCAGCAGCAGAGTGGGGTTGTCGCTCCACTCCGGCACCAAGCGTAGGCCATAGCCGCCAAGGGCCATGCGCACCTTTTCCGCCTGCCAGCGCCGCTGCTCTTGGATCAACCAGTGCTGCTCGGCCAAGGACGGTCCCGCCGCCCGACCCAGACGGAAGATCTCCGCCCGCACCCGGTTTTCGTTGAGCAGCGCGTTGATCAGGCTCTCCCGCTCCGGCTCAATGTCCAGGCCATCGGTGAGGCGGATGCGTTCCACCAAAATCTGGGCGGCGTTGCGTCGGTCTGCCTCTACCTGGGCCAGCAGGACCAGGTTGTCCTGCTCGGTCGGTGCGGTGGCACTGGCGGGCACATAGGGCTGGGAGAGGCTCAACCACAGGCCCGGCAAGACGACGCCAGGGTCGATCGGTCCTGCGGAGCGTTGCAACTCGCCCATTTCCCGCACCCGGTCATCCGCGCCGGCGCTTTTGTAGATGGGCGTCAGGCTGGTGAAGATCTGGTTGCGCTGCACAGGGAGCAGATCCGCGGCTTGGGCGGCCACCGAGCGGGCTTGGTCGGCGGCGTCCAACGCTGCCGCAGCTTTGCCCACGGCCAACAGACCATCGGCGCTTTCAATCAGGGCCTGGCTGCGTTCCAGGGGGGTAAGCAGCGGGGAGAGTACCGCGGTCGTGCGGGCCAGGCCATAGACCTGGGCAGCCCGATCGGGCAGGTTGTTCTCCCGCATACGCCGGGCCAAGATCAGCAGTAGCCCCATGCGTTGGGAGTCGGCCAGATCCGTGGCAAAGACGATCTGGGCGTAGGCGGTCTCCACCTGGCCGGCGTCCATAGCCTGGCGGGCCAGGGCGGCGGTGGGATCCCCGGCCAGTTCCAGCAAGGCATACTGGGGCGGGATGCCATCTGCCCGCAGCCCGGTCAGGGCGTCCGGGGCCGCAACCGGGGGGGATGCATCGCCCAGCACAAAGATCACCGCCAACGCGCCCACGCCCAGCACAAGGCTGAGCAGAAAGCCGATCAACAAAGTTAGTTCCAGCCAGCGGCGGCGCACAGAGCGGCCCTGGCGATCAAGATTTAGTGTCATGGGGGAAGTATACAATGGGGAATGCACAATGAACAATGCACCATGGTTATCGCGTCACTCAGCTCGTCGGTCGCATCCGCTTTTCTGGTTGAATATTCACTTTTGCCTTTGCATTTTCGCCAAAGAGGGCGTTTTTGTGCTATGATTCGTGGCTGTGCCCTCATATTGAGGCCATACGGATGTCCATAGACAGCGGGATCGAAAGCCCCTTCCCCTTCCTCCGCTCCCCAGAGATCGACTCTGGGGTGACTTTTTAGGAGAAGGGAACCACGGCCCGCTGCGAATCGTTGACAGAGGTCAGCATTGCTGTGAAGGTGGTCTTATCGCCCTGAAATTGTGGCGCAAAAGAGCCATTTGCCCAGCAAGTTGTGACATCCCGTTTTGTTTTTGTCAAGGAGTGCAAGATCCATGCAGAGTACGAAAACCGGCACGTCTAGCCGTCCCATGCCTCGAGCCACACGAATGGTGGAAGGGCGGGCGGCACGCCTACTCAATTTTGTGGTGATCCCTTTGTTGGTGATTGCTGTTTTGCTGTTGCCCCCCATCAACCTTTGGGAGACCCTGCGCAGCTATAGCTATACCGGTATCAGTGACCGGGGCGGCACCGTGCAGGATCCGGACGGCACCGCCATCACCTTCCCCGACGAGGCCGTTGACGCCAGTTTCCGGGTGCAGCTCGCCAGCATCCCGCGCCTGGATTTTGTCGCCGCCCAGGAAGGCAGCAACGCCTTTGAGGCCAGCCAGGGATTGTCGGCCAACAGCCTCAAGCCCCTCAGCCCCTTCTATCAACTGGACGTGCGGGGCGATACGCCGGCTGGATCCATTCTCACCATTCCTATCCCCAACGACAGCCAGCCCTACGAGCGGTTGGCCCTCTATACGTGGACCGGGGAAGGCTGGGAATATGTGCCCAGCTATGTGTTGACCGCGGATGATCGGGTAGAAGCCAAATTGGGCTTTGTACCGAGCAATTTCATGATCATGCAGTCCCTGCCCCGCAATCCCCTGGCTTCGGTCACCGCCAGCTTGCAGGGCCAGATCGCCCCGGAAGCCTCCGGCGCGGCGGCCACGGTGACCGTGCCCGGTCTCTATCTGCGGGGCGACGGCGCGTTTGACGACGAGTTGCAGTCCATCCCCGTGGGCAACTTTGGCATCAACCCTGTCCTGCGCAACTGGCGGGGCGAGACTGTGCGCACGGATCTGATCAACAACATGCTGCTGGACCCTGCCCAACAGGACAATCAGTACAACGCCATCGTCAACTATTTGGTCGGCAATTCCTACGGCGGCGTGGTCATCGACTATCGGGGCGTGGACGCCATCCCCAGCGCCCGCATGGACTTTGTCAACTTCATCCAAACCCTGGCCGAGCGGCTGCACGCCCCGGATGTGAACAAAACCCTGGCCGTGCGGGTGGAAGCCCCCACCCAGGTTTCGGCAGAAAGCTGGAGCACAGGCGGCTATGATTGGCGGGCCTTGGGCCAGATCGCGGACACCCTGATCATCCCCGCGCCCACGGATCCTCGGGCCTATCAGGCCAATGGCGAGATGGAAGCGCTGATGGATTTCGCCGTCAGCGAGGTGAGCCGAGAGAAGATCTTGGTGGAACTGCCCGGCCAATCTGTGGAACACATCGGCCAATATCTGCTGATCAAGGGCTATCAGGAATCTCTGCAACCCTTGTTGACCGATTTGAAGGCGACCGGCGGCGTGGCCCCCGGCGAGCAGGTGGACCTGACCGTGGACAATCCCCGTCTGCTCAACCGCCTGACCTACGACGAGTCCTTGGGTGCCTATTTCTATAGCTACTTGGACGACCAGGGCTTTGAGCGCACGGTCTATATCGAGAGCGCTGCCAGCATTGCCCACAAACTGAAAATGTTGGAATTGTACAATGTGGCCGGTGTGGATATCGCCGGCACCCAGAACGGCGACGTGGACGCCGGCATCTGGGAGGTTCTGCGCCAATATCAATCGGGCGGACTGACCACCAGCGCCGGGCCGGGCATGGCCGTGGCCTATACGGTCACCGGGCCGGATGGGGCCATCGTGGCCCAGGATACCCGACCTCTGGACAACCCCAGCTTTGCCTTCATGGCCCCCACGGGCGAGGGCAATCTGAATGTGGAAGCCAAGATTGTGGAAGGCAACCGAGCGGTCGGTCTGCCCAAGTCCATCTCGCTGGCCATGGCCACCGCCACACCCGCCCCGACACCCGCGCCTGAGTTCGCCACCCTGACCAGCGGCCAGACCGTGAATGTGCGGGAAGGCCCCAGCACAGCCTACTCAGTGATCGGCCAGGTGCAACCTGGCGGCAGCTACCGCATCCTGGGCAAGAACGAAGCCGGGGATTGGTGGCAGATCGATCTGGACGGCACCCCCGGCTGGACGATTGACAGCCTGACCAACGCCAGCGGCAATCTGGGCGGCGTGGCCGTGATCACCGACATCCCCGAAGCGCCCCAGCAGGTGGCCGCGGCGGCGGCCCCGGCGCCCGGCAGCCTCTGCGCCCGCGGTGGCGGTCAGCGCCCCCCGGCCCTCCGGCGGCATTCCCTTCGGCTATGGCGTCCAGGCCCACATGGTCCACAACGACCAGGCCGGTCTGGTCATGCAAAAGACCGCGGGGATGGGCTTCAACTGGGTCAAGCAGCAGGTGGAGTGGAAGGTCTTCGAGTCTAGCCAGGGCAACCCGGATTTCAACTCCTTGGAAGGCATTGTAGGGGCCGCCAACGGTGCGGGCATCAACCTGCTCTTCAGCGTGGTCAACGCGCCGGACTGGGCCCGAGAATCGGGCTTTGACAAGAGCGTGGGCGGTCCGCCCCGGGATCCCCAATTCTTCGCCAACTTCTTGGGCGCCTTGGCGGGCAAGTATTGTGGCTCGTCGGTGAAGGCGCTTGAGGTGTGGAACGAGCAGAATTTGCACTACGAATGGGGCAACATGCCCTTGAACCCGGCGGCCTACATGGACCTGCTGCGCCCGGCCTACGCCGCCATCAAGAATGCCTGCCCCTCCATGTGGGTGGTCAGCGGCGCGTTGACCCCAGCGGGCAACAACGGCGGCTTTGCCATCGACGACTTCACCTATCTGGAGGGCATGTTCCAGAATGGGTTGGCCAACTATGCCGACGCCATCGGTGCCCACCCCAGCGGCTACAACGTGCCGGCCAGTTCCACTTGGCAGGACGCCTGTGGGGTGATCCAACAGACCGGCAACAGCTTCAACGGTGCCTGTGACTCGCCCCATCACTCGTGGAGTTTCCGCAGCACCATGGAAGGCTATCGCAATATCGCCAACGTCTATGGGGCCGGGGGCAAGCAGATCTGGCCTACGGAGTTTGGCTGGGCGGCCGGCGGGGCCTTTGATCCACGCTATGCCTATGCCAACGATAATTCCTACGAAGAACAGGCGGCCTGGACCGTGGAAGCCTATCAAATGATGCGCAATTGGGGCTGGGTCGCTCCGCCCATCCTCTGGAACCTCAACTTCCGGGTGGTGGCCAACGGCACCGAAAAGGCCCAATGGGGCATCGTCGACGCCGGTTGGGGTGCACTCCCGGTCTACAGCGCGCTGGCAAATATGCCCAAGTAGGGGTTCGGGGACTGGGGATTGGGGGCATGAAGCCCAATCCCCAGTCCCCAATCCCCAATCCCAAATCCCCGACCCCCCCGCAGTTACACTTGCCGCCCCCACCTGTGATACAATCTCTCCGTTCTTGACTGGTTTCGTTTTCCCAACGCATGACCGGTATTGACCTATCCACCACGCCCAACGCCCCAGGTGATCTGCCCATGATGAATCGATCTGCCCGACGCGCTCGTTTGCTGCGTGTCTTTGCTATCAGCGCTGTGTTGACCTTGACCATTGGCCTGGCGGTAAGCTGTGCCTTTGTCGCCCCGGAAGATATTCCTGCCTTGACCTCGGATGCGGCCACGCTGGTGGCCAGCGGCGAGACGTCCGCTGAGATTGCCGAAGCGGTCGCCCCTGCCGCGCCGACGGTTGAGCCAACGGTTGCGCCTACCCTGGCCCCGACGGCTGAACCGACGCTCGAACCGACAGCCGAACCGACTGCGCCCACCGAGGAGCCAACGGCAGTCCCCACCCCGACCCCAACAGCCACCCTTGAACCCACCCCCGAACCGACCATCGAGCCGACTGCCGTGGCCGTGGCCGTGGTCCAGCCGTCGCTGATGAATGCGCGCCAGGGACCGGGGACCGACTTCCCCGTGGTGGACAAGGTGACCGGCGGCTCCGAGGGCACCGTGTTGGCCAGCGGCGAAAACGGGTGGGTTCTGGTTCAATTTGAGACCATCGACGAGCCGGTTTGGATCTCCGGCAGTTTTGCCGAGTTGACGGGCAATGTGGCGGGTATCCTGCCCCTGGGCCAGACGGCCCCGATCACCGAGACCGAGGACGCCACCCAACCGGTGACAACGACCCTGGCCTTGACTGTGCCCACGGCGACCGTTGCCCCCACTGTCACCCCAACTGCCACCCCTTCCGTTCCCGTGGCCGTGATCTCCGCCGCGGTGATGAACGTGCGCAGCGGTCCCAGCACGGCCTATAGCATTGTGACCACGGCCAAGGCTGGCGCAGTGGCCGATATTTTGGGCAGCAGCCCGGACGGCCAGTGGTATCAGGTCAAGCTGGACGGCCAGGACGAGCCGGTCTGGCTGTATGCCGGGCTGACCACCCCCGCCGGTCCCCTGGACCAGATCGCCCAGATCCCGGAAGATCAACTGCCGCCGACCCCCACCCCAGCCCCGGCTCCTGTGGTATCGGCCCCCGTCGTGTCGGCCTCAAGCTCCAGCCTGATCTCGGCCCCGGCCCCCACGGGCGGCGGCAGCTTCGGCTACGGCGTCCAAGCCCACGTGATCCACACGGGCCAAGAGGGCTTGGCTATGGACAAGACCCGGGAGATGGGCTTCACCTGGATGAAGCAGCAGATCGAATGGCGCATCTTCGAGTCCAGCCCCGGCCAATATGGCTTTGGCGACATCGGCCCCATCATCGGCGCGGCCAATCTGCGGGGCATCAACCTGCTTTTCAGCGTGGTCAACGCCCCAGATTGGGCACGAGAGCCGGGCTTTGATGCCAACGTGGGCGGACCGCCCCAAGATCCCCAAACCTATGCCAACTTTGTGGGGCGCTTGGCCGGGGAATATTGCGGGTCGTCCCTCAAAGCCATCGAAGTGTGGAACGAGCAGAATCTGCACTATGAATGGGGCAACAAACCCCTCAACCCGGCAGAATATATGAATCTGCTGCGCCCGGCCTATGCGGCCATCAAAAATGCCTGCCCGTCCATGTACGTGATCAGCGGCGCGCTGACCCCGGCGGGCAACAACGGCAGCCTGGCCATGGACGACTTCGCCTATCTGGAGGGCATGTTCCGCAACGGCGTGGCCAACTATGCCGACGGCATCGGCGCCCACCCCAGCGGCTACAACGTCCCCGCCAGCGTGAGCTGGCAAGACGCCTGCGGGGTGATCCAGCAGACGGGCAACAGCTTCAACGGCGCCTGCGATTCGCCCCACCACTCGTGGAGCTTCCGCAGCACCATGGAAGGCTATCGCAACATCGCCGTCACCTATGGCGCGGCCAACAAGCGCATCTGGCCCACGGAATTTGGTTGGGCGGCGGGCGGCGCCTTCCACCCGGCCTATGCCTATGCCAACGACAACTCCTACGAAGAGCAGGCCGCCTGGACCGTGGAAGCGTATCAGATGATGCGCAACTGGGGCTGGGCGGGGCCCGGCCTTCCTGTGGAACCTCAACTTCCGCGTGGTGGCCGACGGCACCGAAAAGGCCCAATGGGGCATCGTGCGGAACGATTGGAGCCCCCTCCCCGTTTATGATGCGTTGCGGGCAATGGGCAAGTAGAATTTTAGATTTTGGATTGACTGAGCGAGAGACTGGGCGATTGGGGAGATGGATCGTCTTTTTTGGAAATTGACAAGGGGAGTGGTTTATGGGAATACAGACGAAAAACGAAGCGGATCGGGACGGGGAAAATGGGGCGCGGACGAGTCCAAACTTGGGCCATCATAGCCTTGTTGACCCTGGCGCTGGTCCTCAGCGGCTGCGGGGGCAGCGAAGCCGAGCCAACCCCCACACCGACCAAGACACCGGTCACGGCTGCGGCAGAGGTCGCCACCCCGGTGCCGCCCACCGCCGCGCCGGTGGAAGCCGCCCCGGTTGAGGCAGTCGCCCCGGCAGCCGTGGCCCCCGTATCCATCCGGGCCACGGTGAACGCGGATCAACTCAACGTGCGCAGCGGCCCCGGCGGAGGCTTCGAGGTTGTGCGTTCGGTCACGTTGGGCCAGCAATTTGATGTCACGGGCAAGTCTGCCGATGGTCAATGGCTGGAACTGGCCGAAAACGGCGCGGTGGTCGGCTTCAGCGCCGCCCAATACTTCGATCTGGACGGTGATCTGGCCAGCGTCCCCGTAGCCGGGGGCACGACCGCCCAATCAACCACCCAACAGACCACCCAGCAAGCGACCCAAACCGGCTCTGGCAACTACCTGCCCGCCACCATGTCCAGCCCGGACTTTGGCGCCCAAGCCTTTCTCTGGTGGCGCTGCCGAGATGGCCGACCGGGATCTCAAGCTGATGAACGAGGCTGGGTTCAACTGGGTCAAGCAGGCTATGGCCTGGGAGACCATCGAGGGCGCGGGCAAGGGCCAGTTTGACTGGACCATCGCCGACCGAGTCGTGCGCCAGGTCAACCAGGACGGGCTGAAATTCCTGGCCCGGGTGGGCAGCGACCCGGATCTGAGCAACTTCTGGGCCGGTCATCCGCCCCAAAACGGCGATAACTTCGCCGACTTTGTCTTTGCCATGGCCAGCCGCTACAACTGTTCGGCCCAGGCTGTGGGCTGTATCCAGGCCTACCAGATCTGGAACGAGCCGAACCTGGCCCGGGAGTGGGGCGGCAACCGGCCCAACCCGGCCCAATATGCCGAATTCCTGGGCAAGGCGTACGAAGCCATCAAGCGGGCCAACCCCAACGCCATCGTCATCAGCGCCGGCATGGCCCCCACCGGGGATGACAGCAACATCGCCATGCCCGACGACAAATTCTACGACCAGATGTACCAGGCCATGGGCGGCAACAGCAACGGCTACTTCGACATGCTGGGCGTCCACGGCGCAGGCTTCGCCGCCCCGCCGGAACTGGACCCCGCCGAGGCCGCGGCCAACCCGAAATATGGCGGCTACCGCTTCTTCGCCTTCCGCCATGTGGAAGACATCCGCGCCATCATGGTCAAGTATGGGGACAGCGCCAAAAAGGTGGTGATCCTGGAGTTCGGCTGGACCTATGACTCGGTCAACCCGGCCTATGCCTGGCACGGCGCCGGGGCGGGCATCGACGAGTTCACCCAGGCCGAATATCTGAAGCGGGCCTACGAATACGCCGCGGCCAACTGGCGGCCCTGGATCGGCCTGATGAGCCTGCTCACCATGCCCAACGTAGACTGGCTCAACGACGGCAACCCCCAAGACGAAGAGCAATACTGGTGGGCCATCATGGAACCCAGCCAGATCAACGAGCTCAAGTTCCGCCGGGCCTTCGTGCTGCTGTGCATCTACTTCAACGGCACCGAAGGCCAGCGCTGCGTCTACGATCCGAACTAACGGAGAAGGCAAAAGGCAAAAGGCAAAAATCAAAAGGCAAAAGGTGAACGTGGTTGACGAGATCTGTGGACTTCGTGGGTGATGGTACTCACCCACAACGCCGAGAAGATCTCAACCACGTTCACCTTTTGCCTTTTGCCTTTTGCGCTTTGCCTTTTGCCTTATCTTGTGCCGGTCATGCCTTGGAAAATCTGAATCGCCCCCTCAGCCACGGTGGAGGCCAGATCGACCCAATCCCCCTCGGCCACGGAGAAGCTGATCTGGTCCAAGCTCTCGGCGTTGATCGACCAATTGGCCCGGGCATACAGCGCCCCGGTCAGCCCGGCCAGGATCACCAAGACGAAGAAAATCCGGATCAAATGGCGTTGGTATTGTTGCAGGTTTACGACCATAATTCGTTTATTTATCCCCATGCGGGCGGTTTTTATCCGCATCTAAAAACAGCAAAACTTGACCCTACCAAGGGATATGATATACTTCCTTCTGTCGAACACAAAATCCAGGGTGAGTAGCTCAGCTGGTTAGAGCGCACGGTTCACATCCGTGAGGTCGGGGGTTCAAGTCCCTCCTCGCCCACCTGAATAGAGTAGAACAGAGGCGGCGCATCCATATGGATGCGCCGCTTTGTTGTGTTTTGGGGGTTTGTGATGGATCTCCGTGCAGGCTTGCTGCGTGCCGACACAGAATCGGAGACCTCACGGTCTGGTTAACGTTTATCCGGGTGGCTGCAATTTCCCCAACAGGTCGTCCACGCCTAGATCTTGAGCGCCCTGGCGCAGATAGGACCAGTCCAGATTCTCGCCTTGGACGTTTACAATGCCTTGAACATCTCGCCACTGGCGTTCGGAACTTTCGCCCCCCTGTCGATACCAGTCCAATTTGGCCAGGATCGTGTCTTCTGCCGTGATCATGTAGGCTTTTCGTTCCGGCTCTTGGGCGAGGGTTTGGGCACGACGTCTGCGTAGCTGCGCCTCGGTCCAGGTTGCGATCCTTGGGGAGAAAGATGTCGATCTTGAACATACTGGTCAGGTGGATCAAATTGAAACTGCTGCGATACCGGATCGCCTCGTAGATAGCCGTATCCGAAAGATAGAAGTCGTTTTCAAGACTGGCAATCAGGGCGGGCACTTGTTCGGTGCGTAAATCGGCCACGATATCACTGTCCAACGTTGACCTGGCTACGCCATGCATGGTGCTGGCCAGGGATCCCCCGATGGCATAGACGACCCCCATTTCTTCCAAGATCGATGTGACGGTTAGCGTAACCTCTGTTGATTCGTTATTCATGGGGTCTGGTACTCCGGCTGCGAACGCAGTGGCCCGTACACCGTTTCCGCCAGTTCTTTGCCAAGGAGCAGGTCGGCCATGCGACGGCGCAACTCGACCTCGTCCGCCTGGGGGTGACGCTCCCGCAGCCCGCTGAGGAGCAGGGTGCGCATGCGGGCGTTGAGTTGGTCCATCATCTGCATCTTGCGCCAGCCAGGCGCTTCTCGTAGCAGACCGATCAGTACGGCTTCCGCTTCGGGGGTGGTGTCAGTAAAGAGTCTGGCCATGTCAGATTTCATCCCTTGGTGCCGACCGCATCTCCTTCAAGGATTTGACGCAGTTGGCGATAACGGTCAAGCGATCCGCGATGGGGGTTATATCCATTGAGCAGTTCTCCTCGTTGCGCTCGGTCCAAGATGGTGTGTTCGTAGCGTTCAAGAAACGGTTTGAAGTCAAGATAACGGCTGACGATGTCCGCTTGGTATAGGACCCTGCGCTGGCGATCCCGGCAGAAAAGCTGAACCCCATCCCGAAAGACTCGGTAGTTGAGGGCAAGGGGCGCTTGGTTCATGATCACCACATCCACGGCCTCGGTACCCAGTCGTTGCATAAGATCCCCCAGCAGCCTCAACCGTAGATCGAAGAGCGCTCGGCTATCCAGCCCTTCCTGGGCCAGGACAGCCACATCTACGTCCGACAAAGGGCCTGCTTGCCCTCGAGCCACGGAGCCAAAGAGGTAAGCGAAGACCACCTCCTCTTGGGCAGCGAAGTAGGTATGGAGGGCGGGCTTGTCAAGGGCAAGGAGATCCGGTGTCATGGGCATTGTCTCGTTGATCGAGGCGGTGCTGGCGTTTGAGGTCATTGTAGCGTGAAGATTGAAGCATGGCAAGCAGCCTTTGCCACCTCTATTCAAGTCAATTTGAAGGATCTGGGTGTTATCGGGTAAACTACGGCTATTAAACGTTTTGATGTTTTTGTTTAATAACCATTTGGCTTATTAAACGATCGTTGAACAAGGTGGGTAAACACCATGCGAAGAGGAAATACAGGAACGTACGAAATAACCGTGGTCGGCGGCGAGCAGGTCCGAGCTTTCATCCCGCATCCCTTGCCGCCCAGTCCAGCTCTGGAGATTTCTAGCACCAGCCAGCGTCTGTTGGAACAGGCTACATTGGCTGTGGGGCGTCTGGATAGCATTTCTCTGTTGCTCCCAGATCCGAATATCTTCCTCTATGCCTATGTGCGCCGGGAGGCTGTGCTTTCGTCCCAGATCGAAGGCACCCAGTCCTCTCTGGCCGATCTGCTGCTCTTTGAATTGGCACAAGCGCCCGGCGTACCTTTTGATGATGTGATGGAAGTCTCCAGCTATGTGGCAGCGCTGGAACATGGCATGGCCCGACTGCGGGATGGCTTTCCTCTGTCCAATCGACTTCTGCGTGAGATGCATCAGGTGCTGCTTGCCCGAGGCCGGGGTAGCGACAAATCGCCGGGTGAATTTCGACGCAGCCAAAATTGGATTGGCGGCACACGGCCAGGCAACGCTTTCTTTGTTCCGCCGCCGCCGGACCAAGTCCAGGCGTGCATGGCAGCCCTGGAGCAATTTATCCACGACGATCAGGCACCCTACCCGGTGTTGATCAAAGCGGCCCTGGCGCATGTTCAGTTTGAGACGATTCACCCGTTTCTTGATGGCAATGGTCGCATAGGGCGTCTGTTAATTGCTTTCATCCTGCATCACGGGCAGATACTTTCAAAGCCGTTGCTCTATCTGAGCCTCTACTTTAAGCAGCATCGGTCGGAATACTACCGATTGCTTGATATTGTGCGCACCACGGGTGATTGGGAGGCGTGGGTAGATTTCTTTTTGATGGGGGTGACGAGTACCGCCTCCAATGCCGTCGACACGGCCCAACGGTTGGTGGCGCTCTTCAAAGAGGACACGAGCCGGGTACAATCCATGGGGCGGGGCGGTTTGAGCGCCCTGCGGGTCTATGGTGCACTATGCGAGCGTCCAGTGATGACGTTGAACGAACTTAGCGCCCATACAGGGCTTTCTTTCCCCGCTGTATCTAAGAGTATCAATGGACTGCAAAACTTGGATATTGTGCGGGAACTGACGGGCGGCCAGCGCAACCGCGTCTTTGCCTATGATCGATACCTGGCCATCCTGAACGAAGGCATGGAACCGCTATGAGTAAACTTGGAGCGCGTGTTCGCACGATCTGATATCCGAACAACAGTGCGTATAATGGACTGCGAAAGGGAATTTCCGCAACCGGACACCGGGCGGAAGTTCCCTTTTTGTTTTGGTCCGGGCAGGGTCCCGGAGAACAGGACGCAGATCAAAGCAGATGCACACAGATCAACGCTGATTTTCTGTGATCCGATGGGAAATCCGCTTTGATCTGCGTGCACCAGGAAAATCAGCGTTCTATTTGGCGGTCAGCCTGAAAATTGCTGGGCATCGGGGTGATTTGAGAAAAGATGATAGGGTTGTGATAGTAAGATGGTAGATCACTGAGAGGGTTTTTCTGCTATGATGGTCCTGGCACACCTAAACCGCAGAGTTCGCAGAGATCTCGCAGAGAACACCGAGGAAAACCTTGCTTTTCTTTGCGCCCCTTGCGCCTTTGCGGTGAAAACTTGGAAGGAGGTGAGCGGAATCGCTTGAGTGAAGGTGCAGTGAAGGTGCAGTGAAGGTGCAGCGAAGGCGTAACGTATTTAGTCTATCCGGCCCCCCGGACAGCATGGCCTGAATGGTACGGTCTGTCCCCCAGTTTGGGAGCCAGGGGCCAACTCACTCCCAAAGGAGGCAATACCCTATGGCAAAAGTTGACAAGAACATCGTGATCACGGGCTTGATCGGCTCGTTGGGTGACCAGTTGGTGATCCAGACCGGCAAGGGCGGCCAGACCATCATCCGCACCAAGCCACGACCCAGCGACCAGCCGGCCAGCCCGGCGCAGCAGGCCCAGCGTGACCGCTTCCAAGAAGCGATTGCCTATGCCAAGGACGCAAAAGACGAGCCAGTCTATGTGGAGAAGGCGGCAGGCACGACAAAATCGGCCTTCAACGTGGCGACTGCCGACTGGCTGCACGCCCCCGAAGTGGTGGAGGTGGACCTGACGGCCTGGAGCGGCGGGGTAGGCGAAACCCTGCGGGCCAAGGTGCGGGACGATGTCCAGGTGGCGCAGGTCACCTTTGTGATCGCCCAGGCGGACGGCACCCTGGTGGAGCAGGGCGCGGCCACCCACGCCGGCGGGCTGTGGTGGGCATACGTCACCACCGTCGACCACCCCGGCGGCGCAGGCACGGTGGTGACGACGGCCAGCGATCTGCCCGGCCACACCGCCAGTCTTGAGGCGGGCAAGGATGTGACGTAGGCTGAGGAGCGTGGGAGACACATAGGGTGTGCTGAATCCCACGTCTGGTTGTGAGGGTAGGGGGCGGCGGTAACGCCGTCCCCTACCCTGACCGGCCGCAGTTCTGGGTTTGCGAGCATGAAAAGAGATGCACAGGATTCGGCGAAGAGGATGGTCAATGTGTCGTGGTAGTTTGGATCAGGCATGATATTCAGGACAATTGTCATGTCTGTTTTGGGTCAAATGTCACCTTGCAATCAGAATTGACATACTCTACAATGGGCGGGAAGTGTAACCTTTCTTCCACTCCTCTCTTTCCCGACTAAAGTCCGTGGTCGCCTGACCCAGGAATGTTGCTTCTCTCGTCACCGTCACCTGTGAGGACACAGCCGTCTTCGTTGATTCAAAGACATAAACCACTGCCTCTGGCAGTGGAAAAAGTAATGGTTCTACCAGTGTATTGAGTATGGCAAGTAACATGTGTGCCCGAAAGTTACGATGACACGTTTGTTCAAAACGGATGATGCATCCATTGGATAGGTGCGAGAACCAAGTGGCCCCAAGATTGACCCAAATGCTCAAGCTGTTGGTACCGATTTGTCCAGAATGGAGTTTGTCACCATGGAATTTCGATAACTCCACCGCTTGCACGACCAGAGAAGAAACTCATGGCGCAGAGTCGGTTCTTTGATCAGCGCAGCATTATCGCACCTTTCAGGTGCGTCATTTCAAGCCACCGGCTCTGCCGGTGGTAATTGACTTGAATTTGGTCGACGGCGACGGGGACGATTGGAAATAACTTGAGACGGCAGGCTGTTTCGCTTCTGTGTAGGAAAATTCCAATCGCCTCGGATTTGGTTTTTCTTGTTAATCGGACGAGGACCGGCCTACTTGCGTTTTACTCTAGTCTGAGGAAGATTTCTTCAACAAGTGGACCAGTAATGGGGTTAATTATATTTGCACGCTATTTCAGAGCCAGCGTTACGAAGTGTGGATTTTTGCGTTTCAGCATCACACTGAATAGTATCTAAGATCGTCGATACTTCCTTGAATAACAGCCCAGTATTTATCTGACTCCCCTATGGATTTTCAATGATTTTGTCAATGGAGTTTGCTTCATAGTTTAATGTACGGCCAGGAGGGATTATGGATCCGATATCGGTAACTTCTTCTATCTTGTTATCTTGGTTTGTACAGCATTTTTCAGTTGCTGTGCATGAGACTATCAAGTCAGCAAGCAAGGAAGCTGGACAAGATGTAGTAGGAGCAATTCGCCGCTTGGTCGTCATGATTAGGATAGGTTCAACTCGGAATCTCAGCCTGCAAGCATGAAACTTGCAAGGCGAATCGAAGAGAAAGCAAAAATTAAGGAGGATGAATTAGCCTTAGTTCTCGCACAATTGTCCCAAGAAGATCTCAACTTTGCTAGTGCATTAGAATTACAGTTGAACACGATTAGGGTTACTCTACTGAATACTATCGATAAGCGTTTTACTGCCCGTGATTTGAATGAAGTGTATTTTCGTTTAGGTTTGGACGCGGTAAAAACTCGCTGGTGTTGGTGTTCCTCATATGACAAAAGCGGAAGAACTTAT
>CAVPIK010000005.1:0-224196 GCA_963704975.1 uncultured Chloroflexia bacterium | reverse complement strand
GGGGGGTGAGGGTGGGAGAGAAAATACCGTGCAGGGTCATGGATCACCTCGTTTTTGTGTGGAAAAAGTTGGGAATTGGGAAGAGAATGGTTTATCGATCATACCACAAAATCACTTGAGTTTGATTACCCCCGCACTTCCCACTTCTCCACCGTCACCGCGTTCAAATAATCCTCGTCCACCTCGGCCCCGCAGCCCGGCCCGGTGGGGACGGTGAGGGTGCTGTCGGCGTTGAGGGTGAAGGGGTTGGTGACGATGTCCCGCTGGAAGTAGCGGGCGTTGGCGCTGATGTCGCCGGGGAGTTGGAAGTTGGGCAGGGCGGCCAGGGCCACGTTGGCGGCGCGGCCGATGCCGGTCTCCAACATGCCGCCGCACCAGACGGGCATACCGGCGGCCTGGGCCAGGTCGTGGATCTGCCGGGCCGGGGCAAAGCCGCCCACCCGGCAGGGCTTGATGTTGATGATGCGGCAGGCTGCCATCTCGATGGCCCAGCGGGCGTGTTCCGGCGAGACGATGCTTTCGTCCAGGCAGACCGGGGTGGTCAGCCGCTTTTGCAGGAGGGCGTGGTCAAAGATGTCGTCGTGGGCCAGGGGCTGTTCGATCAGGAGCAGATTGAATTGGTCCAGTTCGGTCAGGTGGTCGGCGTGGGCCATTGTGTAGATGCTGTTGCCGTCCACTTGCAGGGGCAGATCCGGCCAGCGTTCGCGCACGGCTTGGGTCGGCTCGATATCCCAGCCCGGTTTGATTTTGAGTTTGACCCGGCCATAGCCCGCGGCCAGATAGTCCTCGACTACCCGCAGCAGGGTGGGGATGTCTTTCTGCACCCCAACGCTGACCCCAACGGCCACGCGAGTTCGTTTGGCCCCCAGTAGCTCTGCCAAGCTTTTTCCCTGAATTTTTCCAAAAAGATCCCACACGGCGAATTCCAGCCCGGATTTGGCGATGCGGTTGGCCCGCACGGAGGCCAAGATGCCATCCGTGTCCGTCGGCTCGTGGATTTCCGCGGCCATGAGCATGGGGACCAGCCATTCCCGCAGCATGGCCCAGGCCGTGCTGTCGGTCTCCTCGTTGTAGAAGGGGCTGTCGGCCACGGGGGCCTCGCCCCAGCCTACGTTGCCCTCGGCCTCCACCCGGCAGATGATGGAGCGGTTGCCCAGCCCGGTCCAGCCGCTGGTGGTGAAGGGGGAGAGGTAGGGCAGATCGATGCGATATAGTTCGATGCGGTCGAGTTTCATGGGAGGTCCCTTTGAATTTTAGATTTTGGATTGCGGATTTTGGATTAGGATGTAGTGCCAGCCTTGATCGTCGCCCAAGTCCACACAGTCCACCACGGCGTAGTTGGCGGCGAAGGCTTGTTGCATGGTTGTGCGCAGGTAGAGCCGCCAGGCCATGAGGCCGATCCGGATCGTCCCGTTGCAGGGCGCTGACGCTGGCGGGCAGGGGGACGGCGAGGGGGGAACCGTCCGCGGGCAGGGTGGGGGCGTGGGTGGGGTCGGCGGGCAGGCGGTGCAGGTCGGGACGATTCCCAATCGAGCGGGATGTGGCCGTGGGTGATGGCGTGGCGCACCCGCGGGCTGTCCACGTGCCAGTCCACTTGGAAGCGGTCGCTGGGCATGCCCTTGTTGAGTTCGTCGGTCATGGTGCCGTAGACGTTGACTTTGTACGTGGCGCAAGTTGCGCCCAGGCGGTGGATGTTGAAGGCTCCGTTGATCCGTTGCAGGGGATCGTAGGTCCAGGTGACGTGGGTGGTCAGCCCCTGGGCCAGGAGAAAGTCCCGCTGGGCCAGCTTCAGCTCCATGCCGATGCCCCGTCCCCGCCAGGCCGGCAGCACCCCGGCGATGTGGCTGACGTGTTTGAGCGCGCCCTCCTTCGTCGTCCCCAGCCAGCCCAGGACAAAGCCCACCATGCCGCCGCTTTCGTCCGGCCCAGCCGGGTCGAACGCGCCCAACACCATGCCGCCGTTGGCCGCCAGGGTGATGATGATGTGGGCGGGCACAATTTCTCCGGGAATGACGCCCCAGATTTGCGCATGGACGGTCTGGAGATGCAGGGCATCGTCAACCCCGGAGAGGGGGCGGATGGTGATGGTGGATGGTTGCTTGGGCATAGAGGTTGGTTGATTGGTTGATTGGTTGACTGGTTGATTGTGTGGGGACGATTCAGGGTACAATAGAGTGCAGGCAGGTGCAAGATTCTGCCAACCAACAAATCAACCATTCAACCAGTACGGAGACCCTTATGAAAACTGCAAAAACCATTGCTGCCTTGGGCCTATTGGCCATGACCGCTGTTCTCATTTACGGCTTCACCGCCGGGGATTTCTTCGGGGAAGGCGGCCAATTGGTGCGTATGCCCTGGGGCATCGTCTCCTTGGTGGACCTGTACGTGGGCTTCACCCTCTTCTCGGCCTGGATCGTCTATCGGGAGCCGTCCAAGGTGCGGGCGGGGATCTGGATTGTGCTGGTCATGACCATGGGCTTCTGGGCGGCCAGCCTCTATGCCCTCCTGGCCCTGCAATCGAGCCGGGAAGATTGGGCCCGTTTTTGGATGGGCAAGCACGCCGCCCTCAACCGCGGGGGCTAAAGGCCCAATAAGCGCCAGCCCTGGAAGGCCACCATGCCCACCACGATGGTCAACAGCACATTCTTGGTGCGCCACGCCACCACCCCGGCCAACAGCCCGGACGCCAAATAGGGATTGGACAAGCTTGCGTCCCAGGTATGGCCGTCGGGGATCAGCATGGCCGGCGCGATGATGGCCGTGAGGACGGCGGCGGGCACAAACTTCAGCGCCCGCTCCACGGGCTTGGGCAGGCTCACCTTGCCCACCAAGGCCAGCACGGGATAGCGCACGCCAAAGGTCACCGCCACCATCCCGGCGATAAAGGCAATTTCAAAGAGGGTCATGGGTCAACTCCTTAAAAATAGAACACGGATCGACGGATTTGACGGATAAAAACGGATTTTTCTGATCTGAAAAAGATCCGTCTTAATCCGTCTAATCCGTCAATCCGCGTTCTATTTTGCTGTTTGATCTATCCGCCATCCATTCCGCGGCCATCCCCGCCCCGATGCCGGCCAGGGCGGCCAGGATCAGCCCCAACTTGTTCGGCAGGGGATTGGCGGCCAGGGCCACCATCCCCGCCACCCCGGCGGCCACCAACTCCGACCGCTCCCGGATCAGCCCGGCCAACATGCCGATGAAGGTGACGATCATGGCGAAATCCAGCCCCCAACTGGCCGGGTTGGGGAGGGACTGACCGGCCACGATGCCGATCCAGGTGCAGATCTGCCAGTTGAGGTACATGGCCAGGGCCGAGCCGAGATAGAACCAGTGGCGGAAGGGCGTCTCGCCCATCATTCCCCCATCCTGGCGATAGCGGGCGATGATCACGGCGAAGCTCTCGTCGGTCAGCCAAAAGCCCAGGGGGAGCAGCCAGCGCTGGGGCAGGTGTTTGAGATAGGGGGCCAGGGTGGCGCTGTACAGGGCGTGGCGCAGGTTGACGATGGCCGTGGTCAGCACGATCACCGCCACCCCGGCCCCGCCCGCCACCAATCCGGCGGCGATAAACTGGGCCGACCCGGCAAAGACCAGAGCGGACATGGCCGCCGTCCCCACCGGAGAGACGCCGCTGTTCACGGCCAGCGCGCCAAAGATGATCCCAAAGGGGATCGCCCCCAAGACCAAGGGCAGGGTCGCCCGCACCCCGGCCCAAAATTCTTCCCGCTTGCTCACTCGTCACTCCCTGCTTTTCAAAAATTAACCACAGAGAGCACAAAGAACACAGAGAGAGAATTGCCTCCTGCGAATCTCTGTGTTCTCTGTGCTCTCTGTGGTTAAAATGATCACGCCCTGTCCGCCACGAAGAGCGCGCCGGGGATGGTGAAGTCGCCATTTTCCTGCACTTTCAGCGCGTACCGCACTTCCGGCGCGGCCCCGGCGAAGAGGGTGCGCAGCATGGCCACGTGCAGATCCGGTGTGGCCATGCGGATATGCCAAGACTCGAAGTCCAGGAAGATGTCCCAGGTGTGGACCACTTTCCCGGCGAACCCAGCCTCGGCCAGCATGGCCAGCCATTGGGCCGGGCTGTGATCCCGCACGTGGGACGGGTCCCGCAGGAGTTCGATGGTTTGCAGGAAGGTGTCCAACGCCGGGGCGTCGAAGCTGACCACGTCGTCCAACAGCAGACGTCCGCCGGGGCGCAGGAGGCGGTGAAACTCGGCCAGGGCTGACTGGGGCTGGGGCCAGTGATGGGCGCTGTAGCGGCTGACGATCAGGTCGAAGCTGGCGTCGGGGAAGGGGATCTGCTCCACGTCCCCTTGCTGGGTGGTGATGTTGGTCAACCCCCGCTTGGCGGCCAGTTTTTCCACTTGGCCGAGCATGGCCGCGCTCAGATCCAGGGCGGTGACGTGGCGGACATGGGGGGCGAAGGCCAGGGCCGTGTGGCCTGCGCCGCAACCCGCATCCAACACCATCTCATCGCCTGTGAGGCGGGCCATTTTCACCATCACCGCCAGATCCGCGCCCTGGGCGTGGACCGTGCTGGTGCTGTAGTTGGCCGCCACCGGGCTGAAACGCTGCTCGACGGCGGATTTGATGCCGGAATCAATGGGCTTTTGAATCATCGGATTGTCCTGTGAATGGGGTGAATCGGACGCAGATTCACCTGATGCACGCAGATTTTTTGGATTTGGAAAAATCAGCGCAAATCTGCGTGCATCCTGAAAATCTGCGTCCTATTCCTTCCGGGCGGTAATCTCGCTGCTCGTAAAGCGGTGGGCCAGGCTGGCCAGCACGGCCGGGTCCATCTCGGCCAGGAGGCTGGGGATGCCGTCGGGGCCGTCGGCGTAGGGGCGGAACTCGTCTATGCTGTAACGGTGACGGATGTCCACGCCGATTTGGGTGAAGCCCGCCTCGGCCAGATAGGTGCGGAATTCGTCCACGGTCAGAGCACCGGCGATGCAGCCCGCCCAGCTCAGCCCGGCCCGGATCTGGGCCTCGCTCACGGGCAGGTCGGAGAGATCGCCGTCCACCACGATGTCGGAGAAGGCGATGCGGCCGCCGGGTTTGAGCACCCGGAAGGCCTCCCGCAGCACCTGGGGCTTGTCCGGGGAGAGGTTGATCACGCAGTTGGAGATCAACACATCCACGCTGGCGTCGGGGACCGGGATATCTTCGATGTCCCCCTGGCGAAATTCTACGTTGCTGACCCCCATTTTGGCCAGATTGGCCCGAGCCAAATCCAACATCTTAGGCGTCATGTCCACGCCATAGACAAAGCCCGTCGGCCCCACCTTGCGGGCGGCCAGAAAGACATCAATGCCCCCACCGCTGCCCAAGTCCAGCACGACCTCGCCGGGTTGCAGGGCGGCCAGGGCCGTGGGGTTGCCGCAGCCGAAGGCGTTCTCCGCGGCGTCTTCGGGCAGGCCGATCAGCTCATCGACGGCGTAGAGGGCGCGGTCGTCTACGCCTTGGCCGAAGCCGGGCTGGCTCGGCGTGCTGGGGGTGCAACAACTGCCGTTGTCAATGCGGCTGCCGTAGTATTCCTGGATGGTCTCTTTGAGATCTGCTTCGGGGAAGGTGATTTGGGTGGACATGGTTGGCTCCTTTTGGGATAGAGATTGCGAGATTGCGAGATTTGTATTATTTCAGCCCGGCCAAGAAATTGGAAAGATCTTCGACGATCTTTGGCTGGACCCGATAGAAGATCCATTGGCCCCGCTGTTCAGTGATCAACAGCCCGGCCTGGCGCAGGACTTTGAGGTGATGGGAGATGGTGGGCTGGCTGAGGTCGAACTGGGCTTCCAGATCGCACACGCAGACCTGGCCGCCGAGGCGGCTGAGGATGTCCAGGATCTGCACCCGAACGGGGTGACCCAGGGCCTTGAAGATCCCGGCCCAGCTCTCTGCGATGCCGGTCCCCATGCGAGTCACCAGCCCTGGCGCGCAACACCCCCCAGTGCTTGACCCACTATTCACTTTTGGGCTGACGAGTACATGGTCCATCCGATTTCCCCCATTTTCAAAAATAGCTTTAACTCACAGCAGGAATGGGATTGTACATGGTATATTGAAGTTTGTCAATATTGAAAATTATCGATATAGCACTTCTCCCCGTCCTCGCAATTCGCCCCCCGCCCTGCCCCATGCTAAAATTCACCCATGAATACACACAAAGCTATCGACCCACATTATCTGGACTATCAATATGGCACGGCGGAGAAATTGCGCATCCGCCAGGAGGCCCACCGTCTTTACAGCGAGACGCCGACGGACTATGCGGCCTGGCTTTTCGGCCATTTGGACGCCCAGCCCGGCCAGCTCGTGTTGGACGTGGGCTGCGGCCCCGGCACTTTTTACCCGACCTTGCACAAGTTTGGGGTGAAGATCCTGGCCTTGGACGCGTCCTTGGGCATGGTCAAAGAGGTGCAAGCCCAGGGCATGGCGAACCAGTGGCCGGTCCAGGCAAACGCCGAGCGGCTGCCCGTGTCCGACGCAAGCTGTGATCGGGTGATGAGCAATCACATGCTCTATCATGTGCCGGATCAGGTGGCGGCGCTGACCGAGATGCGCCGGGTTCTGCGCCCAGGCGGCCGGGTGCTGATCTCCACAAACAGCCAAAATAATCACATCGAACTGCTGGATCTGCACCGATCCGCCGTCGCCCAGTTGGGTTTTGCCGCCAGCCCCAGCACGGAGCATCGGTTCAATACCGGCCATCTGGATCTGGTGCGAAGCGCTTTCCCCAGCGCGGTTCTCCACGAACAACACGCCGCTTTCGCCTTTCCCACCACGGCCAGTGCCCTGGCCTACTACGCCAGCGGCATCATCGATCTGGTCGAGCCTCGGCCCGAGGATGACAGCCACCATCCCCAGCTTTTGGCGATTTTGGGCGCGCAGATCGACGCGATTATTGCGGAAAAGGGCGTTTTTCGGGTTTACAAAGGCGTGGGCGTTTTTGTGGCTGATCTTGACCAAAGGAACCTATCGTGAATTCAACCCCTATCACTATTTCCAGTTTGACCAGCCATATCGTCACCCTTTTTGAAGGCGACGACGTGCTGCGAGACGTGTGGGTCAGCGGCGAGATTAGCGGCTGGAAGCGAGCGAGCAGCGGCCACATCTATTTCACCCTCAAGGATGCCGGGGCCGCCATCACCGCGGTGATGTGGAAGGGCAATGCCTTCCGGCTGACTTGGCAGCCCCAGGCCGGGGATCAGGTGATCGCCCACGGCTATGTGGGGGTCTACCCGGAGCGGGGTAACTATCAGTTCTATGCCGACCAAATGCGCCCGGCGGGGAAGGGGCAACTCTATGCCCGCTTTGAGGCGCTCAAGGCCAAGCTGGCCGCAGAGGGGCTTTTCGATGCCGACCGCAAGCGGCCCATTCCCGTTCAGCCCAAGCGGGTGGGCATCGTCACCAGCGCCGGGGCCGCGGCTTTGCGGGACATTTTGCGCACGTTGAGTCTGCGTTGGCCCTTGGTGGATGTGGTGCTCTTCCCCACGTTGGTCCAGGGGGCGGATGCGCCGTCCCAGATCGTGCGGGCCATCCAAGCCGCCAATCGGTACAGCACTGAAATTGCCCCCATCGACACCTTGATCGTGGGCCGGGGCGGGGGCAGCATCGAGGATCTGTGGGCCTTCAACGACGAGGGGGTGGCACGGGCCATCGTTGCCAGCGCCATCCCCACCATCGCCGGCGTGGGCCACGAGGTGGATTTCAGCATCGCCGATTTCGTGGCGGATCTGCGGGCCGCCACGCCCACCGCCGCCGCATCCGCCGCCGTGCCGGATCGGGCAGAAATCATCGCTAATCTGTGGGCCGTGGAGCGGGGTTTGGCCGACCGGGCTGATGATCTGCTGGATTTCCACCGTGCCCGCCTGGATCAACTGGCCGCCCGGTTGGACCGAGTCCACCCTCGCCGCCAGCTTGGATCTCAGTCGTCAGCGATTGGAGGACCGAGCTCAACGTCTGCACCGGGCCGGGGAACGTCTCCTGACCCGGCGCCAAGATCGACTGGCCGCCGCCCATCTGCGCCTGGGCGCGCTCAACCCTGGCCGGGTGCTGGAACGGGGCTATAGCATCGTCCAGCGCACAAACGGCAAGGTTGTCATGGGTCCAGAAGGGGCCGCCCCCGGCGAGGAACTACAGGTGCGCGGGGCGAAGGGCGAGTATCGGGTTCAGCGGTTGTTGGTGTAGGAATGTTGATTGGTTGACTTGTTGATTGGTAGCCGGTTAACCCGATCACCAATCAACCAATCAACTAATTCAGCTTCGCCTGCAACAACTGCCACGCCGCCTCGGCCTGGTGATAGTCGGGGCAGAGGTTCAGGGCTTGGCGATAGTGCTTGATGGCCAGGGTCCATTCGCCCAGGCGTTCGTAGACTCGGCCCAGGTTGAAGTAGGGGTAGCAGCGAGCTTCATAGCGGGGGGCGGCGATGGCCCGGCGGAACCAGTCCACGGCTTCCTGGTTGCGGTCCAGTTCCATGAGATAGGCGCCGATGTCGTTATAGGGGTTGCCAAAGGTGGGGTCCACGGCGATGGCCTTGTGGCATTCGGCGATAGCCTCGTCGAAGAGATTGACGAAGGAATAGACCCAGCCCAAAAAGGTGTGGGCCTCCGCGCTGGGGTAGAGGCGGATAGATGTGCTGTAGAGCCGGATGGCCTCGGCCAGATCCCCCTCCTGCTGGGCGCGGAAGGCCATCTGGAAATATTCCAGGGCCTGCTGCCAGACTTCGATATGGTCATCGGAGAGGTTGGGTGGTGGGCGCATTACGGTTCTCACGATAGTATTTGCTGGTGAAGGGGTGGGGTAAATGCGTTATCTGTCACGCCATCGTTGATTTTGGGTATTGATTAGTGACTGTTCTTCTGTTATACTGTACATGGAATCTGAAACCCGGCTTGTCTGGTTAGTAGGATTCCTCCGGGGGCGAAAGCCCCCTTTTTCTTTGCCAAGTTTTAGCCAAGTTTTTGCAGCTATAGTCGAACGATTCCTCGGGGATCTGTCGATGATGCCTTCAAGCAAAGAATGGGTGACATGCGGTCAAAATAATTGTTGGCAGATTTACTATGCATAAAGGCGTTTGGGGCCAGGTGCTGATAAAGCAAATAGGCGGCCATGTCACATGCCTGAATGAAATACGAGTGGGCGGAATCTCGAAAACTGGGATCCTCGACAATTCGATTTACCCGCATATTTTGATACCCTTGAGCGTACCCCCGTTGATTGGGAGCAGGATTGTAACGACGCATTTGCCGCAGAACTTCGGTCAGCTTCTTATCGTCGGTGTGATCGGGCAAAATCATGCCCCGTTCATCCGGATTGCAAAGACCGGGAAAATTCTGGTGAGATAGGGTGTTCTCGAATCGTTGGAGTAACGCTTTCCATGCGTTGTCGAAAACATCATAGGTGGCCCCTTTGTTCTGCTTATCGACCACCACATTGATGAGACTGATCTCTGTCATCCCAGCCAATTCATCGGCAAACATGCGAAGGATGGCAAGTCGCTCGTGGCGAGGGATGCGGATAAGTTCACCAGGCCGATTGATCATCACTGATGCGTGAATCTCGTCTCGCAGTCGTAACCCAAAAGATGAACGCATTCGGCGACGGAAATCAATCAGTTGGTCCAAATAATCCTGCCATTTCAATTCATGAACCACGAGTCCGGTGAGAACGAAATATCGGGTAGGTGAGTTCACTGTACCGATATCTCCACTTTCATCTACATACATCAGATACATCGCTCAAGTCTCCAAGGCTGTGAAACGATTATCCTGACTTAATTCGATCCCACTTCCAAAAATCTGACACAAATCATATCGAACAGGGTCAGATTCGTGTTGACCGCCCCTGACTCCTATGTTAAACTAACTCCCGTAATTCCACAACCCATTTCTAAAAGGCTGTGAAGGGGACAGGCGGGCCGGTTGAGCCCCCATCCGATGTCCAGAGAGTGACGCCCAGGCTGTGAGCGTCGCCATCGACCCGGACCCGTGACACCCCAGAGCCGACCGGCGAACGGATCTTCCCACTAACCGGTTTCGGGTGCGCCCGTTATAGCGCAACGACTCAGACATGCTCTCGATCGAGGTGATTGAGTCGGCCAAGGCCCCAAGTCTGGGGCAAAAGGTGGTGGCACCACGTGCGGCATTCTAGCCCACGTCCTCCCGTTTGTTGGGGGGACGTGGGCTTTTTGATTGGGTTTGTGCCCGCGCCCAATCGCGCCCGCGTCCTCCTGTATGGGGACGCGGGCGTTTTTTTGAGATGCGAGTTGTGAGATGCGATTTCGGATAGCTCGCATCTCGCAACCCGCATCTCGCAACACAAACCGGAGGCACAACCCACATGACCACCACTATTCGTACGACTCAACTTTCGACCCACATCGGCCAACCCGTGCGCTTGCGCGGCTGGGTGCAGACCCTGCGCCTGCTGGGCGGCATCAACTTTCTGGTCCTGCGGGACGGCTGGGGGACGGTCCAGGCCGTCACCCAGGACGCGGCGGACTTCGCCCCCCTCACGGACGCCAACCTGGCCCCGGAGACGGTGATCGAGCTGACCGGCACCGTGGTCGCCAC
Organism: uncultured Chloroflexia bacterium; assembly: GCA_963704975.1. GTDB lineage: Bacteria > Chloroflexota > Anaerolineae > Caldilineales > Caldilineaceae > JAGNDO01. The sequence continues at coordinate 213,612 of CAVPIK010000005.1, read as the reverse complement.
GCCCCAGGCTCCCGGCGGGATCGAACTGCACAACCCGGTCATCGCCGTCATCACCCCGGTGGACGAGGCCCTGCCCGTGCTGATCTCCAAGCGGGAGGTGACGGCCAGCCTGCCCAGCCAGTTGGACCACGCGGTGGTGGTCAACCGGCATCCGGCCCGGCGGGCCGTCTTCCGCCTGGGCGCGGGGGTGATGCGGGGCTTCCGGGAGACGTTGAACGGCCTGGGCTTCACGGAGATCCAGACCCCCAAGATCGTGGCGTCGGCCACGGAGAGCGGGGCCAACGTCTTCAAGCTGGACTACTTCGGCCGGGAGGCCTATCTGGCCCAGAGTCCCCAATTCTACAAGCAGATCATGGTGGGCGTCTTCGAGCGGGTCTACGAGGTGGGGCCGGTCTTTCGGGCGGAACCCCACGACACCGTGCGCCATGTCAACGAATATGTCAGCCTGGATGTGGAGTTCGGCTTCATCGAGAACCACTTCACGGTGATGGCCATGCTGCGGGAGGTGCTGGCGGGGATCTTCGCCACCCTGTCCGCGGACTACGCCGCGGAGTTGGCGCTGCTGGAGGCCAAAATGCCCGTCGTGCCGGCCCAGATCCCCCACATCCACTTTGCCGAAGCCCAGGAGTTGATCCTGCGCCTCCACGGCGTGGACGTGCGGGGCGAGCCGGACCTCTCCCCCCAGGACGAGCGCTGGCTGGGCGAGTGGGCGATGGCGGAGCATGGCAGCGACTTCCTGTTTGTGACCGGCTACCCCATGGGCAAGCGGCCCTTCTACACCCACCCGGACCCGGAACGGCCCGCCTATTCCAACAGCTTCGACCTGCTCTTCCGGGGCACGGAGTTGGTGACCGGGGGCCAACGGCTGCACCAATACGCCGACTATCTGGCCGCCTTGGCCCGCATGGGTCAGTCACCGGAGCCCTTCGAGAATTATCTGGAGGCCTTCCGCTACGGGATGCCGCCCCACGGCGGCTTCGCCATCGGCTCGGAGCGGTTGTTGATGCAGTTGTTGGGGTTGGGGAATCTGCGACTGAGTACACTCTTTCCCCGGGACTTGGGGCGGGTGTCGCCATAACACACCTCATCGTGTAGACCCGTTCGCACCAGGGGGTGCTCACTCCTCGGGTGCAGAGAATAAAAATAGGCGGGATGACCGATCGGTCATCCCGCCTATTTTTATTCTCTGCGCCTTCTCTGCGGTGAAAAACCTTAGTTCTTCTTCTCTCGCAAGGCAGCCTGGGCGGCGGCCAACCGGGCAATCGGCACCCGGAAGGGGGAGCAACTGACATAGTTCAGGTTCAGCTCGTGGCAGATGGTGATGGACTTGGGATCGCCGCCGTGCTCGCCGCAGATGCCCACTTCCAGGTCGGGCCGGGTCTGGCGACCCAACTCGACGCCAATGCCCATCAGCTTGGCCAGGCCCTTCTCGTCGATGCTCTCGAAGGGGTTCTCCGGCAGGATGCCCTGCTGGATGTAGTCGATCAGGAAGCCCTTCTCGGCGTCGTCACGGCTGATGCCGAAGGTGGTCTGGGTCAGGTCGTTGGTGCCGTAGCTGAAGAACTCGGCGTATTCGGCGATCTCGTCGGCGGTGAGGGCGGCCCGGGGAATCTCGATCATGGTGCCGAACTTGTAGTCGATCTCCATGCCTTGCTCCTCCATCACCTCCTTGGCCTCGGCTTCCAGGGCGGCGCGCTGCACCTTCAGCTCGTTGACATGGCTGGTCAGGGGGATCATCACCTCAGGATGGACGTCCACGCCCTCCTTGGCGCACTCACAGGCCGCCTCGAAGATGGCCCGCACCTGCATCTGGGTCAGTTCGGGCATCATGATGCCCAGGCGCACGCCACGGGTGCCCAACATGGGGTTGGACTCGTGGATGGCTTCCACCCGGCTCAGGACATGCTCTTCCTTCTCGATCTGGTGCAGCAGGTCGTTCAGCTCCTTCAGGTCAGCGGCCCGCAGCAGCTGGATCTTGTGATCCGCCAGCGCGGTCATCAGATCCTGCTGGCTGGGCAGGAACTCGTGCAGGGGCGGGTCGATCAGGCGGATGATCACGGGCAGGCCGTCCATGGCCCGGAAGAGGCCGGCGAAGTCCTCCCGCTGGAAGGGCAGCAGTGCGTCCAGGGCCTCGCGGCGCTCGGTGACGTTGTTGGTCATGATCATCTTCTGCACAATGGGCAGACGCTCTTGCTCGAAGAACATGTGCTCCGTGCGGCACAGGCCGATGCCCTGGGCCCCATACTCGCGGGCGCGCTTGGCATCTTCGGGATAGTCGGCGTTGGCCCACACACCCAGGCGGCGGAACTCGTCGGCCCAACTCAGCAGCTTCATCAGCCAGGGGTCGGAGATGTCCGGGACCATCGTTTCCAACTGGCCCAGGTAGACATCGCCGGTGGTGCCGTCGATGGAGATCCAGTCGCCTTCGTCGATCACCAGCTCGCCCACGGTCATCATGCGCTGGGCCATGTCGATCTCCAGGGCGGAGACGCCGACCACGGCCGGCTTGCCAAACTGGCGGGCGACCAGGGCGGCGTGGCTGGTGCGGCCACCCCGGCTGGTGAGGATGCCCTCGGCGGCCAACATGCCATGCACGTCGTCCGGCTTGGTCTCCGGGCGGACCATGATCACCTTTTTGCCGTCGTTCTTGGCCCAAGCTTCGGCCAGGTCGGCGTCAAAGGCCACCATGCCCACGGCCGCGCCGGGGGAGACGTTCAGGCCAGTGGCCAGCAATCGAGCCGCTCTCCTTGGCCGCCTTCTTGGCCACGGGGTTGAACTGGGGGTGGAGGAAGAAGTCGACCTGCTCCGGGGTGACCCGCAGCACGGCCTCTTCCTTGGTGATCACGCCCTCTTCGACCATATCCACGGCGATGCGGACAGCGGCCTGGGCCGTGCGCTTGCCGTCGCGGGTCTGGAGCATCCACAGCTTGTTCTGCTCGACGGTGAACTCCACGTCCTGCATTTCCCGATAGTGGTTTTCCAGGCTCTTGGTGATCTCGACGAACTGATCCCAAGCTTCGGGCATGTCCGATTGCAGCTTGCTCCACCCGGTCGGTGACACGGATGCCGGCCACCACATCCTCGCCCTGGGCGTTGAGCAGGTAATCGCCTTCGATCTTGCTTCTCGCCGGTGGTGGCGTTGCGGGTCATGGCCACGCCGGTGGCGCTGCTCTTCGCCCATGTTGCCAAAGACCATGGTCTGAATGTTGACCGCGGTGCCCAGATCGTGGGCGATCTTGGCGGCGTTGCGATAGTCGATGGCCCGCTTGCCGTTCCAGGATTTGAAGACGGCTTCGGTGGCCAAACGCAGTTGGTCCAGGGGATTTTCGGGGAAGTCGATGCGGTTGTAGCGCTTGAAGATGGTCTTGAACTCGTTGCCGATGGCCTTCCAGTCATCCGCGGTCATGTCCGGCGTCGGCTTCCACGCCCCGCAGCTTGCGATACTTGGTGATGACCTCCTCGAAGGGTTCATCCGGCACGCCCATGACCACGGAGCCGAACATCTGGATCAGACGGCGGTAGGAGTCGTAGACGAAGCGGGGATCGCCGGTCAGCTTGATCATGCTCTGCACGGTTTCATCGTTGAGGCCGATATTGAGCACCGTGTCCATCATGCCGGGCATGGAGAACTTGGCCCCGGAGCGGCAGGAGACCAGCAGAGGATTGGTGGGATCGCCAAACTTCTTGCCGGTCTGGGCTTCCACCCCGGCCAGGGCTTCCAATTCCTGCTCCCACAATCCTTCGGGGAACTTGAGCCCGGCGGCCAGATAGGCGTTGCAGGCTTCGGTGGTCACGGTGAAGCCGGGGGGCACGGGCAAGTCGATGCGGGTCATCTCGGCCAGGTTGGCACCCTTGCCACCCAGCAATGCTTTCATGTCATCCCAGCTTTTGGGCTTGACATAGGCTTCGGCAGCGTCCAGATCCGAGAAGAGGTATACCCACCTCTTGGATCCATTTTTAGACGATGCGGCTTGGTTTTTTTCTGTTGCCATTGTTGCCATAATCTTGATTGCTCCTTGAAAAAAAACGAATAGTGAGGTTCGAGGTTCGTGTATCGAGTATTTTTTACTCGATACACGAACCTCGACAATTGCTTATCGGCGCAGTACGCCTGTCGGATCCTGTTGCCAGGATTGTAAAACCTTCATATAGTTGGCTCGCTCGAAAGCGGCCGGCTCGGCCACATGGATCTGGCTCATGCTGCCCTGCATCTGCTCGATGGATTCGTACTCGTGCTCTTCCATCCACTGCACCAGATCGGCCTCGATCTCGCCGATGCGCTTGGGGCCGTTGCGCAGGAGTTCGGAGGCCATCATGGTCACCTTGGCCCCGGCCATCATGCCCTTGAGCACATCTTCGTGGGTGTGGACGCCGCTGGTGATGGCAAAGTCTGTCTTCACCCGTCCCCAGAGCATGGCCACCCAGCGCAGGGGCAGACGCATTTCATAGGAGTTGCTCAACACCAGATGGGGCACAACTTCCAGATTTTCCAGATCAAAGTCCGGCTGGTAGAAGCGGTTGAACAGGACCAGGGCGTCGGCCCCGGCCTCGGCCAGCCGCTTGGCCGTGTTGGCCATGGAGCCAAAGTAGGGGCTCAGCTTGACCGCCACGGGGATGGTCACCACCTGCTTCACTGCCTTGACAATGTCCAAATACATCTCCACCACTTCGGCCCCGGTCACGTCCACGTCCGCGGCCACGTAGTAGATGTTGAGTTCCAGGGCATTGGCCCCGGCCTCTTCGATCTTCTTGGCGTACTTGATCCAGCCGCCGTGGGAGACGCCGTTCAGGCTGCCGATGATCGGCACATCAATCGACTGCTTGGCCTTGTAGATCAGGTTCAGGTAGGCATCGGAGCCCACGTTGTAGCGGTCCAGATCCGGGAAGTAGTCCAGGGCCTCGGCAAAGCTGTTGACGCCGTAGCTCAGGTAATGGTCGAACTGCTGGCTTTCCTGATGGATCTGCTCCTCGAAGAGCGAGTGCATCACGATGGCCGCGGCCCCGGCATCTTCCAGACTGCGCAGGCTGCTCAGGCTCATGGAGAGGGGCGAGGCGGATGCCATCAGCGGACTTTTCAGGTTCATGCCCATATAGGTCGTGGTCAGATTCATGGTCTTACTCACCTTTCTTGGCCATCTGCTCGTACTTGGCCCAACGGTCGTTCACGGCCTTTTGGGCGTGGACAAGGAGGTCGGCTGCGGCTTCAGGATTGCTCTGCACCAACATGCGATAACGGGTTTCGTTGTAGATATAATCTTTCAGGGCGATCTTGGGCGCCTTGGAATCCAGCTGGAAGGGGTTCTGGCCCGCATCTTCGACCGGCGAGGATCGAAGCGGTAGAGCGGCCAGTGGCCCGACTCCACGGCCAGCTTCTGCTGGTCCATGCCCTTGGCCATGTTGATGCCGTGGGCGATGCAGTGGCTGTAGGCGATGATCAGCGAGGGGCCGTCGTAGGACTCGGCTTCCTGGATGGCCTTGACGGTCTGGGCGTCGCTGGCGCCCATGGCGATCTGGGCCACGTAGACATTGCCGTAGTTCATGGCCATCATGCCCAGATCCTTCTTGGCCAGTGGCCTTGCCGCCAGCGGCGAACTTGGCCACGGCGCCCGATGGGTGTGGCCTTGGAGGCCTGCCCGCCGGTGTTGGAGTAGACTTCCGTGTCCAGCACCAGCACGTTGACATTGCGCCCGCTGGCCAGGACATGGTCCAGACCGCCGTAGCCGATGTCATAGGCCCAGCCGTCGCCGCCCACGATCCAGACGCTCTTCTTGACCAGCACATCGGCCAGGCTGTAGAGATCCCGTGCCGCCGGGTCCGGGTTGCCCGCCAGCTTGTCCTTCAGTCGCCACCACTCGGCGGCGTTGGGCGTCGATCCCGGCATCGCCGGATTGGTCCGCGCTGAGCAGGTCGGCGGCCAGGTCTTCGCCGATCAGACCGGCGCAGCCGCTTGACCAATTCCCGGGCATATTCGATCTGCTTGTCCAGGGTCAGGCGCATGCCCAGGCCGAACTCGGCGTTGTCCTCGAAGAGGCGAATTGCTCCAGGCCGGGCCGCGGCCGTCCTTGTTTCTGTGACCAGGGCGTGGTGGGCAGGTTGCCGCCATAGATGCTGGAACAGCCGGTGGCGTTGGCGATGATGGTGCGGTCGCCAAAGAGTTGGCTGACCAGCTTCAGATAAGGTGTCTCGCCACAGCCGGCGCAGGCCCCGGAGAACTCGAAGAGCGGCTCCAGCAGCTGCACGTTCTTGACGTTGGTGAACTTGAGGTCGATGACCGGGTCCACGGTGACGGTGTCGCCGTTGCTGGCCGCAAAGCGGGGCATTTCGGGGAGCTCCAGGAAGAAGTCCCAGTTGGCCCGTTCCGCGTCCCGCAGCGGCAGTTGGGTCTCCATGTTGATGGCCTTGCGCCCGACCTGGCTCTTGTTCTTGGCCGGGCAGACTTCCACACAGAGCTGGCAGCCGGTGCAATCTTCCACGGCCACCTGCAAGGTGTACTTCATGTCGGGCAGTTCTTTCCAGCGGGCCGCCGTGCTCTTGAAGGTCTCCGGCGCACCGGCCAAGACGACTGCGGGCGTAGGCCTTGGCGCGGATCACCGCATGGGGGCAGACCAGGACGCATTTGCCGCACTGGATGCACACATCCGGTCCCAGACCGGCACTTCCAGGGAGATGTTGCGCTTCTCCCATTGGGTGGTGCCGGTGGGGTAGGTGCCGTCGATGGGCATGGCGCTGACGGGCAGTTCGTCGCCCCGCCCGGCGATCATCATGGCCGTCACATTCTGCACAAAGTCCGGGGCGGCAACCGGGACGGTCAGGGGCATCTCCAGGCTGCTGGTGATGGCTGCCGGCACGGTGATCTCGTGGAGATTGGCCAGGGAGGCATCCACGGCGTCGTAGTTCTTCTGCACCACCGCCTCGCCCCGCTTGCCATAGGTCTTCTCGATGGCTTTCTTGATCTGATCAATGGCCTCATCTCGGGGCAGCACGCCGCTGATGGCAAAGAAACAGGTCTGCATGATGGTGTTGATGCGCACACCCATGCCGGTCTCTTGGGCCACGCTGTAGCGCGTCGATGACATAGAGTTTCAGTTTCTTGGCGATGATCTTGCTCCTGGACCAGCCGGGGCAGTTGATCCCACACCTCGTCCACGCTGTAGGGGCTGTTGAGCAGCAGGATGGCGCCCGTCTTGGGCGTTGGCCAGCACGTCGTAGCGTTCCAGGAAACCGAACTGGTGAACGGCGATGAAATTGGCCTTTTCGATCAGATAGGTGCTGTGGATGGGCTTGGGGCCAAAGCGCAGGTGGGAGATCGTGCGAGCGCCCGACTTCTTGGAGTCGTAGACGAAGTAGCCCTGGGCGTAGTTGTCGGTCTCTTCGCCGATGATCTTGATGGAGTTCTTGTTGGCGCCCACGGTTCCGTCGGAACCCAGACCCCAGAACATGGCCCGCACCACCTTGGCCGGCTCGATGTTGAAGCCCGGGTCGTAGTCCGAGGCTGGTGTGGGCGACGTCGTCGATGATGCCGACGGTGAAGTGATTCTTGGGCTTGTCCTTGCCCATCTCGTCGAAGATGCCCTTGACCATGGCCGGGGTGAATTCCTTGGACGAGAGACCGTAGCGCCCGCCGACCACCTTGGGCATGGGGCCTTCCCAACTCTCCATCATGGCCGTGACCACATCTTGATAGAGCGGCTCGCCGGAGGCGCCGGGCTCTTTGGTGCGGTCCAGCACGGCGATGGTCTTGACGCTGGCGGGCAGGGCGGCCAGGAAATGCTCCACGGAGAAGGGCCGATAGAGGCGCACCTTGATGGCCCCCACCTTTTCGCCCTGCTCCACCAGATAGTTGACCGTCTCTTCCACGGCCTCGGCCCCGGACCCCATCAGGATCAGGACTTTCTCGGCATCCGGTGCGCCGATGTAGTCGAACAGGTGATATTGGCGACCGACCTGGGCGGCGAACTTGTCCATCATCTCCTGGACAATGCCGGGGGTGGCGGTGTAGAAGGGGTTGACCGTCTCCCGGGCCTGGAAATAGACATCCGGGTTTTGGGCTGTGCCGCGCATGACCGGGCGATCCGGGGTCAGGCCCCGTGCCCGATGCGGCGCGCACCAGGTCATCGTCGATCATGGCCCGGATGTCTTCGTCGGCCAACTGCTCGATCTTCATCACCTCGTGGGAGGTGCGGAAGCCGTCGAAGATGTGCAGGAAGGGAATGCGGGACTTGCAGGGTGCTGGCCTGGGAGATCAGGGCGAAGTCCATCACCTCCTGCACCGAGTTGGCGAAGAGCATGGCCCAGCCTGCGGAACGGGCCGCCATCACGTCGCTGTGGTCGCCAAAGATGGACAAGCCTTGGGCGGCCAGCGAACGGGCGGCGATGTGGAAGACGGTGCTGGTCAATTCCCCGGCGATTTTGTACATGTTGGGGATCATCAGCAACAGGCCCTGGCTGGCGGTGAAGGTGGTGGTCAGCGCGCCGGTTTGCAGTGCGCCATGCACCGCGCCGGCCGCCCCGCCTTCCGCCTGCATCTCCTGCACCAGAGGAACCGTGCCCCAGATGTTGGCATCTGTCGGACGCACTCCATTGGTCCGCCCATTCGCCCATGGGCGAAGAGGGGGTGATGGGGTAAATGGCAATTACCTCGTTGGTTTTGTAGGCGACGTAGGCTGCTGCCTCGTTGCCGTCAATCGTAATCATGGGTCGTTTCATCGTTATTTCTCCTACCGAATGGTGTTTGGGTGTCCTGCCCGTTCGTCTGGGCCTTCGGGAGCAAGGCGATTTGACAGGTCATTCCTTTTCAACAAGCGCAATCACAAGTGCAATCAGTTCTGCCGCAGATGGGTTAAACCGGCATGAATACGCGCCCACGAATCTGTTGCTGAGCGAGGTCAGCAGAGGGGGCCAGAAGAAGGGGCGCGTGGCATATAAATGACTGTTTAAGTATGGGGGGTATGACCTTTTTCTTCATGTGGCAGGTGTCCCCTTATAGATGGGACACCTGTCATTCTTTTTGTGGCAAAAGGGTTTGCGTCTATACGTCGCGGCTGATTTGTGGCATCAATGCAGGGGGTGAGTATGGCTGCGACGTTCAGGGCACCACCAATTGTGAAAAATTGCACGATATCTGACAAATGCCCCGGTTTATTAAGGACAAATGCACTACGGGTCAACCACAAAAAACATATATCCTTGAGCAATAAGTTTTGGGTTTTTCCCATTGCTTGGGTCGGTCATTAATTTGTTCGTCAATCAGTTTCATTAATCAGTTTCATTCAACATGAGGTGAGGAGAGAAAAATGAGTTCAGCGGTAAAAAATAGTCCTGATGCAAAGAAAGGTTGGATGGGTGCAAGTCTTGTGCCCACCCTGATCACCGTGGCCGTGGGGCTAATCATCTGGTTTATTCCCCCGCCAGAAGGGGTAGACATTAAGGCCTGGCACTTGCTGGCCATCTTTGTGGCTACCATCCTCGGCATCATCCTCAAGCCCCTTCCCATGGGCGCGGTGGCCATGCTTGGCATGGCGGCAACCGCCTTGACCGGCACCCTCAGTATTGGCGATACCCTCAGCGGCTTTAGCAATTCGGTCATCTGGCTGATTGTCTTTGCCTTCTTTATCGCCCGAGGGTTTATCAAGACAGGGTTGGGCGCTCGCATCGCCTATCTCTTTGTGGCCCTGTTGGGCAAGAAGACCCTGGGTCTCAGCTATGGCCTGATCGCGACCGATCTGATCCTGGCCCCGGCCATCCCCAGCAACACGGCCCGGGCTGGCGGGGTGATCTTCCCCATCTTGAAGTCCCTGGCCATGGCCTATGACAGCAACCCGGAGGACGGCACGGAGCGCAAAATCGGCAGCTTCCTGACCAAGACCGCCTTCCAGGGGACGGTGATCACCAGCGCCATGTTCTTGACGGCTATGGCGGCCAATCCTTTGGCGGCGCAATTGGCCGGTGACATGGGCATTGAGATCACCTGGGGCGGCTGGGCAATGGCGGCGATTGTGCCTGGCCTGGTCAGCCTGCTCGTCATTCCTTTGCTGATCTACAAGCTCTACCCGCCGGAGATCAAAGAGACCCCCGGTGCGGCCAAGATGGCCAAAGAAAAGCTGGCCAAGATGGGCAAACTGAAGACATCCGAGTGGATCATGCTGGGCGCCTTTGTGGGCCTGTTGGTGCTGTGGATCTTCGGCAAGGCCTTGAGCATCAACAGCACCACGGCGGCTATGGCTGGCCTGGGCTTCTTGCTCTTCACCGGTGTGTTGACATGGAATGATGTGCGCAAGGAAGAGGGGGCCTGGGATACCTTGGTCTGGTTTGCCGCCCTGGTGATGATGGCCACCTTCCTCAGTAAGTTGGGGTTGATCCCCTGGTTCAGCGATGCGGTTGGCGCTCGCATGGAAGGCATTAGCTGGGTGCCCGCTTTTGGCATCTTGAGCCTGATCTACTTCTATAGCCACTATCTTTTTGCCAGCAATACGGCCCATGTCAGCTCCATGTATGCCCCGTTCCTGGCCGTGGCCCTGGTGGTAGGGACGCCGCCTCTGCTGGCGGCCTTGGTGCTGGCTTTCTTCAGCAACCTCTTCAGCAGCATGACCCACTATGGCACAGGGCCGGCCCCGGTTCTCTTCGGCTCCGGCTATGTGGATCTGGGTACCTGGTGGAAGTTGGGCGGTATCATCAGCGTGGTCAACATCGTGATCTGGTTGGGGATCGGTGGTGTGTGGTGGAAGGTGCTCGGCCTCTGGTAGTTTTCTGAGGATTGGCGATCAACTAACTCACGCCCAATTTCAGCGTTGCATGGGTTACTGAATCACCAGTCCTAAGCGTAGGCTGGCAAGGTGACATATCCATCTTGCCAGCCTACGCTTTTTTATAGGCGAAATCCGGCACTACTTGACAAATGTCCCGGAAAGTTGAGGGCATCTGGAATGCGCGTCCGCCCTCATGCTCCTGTATGCTTAAGGTCGGTCCTGCATTTTTGCACACTATTTTGTGAATGAACCCTTGATTGCGTGGAAGCCCCCGGTATAACCAGTTATTTTTTCAACCCCTTCAATCAGTCCAAAGTCAGTTTAACGAGATAGGTGAGACATACGATGAAAACCGAATCGATCACCCACGATGTGATTGTCGTCGGGGCCGGCTTGGCCGGAACCTGGGCGGCTATGGTCGCAGCCAAGGAGGGGGTCCGTGATATCGGCGTCCTCTCCAAGATTCACCCCTTGCGTTCCCACAGCGGCGCGGCCCAGGGCGGCATTGCCGCCTCGTTGGGCAACACCCGGCCTGTGCCCGGCACCGGGGGCCGGGGCCCTCTGGAACAGCTTCCGCCGGGCGAGGCGTCGGTGGACAGCACAGATCTGCACATGTTCGACACCATCAAAGGCTCCGATTGGCTGGGCGATCAGGACGCCATCGATATCATGGTCAAGGACGCCCCCGAGGTGATCTACGAATATGAGCACATGGGCTGCGTCTTCAGCCGCACAGAGGATGGCCGCATCAACCAGCGCCGTTTTGGCGGCCACAGCGCCCCCCGGGCCGCCTTCGCCGCGGACTGGACCGGCCATGTGCTGCTCCACACCATCCACGAGCAGGCCCTGCGCCACGGGGTCAAGTTCTACTCCGAATGGTACTGCATGGACCTGATCATCGAGGACAATGTGTGTCGGGGCGTGGTGGCCATGAACGTGCTGACCGGCGACATCCACACCATGCGGGCCAAGGCGGTCATGTTTGGCACCGGCGGCTATGGCCGGGCCTTCAAGATCACCTCCAACGCCTTCGCCAACACCGGGGACGGGGTGGCCATTGCCTACAACGCCGGGGTGCCGCTGATGGACATGGAATTTGTCCAATTTCACCCCACGGGCCTCTACCAGCACGGCATTTTGATGAGCGAAGCCTGTCGGGGCGAGGGCGGCTATTTGGTCAACGCCCAGGGCGATCGCTTCATGAAGAACTACGCGCGCGGAGAAGATGGAACTGGCCCCTCGGGATCTGGTCAGCCGCTCCGAGCAGACCGAGATCAACGAGGGCCGGGGCGTGATGGACGATGGCCAGGGCATCTTCCTGGACCTGCGCCACTTGGGCCGAGAGAAGATCATGGAACGTCTGCCCCAGGTGCGGGAGATCGCCATCAACTTTGTGCGCGCGGACCCCATCGACGGATCTGGTGCCCATCCAGCCCACGGCCCACTACAGCATGGGCGGCATCCCCACGGACGCCGACGGCCAGGTGATCGCCGATGCCGACGGCACGCCGCTCACCGGCTTCTACGCCGCCGGCGAGGTGGCCTGTGTCAGCGTGCATGGGGCCAACCGCCTGGGCACCAACAGCCTGCTGGAAGCCTCGGTCTTTGGCCGCCGGGCCGGCTATGCGATCGCCGCCTTTGTCAAGGAGGGGGCCAAGCTCTATCCTGTCAGCGGCGACCCGGCCGAGCGCAACCGTCAGCGGGTCAAAAAGCTGATGGACAACCCCGGCACGGAGAATGTGGAACATATCGCCCAGGCCCTGAAGACCACCATGACCAACAACTGCGGCGTCTTCCGGGACGGCGAGCGGCTGAGCCAGGCCATGACCGACATCAAGGCGCTGCAAGCCCGCTTCAAAAACGCCCAGGTGATGGACAAGAGCAGCCGCTTCAACACGGACCTGCTGGCCACCATCGAAACCGACCATCTGCTCACCTTCAGCGAGGTGATTGTGGCCGGGGCCTTGGCCCGCAGAAGAGAGCCGGGGCGCCCATTCTCGCACCGACTTCCCCGTGCGGGACGATGCCCAATGGCTGAAGCACACCGTGGCCCACAAAGACGGTGCGGATGGCCCCAAACTGAGCTACAAGTCGGTCAACATCGACTGGGAGAAGTACCCGCCCCAGGAGCGAAAATACTAATGAGCAGGAGTGTAGAGTGCAGACGATCAGTAGTAAGTAGCGTCTCATCCTCTGCACTCTAGACTCTACACTCCTGCTCAAGGAGCACTTCTTATGTCCAGAATGGTAAAACCCGTAATGTCACGGTCCGGGTGCAGCGCTTTAACCCGGACGTGGACAAAAAGCCCCACATGCAGGACTTCACCGTGCCCATGACGCCGGAGACGACCCTGCTGGATGCCCTGCAATATGTCAAAACGGAATTGGACGGCAGCGTCACCTTCCGCAAATCGTGCCGCCACGCCATCTGCGGCAGTTGCGCCATGTATGTGAACGGGGCCAACAAGCTGGTCTGTCACACGCCTCTGGCCGAAAGCCTGGACAGCAAGGACACGGTGACCATCGCCCCCTTGCCCTATCTGCCCATCATCAAGGATCTGGTGGTGGATCGCACCAGCTTCTGGCAGCAGTACGAGCGGGTGAAACCCTGGCTGGTCCCCCCGGCGGACGTGCCGGAGACCGAGTTCCGGGTCAGCCCGGAAGAGGTGGCCGCGGTGCAGAACGCCGAGACCTGTATCATGTGCGGGGCCTGCTACTCCTCCTGCCAGGTGATCGCCATGAACAAGCAGTACATTGGCCCCCACGCCCTGCTCAAGAGCTTCCTGCGGGTGCTGGATCCTCGGGATGCCATCCCCGCCGAGCGGCTGGCGGACGTGGCCGGCGGCGACGGCGTCTATCGCTGCCACACCATCTTCAACTGCATCGACGCCTGCCCCAAGGGGCTGAACCCCACCCAGGCCATCGAAACCCTGCGCAAACTGGCTCAGCGCCGGGTCGCCTTTGATGCCCAACGCCAAGAACGCCAGAAGACCTTGGCCGAACCGGTGAAATAAATTTTGGATTGGTGATTTTGGATTTTGGATTGGTAGCCCTGGGTTCGATACTGGATGCGACAACGCAAATCCAAAATCCAAAATCGAAAATCAAAAATAAACAGGAGTGATCGTTTATGTACAAATCCACAGGCTTTATCAGCTTTTTTCTGCGCCGCTTTACGGGGATGGCGCTGGTGCTCTACCTTTTTTTGCACATGTGGGTGATCGGGTCGGCTATGCAAGGGCCGGAGGTCTTTGATGCCCGGTTGAATATGGTGCAGACGCCTTTCTTCAAGCTGGCGGAGATCGCCCTGCTGGCCGCGGTGGTCTATCACGCCTTTGACGGGGTGCGCCTGATGTTGGTCCACTATTTCAACGTGACCAACTATCGCAAGAGTCTCTTTTACGCCGTCTTTGTCATCTCGGCCCTGTTGACCGTGGCCGGGGGCATCCCCATTCTGTTGTTCATGCTAGAGGGTTAGGAGCTATCCCATGCGAGTTTTTCAAATGCAGCGCATCAGCGCCGTTGCCCTGTTGGTCTTTTTGACCATTCATATGATCGTGGTCCACTATCCGCCCTTCCATGTGGACTTTAGCCGTATCATCGTGCGCATGGCCAACCCGGTCTGGAAGGCCATCGACATCGGCTTCCTCTTTTTCGTGCTCATGCATGCCCTGGCCGGGGCCTACGCCGTGCTCACGGACGTGGAGCAGGTCTACAAATACAAACGCATCCTGGCCGGCGCGGCCATCGTCATCGGCCTCATCGCCTTCGTCTACGGCACCCAGACCATCCTCGCCTTCCAACCCCCGGTTTGATGTGAACGGGTGAGCGGGAGAAAGGGAGAAGGGGTGAAAGGGCGATCCTCGCTGGAAAGCGAATCACCCTTTCACCCCTTCTCCCCTTCTCCCGCTTCACTCATGACGCCTGTACCCCGGCGCTGATGACAGTTGCCACTGTCCTTGCAGTGGGAAAGTGCGTAGACTGAAAGCCACAAACTTTCTTCTGCGAACAATGCGTTTGGCTCACCCACCGGCGGGCTGAACGCTTCCCCAGGTGGTGCCATGGTGAAACCCAAAACAGCAGGCCAATTTGCCGCTCCCGCCAACCGAGCGACTGACCCCAATTGGGCAGTCGCTTCTGCGCGCAGCGAGAGCGACAGACGACAGCGGCTGATGGCCATCGCCCGGGTGCAGCCGACGGTGATGCCGGATCCCTTGGCGGCTTTGCTGGACGGCAGCGCCCCCCCCATAGGAAGCGGAACCGATTCCGGGCTGTTGGATGCCCACGGCGATCCCTTTGTGGATGCCCGGCATCTGGTGGAGCCGGACATCGCCATCTGCCCCCATTGTGTGGGGGATCTATTCGACAAGGAAAATCGCCGCTACGGCTATCCCTTCACCAACTGTCGCCAGTGCGGCCCCCGCTTTTCCATCATCGAAAACCAGCCCTATGATCGGGCCCACACCAGCATGGGCGAGTTCCCCATGTGCGTGGAGTGTGCGAGCGAATATCTGGACCTGACCAGTCGCTGGTATCACGCCCAGCCCCAGGCTTGCCCCGAATGTGGTCCCCGGACCTGGTATGTGGACAACGCGGCCATGGCCGATTCGGCCAATGATGGGGCGGCCACCGCCGCGGCCAACGATTCGGGCTTGAACGATCTGCCCCCGTCCTCGTTTCTTCACAACTATCTGCCCATGGATGTCAACCCGGATATTGCCGCCGCGGTGGCGACTTTATTGCAGGGCGGCATTGTGGCCGTCAAGGGCATGGGGGGCTTTTACCTCATGTGTCTGGCCACAGACAACCAGGCGGTCAACCGATTGCGGGCCAACAAGGGCCAGCCCCACCGCCCCTTGGCCGTCATGGTGCGCAACAGCGCCGAGGCCGCCCACTATTGCCACCTTTCCCCGGCAGAAAAGACGCTGCTCACCTCGCCCGAAGCGCCCATCGTCCTCCTGCGCAAACGGCCATCGGCCACGATCCCGTCCTCTGTGCCCCCCCTTGCCAACCAGATCGCCCCAAGTTGCGCCGAGTTTGGCATGATCCTACCCAATACGGCTCTTTGTCATATTTTGATCCAAGCCGTCGCCGCCCCCTTGGTGATCACCAGCGGCAACCGGCCCGGCGAACCTATCTGCACCCAAAACGGCCAGGCCTGGAAAAATCTGCGCCAGATGTGTGACGGTTTTCTCTTCCACAGCCTGGGCATCGTTCATCCCTGCGAAGAGAGTGTGGTTTTTGTTTGTGAATTGACGAGTGACGCCGAGACCCATTCCAAACGCAATAAGAGAGGATCGGGGGCTGGGGAGTGGGGGCCGGGGGTGCAGATCGTGCGCCGCAGTCGGGGCCTGGTTCCCCGACCCGTGCGCTTGCCCAAGGGGCTGACCTTGGATCGGCCCCTTTTGGCCGTGGGCGCGGATCGGCGCAATGTGGCCGCCCTGGCCGTGGACGATCAGGTCTTCCTCACCCAGCACTTGGGCGAGCTGACCAACCCCACCGCCCGCCACCTACACCGCCGCACCATTTCAGACTTTGAATGGATCTTCCAAATTCGCCCCCAGGTCGCCGTCTGCGACCTGCATCCCCAGGCCATCAGCAGCATGTTGGCCAAAGATTGGGCCGAGATCAAGGGCCAGCCGGTGATGCGGGTGCAACATCACCACGCCCACATTGCCGCCTGCCTGGCCGACAACAACCACACTGCCCCGGCCATCGGTCTCTGTTTTGATGATCTGGGCTATGGGCCGGACGGCTCGTATTGGGGCGGCGAGGTGTTGTGGGGAGATCTGGTCGGCTACGAGCGGCGCTATCACTTGGAGCCGATCCACCTGCCCGGCGGCGAATATACGGATGCGCCCCCCTGCCAGGTGGCCGTGGCCTATTTGCGGGCCTTGGTGCCCACCCTGCCCACGGCCCAGCTTTTGGCCTTGCTGCCCCACGTCACCGCGGACGAGGTGGAGGCGGTCGATCTCATGCGCCTGGGCGGGCAGAATGTGACCCGCACCAGCAGCATGGCCCGGCTTTGCCACGCCGTGGGGGCCATGCTGGGGCTGTGTCGAGATATGGACAACAGCCGAGTGATCCAGGCCATCCGCGCCCTGGGCGGGCAAGCCACCATGGTTCAAGAGCGAGGCGGCCAGCGGGAAGTCTATCCTTTCGACCTGGTCAACGGCCAGATCCGCTTGGCCGGGGTCATCTCCTCCCTGGTGATGGACCGACAGGAAGGCGTGCCGGTCCCCGAAATTGCCCATGCCTTCTTCCGCACCCTGGCCGCCATCGCCGTCACCGCCGCCGAACGCGTGCGGACGGAGATCAGCGATGAACAGGGGGCCACAGCCCCAGGCATCTCCACCGTGGCCCTGGCCGGCGAAGTCTGGCAAAGCCGCCTGCTCTTGGAGCTAGCCGTGCCCCAACTACGCGCCGCCGGCTTCGAAGTCCTCCTCCCCCGCTCCGTCCCCGGCACAGACGCCGGCATCGCCTACGGCCAAGCCGTCGTCATCGCCGCCCGCCTCGCCCGGGAACGGATGAGCGGGTGAAGGGGTGAGGTTTGCCCTCCAAAAAAATGGTTAATGGTTGATGGTTAATTTTTAATTGTTAACGGCGAAACGTCCTCAACCCACATCATTAAAAATTAACCATCAACCATTAACCATCAACCATTTTTGAGGTCCTGTCGTGCGAGAACCAACCCGCATCGCCATCCATACCCAAAACTTAACCCGCAGCTTCGGCGATGTCCGGGCCGTGGACGATTTGTGCCTGGAGACCGAGCGGGGCAAAGTCTTTGGCTTCCTCGGCCCCAACGGCGCGGGGAAGACGACCACCATCCGCCTGCTCTTGGGCATGCTGGCCCCCAGCAGCGGATCCGCCCAGGTCTTGGGCTATGATCTGGCCACCCAGGCGGACGAGATCCGCCGCCGCACGGGGGTCTTGTTGGAGCAGACCGGCCTCTACGAGCGCCTCAGCGCCCAGGACAACCTGGACCTCTTTGCCCGCATCTGGCACATGCCCGCCGGAGAGCGGACCCCCCGCATCCGGGATCTGCTCACCCATCTGGACCTGTGGGAGCGGCGGGACGAGCAGGTGGGCAAATGGAGTCGGGGCATGAAGCAGAAGTTGGCCGTGGCCCGCACCCTGCTCCATCACCCCGCTCTGATTTTTTTGGACGAACCCACTGCCGGGCTGGATCCGGTGGCCTCCGCGGCCCTGCGCAAAGATTTGGCCGGGCTGGCCCGCCAGGAAGGGGTGGCCATCTTCCTCACCACCCACAACTTGGCCGAAGCCGAAGAACTCTGCGATCAAGTCGGCGTGATCAACCAGGGGCGGTTGCTGGCCCAGGGCACCCCGGCCCAACTCCAAGCCCAGCTGGATCAACCCCGGCTGACCGTGATCGGGCTGGGCTTCACCCAGGCCGTGGTCGATCTGCTGTGCGAACGCGCCGAAGTCGTCGCCGCCCGCCTTGCCCCCGGCCCCGGCCCGACCCAATCCCTGATCGTCGAGTTGGCGGGCAAAGTCGACACCGCCCCCATCGTCAGCCTCCTGGTCGAATCCGGCGTAGAGATCGAAGAGATCCGCAAAGACCGGGCCAGCCTCTCGGATGTCTTCATGGACCTGGTCGCCGACAACCATTAACCATTTTCAATTTTCAAATCTCAATTTTCAAATCCTAATTTCCCATTCCTATGCCTACAACCTTGCAGGACATCAACACAATAATCTGGAAAGAGTGGAAAGAACTCCTCACCCTGCGGGGCAGCACCCGCAGCGGCGTCATGGGGCTGGTGCTGAGCGTGGGCGTTTTCGGCATCCTCCTGCCCGTGCAGTTGGGGGCGGAGCTGGTGCGATCGCCCAACTTGCTGCTCTTCTGGGCCTGGGTGCCCCTCTTCCTCGTCATCACCGTGATCGCCGACGCCTTCGCCGGGGAGCGGGAACGGCACACCCTGGAAACCCTCCTGGCCACCCGGCTCTCTGATCAAGCTATTTTGTTGGGCAAAATTGGGGCGGCGGTGTTCTACGGCTGGGGATTGACCCTGGTCAGTTTGGTGTTGGGGTTGATCACGGTTAACATTCTGAATAGTGTGCAGGGCTGGACGGACGGCCTGATCCTCTTCCCGGCCATGACCTTTTTGGGCGTGATCGGGGCCAGCTTCCTGGCGTCGTGGATGGCCGCGGGGGCCGGGGTGCTGGTCTCCCTGCGGGCCGCCACCGTGCGTCAGGCCCAGCAGAGTTTGAGCATCGGCATCATGATCCTGCTCTTTGGCTCCATCTACGGAATCCGCGCCCTGCCTGACCCTATCCAACAACGATTGCTTGCCTTCGTTCTTACCCTGGGCACCGGCGGCCTGTTCCTCCTGGCCGGTGGCATTTTGCTGGCCATCGACCTAATCCTGCTCTCCGTCGCCTTCGCTCGTTTCCGCCGAGACAAACTGGTTGGCGGATCAAACTAACCGCTTCCGGCTAACTGCTAAAAAGGAGTCAACGATGACTACCCGTTGGAATGACCGTTACGCAATCCGCACCCAAACCATGACCAGTTCCGCCATTCGGGAGATCCTCAAGATCACCCAAATGCCCGATGTGATCTCCTTTGCCGGGGGCATGCCCGCGCCCGAACTCTTCCCCGTGGCCGAGATCGAGGCCGCCGCCCACAAAGTGCTGGCGGAGCACGGCCCGGACTCCCTGCAATACAGCACCACGGAAGGCTACGCACCCCTGCGCCAGTTTCTGGTGGACCAGATGGCCCGCTACGGCATCGTCACCGGCGTGGACAATGTGCTGATCACCAACGGCTCCCAGCAGGGGCTGGACCTGATCGGCAAGATTTTTATCGACGAGGGGGATGTGGTGCTGGTGGAAGATCCCAGCTATTTGGGGGCCATCCAGGCCTGGACGCCCTACGGGGCCACCTATGCCACCATCCCCATGGACGACCAGGGCATGCGCATGGATGTGCTGGAAACCATGCTGGCCGAGAAGCGGCCCAAATTTATCTATGCCCTGCCCAACTTCCAGAACCCCACCGGGGTGAGCATGCCCCTGGCCCGCCGTCAGCGCCTGGTGGATCTGGCCAGCCACTACGGCGTCCCCATCGTGGAGGATGACCCCTACGGCGCCCTGCGCTACACCGGCGACCACGTCGCCCCCATCCTGGCCCTGGACACCCAGGGGGACACCCTCTATCTGGGCACCTTCTCCAAAACCCTGGCCCCCGGCTTCCGCCTGGGCTGGGTGGTGGCCCCGGACGCTGTGCTGCGGCGGCTGGTCCAGGCCAAGCAGGGCTGCGATCTGCACACGGCCACCTTCAGCCAAATGGTGGTCCACGAGGCCATCCGGGACGGCTTCCTGGACAGCCACCTGCGCACCCTGCGCCGGGTCTATCACCAGCGCCGGGATGTCATGCTGGCCGCCCTGGCCGAGCACTTCCCGCCCGGCGTCACCTGGACCACGCCGGAGGGCGGCCTCTTCCTGTGGATCACCCTGCCCGTGGGCATGGACAGCCAAGCCCTGCTGCCCATCGCCGTGGCCGAAAAGGTGGCCTACGTGCCCGGCTCCCCCTTCTTCGCCAAGGGCGGCGGCCAAAACACCCTGCGCCTCAACTTCTCCAACGCCCAGACCCGAGCCAGATCCGGGAGGGCATCGCCCGCTCTGGGCCGGGTCTTTGCCCAGGCCATGGATCGGTGACTCCCATGCAAAAACTGACGCCTGAAGTGGAGGAACGTCTTCGCACCGGCTTCAAGGTTCTCAACAAATTCATGCTCTTGATGTGGCGGCTGGGCCTGGGCTGGATGCTGAACATCTGGCCCGCCGGCTTTGGCCGCATCATGGTGATCACCCACACAGGGCGCAAATCGGGGCTGCGGCGGCGCACCCCGCTCAACTACGCCGAAGTGGACGGGGAGATCTACTGCACCGCGGGCTTCGGCCACATCTCCGACTGGTATCGCAACATCATGGCCGACCCGATCGGTGGAGGTGTGGCTGCCCGGCCGCCCGGACAGGTGGTGGACCGGCGTGGCCGAGGACATCAGCGACTCGCCCCAGCGCATGGCCCTGCTGCGGGAAGTGCTGATCGCCAGCGGATTCGCCGCCCGCGCCGTGGGCATCGACCCGGTGAAGGCGTCCGACGAAGCCCTCGCCCACGTGTCACGCCGACTACCGCCTGCTCCACATCCGCCGGGGGGAGGCCCGCACGGGTCCCGGCGGGCCTGGGGATCTGGCGTGGGTGTGGCCGATGATGGTCATGGCGTGGCTGGTGCGGCCGGCGGCGCAAAGGGTAGGTTGTGAAAGTGGGTGGACAAAAAAGTGGCCGGTTGGGATTACCCCAACCGGCCACTTTTTTGTCCACCCACTTGAACCCGACTCAACTCAACGCCAGCGCTCGTTTCACTTCATCCAGGCTATGACGCTGGGGATCTGCCGCTTTCACCGTCTGCATGTGCAGATAGTCGAGATAGTCGGCCAACTGCTCCTCGTCGGCCAACAGATCCCGAACCCGTACATATTCGGCATAGGGAATGACGGCAAATTTGGCCTGTTCGTTTTCGGTGATGACCTGAATGCCTTCGAACATTTTTATCTCCTATATGCCCGACCTCTGGGCAAAGATATCGATCACATCGATGATGCGGATCACATCGTCTCGGTCAAAAAGAATCCGATAATTGCCCACTCGTAGCCGATAGGATGCATCGTAGTCAACCAACCGTTTCACATTGGGCATTATCGCAGGATCGTCTGCCAATTGCTCGATACGCGCCAATATCCGTTTCTGATCGTTTCCGGGGATAACGCTGAAGGTTCTTCAGTGCTGTGTCCGTGAACTGAACGGTGTGTTTTTGCGCCATATGACGACCTCCGTGGATAGATTATGCCGTCAATTTTGCGGTTTGTCCAGAACCATAAAACATCAGCCCCGTCCCATCCTGCCCCTGCCCGGTGAAGGCGTTGACCCGAGTTCACCGAAGGCCCCAACCCGCGCCCAGCCCGCTGCCGCGCCCGCTGCCGTCAGCGCCCGATATGGCTCTATATTCTCACCATATCAAGGAACTCAGGGTTATCGTCTATCACCATCTGCGCATATGCCTTTAGCATCTTGGCATAACCTTCCAACTGTATGGGGATTCGATTCTTCAAGGTTAATCCTTTCAATGAAGTGAGTAGCTGATTCTGGATACCATGTGCGCTGATCAAGCGATATAGCGAGGCCCGCATGAGTTTGCCATGACCATCGATCGCATAATCTAGTGCTGGTTGTCCATTAATCATCCGGGACACCCTGCAACTGATATCTTCATCACGTTCATCTAAAATGAATTCCACTGCCAGGGTCGTGCCCATAAACACAACGGCGAAGATGCCTGTCCTGGCATCCAGTTCGGGGTAGGGAACCTTGAACTTCCCTTCAGCAAGCAAAAAATTGAAGTTCTTCTGAACAGCCTCAAAGAATAGCCGTTGTAGTTCTGTGTTCATCATTCACTCTCAATCAATTCCAGCTACGCCGCCCCGGCACTTCCCAATACGCTCAAAAACCTTGCGGTATCCTTCGTTTTTGATCTTAACCAGTCGTGTGCCATCATTCACCCAACTATTTATCACAGCACGACTCCCCACACCCCAGAATTATGCCCCCAGCCCCACCCATTGTCCAGAACCCAATCCGCCAATCCGTGCTATAATAACCCTACAATTTCGCCAGCCCAACCCACCCAGTTTCACGCCCCATCCCGGAGAGACCCCATGCAGATCGAAAAGCTTCCCTTCAGCCTCCAAGCCCCGGCCCACCCCCTGGACGCGCTCTTCAAGCCCAAGACCGTGGCGGTGATCGGGGCCACGGAGCGGGCGGAGAGTGTGGGCCGCACCATCCTGTGGAACCTGATCAGCAGCCCCTTTGGCGGCACGGTCTATCCGGTCAACCCCAAGCGGGCCAATGTGCTGGGCGTGCGCGCCTACCCCACCATCCAGGCCGTGCCGGACCCCATCGATCTGGCGATTTTGGTCACCCCCGCCGCGTCCGTGCCGGATCTGGTGGAGGAGTGTGTGGCCGCCGGGGTGAAGGCGGCCGTGGTGGTGGCCAAGGGCTTCAAGGAGGCCGGGGCCGAGGGCAGCCGCCTGGAGCAGGAGGTGATGGTCCGGGCGCGCCGGGGCAATCTGCGCATTTTGGGGGCCAACAGCCTGGGGTTGATGAACCCGGTCAGCGGCCTCAACGCCACCTTTGCCAAGGGCATGGCCCGGCCCGGCAGCGTGGGCTTCCTCAGCCAGAGCGGCGCGCTGATGGGCGCGGTGCTGGACTGGAGCTTCCGGGAGAATGTGGGCTTCAGCGCCCTGGTCTCCGTGGGCACCATGCTGGATCTGGACTGGGGGGATCTGGTCTACTATTTGGGCGAAGACCCCCGCACCAAGGCCATCGTGGTCTACATGGAAAACATCGGCAACGCCCGCAGCTTCCTCTCCTCGGCCAGGGAGGTCTCCCTCTCCAAGCCCATCATCGTGATCAAATCCGGGCGCACGGAGGCCGCGGCCAGGGCCACGGTCTCCCACACGGGCCAGCTCACGGTCAGCGACGATGTGCTGGACGCCGCCTTCCGGCGCAGCGGCGTGCTGCGGGTGCGGGATCTGTCGGAGATCTTTTACATGGCCGAGGTGCTCTCCAAGCAGCCCCGGCCCAAAGGCCCCAACCTCACCATCGTCACCAACGCCGGCGGCCCCGGCATCCTGGCCACGGACGCCCTGCTCATGAACGGCGGCAGCCTCACCGCCATGTCGCAGCGAGCTTTCGGCCAAGCTGGACGGCTTTCTGCCCGGCGAATGGGCGCACCAAAACCCCATCGACATCCAGGGCGAGGCGGACCCCAAGCGCTACGCCGACACGGTGGAGGCCGTGGCCGCCGACCCCAACACCGACGGCGTGCTGGTGATCCTGGCTCCCCAGGACACCACCGACCCCACCCAGACCGCCGAAGCCCTGCGCGCCGTGATCAAGACCCCGCCCACCAAACCCCTCCTGGCCAGTTGGATGGGCGGCGCGGATGTGGCCGCCGGCCAGGCCATCCTCAACCGGGCGGGCATCCCCACCTTCAACTATCCCGACACCGCGGCCCGGGTCTTCAACTATATGTGGCAGTACAGCGACAACCTGCGCAGCCTCTACGAAACCCCCACCTTCCCCGCGGTCAGCGAAGAGACCCTGATCGCCCGGCAGCAGGTGCGGGAGACCCTGGAACGGGTGCGGGGCAGCGGGCGCACCCTGCTCACCGAGTTCGAGTCCAAGCAATTGCTGGCCGCCTACGGCATCCCCACGGTGGAAACCCATCTGGCCCCGGACGCCGACGCCGCCGTGGCCGCGGCGGACCGCATGGGCTATCCCGCCGTGGTCAAGCTCAACTCGGAGATCGTCACCCACAAGGCCGCGGTGGGGGGCGTGCGCCTCAATTTGGCCGACGGCGAGGCCGTGCGGGCCGCGGTGGAGCAAATCCAAGCCGCGGTCACGGACCACGCCGGGGCCGCCGCCTTCCAAGGGGTGACGGTGCAGCCCATGATCGACACCCAGGGCGGCTACGAGCTGATCGTCGGCTCCAGCCCGGACCCCCAATTTGGCCCGGTGCTGCTCTTTGGGGCCGGGGGCGCGCTGGTGGAAATTTTGGGCGACCGCTCCCTCTCCCTGCCCCCCCTCACCACCACCCTGGCCCGGCGCATGATGGAGGAGACCAAGATCTTCCGCGCCCTCACCGGGGCCCACGGCCACGCCCCGTGGATGTGGAGCGGCTCGAGCGCATCCTGGTCCGCTTCAGCCAACTGGTGGCCGAACAGCGCCTGATCCGGGAGATCGAGATCAACCCGCTTTTGGCCAGATCGCCCCAAGCTGATGCCGAAAACGCCATGTTGGCCCTAGACGCCCGGGTCCTCCTCTACGGCCCGGAGGTGGACGAGGCCGACCTGCCCAAGCTGGCCATCCGCCCCTATCCCAGCCATTACGTGGCCCCCTTCACCCTCACCACCGGCCCGGAAGTCACCATCCGCCCCATCCGCCCGGAGGACGAGCCCATGATGGCCCACTTCAACAGCACCCTCTCCGAGGCCAGCGTCTATCTGCGCTATTTTCACCCCAAAACCCTCAGCCAGCGCATCTCCCACGAAGAGCTGACCCAGGTCTGCTTCATCGACTATGACCGGGAGATGGCCCTGGTGGCCGACCTGGCCGACCCCCAGACCGGCCGCTCCCAGATCATCGGCATGGGACAATTGACCCGTCAACACGGGGCCAACGAAGCCGAATACGCCATCCTGATCAACGACAGCTACCAGCGCACGGGCCTGGGCACCGAACTCCTGCGCCGCCTCCTGGAGATCGCCAAAGCCGAAGGCATCGCCAAAGTCACCGCCGACATCCTCCCCGAAAACAGCGGCATGCGCCGGGTCAGCCAGAAGCTGGGCTTCAAATTGGTGCGGGATTTTGAGGAAGGGATTGTGAAGGCGGAGATTGAGCTGTGAGGGGGTGAAAGGGTGATAGGGGAGGCGAGCGCAGGTTGAGTAGCCCGGCTTGACCGCAACCGAGTCAGCATGACCCAAAAAGAACCGCTGACCGTATCGAAACCGAAGCGGCGTATCGAAACCGCAATGCGGGTCAACCCGCTTCGGTTTCGATACGCCGCCAGTGCCTGAATGGTCAGCGGAGATCTCGGCGGCGGCTACTCAACCTGCGCTGGCCCCTTCCGCCCCCTCACAACCCCCGCCGGGACATCTGTCACGGGACACGCGGGACATCCGTCCCTTATGTTTGGGACATGATTTGGGGTATCATATACGGGCTGCTTGTGAACAATTTCACAAAAAACAAAGGAACCCCTTATGCCCACACCTACCCCAAAGGCCGCAGAGCATCCCAGCGGCGACAACCGGTTCAAGTTGGTGGATCGCACCCTCAAGCGGTTTCAATTCCGCCAGGATGCGCTGATCGAGGTGCTGCACACCGCCCAGGAGGCTTTTGGCTTTCTGGAAGAGGATTTGCTTGTCTATGTGGCCGGCCAGCTCAAATTGCCCCTGAGTTGGGTCTTTGGCGTCGCCACTTTTTACCACTTCTTCTCGCTCAAGCCCCAAGGTGACCATACCTGCATTGTCTGCATGGGCACGGCTTGCTATGTGAAGCGGGCGGCGGAGATTGTGGCCCTGCTCCAGGCCGAGTATGGGATTGAGACGGGGCAGACCACGCCGGACGGCTCATTTAGTTTGGCCGCTGCCCGCTGTTTGGGCAGTTGTGGCCTGGCCCCAGTTTTGGTGGTGGATGGCGAGGTCTTGGGCCGGGAGACCCCAGAGGGCATCTTGGAAAAGGTGCGCCAACTGGTGTCCGCCCAAAAAGAGGCCGAACTGGTTCCGGCGTGATAATTGCCAGCCCCACCCTGTCGCGCGTACGTCTGCGGCGGGTGATTCGGTACGATATTCCAGGTTCAACAGTGTGATGGAGTGATCACCCATGAACAGAGTCGAATTACAGGCCATGAGCCAGCGAGAGTTAGAACGCCAGCAGGCCTTTGCTTGCCGCTTTCTTTGCTGCGCCAGTACACCCTGTCTTTCGTCTGGCGGCGCCGCGGTACAAGATGCGGTCAATAGCCAGATTAAAGAGGCCGGATTGGACGCGGAAGTTGAGTCAGTTGCCACGGGTTGCATGGGACCATGCAGCCGAGGTCCACTGGTCACCGTGCAACGCCCCGGCCAGCCGGATCAAATTTTCGAGAATGTGACCCCAGAGGTGGCCCGGTCGATTGTGACTTTGTGCGCGGCCAGCCCCAAGGTTGACCCAGAGACCGGATCAGAGACCGAGCCGGAACCGGAGGCCGAATGGGTGGCCCGCCATCGCATGTCGCCTGATCTGCCTTTCTTCACCAAGCAAAAAAAGGTAGTCTTGGCCAACAGCGGCCAGATCGATCCGGAGCGGTTGGAAGACTATGTGGCTCGGGGCGGCTACAGCGCCTTGGCCCATGCCCTGCGGGAGATGACCCCCGAAGAGGTCTGCAATGCCCTGGCAGACAGTGGCTTGCGGGGCCGGGGCGGAGCTGGTTATCCCGTGGGGTTGAAGTGGAATCTTGTGCGCAAGGCCCCTGGGGATCGCAAATATGTGGTGGCCAACGGTGACGAGGGCGACCCCGGCGCGTACATGGACCGCACATTGATGGAATCAGATCCCCACCGGGTGTTGGAGGGGATGGCGATTGCGGGCTATGCCGTGGGCGCTGAGCAGGGCTTCCTCTATGTGCGGGGCGAGTATCCGATTGCGGCCAAGCGGCTGGAGCGGGCCATTCGGGCCGCAGAGCGCCGGGGCATTTTGGGCGGTCGTGTGCTGGAAAGCGGCTTCACCTTCCGCATTGATGTGCGGATTGGGGCTGGGGCCTTTGTGTGTGGCGAAGAGACCGCGCTCATGGCCTCCATCATGGGACAGCGGGGCCAGCCGGTCCCCCGTCCGCCCTATCCGGCCCAGAGCGGTCTGTGGGGCTGCCCCACGCTGATCAACAATGTGGAAACCCTTGGCAACATCGTGCCCATTATTCAGAACGGGCCGGAATGGTACGCGGGGATCGGCACCAAAAAGAGCACGGGGACCAAGATTTTTGCCCTGGCCGGCAAGGTGGAAAACACGGGGCTGATCGAAGTGCCCATGGGCATTCCCCTGCGGGAGATCATCTTTGACATCGGTGGTGGCGTGCCAGGCGGGCGTACCTTCAAGGCGGCCCAGACCGGCGGCCCCAGCGGTGGATGTATCCCGGCGGCCTATTTGGACACACCGGTGGAATACGAAAGCCTGCGGGCTTTGGGCTCCATCATGGGCTCTGGCGGGTTGATTGTGATGGACGACCAGAGCTGTATGCCCGATGTGGCAAAGTTCTTTATGGAATTTTGCATGGACGAGAGCTGTGGCAAGTGTGCGCCCTGCCGGGTGGGCACGGTGCAGATGCACCGCATCCTAGAGCGTGTCACCAACGGCAGCGCCACGGTGATGGATCTGGCGCGGCTGGAAGAGCTATGCACCATGGTGGCCGAGACCAGCCTGTGCGGTTTGGGCCAATCGGCCCCCAACCCGGTGCTCAGCACATTGCGCTATTTCCGAGAAGAGTACGAGGCCCACATCCACCAACGCACCTGCACCGCCGATGTGTGTGAGTTTGATCAGGTGCCGATGTTAGAGTTGGTGTAGGGTTGTCGAGTAATGCGTATCGAGTAATGTGTAATGAGTGTCGAGCATCTCTCGCCATTCGCCATTCGCCATTTGCACGAGGAGATTCTTATGTCCGTCGTCACCCTAACCATTAACGACGAACTGGTGAGCGCACGATCTGAGCAGAGCTTGCTGGCTGTGCTGAAGGAGCGGGGCATCGAGTTGCCCACCCTCTGCCACATGGAGGGGTTGAGCGAGCGGGGCGGCTGCCGTCTCTGCCTGGTCGAGATCCAGGGCAACCAGAAGCTGCAACCGGCCTGCGTCACCCCGGTCCAAGAAGGGGCCGTGATCTATACCCACAGCGAGCGCCTGATCCGCTATCGCCAGATGATCTTGGAACTATTGCTTTCTGAGCGCAATCATATCTGCGCTGTCTGTGTCATGAATGGCCATTGCGAGCTGCAATGGCAGGCCGCCCGCCTCTCCGTGGACAATGTACGGTATGACTATCTCAGCCCAGACATCTGCCATGGACGCCAGCCACAACCGCTTTGTCATGGACCACAACCGCTGCATCCTCTGCACCCGCTGTGTGCGTGTGTGCGACGAGGTGGAAGGCGCCCACACGTGGGATGTCTCTGGCCGAGGGGTGAACAGCCGGGTGATCGCGGACCTGAACCAGCCCTGGGGAACAAGCAGTAGCTGCACAAGCTGTGGCAAGTGTGTCCAGGTCTGCCCCACCGGGGCTTTGTCCCTCAAGGGGTCCACCGTGGCCGAGATGGAGAAACAACACGACTTCCTGCGCTGGATTTTGGATGGCCGGGAAAACAAGGTCTGGAGTCGGGCGTAGGATCAATGAACAATGCACAATTGACAATGCACAATGGGTGGACGCATTTCCGCCGACACTCGGCATGCATCACGATTCACGTAACACGGAGACACCATGTCTAAGAAACCAACTGCACCAGGCAAGATTCGCTTGGCCACTGCTTGGCTGGGGGGCTGCTCCGGCTGCCACATGAGCTTTTTGGATCTGGACGAGAAGCTGATCGACCTCTTTGAGGTCGCCGATCTGGTCTATAGTCCGATTGCAGATATAAAAGAGTTCCCCGAAAATGTCGATGTCACCCTGGTGGAGGGGGCCATCGCCAACGTGGATCACATCCACCTGGCCAAGGAGATCCGGGCCAACAGCAAGATCGTGGTCAGCTTTGGCGACTGCGCGGTGACCGGCAATGTGCTGGTTCTGCGCAACAAGCTGGGGGTGGAAGATCTGCTGACCCAGGTCTATCACGAAGGCCCAGGCGGCCTGCCCAAGGGCGGCGAGGCGGACAAAATTGTGCCCGCCCTGGTGCCCAATGTGCTGCCCCTGCACCAACTGATCCATGTGGACGCCTTCCTCCCCGGCTGCCCGCCAGACCCGGAGCGCATCTGGGCCGCGGTCAACGCCCTGCTGCGGGGCGAAAAGGTCATGTTGCCCGAAGACATGCGCACGTTTGGATAAGCTGACATCACCCCCTCCCAGCCTCCCCCAGATTGGCGGAGGAGCCGGATCGCCGCAGACGAAAGCCCGGTACGCACGATTGTCCCTCCCCAATCTGGGAGGGCTAGGTCGGGTTAGTTTACCGCCATTCGCTCATTTGCTCATTTGCCCGAGGTGAACTTATGCCCAAAGTTGTCATGATTGATCCCGTCACCCGTATCGAAGGCCACGCCAAGATCACGGTTCATTTGGATGATGCCGGTCAGGTGGCGGATGCCCGCTTCCATGTCACCGAGTTCCGCGGCTTCGAGAAGTTCTGCGAAGGCCGCAGCTTTTGGGAGATGCCCGGCATCACCGCCCGCATTTGCGGCATCTGCCCGGTCAGCCATTTGATGGCCTCGGCCAAGGCCGGGGACGCCATTTTGGGCGTCAGCATTCCGCCCACCGCGGCCAAGTTGCGCCAGTTGATGAACTGGGGCCAGCTTGTGCAGAGCCACGCCCTCAGCTTCTTCCACCTCAGCGCCCCGGATCTGCTGTTGGGCATGGAGAGCGATCCGGCCCAACGCAACGTGGTCGGGTTGATCCAGCGCCACCCCAGCATTGCCCGCAACGGCATCCGCCTGCGCGGCTTTGGCCAGGAGGTGATCCGCACCCTGGGCGGCAAGAGCGTCCACCCCTCTGGACCGTGCCCGGCGGCGTGCGGGAACCTCTGGCCCCCGCCCAGCGGGACCATCTCAAGCGCATGTTGCCCGAAGCCTTCGACATCACCGAGCTGGCCCTCAATCTGCTCAAAGACAGCTTCGACCAATTCCAGCCCGAAATCGAAAGCTACGGCGACTTCCCCAGCCTCTACATGGGCTTGGTGACCCCGGACGGCGGGCTGGAGCACTACAACGGCGTCCTGCGCATCATGGACAGCACCGGGCGCATTTTGGACGACATTGACCCGGCCAACTATCGCTCGGTTCTCGGCGAGGCGGTCGAGCCGTGGTCCTATCTCAAGTTCCCCTATTACAAACCCCTGGGCTACGAAGGCGGCGCCGGCATGTATCGGGTCGGCCCCCTGGCCCGGCTCAACATCTGTGACTATGCCGGGACGCCCAAGGCCGACCGCGAGCTGCGCCAGTTCCGCCGCTTGGGCGAACGGGGCCAGCCGGTCTCCAGCAGCTTCCACTATCACTATGCCCGGCTGATCGAGATCCTCTTCTGTCTGGAAAAGATCGAAGAGGTCCTGAACGACCCGGAGCTGACCAGCACCCGGATCCGCAGCGTGGCCCAGGTCAACAGCTTGGTGGGCGTCGGGGTCAGCGAAGCGCCCCGGGGCACCCTCTTCCACGAATATCATGTGGACGAGAACGGCATTCTGCAAAAGGTCAACATGATCATCGCCACGGGGCAGAACAACCTGGCCATGAACCGCACGGTCAAGCAGATTGCCCAGGCCTATGTCAACGACAAGGGCAATGGGGGCGGCGCCCACGCCCAGTTGAGCGAAGGCATCCTCAACCGCATCGAGCATGGCATCCGGGCCTATGACCCCTGCCTCAGCTGCTCCACCCACGCCGTGGGCCAAATGCCCATGCACGTCCAATTGCTGGGGCCGGACGGCGCGCTGCTGGACGAAAAAATTCGTGACTAATCGGCAGGGGACCGACGAAACCCCCAACCTAGCCTCGCAAAGCCATCTCCGGCTTTTGTCCCAAAGACCGGTCGACCACGCCCAGGAGTCACCCTCCACCGCGGACGTGGCCGACCGGTCTGTTTTAATCCTGGCCTGCGGCAACGATCTGCGCCAGGATGATGGGGCCGGTCTGGCCCTGGCCCAAAAGCTGGCCGCGGCCAACCCCCATCCTGATCTGACCGTTGACCTGATCTGCGTCCATCAACTGATGCCAGAACTGGCGTTGGATGTGGCCCGGCCCGGTGTGATGGCGGTTCTTTTTGTTGATACGCGCGTGGCGATCGGGTCGGGCGAGGGGGGGCAAGGGGGAAGTCCTGGGGTTGATTTGACCCTGACGGCTTTGGATCAACCTGTGTCAACCGGGCGGTTGGGCCATCATGTGAACGCCCAAATGGTGCTGCTCTATGCCAGAGAACTCTACGCCAAAGAAGTCCCCGCCTGGCTGATCACCGTCCCCGGCTACGCCTTTGACCACGGCGAAGGGTTCAGCCCCCAAGTCCAGGCCCTCCTGGCCGGGGCGGATGGGTTCATCGCCCAGGTCTACGCCCAGATTGGGGCATAAATCCTTGCTTCCCACGGCCCCAGGTTTGACAGTCTCTCCCCCCTTGGTTATCCTAGAATGATGGATATGGCTACCCCAACACATCAACTGAATCAACCGGGCAAATTCCACTTCAAGCGCATCTATTGGCTTTATATCGGCATGACCTTGCCCCTGGTGGCCCTGCTGGCCTTTGTGGTCTTCCAGCCCATCGTGGTGCTGCCCCGCATCAGCCTGGCCCCCGGCTTCACGCTGACGGACGAGCAGGGGGAACGGCTCACCAACGAGGATCTGCGGGGCAGTTTGGTGCTGTACAACTTCACGTACACCCACTGCACCGGGGAATGTCGGGACACCAGCGTCTCCATGCAGGCGGCCCAGGAATGGCTCAAGTCATCGGGCATTGCCGAAAATGGCGTGGGCGGGCTACCGGTAAAAATGGTCACCGTCTCTTTTGACCCGGAGCGTGACACGCCGGAGGTGCTGCAAGCCTATGCCGACGGCTTGGGCGCGGACCCGGCCCTGTGGCACTTCGCCACGGGAGATCCCCTGCGGCTCAAATATATGATCGGCGGCGGCTTTTATACCTATTACAACCAGCGGCCCGACAGCACTTTTGAGTTTGACCCGGCCTTCATGTTGGTGGACGGCTGGGGCATTCTGCGGGCCGAATATCGTCTGCCCACCCTGGATCTGGCCATCGTCGAGCGGGATTTGGGGCTGATCGTGAAGGAATATGAACAGAGCGAAGGGGCCAGCCGCTATGCGTACGAGGCGGCCCATCTGTTTTTGTGTTATCCGCGCTGACCCCATCTTCCCGGAATGGGCCAGCAGTCTCTTTGATCAACCAAGATTTCCTGGCCCATTCCGGGAAGGTCTGATCGCTCAAAAAAACGAAAGCATCCCCATGACCACCTCTTCAGAGCAACCCGCCGTCCCCACCGCCACCCAGCGCAAATGGCGCTGGATCTACATTCTGGCCGGTGTGCCGGCGGTGATCGTGATCGCCGTGTTGATCGTGCAGCAACTGATCCCGCCCAGCTTCAACGGCATGGTGATCCAGTCCCCTCAGCGGGCGGCCAACTTCACCCTGACCGCCAGCACGGGTGAACGCATGGGGCTGCAAGATCTGCGGGGCAAGACGGTCCTGATCTTCTTCGGCTACACCTTCTGCCCGGATGTCTGCCCCACCACCATCGCCGACCTGACCCAGGCCATGACCATCCTGGGGCCAAAAAAGGCGGCGCAAGTGCAGGTGGTCTTTGTCTCCGTGGACCCGGAGCGGGACACGCCGGAACGGTTGCAGGAGTATCTCTCCTACTTCAATCCGGCCTTTTTGGGCATGACCGGCACCCCGGATGAGTTGATTGTGGCCAGCACGCCCTTTGGCATCTTCTATGAACAGCATGAGGGTACCCCGGCCACGGGCTATCTGGTGGACCACACGGCCACGGTCACTTTGATCGACAAAGAGGGCTATGTGCGTCTGGTTTTCCCCTATGGCATGGGGGCCGAATTGATCGCCGCGGATGTGGATCAGTTCGTCAAATAGCCCCTAAATCCCATAGCGCGTTTTAGCGTGTGTAAAACTGTAACTTTTCTTGCGGGGACTGTATAATGCCCCGACGCACCTCGTTTTAGGTTGTTTTACGTTGCATAACCCCAGGAAAAGAACCGGCAAGTCCTATCATGAAACCCTTGCAGCCGCAAAAATTACAAGGAGGTTCCCAATGAAAGATCCCCAAGCACCCAAAGGCACGGCCGCACTTATGGCGGTCTATTTTGTTGTGATTGTTGCCCTTTGGTCATTTTCTTATCTGACCATGTTGTCCCGAGGAATTACATCATGAGTGCAGAACACCAAACACCTCAAGAAGCCCCTGTCGGGCACGATGCGGCCGAATTTCATGTGGATTGGTATGAGAGCGCCTGGGTAAAGCTTTCTGTCCTCCTTTTGCTGGTTTTCGGCACAGCGATCTCCATTTCCAGCTTTGGTTATGGCATCCAGATCCCGTCGGCCTATCAGCGCATCGACCCTCGTGTCTTCCAGACCCCTGGGGCGCCGGATGCCGGTGCCTTTGCCAACCCGGGTCTGCGGGAACTGGCACCGGGCAAATACGAAGTTCATATTTTGGCCCAGATCTGGTCCTTCACCCCGAACGAGATTCGGGTGCCTGTCGGCTCGACGGTCACCTTTTACGTCACCAGTCGGGATGTGCAGCATGGATTTAAGCTGCAAGATACCAATCTGAACATGATGGTTCTGCCCGGCCAGGTCTCGACGTTGACCGCCACCTTTGACGAACCGGGCACCCACAACTTCATCTGCCACGAGTATTGCGGCAGCGCTCATCACATCATGTACGGTCGCTTGGTGGTTGAAGAGACCGCCGACGCCCCGACTGCACAAAACTAGGGCCAGGGAGACGAGAGGAATAATTATGGCTATTGCTAACGAAACAATCAAGGCCGGTAAAACCCGCAAGGTTCTGCCCTCCAAAACCGCCAGTGAGGCCCGCTTTGCCATCGAAGATCGCATGGCCGGGATCAGCATTGGCGTGGCCATTGCGGCCCTGTCCATCGGCGTCACCATCGGGTTGATGCAGGGGCTGGAGCATGCGGGGATCGACCTGTACAAATATGCCTTTGGCATGACCTACTATCAAGGCTTGACCCTGCATGGGGTGCTCAACGCCCTGGTGTGGACCACCTTTTTCATCGTGGGTTTCTTCACCTTTGTGCTGGTGCGCAGTCTGGATCGGCCCCTGGCCTATCCCCAACTCAACATGGCCGGCTTGGTGATCATGATCATCGGCTTGGTGAGTGCCGCCATCCCCATGTTGACCAATGCCGCCAGCGTACTCTACACCTTCTATCCGCCCTTGCAGGCAACGTGGCCCTTCTATGTGGGCCTCACCCTGGTGATCGTCGGGTCGTGGGTCGTGGGTTGGGGCTTCCTGGCCACCTTCTTCGCTTGGCGCAAGGCAAATCCAGGCGTGACCACCCCCTTCCTGGCCCTGGGTTCCCTGATCACCATGGTCATGTGGCAGATTGCCACCCTGGGTGTGGCCACGGAGATGCTGGCCCTGCTGATTCCCTGGTCCTTGGGCTGGGTGGAAGGCACGGACCCCCTGCTGGCCCGCACCTTCTTCTGGTTCTTCGGTCATCCCCTGGTCTACTTCTGGCTGCTACCCGCCTACCTCTCCTGGTATGGCATGTTGCCCAAGATTGCCGGGGGCAAGATCTTCAGCGAGCAGTTGGCCCGATTGGTCTTCTGGCTCTTCCTGCTGCTCTCCATCCCCGTGGGCATGCACCATCAGTTCACGGACCCCGGCATTCCCGCCGCGTGGAAGTTCCTGCACGGCGTGATCACCTATAGCCTGGCCATCCCCAGCTTCCTCACCGCCTTTACCGTGGTGGCTTCGCTGGAAGTGGGGGCACGGGCACGGGGCGGCAAGGGCTACTTTGCATGGATCCTCAAGCTGCCGTGGGACAACCCGGCCTTCGCCGCCCAGAACTTCGCCATGATCCTCTTCGCCTTTGGCGGCATCGGCGGCCTGACCAACGCCTCCTACAACCTAAACTTGGCCGTCCACAACACAAGCTGGATCCCCGGCCATTTCCACCTGACCCTGGGCTCCGCCACCACCTTGACCTTCATGGGCATCCTCTACTGGCTGCTGCCCAAGTTGACCGGTCGCCAGCTCTTCACCCGGCGCATCGCCCTGGCCCAGGCCTGGACCTGGTTCATCGGCATGATCTTCTTCTCCAACGGTCTGCACTACCTGGGCATTGAGTTTGGCGTGCCCCGGCGCACCCAGTTGGGGGCCGCTCCCTACTTCAACGACGCCTGGCGGCCCTTCCTGACCGAGTCGGCCGTAGGGGCGAGTCTGCTCTTCATCAGCGCCTTGCTCTTCTTCACGGTGATTATCGGCACGCTGCTCAACCCCAAGCGGGTGACCGAGCCCATCGAGATGCCTGTGGCCGAGGATCTGTCCGGTCGAGCCATCCCCGGCTGGCTGAACAACTGGAAGCCCTGGCTCTACGGCACGGTGATCCTGATCCTGCTGGGCTATGGACCCATCCTCTACGTCCTGATCCGAGACGCCCAATTGCTCTCGCCTGGGTTAAGAGTCTGGTAAAAGTAGCGCACAAAAAAAGGGCCATCCGACTCAGTCGGATGGCCCTTTTTTGTGCGCTACCTTGCGTTACACCGTGGGCAGACTGCCCCGTGTCTGCTCGATCAACGGGTCCATCTCCTTGATCTTGGCATACTCGGCGTCCCAGAAATCCTGGCTGGTCATGCGGCGGATGTAGGCGGCGTCGTAGCCGAACTGGGTCCATACGTCGGACTTCATCTGCTGCAAGCGCTCGTGTTGGCCCGGCTCGTTCAGATCCACGATCTCGCCCAGGCTGGCGCCCAGGAAGACGGCCTTGGCCCATGTCTCCAACTGGTCGTCGCTGGGCTTGCCGCCGTTGCGGGTGTAGAGGGCCTGGCTGACCGACGGGTAGCGATCATAGCTGTCCGTGGCGATGGTGACCACGTTGTCCCCCTTGCCCAGGCCCAGATATTTGGCCGTCTTGATGGCACCGATGATGTTGCAGATACAACTCGGCCCAAACTTGCCGAAGAGGTGGCAGGCCACATCGTCGGGCACGCCCAGGCGGTCCACCAGGATGTGGGTACCGGCCTGGATGACTTCCATGCCCTGGACTGTCTCCTCGTCGTTGATCAGCATGAGCAGATCTGTGTTGAAGACATTGTGGATCAAGGTGACCATCTTGTCGCCGATGCCCTCGATGCGGTGTTGGCCTTGGCCGCCGTCGTAGAGGGTGGGGCATTGACGGGGTTCCAGGGCCACGATCTTGCTTTCCGGCCACAGGGACTTCATGTAGTCCCCGGCGGCCAGGGTGCCGGCACTGCCCGGCGCGCTGACAAAGGCCGCCACCCGGCCATTGCCGATACCCCGGGCCGCCTCGGTCACCGCGTGGCCGGTCACATGCCGGTGGAAGCGATAGTTGGGCAGCAGTTCAAACTGGGCCAGCACTTCGTAGATGTCCGGCTTGCTGATGTACTCGCTGTGGGTGCGCTCCAGGGTCAGGATCACGTCGGACTCGGTGCCGGGGGTCAGGTCCAGGTCGCCGCCGTACTTTTGGATGCGGTCATAGCGCTCTTCGCTCATGTTGTCGGGCATGACCACAATGGCCTTGTAGCCCTTGAGCTTGCTGACATAGGCGGTGCCGATGCCGAAGTTGCCTGTGCTGGGTCCGATCACGGCCTTGTCCCCAGGGCGCAGGCCCACGGTGGCTTCCTTCTCAGCCAGGGTGAAATAGGCCGGGCCGACCTTCATGCTGCCCGACGGGAAGTTGCGCCCGCTGAGCACGATGATGTTGGCGTCCACCCCGGTCAACTCCTTGGGCAGGACGATCTTCTCGACTTCGCCCCCGGTGTTCTTCCAGTTGATGTTGAACAGGTTGAGGGGGTTCATCTCGTCCTCGTGCAGGGCCTGCTTGGCCGCCGCCCGCAGACTTTCGGGCAACAGCAGGGGATCCCGCATTTCCGCATAGGTGGGGCCGGTGATGATGGGTTTTGACATGGTGTTTGGTTCTCTCGCTTTCGTCGTTGAAGGAATTTGAAGAGCTGGTAATTTCAAAAATTGCGATAAGCACTACCGCGGGGAGCAATACGTACCACTAAGATGATCAACTTGTCATGCTTGATTGTATAGACGATTCGCCAGTCCCCAACACGGATTCGGTACTGATCATCTGTGTTGACAAGCTTTTTCGATCCGACTGGAAAAGGATCTCGTCGCCAGTGCTTGGGTCGCGGCTACGACTCGCATATATAAGTCCGCTGGTAGACGATTGAGGACTTTCTTGGCGCGACGGTGGTATATAATTTGCCACTTAGCCATAGCTTTCGCCTTCTTCGGCCAAGACTTTTTCCCACACTTGCCCTTGCAGTATTGCCTCCAAAGGCCGAGCGCGAACTGGGGTCAGCGTTATATTCTGCCAGCGCTTTCAGCCCTTCGACTGCGTCATCCAGGTCCTCCAATCGCTCTAGAAGTCGATTCCACAAGGATGGTTCGACTAAAACGGCTGCGGCTTTGCCCCGCTGGGTGAGTACAATAGGACCGTCTGTCAGTCGTCCGATGACTTGGGCTTGCGCGTGCCGCAATTCAGAAATAGGCAAGGTTTCTGGGATTGGATACATAAGTTTCTCCTTTAACAATCTGGGGAACGTCTACAAGTGAGCAAAAAGGTATTTTGTATGCTCAGTTTACTCTTGGTCTTTCGCTTGGTCAAGCGCACTGCGTAACCGCATGAGCATCCGCCCAAACTGATTCTCCCCATCCCCATTTGGCCCGATGCCCCAAAAGCTGTCGTAGGGAGAGTTTTCGGCGATCTCCTCTTCGCCAGTGCTGAGGAGCAGTTCTTCCAAGTCTGCGTAGGCGTCAAACTTGGCCTGGACTGCCTTCCACATCACGTCCAGCCGGGCAGTGTCCCAGTCCGGGCGCAGGGGGCGGGTGGTGTCGATGCCCCGTTTGCGGGCGTCATAGGCCGTGGAGGCCTGGCGGATCTCGGCCATGTGGCGCTCGCTGTCGGGCATCCCGGCGAACTTCTGGGCCTGGTAGTAGTGTTCCACCGTGGGCCAAGTCTCGCCGTCCACCTCGATGGGGTGCAAGGAGAAGTTGGAAAAGGCCCCGTAGGGCAGGTCGCTTTTGCGGTAAAAGAGAATGGTCACGCTACTTCCCTCCGGCCAGCGCCGCCCGCACCGCGGCCAACGTAGGCGAGATCACCTCCACGCCCCCGGTGACTTGGATGGCCGCGGGCACGTCCTTCAGTCCGCTACCCGTGTTGATGACGACGACGGTCTCGTCGGCCTGGATTAGCCCCTCTTGCAGGGCTTTGAGCATGCCGGCGTGGGCGGTGGCCCCGGCTGGTTCGGCGAAGACGGCCCCTTGTCGGGCCAGGGGCAACATGGCCGCCATGATGGCTTCGTCGCTGACCGTGATGAAGGCGCCGCCGCTCTCCCGCACGGCCCGCAGGGCCTTGACCGGGTCCCGGGGCGCGTTGACGCTGATGCTGTCGGCCCGGGTGGTGGCCTGCACCGGATCCGGGATCTCTTTGCCGTCCCGCCACGCGTTGGCCAGGGCCGGGCTCAGCTCCGACTGCACGCCGTAGATGCGGGGCATCTTCTCGATCCACCCCAGAGCCAGCAGATCCTTGAAGCCCTTGTGTACCCCGCCGATGATGCAGCCGTCGCCCACGGAAACAAAAACGGCGTCAGGGGTAGCAAACGACGCATCCCCCCCGGCTCTTGCCCCAGGCATGTGGCTTAGTTGTGCCACGATTTCAAAACTGACGGTCTTTTTTCCTTCCGTCATGTAGGGGTTGAAGCCCGTGTTGCGGTTGTACCAGCCGAACTCGTTGCAGGCGGCCACGCACAGGTCGAAGGCGTCGTCGTAGCTGCCGTCGATGGCCAGGACCCGGCTGCCGTAGACGAGGAGTTGGGCGATCTTGGCCTGGGGCGCGGTTTTGGGGACGAAGATGATGGTGGGCATCCCCGCGGCCGCGGCTTGACCGGCCAGGGCCGCAGCCGCGTTGCCCGTGCTGGCCGTGGCGATCAGCGGGCGACCGGTCTCCATCGCCCGGGCCACGGCGATGGCCGAGGCCCGATCCTTGAAGCTGGCCGAGGGGTTGCGGCCATCATCTTTGATGAAAAGGTTGGCCATGCCCAGGGGCGCGCCCAGACCGCACGGCGTGGAGCAGGGGCGTGTTGCCCACGGGCAGAGGCGGCAAACTGGCCCGATCTCGGATGGGCAGCAGCGCGGCCCAGCGCCCGATGGAGCGATCCGGGTCCGCCTGGATTTGGGCTGGGCTGGTGGCGGCGTTGATGGCCGCGTAGTCCCATTCCACGTCCAAGGTGCCAAGGTCGCTGCCCACGTTGGGGCGACAATCGCACACGTAGTCGATGCTTTCCGGCGCATAAAGCTGTCCACAACGCAGACAGCGCAGACCGGTGATGAAGGGTGGGGTGGCGTGGCTCATGAGATAAACCGTCGCACAATCTCAAACGTGTTGCGCACGCAGAAGTGGTAGCTGTCCACATGCAGACGCTCGTTGTGGGCGTGGGCCCGGTTGAAGACGTCGGAATCGGTCGGGGGCAGGGGGGAGAAGCCGATGACCTTGACGCCCAGGGGCATGATGGCTTTGGCGTCCGTGCCGCCGGTGAGCAGGGTGGGGAGCAGGGGCACGCCGGGCGCGGCCTCGGCCATCACTTCCCGAATCACGTCGGTGAGGCTGGAGTTGAAGTCAACTTCCAGGGGCAGGCCCAGGTCCGCGGCCCAGACGATCTCCAGATCGTCGTACTCCGGCCCCAGCAGGGTGCGCAGTTCGGCCAGGAAGGCTTCCCGGCTCACCCCAGGCAGGAGGCGGCCGTCGATGCCCGCCTCGGCAAAGTCGGGGATCACGTTGAGCTGTTGGCCGGCGCGCAGGATGGTGGGCATGGCCGTGTTGCGCAACATGGCGCTGATCTCCCGGCGGGTGGACTCGTCGATGGGCAGGCCGGGCAGGATGCGGTCGGCGTCGCCCGTGGCCAGGAAATCCTGAAGCTGGGCGGCTACGTCCGCGGGCTGGGTGTCGATCAGCACCTGGAAAAAGCTGCGCATGGTGTCGGTGATGTGGACGGGCATGGCCAGGGTGCCCAACTTGTGGACCGCGCCCACCAGCTTGACGATGCCGGCGTCCGGCTGGGGGACGGAGCCGTGGCCGGGTTTGCCCCTGGCCCGCAGCCAGAAGCGGCTGGTCCCCTTCTCCCCGGCCTGGATGCCCGTGTACTGCTTGCCGTTGAACGAGACGCCCCAGCCGCCGCCTTCGTTGAGGGCGAACTCGGCATCCTGGATCAGCTCCGGGTGGTGGTCGGCCATCCAGTGGGCGCCGAACTGGCCCCCGGTCTCCTCGTCGGCCAGGGCCATGAAGATCAGGTCCCGCTTGGGCAGGCGGCCCTGGTCGTGGAAGATGCGCTTGATGGTGAGGAAGGCCATGAGGTGGGCGGCCACGGTCTGTTTCATGTCCACCGTGCCCCGGCCATAGATATAGCCGGCCTCGTCCATGTGGCCGGAGAAGGGGCCGTGGTCCCACTTGTCCGGCTCCGCGGTGACCACGTCCGTGTGGCCCATGATCAGCAGGGCGGGCAGGCTGCCATCCCCCTTCAGCCGGGAGACCAGGGTGGCCCGGCCCGGCGCAGACTCCAAAATGGTGGAGTCCAGGCCGTTTTGGGCCAGGATCTCGGCGATCAGGTCGGCGGCCAGGCGTTCGTTCCCCGGCGGATTGGTGGTGTCCAGTTGCAACAAGACGGCGGAAATGGTCGGTGGCTTCGTCCAGAATTTGCGGCCAAGATAGATCGGGCATGAGATATCGCTCCTTGAGTGGATGGGGTTGAACAGTTGTCAGACAACTGTATGGACTATTGTAATGTATGGTACACATTCTGGGCGATTTCGCAACTGGTGAACCTAACGAAAACATTCCCGATCTAATCTTGGCAAGTTCTCAATCGACCTGAGCATGATCTTTTCAAAATGAGCGGTCCATTTGTATTCTGCCTGATGTTTGATGTATACTTGTCTCACCCATAAGTCTATGGTAGACTTTATTTCACCTCGTAATTTCTAAACCTACCATCCACAGACAAGCATATTTTTTGGGTTTCTATAATCGGTTTTGCAGCCGATGTTCTTTCATTTCCCTCAACGCTTGACGTCGATCACATCCAACCGATCACATCCAGATGCATATCCGGGCACACTAAACGACAGTTTCTCTCCTAACCAGATTCCGTTGTCGTTTTCGCGGCCATTTTTCGGTCTCATCCATCTAATCCACCACGGGAAGCAAGATCCGCATGAGTACGATTTCCCAGGCTGAATTAAAAGCGATCAAAGAGCGACAAGTTCGCCTCCACCGACGACGAAATATCCTGGCGACTTTGGAAGGCTATCTCTATCTGGCCCCCACCCTGATCGGCCTGACCCTCTTTGTCTTCATTCCCATCTACACCTCCTTCAAACTCAGCCTGAACCGTGTGGCCCCCTTTGGCGGGCGCATGATCTATGTGGGGTTGGATAACTTCAGAAACCTGATTTCCAATCCGAGTTATTGGGACACGGTGCGGGTGACCTTTCTCTTTGTGTTGGGGACCGTGCCGACCGGGCTGATCCTGGCGGTGATTCTGGCCATTGCCCTGGCCTATCCGCTGAACAATCTATCCTGGCTGCACCGCACCATGATCTTTGTGCCCGTGGTTATCAGTTCTGCCGTGACCGGCGTGCTCTTTAAGTGGCTTTTTCATCCGGTCGTGGGCTACATCAACTATCTGGATGGTGCAGATCGGTCTTCTGGACACCATGCAGGACGGTCCCAACTGGCTGGCCTCAAAAACCTGGGCCTTGGTGGCCGTGATCATCGCCACCACCTGGCGGCAGTTGGGGTTTCAACGTGATCATCGCCCTGGCCGGCGTTCAGAACATCGATAACAGCTTCTACGATGCCGCCAAGGTGGATGGGGCCAACGCTTGGCAACGAATCCGCCACATCACGCTGCCCCTGCTTTCCCCCACCCTCTTCTTTCTGCTAATCATCAGCGTCATCAACAGCTTCCAGGCATTCGGCGAGATCGACGTGCTGACCCTGGGCGGGCCGGGCCGGGCTACCACCACCATGGTCTATGATATCTATGTCAAGGCTTTTGTGGGCACCCCCCAGCGGGGCATCGCGTCGGCCCAAGCCTATATGTTGGCGCTCTTTGTGGTGAGCATGTCCTTTATCCAATTCTATGTTGGCAACCGAAGGGTTCATTACCAATAATGGCCATTTCTGCTCAATCCAAACCAGCAAAGAGTCGGATAACCCGAGACGATCTAGTCGTCCATGTCATTTTGATCGCCACAGGGTTGCTGATCTCCTTGCCCATCCTGATCGCCTTACTCACCAGCTTCAAGCTGCCTTCCCGAGTGGTGACCTTCCCGCCCCAGGTTTTTCCAGACGCGTGGACGGTTGAAAATTACATTGTGGCCTGGAATGCCACGCCTTTTGGCCGCTATCTTCTCAACAGCGTCATTCAGTCCGGGTTGATCACCCTGGGCCAGGTTGTCTTTAGCGTGTTGGCCGCTTATGCCTTTGGCGTACTC
The DNA here is from genome assembly GCA_963704975.1 of uncultured Chloroflexia bacterium. Taxonomy (GTDB): domain Bacteria; phylum Chloroflexota; class Anaerolineae; order Caldilineales; family Caldilineaceae; genus JAGNDO01. The sequence goes on along the minus strand of CAVPIK010000005.1, from coordinate 170,818 downwards.
GATTTCCCTACCCGCAACCTAACCTTCTTCTTGGTCATCGGCAGCATGATGGTGCCCTTTGAATTGGTTTTTATCCCCAACTTTGTGTTGATCTCCGGCTGGGGTGGGGGCAACACCTATTGGGGCTTGGCCCTGCCCTTTGCGGCCAGCGCCTTTGGCGTCTTCATGCTGCGCCAGTTCTTCATGACCATCCCCAAGGATTTTCATGACGCGGCCACAATTGATGGGGCCAGCAACTGGCGCTATCTGTGGACCATCTTGGTGCCCCTGAGCAAGGGATCCGTTGGTGCCTTCGCCATCTTTGCCTTCCTAAGCGCCTGGAACCAGTATCTGTGGCCCCTGATCATCACCAGCAAAGAAGAGATGCGCACCTTGCAGATCGGCATCCGCTTCTTCATGAACACCCTGGAGCGGGGATCAGATTGGGGTGCGGTTATGGCCGGCTCCATCATCGCCCTGGGCCCCAGCCTGATCGTCTTCCTGGTGGCCCAACGCCAACTAGTCCAAGGCATCGCCATGAGCGGGCTAAAGGGCTAAACTTGGTTGATTTGTTGATTGGTTGACTTTCTCCGCACACACGACATTGTGCATTGTCTGCATTGTCCATTGTGCATTCAAATAGCGTTCCCGTTTTACACATTTTTTTCCACAGCTTTCCACTAAGGAGGAATAGCCACATGCATCGAACCTACAAGATTGTTGTCCTGCTTCTGTTGATGGCAATGGTGTTGACGGCCTGTCCGGCCGCTACCCCTGCGCCTGCCGCCGAAGCGCCCGCCGCTGCTGTTGAAGCCCCGGCTGCCGTCGAAGCACCCGCCGCCGAGGCAACTGTTGCCCCGGCTCCCGAAGCGGCTCCCGCCGCCGACGTCATCACCCTGGAGTTCTGGCACGCCATGGGTGGTAACCTGGGTGAGTTGGTCAACGAACTGACCGCCCGTTTCAATGACAGCCAGGACGCTATCGTTCGTCAACGCCACCTACACCGGCTCCTACGACGATACCTACAACGCCTGTTGGCCGCCATCGAGACCGATGGCCTGCCCAACATCACCCAGAACTTCGACATCGCCACCCAGACCATGATCGACACCGGCTCTGCTGGTTCCGGCCTGGCAGTTGATGGAGAAGCCGAAGGCTTTGATGCCGACGTCATCGTTCCCGCCGTGCGCAACTACTATTCCGACGAGAATGGCATGGTCGGTCATGGCCTTCAACAGCAGCACGCCCGTTGCTCTACTACAACGCCGATATGTTTGACGCCGCAGGTGTGGACCCCATTGACGGTAGCCTGAGCTTCAGTCCGAGTTCAAGGCCTTGTGTGATCACTTGATGGCCGCGGACGTGGCTCCCTACTGCTTCACCCACGGTCAGGTGGGCTGGTACTTCGAGCAGATGCTGGCCAACAGCGGCGGCCTCTACTTCAACAACGACAACGGCCGCACGGGTCGGGCCACCGAAGTTCGTCTTCAACAGCGACATGGGCGTCGAGGTCTTCACCTTCCTGACCAGCCTGATCCAAGATGGCTATGCCCCCAACCTGGGCAGCACCTGGACCGAGACTGACAGCACCTTCACCACCGGTCAAGCTGCCATCATGATCGACTCCACCTCGGATGTCTCGATCATCACCAATTCGGAATTCCCGGTTGGCACCGCCTTCATTCCCCATGCCGACAGCAGCCGAGCGCAACGGTGTGGCCATCGGTGGTGGCGCCCTGTGGCTGATCGACTCCGGCGACGAGGCCATCAACGATGCCTCTTGGCAGTTCATGAAGTTCATGTCCGAAGATGCCCAGCAGATCACCTGGCACAAGGGATCCGGTTACTTCCCCGTGCGCATGGCCCTGCAGGACAATCCGGAACTCCAGGCCTATCTGGGACGAGAATCCCAACTTCGGCACCGCCATTGACCAGCTCTTCACCACCAAGACCGTACCCTGGATGACGGCAGCATCAACTACGCCGTTCTGGGCGGTCGCGCTGGCCCCTTCCCGGCCATCCGCCGCATCGTCGTCGAGACCTACAGTCGGGTCCTGGACGACGGTCTGACCCCCAAGGAAGCCCTGGACGAGGCCGCTGTCAAGGCCAACGTCGAGCTGGAAAGCTACAACTCCTTCTTCCAGTAAAGGGTCGTTCGTAGTCGGCGCTTTAGCGCCACCGGGTCTCACTGACCCAACATAACTGTACCACCAGGTGCGCAGCTCGCAGATCACTGCGGGCTGCGCACCTCGCTTTTTGGAGCTGCAAATGTTTGGTTCGCTTTCTTTTGAAAAAATTACTAGCGGGTCGGTGTGGGTCCTCCTGCTGTTGATGACCCTTGGCTTGACCGCTTGTACCCCGGGGGCCACCCCACCTCCCGCCGCCCCAGCACCTCCTGCGGTGATGGCCCCCACGATGGCCCCCGCCACGGAAACCCCCAACAACCTGCCCCCCGGCTTTGACGTGCAAGGCCACCGGGGCGCTCGCGGTCTGCGCCCGGAAGAGACCCTGCCCGCCTTCGAGATCGCCCTGGATCTGGGTGTCACCACTCTGGAATTGGACCTGCACTTCTCCGCGGACGATCAGTTGGTGATCTGGCATGATCCAACCATCGACCCGGCCAAGTGCAGAGTCGAAGTGAACATGACCTCCAGCCTGCTGGTGCCGGACCCGGATGATAGCCGCACGCCAGCAACGTTTCTGGCCCTGCGCAACCTCACCGCTGTCCAACTGGCCGCCTACATCTGTGACCGCAACCCGGACGCCGCCCGCTTCCCGGCCCAGGTGGCTGACCCCACCGCCCTGGCCGGGGACAATTTCGGCATCGTCACCCTGGCCCGGCTCTTCGACTTTGTGGACGCCTACGCCGCGGACCCGTCCAAAAGCGCCGCCCAGCGGGACAACGCCCGCCAAGTGCGTTTCAACATCGAGACCAAGCGCAGAGAAGATCAGCCCCAAAACATCGGCGACGGCTTTGACGGCGTCAACCCCGGCCCCTTTGAACTGGCCATCCTGGCCCTGGTTCAGGAACGGGGGCTGGCGGATCGGGTGACCATCCAGAGCTTTGATCTGCGCTCCCTGTGGGCCGTCCACCGCGTCGCCCCGGAGATGACCTTGGTCGCCCTCACCTCCAGCGCCCCTCGGTCCGGGGATCTGCAAAGATGGGCTGAGGCGGGCGCATCGGTTTTCTCGCCCAACGCCACGATCCTCACCCCGGCCCTGGTGACCCAAGCCCACGATCTCGGCCTCTTGGTCATCCCGTGGACGGTGAACGAGCCGGACGCCATGCGCGCCCTGATCGACATGGGCGTGGACGGGCTGATCAGCGACCGGCCGGATCTGCTGCTCTCCCTGCCCTGATCTTGGGGTGTAGCGTTCACGCCCCCCTGACCCCCCAACCTTGGGGGGAACTGTCCACGACCTCCCCCAGAATTGGGGGCCGGGGGGCGGAAGGAAGTAAACGCTGATCTTGGGGTTGGCCAGGGTCAAAATCGCCTTCCTACTTGTCAAACTGCCCCGGCGGGTGTATAAATAGAGGTAGGAATTCATGAATTTTCGCATTGCCTCCCCCGTTGCACAATGCCACCTGATCTCGCTACAGACGTACTCGACATAGATCGACTCACCCATAGAAATCGACCCATGAACGACAAAATAATGGACCGTTTGCCCGCAGTACTTGCGGTGATCTTTATCTCCGCCTTCGTCTTCGTGATCCTGGCCGATCTGTGGTGGCCTGTCATCCGCGGAGATGTGGGCCAGCCCCACCCGACCCCAACCCCGGTGGTCGAAGCTCTGGGGCCGCCCCAGGTGACGGTTGTGGTGGATGGCCTGCTCGGCCCCCTAGGTATGGCCGCTTTGCCGGATGGCGGCCTATTGGTGGCCGAAGAAGGCACAGGCAATAAGGATCTCAGCGCCGGGGTCAGTTTGATTCAGGCGGATGGCACAGTCGGGCGGCTGATCTCCGGCCTGCCTAGTAGCCGGGATGCTGGGGATCTCTCCGGCGTGCCCCTGGTCGCCCTCTCCCCGGACGGCAAGACCATCTATGTGGGCGGCTTCAACCAGCGCCATCTGTTGACTCTGCCTCTCAGCCGGGACCAGCAGCGCACCCTCACCCTGCCGGCCACCCCCTATGCCCTGGACGATCTGACTCCGGCCATGCTTGAGCTGAACAATGTCTGGGTGATCAATCCCTATGACCTCACTTTTGACCCGGACGGCGTGCCCGTGGTCACCGACGCCAGCGGCAATGGCGTGGCCACCATGAACCCGGACGGCACCACCCGCTTCTTTCATCGCTTTGTTGAACTGCCCAACCCCAGCAAAGAGGGCGCCACGGTCCAGGCCGTGCCCACGGGGATCGAGCGGGTCGGCGACGAGTATTACGTCACCCTGACCGGCGGCTGCCCCTATCCTGTGGGCGCGGGGCAGTTGGTGGCGATTGACGAGGCCCGGGGCCAGCGCACGGTTGTGGGTGGGCTGAACATGCCCATCGACGTGGCCCAGGGGCCGGACGGCACGATCTGGGTGCTGGAATTTGCCCGCTTCACCACGGACGCTTCCTGCTTTGACGGGTCGGGCTATCAGGTCAAGACCGGTCGCCTCAGCCGCATTTTGGCCGACGGCACGGTGGAAACCGTGCTGACCGAACTCAACTTTCCCGGCGCGGTGCTGCCCATGCCCGATGGCAGCCTCTATATCACCGAGGTCTTCCCTGGCCGGGTGCTGCATGTCACCTTTGGCCCGGCGGAGACAAGCGCCGCCCCGGATCTGCCCCGCATTGACGTGACGACACCTGACGGGGCCATGCAGCCGGGGGCTGGTTCACCCCACACGGCCCTGCGCACGGTGGTGGATCGTCTCGGCCTCCAGCCCAATCCCGGCGAAATGGTCAAAGAAGGCGACACGCCCTTGGCCAAGCTAGGCCAAGACCTCTTCTTTGACCCCCTGCTCTCCGGCGACCGCAACATCTCCTGCGCCACCTGTCACCACCCGGACTTTGCCATGGCCGACGGGCGCACCCTGCCCATCGGCACGGGCGGGTCCGGGCTGGGACCGGAGCGGGTCTTTGTGGACCGGGTGACTTTGGGCGACGAGGCCGGGGCCGTGCGCCGCTTGCCCGGCAAGATCGACCCCATCACCGGGGAGACCATTGTCACCAATCCCTTTGTGGGCCAGTTTGTGGCCCGCAACTCGCCCACGGTGATCAACAGCGCCCTCTTCTCCGCCCAGTTTTGGGATGGCCGGGTGGAGAGCTATGCCCTGCAAGGGGCCAAGGTGGAGACCCAGGAGTCTGTGATCAACGACCTGGGCATGACCGATGTCCTGGCCGCCCAGGCCCTCTTCCCCCTCACCAGCCTGCACGAGATGGCCGGGGCCACCCTGGGCGGGCTGCCTCCCCAGACCATCCGCACCCAGACTGCTGGCCCGGCTGCGGGGGGAATATGGCTATTTGGTGCAATTTTTGGACCTCTTTGGCGACAAACTTGCGGCGGACGCCGCGCCGGAGGATGCGATCACCCTGCCCAATATCGCCCTGGCCCTGGCCGCCTTCGAGCGCCGCTTCATCTTCACCGACGCGCCGTGGGACAACTATTTGGCCGGAGACGATCAGGCCCTGACCGATCAGCAGGTGCGGGGGGCGCTGCTCTTCTTTGGCGAGGCCAAGGCCGGGGTCAACTGCGTCCAATGTCACAGCGGGGATCTCTTTACGGATATGGATTTCCACAACCTGCTGGCTCCCCAATTGGGGCCGGGCAAGGGCAACGGCTATACCCAGCGGGAAGATTGGGGCCGGGCCAACGTCACCTTTGACATTCGGGATCGCTACAAATTCCGCACCCCCAGCCTGCGCAACGTCACCCTGACCGCCCCCTATTTTCACGACGGGGCCTATGCCACCCTGGAAGCGGCCATCGCCCACCACTGCAACATCGTGGATGGGGCCGCGGCCTACGATCCCAGCGCCAATGGGGTGCCGCCCACCTTCTACAGCAGCATGCAACCCTACCAGCCCGCCAAGCAATGGGCCAGCGCCGCCCAACAGCTTCAAAAGGGGCTGCCTTTGGACGAGCAGGACATCGCCGATCTGGTGGCTTTTTTGGGGGCGTTGACCGATCCCGCTGCCACGGATCTGGATAAGTTTATCCCCGAAAGTGTCCCCAGCAACCTGCCTTTGGACCAATCCCAGGCTGCCATCCGGGCGGCGGGGCGGGAATAGGGCAATAAACAATCTAACCGCCGAGGGCGCAGAGAACCGCAGAGGGAGGGCTTTGTTTGTCTTTGTGCCCTTTGCGTCTTAGGGGTGATAATCCATTCACCACCCAATTTCTCAAACGGAATACGGACGTAACCGATGTCGCGAGTTTGCCCAGACGTTTTCAACTATCGTCCGCCGCCCCCACCGGCGACGGATATTTGGCGTCCTCTCTGCCGCGCTGATCGCCCTGACCCTGCTCGCTGCCTGCGGGAAATCTGACCCGACCCCCACGCCTCCCGTCTCCACGCCTACCGCCTCCCCGCTCCCCGCCACCGGTGAATTCCGCCTGACCAACGTAGCCGAGACAGCCGGGATTGTCTTCCAGCACGGCGCATTTGCCACCCAGGTTTTCCAGGATCCCGCCGCGGCCATGGGCGGCGGGCTGTGCTGGCTGGACTATGACAACGACGGCTGGCTGGACCTCTATTTGGTCAATTCCCACGCCGTGGACGAGGTGGACTATTGGCAGACCCAGGGCGGACTGCCCCGCAACGCCCTCTTCCGCAATTTGGGGGCCACCCAGCCCGGCCAATTTGAGGATGTCAGCGCCGCCTCCGCCGCGGATCTGGCCACGGTGGGCAACGGCTGTCTGGCCGCGGATCTGAACATGGACGGCTGGACCGATCTCTTTCTGACCGCGGACGGTCCCAACGCCCTGCTGTGGAACAACGGGGACGGCACCTTCCGCGAGGGGGCGGTGGCCGCCGGGCTGGCCGCGCCCGAATGGAACAGCGCGGCCGTGGCCGGGGATCTCAACGGGGACGGCTGGCCGGATCTCTTTGTGGCCGCCTATATCAATCTGAAAAACAAGGTGCCCAAGCCCTCCGGGGCCTTCCCCCAGGACTATTACGGCCTGCCCGATCATCTCTACCTCAACAACGGGGACGGCACCTTCCGCGAGGTGACGGCCCTGGCCGGGCTGGACCGGGAAGAACGGGGGCTGGGCGCGCTGCTCAGCGACCTGGATCGGGACGGGGATCTGGATCTCTACATCGCCAACGATGGTCACCCCAACCGGCTCTATGCCAACAACCCCTGGCCCGGCGGCGTGGCCGCGGACCCGGAAGGGCTGGGCTTTCGCTTTGAGGATCTGACCGAGTCGGCCAAAGTGGGGGATTCGGGCAGCGGCATGGGGGTGGCCGGGGGCGACTATGACGGCGACGGCCAGACCGACCTCTTCATCACCAACTGGGAGCGGGAACTCAACGCCCTCTATCGCAACGAGACCGCCGAGGCGGGGATTCTGACCTTCCAATACAGCACCTTCCGCATCGGCGTCAGCGGCCTGGGCAACGGCCAGACCGGCTGGGGCACCCATCTGGCCGACTTTGACCAGGACACGGACACGGATCTGCTCATCGTCAATGGCCGGGTGCCGGTCACCAACATGGAGACCGACCCGGAGACCATGCGCTACTATCGCAACCGCACGGTTGATTTGGCCGGGGACGGGGGCGTGGATCTGCCCGTGGCCGCGGCGGTGCAGTTTACCGAGGCCAGCGCAGAGATCGGGCTGGACGCCCTGGGCCGTATCCTGGGCCGGGGCAGCGCCGCCGCCGACTATGACCAGGACGGGGATCTGGATGTGGCGGTCAACGTGGCCGCCGGTCAGGCCATCCTCCTGCGCAACGATGGGCAGCCGGGCAACTGGCTGCAAATCGGCGCGGATCGCTTCGCCCCCGGTCTGCGCGTAGAGATCACCCTGGCCGACGATCACCGTTTGGTGCGGGAACTCTACGCCGGCAGCAGCTACATCTCCACCGAATCGCCCTTCTTGCACTTTGGCCTGGGTCGTGCCACGGTTGTGTCCGCCCTCACCGTCCACTGGCCCGACGGGACCGTCACCCAGTTGGAAAACGTGGCGGCCAACCAACGACTGATCTTGTCCTACGTGCCATAATCTCAAACCACGGAAGACACAGAATACACGGAAAAGAAAGCTGTTCTTCCGTGTATTCTGTGTCTTCCGTGGTCAATACAAGTATTCAACAAAGGCCCTTATCCATGCGCATTGCCCTCTTTTCCGATATCTACAAGCCCAACATCAACGGGGTGGTCAACCATGTCTCCCTGCTCAAAGAGCAACTGGAGGCCAAGGGCGAGCAGGTCTGGCTCTTTGTGCCCGGCAGCCAGGAATCGGTCAGCGACGAACCCAACATCGTGCGCATCCCCGGCATTCCCATTGCCGACACGGGCTATCACCTCAGCGTCTCCCTGGACCCGCGCAGCCGGGAACTGCTGCAACGGATGGACGTCATCCATGTCCACCACCCCTTTGTCAGCGGCAGCATCGGCCTCTTTGCCGCCAATCGTTACAACATTCCCCTGATCTTCACCAACCACACCCGCTACGACCTCTACGTCAAGCAATATCTGCCCCTGTTGCCCACGGCCCTCTCCGATTCAGCCCTGACCGCCTTCTTCCAACTCTTCAGCCAGCGCTGCGCCGCCCTGATCGCCCCCAGCCCAGGCATCGCCGAGGTGATGCACGAATGGGGCGTCCAGGACAGGGTGCATGTGATCCCCAACGGTATCGATCTGGAACGCTTCCGCGCAGCCGGCGTGGACCACGACCCGCGAGGCCGTGGGGCTGCCTGCGGATGCGGTGGTGGCCGTCTTTGTGGGGCGCATGAGTGGGGAAAAAGATGTGGAGCGGCTGATCAATCTCTTCGCGTTGATCCTGGAAGAGATCCGGAACAGGCCTGGGGGGCCAGAGGAAGATCCCTTGTATCTACTTCTTGTGGGCGGCGGGCCAGACCTGGCCGACTATCAGGATCTGGTCAACCAGCTTGGGGTGGCCGACCGGGTGATCCTGACCGGCAAGGTGCCCTACGAGCATGTCCCCGGCTACATCGCCCTGGCCGACTTCTTTGTCTCCGCCAGCGTCTCCGAAGTGCATCCCCTCACCTTTATCGAAGCCGCCGCCGTGGGGCTGCCCGCCCTGGGCTTGGCCTCCCCAGGGGTCAGCGATCTGATCCGGGACGGGGAGACCGGCTTTCTGGCCCAGGACAACGACCTCAGCTTTGGCCTGCGCTTCCTGCGCTTGGCCCAAGATGCGGACCTGCGCCAGGGCATGGGCAAGGCTGCCCAAAAAGATTCCCTCCGCTACAGCGCCCGGGCCAACGCCCGCTCGATCCTTGAGCTATATCAGGAAGTGACCGGATAGGCGGTCGCCTGATCCGGTGTTGCCAGGGGGCCAATTGGCACGGTCAGGCGGATGACCGTCTCCGCTCCCACCTGGCTTTGGATCGCCAGCTTGGCCCCCAACTGTTCGGCCCGCCGCTGCATATTTCTCAACCCCGACCCGCTGCCCATGCGCTCCTCCACGTCAAAGCCCCGACCGTTGTCTCGAATCTGCACAGACAGCCCCACTGCTTGACCGTTTTGATAGTCACAGCTCAACGCCAGCCAGATCTGGCTGGCGTTGGCGTGGCGGCTGGCATTGGACAGGGCTTCCTGCACAATGCGCAGAAGATGCAGCTCCTGGTTCAGGGAAATCAACCCCGGTGCGTAGGCCAGGTCCAGGCGGATGGTGAGGGGGTAGGCCCGCTCATAGCGCTGGATCAGCCGCTCCAGGCCACTCACCAAGCCGTCAGGCAGGATCTGTTCGTTGAGTTCGTTGATCAGGTTGCGCAGATCCTGGATCGACTGGGTGATCTCGTCGGCCATTTCGGCCATCTCGGCCTGGATGGCGGCGGCTTCCAACTGGCTGAGCCGCTTGCCCCGGGTCAGGCGGATACGCACCCCCATCAGGGTTTGCAACATGCCGTCGTGGGTCTCCTGGGCAATGCGCTCCCGCTCGTCCTGGATGCCCTGGCGCAGTTCCAGCCGTTGGCGCAACGCCATCTCCTGGCCCAACTGGGCCGTGCGCTCTTCCACCAGATCCTCCAAGTGATTTTGATAGGCGGTCAACTCCTGGTTGGCCTGGTCCAGAGAGTCGGTCATCTGGTTGAAGGAGACCCCGATCTGGCTGAATTCATCTTGCCAGGTGCTGGGGGGGATGCGATAGGTCAGGTTGCCCTGCTGCACCTGGCGAAAGCTGTCGATGATCTGGGCCAGAGAAGTTTGCAGGGTGCGGCGGTAGTAGGTGGTGTAGAGCAGCATGTAGAAAAGACTGCCGCCCAGGGCAAACCAGAGCAGAGGGGCCAGGAGATCACTGAGCAACTCGGCCAGGGGCCGGTAGGGCGCAGATGTCACAAAATGGGTCTGCATCTGGGTGCCAAAGATCTGGATTGGGTCGATCCCGGGCGCTTGGTATTTCAAGAAAGTCAGGGTGACAATCCAGCCCAAAACAGAGATCAGCCACAGGAAAATGGTCAGTCCTGCGCCCATCACCCGAATTTGCAGCCCCGTGGGGGCAAAGGGAGAGACCAGATAGGCAAAGAGGGCGACCAGGATGGCCGTTGTCACCAGCAGATCCGCTGCGATCAGCATCCAGATTGGCAGGACAACGATGACCACAGCCATGAAATTGAAAAGCAGAACGCTGAGTGACATACCGAAGGTAGCCAGCAAAAAGCCCCGATAGAAGCGGCCCACATCGCTTTGGGGTGCAAGCACGACGCGACGCAGACGCTGCCCAAGGGAAAGGCCCGGCGCTTCTTCGGCCATCCACAGCTTACGCGTGATCAACAACAGCACCCACTGGCTCACAAAAACAGTGGGCAACGCCATAGGCCAGACAAACGCTTGGGCCAGACCAGTCTGGGAAAAACGCCAGAGACGCAGGGCAAAGTAGCCAATCTCCAGGCATAGAAAGCCAGCAATCGCCCAAGAGGTAAATCTGGCCTCCTGGCGGCGGGCGAATGGCTCGAAGGGGGGCAGGGCATAGATGGCCCTGGCGATGGCGTGCCAGGCGAGCATCCCAACCCCAATGCGCGTATAAGCCAGAAAATCGATGCGCGGATCTTCTGAAATGCCGATAATCAGAGAGATCAGAAGCACAAGCCATACCCAGGCGATGGCCTGAATCATCCACCGGGTGTGGCTGCCCTTGACACCGGGCGAACGCCGCATGGCGATCTGCAAATAGACCAACAGAAACCCCGCCAAGAGCAGCATGGACATCTGGGACAAGGTGTAGGGACGAATCAACATGATAGACATGCCTTTGGATGGGTCAAGGTTCTGATTTGTGGGAAGAAATCAAGTATACTACAGTTGACGGCCAGAGATATGGCCCAATCTCACGATAGGATTCACCTTTTCCTGGACGCTGCCATGAACCCCATCCGCCTGTTGATTGTTGACGATCACGACTTCTTCCGCCGTTCGATCCTGCTGCCCCTGGACGTGGAGCCGGACATCGAGATCGTGGGCACGGCCACATCGGGCGACCAGGCGGTCACCCTGGCCCGCAGCCTGCGCCCGGACGTGATTTTGATGGATCTGAACATGCCCTATCTCTCCGGCCTGGGGGCCATGGAACGCATCGTCCCCCAGGAGCGCGCCCCGGCCATTCTGGTGCTGACGGGCAAGGATGACGCCCAGAGCGTGCTGGATGCCTTCGCTGCCGGGGCCCAGGGCTTTCTGCGCAAGGACATGATCACCGACGATCTGCTGATCAGCGCCATCTTCACCGTGGCCAGCGGCGGCGTCTTTGTGGATGGCCGAACGTTCCGTTTGATCAAAAACAGCTTCCTGGCCGGGCAGCCCAAAATGGCCGGGGAACGCCAGGGGCACATCCAACTCAGCCCGGACGAACGTCATGCTCCTGCGCTATGTCGCCCTGGGGCTGGACAACGAACAGATCGGCCAGAAGCTCCAGAACACCCCCAAGACCATCTCCAACCGGCTCACCCAACTCTATCTGCACCTGGGCGTCGGCAACCGGGTGCAGGCCGTCACCTACGCCCTGCGCAATGGACTGGTTGATCTGAGCGAAACCCTCTAACCCCCCTTCACCGTTTCACCCCTTCACCCCTTCATTTTTCGGGAACCATTCCCGAAAAGTTACCGATCTTTCCCGTCACAATTTAGCCTTTTTGGCCCTATACTTGGCTGCGGATGATCCACTCCTGCGTGGACGCCATCCGTTCCGTGATCCCTATCCCAAAACCACCAATCATTCAACACCCAAGGAGTCACCAGCCATGAATTCATATCCGCCTAGCCGACCCTCTGCACGGTTGCCCAAGCGGCGCAGCCTGCTGTGGAGCTATCGTTCTGCTCACCTGCTTGGGTCTGCTGTCAATTAGCACAGCCCTCGCCGGGACCTCTGCCGTTGATGGCGTTGACTTCAACATCCCCAGCCAAGTTGTGGCGGGCGAGACCTTGACTTTTGCCTATACCTACATCAACGACCGCCCCTATGGTGACAGGAACTTCTGGTCAGCGCGATCTTCACGTCGCCGTGGCGGTGTCTTTCTGTACCTCAAGACCTTTGCCCGCTCACCTTCATCGAGATTAACACCCCCCCCCCCCCCATCGGGAATTATTCCCAGAAAGATTCATCTTTTCCCGCCAAACTACTCCAATTCAACGTATACTAGTCCCTAGCGCCGATCTCCGGCGTCAATGCCCGTCCCCATCTATCGCCTTATCCGTTCCGTGGAGGTACTCGATGAACCACTCCAAGCGTCTGTTCGCTTCGCTTATTCGATTTCTTATCATTTTTGGCCTGCTTTTTCAGCAGATCGCCATTCCGCTGGATGCCCTGGCCGCGCCAGACAGCCACCGGCCCGGGCCGCAGCCAGCCTGCTGCGCGGGCAAGAATGAGGAGGTGAACGCCTATCTGGAACGGGTTGCCGCGGCCCAGCCAGAACTCTTCCAGCAGGCCGCGATGGCCGCGATCCAGGATGCCTTTAACGGCACTATCCCGGAGGTGAGCGGGGGATCAGGCCATGGAAGAGCAGATCGCCTACTATCTCAACAGCTGCCGTGGCCCAGGGGGAATGTCCCCCCCACCGCCCCAGGCGCGAACAGTTCGAGCATCGACGGCGACACCTACCGCTGGAATTCGTCCCAGACCGATCCGACCGGATTGGGGGGCAGCGCCTGGCAGATGACAGCCCGGCCCGGCGGCGGATCCGGCAGCTTTTCGCCAAATACTTTGAAGAGATGGTGGCCGCTGAATCTCTGCCGGCCGGTCTGCCTGTCGGACGAGTCAGACGACCGTCGAGGCGAGCTGCGCGACGCATCTGGGCCACCTGACTCATCCTGCACGTGGCGTCTCGTCCGATTGGAGGACGCAGTTGAGACGGCTCCGTCGGTCGAGAAGACTCTGGCTTGAAAAAGCCGACGGTCCCGAGAAAAGCCCCACAAAGCCATCGCCTACACAGGGAGCAAAACCGGGAGCGGGTCGATCTGCCTGGCCGCCGAGTCGTCCCTGCCCCGGTCCGTCACCCCGGTCGATGCGAACCAGACCCCCGTCAGCCAACTGTTGGCCGCTGCAACCGCATTGCTTCCCTCAAGCGCCGGCACGACCAACGCCGCTGCTACCCGGCCCGTTGCTCTGCGCAGGGTCGGCGCCCAGAAGGTGGAAGCCCTCCAGGCCGATCTGGCCGTGACGCATGACCGCGCCCATTACAGCCGACGTTCGGCTCGGTGATCACCTACACCGTCACGGTCGTCAACTCACGGCCCCAGCCCGGCCAGCGCCGTGCAATTGACCCAAACCCTGCCCGCCAACGGTATCTACACCGGGACGGTGGCCGGCTGCACGGGCAGCAAAGAGAGCGTGGCCTGTGGCTGTGGGCGCGCTGGTGTCAACGAGAGCCGATCTGCTCAATCTCGCCGTGCAGATGAAGGGCAACGATGTGGTCACCAGCACTGTGGAGGTGCCGGACAGCGGCGGCACGGTCGATCCCGGCGGTCTCCCGGCCACGGCCAGCGCCGCCGTCACCGTCACATCCTCCAGCCGCGCTGACGATGACAGTGGGCAATGTCGTGATCGCTGCCAACAGTTTCGTCACGGTGACGAATCAGGTGGAAGCCTCGGGCGCGGTGGAGATCGGCGCAGAGCAGCCGAGACAAGAGCATCGCCTTCCATCTGAAGCTCGGCCCGGACGATTCGGTGAACTGGATGGCCGGGCAGGAGGCTGTGAGCGGCGAGGGCACCCTCTCTCAGATTCTCAAGGACTTCAAACTCTTCGTCGGCCCCTTCACTCTGGACGCCTCCCAGAAGAACCCGACTGATTGTGCCCGAGGCCGCCAGCAAACCGGCCATCAAAGAGCTGGGCGGCTTCAAGGTGATCGGCAAACCGGCGATTACCGAGGTGGCGGTGATCAGCGGTACGGCTTCTGTCTCGGCTACCATCGTCTTTGACACTGCCCGGTTTGCCGGTCACCCAGACCGTCAGCATCACCTCCACCCCTGGCATAACCACGACCCAAGTCGTCACCATCAGCGAGAAATCCCTCATCGCCCTTATCAAACCCGGCGGCAAAGTGGAAGGAACCATCGACAAGTTTTCGATGGTCTTCTCTGGCCTGAAGATCGAAGTCGCCAAAGCCACCATGACCGATGATGCGATCAAGGTCAAACAGGCCAAGTTGACCCTGCCCGACACCTTTGGCGGTCTCACCGGTGTCATTTCGAGATGACCATCAAAGCCAACAGCATCAGCTTTGGCGGGGCTGGGGTCAAGATCCCCTTCCCGGACATCTATCCCGTGGGTAAACCGACGACCGCCACGTGACTACTACGAGCCGCCACCCTGACCGCTGGCCACGGCACTCGCGCCCACGGCTGGGCTGACCGACACCACGCCGTGACCCAAACCGTCACAGTGACGCCGACGGTGGCAATTGTCAAGAATTCGGCGACGATCGGCTATTCTGCAGCGGCAAGTATAGCCTGCAACTGGAGGGAACCCTCCAATTGTGGCTGCCCAGCAACCAGCGCAACATCCCCATCGAATTCAAGATCGACGATAAAGGCCAGCTTGAGGCCACAATCAAAGAGATCACCCTCGAGTCTGGCAGGCCAGGATCTGCTTATGAAGGATGTCGAGCTGAGCAATGACGGTCTGAAGGTCGAGGAGGCCAGCCTGACCTTCAAGAGCCCGGTCGAGAAGAGCAAAGAGAAGGCTGGCCAAGAGCGCCGGCCTGATGCGGACTGAACCCACGCCGATGCCGCAAGCCGAGGAAAAGAAGTCGGACAAGAAGCTCACCGTCATTGTCAAGAAAGTCGTGATCGACAACAACGGCATCACCATCGGCGGGGTCGGGCATCACCAACTATCTGCCGGACATCAAGATCGGCAAGTCGGCCACCTTCAGCAAACTCGAATTTTCCGTCGCGGTCAACAACCCCACCGGCGACGCCTGCCTGGAGCTGGCGGTCAAGGGCGTCCTCAAGATTCACATCGAAAGCAACGAGCAGGAGACGAAGCTTCTCGGCCAAGATGGACAAGGACGGCAAATTCTCGGGCAAGATCGATAAGCTTTGCCTGACCATTGCCAAGGCCACGCTGGAGATGACCGAGATCGAGTTTGACGGCAAGGGCTTCCGGGCCAATGCGGCCACTTTGACCTTGCCTGCGCTGCTGGGCAAGCACCAAGGCCACGATCAATCAGGTCAAGATCGATGAGCAACGGCCTCTCCTTTGGGGATGCCAATGTGACCATTCCGGTGGAATTCACCATCGGCAAGCAAAGAGGCGGCCAACAACCTTTCGGTCAAGGGCACCCTCACCCTGGTTCTGGCCCAGGATCGCACCTACGGCTTTGCGATCGACGGCACTGTGACCATCAAACTGGCGGCCCAGACCGCGGAGGCCACGGGAAACCTGCGCATGGACACATCCGGCGCGGTGCGCGGTTCCGTGGATAGCTTCAAGCTGGTCATCGCCGGCATGGAGTTGGCCATCAAATCCGCCACCATCGAAGACGGCGACGCTGAAGGCCAACGAAGCCACCCTCTCCATCCCCAAGGAATGGGGCGGTCTCTCGGCCAGCGTCTATCAGATCAAGGTCTCCGGCGACTGGCTTCTCCATGGGCGGCGGCTCCTTCAAGCTGCCGGAGATGAAGATCGGCGACATGACCCTCTCCTTGGAAGGCACGCTGAAGAAGGAAGGCGACGGTTATATCATCGGCGCGGGCGGCAGCCTGAAGATGCCCAATGTGGGCGGTTCCGGCTGTAGCGGTCTGGGCATCGCCGTGGAGATCTCCACGGGGAGCCAACCAGAACATGGTCATGAGCATCCAGCCCCTGTCCGCCGAAGAAGCGGCGGCCTTCCAACTGCGCAAGGTCAGCCTCTCCCTGCAATGCACCATCCCCCTGGGGGCCAGCGGCTTCGACCTGACCTCGGTCTCCGGCACCGTGACCCTGTCCGAGAATGTGACCAAGATCGAAATCAAAGTCACCATCGAAAGCAAGCTGCGGGTCGGCCCGGTCAATGCCCTGACCGCCAACGGAGACATGAGCATCGAGTCGGTCAAGAACCCCAAGAAGTTCGAGATCGGCCTGGGCGCTTCCATGAAGCTCTTCTCCATGTTCGAAGCGGCACAGGCAAAGGCCCTCATGCGCTTCACCGATGGCGACGTGCCCTTCCTCTTCAAGGCCGAGATGAACATCGACGCCGTGATCGCCAAGGGCGAAATCAAGCTCAACGCCTGGACCAAGGACGGCAGTTTCCACCTAACAGGCCGCATTTACGGCCAGGTGGGTGTGCGCCGGGGTGCCCTGTCCAACAGTTGCTGGACCATCCGGGTACCCTATTACAATAGCTGGCGGGACTGGGGTTTCCGCGACGCCAATGTCTGTCTCACCATCCCGTCTTCCGACTGGTTCATCAGCGCCACCATGGAGTTTGGTGAATTCCAGAAAAGCGGCGGCACGGCTTGGGGTTTCAAAGCTGGGGTCGAATTCTTTGGCAAGAACTACGGTATCTATGTGGACACCAGCGGATCCTTCAGCGTGGGCAATGTGGATCAGTACAAGCTGGTCGATGCGCCTACTCTGCGCCGGGCGCGCTATGTTCACGACATGGTGAGTTCGGGCAGCATGGTTCGGGCCGCCCTCAGTCCAGCGGATATGGACCTGCTCAACACCTATCACTTCGAGGGGGATCAGATCTTCATCGACGTGATAACTCTCACCCAGCCCGGCGATCTGGGCGTCACCGTCCTGCGCTCGGCGCAAGACTCGGACGTGGTGGTCACCCTGCTGCGCCCGGATGGATCTGGGCATCACCGGGATCAACCCGCCCAGCAACGTCACCTTCGTTGAGGGGATGGTCAGCTACGCCAATGTCACCGACCCGGTGACCGGCAATCCCATCGACCAGTCGGGTATTCGCCCCACCATCCAGACGATCATGAACGTCACCAACGCGGACCTGGGCGCCTGGCGCATCCAGTTGAACCGTCAGCCCACGGACGACTTCATCATCAACGTGGACGGCACGGTCTATGGCCCGCCCGTGACAAACATGGACATGGTCAGCCACGAAACGGTCAACAACCAGGTCGATCTGACCTGGACCCAGGCCGCGGAGATCACCACCACCGTGTCGATCTACGCCACCCAGGACGCCATCACCACCACGGCCAGCTACACCGGGACCGAGATGGTCACCGACGCCAACGGCATCCAGGCCTCCCAGGTGGTGACCACGGATCTGGGCACGGTTACCCAGTTCGGCGGCTCGTATGTGGGATCCTTCACCTACTTGCCCGGCACGCAGACCCTGACTGAGTCGGTGGATCTCTCTTCCCTGCCCAGCGGTACCTATCATCTGTGGCTGGACGTGGACGACAGCAGGAACCCGCCCACGGACCGCTACTTCCCCGGTACGGTCACTGTCTTCCATGACTGGCAGGCAACTTGGCAGGCCAACGTGTCGGTCACACCGGCCCTGGGCGGGCTGACCGTGGCCTGGGATCAACATCCCAACCCGGACGTGGACGGCTACGAGATCGAGGTCAGCAGCACCGGCGACGTCAACAACCCGGACAGCTTCATCCTTGATGTGGGCCAGAGCGTCTCCCAGACCGTCACCGGTCTGTCGGCCCAGCAGACCTACTCCGTGACGGTGGTCGCCTATGACAGCGGCACGGATCGCAGTTCGACTCCGAGAGTGTCAACGGCACGCCCCTGGCTGCCCCCTTCACCTTCACGGGCACGCCCAACCCGGTGACCATCCAGGGCGGCAGCATGGCCAACGTGGCTTTGACCCTGGCGTCCGCGGTCAATCCGTACCCGGATTGGGTCTTCCTGGACTTCGTCACTGTCCCCGACGGCATGGATGTGGCCCTGTCCACGGATATCATGACCCCGACCGTGGACGGCGTACAGGCTGGGTTGATGATTACCCCGTCCGCCACCTTGCCCGGCGGCGTCTACACCGTCACCGTCTCGGCCTCGTCCAGCGGCGATGTGAAGGAAGTGCAGATTCCCGTCACCGTGCAGGAGCCGGGCTTCACCCTGCAAGCCAGCAGCAGTGCCCTCACCCTGGTCTTGCACGGCACGACCAGCGTGGATATCAGCGCCGCCTATCAGTTCGGCGAGACGGACCCCATCGACGGTCGATCTGGATGGGATGCCGGTCGGCCTGGATCTGGAGTTTCGACAAATTCAGCTTCGCCCCAGGCGAAAAGGCCACCCTGACCCTGACCGATACCCAGGATCTGCCCTTCGGCGACCACGAACTGATCATCTACGGGTCGGACTACGATCACGACCAGACCCTCACCTTGCCCTTGACTGTGACCGGCTTTGAGGTCTACAGCGATTGGGACAGCCGGGCCGCCCTGGTCGAGGAGCAGGTTTCGTTCCCTGTGACGTTGGACGGTCGCGGTCTGGCCGGATGATGTCAGCTTCGCCTTCGATCCGGCCTCCCTGGGCGGCTACTTCATCGCCCAACTCTCGACCCAATCGGCCACGGTGCCGGCGAACATCACGGCCCAGGTGGCCGTCCTGCCGGGGACGCCGGCGGGCCTCTACGAACTGCTGCTGACCGCCACCAGCCGGGGGATCACCGAAATCGTGCCCCTCTATCTGACCGTGCAGGACGATCCCGACGCCACGGATCTGCAGATGGGCTATATCACGTACGGATTGGGAGATGTCGCCGTGGCCGGAGAGGTCTACAGCTACACCCTGGCCCCCCGCAACATCAGCGCCAACCCGGCCCTGAATACAGAGGTGGTGGAGACAACCGACAACGCGGACGTACTGACCTTGGCGGACGATGGCGGTTGTGCCGTGGACGACTCTGGCACGCAGATCGATCTGACCTGTGCCTTGGGCGATCTGCCTGCGGATTCGGAGAATGTAGATGTCACCATCGCCTGGCTGGTCAACCCAGATGTGGCAGATGGGATGTGGATCAACCATCGAGGAGTGGTTTCGTCCACGGTCACCGAAACGTCCCAACTGGACAATGAGTCCGAGTATGCCGTGCAGGTGGTGCGCCGGTCGGATCTGGAACTTCTGACCCAGGCGGACGTGGCGGTGGCCGGTTCCTCCCTCACCTACACCACCACCGTCACCAACTACGGCCCCTCCTACGCCGACGGGGTGACGGTGGACCTCTACCTGCCCCTGGGCGTCAGCCTGGCCGCAGCCACGGCCGGCTGTGTGCAGGACGTGGACTTGGTGACCTGCGATGTGGGTGCCCTGGCGGTTGACGAGAGTGCGGAGGTCACGGTGACCGTGGGTATCGTGCCCGACTTCCAATGGGGAGGCATGGAGAGCCTCTTCGTCGCCACCAGCCAGTCAGAAGATCTCTACTTCTACGACAACTATGAGTTTGTCTACTCCGACGTATTCGCCGCCGCCGACCTGACCGTGGCCATCACGCCGGATCGTGCCGAAGCGGTGGAGGGGGAGACCGTCGACTACCTGATCACCGTGGAGAATCATGGGCCGTCCCAGGCAACGGCGGTGGATCTGGCCCTGATCATGCCGGACAGTAGCGACATCGTTGATGTCCGTGTCGGGGACGTGACCGAAATCCCGAATGAGTTGACTATCGCCGCCGGGGCCAGCCTGACCGTGACGGTCTCGGTTCTCTTCATGGAGGACAGCGCCGGTCAGTTGGTGTTGATGGAGGCGGAGGCCTCCGCGGCGGAAGCGAACCTTGTCACGGCCAGCGACGAAAGTCTAGTGGTCAGCAATGCCAATCCCACCGCGGTGTTGAGCGATACCTTCATGGTCAATGAGGGCGAGTGGGGCATCCTGCGGGTCTCTGTGGACGACGCCGGAACCACCTACGATCCCCTGACCGTGGCGTGGGATCTGAACAACGACGGTGTCTTCAACGATGCCAGCGGGGCCATTGCTCTCTTTGACGCCCGCACGGTCGACGGACCCGCCACCCAGCCCATCGCCGTGAAGGTCACGGACGATGAGGGCGGCCAGGTTGTGGTCTCCAGCGTCGTCGCTATCCAGAATGTGGCCCCCGCCGCCGATGCCGGTGTGGACCAAACTCATCAGTTCGATCAGCCCTTCGTGGTCGACCTGCACTACGTGGACCCCTCGCCCACGGACAGCCACAGCACCCAGGTGGACTGGGGCGACGGGACCGTCGACACCATGCCCGGCGGGGTTCGGGCCAGTGTGGTCCAGATCAGCCACACCTACAACAAGGTCGGCGTCTTCACCGTCAACGCCTGTGTGACGGATAACAACGGGGGGCAGGGTTGCGACCAGATCATCGCCCAGGCCGCCTGCCAGGAGAATGGTCTGACGGCCCAGTTCGACAGCACCGGTGCCAAGATTGCCATCCAGCTTACGAACCCCAGCGGAAAGACCACCATCCCGGCGGGTCTGCCATTCACCCTGTACAGCAACGGCGCTGTCCTGCACACCTTCACCCTGGACCAGGAGTCTGCCCGTGGGCGCCACCCAGTCCCTGGCCTTCACCCGGACCGATGCGCTTCCGACTACCTACACGTTGGGTCTGGCCATGGACGACAACGGAACCGGGGCAAGACCACCCAACTTTGCTCCGGCAAGGTCGAGCGCACGGTCGCCCTGACCACGGTTCAATTGTTCCTGCCCTTGGTCAACCGACAGTCGGCCTTGAGCAGTAACCCCTGAAAAAGCAGGGGAGTTGCTTGCTGTCCCTGGCGGACAGCAAGCAACTCCCCCACCCAACTCCTTTTTTGACCGGCGGATCTCCCCTTGGACCATCAACATGGCACCCATCAAACTGCTCGTGGTGGACGATCACGACTTCTTCCGCCGCTCGATCATGCCCCCGTTGGAGAGGGAATCGGCTTTCCAGATCCTGGGCACGGCCACATCCGGCGAGCAGGCCATTGACCTTTGTCACCGCCTGCGACCCGACGTGGTGCTGATGGATCTGAACATGCCGGATCTGTCCGGGCTGGCGGCCATGCAGCGGCTTGATACTTGGCAGGGCGGGCCGGTCATCCTGGTGCTGACCGGGGCGGATGATCCTCAGAGCGTGGTAGACGCCTTCGCCGCCGGGGCCCAGGGCTATCTGCGCAAGGACATGATCACCGACGAACTGCTGGTCAGCGCCATCTTCACCGTGGCCAGCGGCGGTGTCTTTATGGACGCCCAAACCTTCGCCCTGTTCGGCGGATCTGTGGATCAAAAAAAAGCGGGGTCCTTCGTAGGGACACGACCATGTCGCACCCCTACCAAGACCCCGCTCACTCTTTAACCCCTTCACCCGCTCAGCCCTTTCACCCGCTCACCCCTCCATCAACACCCCAGGCATTTCCACCATCTCCACAAGAATGGGGGCCTGTTCGGCATAGGTGAAGGTGAGCTTGCCTTCGCTTTCGGCGTCGGGGTCATAGTCGATGACCACCATGTCGCCGGTCTTGTATTCGCCGGCCAGCAGCCGCTTGCTCAGTTCGTTCTCCACGGCCTTTTGCAGCAGACGGCGCAGAGGTCGCGCCCCATAGTTGGGGTCGTAGCCCACTTCGGCCAGATGCTTGGCCGCGGCCGGGGTTAGCTCGGCCTTCAGCCCCATCTCGTCCAGCCGCTTGGTGATGTCCCCCATGAGCAGCATGACGATCTGCTCGATCTGCTCCTTGGAGAGGCTCTCGAAGATGATGGTCTCGTCGATGCGGTTGAGGAACTCGGGCCGGAAGAGCCGCTTGAGCTGGGCCGTGTACTCGCCCTGGGCATACTTGTCCTCGTTCAGCGTGGGCGACGTGAAGCCCAACGGCCCCCGCTTGACCACATCCGCGCCCACGTTGCTGGTCATGATCACCACCGTGTTGCGGAAGTCCACGCTGCGCCCCTGGCCGTCGGTCAGTCGTCCGTCGTCCATGATCTGGAGCAGGCTGTTCCACACTTCCGGGTGGGCCTTCTCGACTTCGTCGAAGAGGATCACCTGATACGGTCGGCGGCGCACCTGCTCGGTGAGCTGGCCGCCCTGGTCGTAGCCCACATAGCCGGGAGGCGCCCCAAAGAGGCGGCTGACCGTGTGGGGTTCCTGATATTCGCTCATGTCGATGCGGATCAGGGCCTCTTCGTCGTCAAACATGAAGGCGGCCAGGGCCTTGGCCAGCTCGGTCTTGCCCACGCCGGTCGGTCCCAAGAAGAGGAAGGTGCCGATGGGCCGCCGGGGATCCTTCAACCCGGCCCTGGCCCGGCGGATGGCGTCGCTGACCGCCACCACTCCCTGGCTCTGGCCGATGATGCGCTGGCGCAGATGCTCTTCCATGTGCATCAGCTTGTCCGATTCGGTCTGGATCAGGCTGTTCATGGGGATGCCGGTCCAGCTGTGCACCACCTCGGCGATGTCGCTGGGCTCCACAATTTCGTCCAGCCCGGCCTCGATACGCCAGGCGTCGGCCTCGCCTTTGTACTCCTCTTCCAGGCGCACCCGGTCGGTCTTGACCTGGGCGGCTTTTTCGTAGTCTCGGGCCGCCCAGGCTTCTTCTTCCTCGCCGGTCAACTCGTCCAAGCGGGCCTTTTTGGCCTTGAGGGCCGGGGGCATGGAATAGATGGCCACCCGCAGCTTGGCCGCGGCCTCGTCCATCAGATCGATGGCCTTGTCGGGCAGACGGCGGTCGGGCAGATAGCGATGGCTGAGCTTGACCGCTTCTCGCAGGGCCTCGTCCGCATAGGTGACGTGGTGGTGATCTTCGTAGCGCTGGCGCAGGCCAAAGAGGATGGCGATGCTGTCCTCGATGTTGGGTTCGTCCACATAGACCGGGGCAAAGCGCCGCTCCAGGGCCGCGTCCCGCTCGATGTTTTGGCGATACTCGTCCAGGGTGGTGGCGCCCACACATTGCAGTTCGCCCCGGGCCAGGGCCGGTTTGAGCATATTGCTGGCATCCATGGCCCCGGCGGCGTTGCCCGCGCCCACCACCGTGTGCAGCTCGTCGATGAAGAGAATGATCTCCCCCTCGCTGCGCCGGATCTCGTCGATGGTGGCCTTGAGCCGCTCCTCAAACTCGCCCCGGAAGCGGGTGCCCGCCACCATGGCGCCCAAGTCCAAAGAGATCACCGTCTTGCCCATGAGGGGTTCGGGCACGTCGTTGTTGACGATCTTCTGGGCCAGCCCTTCCACAATGGCGGTCTTGCCCACGCCGGCCTCGCCGATCAGCACCGGGTTGTTCTTCGTGCGTCGGCTGAGCACCTGCAAGCACCCGCAGGATCTCGGCGTCTCGCCCGATCACCGGGTCCAGCTTGCCCTCTTTGGCCTGCTTGGTCAGATCCTGGCCATACTTTTCCAGTACCTGATATTTGCTCTCGGCGTTGGGTTCGGTGATGCGCTGGCCGCCCCGAATCTCTTCCACTGTGGAAAAAATGCGCTCTCGGGTGATGTTGGCCTCTCGCAGGATGTTGGCGCTGGGCGTGTTGCGCTCGCTGGAAATGGCCAAAAGCAGGTGCTCGGTGG
This sequence comes from uncultured Chloroflexia bacterium, assembly GCA_963704975.1. Classification (GTDB taxonomy): domain Bacteria; phylum Chloroflexota; class Anaerolineae; order Caldilineales; family Caldilineaceae; genus JAGNDO01. Next base: position 146,802 of record CAVPIK010000005.1, on the reverse strand, counting down.
AGATGTACTCGTCCTTGAGCTTGCCGGCTTCTTCGTTGGCCACATCCATCACGCGCTTGAGCCGGGGGGTGATGAAAACCTGGGCCGTCTGCCCGCCGCCATAGGGGTTGGTGGTGGACTTGGGCGCGCTTTCCAGCGCAGCCTCCAACTTCTGGGCCATGATCCCCTGGTCCACCTCCAACTTCTGCATGATCTGGGGAATGGCCCCATCGCTCTGTTGCAGCAGGGCCAGGAAGAGGTGTTCCGTGTCCACTTGGGTATGTTTGTAGCGCCGCAGGATTTCCAAGGCGTGCATCGCCGCTTCCTGGGCCTTCTGGGTAAATCGATCAAATCGCATCATGTGGCGTTGTCTCCTCGTGCCGTCGAATAATTGCTAAATCTTCCAAGCTCCTACTCTCCAATCTTGAAACGTTGAGCGACTTGGCAGAGAGATTTTGTTGTGCATGCACTGTACCGCCTAGTATACGTCAAAAAGGGTAATCCATGTTCCGAATTATGGGCGACTCTAACGCAACGCAAAGGGTGAGGGGATTTTGGATTTCAGATTTTGGATTTTGGATTGGGGGTGGACAACCCTTCCTCAAAACAGCGTGGGCGGGAGATCTGGAAGATCCCCCGCCCACGCTACAATCCAAAATCGACAATCCAAAATCCAAAATCTAATACCGCGTCAACGCCCCAATCTTGCCCGCCTTGGCCAGCCCCTCGTGTTGATCGAGGACGCTGACATCCACGCCTTGGAGCAGGGCGTGGCGCAGGACGCTGTCCACGCCGTCGGGCAGGGCTTGGATCTTGCCGCTCAGCCCCAGATCGGTCTCCGTGTCCAGGACGATGAAGCCCGTGTCCACATAGCGATGGGCGGGCTGGGAATAGCCGGCCAGCACCACCACGTGCTGGGCCCGTCCGCCCTGCACCGCGTTGAGGGTCTCCGCCAGCCCCAGGACCGCGTTGCTGCCCTTGTGGGCCGCGGTGACAATGGCCGTGGCCATCTCCTCGGCGTTGATCGCCGCCTGCTTGCGGGCCAAGTCCATAGCTTTTTCCTGTAATTCGCTGGCCGTCACATTGGCATCCGCTGTGATCTGACCGATCACCATGCCGCGCAGACGGTTGCTGAGCAGATCCCGGAAGCGGGCCACATTCTTCTCCGTCCCGGCCAGGATCAACGCCCGGCTGCCTATGCGCCGATAGAACTCTTCGGCCAACTCGGCCGCCTCCTGCAGGTTTTGGCGGGCGGTCTCGGCCTCGTGGCGCTGATAGCGTTGGGCCGCCCATCCCCCAGCCCGATGGGTCTTGACCTCATCGCCCAGAAAGCCCTCCGCCGCCTCCAAATGCCCCATCCGATAGGAATAGAGCCTGCCGCCCATCTGATCCACCAGGATCACACCGATACGGTCGTAGGTGTCGAGCAAAGTCGCCAGTTGGTGGACATAGGGGCGGAAGCTGGTGAAGACTGTGTCTTCCACGGGCACCAACATGCTGTGCGCCCACCAAAAATTCTCCGCCGCACAACTGAACATGATCAGGCCACGGCCCTGCCAGTTGTAGCCCAACTCCACATAATCCTGCACCTTTTTGATGTCTGCCGCAGCCGCGTCCTTGGCCTGCTGCAACAGACCCCGCAGGGCCAGTTTATACTTCTCCGGCGTGCGGCGGTGGGGATCGACATTCAGATAGATGCTGAGGACGGAGTGACCCTGGCTTTCAAATTCGATAGCCCTGCGGACATCTACGTCAGTTAACATAGAGCCTCCTGTTGAGATGGTGTTGAATGGAACCGTTAGATAAACAAAGTGGGTAAACCGGCCATGCACGAAACAGGTGCCGGGCCGGGATGATAGCTGAAATTTGGACGCGAGGCACATTCTTGGGGACGGACAAGGGGCAAACGGTTGACAAAAGACCGGAGAAGATAGTCATTGGGAGACCGTAGGGGTGCGTCGAGCTTGGATAGGCCGGAAAATGGTTACCTTAAATCGGTGGATACTTTCCCCAAAGGCCGGGAGCCAGGGAGCGGAAACTGAGCGTATTCTGACTGTAACACCATCGGAAAAGATTGTCAACCACCTCAATTTTGTATTTAGAACTATTCTAAACTGGTTTTGACTATCGGGCTGGCGGATGATATACTGAAGTCACTTGTTTAGACTGGTTCTAAACAAAATGTGGTTTTCAACGGAGTCAAAGATGGAACAGATCACCAAAGCACCCACTGGCCAGGGCAGCGCAAAAGCCGAAACCTTTATGATGGTTTTGCGCAACGCCGGGCTGCGTATCACCGCCCAACGCCGGGCCGTCTGCGACTATCTGGCTGTCACAGAGAGCCACCCCTCCCCCTATCAGGCCTACGACGCCCTCTCCGCCATCAACCCGGACATCAGCCGGGCCACGGTCTACAACACCCTCAACACCCTGCGGGATTTGGGGGCCATCGTGGAGATCAGCGTGGGGGCGGGCCACACCCACTACGAAACCGACACCTCCCCCCATATCAACCTGATCTGTCTGGGCTGCGATCAGGTCATGGACTATCACGGCCCCTTTTCTCTGGGCGAGGTGCAAGAGCAGATCGTTCAGGAAATGGGCTTTGTTACCGTGGCGAGCAAGGTGGAATTGGTGGGCTTCTGCCAGACCTGCCGAGACCGCAAACGCAACGAGATCCGCCAGCAAGCGGCGGGATGATAGGGTAGGGATCTGACTCACAAATCTTCACGAATCCCCACGAATTTTTTTGATTTGTGAAGATTCGTGGAACAAAAAATGCATGATCAAAGAAAATCCGTGGTTAAACTCATTGGAGGCGCAGGATGACGACCAGTACGCTGGAAAGAACAGTCAAGAGTACCCAAAACTCGATTGGCTTGGGCCAGATCTTCTCCGTGTGGCGCAGCAACCATGAACTGGTGCTGGCCGCCATCACCCTGGTGGCGTTGCTCCTGGGCTGGCTGGGCGGGGAAGGCATGCTGAATTTCCTGCCCGGCTGGGGCATGATCACCGTGGCCCTGATCGCCTTTGCCGCCGGGGGCTACAGCGGCATGGTCGGGGCCATCGAAGAAGCCAAGCAAGGCAAGCTGGACATCGACTTCCTCATGATCGCCGCGGCCCTGGGCGCGGCGGCCATCGGCCAGTGGAAGGAAGGCGCGCTCCTCCTCTTCCTCTTCACCCTCAGCGGCGCCCTGGAAGAGTTCGCCATGGACCGCACCCGCAAGGCCATCGAAGGGCTGATCGAGCTGCGCCCGGAAGAGGCCGTGACCATCCGCGACGGGGTGGAGATGGTCTTGGCCGTGGACGATCTGATCACCGGGGACGTGGTCAAGGTCAAGCCCGGCGACCGCCTGCCCGTGGACGGCAAGGTGACCAAGGGCACCAGCTCCATCGACCAAAGCCCCATCACCGGCGAGAGCGTGCCGGTCTACAAAGAGATCGGCGACGATGTCTTTGCCGGCACCATCAACGGCGGCGGCGCCCTGGAGGTCATCGTCACCAAACTGGCCTCGGAAAGCACCCTCAGCAAGATCATCACCCTGGTCTCCGAGGCCCAGGAGGACGCTGCGCCCACCCAGCAGTTCATCGACCGCTTCAGCCAGCCCTATACCCTGACCGTGATCGCCGCCACCCTCTTGGCCATCCTGATCCCGTGGCTCTTTATCAACGAGGCCTTCAGCGTCACCCTCTATCGGGCCATGACCCTGCTGGTGGTGGCCAGCCCCTGCGCGTTGATCATCAGCACCCCGGCCAGCATCCTCAGCGCCATTGCCGCCGCGGCCCGGGGCGGTGCCCTCTTCAAAGGCGGCGCCTATTTGGAAAAGATGGCCGAAGTCACGGTCATCGCCTTTGACAAGACCGGCACCCTGACCCACGGCAAGCCCGTGGTGACCGATGTGCGCCCCCTCAACAACTACAGCCGGGAGGATGTGATCCGCCTGGCCGCCGGGGCCGAACTGCTCAGCGAGCACCCGATTGCCCGCTCCATCATCAACGCCGGGCGAGAGTTGGGGCTGACCTTGGTCGAACCGACCGAATTTCAGGCCATCGCCGGCCACGGGGTGCAGGCCATCTACAAGCGGGTGGAAGATGGGGAGGCGACCCAAGAGATTATCTATATTGGGAACGACAAGCTCTTTATGAGCGAGGATATGGACCTGTCCCCGCCATCCGCATGATCGGGGATAGTCTGCAAAAGCAGGGCAAGACCGCCATGTTGGTGGTGCGCAAAAGCACCGTGGGCGACACCCTGGGGGCCGACCGAGATTGGGAAGTGGTGGGCTACATCGCCGTGGCGGACACCCTGCGGGCCAACGCCAAGGCCACCGTCCAAGCCCTGCGAGACACCGGCGTCGAGCGGTTGATCATGCTCACCGGGGACAACCGGGACGTGGCCGACGCCATCGCCAAGGAGGTGGGGATCGACGAGGTCCACGCCGAACTGTTGCCGGAACAAAAGCTGGAGATCGTGCGGGATCTGGCGGCCAAAGCGAAGATCGCCATGATCGGCGACGGGGTGAACGATGCCCCGGCCCTGGCCACAGCCAGCGTGGGCATCGCCATGGGCGCAGCCGGGACCGACGTGGCCATGGAGACCGCGGACATCGTCCTGATGGCCGACGACCTCTCCAAACTGCCCTTCATCGTCGACCTGAGCCGCCGGGCCGAGCGCATCGTGCGCCAGAACATCATCTTCTCCATCGGCGTGATCCTCACCCTGGTCACCCTCACCATCATCGTGCCCATCTTCGTCAAAGGCTTCGCCCTCCCCCTCCCCCTGGGCGTCGTCGGCCACGAAGGCAGCACGCTGATCGTGATCACCAATGGGTTAAGGATGTTGGCGATTCGGCCCGAAGTAGGAAAATGTTCGTGCAAACAGAAATGCCCAAGGCCACGGCCTTGGGCATTTCTGTTTATGGAATTGCACCCGTGCGTTAAAATGCAGTTTGACACTGGTTGAGTCTGAGTCTATACTTTTAACAGTCGGAGACTGTCTTTTAGGGGGAAATCATGACTGTAATTCAAGTAATTGATGCGATTGCTGTGAACCCAGATATTCGCAATGGGCGTGCGTACATTCAAGGCACAACCGTCACCGTGGCAGATGTGGTGATGGCCCAGAATTACCACGCCCAGAATGCCGATGGCATCGCCGATTGGTATGGATTGGATCTTGGTCAAGTTCATGCCGCCCTGGCCTACTACTATTCCCGCAAAGCCGAAATAGACGGCCAGATCAAGGCGCAAATTCGGCGAGCTGAGGCCCTGAAGGAGGCAGAAGTTGGCCGAGGGCATTCGTTTTTACCTGGATGAAAACATGCCGGTTGCCATCTCCACTCAGTTGATCCGTCGAGGTATTGATGTGGTCACTGTTCGGGATTTGGACCTGCTGGGCGACACGGACATCAACCATCTGCGCCGGGCAACGAACATGAGCCGGGTATTGTGTACACATGATACGGACTATGTCGATTTGGCGGGCCAAGGAACCCATCATGCGGGCATTATCCTGGGCCAACAACACAGGCACACGATTGGCGATTGGGTACACTTCTTGACACTGGTCTCTGCGGTATATGAGCCAGAAGAGATGGTTGACCGGATCGAGTACGTTTAACCTTAGCCAGACACAAAAAGAGACCTCGTTGACTGTAGCAAGGCAGTCAACGAGGTCTCTTTTATTGTCCAGCTTTGAAGTCGATGCTTACTCCCCCGCCCACACGGGCATCCCCGCCTCATTCCGCAGATCCAGCCGCTGACCTGTGCTCAAATTGAGAATCCAGTTCACTTCCATGTGATCCGTGGACTCGAACCCTTCCAACTGGATGCGGTCACCGGGGACGATGGGGATGCCCTGCTCGCTCCAGAACCAGGGCGGGCCTAGCATGGCTTCCACGTCTGCGCTGGCCCCGTCCGCCCGGAAGGTGAGGAGGTTGTTGGCGATGGCAATCACCGTGCCCTGGAAGTAGAGGGTCGGTCCCATCTCCCCGGTCATCTCCCCGGCGGCGGGCTCGACGCCCGACTGGCCGGGGGGGAGGGCGTTGGGATCCGTGCGCCAGGCCGGGCCGCCGCCTCGCCCGGTGCTGGGGGTGGTCTGGCCGGGGACGATGGGGTTGGTCGGGTCCGGGGTGGCCCGCAGCCACGGGGGACCGCCGCCCTGCTCCGTGCCCCGGGGATTCTCCACATAGGGGGCCGTGGGTTCCCAGGCCCGGATGAACTGGACCACGGCGTCGATCTCCACGCTGGTCATGCGGTCCCCAAAGGCGGGCATGATGGAGCCGGGGCGATGGCCGCCTTGGACGATGGTGTCGTAGATCTGCGGGTCGGTTTTGGTGGTGAGAAACTGCTGGCTGTTGAGGGCCGGGCCGGCCCCGCCGCTGCCGTTCTCGCCGTGGCAGGCGGTGCAGGTGGTGGTGAAGATGCGCTCGCCCAGGGCCAACACCTCTGCCGGGTTGTTGAGATCGATCTGGATGGGGGCGGGGGCGGTCAGGACCACGCCGGCCGCGTCCAGTTGATCCCAGTTGTGGATGAAGGAGACCAGCGCGCCGATCTCATCCATCTCCAGGGCCTGGTTCCACGAGGCCATGAGGGTGCCGGGCACCCCTTCGGTCACCGTGCGCAGAAGCTCGGCCTCGTCTTTGGCCCGCACCTCCGGGGTGTTGAGGGCCACGCCCAGGGTGGAGCCTTCCCCGTTCACCCCGTGGCAGATGGTGCAGTTTTCGGCGAAAAGCTGGATGCCCTCGGCCCACACCGCGCCGTCCGTCGCCCAAGGCGGTGACCTGGGCCAGCAGGGTCTTCGGTCACTTCGGGGATGGGCAGGCTGGGGGGGATCATGCCCCGGCTGGCGGCCAGTTCGCCCACTTGGGGCCAGTCGGCATAGCGGATCAGGGTGACCAATTCCTCGACCTGATAGTCGTTGAAGATGCCCCCCTCGTCCTCGTGCCAGCCGGCCATGGCCGTTTCGTAGCGGCCTCGGGCGATGGTCTTGGTGAGGGTGGTCACGTCCATGCCCCGCAGGCCGTCCGTGTCCAGGGCCGGGATCGAACCGATGCCTTCGCCGGACGCGCCGTGGCAGATGGCGCAGTTTTCCACGTACATGACCGCGGCGTCGGTGACAAAATCCTGGCGCAGGTCGGCTTGGGCCTGGTCCATGCGAGCGGGTTCCCGCATGGCGTAGATAGGCAGGGCGATGGCCAAGAGCAGCAGGGCCGCAAAGCTGGTGAGCAGATATTTATTCATTGGATGGGGTTCCTTCTCTTCAGGCATAGACCAGTTGGGACGATTCAAAGCGATCCCGGTTTTGAGGTTTGGACGTGTTTACCTGGACCACACCTTCTTCGATGGTGATGGCGAAGGTGTCCAGGGATCGGGGGGCGGGCGGGTTGTTCACATCCCCGTTTCCGTCGAAATGGGAGCCGTGACATGGGCAGACAAAGCGGCTGGCCCCCGGCTCCCAGCTCACCGCGCAGCCCAGGTGGGTGCAGCGGCGATAGACGGCCAGAAAGCCCCCATCCGCGGCCCGGATCAGGAAGAAGCGTCCGGCGGGGAATTCGGTGACCGTGCCGGGGGTGAAGCTGTCCGCGGTGCCGGCCACCAAGGTGCCGCCGAACTCCCCATCCAAGCTGCGGGGGGCGGCAAAGGCCAGGGAGATGACCCCGGCTTCCAGCGCGGTGAGGGCGGCCACGGCCCCCACGCCCAGGGCCAGGAAGTTGCGCCGGGAGAGGGAGTGTTTGGTTGGTTGGTTGATTGGTTGATTGGTGGTCATGAAACATGTTCACTTTCTATCGGGCTTTTCGTCATTCGCTATCATTCAAAACGGGAAACTGCAAAGGCACGTTGTCCAACGCCGGTTGAGTAGGCCGAGTCAACCACGAAACTCCGTTGACCTTGCTAAGTAAGGCCGTATCGAAACCAAGTGGGTCAACCCGCACCCGTTGGTTTCGATACGGCCGGAAACTGCCCCGGCCTACTCAACCGACGGGTGCTAGCCAGAATTGGTAGCTACCAAACCGGCCAGACCAGGGCCATATTTGCGCCCCGGAAGAAGACGCCCACCACGGTGAGCAGGATCAGGCTGACCACCAGGAAGGTGAAGAGGCCGACCAGGGCTTCGCTGTGGCTGCTGCGCAGGCCCCGGCGCAGACCGACGTAGAGGGCGTAGAGTCCGCCCAGGCTGAGGGCCAGGGGGATCAGGCCGTTGGAGAGCAGGGTGGGCCAGGTGGGCAGGAGGGCGGGCAGGTCGATCCACCATTCGTCCACCACGACCAGCACAGGAACGAGAACCAGGCTCAACACCGCCCCCAGGATGGCGGCCCGACGACCCACATTGGAGCGGAAATAGACGCCGACATCCCCGTCCGTCTTTTCCCAAGAGGGCAAGGCGGTCAACCCAACCAGAATGATGGAGGGCAGGAGCAGGGCGGCCAGGGGGTGCATGTGCATGAGCAGTTCCTGGACGCCCAGGAAATACCAGGCCGCCTTGGCCGGGTTGGGGGGATGGGCCGGGTTGGCCAGGGCTTCCAGGGGGGCGGGGACGAACATGGCAAAGAGGAAGAGGGCCAGGATCACCAGGGTGGCGACGACAAACTCGATCTGGACCAGGTGGGGGATGGTGGTGACCTTTTCCACCCGCTGATCGGTGACGGGCTGGGAGATGCCGCCGTCCTTGCGCACCTTCCAGAAGTGGAAGGACATGAGCAGGATCAGCAGGGCGGGGAGCACGGCCACATGCAGGGCGTAGAAGTTGCGCAGGGCGGCCTGGCCCACCTCCGGTCCGCCCAGGAGGAAGTTGCTGACCGCGCCGCCGACCAGCGGGACGTAGCCCAAGAGGCTGGTGCCCACGGTGATGGCCCAGAAGGCCAGTTGATCCCAGGGCAGCAGATAGCCGGTGAAGTTGAAGGCCAGGACCACGACCAGGAGCACCATGCCCAAAATCCAGTTGCCGCCCCGGCCCACCTTGAAGCCGCCGGTGAAGAAGACCCGCACCATGTGCAAAAAGGCGGTGATCACCAGCAAATTGGCCGACCAATGGTGGACCGCCCGCAGCATGGAGCCGAACATGACCTGGGTTTCCAGCAGTTGGATGCTGGTGTAGGCCCGTTCCGTGCTGGCGTCGTAGCGGAACATGAGCAGCACGCCCGTGGTGATGAGCAGCATGGCCAGCAGGCTGGAGATGCCGCCCAGCCCCCAGGTATAGGTGAAGCGCAGGGCGGGCTTGGGCACTTTGGTGGGGTGCAGATGCAGGATCAGGTTGCCCATCACCGCCCGCATACGGCTGCGGTCATCGGATGGCAAGTTGAGGGACGGGATGGGCCGGGATGATGGGGTGGGGTCCAGCATAGATTTTCCTCCATAAACGCGAAACTGGGCACGGACTCAATGATGGTCCGTGCCCAGTTTACTGTGTTCGGAAGGAGAACGAATGGGGTTTGTGTGGAGATGCTATGGAGTCTGGTCGTCCAAGATCCACTTCTTCAACGCCACGGCCACGCCGTCGTGATGGATATCCGGGGCGATCCACTTGGCGGCGGCTTTGACGTGGTCGGCAGCGTGGCCCATGGCCACGGGGAAGCCGACTTCCCGGAACATGGGGATGTCGTTGTCGTTGTCGCCGATGGCCATGACGTGGGCCGGGTCCATGTCCAGGATTTTGAGGAGTCGGCGCACGCCGGCGCCCTTGTCCACGCCCTGGGCGGTGCCTTCCACCAGGCTGGGATGGGTGCGGCTGATGTGGAGCCAACGCTCAAACAGGGCTTGCAGGGACGGGGTGATGTCCTCGTCCTGGGGCGGGGTGTTGTTGGCGATGATGAATTTGAGCGGGGTGCGGGCGTTGTCATCGGCGAAGAGGGGGGCGAGTTGGGGACGCAGTTCCCGCTGTTCGCTGAACCAGATATTGTAGATTTCCGGCGTCCACTTCTCCCGGTTTTGCACATAGAGGGAGGAGCCGTCCGGCTGCAAGAAATAGAACATCACCACTTCGTCGTGGGCGTCGGCCCAGGCCGCGGTGGCCCGGGCGGCTTCCAGGGGCATGTCCAACTCATCCACCACTGCGCCGGTGACCGGGTCGCCGATCACCGCGCCCTGGGTGGTCACCACGGGGGTGGTGATGCCCAGGTTGTAGCGGGCCAGGGTTTGGCACACATAGTCCAAGGGCCGTCCGGTGGCGATGGTGACGGGCACGCCCGCGGCCTGGGCTTGGGCAATGGCCTCCTGCACGGCTACGCTCACCGCCACGGGCTGTTCCGGGTCCAGGATGGTGCCGTCCATGTCCACGATGACCAATTTGATTTGAGAATTCAAGTGTGTTTTCTCCTTTTTTGTAGTGCGATTGTAAACAGATTTGGCATTGTCCTGGCGCAGACCCGTTCGCACCAGGGGGTGCGAACTCCGCCGGTTTATGCTTTATTCCCGCACCAACAAGGGCAGGAAGACTTTGCTCCCCACCAGGCAGCGGTCCGTTTGGGCCACCACCACGTTGGATGAGAAGCCGCTTGGCCGGTTGGGCACAAAGGCCTCCACCCGATAGCGGCAGAAGCGTTGGGCCAGGCTGGTGATGTTGTAGCGGGTCTCGAAGCCGGTTTTGGGCACGATGCCAAAGACTTCGATCCGGGATCGCCCCATCCCCGGCATAGAGGCGATAGTAGACCGGGTCGGTCTCTCCATTCCAACTGAAATGCAGCCAGGCTTGCCCGGCTTCATCCTGGCTGACCCCGGCCACGGGGGGCCAGGTGGCGTGGCCTTCCCAGGGCAGGCGGAAGGCCCGATAGCTGACGATGCCTTTGCCAAAGGTCAGTTCCAGGGCCTTGCTGCCGTCCGGGTGGATCTCCATGAAGGCGGGGGGTTCGTCGCCGGGGGGGAAGTCGTGGGTGTGCATGGTGCCCCAGCCGATCACCGTGTTGAGGTTGGGCAAGCGTTGGGTGTTGCCCATGGCGATGGAAAAGATGTCGGGATCGTTGCGGAATTCCCACACCATGACGGCCAGACGCCGATCTTCGTCCAGCCAATATTCCGCGGCCCGGGAGAAGGCCGGGGTGAGGTCGTTGCGATTGTCGAAGATGGTGATGGTGCCCTGGGGTGTGCGTCGGGCATCGTGCAGATGGGAGAAGGCTTGGGTGGGGTCTGCAAAGGTGAACTGATTGCGCTTGCCCCCCCAGCGCCAGATGATCTCCCCGGTCTGCCGGTTGATCTTGGTGATCTCGTTCAAATGGCGGCTGGTGAGGAGCAACTGTCCGTCCCGGTCAATGGAGAGGGCGTTGCCATGCACATAGTCGACCACTGGCCCGGTCAGGGGGGCCACCGTGTCGGTGATGGCGAAATGGTCCCAACTGCGCCACTCGAAGACCACGTTTTTGGAGCGGTCCAGCTCTTGGATCACCAGCCCGATCACCGTGGCCGTGGGCACGCCGCCGGCCACAATCTGGCTCATGTCCACGGGCTGGCGGTCATAGCTCATGAGCAGGCCGTGGCCGTCGGGCAGGATCTGGAACTCGTGCTGGTCCGTGGTGTAGCCGTTGCCCATGCGCCAGGTGTCGGTCACGGCGTAGGTGGCGTCCATTTGAAAGTAGGTGCCGCCCTGGCTGGCTCCCCAATAGGTCAAAGAGCCGTCGGGCTGACTTTTGAAGTCAAAATAGGGCCGGCCGGGGGTCAGCCGCTCATAGTAGACCGGCTCGGCGTTGTTGTCCAGGATCAACAGATAGGGCTTGGAATCGGGGATGTTGGGGTAGAAATGAAAATTGGAGAGAAAGATAAACCCCTCCCCCACATTGTTGGCCGGGACAGTCACGGTGATGACCGGGAAGTCGGCAGGCACAGTGACATACGGCGACGCACCCGCCGCAGACACAGAAAGTTCGGCGGCGTCCACCCCGTCCACCCCGTCCACAGCGTCCACCCCACGAGACCCCGACGTGAAAAACCCAAACCCCAAACGCGGCCACCCCAACCGACCCGCCGCCTCTGTGCTGGACACGGTGACGCGCTCGTTGGCGGCGAAGGGGGTGGCCGGGGTGAAGATCAGGGTGCGCCCATCGTCGGCCAAATGCAGACGGCCAGGGTGAAAACCGCTCTTCTCCCCAACCACCCGCAGCAGATCCGCGGTGAGGGTGGCGGGGTCCACAGGCGCGTCTGTGCGCAGGGCGATGGTGGTTTCGGGCGGCGTCATCTGCGCGCCGGGGCGGGGGGAGAGATAGGCATAGCCCGAAGGCAGGGGGGCTGCGGCCAAGACGGAAGCTATTTTTGGGGCGGGAAGTCCGGCGGCCCCCCCCCACATGCACAACGCGATGATGGACAATTTCAAAAAAAAGCGACCCACCCCCTTCGCCCATTTCTGTCCGCAAAAAGCCAGTCTCTGCATAAAAATCAGCTCCAAATGGTGACGAAGCGGTCCCGCCCGGCCAGATCTTGGGTGACTTGGACCCGGCAACCGGGGATCAACGCTTGGGCCAACGCTTGCACCGCGGCCCCTTGATCGTGGCCGATCTCCAAGAAAATGGCCCCGTGCGGGCGCAGATGGGCCGGGGCCGCGGCCAACAAACGGCGGATGTGGTCCAAGCCATCCACCCCGGAAACCAGGGCGGCGGCCGGTTCGTGGTCCCGCACGTTGGGCTGGAGGGTGGCGTGGTCGGCGGCGGGGATGTAGGGCAGGTTGGCGGCGATGATGTCCACGGGGCCGGGGAGGGGGGCGAGGAGGTCCCCGTGCAAAAAGGTGATGGGCCGCGCCCCGGCGGGGAGGAGGGCGGCGGCGTTGGCCTGGGCCACGGCCAGGGCGTCGGCGGACGCGTCCACGGCGAAGATGTCCACGCCGGGCAGGTTCACCCCCAGGCTGACGGCGATGGCCCCGCTGCCCGTGCCGATGTCGGCCAGGGCGGTTGCGCTGGGGTGGGCGTGGGCAAAGTCGATGACGGCTTCGACCAAGAGTTCGGTTTCGGGGCGGGGGATGAGGACCCTGGGGTCCACGTGGAAGGAGAGGCCGTAAAATGCCCGCTGGCCGATGAGATAGGCCACGGGGGTGTGGGCCAGCCGTTGGGCCACCAGATCGGCGAAGCGTTGGGCGTTTTCTGGGGTTAAAATGAGATCATCGTGGGCAAAGATCCAAGCCCGGTCTACGCCCAATATGTGGGCCAACAACACCTGGGCGTCAAGTCGGGGCGTTTCCACATGGGTGCCGCTCAGGGTGTGGATGGCTTGGGCAAGGGCGTGGCGGATCTGCATGGGCGCGGGACGGCGAAACTTATTCTTCGCCCATGGATTGCAGCCGCTCGGCCTGATCTCGGGTGCTCAGTTCTTCGATAAACTCGTCCAGATCCCCGCCGAGGATGGTTTCCAGGCGATAGAGGGTGAGGTTGATGCGGTGGTCGGTGACCCGGCTTTGGGGGAAATTATAGGTGCGGATCTTTTCGCTGCGTTCGCCGGTGCCCACTTGGCTTTTGCGGGCCGCGCCCATCTCGTCCTGCTGGCGCTGGATCTCCATTTCGTAGAGCTTGGAGCGCAAGATGCGCATGGCTTTGATGCGGTTTTGCAGTTGGCTCTTCTCGTCCTGGCAGCTGATCACAATGCCGGAGGGCAGGTGGGTGAGCCGCACGGCGGAGTCTGTGGTGTTGACGCTCTGGCCGCCGGGGCCGCTGCTGCGGAAGACGTCGATCTTGACGTCGTTCATGCTGACTTCGATCTCCACTTCGTCGGCTTCGGGCAGGACGGCCACCGTGGCCGTGCTGGTGTGGATGCGCCCCTGGCTTTCGGTGGAGGGCACCCGCTGCACCCGATGCACGCCGGATTCCCACTTCAGCCGGCTATACGCGCCCTGGCCTTGGCCCTTGACCGCAAAGACCACCTCTTTGAGGCCGCCCAGCCCGGTCTCGGACTCGCTGAGCACCTCAACCTTGAAGCGATGTTCGTCCGCCCAGCGGGAGTACATGCGGAAGAGGTCCGCGGCGAAAAGCCCGGCCTCGTCCCCGCCCGTGCCGGCCCGGATCTCCACGATCACATCCCGGTCGTCGTTGGGGTCCTTGGGCAACAGCAGCTTGCGCATGGCATCATAGAGTTGGCCTTCCTCTTCGGAGAGGCTGTCGATCTCCATCTGGGCCAGTTCGGCCATATCGTCATCATCGGTCTCGTTCAACAATTGGCGGCTCTCTGCCAACTGGGTGCGCACATCCCGATAGCGGCGGAACGACTCCACGATCTCGGTCAGGTTGCTGCGCTCCTGAGCCAGTTCGTTCATGTAGTTATAGTCCGCGAGCAGTTCCGGATCGGCCAAAGAACGGTTGATCTCGATATAGCGGTCTTCAATTTTGGCAAGCTGGGCTTCGAATGACATAGGTAATTGGTTGACTTGTTGATTGGTTGATCGTTGACTGGTTGACTTGAGATTGGGAGATTGGCACTCGACCAATCAACAAACCTCAATCTGTAAAAATAGGTAGATTGCCCAAGGCAATAATGTTGGGCCAATCTGCTTCGTTGCCTTCGGTGAAGACGGCCATCTCGGCGGTGATGGTGGCGTTGGCGGTGTTCATCAGTTGGCGCAAGCCCTTCAGCGTGCTGCCTGTGCTGACCACGTCATCCACCAGGGCCACGTTTTTGCCTTCCACCAGGTGACGATCTTTGCCGTCCAGATAGAGATTCTGGGGCTTGCCGGTGGTGATGCTGGTCACTTCGGTCTCCAAGCAGTCCACCATATAGGGCTTGCGGAACTTGCGCACCACCACATAGGGCAGGCCCGTGTGGACCGAAAGGGCATGGGCCAGGGGGATCACCTTGACCTCTGGGAAGACCAGCACATCCACATTGGCGGGCATCCGGGCGGCCAATTCCTTGGCGGCGACTTCAACAGCTTCGGTGTCGCCCAGCATGTTGAAAATGGCGATCTTCACCCCTGGCGCAACTTGGAAGAGGGGAAACTGCCGGGTAATGTCACCGAATTGGACCGAATGCACGCGACCATCATAGCTCATGGGCTTGTTGCTCCTGTGTGTGTACCCTATAATAGGCAGGCTTGTCGCTTGTTGGATTAAATAGACGTTTGCAGAACAACGGCCCCATGCTTGTCTTGGGCCCCACGCCTGTCTTGCTCACAAACAGCGTATTTTATCACACCGGCCACGGCGAACCGAAACCGCCGCCCGCTCGAACTGATCTGGCCTTCAATTGGCCTTATCTGCCCACCCATCGAACTGAGAACCTTATGATGAAGCCTGCCCACCTTCCCCCCACCTCCCCCAGCCCCCAGACGGAGAAAAAGGTCTATCCCCGCAAGTGGATGATCCTGTCGGCCATCAGCATCTCCCTCTTCTTGGGCAGCGTGGATGGCAGCATTGTCAACGTCTCCTTGCCCACCCTGGTGCAGGAGTTGAACACCGACTTCCCCACGGTGCAGTGGGTGGTGCTGGCCTATCTGCTGGGCCTGACCGTCTTGATGTTGAGCATGGGGCGGCTGGCCGATATTCGGGGCAAACAACGCATCTTTGCCTGGGGGCTGGTGCTCTTTTTGCTGGGATCCGCCCTGTGCGGGATGGCCCCGGGCATCTATTGGCTGATCGGTTTCCGCTTTGTGCAGAGCGTGGGCGCGTCCATGATGTTGGCCCTGGGCGTGGCCATCGTCACCGAAACCTGGCCGGACCGAGAGCGGGGCAAGGCCATCGGCATCACCGGCGGGGTGATCTCCCTGGGCATTGTGGCCGGGCCAGCCGTGGGCGGGGTGATCCTGCAGAACCTGAGCTGGCGCTGGATCTTCATGGTCAACGTGCCCATCGGCGCCATCGCCTTGGTGATGGTCCTGCTCTATGTGCCGCCCCTGCCGCCCAAAACCCGGGGTGAACCCTTCGATTGGCTCGGGGCTGGGATTTTGGGGCTGGGGCTGTTCAGCTTCGCCTTGGCCCTCACCGTAGGCCAGAAGTTGGGCTTTACGGCCCCGCTGATCATGGCCCTCTTTGCCGTGGCCGGGCTGACCGTGCCGATCTTTATTTGGCAAGAGCGCCGGGTGGCCTATCCCATGATCGATATTTCTCTCTTCAACGACCCCCATTTCAGCCTCAACCTGCTCAACGGCGTACTCTCTTTTGTGGCCATCGCCGCCGTGGTCTTTCTGCTGCCCTTCTATTTGACCTTGGTGCTAAAGCTGGACGCGTCCCATGTGGGGCTGCTCATGGCCGTCTCGCCCGTGGTGCTGGGGCTGCTCTCCCCCCTCTCCGGCGTCCTGGCGGATCGGTTTGGGACTCGGCCCATCAGCGCCGTGGGGTTGGCCTTCACCATGGTCGGCTATCTGGCCCTCACTTTGTTGACCACCGAGAGCAGCCCTGTGGCCTTTGTCTTCCTGCTGCTGCCCTTGGGCATCGGCATGGCCACCTTCCAAAGCCCCAACAACAGCGCGGTGATGGGCACCGTGCCTCGCCATCGCCTGGGCGTCGCCTCGGGCACCCTCAGCATGAGCCGCACCCTGGGCCAGGTGATGGGGATCTCCGTGCTGGGGGCCTTCTTCGCCAGCCGCTTGGTCCACCACGCCGGCGGTCTGGTGGATGTCTCCCAGGCCGACCCCGGCGTGATCGTGTTGGCCATGCGGGATCAATTCACCCTGGCCGCCGGGTTGATCGGGGTGGGGCTTGTGCTCTTCCTGGGCCAATGGGCGAGAGAGCGGGCACAAGGCGCAACCGACACCCCAAAACGTTGGCAAGAATTGGGTTGACGTTGTACTATAGGCTGATTCCATATAGAAATCATACCCCAGCTCTACATGAACCCACACGACAAAAAGGAGAAGAACCATGGCTGAATCCAGCGATTGTGCATTTTGTGACATCCTCAACGGCGACGCACCGGGCACCATTATTGTGCGAGACGACGAAAAGCGCATGGCGCTGATCAAGAGTCTGCACCCGGAAAGCGCCGTGCATTGGCTTGCCGTCCCCTTCGAACATGTGGACGGCACCCGCAAATTTCAGGCCGCCCAGGGTGACCGATTTCTGGAGTTGGTCGAGTTCGCCATCGACCACACCCAGGCCATGGCCGAGCATGAATCGCAACTTCAGCGCGGGTTTACCATCAAAATGCACTTTGGATCCTTCGAAACCATCGAGCATCCCAAGCTGCATGTGCTGGCTATGGAGTAGAGATAGAGGGTGAGGTAGAGATAGAGATCCGGTTTGGCCCTAAATGTGCAAGATGCAAATGCCCGGCAGGGGGAATCACCCCTCCATCTGCCGGGTGTTTGCGTCTCTGGACGGAGATGATATGTAGAGCTTCTCACATCCACCAAGCCCATTTTTCCTGATAATACGGGGGCCTGTCGTTCCAAAAGGCTGTTCACATCCGACTCTGAGCCAAGGTTAATGGCGAGCTTAGGTTGATGGGATAGACTGCCCCAAACTCTCGGTTTTAGAAAAATCGCCAAATGTCTCGCTCGTGTCGTTCAAAAGGAGAACCCACCATGACCCGTCTGCCCAGAATCCCGTCATCCGAGATCACCCCAGAATCAGTCTACCTCAACCGGCGCAAGTTGCTTCAAGGCGCCGGGTTGCTGGCGGCGACGGCAGCCGTGGCGGCCTGTGCGCCCTCTGCGCCCACGCTGCCCCCCACCGCTTCGGCGGAGAGTGGGGCCAGCGCCCCGGCCAACGGTGCGGCGGCCCCCGCTGCCCCCTTTGCCAGCACGGACGTGGACGAGTTGGGGGATGCCCTCAACAGCTTCACCGAGATCACCAACTATAACAATTACTACGAGTTCACCACGGACAAGGAGGGGGTGGCCCGGCTGGCCAAAGACTTCACCACCTCGCCCTGGCAGGTGGAGGTGAGCGGTATGGTGCGCAACCCCAAGGTCTATGACATCGACGACCTGCGCCGCTTCGAGCAGGAGGAGCGCATCTATCGTCTGCGCTGCGTGGAGGCCTGGTCCATGGTGATCCCGTGGACCGGCTTCCCCCTGGCCAAACTTCTGGCCGAGGTGGAACCCACCGCCGACGCCAAGTATGTGCGCTTCACGACGGTCGAACGCCCAGAACAGATGCCCGGCCAAAAGAACCGCAGCTACACCTGGCCCTATGTCGAGGGTCTGCGCGTGGACGAGGCCATGAACGATCTGGCCATCCTGGCCACGGGGCTGTACGGCGTGCCCCTGCTGCCCCAGAGCGGTGCGCCCATCCGCCTGGTGGTGCCCTGGAAATATGGCTTCAAGAGCATCAAATCCATCGTCAAGATCGAACTGGTCAGCACCACGCCCGTCTCCCTGTGGATGGACGCTGCGCCCCGGGAGTATGGCTTCTATGCCAACGTCAACCCGGACGTGAACCATCCCCGCTGGTCCCAGGCCTCCGAGCGGCGCATCGGCGAGTTCAGCCGTCGGGCCACCCTGCCCTTCAACGGCTACGCCGAGCAGGTGGCCTCCCTCTATGCGGGCATGGATCTGCAGGCGAATTTCTAGAAGGCTACCCATGAATCGGACTGACCCAATGGCTCAAAATCGTCTGGGCTTGGCCTGGCTGGGAAAACGCAAGATCCACTGGCTGCAAGTTGTGGCCCATGTGGGCGCGCTGATCCCTTTGGCTGCCCTGATCTGGGCCTTCACCACGGACGGCCTGACCATCAACCCCATCCAGGACATCACCTTCCGCACGGGCAAGGCGGCCTTGTGGTTGTTGGTGCTCTCCCTGGCCGTCACCCCGATCAATGTGGTGACGGGCTATCGGCCTGTGCTCAAGATCCGGCGAGCCTTGGGGCTGTATGCCTTTGGCTATGCGGCCCTGCATTTTCTGATCTTTGTGGGGCTGGACTACGGGTTCAGTTGGGCGTTGCTGAAAGGGGCCATCTTCGAGAAGCGATATGCTTTGGTGGGCTTTGCGGCTTTTCTGATTCTGCTGCCCCTGGCCCTCACCTCCACCAAGGCATCCATGGCCCGGCTGGGCAAGCGCTGGAAGAAGCTGCATCAGGCCGTCTATGTGGCTGGGGTTTTGGTGGCCATCCATTATGTCTGGGTGGTCAAAGCTGACATACGTGAACCGTTGGCGTTTAGCGCCGCAATTGGTATACTACTCCTGATCCGGATTCCTGCTGTGCGCAAACGGATTGTCAGGTGGCGAACAGCGCGTTGGGGCGGCAAGAAGAAGCCTGCCCTCAAGCCCGGCCTCAACTAGGCCGAATTGTTCCCCGGACAGCGCGGTTTTACTTCACCGAACAGGAGTTGCTTGTTATGTCTGATATCGGTTTTCCGCCTCTGTCTCTGGCCGATTGGCAATCGACCCGGGACGCTGTCCAGGCCTACGCCCGCATTTTGGGCAAAGTGCGCCAATCCCTGACCCCGCCCCAGGCCCACTGGTGGCACACCAACCTCAGCGTCGCCCCAGATGGGTCTGACCACAGGCGACATGATCGTCGATGAAGAGACCGAGGACACCCTCGAAGTCAAGCTGGATCTGGTCACCCAGCGCATGACCGCCGTCACCAGCCAGGGCCGACGCTGGGCCATGCCCCTCTCCGGTCAACCGGCCCGTTTGCTGGCCGATTCCCTCATTCTGACTCTGATGGAGTGGGATATCTACCCGGAGGTGGATCGCCGTGCCTTGGCCGAGGAGTCCACGGGGAGGTATGACGGGGCGGCGGCCCAACGCTACGTGCAGGCGCTTTCCAGCATCCACAGCGTGTGGCAGCAGTGGAAGCGGGAATTGCCCGGTCGGACCGGTCCGGTCCGGCTCTGGCCCCACCACTTCGACCTCTCCCTGCTCTGGTTTTCGGGCAATTTGGTGCCCGGCGTCAATGCGGAGGACGAGGAGCAGGCCGAGGAGCAGATGGCCTTTGGCTTTTCCACCGGGGATGAGGCCATCCCCGATCCATATTTTTACATCACGGCCTACCCTTGGCCGGAGGATATTACCCAGGCAGCCTTGCCCGCGCCGGCCCGGTGGCATACGGAAAGCTGGAAGGGGGCCTTGCTCATGTACGCAGACGTGGCGGCCGCCCCAGACCCGGCGGCCCTGCTTCTCGCCTATCTGCGAGCGGCCCACGGCGCAGGTGAGGCGTTGATGCTGGAATAAGTGCACAAAAAGTAGAGACGCAAAATCTTGTGTCTCTACGAAACCAAAACAAAAAGGCCGACCTCACAATGAGGTCGGCCTTTTGTTTTGGTTCTGCCTGACGGAGATCTACTTGCTGCGCAGGGCATCCACCTTGCGGCTGAGGTCGCCGATCTTCTTGCTGAGGGCATCCACATCGCTCTTGCTGGGGACGTTGAGCCCCTTGAGCACACCCTCGACGGTCTCTTCCAGCGCGCCTTCCAGGACGCCTTCGGCCTTCTTGACGGCACCCTTGGTGGTCTTCTCGGCCTTTTTGGCCACCTTCGTGGCTTCCTTTTCGCTGCGCTGGGCGCGCTTGCGCAGGTCCTGCATCAGCTTCTGGGCGTCTGTCTCGGCAATTTCGCCCCGCTCCACCAACTTCTCCACAAACTCTTGGGCCTCTTCCAGCGTCAACGCCACAGCTCCCATCCCGGCCAAGAGAACCTTGCGGGCCAAGATATAGAGATTGGCGCTCTGCACAATCGCCTCGTTGCGGACGTCGATCACGGTCTCTTTGATCTGATCTTGCACGGTCATCTTTTCGTCTGCCATGGGAAACCCCTCCAAATTGAATATGCTGCTCAAATGATCTGTTTTGATCTGTGCTGCGTCAAAATGATTCAGCCACTTCGCCCGAATTTTTCAAACGGGCTACTTCATGCTGTACAACCATAAGACGCAGGTGTTGTTGCCGTGTTGCTTGAACTGCTTTCACTGTGTTGTGATACGCACAAAGTCAATCGGACTGTGACGCAGTGCGTTAGGCCAAGTGTAACACGGTGCGTCATGGCTGTCAAAATGGCTCAGTTCACGCTGATCAGATCGATGAGGGAGTCCATCGTCTTGGCACCAATGCCGGGGACGCGTTCCAGATCTTCCACGCTGACGAAGGGGCGGTTGTCGATGATGGCCTGGGCTCTTGAGGGTCCCACACCGGGCAGGGTTTCCAGTTCCGCCGCGCTGGCCGTGTTGATGTTGATGCGACCGTTCCCGCCCGGCTACGCCGGGCAGACTGCCCGCGGTGAATCCGCCCCCTTGCCCAGACACCCCGGTGGGCGGTGATGGATTGGCCAGGGCGACGCCGCTCCCCATCCCCTCCGCCTGTGGGACTGCGGGCACATGCACCTGCGCCCCGTCCCACAGGGGCTGGGCCTGGTTGACCAACGCCTCATCCGCCCCAGGGGCCAACCCCCCGGCCGCGGTGATGGCATCCCCGGCCCGGGCGGTGGCGGGCAATGTCACCAGCCCCGGCGCCATCACCGCGCCGCTGACAAAGACCGTGATGGGGCCGGGTGTGGGCGAGGCCGTGGGGGCTGGGGTGGGCATGGGCGTGGGCGGCGGTTGCAGGACAATCGGCGGCGGGGATGGCTGGCGGATCAGCAGCAGGGTGCCGCCCACCAGCAACAGACTGGTCAGGAGACCGAGCAGGAAGGAATAGAGGTGAAAGGAACCCTCTTGATCTCGACCGGAACCGGGTGGGGTGTCGGTATCGGCGCTCAACCCATCGGGCGTGGGGAGCGGGTGGGCGGAATGGGGCATGGCGACTCCTTTGCAGGTAGATCTTTTCAGGGCAGAAACGATTTCGTTCGTAACCACCAATCCACCCCCTCCCAGCCTCCCCCAGTTTGGGGGAGGGGCCGGATCGCCGTAGACGAAAGTCCGGTAAACCTGATCTGTCCCCTCCCCAAACTGGGGAGGGTTAGGGTGGGGTTGGCAGTTCCCTTCTTTCTTAGCATACCCGCATCTGCCACCGTGTCTATGCGACATTTCGCTGATTTTTTCGTACAGCAAGGAGCAAACGGAACACATCCGCTCTGAACTGCCATGATAAGATATTGCGTCAGGTTGAAGGTCGGCTGAATTGCTGGTAGAATGTCAGGTAGTGCAAGATGCTCCGGCATATAGTTGTTCGAGGCTGTGCCGCTCGTTGAGCGGTCAGCCGATAGCCTTTCTGCCCTGCACCCCGGCCGGACGGGTGCTGTCCGACCCTTTTGATCCACCCACTCTTGGAGGTACCATGCGCACACACGTTCCCCGCTGGACCGCGCTCTTCCTAATCTTTGTCACCCTCATCGCCCCGCTCTTTGTCGCCGCGCCCGCCCATGCCCAGGAAAAGTCTCTGGTCTGGGATCGCTTTGACGTGGATATCGTCGTCAATCAGGATGGCACCTTTGATGTGGCCGAGGCCCAGTCGATTCGCTTTACCGCCGGCACGTTCACCTTTGGCACCCGGACCATTCCCTTCGAGAAGCTCACCTTTATCGACAATTGGGCCATCACCGACAGCGAAGGCCACACCTATCGCTATGCCAGCGGCAGTGAGCCCTACACCTTCTCTGTGGCCGACGAAGGCTATCGCTATTCGATCCGATGGAACTTCCCCCAACTGGCCGACAAGACCGTGACCTATACGTTGCGCTATCAAGTCCACGGCGGTCTGCGTTATTATGAGGGCGGCGACCAGCTTTGGTGGCAGGCCATCTATGGCGACCGCAGCTTCCCCGTGCTGGAAGGCCGGGTGCGGGTCAGCGTGCCCAGCCCGGCGGTGATCGACAACGCCGCCTTCTATGTCAACGTCAGCAACGCAGAAAACGCCGTTTCCACCACGGTGATGGCCGACAACCGCACGGCCATCTTTGACCTGGATCGGCGGCTCAACAGCGGTGAGCAAATGGAGGCCCGGGTGCAGTTTACCCCCGGCGTGGTGGCCGGTTCACCGGCTGCGTGGCAGGCCGATGCGGATGCCGCCACCGCTGCTCAGGAAGCCGCCGCCACCTATCGAGAGACCTGGGGCCCCATCGCCACCCTGGGTTTGGGGGCTTTGGGCGCGCTCTTCCTCTTCAGCGGACCGGCCTTGCTCTATCTGCTTTGGTTCAAATTGGGCCGAGACAAGCCCGTGGAAATGGTGGCCGATTATATCCCCGAACCGCCGGACACCACCCCGCCGGGGATGGTGGGCGCGCTGCTGGACGAGCAGGTGGACATGGAGGACATCCTCTCCACCTTGGTGGATCTGGCCCAGCGCAAGATCATCAGCATCACCGAGGAAGCAACGGGCACAATTCTGCGCAGCAAGGACTTTGTCTATCGCCTGGAGCGCGCCGTGCCCCCGGAACTGCTTCCTTACGAAAAGATGCTCTTGGACAGCGTCTTTGGCAAAAAGCATGAACGCCGTCTTTCAGACTTGAAGAACAGCTTTTATACAGAACTGCCCAAGATCAAAAAGGTCCTGTACGAGGATATCACCGAGGCGGGCTACTTCACACGCAATCCTGAATCCGTGCGCACCCAGTATGGTTGCCTGGGCGGAGCGGCGTTGGCCTTGGCCGCCGTGGTGGGGATCGTACTGTTGGGTGCCTTTGGGGATCTGACCGCAGCGGCCATCTTGCCCGGCTTTGGCCTAGGGGTGACGGCCATCGGGCTGGTGATCCTGGCTCGCTTCATGCCCCGCAAGACCGACCAAGGCTCCGAGAGCGCGGCCAAATGGCAGGCTTTCCGCACCTATTTGAAAGATATTGAAAAATATAGCGATCTGGAACAGCAGAAGGCGATTTGGGACCGCTGGTTGCCCTACGCCATTGCCTTTGGCTTCGAGAAAAACTACATCCGCAAGTTCGAGCAGGTGCAGGCCCCGGCCCCTGGCTGGTACATTCCCGGCGCGGAGAACTATGGCCCCTATCGCCGCCGCTACTATGGCGGCCAGAGCGTGGGCGGCCCGGTGACCGACGCGGGCAAGGGCATCCCCGGCATGGGCATGCCCCGTCCGGCGGAGGGGGGCGGCGGCTTGGGTGGCGGCCTGGGTGACATGAGCGGCAACATCGGCACCAGCCTGGCCGGCATGAGCGCCGGGTTGGGCGGGATGCTCAGCAGCGCCAGCAACACCTTCACCAGCCGACCGGCCAGCACATCAAGCAGTGGCGGCGGCTGGAGCGGAGGCAGCAGCGGCGGCGGTGGATTCAGCGGCGGCGGCAGCTTCGGCGGCGGTGGCGGCGGCGGTGGCGGCGGTGGATTTGGATAAACGTGAAACGTGTTGCGTGAAACGTGATACGCAACACGCAACACGCTTCACGTTTCACGTTTCACGCAAAAGGAGCTTCACATGATCGGTGGCGGACGTATTACCGGGCTGGCCTTGATGATTGGCAGCGCCGTGGTGTTGGCGGTATGGTCGGCGGTGGTGGTGACAGCGACCAATAACAATACTGGGGGCATGGTGCTGGGGGTCTTCCTGGCCCTGCTCATCTGCTCGCCCCTCTTTGGCATCGGCTTCTATCTCTTCCGCAAGGGCCAGTCCGAAGAGAGCCAGTTTGCCTTTGTCAAACAGGAAAAGAAGATCCTGAACATGGTCCTCACCCAGGGCCAGGTGACCATGGGCGAATTGGTCTCCGAACTGGAGATGCCGTCGGATTCGGTCAAGGACATGATCCGGGATCTGGTGGGCAAGCAGCTTTTCAGCGGAGCCATCAACTGGGACAAGGGCATCCTCTACAGCGTGGAGAGCCAACAATTGACCGATGGCCGCAAATGTCCCAACTGCGGCGGCCAGGTGGAATTCGCCGGCAAGGGTGTCATCGTCTGCCCCTTCTGCGGCAGTGAAGTTTTCTTGACCAAACGCGCCGCCGCCAGCACGACGTAGAATTTTGGATTTTGGATTGGGGATTTTGGATTTGGAGGCGGCTGGACAACTCGCCTCTCGCAATTCGCCCCTCGCATCACTTTTCCCACAGGAGGGAACATGAGCAACAAATATGTAGACAAGGCCCGAGAGGGCATGGGGGCCATCGAGAAGTTGATCAGCGGCCTGCCCGGCATCAAGGATTATCGCAACAAGGATCTGCGCCGGGATGCGGACTATCGCCTGCGCCAGATGATCGCCGGTGGGTTGGAAGAGCAGAAGGCCAAGCTCTACGATCTGCAAAAGCAACTGCTCAAGAGCGGTGGCCTCAGTTGGGTGGATGACGTGGACGGCGCGGTGACCAAGCTGCAAACCCTGGCCGACCGGGTCAAGACCGCCAGCTATGGCTATGCGGGTCTCTTCAACGCCCAAAAGATCAAGGACGCTCAACTGGATGCTCTGCACCGCTTCGATGTGGCCCTCATGGCCCGCGTCCAAGAGGTCAAAGACGCCATCGCCGGGCTGGAAGCCGCCATCAGCCAGAAGGACGGCATCAACAGCGCCATCGACGGCCTCACCGCCAAGCTGACCGAACTCAACAATCTCTTCAGCCAGCGCTCCGACGCCGTGGACGATCCCGGACCTGCTCACCGAAACCAGCGCCCCGGCCCTGGACGACGCCCTGCTGGCCGCGGCTTTCCCGACCACCGACATCGACATCGACACGGAGCAGACACCGCAAAGCTGGGACGTCGGCGACGCCGCCAACCCCACGTCCTAATCACTCAATCAACCAATCAACCAACCAACCAACCACTCACACTATCCAACAGGAGACCAAAATGGCCCGAATAATTGATGTCATTGAAGCGCCGGATCAAGGGCGTAACGAACTTGTAAAACGTATACCGGAGTTCGGTTCCGGCGATTTCCGCCTGGGCAGCCAGGTGATCGTGCGGGAGAGCCAGAAGGCGATCTTCTATCGAGACGGCCACTCCCTGGACCTCTTCGACGCCGGACGGCATACCATCACCACCTACAACCTGCCCGTCCTCTCCGGCCTCCTGCGTCTGGTCACCGACGGCAAGGACATGTTCACCGCCGAGGTCTACTTCGTCAACCAGCGGGAGATGACGGACCTGAAGTGGGGCACGCCGGAACCCATCAGCCTGCGGGATTCCGAGCTGGGCCTGGTGCGCCTGCGGGCTTTTGGCCAATACAGCATGCAGATCAGCGACGCCAAGCTCTTTGTGGACAAAATTGTCGGCACCCAAGGGCTCTACAATACCTCGGACATCGAAGACTTCCTGCGGGGCATCATCCTCAGCAGCATGACCGACATCCTGGGCGAGAACATGACCAGCCTCTTTGACCTGCCCAAGCTCTTTGACGAGCTGAGCGGCGGCATTCGGGCCAAGGTGCAGGATGATTTCACCGCCCTGGGCTTGGGGCTAAAACAGTTCAAGATCGTCTCCATCAGCCCCACGGAAGAGACCTCCAAGGCCATCGACGAGCGGGCCAGCATGGGCGCCATCGGCGACATGAGCGCCTACATGCAGTTCAAGGCCGCCCGTGCTTTGGGTGATGTGGCCCAGCAAGAGGGTGGCGGTTCCGGTGGCGGCAGCGGCCTGGGTGAAGGCATGGGCCTGGGCGCGGGCCTGGGCATGGGCGCAGGCATGGCCGGCATGATCGCCAACGCCTTCGCCGGTGCAGCAGCAGGGGGGCGGCAGCACTCGTGGCGCAGCCCAACCCGCCGCCGTACCCGAAGTCATGACCCTGGCCGAGGCCGCCGCCTACCTCCGGGTCTCCGAGGCGGATGTGCAGTCCATGATCGACGCCGGGGATGTCAAGGCCAAGAAGATCGGCAGCCAATATCGCATCAGCAAGGGTGCGATTGACGCCTATCTGAGCAGCTAGAGCGAATGGCAAATGGCGAATGGCGGGCGAATCATTCGCATTCAATAGTTTCAAAAGGGCCGTGGGGTTTCCTCACGGCCCTTTTGCGTCCTCTCTATTCTTGTCTTGTTCCCAACCCCCATGTAAAATCACATCGCCATTCGCCATTCGCCATTCGCCATTCGCCATTCGCCATTCGCCATTCGCCAAGGGAGAAGCTCGTGCAAGCATTGGTTGACCGTATCCGCAGCGAAGGCCGCAACCTGGGCCGCAACATCCTCAAAGTCGATGGCTTCATCAACCATCAACTGGACCCGGTCCTGACCATGCAGATGGGCCAAGCCTTTGCCGAGCAGTTTGCCGCGGCTGGCGTCACCGGCGTCACCAAGATCATCACCGCGGAGGTGAGCGGGATTGCCC
The DNA here is from genome assembly GCA_963704975.1 of uncultured Chloroflexia bacterium. Classification (GTDB taxonomy): domain Bacteria; phylum Chloroflexota; class Anaerolineae; order Caldilineales; family Caldilineaceae; genus JAGNDO01. The sequence goes on along the minus strand of CAVPIK010000005.1, from coordinate 119,856 downwards.
CGGCCCTGGCGACCGGGGTGGCGTTGGGCGTGCCCGTGGTCTACGCCCGCAAGAAGCGCCCCATCACCATGCCCGACGGCACCTACGAGGCCGAGGCCCCCAGCCCCACCAAGGGCGGCATCACCCGGCTGATCGTCTCGCCCGAATATCTGCTGCCCACGGATCGGGTGCTGCTGATCGACGACTTCCTGGCCAGCGGGTCTGACCATCAAGGCCCTGGCCAGCGTGATCGCCAAGTGTGGGGCCACCCTGTGCGGCATCGGCTGTGTGATCGAAAAGGCCTTCCAGCATGGCCGGGCCGAACTGGCCGACCTGGACGTGCCCATCGTCACCCTGGCCGTGATCGAAAGCATGGACGGCGACGCCATCCAAGTGCGGGATAGCTGACATCTTCACTGCCAAAAATTCCGCCAAATTTGACCAAAAATGAGCCTTCTGTTATACTCGTTCAGGTCTGCGGCGCACCCGTGGACAAATCCGGGGCTGTAGCTCAGCTGGGAGAGCGCTACAATCGCACTGTAGAGGTCAAGGGTTCAATTCCCTTCAGCTCCACTGAAGTAAAACGTGTTGCGTGAAACGTGTTACGTCCTATGCAACACGTTTCACGTTTTGCACCGTCAAGCCCGCCAAACTTGACATTTGAGCCAGAAAACGTATAATTTGTACTGTCTTGCGGGGCTATAGCTCAGTTGGGAGAGCGCTACAATGGCATTGTAGAGGTCAAGGGTTCAAGTCCCTTTAGCTCCACACGTAAGGACAAAAACCCTTCCCAGCCGGGAAGGGTTTTTTGATTGAGTTTTTTCTGCTCATTCGCCTCCGCCCCCCTAACCCCCCAACCTTGGGGGGAACTGTCCACTACCTCCCCCAGAATTGGGGCCGGGGGGCCGAAATCTTCTTGCTCCTGGAAAGGACGCCTACGTGACTGAACTTTCTCGGGCTGTTGACGAACTGCGGCCCGTCACCTTTGAACTGGACTATGTGATGCACCCGGAAGGCTCTGTGCTGGTCAGCATGGGCAATACCAAGGTGCTGTGCAACGCCACGGTGGAGGAACGACTGCCCCGCTGGCTCTATATCAAACCCAAGCGCCACGGCTGGGTGACGGCGGAATACGCCATGCTGCCCCGCAGCACCCACGACCGCACCCCTCGGGAGACCCTCACCCCCAAGGGGCGCAGCCAGGAGATCAAGCGGCTGATCGCCCGCAGCCTGCGGGGGGCCGTGGATCTGGATCTGCTGGGCGAGCGCCAGATCATCATCGACTGCGACGTGATCCAGGCCGACGGCGGAACCCGCACCGCGGCCATCACCGGCGGCTATGTGGCCTTGGCCCTGGCCATCGGTCGGCTGCAAAAGCGGGGCAAAGTCAAGCCCGGCGTGTTGAAATCCCCCGTGGCCGCGGTCAGCGTGGGACTGCTCGACGGCAAGGCAGTCCTGGATCTGGACTATGAGTTGGATCTGGCCGTGGATGTGGATTTGAACGTGGTGATGACTGGTGAAGGCAAATTTGTGGAGGTACAGGGCACCGCCGAAGGTCGTTCCTTCAGTCGCCCCGAACTCAATGCCATGCTGGCCTTGGCCGAACAGGGCATCGCCCAGTTGATCGCCAAACAGGCCGCAGCCTTGGCCGAGGCAGAGTAGGGATTCGGCGGTTGCTCCCCGATCCCCAGCCCCCGATCACAGGAGAAAAACAGGCGTGATCAAGAAAAAACGCATGACCTTGCGCGATGTGGCCCGTGAAGCCGGGGTCTCCCCGACCGCGGTCTCCTTTGCCTACAATGCCCCCCATCAACTCAGCGCGGCCACCCGTGACCGCATCCTGAGCACGGCGGCAGCGATGGGCTATCAGCCTCATCCCGTCGCCCGCACCCTGGCCACAGGGCGCACCAACACGGTCGGTTTTGTTCTGCCGTCCAGCCTCAACTGGATGTTGCGGGATCCATTTTTCAACATCGTCTTGGGCGAAATGGGCGCAGTGTGTGATGACCATAACATGCACATGCTGCTGATTCCGGCCCATTCGGACAAAGCCGCCACGAATCTGGACACCATCGCCGTGGATGGCTTTATCATGGTGGCTATCCACCGTGACCATCCTTTGAGCACCTTTGCCGAAACCACCACCCGCCCCGTGGTCATGCTGGACGGGGACGAGCGGATTCAGGCCCTGCAACTCAACGTGGATGATGTGGGCGGTGCCTACGCCGCGGCCAGACATCTGCTCGACCAAGGCCATCGCCGCATCGCCGTGGCGGCCCTGGGATCCCGGCCCGGCAATGCCCCCATCCCCCGCATGGAGCGTCGGTTGACCGGCTATCGTCAAGCGCTGGCTGATTTTGGTCTGGACCCGGACAGTCTACAAGTGGTCCCCACGGCTGGTTTGCTCTCGGCGGGTGCCGAGTCTTTGGATGCGGTTCTGGCCCTCTCTTCCCAGCCCACGGCTTTGCTGTGTACCAACGATGTGCGGGCCCTGGGCATCTTGGCCGCCGCCAAGGCTCGGGGCATTTCCGTGCCCGGAGATCTGGCCGTGGTCGGCTTTGACGACCTGCCCGATGCCCGGTTCGCTTCGCCGCCCCTCACCACCGTCTGCCAGCGCAAGACTGAGCGGGTGCGTAAAGCGGTTGATCTGCTCATGCAGATCATCGAGGCCAAGGAGGGGGATGTAGTGACCGACGAAGCGTACACCCCCATGATTTTTCCGGCGGAATTGATCGTGCGTCAAAGCACGTAATGTCGACGTAAAAAGGGTGGAATAAAAAAGGCGGGGCCGGATCGATACGATCCGGCCCCGCCTTTTTTGTTCGCTGTAACGACCAAACAACCCCCTCCCAGCCTCCCCCAGATTGGGGGAGGAGCCGGATCGCCGTAGACGCAAGTCCGGTCACCCTGATCTGTCCCCTCCCCAATCTGGGGAGGGTTAGGGTGGGGTTTTTACGTCAGATCCGCCAACGTGGCCTGGCGGCTGAGGGCGTGGTCGATGGGTTGATCCCGCCGCAGCAGATAGCGGGGGATGCCCGTGGCCTCCAGTTCGTTGAAGAGGTTGCCATAGCTGGGGCCAGGCGTAAAGCTGCGCCCATCCACCACCACGGCGGTGCTGTGGACGCCCCGCCGGCGCATCTCTCGCAAGGCCCTGGCCCAGCCGGGGTCCGGGTCGGCGCTGATGGCCAGGATGGTGTCGTTGCGGCTGAGGCGTACGGCTTCTGTGGCGATCAGTTGGCCAAAGGGAATGTGCCCCTCGGCCTCCACCACGGCCAAGGTCTCCAGAATTTTGGAAAGCTGCCGCTCGCCCCGGTCGGTTTGGATGATCTCCCGGGTTTGGCCCCGGCTGACCAGCCCCACGGCCCGATTGCGGGCCAAAAAATGGCGGGCAATGCTGGCCGTAGCGGTCACAATATACTCTGTGGTGACGGGGGGCAAGGGCACGTCTCGACGCTTGCCCACGGTGAGGGCGAAGATGCCTCCCTGGGGCGGCTGGATCTGCCAGGGCAGCCCCACCTCTGCCCCCTGAAAGAGATCCAAAAAGAGCCAAACATCGGCGGTGGGATCCAGTTCAAATTCCTTGGTCATCAACCGCCCCGTGCGGGCGGTGGAGCGCCAGTGGATGCGGTTGAAGCTGTCGCCAGGGGCATATTCCCGCACGGTGGAGACATTGGTGGTGATATAGTGGGTGCGGCGGCTGATGGCTTCCCCGCCGGAGAGGTCGGCCACGACGGGCGAGAAGGCGGGCAGATCCACCGTGGCGGGATAGACCACCATGCTGCTGGTGGCCGGGATGGCATGTTCCACCACAAAGAGACCCAGGGGATCCCCGCTGCGCAAAATCATGGAGCCCAGTTGGAAGCGGCCCCGCACTTGGCAAAAGGTGCGCACCTGCCAGCGCCGCCGGGTGCGGGCACGCAGACCGCTCACCACCTGGCTGCACTCGTGAAAGGGCAGGGTCGAGAAATCCTCCAGCTCCAGCCACAGCTTGGGCAATCGCCCCTGGTTGTGGATCTCGAAGCTCTCCTCGGCAATCTGCCCCACCTGGCTGCGCCGAGCCCGGGTAAAGCGGTTGATCTCCACCGTGCGCACGCTGAGCAGCGCCCACAGGTAGCTGATCACCAGCACGGCGCTGAGCAGATAGGCCATGTTGAAGATCAACTGTTGGCCGGTATTGAGGGCCAGCGCCCAAGTCACCACAAGGGCAACCAACAGAGCGATGAGCCGAGAAGAGAGAAGATCACGCATGGGATGTGTTTCGTGTTTCGTGGTGCGTGTTATGTGTTACGTCGATCGATCACGCAACACGTAACACGAAATACGGCTATCGAACCCGGGCCTTGGCCCCTGGCACGGGCACGCTCTTCAAAATGTCTTCGATGATCTGGCGGGGATCCACGTTTTTGATGCGGGCGGAGGGGCTGACGATCAGCCGGTGGGCCAGGGTCGTCTCGGCCAAAATCTTGATGTCGTCAGGCAGCACATAGTCCCGGCCTTGCAGCGCGGCCCAGGCCCGGCTGGTCTTGAACAGGGCCAGGCTGCCCCGAGGACTGGCCCCCAAATAGATGTCCGCATGGTTGCGGGTGACGGTGACCAGATCCACAATGTACTCCTTGACCAAGTCGTCCACATAGACCGCCTTGATGGCATCCTGGGCGGCCAGCAGTTCGGCCAGACTCACCACCTGGTCCACATCCTCGATGGGGTGATGGTCCGTCTGGCGGCTGAGCACGTTGATCTCATCCAGCTTCGCCCGGATAGCCCAGGCGGATGCGCATCATGAAGCGGTCCACCTGGGCTTCGGGCAGGGGGAAGGTGCCTTCGTATTCGATGGGGTTCTGGGTGGCCAGCACCAGGAAGGGCCGGGCCATCTTGCGAGTCACGCCGTCCACGGTCACCTGGCGCTCTTCCATGGCCTCCAGCAGGGCGGACTGGGTCTTGGGCGTGGCCCGGTTGATCTCGTCGGTCAGCACAATCTGGGCCATGATGGGGCCGGGGCGGAACTCGAATTCCATGCTCTTCTGGTTGAAGACGCTCACGCCGGTCACGTCGCTGGGCAGCATGTCCGGGGTGAACTGGATGCGGCGGAAGGAGCAGCCGATGCTGCGGGCAATGGCCCGGGCCAGCATGGTCTTGCCCACGCCCGGCACATCCTCGATCAGCAGATGGCCCTCGCACAGCAGGGCCAGCAGGGTCAGTTGGATCTCCTGATCCTTGCCCACGATCACCTGGCGCACGTTGGACAGCACTCGGTCGGAAAGGGTTTGGACTATTTGCATGGCGAACCTCACGGATTTTGGATTTGCGATTTGCGATTTTGGATTGGCGTGTGAATGAATTATCGCCCAGGGCGGGGAAATTGGGTGTATGGCTGACTCCCAACTCACCCCTTCGGGTACAAGATCATCTGCGTACAGCGGAAGAGGGCGATGCGTTTGCCGTCCTCGGCGAAGACGGCGGCGTCCCAGACTTGGGTGCGGCCTCCGCCGTGTTCGAGGTTGGCAATGCAGCGCAGGGTGCCTTGGGTGGCCGTGCCCAAAAAATTTGCCTTCAGTTCCATGGTGGTGAAGCCGTTGGCCCCGGCGGGCAGGCTGATCACACAGCCGAAGCCGCAGGTCGTGTCGGCCAAAGTGACCACGGACCCGGCGTGCAAATAGCCGTTTGGGGCCAAATGGTGCAGAGAGAGGGGCATGGTCAACTCGCAGCGACCCAACCCGGCGTCGGCCACCTGAAGCCCCAAATGGCCGGGCAACCCAACTGTGGCCCGTTTTTGCAATTGAGCGATCAATTCTGTGCGTTCAGCATCCGTCACGACAGGATCTCCCCTTCAACTGAGGGCGGGGCGGCCAATTCTGCTGCGATCAACCCTGGCAGAACTGTGGGGCCAACGCTGCGCACCGCCCGTCCGTGGCGGATGCCGATATAGCCCATCGTCATGTCTTTGGTGGCCCAATAGCCATAGCGCACACTGCCCGCCACTTCCCACAGCCACAGCCCGATCACGGCCAGCCATTTGGGCAAGAAATAGCCCAGGAAGACAAAGGCCATGTAGTGCCGGGCCGGGTTCTTGTCGTCCACCACATCGGCCCGGAAGCCCTCCGGCCCAAATTGCTGGGGAGGCTTGCCCGCCATCTGCTTCAAGAAACGCAGGGGATGCCCCACGTCCCGAAGGCGGATGAAGGCAAAGGCATCGCCGGCCTCCAAAATAAACCCACGCCGGCCCACGCTTCCCGGCGGAGCCTGGGCGGCCATGCGGCTCACCGCGGCGATAAAGCCGTCCACCCCACCTCCAGGCCAAAGCGGTGCTGACGGGGGATTCGTTGAATCCTTGGCCTTTGTGGCCGGGCGAAAAGGGTTGAGGCGCATGGTAAACCTGGGTAGCGGGTGGTATGAGGCGAATGGCCCCAAGTATACCAGAAATGGCCCCAAACACACAGATGCACCCGCCCATATCGGGCAGGTGCATCTGTGTGTTTGAATCTGATTGAAGGGAAAGGGAGGCCGTTGGGTAGATCCCTATCCGTGGCTATGCTCGGTGGACAGCCTGCCGATGGCCCGCCAACGATCCGCGGCCCCGGTACGGAAAAGGGCGGGGTCGAAGTCGCTGAGGAACTCCCAGCCTTCCAAGGACAACCCCTCCTGAAGTTCGTCGGTCAGATCGAATTCCAGCACCCGAGCATCCGACCGGATCACAAAATGCAGCATATCGTCCTTGCCGTCATCCTCTACGGCCACCACACATTGCCGATCCGTGCCCATTGGCTTCTGGAAGAAGGTCGCCGAACAGCGAGCGCAGAAGGACAGACTTGCATCACAATATCCTCGATCCATCACAATTTTCATCGGTATCGTCTCCCTTTCAGAAATTGCCGTCTTCTTTGAGCAACCGGTTCAGAATATTTCGCAACAAGCAGGTCAACTACCATTATCTGCCTAGGCACACCACAATACAAAGGACAAATGTCACAGGAATAAGGGGTCATTTGTTAGATGACTTAGGAATTGGAAGGTTACATCCCCTGGATCAATGGCGGAAGTGCCGAGTTCCGGTCACCACCATCACCAGCCCCAAGCGGTCCACCGCCTCGATCACCCCGTCATCTCGGATGGAGCCGCCGGGCTGCACCACCGCGGTGATGCCGTGCTTGGCCGCCGCCTCGATGCCGTCCGGGAAGGGGAAGAAGGCGTCCGAGGCCATCACCGCGCCCCGGGCCGCGGCCCCGGCCTTGTGACCGGCCAACATCACCGAATCCACCCGGCTCATCTGCCCCGCGCCCACGCCCACGGTGGCCTGGTTCGCCACATAGACGATGGCGTTGCTCTTGACATGCCGGGCCACCCGCCACGCAAAGGCCAAGTCGGCCATCTGCGCCGGGGTGGGCTGACGCTGGCTGACGATCTGCCAGCCAGCCGGGTCCATGTCGTCCTGGCTGACATCCACCTCCTGGATCAGCACGCCGCCGAAGACGCTGCGCACGCTCAACGGGCGCAGGGCCACGCCGGGCCGGGCTTGCAGAATGCGCAAGTTCTTCTTGCTTTTCAGAATCTCCAGGGCTTCCGGCGTATATTCCGCCGCGGCCACCACCTCCACAAAGAGGGATTTCATGCCGCTCGGCCATCTCGGCATCAAAGGGCCGGTTGACCGAAATGATGCTGCCGAAGGCGCTCACCGGGTCCGAGGCCAGGGCTTTGTCATAGGCTTCGGCCAGGGTGGCCCCGCTGGCCAGACCCGCAGGGGTTGCTGTGCTTGATGATGGCCACGGTCGGCTCCGGGAAGTCCTGGGCGGCCTGCCAACTGCCGTCCAAATCCAGCCAATTGTTGTAGCTCATCTCCTTGCCGTGCAGAACGGTGAAGGGTGGCTTCCTCCCCGGCATAGGTGTAATAGCCGCCTTGTTGATGAGGATTCTCGCCGTACCGGCAGATCTGGGCCTGATCCAGCACCAAATTGACCCGCTGGGACAGGGGGGCATCCTCGACCTGGGCGGCGAAATAGGTGGCGATGGCGGCATCATATTCCGCGGTGTGGCGGAAGGCTTTCAGCGCCAAAGACCGGCGCTGGGCCAGATCCGTGCCGCCGCCGGCAAAGGCCGCGGCCACGTCGCCATAGTCCGCCGGGTCGCTGACCACAGTCACCGACTCAAAATTCTTGGCCGCGGCCCGCAGCAGAGCCACCCCGCCGATGTCGATCTCCTCCACCGCCGCGGCCTCGGTCACATCCGCCTGGGCCACCGTGCGTCTGGAAGGGATACAAATTCACCACCACCAGATCGATGGGCGCAATCCCGTGGGCGGCCAACTCGGCCAGATGTTCCGGTGTGCGCCGGGCCAGGATGCCCCCGTGCACGGCAGGCTGCAAGGTCTTCACCCGCCCGCCCAAAATTTCGGGGAAGCCGGTGATCTCCTCCACCAACGTGACGGGCAGCCCGGCCCCGGCCAACGCCTTGGCCGTGCCGCCGCTGGCGATCAGGCTCACCCCGGCCTCGTGCAGGCTGCGGGCAAAGTCCACCAAACCGGTCTTGTCGGATACGGAAAGTAAAGCATGGGACATGGTTGATTCTCCTTTTTTGAATGGCTGATCAAAACAAAAAAGCAGCCGAACACAAAATGTGTCCGACTGCCAGCCCAGGCGAGCGACGTGTGGCGATCTCTCTTCGCGCCGCCCTGCTCCCTTGTGGGACCCCACGCCGCCGGCTTCTCTCCGGTCGGTTCGCCAGTCGCAGGACGGCCTATGCACTTGCCTCCGAGTATACGCCCACCCTTGGGCCATGTCAAAGCGGGCGGCACGTTTTCAAACAATGGCGGACAAGGTATACTACCCCCATGAACAACGCACCCGTCCTCTTGGTCACCAACGACGTGATCGGCCCCAATATGGCCGGTCCCGGCATCCGCTTCTGGGAGTTCGCCCGCGTCCTCAGCCAAGGCGGCCACGATCCCCAGGTTGCATCCCCCGGCAAAGCCTGCGTTGACCCGGCTCTCCACCACCATCACCCCTGGACAAGCGGCCAAAATTTGCCGAACATCCTCCCCGGCGGAGGCGTTGTCCACCACGAAAACGGCCGGTTTCAAGACCGTCCACGCCTGCACGGCGCGCACACAGGCGATGGTATCTTCGGCCTGATTCCAGTTTAGAATGACCACGGCTAGCTTCATGTCATCAACCTCTTTGGTTCAACAGCTAACCCCACCCTCCCCAGGTTGGGGAGAGGACAGATCGTGCGTACCGGACTTTCATCTACGGCGATCCGGCTCCTCCCCCAATCTGGGGGAGGCTGGGAGGGGGTAATCCTACGCCCAATAGACATGCACCACAGGACTTTTCGCCCCGCCCGCCCCGCTCCACTGGAAGATCCACCAAGCATCATACGGACTCATGTTGACACAGCCGTGGCTAAGCCGAGTGCCGAATTGGTCTTGCCAATAGGCCGTGTGCAGGGCATAGCCGCCGTAGAAATAGCAGGTCCACGAGACCTCTTCGATGTAATAATAGCCCGCCGTGCCCGGCGTGCCGCCGGTCATGCGCCGGGAAGCCACCCGCCAATAGGTGCGGAAAGTGCCTTGGACCGTGGGCGTGCCGGGCATGCCCGTGCCCGCCAAACAGGCATAGACCGGGGTGTCCCCTTCATAGGCCACCACAGTCTGCTCGGACAGGCAGACGCTGACCCAGCGCTCATTGGCCCCGATGGTGCTGGGCCGGGGACGGTGCCGGGCCACGCCCACATGGCCGCCGGAGACCCAGCGATCTTGCCCGATGCGGTGCCAGGCCGCGCCCGCCACGGTTCGGCTTTCCAGGATGGGCAGACGGTCATATTTGTTGACCTGATCCACCGTGCCGCCGGACGTGCCCGGCTGGCTGCGCACGTTGAGCACCGGATTGGCCGTTACCCAGCCCAGAGGCAGGCTGACAGGGCCGGGGTCTCGATTGGCGGCTATGGAGACAGCGGCACGAGCCAGCGGGTCCGCCACGGCGCTGCGGGTGGCGGGGAGAACCGTCACATAGCCGCTATGCACCCACCGATCCCGGTCCGCCCCGGGGCCGATGCGGTACCAAATGGCCCCAGCGGAACTCTGCTCCGCCCAAATCTCCACCACCGTGCCCAATGTGACCTGATCGATGGCCGGATTGTTCGCGCTCACGCCGGGCTGGGCGCGCACGTTGAGCCGGTTGGCCGTCACCCTGCCCTGTTTGAGGGGTTGAGGATCGGGTTCCGGTGTCGGCGCGGGGGCGGGCGTCGGTTCAGGATTCAGGGACGGGAACCGGATCGGGGACTGGGGCAGGGGGCGGAGCCGCTGTCACCGTCTCGGTGACACGCACCCAGCCGCTGTGGACCCAACGATCCACCCCAATCCGAAACCAGATCGCACCGGCCACGGAGCGCTCCTCAAAAATATCCACCGTCGTGTTCAACGTGACCTGGCCGATGGCCGGATTGTTGGCCCCGGTCCCCGGCTGGGCGCGCACGTTGAGCCGGTTGGCCGTCACCACCCCCCGCTTGATGGGCTGGGGACCCGGCGTCGGGGTCGGCGCGGGTGTGGGATCGGGCGTGGGGGCAGGGATGGGGGCAGGGGGCGGTGTGGGTATCGGTGCTGGGGTCGGCTCGACGCCCAACTCCACGCCTCGCAGCTCCGAGGTCACAAACAGGCGCACGGAACTGGCCAGGATCCAATCATAGCTGCCGGTCTGATACCAGCTCTGGCCGCCGACAAGGATCTCCCGGCGCACGGCCAAATAGGTGCCGGGGGCCAGGCTGCGGGAAAGGGTGCTGCCCCCGGCAGTCGTATAGGTCTTGGCCCAATCAAACCGGGGAATGCCATAGCGCAGGGGCAGCCAGGGTTGGGCGGTGGCGGCAGAGACAGAGGTAGAGGTAGAGATAGAGGTTGTGTTTATACCCAATTGGGGGTCGGGGGCATCTTCGCCGAAGGGTTGTTGGGCGGACAGGGGCACGCTGGCGGGGAAGTCCACCGGCTCGGCCATCTGCACCGGGCTTTCGCCCAAGCGGGCCACGGGGTAGCCCTTGTCGTTCAGTAGATCCACCGTCACCCGATAGGTGCCGGGCTTGGGATAGCTAAAAAGCCACTCGTGGGACTGCCCCCCATCCGCCCCGGCCCGGACCGTGCTTGGCTCTGGCCCAGATCCCCATCCACCCGCACCTGTTGATTCCCGACCAGCCCGGCCACTTTCAGCTTGACCCGCACCTGCATGGCCGCCGGGTCCGGCTGCACCAAAAAGGTGACGATCTCCACAGTGGGGGCCACGGACCGGGTGCCCACTTCCTCCACCGGCATGGCGACCTCTCCCCAAAGCAGCCGGGCGTGGGCAATCAGGTTGGGGTCGGCGTAGGTGTGTGCGCCCAGGTCCACCGTGTGGGCCGAAAACCAATTTACCTCGCTGGGCGGGCAAAGCAGGCCCAGATCCAGGGTGGTGCCGTCCCCGGTTTCCAACTGGGCCGGCGCACAGCCCGGTGCATCCGCATCCGGGGCGGGGAAGATGGCCTGAAAGTGCGCGGTGGTGTCGTCAATGAAGTGGGCGGTGAGGCGCAATGGGTGGGGCATGGTGGGTCTCCGAGAGAAGGGGTGATGGGTTGATTGGTTGATTGGCGGGATGACTGGGCAAAGCCAATCAAGAAATCAACAAATGCTCGTTCAATAAATCCGGGTCCACGCGGACACGCGGCCAAGTCGGCCAGGTGCAAAAAGCCATCGTGCAACGTGAGGGGGCGGTCGATGATGTCGCTCTTGAGTTTGAGAAAAAAGCTCAACTCGCTGGGGTGGTGGATGCCCGGCAGCCCGGCAAAGAGGGCGGCCCGCACGGTGCCGATCCCCGTCCCGGCCTGGGAGCCGACCATCACCCCCTTGCCCGCGGCCACGGCCCGGTCCAACATGCGCCGGGATTCGGTGAAGCCCGTGCGGGCGGTCTTGATGTTCAAAATATCGAAGGTGTCCAAGGCCAATTCCCGGCGCAAATCCTGCTCGGAGAAGCAGCTATCGTCCCCGATCAGGGGCAGATGGTCGCCAGCCCGCAAGGCTGCCCGCGCCCGGATCAGTTCGACGGGCAGGGGTTCTTCGCAGAAAAGAAGACCCTGATCTCGCAAAGTCTCTAGCTTGGCCACTGCATCTCCTGGGGAAAAGCACTCGTTGGCGTCCGCGTACAGATCAACGCCTTCGGGAAGACTCTCCCGGATACGCCGGATGCGGTCCAGATCCTCGTCCCAATTTCGGCCCACCTTCACCTTCAACACCCGCACCCCCTGGGCATAGACCTTTTCGGCCTCGGCCAAAGCGCTGTCCAGATCGCTGATGCCCAAAATATAGCTCACCCGCACCCTGTCCTGGGTCACCCCCAGATGATCGGCCAGGGAAAGCCCCCGGCTTTCGGCCAGGGCATCGTGCAGGGCCATGTCCACGCCCCCCTTGGCCGTCTGGTTGTTCTTGATCTCCCCCAGCCGGGCCAACACCTGGGCCGGCTCCGCCGCCATCCCCACCAGCCGGGGCCCAATCTCGTCCCGGATGATCCCCACCACACTCTCCACCGTCTCGCCATAGATCGTGGGCCGGGGCGGTGACTCGGCCACGCCGCTGCTGCCATCGCTCAATTCCACGGTGATCAGCACATGATGGGCCGCGTCCATGACGCTGGCCTTGCCCCAGCGCAACGCGCCGTGCATGGGCAATCTGAATGGGGTTGTGGTGATGCGGGTGATGGTGGGCATGTGTGGTTTTAGTCGATTGAAAAAAGCGGGATAATCTGCTCGGCCAACTGGCTGGGCCAAGGCCAATCGTGTCGGGCGGCGATGGCCGCGCATACGTCCTGGGTCAGGAGGGCGGCGGCGTGCATGGCCGCCAGCAGATCCGCCGCCGTGGGGCCGGGGATGCACCCGTCCAGTTGGGCCAGGCGGACGGGGGAGATGTCCTGCTCGATCTGGGCGGCGGCAGAGGCGGCCCGCATCCGCTCCACCTTGCCCGACTCGATGCGCAGCAGGGCGAAGAGATTGCCCATGATGATAAAGTTGAACTCATGCCGGGCGCACCAAACTTCCCCCCGCAACAGCCGCACATGGGTGCGCTGGAAATAGGTCCACAAGTCCCCGCTGATCTGGTCGAAGGCCACCCGCAGATCCGCCGGGGCCTGGGATTGGCCCACCAACTCCCCGGCCAGGGCGGTGAGTTGGCCGTCCGTGGCGTCGTACAACACCATCATTTCGGCACTGAGCGGCGCGTTGGGCAGGGAACGCATGACCGTTTCCATGCTCGACGCCGCGTGAAAGGAGAAATCCACCCGCACGGGCATGGGGTCCGCCGCATAGGTCACCCACGGATGGCCGATGCCGCCCACGTAGGCCAGCAACAACTCGCCAAACTGGGCCGCCCACGCTTTCCAATCCGCCTCAAACTGGGCCAGATCCTCGTCCCGCACAAAGAGGGCCAAATCCAGATCCGACCACCGATCCCCCCGCCCCTCGGAGGTGGAGCCATAGTCCAGGCAGCCCACGATTCGGTCATCCGTGGTGATGGCTGCGAGGATGCGGGTTTGGAGGGCGGCGCGTGGGTCCATTTTACGATTCCTTCAGTCTCGCCCTGCGTCGCTTATCTCGACCAGTCGTTCGCCAAGATCCAATAGTTTCAGCGCGGCTTCCAGAGAATGCGTCAAGATCTCGCGCATACGCGCATTCGACGTATTCCCACAGGTAATCCAAAGTACCTGCGGTGGCGGCCCATATTGGTCAAGCAGTTGAACGAAGTCATGGTCTTTCGTCATGACGATCGCTGAGGCCTCTCTTGCTGCCTGAAAAATTTGCCGATCTGTGGCATCACGCAAACCCAGGAACCGAGCAGAAAATGCCTGGACATGGGGGAATCGGTTGCTCACCCAAGGAGCCAGGGACGGGGAAAGTTGGGCATCAATCCAGAGAATCATGCGACGAGCACCGGATGATCCAATTTGCGGGCAGCAAAATTCAAGACCGCAGCAATATCGGCGAGTTCCAAATCAGGCATTTCGTCTAGGATTTCATCGTGACCAAGACCGGATGCCAGTAGATCCAGCACATCGGTTACCCGAATCCGCATACCCCGAATACAGGGGCGACCGCCACATTGCTCTGTGTTAACTGTGATGCGATTCTGCAAAAATGCCATAATTATCCTCCACTCGTGGTCCGATTTCAGCGTAGGGCAATGTTTTGAAGAAATTCCGCCATCATCCCGGCGGCCTGGTTTGGTGAATGAGCCGTGGTGTCCACCATCAACGTGCGAGATGGGGCCAACGTTTGCAGCGCGGCCAGGGCGGCGTCTGGGTCATAATTGCGCCGCTCTTCGACCACAATTTTGAGCTTGGCGGCCAGATCCGCCCCGGTCACCTCGCCCCGGCGGACCAGGGCCAGAAGCGCTTGCTCCTGGCTGGGGCCAAAGACTTCCTTGGCCGCGGGCAGGCCAATATCCGCAAAAGATCGTATTTCGCCCTCGCTTGTTTCGTGAGAAACTGAGGCCACCCGGTCAAAGGCATCGTTGCGGCCCAACAGCCGCTGCACCCGCACGATATCCGGGGCATGGAGGACCACGAAGCGGGCCTGCGGGCAGGATGGCCGCGGCGTGGGTCACCTCGTCCGCCCCGCGCAGACCGTCGAAGATCAGGTCGCCGGGCCAGCGGGCTGGGGTCCACGCTCAACTGGGCCAGGGCGTGGGCCATGCCGCCGGGGAACTGTTCCCGATAGCGCCGGGTGTAGGCAAAGCGGGCCGTGCGGTCCGTCACCGGCTGGATGGGGTCGCCGTCCAGGGCTTGCATGGCGGCGATGATCAGCCAGTCGGTCACCTCCCGGCGGTTGGGCAGCAGGGTGAAGGCCATGCCCGTCTCCGCCAAGGCCGTCAAGGTGGTGGACTTGCCCACGCCGGTCAGCCCCACCAAGATGGTCAGGGGCAGATCCGTCACCTTGCGCCAGCCCGCGGGCAGAGGGTCGCCCCGTCCCAAGCCAGGGGCGATGACGGCAAAGTTGGCTGAAGTTGGGTCCGCCTGGGGCGGCAAATTGGTCAACATGGGTTGATTATAGCGGGGAAGATGCACAGGGGCAACTTGCCCGCCCAATCTTGGGTCAGGACGATTCAAAATAGGCCGTTGGGCGCTCTGCGCCCCTCGGCGCAGAGCGCCGGTTTGACGTTCCCACGCGGAGCGTGGGAACGAGAGCCTAACATCCGCGCAAATCCGCCCAATCCGCGTCCTCCGCGTTCTATTCCAAACCGCCCGACACGCCCCCGACTGCTTTGAACCGATCCCCGGCCTGTGCTATCATGCAGGGACCGAACTGCCCACCCTTACAGAAGCGAGAAAATGCCCATGATTCTCTGTCACGGATGCCTCAATCGACGCACGGTTGCCCTGGTTTTTCTGGCCCTGATCGTCTATTCTGTCTTCTTTTTGGGCGGTGCCCAGGCCCAAGAAGTCAGCCTGACCCCTATCCAAAATATCCAAGGCTCTATGAGCCAAGGGGATGATTCCGCCCTGGTCGGTCAGGAAGTGACCGTGGAGGGGGTGGTGACCGGGGTCTATGGCAACCTCTACTTTGTCCAGGACGACCAGATCATGCCCATCCCCACGGACCGGCTGTGGAGCGGCATCGCCGTCTATCAGCCCGGCCATGATCTGATCCAGGGCAACCGGGTGCGCATCACCGGCGTGGTGAGCGAGTTCCACGACTTGACCCAAATCGAGCCAAACGCCGGGGCGGAGAGCGTGATTGTGCTGGCCGACAACGCACCCCTCCCCCCGCCCGTGGTGTTGACCGCCAAGGCCGCCGCCGACGAAGGCTGGGAGGGCGTGCTGGTGCGGGTTGAAGAGGTGGAGGCCGTGGGGCCGCCGGACCAATATGGCGAATGGATGGCCCGGGACGCCTCGGGCATCATCCGGGTGGATGACCGTGGGGTCTATTTTGCCGCCGAGGCCCGCCAGAGCTTGCCCGGCATCACCGGCATTGTGGACCACGCCTTTGGCACCTATCGGCTGATTCCCCGCAGTCTGGCCGACATTACGGGGGAGAATTCAGCGGCTCCGACTTCCGCCCCTTCCTTGCCCGAAGACACTATCCACATTTTCGATATTCAAGGCGACGGCCTGGCCACACCCTTGGAGGGCAAGCGGGTCAACACCTATGGCGTGGTCACCGGCGTGGGTGGAAAATTCTTCTTTTTGCAGGATCCCCAGGGCGATGGCGACCCGGCCACCAGTGACGGGGTGATGGTCTATTTGGACCGCAAGCCCAAGGTGAATGTGGGCGAATGCGTCCTGATCACCGGGGGCAAGGCCACGGAATATTACGACAAGACCGAGATCAGCCCGGCGGGCACGGTGACAATGCTGCCGCCGGATCTGTGCGGAACGGCCCCCATCCAGCCGGTGACGGTCCCCGCTGCGGCCTTGGCCACGGACCCGGCCACGCTTTTTGAGCAGTTTGAGGGCATGTTGGTGCGGGTGGACGGTTTCCAGGGCGTGGTGCAGGGGCCGACCAAGCGCTTTAGCAGCGGCGAGGTGGAGATCGCCTTCATCGCCCAGGATCTGCTGGCCTATGTGGACGGGGGCCGGGTCTTCCAGGCCGAGCGGACGACATGACCGCCCTCATGTATTTGAGCAACAGCGTGGGCGCGGATCTGCCCGAACTGGGCTGGGGCGACACGATTTTTAGCCAGCCGGATGCGGACGGGAACGATTCCTTGGTGGGCATCATCGACTACAGCTTCGAGAAATATCAGTTGACCCTTCTGCCCGGCCAGACCTTGGGCTACGAGCAGCGCAACCTGATCACCGATGCCGAGCAGCCGGCCAGCGAGGACGATTTCACCGTCTGCACCTTCAACGCCCTGGGCATGGGTCGGGGCGGCGACCAGTATCGGGACAAAGACGAGTACGCGGCCCAACTGCACAAGCGGGCCTTGGCCATTGCCGAAGGGATGCAGGGCTGCACGGTCATCGGCCTGCAAGAGATGGGCACGCCGGAAGATGTGCAAAACCTGGCCGATCTCCTGGCCACGGACTTTGGCCTGGCCTACACGGCCACGGCCATCGAAGGCCCCGGCACCAAGGATTTTCAGTTCCCCCTCACCAACGCCCTGCTCACCCGCACGGACCGGGTCACCGTCTTGGGCGCAGCCTCGGTTCAAGGTTGTTCGGCCCTCAGCTACGGCGTGGGGTATATGCGGAACGATCCTTGTGAAAGGGGGGAATATGCACTTTTTAACCGTCCGCCCCTTGTTGTAGATCTCGCCGTAACGGGGAGTTGGGGCGAACCGTACCCCCTGACGATGATTGTCAACCACTGGAAAAGCAAGGGCGGCGACGAGACCGTGAACGTTGTGCGGCGCACGGCCCAGGCCCAGCATGTGGCTGGGTTGGTCCAAGCCACCCTGGATGCCGACCCCGCCGCCCATGTGGTGGTGCTGGGGGATCTCAACGACTACTTGGACAGCGGGCCGGTGGAGGCCCTGCGCACTGGGGTGACGCCCAACCTGCGCCACGTCTTCCAGGTCATCTCTCCGGCGGATCAGTACACGTACATTTTCAACGGCGGCAGCCAGGTCTTGGACCACATGCTGATGACGCCGAGTATGGTCCCCGCCTTTGCCGGGGCCAGCCCCTTGCACATCAACGCCGACTTCCCCTATCCGGCGGTGACCGACCCGGACAGCCTGCACCATTCCAGCGACCATGACCCCGTGGTCATGCGGGTGCGCCCGGCTGGGGCGGGCTGGGTCGGGGGGCGCTTGGGCGTGGCGGGGATTTTGATTCAACTCCTGAACGACGAGGGAACCCTGGTAGCCCAAACTGAGACCGACGCTCAGGGAGAATTCCGCTTTTGGGGACTGATTCCCGGCCAATATAATTTGCGCTACCTGCCCCCTCAACCCTTTTCCATGACCGCTGCCCAGGTTCCCGCCCCCGTCCGCACAGGGTTGGGCCTCTATTTCGATCCACCCATGCAGCACCCCCTGGGCGATCTGATCCTCGACGCCACCTTGGGTCTACCCAGCGAGAATAAATAGAACACGGCTTGGACGGATACAACGGATTTTCACGGATCAAAAAAAGATCCGTTTTAATCCGTGAAATCCGTTTCATCCGTGGCCTATTTTGAATGAACGATTACCCTGAATCCCGGAGAAACCCATGAGTCAAAAAGTCTATCTGTCCTGGCACGATGTGGAGGAGTTGATCTCCAAGCTGGTGGGCAAGCTCAACGGCCCGTATGACGCCATCATGGTCATCACCCGGGGGGGCATCATCCCCGGCGGCATGATCGCCGAGGCCCTGCGCATGAAGGATGTGCTGACCGCGGCCGTGCTCTTCCAGGACATGGGTGCGCGCTCGCAGATGAGCTGGCCCCGCTTCCTCCAGTTCCCGGCGGACCCGGTGTTGCAGGGGCGCAAGATTCTCGTGGTAGACAACCTCTGGTTCCGGGGCCGCACCATCATGGCGGTCAAGGGGCGCATCGAAGGGGCCGGCGGCTTCCCGGAGTTGGCCGTCCTGCACTGGAAACAGGGGAGCAGCTACTTCCCCGACGAAGTGCCCGACTATTACGCCGAACTCACGGACGAATGGATCCTTTACCCCTGGCAGCGGGTGGACGACTCCGGCGACACCGTGGCGGCTCGGCCCGTTTTGCAGTTGTCGTAACCCCACATCATCAACCATTAAAAATCAACCATCAACCATTAACCGTTCGAAAAATGGTTAATGGTTGATGGTTGATGGTTAATTTTTAATTTTCCAGGACCATTAACCATGACCCTAACCCCATCCTCACTACCTGCCGATCGTATGCCCGAAATCACCCAGCGCCTGTGGGCCGCCCACCCGGACGCCTGTTGCGCGCTGATCCACGAAGATTCGTTTCAATTGCTGGTGGCCACCATTCTGTCCGCCCAATGCACGGACGAGCGGGTCAACAAGGTGACGCCCGCGTTGTTCGAGAAATATCCCACCCCCGCGGCCTTTGCCGGGGCGGATCGGGGCGAACTGGAAGAACTGGTGCGCTCCACGGGCTTCTTCCGCAACAAGGCCAAGCATATCCAAGAGGCCGCCCAGCGCATCGTCCACGACTTTGGCGGGGAGATGCCCCAGAACATGGACGATCTGCTCAGCCTGGCCGGCGTGGCCCGCAAGACGGCCAACGTGGTGCTGGGCGTGGGCTTCCACATCGCCGACGGCGTGGTGGTGGACACCCACGTCAGCCGCCTCTCCCAGCGCCTGGGGCTGACCGTGCAGAAGGATCCCAAGAAGATCGAACAAGATCTCATGGCCCTGACGCCCCTCATCCGAGTGGATCGACCTCTCCCATCTGCTGATCTTCCACGGGCGGCGGGTGTGCGATGCCCGCAAGCCCAACTGTGAGGACTGTACCTTGGCGGATCTCTGTCCGTCGGCGGAGGTATAAAAATAGGCCACGGATCAAACGGATCGGACAGATCAAAACGGATCAAAACCCAAATATCGGAAAAGATCCGTTTTAATCCGTTAAATCCGTTTGATCCGTGGCCTATTTTGACATTCGTTGGCGTCATCCGGTCCGATTGCGAACTTGTTCGTTTTCATGTATGATGACCCTGTGCCTTTATTGTTAACCAGACACCTGTCATGAACTCGATTTGTCATTTTTATTGTTGGTTTCAATCCTTATTTCTGCGCTGGATCGCTCACCCTGTGAGGGGCTTTTTCGTTTTTTCTGACTTTTATCCTGATCATCCCGTCATCCTTTATTCTAAATCATCCTTTTCATTTCGTTTGGCACTTATAGGAGGCCCCCATTATGCGTCTCGGCCCGTTTTTTCGGGTGCTGGGTATGGTCGCATTTGGGCTGGCTGGCTGGGAGTTAGGGAGTACCTTGGCCGGTACAGACCAGTTGACCATGCAAGCAGCACAAATTCGCATTCCCTTGGCAGTTGGTGGCGCGCTGTTGGGCGCCCTGCTCGCCCCTTGGCTGACCATCAAGCCCGCCAGGGCCGCCCGGTCCAGTCTTAGACAAGTTCCGGTTGCACAACTTCTTGGCCGGGACTATCGGCCTTGGCATCGGGCTGCTGATCGCCGCGCTCCTGGCCTATCCCCTCTCCTTGTTGCCCACCCCCTTTGGCACGGTGTTGCCCTTTGTGGGCGTCATCGTCTTTGGCTATCTGGGCGTGACAGTGATGGCAGCGCGCCAGAAGGAGATCTTCTCCTTCTTCCCCTTTGGACGGGGGAAGGATGATGCGGCCGATGCGCCGTCTGCCCCGGTTGCTGAGGCCGCGGATAAGCCGTCCGCGCCCCTGCTCTTGTTGGACACCAGCGTGATCATCGACGGGCGGGTGGCGGATGTGGCCGAGGCCGGTTTCCTCTTGGCCACCTTGGCCGTGCCCCGCTTTGTCCTCAACGAACTCCAATACATCGCCGATTCGTCCGAATCTCTGCGCCGCAACCGGGGCCGCCGGGGGCTGGAGATGTTGGATCGGCTTCAGCACAACCCGGATGTGGACATCATCTTCATCGATCAGGACCCCAGCAACGCCCGCCAGGTGGACGACAAGCTGATCAGCCTGGGCAAGGATATGGGCGCGGTGATCATCACCAACGACTATAACCTCAACCGGGTGGCCCGCTTGCAAGGGGTCAAGGTGCTCAACATCAACGAACTGGCCAATGCGGTCAAATCCGTGGTGCTGCCCGGCGAGGAGATGCCCCTCAAGATCATCCAAGAAGGCAAGGAGATCGGCCAGGGTGTGGGCTATCTGGACGACGGCACCATGGTGGTGGTGGAAAATGGCCGCCGCCACCTGAACCGGGAAATCTCGGTCCAGGTCACCAAAGTCCTCCAAACCAACGCCGGTCGGCTGATCTTCGCCTCGCCGGTGGAGTAGGGGGTTGGGCATACGTAGGTTGAGTAGACCGGGTCAGTTTCCGGTCGTATCGAAACCGGAACTGGTCAAACCGCTGCGCTTTTCACGCAACACGCAACACTCTCACAAACAGGAACGATCCATGTCCATACGCTTTTTTAACACCTTGTCCCGCCAAAAAGAAGAGTTTGTGCCCTTGGAAGAAGGCAAGGTGAGCATCTATCTGTGCGGGCCGACGGTCTATTCCGACGCCCACATCGGCCACGCCATGAGCGCCATCGTCTTTGACATGGTGCGCCGCTATTTGGCGTTTCGGGGCTTTGACGTTCACTTCGTCACCAACTTCACCGATGTGGACGACAAGATCATCCGCCGGGCCAACGAGACGGGGCGAGACCCCTTCGAACTGGCCGCCAGCTATGCGGACAAATATCTGGGCCACCTGACCGACCTCAACGTCATGCGGGCCGACGTCTACCCCAAGGTCAGCTCGGAGATCGACCAGATCATCCACGTCATCCAAGGTTTGGGCGAGGGCGGCTATGCCTACGAGATGGACGGCAGCGTCTATTTTCGGGTGAAAAACGATGAAGATTATGGCAAACTCAGCCGCCGCACCTTGGACGAAGCCATCAGCGGCACACGGGTAGCCGAGGACGAGCGCAAGGAGAATGCGGCCGATTTCGCCCTGTGGAAGGCGGCCAAGCCCGGCGAACCGGCCTGGGACAGCCCCTGGGGACCCGGTCGCCCCGGCTGGCATATCGAGTGCACGGCCATGTGTCTGCACCACGTGGGCGAGACCATCGACATCCACGGCGGCGGCAACGACCTGATCTTCCCCCATCACGAAAACGAGATCGCCCAGAGCGAGAGCCTGACCGGCAAGCCCTTTGCCAACATCTGGATGCACCACGGCATGTTGCAGTTGGGCGAAGAGAAGATGAGCAAATCCCTGGGCAACCTGATCACCATCGACCAATTCCTGGCCGAAAACAGCGCCGACGCCCTGCGCATGGTGATCTTCGCCGGTCACTATCGCAAGCCCGTGGTCTACACGGACGAAGTCGTGGCCGGGGCCGAGCGCAGCCTGACCCGGCTGCGGGGTGGACTGCGTCCGGCCACCGGCAACATCACCACGGGCGACGCCGCGGACGCCGTGCGCCTGGCCGCCGAACATGCCCGGGTCGCCTTCACCGAGAGCATGGACGACGATCTCAACACGGCGGGCGGGCTGGCCGTGCTTTTTGAATTGGTCACGGCCATCAACACTGCCCGCAGCGCCGGGGTGAGCGGCCCCTTCTTTGAAGCAGCGCAACGCACCCTGAGCGAGTTGGCCGGGATCTTTGGCCTCACCCTGGCCGCTGCCGAAGCCCAGCCTGGGCTGCAAGTGGCCGTGGAACCCTACATCGACCTGCTGGTCAAGGTGCGCACGGATCTGCGCACGGCCAAGCAATGGGCCCTCTCGGACCAGATCCGGGACGGGTTGAAAGAATTGAAGATCACCCTTGAAGATAGCCCCAGCGGTACAACCTGGCGGCGGGAAGAATAGGATTCAGAGTTATGAGTGAACTAATCTACGGACGACGAGCCGTGTTGGAAAGTCTGCGGGCCGGGCGGCGACGGGTCTTTCGCCTATGGGTGGAAGGAACTGAGGGTGATTCGGCCAAGGATACCCTGGCCGAAATCCTGGCCGCGGCGGACGCCACCCGATCTCCCGTGCGTTATGTGGTGGGGGGGCTCTTCAAAAAGCTGAAAGACGAAGGGGCGAACACCCAAGGCGTGGCCCTGGAGGTGGAGGATTATCCCTATGCCAGCGTGGATGATTGCCTGGCCCTGGCCAAAAGCCGCAAAGAGCCGCCCTTGCTTCTCCTGTTGGACCAAGTTCAGGATCCCCAGAACCTGGGTACCCTGATCCGCACCGCCGAGAATTTGGGCGCCCACGGCCTAATCATCTCCAAGCACCGGGCAGCCGGGGTCACCGCCGCGGTGAGCAATGCCAGCGCTGGGGCTGTGGAACATCTGTTGGTGGCCAAGGTCACCAACCTCAACCGCACCATCGACGAACTCAAACAGGCCGGGGTGTGGGTGGCCGGGCTGGAAGATTCGACGGATGCTGTGGACCTGGCCGACGCCAAGCTGGAAGGGGCCATCGCCCTGGTGGTGGGCAGCGAAGGCACGGGCCTCAGCCACCTGACCCGGGAAAAGTGCGATTTCCTCGTGCGTCTGCCCATGCACGGCGTCATCGGCAGCTACAACGCCGCCATCGCCGGTAGCATTGCCCTCTATGTGGCGAGGGCCAGCCGCTAACCAAAAACCTTTGTGAATTTTTGCGCAGAAATTGCCCTATTTGGGGCGATATGATAAACTATTTGAAAGCTGTTTTTGGTTTATCATGCTTTTTGCGGGCCGTCTTAGTCAATCGTCACCCATCAAAATTAATCGTGTCCGGAGGTCCTCGATGGACATTTTGCTCCAAAATCGCCGTTCTTTCCTGATCTTCTCCCTGTTGGTCGGGATTCTGTTGCTTTTCGCTGCCTGTTCTGCCGACCCCGCGGTCCAGCTCATCTCCCCGGAGATGGATTTCAGTGTGGGCGAAAAACTCGTCGAGGCCAAACCCACGGCAACGCCAGAGATTCTGGACATCACCAGCTTGACCACAGAAGAGATCTTCGCCGGTCTGCCGGACGATGTGGTGGCCGCCATCCAGGCTGGGGACGCCAGCGCAGGTGCGCAAATCGCCCAGTTGAATGGCTGCATCGGCTGTCATAGTTTGGAGAAGGGTGGGGTGTTGGTGGGGCCAAGCTGGTATGGGTTAGCTAACTATGCCATTGCACGGGTGCCAGGAGAAAGCCCGGCCTTCTATCTGTACCACAGCGTTGCCAATCCCGGCGATTTTGTGGTGGATGGGTATCCTGCTGGGGTCATGCCCGCCAACTATGTCGATAGCCTCTCGACAGAAGATATGGGCAACCTGATCGCCTATTTGCTCACCTTCACCGAGCAATAAACCCCCGCCGTTTCAATTGAATCACACGACTTTACAGGCCGCCGCTGATTTCGCATCAGCGGCGGCTTTTCTTGTCCAGCGCCGTAAGACTCGGCACAAAATAACGCTATTTCTCTCTTTTTGTCGCCGGTGGTAGGATGGGGAGAGCATAAGGGCCAATCAGCCGAGTTTGCCCGGCGGAGGAAAGACATGGACACGCAGGACGAGAACGGACGCCAACAATTGCCCCACCAAGTGGGCATCGGCGCGCAGGTGACGGTGGAGTTGATCGATGCCCAGGGCCATCGGGACGCCATGACCGTGCGTTTGGTCGAGGAGGGGGCCGGGGATCTGGCTCAGGATCTGCTGGGCGCGGACACGCCCTTGGGCCGGGCCATTCGGGCCAAGTTTGAGGGTGACGAAATCGACTACCGCATGGGAGATGTGCGCCGGGTGCGCATTGCCCAAGTGACCCTGGGCCAGGCCGCCGAGGCCAAGACAGCCGCCCACCAAACCCAGTCCCACCGGGACGCCGTGCTGACCAAAGCCCGCTCCGACGCCGAGCGCACCAACGCCGAAATGTTCGCCGCTTCCTTCAGCGGCAAGTGGGGGGATTATGACATTGATCCTCCTGGTCAGGTCGAAGAAGATCGGATATAATACGGGCCATCGCTACTCACCCAATCCAAAATCCAAAATCTCCAATCCAAAATCCCGAACCCCATGACCTACGCCGAGATGTTCACGGAGATCGCCCAAAAATATGGTCTGGACTGGCGACTGTTGGCCGAGCAAGCCTGGGCCGAGAGTCGTCTGGATCCCTTGGCCGTGGGCAAGGCCAATGACATGGGCCTGTTGCAGATCATCCCCAGCACGTGGGACGAGTGGGCACCCCGCATCGGCGTGGTGGACCCCTTTGATCCCTATAGCAATGTGCTGGTGGGCGCGGCCTATCTGGCCTTTTTGCGGGACTATGTGGGACGTTTCGGGCTGCGGGACTATTATTGGGTGCTGTTGGCCTATAATTGGGGACCGGGCAACGTGCGCCGGTTGATGGAGGCCAAGAGCGGCTGGCTGGATGTGCCCGCCTCCCGCCGGGAATATGCCGTCTCCATCGTCCTGCAAGCCGACGTGCACGGTCTGGTCCAAGCCATGCCCGATGGCGTCACTGCCTCCGTGCGGGATCTGAAAGCATCGGTCGATTATTACGACTATCTGGACGATCTGCTGGCCAGCGCCATCCCCACCACCCCAACCACCCCGCTCTCCGTCCGCCGCCGAGCCATCTGAGAGGAATCGCCCGTGTCCACATCGCTGCCTTCATCGCCCCAGCCATTTTTGCCCGCCCAGCGGGTGCAAGGCTTTGGGGCCACGGTTTTTGCTGAGTTCACCGCCCTGGCCAACCAGCACCAAGCCGTCAACCTGGGCCAGGGCTTCCCCGATTTCCCCGCCCCGGACTTCATCAAGGCCGCCGCGGCCCAAGCCATCGCCGCCGATTTGAACCAATACACCCGCAGCGCCGGCCATCCCCGCCTGGTCAAGGCACTGGCCGCCTTCTATTCGCCCCGTTTTGACCGCACCTTGGACCCCATGACCGACCTGGTGATCACCGTGGGGGCCACCGAGGGCATCTTCGCCACGGTGCAGGCCCTGGTGGACCCCGGCGACGAAGTGATCCTGATCGAACCCTTCTATGACAGCTACCCCGCCGCGGTGCAGATGGCCGGGGGCGTGCCGATCTATGTGCCCTTGCGCCCCACGGGGGATCAGGCCCACAGCGCCGCCCATTGGCAATTGGACATGGCCGAACTGGCCGCCGCCTTCACCCCCCGCACCCGGTTGATCGTCATCAACACCCCCCACAATCCCGTGGGCAAGGTCTTCAGCCGGGACGAACTTAGTGCCATCGCCGACTTGGTTTTGGCCCACAACCAGCGTCCCGATGTCCGCCCGCTCTTTGTGCTCAGCGACGAAGTCTACGAGTGGATGACCTATGACGGGGCCGCCCATGTGCGCATGGCCACCCTGCCGGGGATGTGGGCGCACACCATCACCCTGGGCAGCGCGGGCAAGACCTTCTCCGTCACCGGCTGGAAGATCGGCTGGGTGATTGGGCCTGCGCCCGTGGTCCATGCCGTGGTCATGGCCCATCAGTGGATCCCCTTCTCCGTGGCGACGCCTCTGCAAGAGGCGGTGGCCATTGCCGTGGAAGGGGCTGAGGCCGCCGGGTACTACGACTGGCTGGCCGCCATGTACGAGGAAAAGCGGGATCGCCTGCTGGCCTCCCTCACCGCGGCCGGGCTGACCCCCACCCGTCCCCAAGGCTCCTACTTCATCCTGGCCGACACGGGCCATTTGGAGGTGGCCGTGCCGCCCGGCGAGGCCAGGGATGTGGCGGTCTGCCGCCATCTGACCGCCCAGGTCGGCGTAGCGGCCATCCCACCCAGCGCCTTCTTCAGCCCGGCCCACCGCCATCTGGTGGCGGATCTGGCCCGTTTCACCTTCTGCAAGAGCGACCCCGTGCTGGCCGAAGCCGACCGTCGGCTGCGGGCCAATCTGGGCGTTTGAGTTTTCCGCAAGCTATCTTATTCGCCGCAAAGTCGTCAAAGGCACAAAGAAAAGTAAATTTCTTCTTTCCTTTGCCTTTGCGCCTTTGCGGTAAATCTTCTCTTAATCCGAAAGGACATTTTATGTTGCAGGTACAGGGGTATTCAGGGCGATATCGCCCAAGTCGAAGCTGATTGTTTGGTTGTGAATTTGTTTGCCGGGGTCACCGCGCCCAGCGGGGCCACCGGGGCCGTGGACCGAGCCTTGGGCGGGGCGATCTCCCAAGTCATCGCCGGCGGGGACTTTAGCGGCGAGGCTGGGTCCAGTATTCTGCTCTACACGGCTGGCAAGATTCCGGCGGCCCGGGTGTTGGTGATGGGGCTGGGCGAGGCGGAGAAGTTTGATCTCCACGGGGTGCGCCGGGCGGCGGGGGAGGCTGCCCAAGCCGTGGCCAAGCTCAAGGGGGTGGATCATTTCGCCACCATTGTGCATGGGGGCGGTGTCGGCGGGCTGGATGTCCAGGCCGCGGCCCAGGCTGTGGCGGAGGGAACTCTGCTGGCCGCCTATCCGGTCAAGCAATATCCGGCCAAGGAGGCCAGCGGGCCGACGCGGTGTTCGGTGGTGGAGGTCGACACGGACAAACTGGCCCAAGTGGAAGCCGGCGTGAGCGCCGGGATCGCTCTGGCCCAGGGGGTCTACAGCGCCCGCACCTATGTCAACGAGCCGCCCAATGTCCTTACCCCTGTGGCCTTTGCCGATTCGGCCCGCAGCATGGCCGAGGAGACCGGGCTGGGCTGCACGGTTTTGGGCGAGGCGGAGATGCGGGAGCTGGGCATGGGCATGATCCTGGGGGTGAGCCAGGGCAGCGCCAACGAGGCCCAGTTCATCATTCTTGGAGCACACGCCCGCTGGCACGGAAGGCGATGCGCCCGTGGTTTTCGTCGGCAAGGGCATCACCTTTGACACGGGGGGCATCAGCATCAAGCCGTCCGAAAATATGTGGCGCATGAAGAACGACATGGGCGGGGCCGCCGCGGTGATCGGGGCCATGGAGGCCATCGCCCGGCTTGGCGTGGCCCGCCGGGTGATCGGCATCGGCGTCTGCGTGGAGAACATGCCCGATGGGTTGGCCTATCGCCCGGCGGACATCCTGACCGGGATCACCGGCAAGACGGCGGAGATCATCAGCACGGACGCCGAGGGGCGGCTGGTGCTGGCCGATGCCCTGGGCTATGTGGCCCGGTATAATCCGGCTGTGGTGGTGGATCTGGCCACGTTGACCGGCGCGGTGGGGGTCGCCCTGGGTGCTCAGGCCGCGGGTCTCTTTGCCAACGACGACACGGTGCGGGATGGGCTGATGGCGGCTTCTGCACTCAGCGGCGAACGGCTGTGGCCCCTGCCTTTGTGGGACGAGTATAAAGAGGCCATCAAGAGCGAAATGGCCCAGGTTAAGAACAGCGGCGGGCGGATGGGCGGCGTCAGCACCAGCGCCAAGTTTTTGGAGCATTTTACCGAGGGCTATCCCTGGGCGCATTTGGATATCGCCGCCATGGTCGTTTCGGATAGTGGAAGTGCTTTGGCCCCCAAGGGAGCAACCGGCTTTGGGGTGAGACTCTTGGTTGCCTTTGCCCAAGGCTAGGTGATATTTTTATAAGAGAAAGCTGATCTGCGGACCCCACCGCAAAGTCGCAAAAAGCGCAAAGAAAAACAGGAAAAGTTTCTTTTATTGCTTGGCGGCTTTGCGGTGGAAAATTTGTTGGACCATCATCGACCCTGTTCTGTTCGTTCTAGCCCACGAAGGAGAGAAACCCATGCAACGTACTCGTAAGTCGGTTCAACGCAGTGCCAGTGTTCGCAAGAATCGTACCCGCAACAAAGCCCAAAACCGGCCCGCTGCCGGGAAGCGTCCGATGGCTGTTTTGGCCCGGCGCATGAGTCTGTTCATGGGGTTGGCCGTGGTTGCCCTGCTGTGGGGGGCGACGGGTGTACACGCCGCCCCGCTGTTGCAGGAGGCCAGCAGCGGCCCGGCCATCGGCGAAGCCTTTGCCCCCTTGCTGGCCGCCGCGGTCAGCGTGGAGCGGGTGGTGGAGATCGGCTGGAACTATGTGGAGTGGGGGGTGGTGCGCTATGCGGGTTGGCGGGCCGATGAGTTGAAGACGCCTCACTATGCCCAGTTCAAGAGCGCCAGCAGCACGATGGCCGCCATCGTCCTGGGTATCGTCGTGGTCAACTATTCCAATTTGCGTCTCTTTGCCTTTATGCAGCCGAGTCTGGGCAGCTTTGCCAGCAACGTGCCCGCCTCGTGGGACATCATCCTGACCGGGCTGTTGGTGGGCGCAGGCTCGAAACCGGCCCATGATATTTTGGGGCTGATCACTCGCTTCAAGAATTTGGTGGGCAATACCTCTCTGCGTCAACGGGAAGAGGCGGGCAGCGCAGTGGCGGACTATGTGCTTAAGCTGGGCCAGGCCGATGCCGTCTCCAGCATGGATGTCCCTGGCACTCGGGGCGTTTCGGGCAGCCGCCACGGCACGCCGCAGGACTACATCGCCCTGGTGCGGGGCCGGTTGGAAGATTCCTACGGCGGGTAGTTCTTCTGTTTGTGACCTGTATCAAAA
Source organism: uncultured Chloroflexia bacterium (assembly GCA_963704975.1). Taxonomy (GTDB): domain Bacteria; phylum Chloroflexota; class Anaerolineae; order Caldilineales; family Caldilineaceae; genus JAGNDO01. The sequence continues at coordinate 90,878 of CAVPIK010000005.1, read as the reverse complement.
AGCGGGCGGATCTCGACACCGAGATTCGCCCGCTTTGTTTGTCTTTCGCTTGCCCGTACACTACGCACCAATACGCTCCCGGCGTCGCCGCCGCCAAATCACCAGCCCCATGATTGCCAGGAACACAATCACCCACACACCCCGGCCTGTTCGGGGCGATGGCGGGGGTGACGTTGCCGTGCCCAAGGTGCGCTGGGCCATGCGTTGACGGTGGGCATCGTTCAGCGCCGCGCCCAGATCCTGGCGGAAGCGGGGGGGCGGCTGCACGGGGATGACCGTGCGGCCCAACTCCTCGGCCAGGGTGGTCAGGGGGGCCAGTTTGATGTTGGCCACGAGAGGCTCCCCCGCCTTGCCGCGCCCCACCACCACTTGATGGAAGTGATGGTCCAGGGCGTTGGCTTTTTCCGGGTCAAAGGCTGTCAGCCCCAGCCGGGCCAACTGCCCCTTCACCTGGGGCGGCAGATCCGGCGTGCGCAGGCGTGCGAGGGATTGGGGGAGGGTTATGGCATAGCGATTCATAAGGCGAAACCTTGTTTTTCTTTGTGCTCTCAGCGGCTTTGCGATGAAAATGCGGCCGATTCCATCACTCCTCATCCTCTTCCCAGCCCCGGGATTCGAGATCTTCCCGCAACACAGCCAGGGTGCGGAAATAGAGAGACTTGATGGCCCCCTCGCTGCGCCCCAGGAGCTTGCCGATCTCCAGGTTGGAGAAACGATTGCCAAACTTATAGAGCAACAGATCCCGCCGGTCGCCGGGCAGGCGGTCGATGGCCTCCCACAGGGCGGTGCTGCGCTCTGTGGCTTCCAGAGAGGCTTCGGGCGTCTCCTTGTGGGCGCTGGTCAAGGTCAGCCCGTCCAGGGGGAGGGAGCGGCGGCGGCTGTGGTCTCGGTGCCAGTTGGCTGTCAGGTTGTGGGCAATGCGATAGAGCCAGGCCGAGAAGGGCAATCCCCGATCTTCGTAGCTGTCCAGCTTTTCCAGGGCCTTGTAAAAGGTGCGGGCGGTGAGATCTTCCGCATCCTGGGGGCTGCCCACTCGGTGAAAGATATAGGCGTAAATCTTATCGACATAACGCTCGTAAAGGCGTCCAAACGCATCGGGATCGTGCCGGGCCTGGTTGACCAGCAACGCCTCCACGGTCTGATCCGAGGGGGCGGCGGCAGACTCCGCCGTGCGGGGCGCAGGGTGGCCGGGCTGGACTAGATGGGACGAATCGGGCTGAGACCGATGGGGCACGGTGGATCCTTTTGCAGCGTTGGGCCATCGGCTGTTGCCCGGTTCGCAGATCCCGTACTGGGGTGCAGGTCTGCGTAGGGTATAACACCCAGAAGGGTCCAAGGTCGCGATGGGTTTGGAGGGGTGGCATGGGGCTGACCGCATGATTATAGCAAGAGTGGGGATGGCCGGGAAATTGTTCGTACGCGCTATGTGAGCCGCCTTTACACAAATTTTACATTTTGGTCACACTGGCATTACAGTTGTGAGCGAAAGTAGGAGGAGCCAGTCATTTGAAGTCTCGTTCCCACGCTCTGCGTGGGAATGCAGTCGGGCGCTCTGCGCCCCTCGACGCAAAACCGAGGCTGAATTCGGATTTTTACGATAGGACTTTACCCATGTCAACAAACCTCACCTCTTCACCCGCCAACCATACCGCCAAGGCCACCATTTTGCTGGTGGACGACGAACCCCATATCCTGGAACTGTGCCGCATGTATTTGGAGGCCGAGGGCTTCCGCACCGCATCGGCGGCGGATGGCAAGGAGGCTTTGGTGATGGCCCGCAAGGTCAACCCGGATCTGGTGGTGCTGGATCTGATGTTGCCGGAGATGGACGGGTGGAGCGTCTGCCGTCTGCTGCGCCAGGAGAGCGATGTGCCGGTGATCATGCTGACGGCCAGGGATGCGGATGTGGACAAGATCGTGGGGCTGGAGATGGGGGCGGACGACTATTTGACCAAGCCCTTCAACCCCAGGGAGTTGGTGGCCAGGGTGCGGGCGGTTCTGCGCCGTCAGCAAAGTGAATCGGTCACCCCGGCGGCGGCCTCGCTGACCCTGGGGGACGTGGTCGTCAATCCCGGCAGCCGGGAAGTGACCGTGGCCGGGCAGCCCGTTCAACTGCGCACCAAGGAGTTCGATCTGCTGCAATGCCTGATGACCAATCCCAACCGGGTGTTGAGCCGAGAGCAACTGCTGGATCTGGTGTGGGGCTATGACGACTATGGCGAGACCCGCACGGTGGATGTGCATGTGGCCAGCCTGCGCAAAGAATTGAAGGCCAGCCGGCTCTCCATCGAGACTGTGTGGGGCATCGGCTACAAGCTGATCGATTCGGGAAGTTGACCATGAACCGTTTTCAGCTCTTTCTCAACAGCCTGCGCGGACGGTTGTTGATCAGCCACATGGTGATCGCCCTGGCCTCCCTGAGCATTGCCGGGGTGGTGGTGACCTTTGGCATTGTGCCGATTTATACCGCCCTCACCTACACCCGCATGGAGGACAGCCTGAGTTTGGCCTATGCCGCCACCCAAGCCGTCTCGTTGCCCGGTTCCCAGGATGTGCCCCGCTTCTTCGGCCAGCGGGATCGGGATGAAAATCTTGCTACCCCGACCGCGCCACGGTCCAACAATCGCCCGGATTTTGGCCAGGGCGATGGCTTCGACGATCCCCAGCAATTTTTGACCCAGCGCTTTAATTTTGTCTTCCAGCGCCAACTGGAGGGCCAAAACCTGCGTATGCTCCTGGTGGATCTGGACACCCGGCTGATTACCTTTGATTCGGCCACAGAGTGGGAGGGCCAGGCGTGGGCCTTTCAGATGGCCAAGTGCCGCGCCCACGGTCACGGTGACCGGCTCGACCACCACGCGCCCGCCCCGCACGCAACTGATCCGCAGTCGGGCCAAGGTGGACGGGCGCACATGGCTCTATGTCTCCGTCAGCCTGGGCCAGAGTGGCGAGGATGGGACGGCCTATGGCATGGTCCTTTTGGCCCCCAACACCTCTTTGACGGATGCGGGGCGATATATGCTGGCCGTCCTGCCCATCCCCTTGCTCTTGGTGATCCTGTCCGCCTTGGCCGTGGTGATCTGGCTCTTCAGCGCCTGGCTGACCCGATCCCTGACCCGCAACCTGCAACCGGTGATCACCGGCACCCAGGAGATCGCCGCCGGCAACCTGGACTATCGGGTGCCCGCCGCCGCCTCTTCCCTTTCTGAGGTGATGGCCCTGGGCCACAGCTTCAACCGCATGGCCGCCGAGGTGCAGAACGCCCGCCAGGCCCAGCGCAACTTTGTGGCCAACGTGGGCCACGATCTCAAGACCCCCCTCACCAGCATTCAAGGCTTCTCCCAGGCCTTGTTGGATGGCACGGCCGCCGCGCCCCAGGCCAAGAGCGGGCCGTCACCATCATCCACGACGAATCTCAGCGCCTGGGCAAGTTGGTGGATGAACTGCTGGACGTGGCCCGCTTGGACCAGGACCGGCTGCAACTTCAGATGCAACGGCTCCAGGTCAACGCCGTGCTGACCGAGATCAGCCGCCGCTATCTGCCCAAATATCAGGCGGCGGGGGTGGCCCTGGTTTGGGAAGCGGGCAGCGACAGCTTGCACATCTCGGCGGACCCGGACCGGCTGCAACGGGTCTTTGCCAATCTGTTGGACAATGCCCTGGCCTACACGCCAGCGGGGGGCACCGTCACCCTTTCGGTGACCCAGCACCCAACGGACGTGGAGATCCGCGTCACCGACAGCGGCCCCGGCATCCCCGCCGAGGATGTGGACCACGTCTTTGAGCGCTTCTACCGCGTGGACAAGTCCCGCAGCGGACGGCGCAGCACCGGGCTGGGGTTGGCCATCGTGCGGGAACTGGTGCAGGCCCACGGCGGAACGGTAGGCGTGGAGAGCGAACTGGGCGTGGGCAGCCAGTTCTGGGTGCGCATGCCCGTGGCGGCGTAGAGATGCAAAATCTTGCGTCTCTGCAAACGATTTCTCTTTGCCTCAACCCACCTCTGTGGTATACTTTCACTATCCATAACCGCCCATATTTCTACCTGTCCAAATCATCTTTTGGATCACAATGCGGGCGCAACCAGCCACTAACGACAACACAAGGAGGACCCCCGTGCGGGTAAGCTGCCTTCAAGAAAATCTGGCCAAGGGCCTGTCCATTGTCAGCCGGGCCGTCTCGTCTCGCAGCACATTGCCCGTCTTGGGCAACATTTTGCTGGAGGCCAAGGACGGCCAATTGCGTCTGGCCGCCACCAATCTGGAGATCGGCATCAACTGTTGGATCGGGGCCAAGGTGGAGGACGAAGGGTCCACCACCATCCCGGCCAAGCTGTTGAGCGAATTTGTCAACAGTCTGCCTGCCGAGCGCATCGACATGGAATTGACCGTGCGCACCCAGACCCTGCATCTGCGCTGCGCCCAATACGACGCCAACATCCGGGGCATCGACGCCGCCGAGTTCCCCATCATCCCCACGGCGGATGGCGGTGAATCGGGCCAGGCCAATCTGGAAGGCAGCCGCATCACCCTGGAGGTTGATGGGTTGCGCAAGATGGTGGACCAGGTGGTCTTTGCCGCCGCCACCAACGAAAGCCGCCCCACCCTCACCGGCGTGGAGGTGAGCATCAAGCCCGACCGTCTGGCCATGGCCGCCACCGACGGCTTCCGGCTGAGTGTGCGCAGCGTCCTGCTGGAGAACGAGCTGGGCGAAGAGTTGACCGTGATCGTCCCGGCCAAGAGCCTGGGCGAACTGGGCCGCATCTCTGCCGAGGCGGACAGCGAACGGCCCATCGACATGACCGTGACCGAGGCCCGCAACCAGATCCTCTTCCGCATCTACGGCAAACCGGACACCAAGGGCAGCTTCCAACGGGTGGATCTGGTCAGCCAGCTCATCGACGCCCGCTTCCCGGACTATCGGGCCATCATTCCCAAAAGCTATGACACCCGCACGGTGGTGGACACGGCCAACCTGCTCAAGGCGGTGCGGGTGGCCAATCTCTTCGCCCGCTCCAACAACAACATCATCCGGGTGGCGGTTGATCCCGGCAGCGGTGACGGCCCTGGCAGCATCATCTTGCAGGCCAAGAGCAGCGAAATGGGCGATAGCGTCAACGCCCTGGACGCCATGGTGGAGGGCGTCGCCCTGGAAATCGCCTTCAATGCCCAATATCTGATCGACGTGCTCAGCCAGATCGATCAATCCCAGATCGTGTTGGAGACCACCCAATCCACCCGCCCCGGTGCCCTGCGCCCTGTGGGCATGGGGCCAGACGAGTTCCTGCATGTGGTGATGCCCATGCACCTGCCCAACGCTTGATGATCTGAAACCAATCGACAATAAAAAAGCTCCGCTTCCCAATTTCGGGAAGCGGAGCTTTTTTATTGTCGGTTGGCAAGGCGATTTAACCGGCACGCAGAACGTTGATTAGAAAGGCCAGAATCAACAGCAGGGCCGGGAAGGCGAAGAGGGAAACCGGGATCCACCAAATCTTGTAATGGGGGGCCAACCGCTCGGCCAGATGGCCGACCACATCGAAGCGGCTCAGATAGCGGTTGACGCGTACCCGCCAGGGTGGACAAGTATCCGGTTTGGCGGCCCGCTTGCCTTTTTTGATGACAGGAGAAGCCTTGGTCGTTTTGCTCATGGAGATGGCCCCGGATCTGCTTACTGCATGGGGGGCAATTGGAGGTCCATGTTGGTAAAGATTGCGCCCGGATTGTTGCCCAGCAACTCACGGTTCAGGTCGTAGATCTCTTGCCAGCGGCGACCATCGCCATATTGGGCCTCGGCGATCCGCCACAAATTATCACCGGCCTTGGTGGTGTAGCTCTTCTCCACCCGTACCACCAGGTTGAGGGCGGCCACTTCGGCCACGCCCGGCACGGCGGCCAGGGTGTCGATGATGCGGGTGCGTTGGGCCGCCGTGGGCACGGTCCCCGTGAGTTGGATCTGGTTGCCGCTGCGGTTGGCGGTGACGGGCAAGTCGGCCAGATCTGCTTCGCCCAATTGGCGCAACAGTTCGGCCAGATCGAGTTCAGCGCTCTCTGCGATGACCACCACATTGCCTTGGTCGCTGGAGGCTACAGGAGACGGCTCCGGTGAGGCTTCGGCAATGACGGCGTCTGTGCCAGTTTCGGTGGTGATGGCGGTACTGGCCAGGATCACCTCTGCGGTGGGCTGGGCGGCAACCGGGGCGGCCACGGTCGGGGCAGCTTGGACCACATCAGCCGGGGGCGGGGTGGTGGGAACCGGTGTGGCTGTGGGGAGGGCAGGCTCTTGGACAGCGGGTTCGGCCACGGTTTCAGCCACGGGTGCATTGCTTTGGGCCTGGCCCGGAATATCGACCATGCCCAACTGTTGCAAGCCAGAATTCAGTGCCCCGCTCTGCCAGCCCCACCATCCGGCCACGGCCAGCAATAGCACCACGGCCACAGGCAACATCCACACGGGGCGACGGCGTTGGGTCCGTTGACGCTTTTCGTCCTTGCCGATCTGACCGAAAGAGGTCATGGCCAGGGCGTCGTTGTGGGTCTGCACCCGGCGGCGGCTGCCAGCCTGGCGGGCCTGATGGGAGCGCAACAGCCACTCCCCCTCCGGGCGCAGGACGTCATCGATGGGGATGGCGGCCACGTGGGCGCGCATCTGATCGTGTTCGCCCATGCGTTGATGCAAAATGGCGGCCAGCAGATGCAGATCCGAGCTGTCGGTTTCGTTCAGCCCTTGGCGGATGGTAGAGAGGGCCTGTTTGGCGTCTCCCTGGAAAGCCTGCTCCTGGGCGCGCTCATAATAGAAGCCGACGGCATAGTTCGGGGTGATGAGCGCTTCTAAATCGCCGCCGCATTCGGTGCAACGAGACTTATCCGGCGTGATTTTTGTGGGCAATCCGCAGTAAAGACAGGTAGTTTGCATAGCGTCATTCCAGATGAGGTGAAGAGGTGAGTGCGATGTGGAAAAGTGGGTATAAGTTGGCTAAAAGTGTAACACGCGTGACCCAGGGATGCAAGCTTGGAGACGGCTTCCTGGGCAAATTTTATGGCAAGAAACGGGCCGACTTCTTATGAAAAGTCGGCCCGTTGGATCCTGGGTTTTGGGTTGGTCTCGCTCCTACGCGGAGCGTGAAAACGAGATTTGAAACGGTTACCGCCAGGTCAGGCTGCGGATGTCGCTGGGGAAGCTGGCGGCCTGAAGCTCGTAGCCTGCCCCTTGATCGGGCAATACCCGGACCACAGAAACTTGCCAGCGGAATTGGGCTGGCCCCCCGGTCGCCAAATCAAAGTCCACGGTGAGCCGATGGCTGGTGGCCTTGGTCCATGCACTGGGCGGATCCGGGTAGACACCATCCGCAGACCAGATGCGCAGGACATACCACTCGTTGGGCTGCAAAATGTCCACACTCAGCCAGCGGAAGAGGGTTGTCTCATCCATGGGCACCTCCCCCCGGTCCGCCGGCCCCAAGAGGCGCACCGCCGCATAGACGGTCTGTTGGTTGCCGGTTGCGGAGGAAGCAGTTTCAATCCCTGTGGCGTCGCTAAATTCCAACACCGCGCTGGGCAGATCGCCGACCGGGATCAATAGGGTCTGGTTGGGCTGGATGAAATCCGTGGGCACCATCTTGTTGGCGGTCAGAATGGCCTCCACGGTTGTGCCAAAGCGGATGGCGATGGAGACCACCGTGTCCCCAGGTTTGACCTCATAGGTGAAGACCGAGGCCTCCCCATCTCCCCCGCCCGCCGTGGCGTTTTCACCTGCGGCTGCCGAGTCAACAGGCACGCCGTTCTGGGGAATATACAGATCATCCCCGATCCGGATCAGGACATCGGAAAGGCCATTGGCGCTCTGCAGATCCTCCACGGTGACGCCGTATTGACCGGCGATGGAGAGCAATGTCTCTCCGCTTTGCACTTTGTGTACAAAGGGAGTGGGTGCGGGTCTGGGTGTGGCGGTGGGGGGGGGGAGGGGTGTCGCCGTGGGGGTTGACGTGGGCAGATCGACCTGGGAGGGGATGGTGATGACCGGTGCGGGGGCCGCTGCTTCGGGCTGGCTGGCGCTGCGCCACCAGACGCCGATCACGACCACGACAAAGAGTACCAACACTGCGTCTAGCCAAGAAACCTTGCGGCGGCGGCTTTTTCCGCCTTGCAGATCTTGGCCACACATGAAGCACGTCTCGGCTGTTCCCGCAACCCGAGTACCACAGTTCGGACAGCGATTTTGAGCTGTATTGACGGGGGGTTTATTCGTTGCCATGGCAGAATTATAGCACCGAACATTCTCAATCCCCAAAGAGCCTAAAAATGAAACGCAAAACCTGCCACTCTCTATCCATGTGTGGAGGCGACCAGGCGGAGCAGGGCAGGGGCAATCTCGCCGAGGGGCAGGACACTTTGGGCTGCGCCCAGGGCGATGGCCCGTTCGGGCATGCCGAAGATGACCGACGTTTCGGCATTTTGGGCAATGGTGGTCCCCCCAGCCCGGCTGATGGCCAACATGCCTTGGGCCCCATCACTGCCCATGCCCGTGAGCAACACGCCCACGGTGCCCGCGCCCCAATATTTGGCCGCTGACATCATGGTTGCATCGACCGAGGCCCCCATGGAGTCCGCATCCAAAGGGGTCATGGCGATCAGACCGGAAGGCCCCACATGCAGATTGCACCCCGGCGCTGGAAAGGTGATCGTCCCCCGTTGAAATGGGCTTTCCGGCCTGGGCAAAGTTGATGGGCAGTTTGCTCTGGTCTGCCAGCCACGAGACCAGCCCTTTGGCAAATTCCCCGGCGATATGTTGTACGCATAAGATGGGCAGGGGGAAGTTGGCTGGGAGCGCTTGGAACAGGGTCTGCAAGGCCCCTGGTCCGCCGGTTGAAGCCCCAATCACCACGGCCTGGGGCTTGCGGCTCAGGCCGTTGGTTGCCCCGATGGGGGAGAGGCCATCTTGGGCGGATCTTCGGCTGCGAAAGACTTTGACCCCAGAGAGGACCTTGATCTTGCGGATCAATTCGGCAAGATTGCCGTCCTCTAGCCCGGTGCGGGGTTTGGGGAACACATCCAAGGCCCCGGCTTGAAGCAGATCGAAGACCGTGGTGGTATGTTCAGATTGAACCTCCGTGCTGCACACCAACACGGGGCGGGGACTTTCGGCCATGATGCGCCGGGTTAGTTCCAGGCCGTTCATCAACGGCATGTGCAGATCTGTGGAGACCACGTCTGGCTCTAACTCATGCACCATGCGCAACCCCTCGGCTCCGTCCCGGGCCGTGCCCACCACCACAATTTGTGGATCCTGGGTCAAAGCTCGACGTAGCAATAGGAGCGCTACGGGCGAATCGTCCACCAAGAGGAGGCGAATCTGTTTATTCTTCTGCGGGTTCAGATCATCCATGATGGTTCTTTCTGTCGGGGAGTGCGACGCATTTCAGTCTCCATAGTCAACCGCTTTGATAGTGCTATCGGCCAGTAGCCGGGGGGGCATGGTCTAGACCAGCGTCTTCAGGTGATCCACCACGCTGTTCATGTCTTGAACGCCGATTCGGGTCTGGCCGACGGCCTGGGTGGTCTCCTTCATGCCGGTGTTCAGCTCGGACAACCCCTGGGAAACCTGCTGGATCGCGCTGGCCTGTTGCTGGGAATTCAAAGAGATCTGATGGGTGCTTTCAGAGACGTTGGTCATGGTGCTGGCGATTTCGTGGAACATGGTGACGGCATCTTCGGCGGAGGCGATGCCCTTGTCCACGGTCTTGCTGCCCTCCTCCGTCACCATCACCGTGGCATTGGTGGCCGATTGGATCTCGCCGACCAGGCCGTTGATGCGTTCCGCCGACTTCTTGCTCTGGTCCGCCAGTTTGCGCACTTCCAGGGCCACCACGGCAAACCCCTTGCCATGTTCCCCGGCCCGGGCCGCCTCGACCGCGGCGTTGAGGGCCAGCATATTGGTCTGGTTAGCCAGATCGCTGACCAAATTGGTGATGCCGTTGATCTGGTTGGTCTGCTCGCTCAGGCGCAGGATCTGCTGGGCGATGGCGTTGACCTTGCTGCGCAGATCGATCATATCGTGCTGGGTGTGCTGGATTACCGCCACCCCATCGTTGGCCAGATCCAGGGCCTTGTTCGAGCGGGCTGCCACCACATCCGCCTGTTGTGCGGATTGGCGGGCGCTGGTATTCAGTTCGGTCATGGTGGTGGCGGTCTGGTTGATGGCCGCAGACTGTTGGGCGATGGTGCGCTCTTGTTCCGCTACCGTGGCCCCAAGCTGGCTGGAGACCGCGGCAATGCTCGATGCGGATCGGGCGATCGGGCGGGCGATGGCCATGCTGAGTGTGGTGCCAATGATCAGGGCGAGCAGACTGCCGGCAACCATCCCCCCCAGGGTCAAGGTGCGGGCGCGGTCTACGGTGGCCTGGGCCTGCACACGCCCGTCTTGGGCGACGCTGGCGTTTAGCGCCGCCATCTGTCGAAAGAGCTTGTTCAATTCACTGCGCAATGCGTCGCTTTGGGTCAAACTTCGCGCCCGCATGTCGGCCAGGATTTCCTGATCCCCCGTTTCGACAAAGCGCTGAGAGAGATCCATGATTGTCTGATGTTCGGTAAACCATTGGGGCTGGGTTGCCTCCACGGTTGCAATCAACCTGGATATGTCGGCGGTTTGAGGCAAACTGGTGAAAGTTGCCCAGGCGTTCTCCGCAATCTGGCGTTGGTCGCGGTCGGCCTGGGCCAGGGTTGACCGTGCGGCAGGGGTCAGCGCATTGTCGATCAGGGTGCGCTCGATGGTCATCATCTGATCTTGGGCGTCCATCACCGTCAGCAAAGATTGTGCGTTGGGCAGAAAGACCTGCCCCATCTCGTCTAGTTGAACGGCGAGCTTGTTGACACTGGAATAGCCCACATAGCCAAATCCCATGACAAAAAAGGTTGCCAGAACAAAGGCCCCGATCAGTTTTACCTGTAAGGTTATTCGAAAGATTCGTTTCATGATAGCCTCCTGTCTGGCTCATTGGGAGCTCAATGGGTTCATAAAAGGTTTGATTCAACGCAAAGATCGCCGAGAACTCATATCAGTCTTCGCAAGGTGTCTAAAAGCACTTTTTGATCAAAGGTGGATTTGACGATATAGGCATTGGCCCCCACGTCAATGCCCCGTTTTTTGTCGGCGTCCGAAGCCAAAGAGGTGACCAGGATGATGGGCAGATCTTGCCATTTTTTGTCTTGACGGACCCGGGCGGCCAGGCCAAAGCCATCCAGTCGGGGCATTTCCACATCGCTGATCAGGGCGTGGAAGGGGCCACCACTCATAAACTTCTCCCAGGCATCTATGCCGTCTACGGCCACGGTGACCGTATACCCTGCTTGTTCCAAAATGCGTCGCTCTTGGATGCGGGTGGTGATTGAATCCTCTGCCAGCAGGATACGATGGCTTTGGGGCGCTTCCATTTCGGGGAGGGAGGCGGCCTCGCCCATGATCGGCCCTGCACTGGATTGGCGCAAGGCGGATCGCACCAGATCCCAGGGGTTGAGGACGATGCAGACGGCCCCATCGCCCAGGATGGTGGCGCCGGAGACGTTGCGCACCCGACGCAGCAGGCCATTGAGCGGCTTGAGCACCACCTCTTGCTCGTCGAGCAATTCGTCTACCAATAGGCCGAGCCGATTCCCCTCCACCGTGAGGACCACACAGGGGTGGCTGGTGCTTTGGCCCCCCTTGGCGGTTTGGGGGATGGGCAATTCCAAGAGATCGGCGAGTCTGGCCAGGGAGATCGTTCCTCCTCCCAAACGAGCGGCGGGTTTGCCTTCGATTTCAAATATCTCGTTGGGGTGAATGGCGTAGAGGGCTTCGACCCGATCCATGGGCAGGGCGTAGACGTGGCCCCCCGCGCGCAGGATCAGGCTGTGGACGCTGGCCAGGGAGAGGGGGACGCTGATACGAATGGTCGTCCCTTTGCCGGGCGTGGAGAGCACCTTGATGTCGCCTTTGAGGTTGGTGACGTTGGTGTGAACCACGTCCATCCCCACCCCTCTGCCCGACACGTCGGTGACGATGGCGCTGGTGGAGAAGCCGGGGCGGAAGATCAACTGGTGTGTCTGGTCATCGCTCATGGCATCCAGTTGCTCTTGGGTGTGCATGCGCGCCCGCAGGGCTGTGCGGCGGATGGCCTCCAGATCCAGCCCTCGACCGTCGTCGCAGACCTCGATCACCACGGCGGCCGCGGTTTGATAGGCGCGCAGGGTGATGGTGGCGGTCGCTGGCTTGCCCTGACTCTGCCGCTGATCCGGCGGTTCGATGCCATGATCCACGGCGTTGCGCAGCATGTGCATCAAGGGATCTTTCAGCTCTTCGACAATGCGCTTGTCGACTTCGGTCTCTCCGCCTTCCACAACCAGATCGACAGACTTTCCCAATTCTCGACCCAATTCTCGCACCATGCGAGCGAAGAGGCCAAAAAGGGTGGCGGCGGGGACCAGGCGCACGGTGCGCACGGTCTCCTCCAGCCCATCCACCACCTGGTTGAGCCGGGTGACATCTTCGGTCGCCCGATCGCGCATGGCCTGCATCTGCTGGCCCATCATGCCAATACTCTGCAAGAGAGGATTTTCGGTATCTGAATTGAGCGAAGGGCCGGGGGTGGCCGACTTGGTGGCTCGGCTCCACTCTTCGAAGGCCGTCAGCATTTCGTCCATTTCGGCCATGCGCCGGGAGAGGCGGATGTTGGTGACCACCAATTCGCCCACCTGGGTCATCAGCGCGTCCAACTTTTGCGATGTGACCCGGATGGTGTCCAGTTGAGGGCGAGGCGGGGCCGCAGGCGCGCGGTGAAGACGGCGGTGGCGGCGGGGGATGATGGGGGGCGGGGCGCGACCGGCGTTTGCTCGACCGGTTCGGCATCCTTAGGCTCGGTATGGCCCGTGTCCGCAAAGGAGGGCTGATCAAAAGTGAACGAGCCGAAATCGTATGGATCAACGGGGACTGGCTCCGCGTCCATTTTCGCTGGCGCACTGTTGGCAGGGGCTTGGCTTTGCATGCCTTGGTGCAGTTGATTGAGCACACTGGCCACATCGATCTGGGCCACCTGCCCGGTGACGGCTTGGAGCACTAGCTGGCGCATGGGGTCGATATGGTGGCAAAGTTCGGTGATCTCGGCCAAGGCGAGAACCCGTTCGCCCCGTTGCGCTTCGCCCAGCACATCTTCGAAATGGTGGGCGATGGCCCCCAAATCGTCCAGCCCCAACATGCGGGCTGTCCCTTTCAGGTTGTGGGCGTGGCGAAACAAATTCTGCAAGGTGGCGGCGTGGGTGGGGTTGCCTTCCAGGAGGAGAAGTCCCTCGTCCAGCCCATGCAAATGCTCTTCGCTCTCGCTGTGAAAAATGGAGCGAAGCTCTTCATCTTCAATTGTGCCGTCCGCTTGCAGAAGAGGATTCATGGTTTAGATCAATTTCTCTAGGTGGTGGACCACCCGGTTCATATCTTGGATGCCGGACCGGGTTTGGCTTACCGCTTCTGTGGTCTCGATCATACCGACGTTTAACTCGGTCATGGCCTGGGAGACTTGCTGAATGGCGCTGGCTTGCTGCTGCACATTCAGGGAGATCTGCTGGGTGCTTTCCGAGGTCGCCGTCATGGTATCGGCAATGGAGTGGAACATATTAACCGCTTGTTCGGTAGAGGCAAGGCCCTTGTCCACGGTCTTGCTGCCTTCCTCGGTCACCATCACCGTGGCGTTGGTGGCCGATTGGATCTCCCCGACCAGGCCGCTGATGCGTTCGGCAGATTTCTTGCTCTGGTCCGCCAGCTTGCGCACCTCCATGGCCACCACGGCGAAGCCCTTGCCATGTTCCCCGGCCCGGGCCGCTTCGACCGCGGCATTGAGGGCCAGCATGTTGGTCTGGTTGGCCAGATCGCTGACCAGGTTGGTGATGCTGCTGATCTGGCTGGTCTGTTCGCTCAGGCGCAAGATCTGCTGGGCGATGGCGGTGACCTTGTTGCGCAGATCGATCATGTCTTGTTGGGTGTGCTGGATCACAGTCACCCCGTCTTGGGCCAGATCCAGGGTGCGGTTGGAGCGAGCGGCCACCACATCTGCCTGCTGGGCCGATTGTCGGGCGCTGGTGCTCAGTTCGGTGATGGTTGTGGTCGTCTGGTTGATGGCCGCGGACTGTTGGGCGATGGTGCGCTCCTGCTCCGCCACGGTGGAGGCGATCTGGGTGGAGACCGTGGAAAGCGTGCGGATGGAACGGCTGACCGGCCGAGTGATGGCCGCGCTGAGGAAGAAGCCGCTGAGCAGGGCGATCACCACGCCGGCCACCATGCCGCCGATGGTCAATCTGCGAGCTTGGGCAATGTCAACCTCTGCTGCCAGACGTTGCGCTTCGGAAATGTCAGAATTCAAATCCACCATTTTTTGTAATACGGTATTCAGGTCGTTTCGTAACGTATTGCTCTCCCCCAGACTCTGCCTACGTAATTCTGCCAGGAGCTTTTGGTCAGTGCTCTCGATAAATTTTCGGGAGAGATCGAGGACGGCTTGGTGCGTGTAGTACCAGCGCTTTTGCAGACGATCCGCTTCCTCGGTCAAAGCCTGTTCCTCTGTGGTTTGTGGCAGGGCGGTGTAGATGGCCCAAGCCTCCTCGGCAACAAGCCGTCTTTGATCGTTTATCAGGGCATAATTGATCCGATCTTGAGCCGTCAATGTGTCGTCCATCAGGGTGCGCTCGATGGTCATCATCCGCGCTTGGGCACCGATCACCGTATGCAACGACTCTACACTGGGCAAGAACTTGGTGCTCACATCGCTCAGTTCTTGTCCCAAATGGTTGCTGTTTGAGTAGCCGACATAGCCCACACCCAAGATCAACAAGGCGGCCAGGATGAAGGCACCATATAGTTTTATGCTCATAGATGTATGCAATAGTTTAGACATTACGCCTCTTTTTGTGGCTATCCTTCTTCATTAACTTCCAATGATCCATCGGTCAATATACGCTCTAAATCCAGAATAGTCATTACACGATCGTTGTGGAGAATTGTCCCAATGGCATAGTTGTGTGTGCCGGAACGGCTCATGGCAGGCATGTCATCGACCAGAGATCGGGGCAGGTGGACAATGTCCAACACATCATCCACCATGATGCCGACCCGAACCTTGGCATGTTCCAACACGACCACCATGGCATCCAACCCAGAAGAAGCGGCCCTCGGCCCAGAGCCATTTTGGTTGCGGGCTGTTGGGGCTTGTCTGGCCAAACCCAGGTTGGACCGGATATCGACAACCGTGAGAATATCTCCCCGCAGATTCATGTTGCCCAACACATGGGCCGGACAGCAGGGGATGGGGGTGATGGTTTGAACCCGGGCGATAGCCCACACCAACCCCAATTCCAGGCCGAAAAGTTCGTTGTTTAGCCGGATGATCGCCAAGGGGATTTGATCTAGATCCTCTTCCTGATCGTGCCAATCTGCCAGAAGCTGGGCACGTTCATGCCAAACCTGGCGCTTTGCTGAGTCCGCCCCTTGGCCAAATTGGGCGGCAAGCCTCGCCTGTCCGACTGGGGCCGTCAATCCAAGCTCATCTTGGTCAATCTGGGCGGGGGCAGCCACCGTAGCCAGGTCGATCACATAGGCCAGCCCCGTCGCCAGCTTGATCATGCCGGATCCCAGCCGGTTTTGGATGCTGGTTTGGGTGGCATGGATGGCGTAGGCGTCCACGGGCAGGATCTGGTGGGCGGCAATTGTGTGGACATCTTCAACCGCATGGGCGAGCAGCCCCACTCGGCCAGCGGCTTGCTCCACAACAATGACTTGGTGGTGCAATTCGTAGGGCCGTGAGGGCAATCCGGCCCGGACACTCAGGTCGATCACCGGCACCAATTGGCCCCGCACGCTGAAAACACCCGCCACATAGTCGGGCAGGCCGGGCACATCGGTCAGCGCCGGCAGCCACAGGATCTCCTGCACCTGCTGCGCCGGCACGGCCAAGTTCATCTCATCCACCTTGAAGATCAAATAGGTGGTTTGGGTACTGGCTGTTGGCTGATCAGTCATGAGGCAAGTCCATCTTGAGAGGTCTCAGGGTCGCCCGTCCAGTGGGCCAGAAGTTGGCCCGCACTCTCCGCATAGGGGACGATCCGCTGATTTGGGGGCATGGCCATCAGGTATTCTCGGGCGCTACGGCGTAGTTGTCGAGAACGGCCCTGTTCGTTTGGCTGGTCCAGTAACATGCTCAACTCCAGCAATGCGGGGATAAAGGATGGGTCCAGATAGAGTGTTTTTTGATAATGTAAGCGAGCCGCATCAGCATCCATTGATTCTTGGGCGATGTGGGCCAACAAATAGTGGGGCTGGGGAGACAGGGGATCGAGCTTGATCGCTTTCGTGCAAAAGTCCCTGGCCTGGGCGAGCCGACCCAAGTTGGCCTGGGCTTGGGCCAGGATCAGATAGGCGGGCACGGACGATGGCATTTGGGCCAAGATTCGTTCGGCAAGGTGGGTGGCCTGGCTTGCTTCGCCCCGATCCAGCGCAGTCTGGGCAGCCGCCAACCACTCACGGATCTGGGGCGCTCTGGCATCGGTCAGAGGGGCGGTGGCGGCATCGGGGCGGCCAAGGGGAAGGCTGACTGGTCGGGCCACGGCGGACTGCATCACCTTGGGCCGGGTTGACCGGGGCGCGGCTGACATCTGGGGACGTGGGGCAACCGGCGGCGGCTCTTGGCGCCGATAGACGGTGGAACCGGTCAGGAATTGGGCGGTGAGGCCCGTGTGGGTCTGTCCTTGGAGTTCCCCGTGTCCGGTGAGCAAATAGCCGTCGGGACCCAGGGTTTTGCTGAACTTGTCAACCACCAGGGCAATGGCGGCGTCGGCAAAATAGATCAACACATTGCGGCACAAAATCAGGTCCACGGAGCCCGCCGGCGGATAGAGATCCTGGAACAGATTGAGGGGGCGAAAGTGGACGAAGCGGCGCAGGTTGTTGTTCACCCGCCACTCGTTGTGCGTCTGTTGGGTAAAGTAGCGGCTCTGCACCTCGCTCGGCACCCCGCGAAAGGACCACTTGCCATAGATGCCAGCCTCGGCATGGCGACACGCCTGGGGGTTCAGATCCGTGCCCAACAAGCTAATGCGCCACCCGGTCAGATCCAGCGCGCGCTCGGTCGCGATCTGATCCAACAAAATGGCCAGGGAATAGACCTCTTCGCCGGTGGAACAGCCCGCGCTCCACACGGACAGGGTGCGGGCTTGGCTGCGCCGGGCCAGCAGTTCGGGCAAAATGTGGGAGCGCAATAGGCCGATCTGGCCTTGATCCCGCAGGAAATAGCTCTCGCCCGTGGTGATGACTTTGTAGAGCGCCGACCACTCTTCGTTGCTGGCCGCCAATCGGGTCAAGAAGAGACGGACATCGCTGATCTTCAAAGCCGCCATGCGCGCGGCCACATGACGGTTCAACTCACCCAGCTCCGAATCCCGCAACAGCAGGCCGGTGCGTTCGGTTATGATCTGTTGAAGGGAAGCATCAGTGGCCGTTTTCATATGGGAAGTGTAATGGAATCCCCCTATGCCGTCGATCAGTACAAGTACGTAACTGTCCCCTAAGAGAATGGTACTTTTGGGGATGGGATTCTGGATGGAAAGACTCCCCTATCAATGAGCCGACATGTCGAGATCATGGCGGATTTAGAGTCAGACGCGCTATAATCGAACCAGCCCCAGGGAACCCCAGTTGTGATCCAATCGACCAATCGACTAGTTCTTTCACCCCAGAGGGGATGCCATGCAGATCAACGAAGCTCTGTTCGACGAGACCACCCACTCCCCTTCTTTAATCGATCTGGTGGGCTATGAGAATGCCCAGGCGGTAATCGACTTTTGCTACATCGCCAACCCCTACTATCCCACCCAAGCCATGATCGACGAATTGGTGCGGGAGTTGCCCACCCTGATCAAGACCTACCCATCCAGCAACCCCGGCGTCAACACCCGCCATTTGGCCCAGGTGCTGAATGTCAACTCGGAAAACTTGATCATCGGCAACGGGGCCACGGAGCTGATCACCGACATCTGCCAATCCTTGGTGGTCAGCCTTGGGGTGCCCATCCCCACCTTTGGCGAGTATATCGAGAAGATCGACCTGGGCAATCTGCGCCTCTATCCCCTGCAACGGACCGCCGACTACCAGTTGGATCTGGACGCGTACCTGGCCTGGCTGCAAGCCGAATCCCTCCACGGCGCGCTGATCATCAACCCCCACAACCCCACGGGCCAGATCTTCGGCCTGGACGCCATGCACGACTTTCTGGACAAAGCCCGCTTCCTCAAGCTGGTGATCGTGGACGAATCCTTCATCGACTTCGCCGCCGAGGAGGTGCCCTCGCTGCTGCAAACCGCCGACCGCTATCCCAACCTGGTGATCGTGCGCAGCATGAGCAAGCATTGCGGCGTGCCGGGGCTGCGGTTGGGCTATTGCTACACGGGCAACCCGGTCATGCTGGCCCGGCTGCGGGCCGCCCTGCCCACCTGGAATGTCAACACCCTGGCCGAGTATTACCTCAGCCTGCTGCCCCGCACGGACGCCGACTATCACGCCTCCCGCCACCGGGTGATCGGCGATGTGCGCTGGCTCTCCCAACAGCTTGGCGCGGTCGCAGGGCATCACCCCCTATGCCACCGGGGCCAACTTTGTCTGCTTTCGGGTGGACACGGGCCAAACCGCCAAAGAGGTGCAACGCCGCCTGCTGGTGGAACACAACATGTACGTGCGGGACTGCTCCAACAAGCCGGGCATGGACGCCTTCCACATCCGCGTGGCCTCCCAGGGTCGGGACCATGACGCCGCCCTGGCCCAGGCCTTGCCCTTGGTTCTAACGAGCTAGCGGAGTTCGCACCCCCTGGTGCGAACGGGTCTGCGTCAGGAAGCGCAAACTCCGCAGATCAACGCAAAACATACCCATAAAAAAACGGGGAAGAGACGCCGACTCGGCGTCTCTTCCCCGTTTACCGTGTGTATACCGTGCGGCTATTTCTGCACAGCCGCCTGAAGCTGCGCCCGGATCATCTCTTCGGGAAGTTGCCCCGTGGCCGACCAAAGGATGGCTCCCTCGGCGTCGAGAATCACATAGCTGGGATGGCCGCGCAGCCCATAATCACGCAGACGCTGCTGGCCGATCTCCTGGTTGGCGTCGATCTGTTCAAAGACCAACTGCCCCTTGTAGTCCGTTTGAAGCCCATTCACGATGGGCTGCATGGCTGCTCAAGCCGCTCAGGCCTCCGTGTAAAAATAGAGCACCGTGCCCTGTCCCACGGCCATGCCCGCCGGGGCCACGGCTACCGGGGCCGAGCCGCCGCACGCCCCAAGCAGCAGGGCCACCAACACGCCCCAAATCCCCAAGATCGTCAAACCAAGTCCGGTTGTTCGCTTCATTTGTTAAGCTGCCTCCCACTGTTGTGTCATCTGCTGTTGAAATTCCCGCTCATCCTTTGCCCAAAAAGTCTTGATATGGTCCAGCACCGCCTCGGTTTGGGCCGGGGTGAGGATGGCCCCATACGGCGGCATTTTGCTGTTGGGCACGCCGCTGCCGTCGCGGATCACTTGCAGCAGCAAAGCGTCCGCATGGTGCCAGGTGTGCCCGCTGCCGTCATGGGGCGGGGCGGGATAGATGCCGTTGGCATCGGGCACCTTCCAGTTCGCCTCCCCTTCTCCGTTGATGCCGTGGCAGGCGGCGCAGGTGGCCTCATAGAGGGCTTGGCCCGACGCCCCCGACGCAATTGTGGCAGATTCCGTTTGGCTTGCCGGAGCCTCCCCGCCACAGGCCGCCAGCAACAAAAGCGCCACGCCCCATAAAACACCAATCGTTTTTGTCCTCATCCTATTCCTTTCAATGATATCACATGCCACCCGCAGCCGGGGCCACGGTCTTGGCGTGGGGCAGACCGGTCCGCCGCAAGGCCAGGGCGTTGAGGGTGACGGTTTGGAAACAGGCAATTATGCCTACGAACTGCGGGCCATTTGATCCTGGCAGGATCGATTCTTCTCCCGTACCCTGAATGAGATGGGGGCCGAATGCCAGCGCCCCCTGATCTCTTTTGTCGCATAAGTCCACCTGGGGAGCCACTATGAAAGTTCCACGAATGTTGATTTTGTTTGTCCTGCTGGGAACCCTTTTCGTCTTGGCCGCGTGCGGCGGTATGGCTGATGACCATGCAATGGCCGACACGGCAAGCACCGAAATGGGGCAGACCGATATGCATACAGACACGATGGACAATGACGCAGATCAAGGCCACGACGAGGGCGAAATGATGGACGGCATGATAATGGATCACGGCGTGCCGGAGGAGGCCGAAGCCGTGGCCAACCCCGTCCCCGCCACGGAAGCCAGCATCGCCGCCGGTGCAGCGATCTTCCAGACCAACTGTGCGGCCTGCCACGGGGAAAGCGGAGCCGGAGATGGTCCCGCCGCCGCGGCCCTGGACCCCAAACCGGCCAACTTGGGCGCTGACCATGTGCAGGCCAACAGCGATGGTGCCCTCTTCTACATCATCACCCACGGACGCACGGGCACGGCCATGCCGCCCTGGGAGAGTATCCTGACCGAGCAACAGCGCTGGGAAGTGGTCAATTTTGTGCGCACGGTGAAGGAATAACGGCTAAATGCGGAAGAAGAAATAAAAACGAGGTTGCCGGATCTGTCCGTCCCGGCAACCTCGTTTAATCACATCTATTTGTTTCTTTATCCCAGCGTCGCAGATTCTTGGATAGGCAGGGTCACGGTGATGGTCGTCCCCTTGCCCGGCGCGCTGGCAAGGGCCAACCGCCCGCCGTGCTGTTGCGCCCGCTCGTGCATCCCCAACAGGCCATAGTGGCCCTGTTCGGCCAAGAGATAGGGATGATCCGGGGCAATGAAGCCCTGGCCGTCATCCTTGATGCGCAATTCAACCTCGTCTGGGCCAAAGGTGAGGAAGAGATCCACCCGGCTCGCCTGGGCATGGGCCACCACGTTGCGCAGGGCTTCCTGGGCAATGCGATAGGCGCTGATCTCCAAGGCGGCGGGCAGTCGTTCCTCCCGCTGGCCGGACAGATGAAAGGTCCCGGCCAGGCCATGTTGCTCAGTCGTCTGCTTGATCAACATCTCCAGGGCCGGGACAAAGCCCAAGTCTTCCAAATAGAGCGGGCGCAGATCATGGATCTGGCGGCGCACCCCGGCGATGGTGTCGGTGATCAGGGGGCGCAGATCCTGGAGCCGCTTGGCCGCGGAGTCGGGGTCTTTGACCAGTTGGCGCTCCACCAACTCCACCTGCTGGTTGAGGGCGATCAGAGATTGTATCGTGTCGTCATGCAGCTCCCGGGCCACCCGTTTGCGCTCCTCTTCCTGGCCCGTGGTCATGGCCCCGATGTAGCTTTGCAGCTCCCCTTGATGGCGGCGCACCTGATCCGCCATGCGGGCCAGGGCCATGCGCAGCTCCTCGATCTCCCGCACACCGCCCACGGGCTGTTGGATGGTCTCGAAATCGCCCCACCCCATGCGGCTGGCCGCCTCGTCCAAGCGGCGCAGGGGGGTGGCGATCCCGCGTAGGCCAAAATAGAAGGCCAAGAGCGCGGCCAACACGGTCATGGCCACGGCCAAAAAGATGGTACTTTCGTAACGCAAAATGGGGGGCACCATAGCCGCCCAGTTCTGGCGCACGATCACCTGCCACCCCACGGGCGTCACCGTGGATCGGGCCACCACGGTCTCCTCAATCCCCATCCCCACCTCCGCCCCCGGCAGATGGATCTGGGCGACGATTGAATCTGTGTCCGCACTCTTGACCATCATCTCCACATCCGTGCCCAGACGCAGCAGATCTGTCAGCCGGGCCATGCCCAGATTCTCGACTCCGTCCACGCTCACCAGCACACCGGCCACCGTACCCCCATCATCTAAAATCGGCGCAGCGAAGACCAATTGCCATCCATCTCCCTCGGAAACCGCAGCGGAGATGGACAGAACCTGGGGCGTCTTGGCAGCTACCGCCCCGGCCACGGCATGGGCGGTGGCTGGCCAGTCGATCCACACGGGCTGGGGGCTGGCCGGCGCAGGCTGACCGGCTGGGTCAAAGCGCACCACGGGCAGACGCACGGCCGGATCGATCAAGGCGTCGGGCCGGGTCTGGGCGTGGGCGGCGATGTGGGCCAAGGTGTCCAGCCGATGGCCGATCTGGTCGCTGATCAACTGGGCCGCGGCCTGGGCCGAGGTCATGGCCTGCTCTTGGACCATGTGCTGCATCACCTGCTGGTGGCCCCGCACCTCGGAAAGCGAGACAGCCAGCACCAAGGCGGCCAGGGGCAGGGCAATCCACAGCAGGATCTGGCCCTGCAAGCTGTTGAGGGTGAAGCGGATGGGGAGGTTTTTGAGCCAGGCGGTTAGTTTTTGCATGGGAATCCGTTGCGGAAACTGAGTGAAGGCAAAAGGAAGGCAAAGGCGAAAGGCGAAAGTCGGGGGGTAAAAGCCCCGGCGGTGAAACCCGATGATCGGGTTGCTTTTGACGGATCGGGTCAACCAGCCCGATTCATCGGGCTTGTCATGCCCAGCCGGCGCTTCAGCCGGACGGTGTCGACCACTCATTTTACACACCCAACTGACATGTTCATTGCAACTTGTTCCAAGCCGCTTTTGCACTTTTGCCTTTTGCCTTGCTTTTATGCTTTTATGCGTGCGTATCTTCCAACGTAATCAACCCCGTCTGCAACGCCAACGTCACCACCTCCGTGCGGGAACTGACCTGGAGCTTGGCGAAGATGTTGGCCAAATGGCCCTGCACCGTGCGGTCGCTGATCTCCAAGGCCTGGGCGATCTCCCGGTTGGTCCAGCCCTTGGCCGCGGCCCGCACCACGTCCAGTTCCCGCTCGCTCAACGGCTCCACGGCGCGGACGCCGGCCATGCTGGCGATCACCTTGGGCGCAATCTCCGGGTCCAGGACGGTTTTGCCCGCGGCCACCTGTTTCACCGCCCGCAGCAGATCGCTGCTTTGGGCGGTCTTCAGCACATAGCCGTTGGCCCCGGCCCGCAGCAAGGCCAGCACATAGGGTTCCTCATCATACGCAGTCAGGATCAGCACCTTGATCTCCGGATAGGTGGCCTTGATGCGCTTGGTCAGCTCGATCCCGGTCATCTCCGGCATACGGATGTCCAGCACGGCCACCATGGGGCGCACATGGGCCAGCAGCCGCCACGCCTCGGCCCCGTCGCTGGCCTCGGCCACCACTTCGATGGCGTCGTCCTCTTCCAAAAAGTCCCGAATCCCCTTGCGCACCACCGCATGATCATCCGCCAACAGCACGGTGATCTTTGGGGTGGACTGGCCCACTCTGTTTTCTTGCATACCCACATCCGTTCAGCGATTGGTTGAAAAAGACGGGCAGCCCATTGGGACTGCCCGCCGATCATATCATTCTCTCCATCAAGGTCAAACTGGGATCCGGGGGCGTCAACCGGTCGGTTCGTCCACCCAATTCAGGATCACCTTGCCCGAATTGCCGGAGCGCATGATCTCGAAGGCGGTCTCGAACTCGGTGTAGTGGAAGCGGTGGGTGATGATCTGGCTGATGTCCAGCCCGCTTTGCAGCATGGACTGCATCATATACCAGGTCTCGTACATCTCCCGGCCATAGATGCCTTTGATGGTGAGCATGTTGAAGATCACCGTGTTCCAGTCGATGGCCAGATCCTGGGTGGGGATGCCCAACAGGGCGATCTTGCCGCCGTGGCTCATGTTTCGCAGCATGTCCTGGAAGGCTTGGCCGTTGCCGGACATCTCCAAGCCCACGTCAAAGCCCTCCTTCATCCCCAACTCCTTTTGGACCTGGTCGATGCTCTTCTCTTTGATGTTCAGGGCCACGGTGGCCCCCATCTTGCGGGCCAGATCCAGCCGGTAGGGGTTGACGTCCGTGGTGACAATGTGCCGGGCCCCGGCGTGTCGGGCAATGGCCGTGGCCATGATCCCGATGGGGCCGGCCCCGGTGATCAGCACATCCTCGCCCAGGACGTGGAAGGCCAGGGCCGTGTGGGTGGCGTTGCCAAAGGGGTCGAAGATGCTCAGAATGTCCAGGGGGATGGTGGGGTCGGCGTGCCAGATGTTGGCAAAGGGGATGGAGATATATTCGGCAAAGGCGCCGGGCCGGTTGACACCCACCCCCTTGGTCACATGGCACAGGTGACGCCGCCCGGCCAGACAGTTGCGGCAGCGTCCACACACAATGTGGCCCTCGCCGACCACAACCTGGCCCAGTTCAAGGTCATGCACATTGCTGCCCATGGCCGCCACCGTGCCCACAAATTCATGCCCCACCACCATGGGCACGGGGATGGTCTTTTGCGCCCACGCATCCCAATTCCAGATATGCACATCCGTGCCGCATATTGAGGTTTTGTGGACCTTGATCAACACATCGTTGATGCCATAGTCGGGAATCGGCACCTCTTCCATCCACAGACCCGGCCGGCTATATTTCTTGACGAGCGCTTTCATAGAGTCTCCTTTGGGAACCGCAGCGGTTCTACATGCCACGCACATTGACGCCGAAATCGAAAACCAGTTGGCCGCCGAAGAAGCCGGTGGCGATCACCAACAGGCCGCCGACGACGAAAAGGATGATCAGGTAGAGCCTGCGCTTGGGATCGTCCAGCAGATCCGCGTAGACCTCCCCATCGCCCCGCCGCTTCTTATCCCGGCCCGGTCGGTTGAGCCAGCGCCAGTAGAATAGACCCCCGTAGAGCAGGATCAAGCGCAAAGCCGCCCGTGGTGTGCAGGTTCAGCACGGGCCGATAGGGCGCGTCCGGGGGCAGACCGCCTTGGCTAAAGAGACCGGTGATCACCGCGGCCACGACGGCAAGCCAGCCCGGAATCATGCTCCACCAGGTGATGAGGCGTAGTTCGGGCATGGGCCGCCAAAGTAAATAGGCCAACCCCGTCCCACTGGCCACCAGGAGCAACACAATGGGAAAATGTACGATCATAGGATGAAGTGTAACAGGAAAGGTCATAGTTTCTCACAAAAAAAAGTAGGAACGACCAAAGCACCCCCTCCC
This sequence comes from uncultured Chloroflexia bacterium, assembly GCA_963704975.1. Lineage (GTDB taxonomy): Bacteria > Chloroflexota > Anaerolineae > Caldilineales > Caldilineaceae > JAGNDO01. Next base: position 65,833 of record CAVPIK010000005.1, on the reverse strand, counting down.
AGCCTCCCCCAGATTTCGATACGGCCTCTGGGCCTACTCAACCCAAGGATTGGGGGAGGAGCCGGATCACCGAAGATGCAAGCCCGGTAAACATGGACGATCCCCTCCCCAATCTGGGGAGGGTTAGGGTGGGGTTGGTCGTTACAAGAAAAGTAGGAACGAAGTCAACACCAATAGACCGATGATCAGCCGCTCGAAGGCGGCTTTGTTGATACGGGTGGAGGCCCACTTGCCGATCAGGACGCCCACGGGGATCAGGGGCAGCAGCCAAAGGATGCGCAGGAGTTGGTCGACGTGAAAGAGACCGGCGTAGGCGTAGGACGGCACCTTCATCCAGTTGAGGATGGCGAAAAAGATGGCGTTGGTGGCCACGAAGGTGCGGGGCTGCAAGTCCTGCATGAGCAGATAGATGGAGATGGGCGGGCCGCCGATGTGGGCCAGGGTGGAGGTGAGACCGGCCACGCTGCCCGCCACCACCCCGTGCCAGGGACGAGATTGGTAGACCCATTGGGTCAGCCGAGGTTCCACCCAGATCTTGTAGAGGGCAAAGAGCAGCACGATCACCCCCACCCCTCGGCGCAGGACATGCTCCGGCACGTTGGTGATGAAGAAGGTGCCCGCCGCAATGCCGATCACCGAGGCGGGCAGGAGCAGCCAGAGCAGACGACTGTCCCAGCGCCGCCAGTGGGAGGCCACGGCGAAGATGTCCGTGATCATCAGCACGGGCAGCAGCAGGCCGATCACCTGGTCGGCTGGCATGACCAGGGCCATCAAGGGGGTGGCCACGCTGCCCAGCACCCCGCCCAGTCCGCCTTTGGAGAGGCCGATCAGCAGGATCACCAGGGCCGTCATGGCGTAGAAAATCACAAGGTTGTCGGCCATGATGGGCACTCCGATTCTGGTGGGCGGATGGCATACAAGACCCTGATTGTACCCCGATCTGGGTGGTTTTTGAAAGCGGCATGGCTACCCAGAATCGTCAGGGCTGATTTGTCCAAATCGTTCAACAAAAAAACACGTTTGCGAAATCGCAGGCACTATTGTATTCTTGCCAAATTGCAAGTTTGCCCAACTCCTCAATCGTCCTTGACTTCTCCATGTCAGGTCTCTTGCGGACCCTGTTCCACCCTAGCCTCTCTCTGTTACCGTCCTCTGTCCAGATCAGGCGACTTGCTCATCTTTGCGTAGATTTTCCTGTGTAAACAGGGTTGTCTCGTACCCCATCTACATCCAAACCAAATTTATCCTGATTCACAAGAGGAGCCCCACATGAGCCATGTGCCGCCCAAGACGCGTTCTGCGATCGGTTCGTTTGTCCGAATTTTGCTGTGCGCGGGCATCCTGCTCGCCTTGCTTGTCCCCGCCAGGGCCACGCCGGTCTTTGCCTATGGCCTGGCCTCCATCAGCATCACCGATGCCTCCCTGGCCGAAGGGGACAGCGGCACGAGCAATATGATTTTCACCCTGACCCGCAGCGGCGACACCTCATCGGCAATCGAGATCAGCTACGCCACCGCCGACGCCAGCGCCGTGGCCGGCACAGACTACACGGCCACCACAGGAACAGTGATTATCGCCTCCGGGGCCACCACAGCCACGGTGGCCATTCCCATCATCGGCAACACCCTTGCCCAGAGTGACCGTTCCTTCAGCTTGAACCTGACCGGTGTGACCAACTATTACGGGCCACCCGTCACTTTGGCCGCCAAGACAGACTTCGCCACGGGCGCTTACCCACGTTCTATGGCGGTTGGGGATGTGAACGGGGATGGCAAGCCCGACCTGGCCGTCGTCACCTCCGGCAGCAGCGTCTCTGTGCTGCTCAACACCACCGCAACCGGGGCGGCCACGCCCAGCTTTGCCCCCAAGTCAGACTTTCCCACAGGCCGTGACGCACGTTCTGTGGCGGTGGGGGATGTGAACGGGGATGGCAAGCCTGACTTGGCCGTCGCCAACTACGTCGACAACAGCGTCTCTGTGCTGCTTAACACCACCCTGCCGGGGGCGGCCACGCCCAGCTTTGCCGCCAAGACAGACTTTGCCACGGCCAATGGTGTAGTCCTAGGGGGTGCAACCTCGGTGGCGGTGGGGGATGTGAATGGGGATGGCAAGCCCGACCTGGCCGTCGCCAACGAACTCGACAACAGCGTCTCTGTGCTGCTCAACACCACCGCAACCGGGGCAGCCACGCCCAGCTTTGCTCCCAAGACAGACTTCGACACGGGCGATTATCCAGAATCGGTGGCGATGGGGGATGTGAACGGGGATGGCAAGCCCGACCTGGCCGTTGCCAACTTCAGCAGCGACAGCGTCTCTGTGCTGCTCAACACCACTGCAACCGGGGCAGCTATGCCCAGCTTTGCCGCCAAGACAGACTTTGCCACGGGCCTTAACCCACAGTCGGTGGCGATGGGGGACGTGAATGGGGATGGCAAGCTCGACCTGGCTGTCACCAACTGGAACAGCGACAGCGTCTCTGTGCTGATCAACACCACTGCACCGGGGGCGGCCACGCCCAGCTTTGCCGCCAAGACAGACTTCGCCACGGGCGAAGGTCCAATCTCGGCGGCGGTGGGGGATATGAACGGGGATGGCAGGCCCGACCTGGCCGTCGCCACCCTCATTAGCGACAGCGTCTCTGTACTGCTCAATACCACCCCACCGGGGGCGGCCACGCCCAGCTTTGCCGCCAAGACAGACTTCACCACGGGCGATCGGCCATACTCGGTGGTGGTGGGGGATGTGAACGGGGATGGCAAGCTCGACCTAGCCGTCGCCAACCAAGACAGCGATAGCGTCTCTGTGCTGCTCAACACCACGGCCACAGACCTGACACCGCCCAGCTTTGCCACCAAGAGCGACTTCGCCACGAGCGATGGTCCATGGTCAGTGGCGGTGGGGGATGTGAACGGGGATGGCAAGCCCGACCTGGCCGTCGCCAACTACAATAGCGACAACGTCTCTGTGCTGCTCAACACCACCCCACCGGGGGCGGCCACGCCCAGCTTTGCCGCCAAGACAGACTTCGCCACGGGCCTTAACCCAGAGTCGGTGGCGATGGGGGACGTGAATGGGGATGGCAAGCTCGACCTCGCTATCACCAACTACGACGACAACAGCAACAGCGTCTCTGTGCTGCTCAACACCACCCCACCGGGGGCGGACATGGCCAGCTTTGCCGCCAAGACAGACTTTGCCATGGGCCTTACCCCACGTTCTGTGGCGATGGGGGATGTGAATGGGGATGGCAAGCCCGATATGGCCGTTGCCAACCTCAGTAGCGGCAGCGTCTCTGTGCTGCTCAACACCACCCCACCGGGGGCGGACACGGCCAGCTTTGCCGCCAGGACAGACTTCCCCGTTTTCGATGGTCCATTCGACGTGGCGATGGAGGACGTGAACGGGGATGGCAAGCCCGACCTGGCCGTCGTCAACTACTGGAGCAACAGCGTCTCTGTGCTGCTCAACACCACCACACCCGGGGCAGCCACGGCCAGCTTTGCCGCCAAGACAGACTTTGCCACGGGCAATCGTCCAATCTCGGTTGCGGTGGGGGATGTGAGCGGGGATGGCAAGCCCGACCTGGCCGTCGCCAACGAGAAAGGCGCCAACGTCTCTGTGCTGATCAACACCACGGCACCAGGGGCGGCCACGGCCAGCTTTGACGCCAAGACAGACTTCGCCACGGGATCTGCTCCACAATCTGTGGCGGTGGGGGATGTGAACGGGGATAGCAAGCCCGACCTGGCCGTCGCCAACGGCTTCAGCGACAGCGTCTCTGTGCTGCTCAACACTACCACACCGGGGGCGGCCACGGCCAGCTTTGACGCCAAGACAGACTTCGCCACGGGATCTGCTCCAATCTCGGTGGCAGTGGGGGATGTGAACGGCGATGGCAAGCCAGACCTGGCCGTCGCCAACGCCTATAGCGCCAGCGTCTCTGTGCTACTCAATTTGGCCGCAACCATCAGCCCGGCCAGCGCCACAGGCACTATCCTGGACGACGATGACTCGGCGCTGATCTATCTGCCCCTGGTGATGCTCGTCGGACCGGATCTGGTGGTCAGCGATGTGGTGGCTTCGCCGGCGAGGGTCCAGATCACCGTGCGCAATCAAGGCAACAGCCCGATCCTGACCGACTTCTAGGTAGATCTGTACTACCAGCCCGATACGACCCCACCCAGGTCAACCAGCTATGGAATACGATGGGGGCTCAAGGCGCGGCCTGGGGCGTGACACAGGATCTGGCCCCCGGCCAGGAGGTGGTCCTGACCGTGGGTGACAACTTCTATCACAGCGAGCTCTCGAACCTGCCTGCTGTTCTGGAGTTAGGCGCATTCGTCTATGTGCAGGTGGATTCCTGGGGTGACTCGCCGACCTTTGGGGCGGTCAACGAGTTGGATGAATTCCTGGGGCGACCTTACCGTGCCAGAGACCCCGACACCCGCGCCCACCCCCGCACCCACGCCGCAGAACCTGGCCAGCATTGTCCTGAATGCGGGCAACGTCTATGAAGGTGCGTGGACGGTTGTGCAGTGGCAAGGCGGTGATGGGGGGGCTTGGCATGATGTGGCTGGCGCGGCAGCGTCGTCGGCGGTCAGGTGCGTTGGCGAGTGGCGGAGAAAGATTTCAGAACAGGCCCCTTCCGTTGGCTGATCTACGATGCGTCCGGGAACGAGTGCCGAGCAACCAACAGCAGCTTCACCCTGCCCGATTCCCCCAGCTAGACCGTGGCCGTTGAGGTGACGGTGGAGTAAGGCAACAAAATAGGACGCGGCATTGACGGATTGAACGAGTAAAACGGATTTTTGATCCGTCAATGCCGCGTCCTATTCCTCCGGCTCTATGCCCCTGAAAAACGCGTTTTTCATCTTCGCCAAAATGTGCTAAAGTAGGCCCTCGCCAATCCTCGGCCTCGTTTGGCCAAACAGTCACCGTTGATCAAAGGAAAACCTATGACTAAGCGCACAATCACCCTAACCGGTCTTTTCTGCTTGCTCATGATTGGCCTCTTTGCTGTGGCCAACCCCACCATCTTCGCCGCGTCCATCCCGGACCCCCAGGCCCAGAGCGCGGTGCATGAGGCGTGGCTGCGGGCGGACGAGAGCGGCGCGTACAGCTACCAGACCGACATCCGCCAAACCAGCCACCCTGTGCTCTCTTTGGCCAATGTGGGGCGCAGCCCAGAGACAGAACGGCTTTACATCGAAGGCCAGATCGATACCGGGTCTGAGACCATGGAGATGAAGCTTTGGTCCCAAGGGGGCAGCGTGGCCTTCGGGGCTGGGGCGATTGAGATCAAGGTGGAAAACGGCAAGGCCTATGGGCGCACGACCGGTGGGGCGTGGCAGGAGGTAGAGGATGTGGCCTCCCTCTTTGCGCCGGGCCGGGATCCCTTGGGCTTTTTGAACGCGGCCAAGGGCATCACCCTTCCCAGCCCAGTGCCCGCCGGGAGCGGACGCGGCCGAATGGCACCCTGCGCTACACCTTTGACGTGGATGGGGTCAGCTTTGCCGACACCATGCGGGAGCAGATGCAGAGCGAGATGGTCAGCCAGGGCGAGCTGCCGCCGGGCATGCAGCTTCAACTCCTCACCTATTATAGGACATGACCGGCCAGGCGAGATCTGGCTGGACAGCCGACCGGACTGCCCCTGCGCCAGATCGTCACCCTGACCTTCCCGCCCCGAGATGGGGACTGGGTGGACGCGCCACGGTCACCACCGATTTTTCCGGTGGCAGACCGCCCCTGTGGAAACCTGGGCCGCCCATGCCCGCTCACCTGTCCGCGGGCGTGGTCAGCCCGGCCCAGATGAGGAGATCGCAGTCCACCGTGGCCGCCATTGTCCTGACCCTGCTTTTTCTGGGCATCATCGTCTACTATCGTCGCGACAAACGTCTCTACGCCGGGTTCGCCATCACCATGATCCTGAACATGGTGGTGCTGCCCGCGCTCCACACCCAGCAGATCTATGCTGCCAATCTTTCCGGCCAGGAGCGGGCTGGCCAATATCAGAGAAGGAGCAGGAGACCCAGCGCAATCGTCAACAATACGAGGCGGAACAGGCCGTCAACGATCTTCGATCCTCACAAAGATCCCCTGGCCAATTTGGACCCTGCACTTGTCGCCCGCTGGCCCGGCTTCGCCGCTGACTCCCACGCCCGGATCCGTACCAAGAACTCTATGACTCCCTGCCCCTGACCGATGACGGCACGGACACGGATGGAGATGGCCTGACCGATGTGGAGGAGATCCTGACTGAGACCGACCCCAACGACGCCGACTCGGACGACGACGGCCTGGGCGATGGGGTGGAGGTGTATGCAACTGGGGACAGACCCCACCGTCGGCGGCGGACAGCGATGGGGATCGGCTGCCGGATCTGGCCGAGGTACGGGGCTTTGTCGCTATGCGGGGAAACGTGGTATCTGGACGCCACGGCCTACGGATTCCAACAACGACGGCCTGTTCGACGGCGTGGAATGTATCTCGATGAGACGACCAATCCTCACCTGCCCGGACACGGACAAGGACGGCACGCCCGATGCCTTTGACGACGACAACGACGGGGACGGCGTGCGGGACGGGGTGGACTCGGCCAGCTGACGTGGCCGTGGGCGACCTGGACCGACGGGCTGACTGATCGGCGTCTTCGGCTTTGATCTGGACGGCTTCGCGGCGGACAACCCCCTCTACGTGGACTTCCAACTGCGCCCCACCGACCCGGCCCACCTTTGGTATACCCTCAACGTGCTGGACTGGCCCAGCAATGATAAGGAGGGCCAGATTCAGCGGGTGCATGACACCACCTTCTACGACCAGTTCAGCGGTGATAACGCCGCCCTGGCCGACAACGATCCCCAACTCAAGGACGGAGATCTGCGTCTGATCCCTCTGCTGGAGATCGAAATCCCCTTCCAGGCCGGTCACTATGGCAACCTGCCCGTCAAGGCCGGTGCGCCCGCCATCACCGCCACCATGCCCATCACCGCCTGGCTGGACACGGACGCCACGGCCTCTTTCGGCATCAGCGTGCGCCGGCTGGATGACACCGGCACCCTGCTGGCCTATGTGCCCCTGACTTTGATCGAGGAGGAGAAGGACGCCGGACCGGTGGCCTTTGCCGGGCGCATGTTCTATCAGCCCATTGGCACGGATTTTGGCCCAACCCAACAGGCTCGGTTGATTTGGATGGTGCAGGGCATCACCGATACCTGTCTGCCCACGCCGGACGGACTACGCGCCGGAGGGGGTGGACGAGGAGGATTACCGAACCAGTTGGTGCGAAGATGTGGCCAATTGGGTCACCAATCCCCCGTCTATTTTGCATGTCTATCACGACGACTGGATTCTTGACCGGGCTGACCGTGAAGGAATCTCTGGGCACCCAGGCCAGCGTGATCTACCAGGACCCGACCTTCACCACGGCGCAGCCGGCCTACGCCCCCGATGGCTTCCACGATGACAACCTGTGGACCCTGGCCCGAGGGCTTGGAACAGAGCTATCTGGCCGGGCGGGGCGAAACCGTGCGGGATCTCACCCTGGAAGGCGTTTCCACCCGCTTTGACAAGACCCAAAACAGCACGTCCACAGATGAACAGCGTTGGGGCATCCCCAAGGACGCCCTGCTGGTGGAAGAATATAGCTTCGACCATATGAGCCAGTTGATGGCCATCCCCATGACCCACACCAAGCAGATTCTGGCCGATCATTTCTAGCTCCTTGGCCGCCACGGGTGCGATCAAAGACCCCACTTTGCTCTTCCTGAGCGAAGAGCATTTCCGGGCCACCAGCGTGGATATTGGGGCTCAGGTCACGATTCACAATGGCGGCGCTGTGCAAGACGGCGTGATCACGACGAACAGTTTGACTCTGGCCCTGGACGCAACCGAAACGCCGGAATTGACCGTAGCCAACATGAACTGGGCACCCTATCGCTACACCGACGCTGGCCAGTGGGAGAGCTATCCGATCCAGGAGTACTGGGTAGAAAAAGGGCCGGATTTTGAGGCCCCCTTGGCCGAGACCTGGACCGATCCGGACGATCTGTTCGGGGCGCGGATTATCGCCCAATCCTATTATCTGACCCTGTACAGCGGTCTGACCCAGATCATCCAGGCCGGAGATGTGTCGGCCAATAAGTTGCTCCAGTTGAGCGACGCCCAGCTCACCGCCAACCTGAACCAATTCAATGACCCGACCCGGCTGGGCTGGACGATTGATAATCTGATCGAAAGCTTCGACACGCTGATGAATGCGGTCGATCATAAGCTACGCATATCGCTGCAAAATTCCCTGTCGGCCATCGGCTTCTTCGTGACTGTGCAAGATGGCACCTCGCCGGCGTACGCTAAATCGAAATCTGGTGCGGGGGCAAGAAACTACAGCGGGTATAACTCCGCTTCCTCTACCGCCAACAGCGAAGTTCCTACAAAGTTGCTGGGATTTGCGCACACTGGAGGTTGGACACCTTCTTCTGTTGTAGCTGTGGCCGACCGTGTAGACAGCTATGCCTCCAGGCTCAAAGTCAGTGGTGCCGCCGGGAAGGTGACGGCCAAATTTGCGAAGTTTATGCACGCGGGGAGTCTCAATTTTGGGCATGTCACGTCAATAGTAGACACGGCTGTGGCAGTGGCCGCGATTGTTGCCACATTTACGGGTGATATCAATAACGCTGATGTAGCTTTGGTCTTTGCCACCATTCAGTTCGCCACATCGGTTATTGGTGCATTGGATGCCGTTGCTGTCTATCACACGTGGTCTGCTGCGATTGATGGCAATGCGGGGAAATTGTGGACAAATATCACCAAGATCAATATGCCCATGGTGATCGTGGTCTTGATCGTTGTGGCGGTTGTTGCCATCGGCCTCTTTGTTTTTCAGATCCTCTCCAACGAAATCAGCTTCCTCTCCCTTCCCTTTAACAAAGCCCTTGCCGGTCTTGTCGCCGGTCTGGTTGTGGCGGCCCTGGTGATTGCCCTGGCCAGCGTTCCCGTCTTCGGGCAATTAGTAGCCTCTATCATCGCGCTGATCGATGCCACCATCTTGTTTATCTGCGCGGTCACCGGGGCCAATGCTGGCACGGACGAAAAGGACTTCGTTCGGGACTGGATCTGTCCCGGCATCACCGGGCTGTTGACCAAGGCCGTGGAGTTTCTGATCTATGATCAGACCCCCGTGATCGATCTCACCAATCCCAACCGTCTACAACTGACCAATATGAACTTCACCTTCGCTGACCCGGCCAAGGGCATCGCCGTCAACAATGGCCTGACCTTGGGGTTGCAGGTGGACACAGCCCTCTATCGGGACGAATTTGGGATCGATGATGTCAATACCTTCATCGCCTATCGCTATCAGTTTGACGATGAGTATGTGGACAATGCGGTCTTTGCCTATGACATCCTGCGCAGCCAGACTAATACCCACGAAAATCTAAAATCGAGCGATATGACCGCCCTCTGGCAGAAACCCAGCACGGACAGTTGGGCGGCGGACGCGGTCTTTGTCTATACCCAAACTATTGCCAGCGACCCCATCGTCTTCCCGACCGCGGGCATCAACCAGCCCTTGCCCGGTGTCTATCTGGCAGAGGGCTACAACATTCCCGTGCAGGAATGTTTCATCGTGCCCAACCCCTTGCTTGTCCCGCCGGTGATTCCCATCTGTTATTTGCGCAACGATGCCAATACCAACCATATTGATCTGGGCAGTAATGTGCTTTTTGACGTCCTTCCCGAAACCGTGGGCGGTTTTTACACCTTGGCCGCCCGGGGCGATAATGGCTACTCCCTGAATTGGTGGGCCAACCAAGCCGTGCCCGCCCTGGTCGATGCCGACGGCGATGGATTGGTCAGCCCTGCCCACGGCGGCATCGACCCCAACGACAGCCTGCCCGATACGGATCACGACGGGCTTTCCGACAAATTCGAACTCAGCTATGGCACCGACCCCGCCGTGGCCGACACGGATGGTGACGAACTGAACGACTACGAAGAGATCAGGCTGGGCACGGATCCTTACAAAGCCGATACGGACAACGACGGTCTGACTGATGGCGAAGAGGCTATCGGCTGGCCCTTTGTCTATGCCTATGTGAACGACGAACCCCAGACTACCTGGGTCTGGTCCGATCCCCTGGCCGCCAATTTGGATGGCGACGACTATCTGGACGCCCAGGAAAAAGCCTTTGGCTTCAACCCCAACTTGCCCAGCAGCGGGGCCATCCTCAGCCTCAATTCCACCCTGGATGAGGGCGATTCCATCGTGCGGCCCGGCGAGGCCATCGGCTACGAAGTGGTGCTGCGCAACGAGTTGGATCTGCCTAACCTGCGGGGCCTGCTCAGTGTGGACGTGCCGCCCCAGGTCAACGACAGCACCTTGGCACCTCAGGCCTTCCTCCTCGCCCCCCAGACGGCCATCACCACCACAGGGTCGGTGACGGTCAACCCCGCCCTCACGCCGTCCCAATACATCAGCCTGACCAATGTGGCCGGCGCGGTGGCGGTGGACCCCAAGGAGGAGAACGCCGGGCGTAGCCTGTGGCTGCATCTGGAAGAGGTGGTCAGTGGCAGTTCGACCACCTTTGTGGATAGATCCTCCGTACGGGCGGAATGCCACCTGTGATTCTTTGACCTGCCCCTCTTCTGGCGTCGGTTTTCAGGGGCAAGGCATTGTCTATTCGGGACCCAAATTCATCAAGTTGAGCGATGTAGCCCAAAAACTATGGCCTGGCCCGGGACAGCTACACGGTGGTGGCCTGGGTGAATGATAGCGCTTGGCCTTCCGGCAAGACGACCATTCTCTCGGCGGGCAACACCAATTTTAAGTTGGGCTTTGACAATGGCCGGCCCACCTTCGGCTTTGATGCCTCCCTGACCAGCAGCACGGCCCTGCCCGTTAATGAATGGCACCGGGTGGCCTGGCGCTATTTCAAGCCAACCAACGAGCACGCCATCTTTGTGGATGGGGTGGAGGTGCTGCGCAGCACGTCTGTCACCTACCCCTATGCAGATCTGGCGAACGAGTCCCTTACCCTGGGCGATGCCTTCAACATCAGTCTCGGTCGGACCAGTAGCCTGGACGAGGTGGAAATCTTCCCCTATCCGGTCTCTGACGAAGCTCTGGGCGGGAGCAGAGTAAACGAAGATGGGCAGGTTTTTTACTTTAATTTTGAAAAAACGCCTCTGGCTGAGGCTGGCACTCAAGATAACAGCCTCTACGCCAACCAGATCAATTGTCAGCCTCTTCCCGACGGGGGAAATTGGAGCGACCAGTGTCCCGACACAACCGACAATATTGGATTTGTCGGCAATAGCTACAGTTTTGGCACTGAGTCCGGTAGCCAGGCCGATATCCTTGTTGTTCAACCCACGCCCAATCTGGATCTGAGCCGGGGGGATGGCGCTTTCACCATCTCTGTCTGGCTGAAGAAACAACAGGATGCCGCCGGTTGGCTGCTGGGGGGCAACGGCTTCCCCAGTTTGAATGTCAATGGGGCAAGCGCATCGGCACAGTTCCCCGGATGCAGTGTGATGGCGGATAACATTGCCGATTTTACAGCTGGATTTGCCGACTCGGTCTGGCAAAATCTCATCGCCACCTTTGATGGGGTCACTTTTTCTCTCTACGTCAACAACAGGTGGCTCGACAGTGTCGATTGCTCAGGCAAGCGACCCGATGACGTGTCCACTTTTTTCATGGGCAATAGTGAAAACTCAAGCTCCAATGCCTATGACGGCGAATTGGACGAACTGCGCATCTTCAACTACGGCCTCAATCCGGAGCAGATCGCCGATCTCTTCTGGGATTCGACCCCCATGTTGGAGATGCGCTTTGACGAAGCCCCGGCCCGCACAGAGTTTGTGGATCGCTCCCTCACCCCCCACAGCGGCACCTGTATTGGGGACACCTGCCCCATCAGCGGTGTGCAGGGACGCAACAACCAGGCCCTGCTCTTCGACGGCGCGGACGATCAGATCAGCCTGACCACTATCGACACCCTGGACATGACCGATCGAAGCTTCACCGTGTCGGCCTGGGTGAAGCCGGACGCGCTGAACTATCGAGTCATCCTGGGCACAGACAACACCACCGGCAACGAGTATATGCGGCTTAATATCGACGACGGCCTCCCCAGTTTCAGTCTGCCCGCCGCCGAGATCATCGGTACCACCTTCATGCAGGTGGGCCAATGGACCCATCTCGTGGGCCGGTATGAGTACAATCCCCTCAAGAACAGCGGCACCGCCACCCTCTTCATGGATGGGGTTGTGGCAGGTGTCATCACAGAAACAGGAGCGTTGCAGGGGTCAGCCCCCTTGTTGCTGGGCGCTGCCGACAGCGCCAGCACCCACTTCGCCGGCATGATCGACCAGCTCCAGATCTTCCGCCAGGCCCTCAGCAACGCCCAGATCCAGGAACTGCGGGATCAGATGCCTATTGTCAACCTGCATCTGGACGAGCGAGACGCCACCACCAGCTTCGCCAACGAGGCCGTCCCCGCCAAACCGGCCACCTGCACTGGCGACGCCTGCCCGGATGCTGGCATCAAGGGCAAGATATACCAAGGCGCGGCCTTCGATGGGGAGAACGACCAACTGACCTTGCCCCATCAAATGCTGGAGACATTCAGCATGGGCGCATGGGTCAAACCCCTGGGCCAAAAATCTGTCGAGCAACCGATTCTTGACAAAACTGGTTCGAGAACAAACGGGAACACATTCCCCATTCTGCGTCTGGCCATCGCCCCCAACAGCATGAAGGTCACCGTTCACGCCGCCCTGGACGCCGTTTTTGGTGGGTGTACGACGACCAGTGCAACGAGCAATGCCACTCTGATCCAAAACGCATGGAACCATGTCATGGTCACCTATGATGACGGCGGCGAGGTGGTACTCTATATGAACGGCACAGAGGTTCTGCGCAGGGACTACCTTGCCCTCTTTGGGCCCTGTTCCCAGTCCCAACCCTTCAACATCGGAAACTCCACCGACAGTGCAACCACTAGCCCCTTCGCCGGGGAGATGGACGAAATTGTCGTCTATCCCAGCGCCCTCTCCAAGCAGGATGTGGCCGACTTTGTGGCCTATCAGAGCAGTTGGTTCGACACCAGCTATGCCCACAACATCCTGATCGATGCCGACCTGCCCACGGTCAGCCTGGGCATTCGGGCCGACTATCTGCCCAACCAGTCCATCATCCTTGCGGCCCAGGCTCACGACGCCACTACCCTGGTTGAGAAGGTGGAATACAATATCAACGGGGCTGGCTGGCAGGCCGCCACCCGGGACAACGAACTCTGGCTCTTCACCTTCACCCCCACGGCAGATGGCGACTACACCATCGCCCTGCGGGCCACGGACACGGCGGGCAATGTGGGCACAAATGATGTCGTCGTGGCCCGATCCGCCCAAACCAACGGGCGGGCTGGGGTCAGCGCCCTCGTCCCCACAGCCGGGGAGATCATCCGCATCGACAGCACGCCGCCCACCATCGGCACAGCCAGTGTGGAGAGCAGTCAGCCCTCGGTCTCTCGCAACCAGAATGGCGATGGCTGGGTCGCCTCCCTGAGCGGGACCGTCACCGAGAGCGGCAGTCCGGTGGACAATGTCCACATCACCCTGCAAGACAGCACGGGCCTGGAAGTGAACGGACGCCAGCGGGCCTTGCTCACAGGCAGCGGGACGGTCTCCTGGGCCATGAACTATCCCTTCGATGCCCGACCCAATGGCGTCTTTACCCATGACCGTCGAGGCCGTGGATGGGGTGGGCAACGGGGCCGAACGGGTGATCGCCTTCCCCCTGGACGGCACGCCCCCGGTCGCCGACATCCGCTACACCGGCCCCATCAGCACCACCATCACCGGCCCGGTGCTGATCACGGGCACGGTGCAGGAAAATGGCATCGTCCAGGGCATCGACCAGGTGGAGATCAGCTTCCACCCCATGGACCGCAACGACCGCTCTCCGGTCGGCGTGTTGAACGGGGGCAATGTGCTGCATCTGGCCTTGGACGAACGGCCCACCGCGGACGGCGGCGCGTCCCGCTTTGCCGATAGCAGCGGCCTGGGCAACCACGCCGTCTGTACCGCGCCCGCCTGCCCAGCGGACTCCGTGCGGGCCTATGCTGGGCAACGGCGTCCAGTTCGACGGCGGGGATGATGCCCTGACCGTGGCGGATCTGGGCGCGGCCCTCACCACGGGGCGCTCTCCTTCGGCGCGTGGGTCTCCCCCACCCTGAGCGGCGGGGATGTGCAGACCCTGCTGGCCTTCGGGCCGGTGGCCGGTGCGGCCACCCAACGCCTGGAATACCAAACCAGTACCCAACGGTTCCGCTACGTGGACAGCGTGGCTGGCACCCAGTCCAGCACGGACACCTTCCCCGCGGACGCCTGGCATCACGTCTTCGTCGTCATCGGCGCGGACAACAGCGCCACCCTCTATGTGGACGGCAATGTGCAGGCCAGCTTCAGCACCAGCCTGCGCCCGGCCGCGACGGATGCCTTCGTGCTGGGCCAGGGCTTCGGCGGTCTGCTGGACGATGTGGCGGTCTACGATCTGGCCCTCAGCCCGGCGGAGGTCAAGCGCCACTATCGGGGCGTGGCGCCGGTCCTGCGCCTGGGGCTGGACGACAGCACCCTGCGGGTCGGCGGCGTTGCCCGGGATGATGCGCCCTACGATAACACGGTGACCGTGGAGACCAGCGCCGCCAAGTTCCCTGCGACCGGTGCGGTGGGCGCGGGCGCGTACGACTTCTCCAGTCTGCGTCTGGATGTGGCGGCTCAGCCCCATCTGGATCTGAGCGACGGCGAGTTCACCCAGATGGCCTGGGTCAACCTGACCGGCAACGGCGGGGCCATCTTCGGCGGGGCCGGGGACATCGACAATCCAGAACTTGCCTATCCATCCCTGCGGGTGCGGGACAATGGCACCGTTGTGGTCGGCTTTGGGGACGGCACGACGGCCTACGCGGCCACCATCAATGTGCCCACCACAATCCTGACCCCAAACAGTTGGCACTTTGTCGCTGCCACCTTTGACGGCACAACGTATACGATCTATGTAGACGGTCAAGCTGTTGGAAGCACAACCGCCCTGTCCGGCCAGAAACCTGGGGCCAACACGACCTTCCAGATCGGCTATGGCGCGTACGACAGCAAAAAACTGCGCTCCTTTGACGGCCTGTTGGACGAGGTCGCCCTCTATCGCCAGGCTCTCTCCCCGGCACAGATTGCCGCCCTTTATCATCAGGGCTGGCGGGTGGCGACTCTGTCGGCGTCGGGTCCAGGTGTGGCCGGGGCGGCGTGGTCCTACGTCACCCCCGGCGCGCTGAACGGTCCCCATCAGATCCGCCTGCGCAGCAGCGACGGCAGCAACCTCAGCTACGGCAGCCAGGGCAACGGCAGATGGGATGGCTACATCGGCGCCTTCGCCGACATCAACGTCACCGGCCTGGGCCAGTCCATCGCCAGCGGGGATCTCTCCCCCACGTTGGATGACAACACGGACTTCGGCCCGGTTATCCTGGGCAGCCCCGCGGCCCACACCTTCCGGGTGGAGAATGTGGGCGGCGAGCCCGTCACCCTGACCGGCGCGTCGCCGGTAACCCTGGGCGCGGGCGCGTCCTTCACCGTGACCGGTCAACCCCCGGCCACGGTGGGTTCGCTCACGTCCGAGCCCTTCACCATCACCTTCACGCCGACCGGGTCCGGCCCCTTCACCGACACGGTGATCCTGGCCAGCGACGACCAGGACGAAGCGGTCTACACCTTCGCCATCCAGGGCGTGGGCTGTCCGGCGGGGAGTGTGGCCTATGTGGATGCCAATGTCTCCGGCGGGGCGGGGAGCGGGGCGTCCTGGGTCGATGCCTTCGCCCACCTGCAGGACGCTCTGTCCACGGCCGTGGCCTGCCCGAACATCGACCAAGTGTGGGTGGCGGACGGGATCTACTATCCGGATCTGGGCGTGGGGCAGGTTGACGACGACCGCAGCGCCAGCTTCCAGATCCCCGTGGGGGTGACGGTGCTGGGCGGCTTTGCCGGCACGGAAAGCACGGCAGACGAGCGGGACCGCACGGTCAACACCAGCATCCTCAGCGGCGACATCGACGGCGATGGTGACCCCGCGGGCAACAGCCGCCATGTGGTGGTGTTGGACGGCGCAACCCCGGCAACCGTCTTGGACGGCTTCACCCTGCGCGGCGGCAACGCGGACGGCAGCGACGCGGACGCGTCCGGCGGCGGTTTGCTCAACACCGACGGCAGCCCGACCTTGCTCAACCTGCTGATCCTCGCCAACAGCGCCGTCGAAGATGGCGGCGGCATGGCCAACGTCAACGGCAGCCCGACGCTCGACCAACGTGGCCCTGAGCGGTAACGCCGCGGGCAACCGGGGCGGCGGCCTGAGCAGTGCGGGAAGTCCGGTGCTGACCAACGTCACGGTCAGCGGCAACCGGGCGGGGGACAACGGCGGTGGCCTCTACACGGCCTCCGGCACCCCCTTGATTCAGAACAGCATCTTCTGGAACAACCAGGATAGCAGCGGCATCGACGCATCGTACTTCGCCTCGATCTATGGCAGTGCCACGGAGATCAAGTTCTCGTTGATTCAGGGGTTGGATCAACTGGGCGAGCCGGGCAACATCAGCGGCATCGGCAACACCAACAACCCCCGCTTCCTCGCCCCGGTGGACCCGGCCACAGCCCCCACCGCTGCCGGGGATCTGCGCCTGAACGCCACGTCCCCTCTGATCGACACGGGCAACAACAGCTTCTTGCCCGTTGGCGTCACCGAGGATCTGGGCGGCGCGCCCCGCATCCACAGCGGCACGGTGGACCGGGGCGCCCACGAGTTCCGCTGCCTGTCGGCCACCCGCCTCTTCGTGGATGCGGCGTCGGCCACCCCCGGCGGCGGCACGACCTGGGCGACGGCCTTCGCCACCCTGCAGGACGCCCTGACCACCGCGTCCATCTGCACGGGCGTCACCGAGATCTGGGTGGCGGGCGGCGTCTACTTCCCCGACGAGGGCGCGGGCCAGACGAACAACAGCCGCTACTCGACCTTTGAACTGCGTAATGGCCTGGCCCTCTACGGCGGCTTTGCCGGTACGGAAAGCACCCTGGCCGAGCGGGACTGGACCGCCCATCCCACCGTCCTCAGTGGGGATATCGACGGCAACGACGGTGTGGACAGCCGGGGTGTGGTGACGGACACGGCCAATATCGTGGGGAGCAACGCTCGTCATGTGATCTACGCCGAAAGCATCAACGCCACGGCCATCGTGGACGGGTTCATCGTTAGCGGCGGTCTGGCCAACGAGGGTGCTGCCCAGGGCGGCGGTCTGCTGGCCCAGTTCGGCAGCCCGACCCTGAGCAATGTCACCTTCCAGGGCAACCGGGCGGGCAGCGGTGGTGGGGCGCTGATCGATTCCGCCACGGTCACCCTGACCAATGTCAACTTCATCGCCAACCATGCCACCTCTGCGGGCGGCGGACTCTCTGCCCTGGGCGGCAATCTGATCCTGATCGGGGGCAGCTTCTCGGCCAATGTGGCGGGCGGCAACCACGGCGGCCTGAGCGGCGACAGCGGCAGCCTCAGCTTGACGGATGTGACCTTCGACCAGAATGTGGCGGGGGCCGACGGCGGCGGTATGGGCACCAGCTTCGCAGGTGTCACCCTGAACCGGGTCGTCTTCTCCGGCAACGTGGCCGGCGGGCGGGGCGGCGGTGCCAGCCTGGACGATAGCGGCACAAGCCGCCTGACCGACGTGACCTTCACGGGCAACCAGGCCAGCAGCGAGGGCGGTGGACTCTTTACCATCAGCAACGTTGCCATGGAACGGGTCACCTTCTCGGCCAACCGCACCACCAACGGACGGGGCGGCGGCATGGCCACCTACGGATCGACCACCCTGGTCAACGGCCTCTTCGCGGGCAACGACGCCAAGGATGATGGCGGTGGCCTCCTGGCCAGCAACGACGCCACCCTGACCAATGTCGTCTTCCAGGGCAACCGCACGGATCAAGATGGCGGCGGCATCTACAGCGAGTCGGTCCTCACCCTGATCAACAGCACGGTGTCGGGCAACGACGCCGGGGGCCGGGCTGGGGGCATCTTCTCCCTTGGCATCTCCCTGCGCAACAGCATTGTTTGGAACAATCGGGCGGCGCTGGGCGGCGACCAATATGTGGACGACGGCGGATCGCCGACCCTCTTCAGCAGCCTTGTCCAGGGGGAGAGCGACACCAGCAACGGCAACCTGGACGGCACGGATGTGGCCAACGATCCCCTCTTCGTCCTGGCGGCGGACCCGGCGGACGCGCCGACGGTGGCGGGGGATCTACGGGTGCAGGCTGCGTCCCCGGCCATCGATGCGGGCAACAACAGCTACATCTCCGGGGTGACCACGGCATTGGGCGGCACGCCCCGCATCCTCAACGGCACGGTGGACCTGGGCGCGTACGAGTATGCCCTGCCCACGGATCTGGTCATCGCCAAGACGGTCAGCCCGGCCAACCCCGCGCCGGGTGAGGCCATCACCTACACCCTGACCTTCACCAACAGCGGGTCGGAGATCGCTTACGCCGCGGCCATCAGCGACAGTCTGCCTTCGGCGGTGAGTGTGACGGCCACGGCGAACAGCGGTGTGCCCATCACCCAGACCGGCAGTGCGCCGCATCTGGCGTGGAGCCTGGGGGATCTGGCAGCGGGGGCCGGTGGCGTCATCACCCTGACCGGCACCTTGGCCGGGGGGAGCGACCTCTTCGCCGCCACCATCACCAACACGGCCACCATCCGGGCGCAGAACGATGTGGACGTGGGCAACAATGCGGCCAGTGCGGCCTTCACCGTGGTGGGCGCGCCGGTGTTGGCCATTCAGAAAACTGTGACCAATGCCCTGGTCGACGAGGGTGGGGCGGTGCGCTACACCGTGACCGTCTCTAACACGGGCGGGTCCACGGCCACAGAGGTGGCGGTGACCGACAGCCTGACCGGCACCCTGGGGTCCGGCCTCACCCTGGCCGTGGGCCAAAGCGTCAGCTTCACCTACAGCCTGAGCGTGGACGACGGCCCGGCCACCACGGTCAACACGGCCACGGTGACCAGCGCACAGACCGGCGGAGTCAGCGCCAGCGCGATCGTGGTCTGGCAGAATGTGGCCCCGTCCGCCGTGCTGAGCAACGATGGGCCGATCAACGATGGCAGCAGCGGGGTGGTCAGCTTCAGCAGCCAGAGCGACCCGTCCACGGCGGACACGACGGCTGGCTTCACCTATAGCTATGACTTTGACAACGACAGTACCTTCGAGATCACCGGCACGGTGGCGGCCACGGCCACGGTCCCCGGCAGCTTCCTGACTGGGGTGACCAGCCGCACGGTGCGGGCGCGCATCGCGGACAAGGACGGCGGCTTTACGGACTACACGACTGCGATCACCCTCATCGAGGCCACGCCGACACCGACACCCACGAATACACCGACAGCCACGCCGTCGAATACGCCGACGCCCAGTGCGACGCCGTCCAGCACACCGACAGCGACACCAACAGCAACACCGAGCGCAACGCCAAGTGCGACGCCATCAAACACGCCGACAGCAACCCCAACAGCAACGCCCAGTGCAACGCCGTCGCCATCGCCCACGGGCAGCCAAACGGCCACGCCGAGTGCAACGCCGTCCAGCACGCCGACGTCGACCCCATCGCCGACACCAACGCCGACCAGTAGCCAGACAGCTACGCCCAGCGCAACGCCGTCCAGCACGCTGACAGCGACACCGACAGCAACACCGTCACCGACACCGTCGCCAACACCGACGTCCACTGCCACGCCTTCAGACGGGGATCAGGTGGACGATACGGTGGAAAACCAGGTGCCCAGCCCCGGTGGCGGCACGGGCGACGGCAACGGCGACGGTGTGCCCGACGCCCAGCAGTCGGACGTGGCCTCCCTGCCCAACAGCGTGGACGGCGGCTATGTGACCCTGGTCTCCGGCGGCGGCATCCCCTTGCAGGCGGTGCAGGCCGTGGCCCCGCCGGTCACGCCGCCTTCGGGGGTCGAGATGCCCCAAGGGCTGTTCTCCTTCAAGGTAGAAGGGTTGACGCCGGGCAGCGTCTATTCGGTGACCCTGATCCTGCACACGGGCGCGGTCCCGGCGGAGTTCTGGAAATTCGGCCCCACGGTCGCCAACCCGACGGACCACTGGTATCCCTTCGCCTTCAACGGGCAGACCGGTGCCGTGATCGACGGCAACACGATTACGCTTCACTTTGTGGACGGCCAGCGGGGTGATGGGGATCTGACCGCCAACGGTGTGATCAGCGATCCGGGCGGACCGGCGATTCGCACGATCTATCGTCTGTGGATGCCTGAGGTCAGCAAGGCACCCGTCCCCACGGCGACGCCGACCCCCACGTTCACACCAACGGCCAGCCCGACCCCCACGCTGGTCCCGGATAATCTAGGCGGGGTTGCCATCCCCGGTCTGGATCATCCCAATGTGATCGCCGTGCATCAGGGCCAGAATCGGCTCTTTATCACCAGCCGGGACAACAACCGGCTGCTCAAGGTCAACCCGGCGGGCAACATCGTGGAGAAAGAAGCCGCCACAGGTCTGCAACCTTGGGGCGTGGTGGTGAATGAAGTCACCAACCGGGTCTACGTCAGCAACTATGCCAGCGCCGATGTGTGGGTCTATGACGCCGACAGCCTAGCCCTGATCACCAAGATTCGCCTGGGCAACCCCGGCGAAATACAGCCGGGCTTGATGGCGGTGTTGCCGGCCATCGATACGGTGGCTGTGGTGGTCGGGGGCAATAACGGAGCCGTCGCCATCATCGAAGGGACAAACTTACCCAAATGGGTGGGGGCCACCGGGGCAGGTAGCTATGGCATCGCCGTGGACCCGGTGCGCAACCGCATCTTCGTCAGCAACCGAGACGGGGGCAACATGCGGATCCTCTACCGCACGGAGTTTGGTCAGTGGCAGAACGACGGCCAGAACTTCACCTTCAGCGACCGCCGCATCCCCTTCGAGGTCGAGTACAACCCGGTCAATCAGAAGCTGTATCTGCTCTATGTGGTGGACACGGCCTGGCTTGTTGACATCTGGGAAGTGCGGGCGGATGACTGGTTCTGGAAGGTGGCGACCGTCCCGGTTGGCCAGAGTGGCGGCAGCCGTTCGGCGACGGTCGGCGGGGCGGGCATGGCGGTGAATCGAGCCACGGGCAACCTCTTCGTCGCCAACAGCGTGGACGACACGATCACGGTGATTGGTGGCGACAGCAACCAAGCCACCACCACGCTGGCGACCGGCGCGGATCCCTTCCACATCGCCGTCAATCCCCTCACCCGTATGGTCTATGTGCTGCTGCGCAATGGAAATCAGTTGGCCTGGTTTGTGGATCGGTACTGATCCGCATCGGGCAAAAAGGGAGGGGGACGGCATCATGCCGTCCCCCTCCCTTTTTGCCCGCCTCTCGCAATCCTCAATCCCTGAACCCTACTGCCCGCCCAACAACTGGCCCAAGTTGATATTCGTGCCGCCGCTGGACCCCTGCCCGCCCACCTGGGGCATGTATTGGGCGATCTTGCGGGCCAGCTTGCTCATGGGCATGGTCTGGAGCCAGACTTTGCCCGGCCCCTTGAGGGTGGCCAGGAAGAGACCCTCGCCGCCCAGGAAGAGGTTTTTGAAGCCCTTGATCATCTCGATGTCAAAGTCCACCGTGGGCTGGAACATGGCCACGTGGCCCGTGTCCACCCGCAGGACTTCGCCGGCGGCCAGCTCTTTCATGAGGATCTCGCCGTCAAAGTTGACAAAGGCCATGCCCGGCCCGGTCAGCCGTTGCAGGATGAAGCCCTCGCCGCCAAAGAGACCGGCCCCCAATTTCTTGCGGAAGTGCATGTCCAGATCCACGGACTTCTGGGCGCACATGAAGGCGTCCTTCTGCACGATGATGGTTTGGCCGTCGGTCAGATCGATGGGCACGATCTTGGCCGGGGAACTCGGCGGCAAAGGCCACCTCGCCCTCACCGCTGTTGACATAGTAATCCACCACGAAGACGGACTCGCCGGAGACCGCCCGCTTGAACATCTTGCCCAAGCCGCCGCCGGTGTTGGTGTCCATCTCCACCTGCTGGGTCATCCAGCTCATGCCGCCGGAGGAGGAATAGATCTTGTCGCCGGGTTTCAGGGTGATGGTAACGACCGGCAAGGTGGTGCCGGAAATAACGTGACTGATTGCCATAGTGGGTTCTCCTTTGAAAGAACTGTGTTGAGAAGGGTGTCGATCAAACGATGCCCCCATTATACGCCATTTTTCTCGGTTTGGTTACAGGATTTTTTGAGGACAACCTGCACGGGAATTTTTATCAACTATTTTTGACAAATTCAGATGGCTATGATATTTTGATCTTCGTGCCTGATTCGTTGGGCGCATAAATGATGTCCCAAAGAGGGGAGTTCGCTCCCTTGGCAACCCGCTGGAGTCCCGGTTTTCGGTTGCTGTGAGATGTGTGATGGCACAGGTCCGGTCCGCCGGATCGTCCGAACAGACGAAAATTCTGCCGGAAGATCCCGACCCACCCCTAGCCCCATCCTCTTGCAGCCCGGCCTGGACAGCAGCGTTTCCCACAGCGTCATACGTGGAGCCTGCCATGTTTCGGCCATCTGCAAAGTCCGCCATCTCACCCTCCTGGGTCATCCGGGAGGGCTTTTTGTTTTTGAAGGCAAAAGGCAAAGTTCAAAAGGCAAAAGGCAAAAGGATCGGCGTAGACACCTGATCGCCTACGCTCGTAATCTCGTAATCGACGAAATAAAAATTTTCAATTCTCAAATTTCAATTCTCAATTATGAACCACTTCACCAACATCTGTGTCTACTGCGGATCCGCCAAGGGCACACGACCTGAATATGAAACCGCCGCCCACGAGATGGGCGCGGAACTGACCCGGCGCGGCCTGGGGCTGGTCTATGGCGGCGGCAGTGTGGGGTTGATGGGCGTGCTGGCCCGCTCGGTCCATGCCGGCGGCGGACGGGTGACGGGCATCCTGCCCCTGGCCCTGGCCCCCCGAGAGTTGAGCGGTCATCCCGTGGGCGAGTTGGAGATCGTGGACACCATGCACACCCGCAAGGCGCGCATGGCCGAACTGGCCGACGCCTTTGTGGCCATGCCCGGCGGCTACGGCACCCTGGAAGAGCTGTTCGAGGTGGTCACCTGGGCGCAGATCGGCTATCACCGCAAACCCATCGGCCTGCTCAACGTGGCCGGTTTTTACAACCCCCTTCTCGCCATGATCGATCATGGCATCGAGGAGGGCTTTATCCGCCCCGGCTTCCGCAACCTGCTGGTCAGCGCCGAGAGCGCCGGGGAGTTGATGGATCGGCTATCGGTCCACGAAATGCCGGCGGCGTGTTCACGGCGGAAAGTGAACGTAATCGTGCTGCATGGTCGATCCGCCGTACGCAATACGCAACACGAACAAAATGGAGAGAAATACTATGAAGATCGTCGTCTCCGGCTCCATCGCCTATGACTACTTGATGAACTATCCGGGCAAGTTTACGGATCACATTTTGCCCGAAAAGCTGGCAACCCTGAGCGTGAGCTTTTTGGTCGATTCCATGAAGCGGCAGCGGGGCGGCGTGGCCCCCAACATCGCCTACACCATGAAGCTGTTGGGCGAAGATCCCATCATCTTCGGCACCGTGGGCCAAGATTTTGGCGACTATCGCAAGTGGCTGGAATCCTTCGGTCTGCGCACGGACCAGATCATCGAGATCGAGGATGACTTCACCGCCAGCTTCTTTGTGAGCACGGATCAGGTCCAAAACCAGATCGCCAACTTCTACACCGGGGCGATGGCCCATTCGGTCAATTACAGCCTGACCGACCGGGGCCTGACCGACGTGGACATGGTGATCATCAGCCCCAACGACCCTGGCGCCATGCTCAACATCGCCAAGGAGTGCCAGGATCTGGGCATCGCCTATGCCTATGACCCCAGCCAGCAGACCGCCCGCCTCTCCGGCGAGGATCTGCGGGGCAGCATCCCCGGCGCCGCCTTCCTCATGGTCAACGAGTACGAGTTGGCCGTGATCGAGAAGAAGACCGAGTGGACGACCGCCGAAATCCGCGCCAACGTGGGCACCCTGGTGGTGACCGAAGGCGACAAGGGCAGCGTCATCTATCGGGGCGACGAGGCCATCCGCATCCCCACGGCCAAACCCAGCCACGTGGTCGAACCCACCGGGGCCGGGGACGCCTACCGGGCCGGCTTCTTCGCCGCCCTCAGCGCGGACCTGCCCCTGGCCGTGGCCGGACGGGTGGGCGCGCTGTGCAGCACCTACGTTTTGGAGAATTTGGGTACCGCCAGCCATCACTTCACGGTAGCGGAATTCGTGGCACGGTACGCAGAGAACTTTGGGGCCGAAGCGGGCTTGGCACGGCTAGGGTAAGGTCATGTCAACCAGCGTGCCGCGCTCTTCTGCAATCTGACCCGGCTTGGACCGTCTTCGCCTTGGCGGATCTGCATCCCCGCTTTGCGCAGGTGTGCCGGTGGACGGTGACGGATTCGGCCGTGATCCTCTTTTGGGCAGGGATCACCCCGCCGATCCTCATCACCCACGGCCCAGCCGCGGAGGTGGAAGCGGCCCTGGCCCAGATGGACCTGCCGGAACGGGTCTACCTGAGCGTGCGGGAGGAACATCTGCCCGCCATCCAGCGCTGGTACGACACCAGCGTGGACTATCGGCCCATGTGGCGGATGGTTGCCCCCCTGACCCCCCAACTTTGGGGGGAACCGTCCACAACCTCCCCCAAAGTTGGGGGCCGGGGGGCGTTGGTCCGTCTCGGCGTGGAGGATGCGGGGCGTATCGAGCGACTTTTCGCCCACGGCGGCGACTTTACGCCGGATGCCTTTGACCCGGCCCAACTGGCCGAAGGGTTCTTTTGGGGCGTGGAAGCCGGGAACGACCTGATCGCCGCCGGTGGCACCCATGTGACGGACGAGACCGAGAGCGTGGCGGTCATCGGCAACATCTACACCCACCCGGATCATCGGGGGCGGGGATATGCCAAAGCTATCACCCGGGCCGTCACGGCCCAATTGCAGGAAGACGGGATTGACCTCATCGCCCTCAACGTGGACCAACGAAACCACACGGCGGTGAGTTTGTATGAAAATCTAGGATTTGTGAAACATTGTCCGTTTGTAGAAGGGGAAGCTGTGCAATTCGACGCACGCTCCCCCATCAATCTTGAAAATCGAGGAGATCTAACCGCATGACAGCAAAAAAAGAACTAACCTACGACATCGCCGACATTAACCTGGCCGAGAAGGGCCGCTTCCGTATGCAGTGGGCGGCCAAAGAGATGCCCGTGCTGGACCTGATCGAGGAGCGCTTCAAGCGGGAGCAGCCCTTCAAGGGCATTCGCATGGCCGCGGCCATGCACGTGACCAGCGAGACGGCCAACCTGATGCGCATCCTGATCGCCGGTGGGGCCGAGGTGGCTCTGGCCGCCAGCAACCCCCTGAGCACCCAGGATGACATCGCCGCCGCCCTGGTCAGCTACTACGAAATGCCCGTCTACGCCATCAAGGGCGAGACCAACGACCAGTACAACAGCCATCTGGCCGCGGTGCTGGACATCAAGCCCCACATCACCATGGACGACGGCATGGACCTGGTCGCCATGCTCCACACCCAGCGCGGCCGACCTGCTGCCCAACGTGATCGGCGGCACGGAAGAGACCACCACCGGCGTCATCCGCCTGAAGGCCATGGCCGCGGCGGGCAAGCTGAAGTTCCCGGTGATGGCCGTCAACGACGCCATGACCAAGCACTTCTTCGACAACCGCTATGGCACGGGCCAGAGCACCATCGACGGCATCATCCGCGCCACCAACGTGCTGTTGGCGGGCAAGAACTTCGTCGTCGGCGGCTACGGCTGGTGCACCAAGGGCATCGCCATGCGGGCCAAGGGCATGGGCTCCAACGTGATCGTCTGCGAAGTCGATCCCATGAAGGCCCTGGAGGCGGTCATGGACGGCTTCCGGGTCATGCCCATGATCGAAGCGGCCAAGATCGGCCACATCTTCTGCTCGGCCACGGGCGACATGCACGTCTTCGACGGTCCCCACATGGAAGTCATGAAAGACGGCGCGATCCTGGCCAACAGCGGCCACTTCGACATCGAGATCAACCTGGTGGCCCTGGAGAAGATGAGCACCAAGATCACCCGGGTGCGCGACTTCCTGGACGAATACGCCCTGGAAGATGGTCGCCGCATCTACGTGGCCGGCGAAGGTCGCCTGGTCAACCTGGCCGCGGCCGAGGGCCATCCCAGCGCGGTGATGGACATGAGCTTTGCCAACCAGGCCCTGGCCGCCGAGTACATGCTCAAGGCGGGCGGCGAACATGACCGGCGAGGTCTACGACGTGCCCGAAGACATCGACCGGGAGATCGCCGCCCTCAAGCTCAAGGCCATGGGCGTCGAGATCGACGTCCTGACCGCCGAGCAAGAAGCCTATCTGAACGAGTGGAGCCTGGGCACGGGACATTAAAATATGCGAATGGCGAATGGCAAATGGCGAGTCGACATCGCCATTCTGCCATTCGCCATTTGCCATTCAACCAAGGAGACTAAACCATGAGCAATTCCTTTATGACCTCCCCGTCCCTGCTCTTCACCAGCGAGTCGGTGACCGAGGGACATCCGGACAAGATGTGCGACCAGATCAGCGATGCGGTGCTGGACGCCATTTTTGAGCAGGACCCCAATGCCCGTGTGGCCTGCGAGACGGCCATCAAGACCGGCTTTGTGCTGCTGTTGGGCGAGATCACGACCACGGCCTACGTGGACATGGACAGCCTGGTGCGCCAGGTGGTCAAAGAGATCGGCTTTGACAGCAGCGAAAAGGGCTTCGACGGCAACACCTGCGGCGTGCAGGTGGCCGTGGCCTCCCAAAGCCCGGACATCGCCATGGGCGTGGACCGGGCCGCCGAGTACAAAGAGGGCAGCATGGACATGGAAGACGACGAGATCGAGGCCGTGGGGGCCGGGGATCAGGGCATGATGTTCGGCTATGCCTGTGACGAGACCCCCACCCTCATGCCCCTGCCCATCTTCCTGGCCCACAAGCTGGCCCGGCGCTTGAGCGAAGTGCGCAAGGACGGCACCCTGCCCTGGCTGCGCCCGGACGGCAAGTCCCAGGTCACGGTGGAATATGCCTACGGCAAGCCCAAGCGCATCCACACCGTCCTGATCAGCACCCAGCACGCCCCGGAGATCAGCCAGGAAGAGATCCGCAAGCAGATCATCAAGCATGTGATCATGCCCGTGCTGCCCGCGGAGCTGGTTGACGAGGATCTGCTGATCTTTGTCAACCCCACCGGGCGCTTCGTGGTCGGCGGCCCCATGGGCGATGCCGGCCTGACCGGTCGCAAGATCATCGTGGACACCTACGGCGGCATGGGTCGGCACGGCGGCGGCGCCTTCAGCGGCAAGGACTGCACCAAGGTTGACCGCAGCGCGGCCTACGCGGCCCGTTGGGTGGCCAAGAACATCGTGGCCGCCGGCATCGCCAGCCGCTGCGAGATCCAGCTGGCCTACGCCATCGGCGTGGCCCGCCCCTTGAGCATCAACGTGGAGACCTTTGGCACGGGCGTCATCAGCGACGAGCGCATCGCCGCCCTGATCCACAAGACCTTCGACCTGCGCCCCGGCGCCATCATCCAGGACCTGCGCCTGCGTCGGCCCATCTATCGCCAGACGGCCGCCTACGGTCACTTTGGCCGGGACGACATCTCCCTGCCCTGGGAAGAGACCAACCGCGCCGACGCCTTGCGCGTGGCCGCTGGGCTGTAATCGTGAAAGGGTGAAGGGGTGAGCGGGTGAAAGGGTGAGGAGACTAGCGCAGGTTGAGTAGCCGCCGCCGAGATCTCCGCTGACCATTCAGGCACTGGCGGCGTATCGAAACCGAAGCGGGTTGACCACATGCGGTTAACCCACTTCGGTTTCGATACGCCCTTTCTTTTTGGGTTGTGTACCTGGTTGGGTCAAGCCGGGCTACTCAACCTGCGTTGGCCCTCTCACCCATTCACCTGCGATTGCCACAAGCGCTGGGCCGGTTGTATAATTGGCCCATGAACCCACACACACCATCATTCCATCCCGTTCAACTCCCTCGTGGCTTCAAAACTTGGCGCACGCTCACCGGTCTGCGCTGGGGACGACTTGGCCTGTTCATGGTCATCGCCTTGACCCTGACTGGGTGCAAACTCTTTGCGCCGCCCACGCCGACCCCCAGCCCCACGCCCACCTCGCCGCCGATTTCGGTCCCGGTCACCCTGGAACCGACCGCCGCCGCCTCGCCAACCGAGCAGCCCCCGACCGTCCCCCAGGTGGCGGTGGAGATCGTTTCGCCCGTGCCGGTCTATGCGGGCAATGTGGTGGAGATTGCGGTCCATGCGGTGGACCGTCCCGTGGCGGAAATAGAGGGGTGGAGCTATTCGCTTTCTATCGACGGCGCGGGGACCGGGTGGCAGGCTGTGGCGGATCTGCCCAACGGGGTGCTCTCCTTTGTGTGGACAGCCAGTAATCCGGGCGATTACGAGATCATCGGCCAGGTGCGCAACCCGGCGGGGTTGATCGGTGAGGCCAAACGCACCTTTATGGTGGAAGTCCGGCCCACGGAGACGCCGACCGAGACGCCCACGCCCATCGCCACGCCAATGGATACCGTCACCGTCACCCCGACGGAGACCATGACGCCAGAGAATACCCCGACGCCTACATCTACGGCCACGGTTGCCGTGATCCCCCGGCTGACGGTGAAGAGCGCGGCCAATGTGCGGGCCGGGCCGGGCACGACCTATCCGGTGGTCGGCGGGGCCACAGCAGGCCAAAGCTATGATGTGCTGGCCCAAAACAGCGACGGGACATGGCTCAAGTTCACCTTCAACGGCCAACCGGCCTGGATTTTCGCCGCCCTGGCCACGGTGGACCGCCCGGATCTGGTCCCCGTCACCACGGAGATCCCCACCCCGGCCCCCACGCCCACCTTGACCGCAACGCCCCAGGGCGGATCCGTCCCCGCACCGGCGCCCGTGGGCACGGTGGTGGTCTACGAGAGCAGCGTCACCCTGCTCACCTATCCCTACGAGCGCTATCAGTCCGACGCGGTTCAACGACACCTTCGCCTGGCCCTACAAACGTTTTGATCGGGACCGCTTCCGGGCCGAAAACCCGGCCCCGGCCAACCGCACCTTCAAGCTGATCGTGCTGGAAAACAGCTATCTCAAGGTGACCATCCTGCCCGAACTGGGCGGGCGCATCTGGCAGGTGATCTACAAACCCGGCGGCTGGAATATGTTCTATCAAAACCCGGTGGTCAAACCCTCGCCCTGGGGACCGCCGGAGCAGTTGGGCTGGCTGGCCGTGGGCGGGCTGGAGTGGAACCTGCCCGTGGAGGAACACGGCTACGATTGGGGCGTGCCTTGGGGCTACATCCCCAACCAGATCAGCCGGGATCTGGCCTCGGTGACGGTCTTCACGCCCAGGGATGGGCGCAGATTGAACGCCAGCATCACCATCAGCCTGCGCTCCGGCGCGGGGAGCTTTGAGATCGAGCCGAGGGTCTCCAACGTCAGCGACCGCACCTTGGATTTCCACTATTGGCAGAACGCCATGCTGGCCCCCGGCAGCGGCAACCGGCCCACGGGCGACACCCACTTCGTCTTCCCCAGCCCGGAGATGACCGTCCACAGCACCCAGGATCCCCGTATGCCCCAGCCGGGTCAGGGCTTCAGTTGGCCCAACTTCGGCGGCCGGGATGTGAGCCGCCTGGGCACGTGGAACCAATTCCTGGGCTTCTTCGAGCGGCCCGCGGCCCACGGTCCCTTTGTGGGCATCTATGACCGGGCCTACAATGCCGGGGCCGTGCGGGTCTATCCGGCCAATGTGGCCCGGGGCAGCAAGCTCTTTGGCCTGGGCTTCAACAATGCCCTGGGCAGCGACAACTTCACCACGGACAACTCCGGCTATGTGGAACTGCACGGCGGACTGTCGACCAGCTTCTTCGAGACCTATCGGCTGCCCGCCGGGGGCGCGGTCTCGTGGCGGGAGGTCTGGTATCCGGTCAGCGGCATGGGAGACATGGCCTTTGCCAACGAGGTCGCCGCCATCAACCCGTATGCCACGGGCGAGGGGCTGGCCGTGGGCTTCTTCCCCACCCGGCCCATGAGCGGCAACCTTGGTGGTCACGGTCAACGGAACGGAAGTCGGGCGGCAGACGTTGCAGATCAGCCCGGCCCAGCCCTTCAACGGCGTGGCCGCCACCGCCGCCCGCCTCCCCAACAGCGGCACCGCCCAGATCACCTTTGTGGACGGCGGCGGACGGGTGTTGTATTCGTATACCTATTCGGGACAATTCAAGTGATTTTGGATTGGTGATTTTGGATTTTGGATTGCGGCTCAGACCCCAATCTCCCAATCACCCACCAATCGACCAATCCAAAATCCAAAATCGAAAATCCCATGACCCCACAACCCGCCCGACCCTCAACCTTCTCCCGTTTCCCCCGCTGGCTGCGCCTGACCATTGGCGTGGCCGCTTTGTTGGCCGTGCTGATCTTGGTCTTTTCCGTGGTCAAAGGACTGCGGGACGGCACCCGGCAGTTGGAGACCCAGCGCCGCCAGCAGATCGGCATTCTCAGCCAGCAAGCCATGGACTTCCAAGCCGACGGCGACTCGCCGGCGGCCTTGGAAGCCTATCGCCAGATTTTGGCCCTGGATCCGGAGAACGCCAACGCCCTGAGTGGCATCGGCGATCTGTTGAGCGTGGATTCGGCCTCCATGCCGGTTGTGCCCGTGGCACCCGTGGCTGTGGCCCCCACCCCGGCTTCCCCCCAAACGCCCCTCAATCCCATGAATGTGGTCTGGGCCGACGCTCAGTCCATGGCTCAAGAAGGGCGCTGGGCCGAGGCCATCGACCGGCTGTTGCAGGTGCAGGCCAAGCAGGCCCAGCTCCAAAGCGAAGACCCCACCTTTGACCCCCAGCAATTGCAGGACATGCTCTACACCGCCTATGCCAGCCTGGGCATGGAAAAGAGCAACGCCGGCAGCCTGGAAGAGGCGGTCAGCCTCTTTGACCGGGCCTTGGAGATCCGCCCGGACGAGGTGCAGATCCGCACGGTGCGGGATGTGACCGCCCAATATGTGGATGCCCTGACCTATTGGTATGCCGACTGGCCCCAGGCCATCGACCTGCTCTCCCTGATCTACGAGGGCAATCCCAGCTATCGGGACGTGCGCCAAAAGCTGCAAGAAGCCCGTTTGGAATATGGGGACAGTCTTTCAAAAGAGGGGAACTGGTGCGAAGCCGCAGACCAATATGCCCAGGCCATTGTCGTGCAGAATGCCTTGGGGCTAGAGGAAAAGCAGACAGAATTCCAAATCCTGTGTGATTCGGGCGCGGGGATTGAGGCCACGGAAGACGGCACGCCCATGCCGGGCGAGGAGGGCACGCCCGCCACGGGGAGCAGCGCCGTGGCCGCCAGCGGCACGGGACGCATCCTCTATTCCGCCGTGGATCCCACGGACGGGCGCAGCCGCATCTTTGCCCAGCCGGTGACGGCCAACGTGCGCCCGGTTTTGCTGGTGGAGGACGCCTCCGAGCCCAACTTGCAGCGGGCCGGGCGGCGCATCGCCTTCCGCAGCACCCGGGGCGATCTGGGCGGCCTGGGCGGCTCGGACCCCGGCACGGATCTGCGCATCCGCTTCTCCACCTTCACCGAAGACACCCTGCCCAGTTGGAACCCCAACGGGGATCGCATCGTCTTTGCCAGCACCCGGGAGGGGGACCGGCGTCTGCGCCTCTATGTCACCTGGGCCGACGGCAAAGGGGTGGCGGAAGTTTTGGACTTTGGCAACACCCCCGCCTGGCATCCCAGCCAAGACCGCATCGCCTTTCAGGGCTGTGACCCCACGGGCAACGCCTGCGGCCTGTGGAGCATGACCAGCGCCGCCACCAGCCGGGTCCCCCTGACTGCCCAGCCTGGGGACACCCGCCCCGCCTGGTCGCCGGACGGCAGCTATCGTGCTCTTCATGAGCCGGGATCGCCACGGCAACTGGGAGATCTACCGGCTCACCGTGGCCACGGGCGAAGTCCTGCGCCTGACCACCAACAACTCCAACGACGTCCTGCCCACGGTCAGCCCGGACGGCACCCAGATCGCCTTCCTCAGCGACCGGGACGGCAGTTGGAAGATCTGGCTGCTGCCCATCGGCGGCGGCACCCCCCGCGCCCTGGCCCCCATCACCGGCACCCTCAGCCCGGATTGGAGTTTGCATAGTATTCAGTGGGTGAAGTGATTTTTGATTTTGGATTGGTGATTTTGGATTACGTTTTTGTCACGAAGTCCACGTTCAAATCCAAAATCCAAAATCACCAATCCAAAATCTTCAACGTCTTTTTGACCAAGTCGCCCCTTTCGGCTAGAATGATGGTAGACGGGGCGTAGCGCAGTCCGGCAGCGCACAGCGTTTGGGACGCTGGGGTCGGAGGTTCAAATCCTCTCGCCCCGACTATGCGGGTATAGCTTAATGGTAGAGCCTCTGCCTTCCAAGCAGATTACGCGGGTTCGATTCCCGCTACCCGCTCTCTTTGGTTGATTTGTTTATTTGTTGATTTTTGGCGGCGTTGCCCCTAAGGGCGAGTGTGGTCTGCCAAATCAACAAATCAACCAATCAACCTTTTTTCTTTCGGATCGGTAGCTCAATGGCAGAGCAGGGGGCTCATAACTCCTTGGTTACAGGTTCGAATCCTGTCCGATCCACACGTTATCCCCCATCTCACCCACGGCCTCTCCATCCCCCCACCCCTTTTGTAGTTCGCCTTTTGCCTTCCTTTAGAAAGGACCCCACCATGCAAGTTCGGGACATCATGACCAATAACGTCATCACCGTCACACCGGACACGCCTATCCAGAAGTTGGCGTGGATCATGCGGGCCAACCAGATCAGCGGCGTGCCTGTGGTCAACACCGAGGGCAAGCTGGTGGGCTTTGTCTCGGAGCTGGACCTGATCTCCCGCCACGCCCCGGCCAAGGAGCCGACCTATTTCCCCCTGCTGTGGGGGCTGCTTCCCTTTGGGCTGGATGATTATGCCGAATACAAGGAGCAGGTGCGCCATATCCTGGCCGTCAACGCCTCGGAGTTGATGTCCACCAAGGTCACCACCGTGGCCCCGGACGACACCATGGACCACGTCGCCACCCAGATGATGAAGCGGGGTCACCGCTCGTTGCCCGTGGTGGAAAACGGCAAGATCATCGGCATCGTCACCCGCACGGATCTGGTGCAGTTGATCGAGGAGTTGGAGATGGCGGAGGAGTAGAGAAGAAGAAGGGGAGAAGAGGAGATCTTCACCGCAAAGACGCAAAGGGCGCAAAGAAAAACCTCTGTTTTTCTTTGCGCCCTTTGCGTCTTTGCGGTGATTTTTATGTCGGTTTGACCGAACTGGTTGGCACCCAGAACCAGAGCAAGAGGGCGGCGATCCCAGCCAGGATAGCCCCGAAATAGAAGGGGGCCGCCGGACTCACCCATGCCCACAGGCTACCGGCCAGGACGCTGGCGGGCAGGGCCACCAGCCCCACCACCCCGTAGTACAGCCCATAGGCCGTGGCCCGGTTGTGGGCGGGGACCAGATCCGCCACGTAGGCTCGGCCCACCCCCTCGGTGTTGGCGTAGTAGAGACCGTAGGCAATGTATAGCCCCACCGCGGCCGCACCGCCCCCCGCGCCGTTCCCCACCCAGCCAAAGCCCAGGTAGATCAGGGCGTAGAGTCCCCAGCCAAAGATCAACAACTGCTTGCGCCCCAACCGGTCGCTGAGGATGCCCGCGGGCAGGGCAAAGACCGCATAGATCAGGTTGTACGCCACCAACATCAGGGCGATCTGCAAGGCGGTCAGCCCCACATTCTGCAAACGCAGAAGCAGAAAACCATCGCTGCTGTTCCCCAACGTGAAGAGGGCCATGACCGCCAGATATTTGGTAAAGGCCGGGTCCAGCCCTTGCCAAACCTTCCAACTGGCCGGGGCCGCGCCAGCCTGGGGCGGGACAGGCCGCTCCCTGGCCTTCTCCTTCACCCCCCACACCAACACCCCCACGCTGAGGAAGCCGGGGATGGCTCCCCACAGCACAATCGTGCGGAAGGTCTCACGGGTCAACAGATCCGCGTTGCGCTGGGTGAACCAGATGATCCCCGCGGCCAGGGCCAACCCCACCAAGGCCCCCGCCGTGTCCGCCGAGCGATGCCAGCCAAAGGCCCGCCCCCGATCCTCCGGCCCCACGCTCTCGGCAATCAGGGCGTCCCGGGGCGAGGAGCGCAGCCCTTTGCCCACCCGATCCGTGAAACGGACGGCCAGGACCAGGGGCCAACTGCCGGCCAGGGCCAACAAGGGCTTCATCAGGCTGCTGATGCCGTAGCCCAGGACGGTCAAGGGTTTGCGCCGTCCGCTGCGGTCACTGATACGCCCGGCCACGATCTTGAGCAGGCTGGCTGTGGCTTCGGCCAGCCCCTCGATAAAGCCCACAATGGGCATGGCCACGCCCAGCACATTGGTCAAAAAGAGAGGCAGCAGGGTCAGGGTCATCTCCGACGAGATGTCGGTGAAAAAGCTGACGATGCCCAAATAGAAGACATTTCGCTCCAACCCAAATAGTTTGCGCATGGGGAACCTTCTGAAAGAGGATGCGAGGACGTGATACCGATGAACGAGAGTCGCTCGATACACAAGAGGCATCTTATTCAAGCACATTCACTGCCCAATAGCAATTCGGGTGGAAACATTAATGCTGAAGGTGAACGACCACTGTCCCAATCATCGTCTTGACACCAGAGGGATGTAGACCGACACGGTCTTATCCTGCATCACGGCGAAGATGGTCAGGTGATCCAGTACGGCGGTCAGGGTGTGGGTGGCTGGGTTGTGGATGGCCAGGATTTTCTCCCACGCACCGGCACCCTCGTTCCAGTAATATAGGAAAGGCGGCACATCATCGCCCAGAGGCAGATTGGCGTAGGTGACGATCAGCGAGAAGGGCGGATCGAAAGTAGCCACCGGACTGCCGGAAAGGGTCAAAGCCGTGATTTGAAAGGAATGTCCTGCTACCTGAGCCCAATCCAGGCTGGAGGGATTCAAAACCTGTTCGACTTTGACCAGGACCGCTTCATCAACCGCCCCAGGAGGAAAGATCAAGGAGACCGTCACACCGATTGATGCAGAGACAACACCGCCCGCACTCGGACTAATTAAGCCATTCAATAGCATGGCTGCCAGGGTGGCCGTTGGCGTGATTGTCGGCGTGGCTGTTGGGGTGGCCGTGGAAGTGGCTGTCGGTGTGGCTGTTGGTGTGGCAGTTGGTGTCGCCGTTGGCGTGGACGTGTCTGTCGGCGTGGCTGTGGGAGTGGCTGTGGGAGTGGCCGTTGGCGTGATTGTCGGCGTGGCTGTTGGAGTGGCGTGGAAGTGACTGTCGGTGTGGCCGTCGGGGTGGCTGTAGAAGTGGCCGTTGGCGTGGCCGTGTCTGTCGGCGTGGCTGTGGGAGTGGCTGTGGGAGTGGCCGTTGGAGTGGCGGTTGGCGTGATTGTCGGCGTGGCTGTCGGCGTCGCCGTGGAAGTGGCTGTGGGAGTGGCGGTCGGTGTCGCCGTTGACGTGGCCGTTGACGTGGCTGTGGGCGTGGCTGTGGGCGTGGCTGTCGGCGTGGCGGTTGGGGTTTCCGTGGGGGTTTCTGTTGGCGTGGGTGTGGGGATGTCCACCACGAAGCGGCGGGCGCTGCTCCATCCCGACCCGGCGGCGCCGTCGAACGCGTACAGGCACCAAGTATACTCTCCGTCGCCGAGGGTAGTCGTCCAGGACGTCTGGTCGTAGTCAATGCCGTCGTATTCCCAGCCAATGCCGGTGACTGGGCTGCTGCAATCGGGGTTGAGCGAGACGTAGACGGAAAAGACCCGACTTGGCGAAGGACCGTTATCCGGGTCACCGTTATCCTGCCAGGTGAAGGTGACACTGCTGCTATGGAGCAAGGCTTCGCTGTCGGGGGTGAGATGGCCGGGCACGAGCGGGGGCACGTTGTTGGCAAAGATCAGACTGCGGGTGACATCCCTAAAGTTGCCCACATTATCGGTAAACCGCACCTTGAGCATGTGACTGCCGTCGCTAAAGGCGGTCGAATCCATCTGCCCTTGAAAACCGACATTGGCGTTGCGGTCGGCGCGATAGAGGCCATAGGTCGCATTCCCCTGATAGACATCGTCCAGCCAGATCTCGACGCGCTGGATGCCGGATCCATAATCTATGGCCCAGCCCTCGACATCAAGGCTGCCCTGGATGACGGCACCATCCACTGGGGTGTCCACAACGGCTTCTTCTGGTGCACTCCCATCGGTGACGGTTGGCGCGATGACGATGTCCCGATAAAAATAATTCAAGATGGCCGGCCACAACCACCCGGCGTTGGCCATATCATTTGAGTCATATTGCCCCAGGCACCCGGGATAACTGTTGGCCGAGCACTGGGTGTGATAGGCCCGGTAGCTGGCATGGAAGATTGCCCCGCCATTGGTCATGCGGTATCCCCAGGTGGCGTCCACGGCCGCGTTGGTTCTTGCATAGCTCACCGCAGGGTTATAGACCTGATCGCAGACGCTGTCGTAGAGATCCGCGTCGGGCCACTTGCCGCCCCGATTGACCCAATGCCAGGCGTACGTTTTCACCGCCATGGCCCCGGCACGCAGGGACTCTTGATGCCAGCCGGTTATCCATTCATTGGGCAAGACGTGTTTCACATACTCCTGGAACGGCACGGTTTCCACCGTATAGGGCGCGGTGGTGTCGCAAGCCGTCGAACCGGTCACCCGTACCCGAATTGTTGGCGGCGGAATGGTGGTCGAGTAGTACAGTGGGGCCGAGGACGGCCAGGGCGCAGACGGCATAGGCAGCGTCCACACGTCTGCCCAAGGTGTCAGGGCACGGGGCACAGGCACGTCAATGCGAACTGCCTTGTCGGAAAGCGCCGCGTCCACAATCAAGGTGTCATCCGCCACCAATCGGGCATTCGTCAACGTCCATACGCCAAAACCGGGGGCCTGCACCGTGATCGTGATCGGATGGGTCCAATCCGGTATGCCGATCTCTTCGAGGACGAGTTCGCCGTTTGCGTCTGTTTGAAGCACCTTGCCGCCAGAAAGCGTGACGAGTGCGTTGCCTACAGGCTTGCCGTGTGCCGCATCCACGACGCGTATAGCCAGGGAAGCCTTCAGCGCATTGGGCGGCTCAAGAGGGGACGTAACACCGAAACCCTCGGCTGGGATGGTCCACCAGAACGGCAAAAGTCCAAGAAAAATCAGCAGCAGTGTCGTTTTGCGAAGTGTTCCCATGTGAGGGTTTTTGTCTCAAGTCTGGTGAAATACGTTCTTGTCATAGGCCACGAGCAATTGTCCCAACCCGTCCAACGCCGCCGGATCAAGATAGAGCATGCTCAGTTTCATGTCAACGGCTTGCGCAAAAATCGGCCCCTCCACGATGGAGGCAAAGGGATCGCCGCCCAGCAGCCGGCTGGCGTGGGTCAAGTAGAGCCGGTCCAACACGCCGCCGGCCAGCAGCAGATGGGCAATCTGCGGCCCGGCTGCGGAGTAGACGGTCTGATAGCCCAATTCGGCCATCTGTCGCGTCAAGGGTGCGCCCTCCACCCGTTCATCCCCCACCACAAAGACCCGGCCCGCTTGGTCCTCGATCTCCCGCACCCGCGCTGGGTTGGGATCGGCTGTGGTAAAGACCACCACCTTTCGCCCCTCGGCGGTCAGCACCTCGGGGATGGGGAAGTCAAGGCTGCCGCTGATGATGGCGATGTCCGGCTGGGGCTTGAGGCCCTGATCTTGCCGCCACGCCCGCAGATCGGCAAAGCGGGGATCGTCCACCTGCAAGATCTCCTGGGCACGGCCCGCGGCCCAGTCTCGCAGATAGCGTCCGCTGCTGATGATCAGATCCGCCTGGGTCGCCAGTTCCTGAAAGAGCCGCCAATCTCGCTGGTTGGCGGTCTGCTTGGGCACGGTCAGCCCCCGGCCATCCGCGGCGGGGACGGCAATGCGCCCATCCAGGCTGACCACAAAATTGGCGTAGACGAAGGGCTGGCCCGCTTGTCGGGTCGCCTGGCGTAGATTGTGGGCCAGATACGCACCGGGGAAGGGCGCGGGGCCGACTTGGGGAAACAACTGCTGTATTTGATCCATGATAAACCTCCTTGGCCACTGTTGGATGTCGTCATAGTATACCTGCTTGCTCCACAGCATCCCAGCCTGGGTGTGGTGCTTGTGATGTTGCGGCAGTGCAAAAATCGACAGGGCTTCATCAGGTAATTTCGCTTCTTCTCCCGCCGCAGGCGCTGGGGTACTATAGGGGCTCAGAACTTGGACAGAAAAACCATTGTGTGCCCCATATGGGGCACACAATGCCGCTGATAAGGAATTCTCATTTTGAGTGGGGTTGCTTGTATTAGATCGGGGTCAAACGCTGATCTCAGTGGCACAAACGAGGGGTGTTTCAATCCAAACTGTCGGAAGTCTTCGGGATAGAACGAAGGAGATCGGCAGGCTCTGCTTGGCCGATGCTCCTAGATCGGGAGCCCTGCCCAGATCGCCGGTGGGCTACGCCAAAATAACAGCTTTCTTCAACTCTAATCTCCGTCCGTTCAGTGTCTCATTCTTATTGACACATTCCGAGGTTCTCCTTCATGCGCTGAAGATTGAGCACTTTGCCCGCGTCTCTAAGCGACCTGGCCGCGTCGGTAAAATAGCGGTGGTTGCTCAGGAAGTCCAGTTGGTCGGTCTGCCAGTCTAGTTCGTCGCTCTCTTGTCCTAGGGCGATCAGTTCCTGGCGCAGCTCCATGCTTCGCTCATAGTAATCTTCCCGACCCAGGGCGTCCAGGTCGGCGTCGGCCAGGATCTCTTCCAACGGCGTGCGGGGACTTTGGGGCAGGCGGGTGGCCAGGATCATGCCCATGATGGTGTCGATGGCGGTGCGGTCAAAGCCGAAGCTGGGCAGGACTTGGGCGGCTATGCGGGCACTGGTGATCTCGTGGCCAACCACCCGGTGGATGAAGCCAAGATCGTGGAAGGCCGCGGCCACCCGCAACAGGGCCTGATCCGCCTCGCCCACACCGCTGGCCTGGCTCAGGCGCACGACGGATGGCAAGACGCTGGACCGGGTGTGGTCCAGGTTGTGATAGGTGTATTGGCTGGGCAGTTCGGCGGCCAATCGGTTCAGCGCATAGGCGATGGCGCCGTCGATATCAAAGGTCGTCATAGGTTCCTGCTTTTCATAAAATAGCCCTTTTTAGTTTTGCAGCACCGCCAAGGTGTCGTACCTCTGGGGCAAGGTCAGCATAAAATCGTGGGTCTCGGCCTGGCGGGCTGCATTTTCAACACCCACATCCGTGGCTTGGTACCGCGTCGGCCGGATGTTTTCTCGGACCGATGTATTAAACAAGAAATTCCCCTGAAAGACAACTCCCAACTGCTCCCGCAGGGAGTCCTGTGTGGCGGCGGCGATGGGGTGATTGGTCGAAGACGACGTGGCCGCGCCCCGGTTCGTGGAGGCGTTGAAGCAGCCCGATCGATATAAATAGGTCAGGTGTCCCGCGCCAAAACGGGCGATGAAGAGGGCACTGGTGGCCGTTACCACAAGAACGCTGCTGCTCTGGCGAGACGGCGCCCCCTCGCTCCAGCCATCCTTGGGCGTGCGGGCTGGGTGCTGTATGGGATCCAAGTCAGCGTATCGAAGGCGGTGGGGTTTTATGTGGGTGTGTTCAAAATCAGTTGGAGGAGTTCGCACCCCCTGGTGCGAACGGGTCTGCGCCAGGGGGCGCAGACTCCGCAGCCCAACTCGAAATATGCACACCCATTTTATTTGGGGATGGTTGTAGGCGCAATTGTGGGGTGACAAACAAACGTCGCAGGCGGGGATCTTGTGACGAGGGGAGGGTTCAATCGATCAGATGGCGGATGTAGCGCTCCGCGGAGCGAGCGACCACCGCTTTGGCGTCAGCGCGCACAATGGCAGGCCACCACTCCGCCGGAAAAATGACCGCCCGCCCGGATCAGGGTCAGGCCGCCAAGGTGGTCCACTGCTACCCCCCATCCCCGATGTATTGGCGTTCGTCTGTGCAGATCGGGCGGTGGGCGGGCGGGGTCTCGCTTTCGGCGGAGTGGTGGCCGCAGGTCACACAGATGAAAGGAGTCATTCGTTCGCCTCCTCATAGCGCCTGCCGCCGCACAATCCTTGTCGGTCCCTATGCATAAAAAGCGGCCAAACGCTGGCGGAAGCGCTCCTCGGCCTGATAGTCCGGGCCGCTGAGCAGCTCCGACACGCCTTCCGGTGTGCGCCGCTGGGCAGGCCACGCCTCGGCGGAGGCAATGCGCACCAGCCAGCGGGCCGCCCGCACCGCCGCCAAACGCAGGGTGGCCAGCTCGATTTTGTCCAAAGTGTCGTAATAGGTGTGGCCATAGCCCCGGCCCTGGGGACGCTTGTCCGCGGTCTGGATACCGCCCGTGGGCACCCCGGCCATGAGGAAGGGGAAATGGTCCGAATGGGCGCTGAGAGATTGGCCGATCTTGAAGGTGTCCGCCATCTCGGTCTTCCACACGGCGAAGAGATCCGCCAGGGCCGGCCATTCGTTGAGCACAATATCCTGATAGTTGGGCCGCATCCCCGCCGCATCCATGTTGAGATAGAAGCGCAGGTTGTCCAGTTCATCGGCATGTTGGCGCACGTAGTCCTTGGAGCCCAACAAGCCGATCTCCTCGATGCCCCACAGGGCAAAGCGGATGGTCAACGGCAGCGCCCCGGCGTGGCTGGCGATCACCCGGGCCGCCTCCATCAGCGCCACGGTGCCGGAAGCCGGATCCCCTGCGCCCTGGGTGATGTCGTGGCCGTCGTAGTGGCAGCCGACCATCACAAATTCGTCGCTGTCCCCCGTGCCGGGCAGGTCGCCGATGATATTCCACGACGTGCCGGGCACATTGACATCCGTGGTGGTCACCCGCATTTTCACCTGGCCGTGCCGGGCCACCAACCGTTGCAAATACGCGCCATCCTCGTAGCAAACCGAAATGCCGGGGATGCCGCCCGGCCCGCCCTTGTAGCCAATGCTGCCTGTGGCCGGTCCGTAGCCGGGATAATGATTGACAAAAATGAAGGCCCCGGCCCCGTTAACCATGCTCAGCCCATACTTTTCCGATCGGTGGATACGCCGGGAGGAGGCATAGGGCGCCACCTCGCTGGAGGCCATCACAATATTGCCCCGGATTTCGGCGGCTCGGGGATCGAAGTGGTCGGGGTGGCCCTCGTCCATATCCACCAGCAGGGCTTCCACCTGGGCCGCCGGGCAATGGGGCAGGCTGATGCACGGAATGGTGCGCTGCACAGGCTCCAGAATTTCCAGGGTAGCCGGTCCACGGGTCCAGACCGTGTAGGCCACGGGCTCCGTATGCACATTGGACAGGCCATATTCCGTCAGCTTCTCCATGATAAAAGCCACCGCCTGCTTTTCACCCTCGGTGCCGCCAAAGCGAGAGCCGAAGTCATCGCAGAGGACGGTCAGGTTGTCCATGGTGTCGGTGCGGGTGTAGATGTCGCCGATGATTTTCTGGTCAAGCGCAAGAAATGGGTTGTGGGTCATGGGGTTTTGCTCCTTTGGAAAGAAAGGTTTATTGAGGCGGAAAGACCGGGACAAATTCCTGTGTCGCCACATCGAACAGCCCGCCCAGATCGCTCATACGCAGGGCCGGGACCACGGTGAGGGCCAGGCCGGTGGTGGACAGGGCCTTGGCCGCGTGGTGCACGCCCAGATCCTGCACGACCCGGTTCATGCGCCGGGTCTCTTCGGCCAGAGATTCCACGCTTTTGAGGGACATGAGACCGGCCAGGGGCAGCTCGACTTTGGCCAACACCTCGCCATCGGCCACGACAGCCAGACCGCCGCCGCACGCCTCCAATTCCCGCACAGCCAGCAGCATATCCTCGGGCGTGTGGCCGGTGACCAGAATGTTGTGGGAGTCGTGGGCGATGGATGAGGCGATTGCGCCCCGCTGCAACCCCAGCCCTTTGAGGATGGCGGTCTGGGGCCGGTGGGTCTGGCCATGCCGGGGCACGACGGTGATGAGGCACATGTCGTCGATTAACTGCACCGCACCGTCCACAACGTCCACTTCGCACTGTTCCTGGGTGGTGAGCCGGCTCTTTTGCAGGGCCATGATGTTGGCGACCACCCGTCCGTTTTGAAGCGGCGGGGTCAGCCGAAAATCGTCCAAGCCCAGTGTGGGGGAAACACGGATGGTGTTGACACTGTCCAAATGGGTGACCGGGGGGTGGATCTCCACCATCAGCTTGCCATCGGCCACCACCTGTTGCCCGTCCACAAAGACATCGCACACGTGGACCTCTTCCAAGGAATCGAGCAGCAGAATATCGGCCAAATAGCCGGGGGCGATGGCACCGTGATCCCGCAGGCCGTAGTTGCGCGCCCCGTTGAGGGTGGCCCAGCGGATGGCCACAGCCGGCTCGATGTCGTGGGCCAGCATCTCCCGGATCACCCGGTCCATGTGGCCGTTTTCCAGGAGGTCGGCGGGTTCGATGTCGTCGGTGCAGAGGGCGACATCCAGAAAGTGGGCCTGCTTGAGCGTGGGCAAAATGTTGGGCACATGGTTGCCGTGGGAGCTGACCTTGAGCAGAGGCAGCACGCCCAGGCGCAGCTTTTCCAGCCCCTCGTCGCCCTGGCGCAGTTCGTGGTCGTTGTTGATGCCTGCGGCCAGATAGGCGTTGGCCGCCCGGCCTCGCAACAGGGGCGAATGGCCCTGGATCGTCATCCCCGCATCCAGCCCGGCCTGGACGATCTCCACCATGCGCGGGCTGCCGTTGACCACGCCCATGTAGTCCATCACCTCGCCCACGCCGATCACCCGGGGCCAGGTCAACATCTCGGTCATCTCCGCCGGGCCGAAGTCCGCGCCGGCGGTCTCTTTGCCGGGCACGGCGGGCACGCAGCTTGGAATCGTTATGTAGACGCGCAGAGGCAACCCCTCGCTCCCCTCCACCATGAAGCGCACCCCCGCCATGCCCAACACGTTGCCGATCTCGTGGGGATCGATGATGGAGGTGGTTGTGCCGAAGGGCAGGACCGCCGCGGCATAGTTGGCCGGGATCACCATGGTGCTTTCGATGTGCAGATGGGTGTCCACAAAGCCCGGCGTCGCCCACTTGCCCGTGGCATCGATGGTGCGGGCCGCCTCCAGTTTGAACTGGCCCGCCGGTCCCACCACGGCCACCCGGTCGCCGTAGATGCCGATGTCGGCGGGATAGATCTCGCAGGTGAAGACGTTGACCAGATTTGCGTTTAAGATCGCCAAGTCCAGGGGACGGGTCCCCAAGGCGGCTTGGATCAGTTCAGTTCGATTCACGGGCGCTTTATTCACT
Organism: uncultured Chloroflexia bacterium; assembly: GCA_963704975.1. Lineage (GTDB taxonomy): Bacteria > Chloroflexota > Anaerolineae > Caldilineales > Caldilineaceae > JAGNDO01. The sequence continues at coordinate 22,299 of CAVPIK010000005.1, read as the reverse complement.
TTCCAGCCACGTTCTTCGGATCAAGTGGCGATAATGGTCGGCATCCACGGCGGTCACAACCTCCACGGCGGAGGGGCTGGTCTGCCACCAGTCCGTGGAGCGGGCGCGCTGGCCGGGGAGACGGCGGTCCAGCACGGTCATGCCCCGGGTGGCGGCGCCGGTCAATTCCACCGTGATTGGGTACGATTCGATCTGCGCAACCGGCTGGAGTCGATGATGGCGGCCACGGTGCCCGCATCGCCGACCAACGCATAATCCCGCTGGAAAAAGTCGCAGACAAAGCTGAGGATGCGTCCGGCCAAGTGGGCAGCGGGGGGCTGGGCGGCGGCCAGCGCGGCGGCTTCGTCCCGGCGAAAGGCGATGGCCCGGAAGACGTCCAGGGGATAGAGGCGCACGGGCAGGCCGCTCTCCAACACGATGGCGGCGGCTTCGGGGTCCTGGCGGATGTTGAATTCGGCGGTGGGCGAGGTGTTGCCGTGGGCCATCAGCGCGCCGCCCATGACCATGATCTGGCCGATTTTGGGGCGCAGATGGGGGTACATGCGCAGGAAGACGGCGATGTTGGTGAGCGGGGCCAGGCAGATGAGGGTGACCGGGGTTGTGCTCTCCTCCAGGGTGCGGCGCATCAGTTCGACGGCGTGGAGGGGGGCAACTGTGCGTGTGGGCGATGGCAGACCGAGATCCGCCATGCCGTCCTGGCCGTGGAGGGTGGCGGGGGGGCGCATGGGTTCCAACAGGGGCTGGGCCATGCCTGCGGCCACGGGGGTGGTATCGTCGCCGAGGGCGTCCAATAGTTTCAGCGTGTTGGTGACCACCTGGGGCAGCCGTTGATTGCCCGCCACACAGGTGATGCCCCGCACATCCAGCGCCGGGGAACGCAGGGCGAGCAGGAGGGCCAGGGCATCGTCGTAGCCGGTATCCACATCCAAAAGTACGGGGATTGGTGGCGTCATGGTCACTGCACCGGGGCGGGGAGAGCCACCAGTTTGTGGGGCGGCACCATCAGAAACACATTGTCGCCCACTTCATAGCGGGTGGGATCGTCGTCGTAGACGATGAACTCACCGGCCTCCGTGCGCACCAGATATTCCAGGGTGGAGCCGCGATAGGTGCGCAGGGTGACCTCGCCGGGCATACTGTTGGGCGCGTCCGCCGAGGCCAGATAGGCGGCTTCCGGTCGGAAGTAGACGTTGACCGCGCCGTTGGCGGGCAAGCGTCCGGGGAGGGCCTCCACCTGCCATCGACCACCGCCGACCGTCACAGAAAGCTGGGCTTGGTCCTCTGCGCCCCCGACGTCCCCAACCAAGGAAGCTGCAAAAGAATTCTCAAAACCCATAAAATCCGCCACAAAAGCGGTCTGGGGGCGGGAGAAGATCTCCTCCGGCGGGCCGATCTGGTCGATCTTGCCCTTGTTCATGACCACGATGCGGTCGGAGAGGGTCAGGGCCTCCACATGGTCGTGGGTGACGTAGAGGGTCGTGGTGCCCAGGCGCTGTTGCAGACGGCGGATCTCCGTGCGCATGCCCACCCGCAGCTTGGCGTCCAGGTTGCTCAACGGCTCGTCCATGAGCAGCAGGGTCGGCTCGATGACGATGGCCCGGGCCACGGCCACCCGCTGGCGTTGGCCACCGGAGAGTTGGGCCGGGCGACGGGCGGCGAACTCGGCCATGTCCACCATATCCAGGGCGGCCATGACCCGGCTCTCGGTTTTGTCCTTGGCCACCCGGCGGCGTTGCAGACCGAAGGCCACATTTTGGAAGACGGTGAGGTGGGGAAAGAGGGCGTAGCTTTGGAAGACGATGCCCATATCCCGTTTGTGGGGCGGCAGGTTGGTGATGTCCCGCCCGGCCACGGTCACTTCCCCGGCCACGGGTTCGATGAAGCCGGCCACGGTGCGCAGGGTGGTGGTCTTGCCGCAGCCGCTGGGGCCAAGCAGGGAGACCAGTTCCCCCTCCTCCACGGTGAGGTGGAAGTTGTCCAAAATCGGCTTGGACTTTTCGTATTCGATGCGAATGTTGCTCAGGTTTACGTAGGCCATAGGATCATCACACAAACTTGGATAGGCCGAGAAGCCGCTCCGCCCCCTGCACCAGCACAATGGTGAAGAGGATCAGCAGAGTCGACAAGGCGGCGATGGTTGGATCGTAATAGTATTCCATGTAGACGAGCATGGAAATGGGCAGGGTGGTCACACCGGGACCGGTCAGGAAAAGAGAGACCGGCACATTGTTGAACGAGGTGATAAAGGCCAGGATGAAGGCCGCACCGATGCCGGAGCGGACGTTGGGCAACACAACCAGCAGAAATGAGCGCAGCCGGTTGGCCCCCAGGCTGATGGCCGCTTCCTCGATGGCGGGGTCCAGATTGCGCAGGCTGGACGAGACCACCCGCACGCTGTAGGGGAAGAGGATGGCAATATGGCCGACCAGCAGGCCGAAGAAGATGTCCAGGTCGCCCAGCAAAATGAAGTAACGCAGCATGGCGAAGCCGATCACCAAGCCCGGCACCAAAATGGGCGCAGAAAAGAGGGTCTCGACCAGGGATTCGCCCCAAAAGCGGAAGCGCACCAGGGCATAGGCCACAGGGATGCCCAACACCAAGGAGATGGCCGTGGCCAGCAAACCGACCCGCAAACTGAGGGAGAAGCTGGTCATGAACTGGCCGGTCTCGAAGACGTTGACAAACCAGCGCAGGGAATAGCCCTGGGGCGGGAAGGCCAGGGTTGATTCAGCGCCAAAGGCCGAAATAAAGATGATCAGGTATGGCCCCAACAGGATCAGATAGAGCAGAACCAGGGAGGCGTACAGCCAGGGTGAGCGGCGCATATCAGATCACCTCCGGGCGGAAACGGCGCAGACCCATGTTGACAATCAGGGCCGTGACCAGCATCACCACGGCCACAACTGTGGCCCCGGTCCAATCCATGGCCACCATGGCCCGTTGTTGCAGCAAGGTGGCCAGCACCAGCACACGGGTGCCGCCCAAAATGGCCGGGGTCACATAGGCGGTGATGGCCCCGGTGAAGACCAGGGTGCCGCCCAGCACCAATCCATCCGCGGACAGGGGCATGATCACCCGTAAAAAGGTCGTGAAGCCCCCCGCGCCCAGACTCTGGGCCGCCTCCACCACCTCTTCGGGGATGTTTTCCAATGCGCTCACCAAAGAGAACACCATGAGGGGCAGGAAAAGCTGCACCAAGCCGACGATGATGGCACCTTCGGTGAAGATCATGCGGGGCGGCTCTTCGACAAAGCCCAGGCCCAAGCAGAATCTTGCTGATCAGGCCGAAGCGGCCCAGGATGATCAGCCAGGCGTAGGTGCGGGCGATGGGGTTGGTCATCAGCGGCAAGATGACCAGGGACATGAAGAAGGTGCGCCGTCCCGTGGGCATGCGGGAGAGGAGATAGGAGGCGGGGTAGCCGAGGAAAATGGCGATCAGCGTGACGATCAGCCCCAGACGCAGGGTGCGCCAGTAGATGCGCATGGCGTTGTGATCGGCGAAGAAGTGGGTGTAGCCGGCGAAACTCAGCCCGCCGCCGTCACCCACAACACTTTCGCCCAGGACAAAGATAAGCGGAATCGCAAAGAAGATGAAGATAAAAAGCAGACCCGGCATCACCAAAAATAGGAGTGTGCGAGTCTGACCAATCTGGCGCATGACCTTGTCCCGTTCGTGTGGGGAGAGTACCGACCAATGCGGGCTAGTACCCGTCGGTTGAGTAGGCCGGGGCAGTTTCCGGCCATATCGAAACCAGAGGGTGCGGGTCAACCCACTTGGTTTCGATACGGCCTCACTGCTGCGTCGGCGGTAGCGGTAGATAGACTCGGCCTACTCAACCGGCGTTGACTCTTATGCCTTGAAAGTTACTGAAAATCTTTACATGTAGCGCTCAGCGTGGGAGCGAGACCCGAAATTACTCTACTGGAGCATGACATCATTCCAGCGCTGTAGCCATTCTTCTTGATAGCTGTTCAACTTCTCTTGGTCCAGGAAGATCAGGGAGCCCATCATTTCCTCGCCATAGGTGAGCAGGGGCGCGACGGCGTCAGAGACGGTCACCGCGGCGTTGGTCGGGGAATCGACCAGATCTTCCGCCATGGCGCTCTGCACCTGCTGGGAGATGATGAAGTCGATGTACTTGTGGGCCAGGTCCGCCTTCTCGGTTCCCTTGACGATGCTCACCACGCTGGGGGCGGCGGGCAGCCCTTCGGCGGGGATCACCATGGCCAAAGGCAGGCCGGTTTCCAACAGCTGGCCGATGGAGAAGCTGGAATAAGGGGCGACCCAAGCTTCTTCCTGCTGGATCAAGGTGGTCAGCTCGGAACTGCGGCGATAGGTGGTGACCAGTTGGTCGGCCAGGGCGGGCAGTTGCTCCCAGGCCGGTTCGGTGTTGTCGATGTCGCCGCCGAAGGCCGTGGCCAGCATGACGATGGTGGCCGGGCCGTTGGTGGTGGCCAGGTCAGGCACGGTCACGAAGCCCTTGACGTCTTCCCGGAAAAGGTCGGCCCACGAGGTGATGGGGGGATCGATCTTGTCCGTGCGATAGACCAGAGGATAGGCGGAGATGGCATAGGAGATGCCTTCGCCGTTGCCCAGGGGATCCTTGGCCCAGTCATACAGCTCGTTGTAGTTCGTCAACAGGCTGGTGTCGATGGGCTGCAACATACCTTGCTGGGACGCCTCGAAGGTGAAGGGGCCGGCAAAGTGGACCACGTCCACATTGGGGCTGTCACCGCGGGCCACCAACTTGGTCAGCCGCTCGGCGTTGTTGCCCGTCTCGTAGACGATCTTGACGTTGTACATCTCCTCAAAGGGCAGGGTCAGGTTCTTGTCGATCAGATCCTGGTTGTAACCCCAAGTGGAAATCACCAACTCCGTCGGTTCGCCAGGGCTGGCAGCGGCTGGTTCCGCCGCTGCGCTGTCGGTCGCACCCGAATCGGCCGGGACGATGCCGGGTGCCACACACGCGCCAAAGATCAGCGCAAAGGCCAAAAGACTGCTCAGGAAAAAGAGACCACGGGTACGCATAATGCTCCTCCATTTTAGATTGTTGGACAATGGGTCGGTTCGAGAAACGGTTTTGCAAACAGGACCAGCGGGTTGCTGGCAACAAGAGGGTCAAAGATCAGCTGGTTTATTCAAGGGGAATTGGGGAGAAGGCACAACAATGCTTGTTAAGTTGTTCAACAACTTCAGAATACCACGAATGCGATCCCAAAGTCAATCAGAAAAACTGCTAACTTTGGCGTCTTTATGTGTTCAGTTGGCGGCGAATGGCATTGAAGCGCACGATGGGATCCTTGGCGCAGATCCACGAGGCCATGATGGGGGTGTTTTGTTCCGTAAAATAGAGGTCGTTCAGTTGCAGGATGGCGGAGTGGGGATCCACGTCGAGCAGGGCGGCCAGTTCCGCACCGCAGATACGCGGCACGATCTCGGTGATGCCGTAGGCAACTTGGACGCCGCAGCGTTCGGGCAGAAAATCGAAGAGGGGTTCCGGGTGGTCAAGGGCGGCGCCGGAATCGGTGATATAGACCGCGGGCACGGCGCTTTTCACATAGACGGCGGGTTGTCCGTCGGCCAGGATGAGGAGGCGACTGAAAAGGGCAGACGATTTGGCCGGCACATCAAGCAGATCGGCCACGTCATCTTCGAGAATGGCGTAGCCCCAACTGAGCTGTTGCCGGGTGGGGACATAGCCGGCCCGCTCCACCAGTTCGGCGAAGCGCACAATGGATTCAAGCCGCATACGAATCCCCAACACATGCTGATTGGCATAGGTGCCCGACCCGTGGCGGCGGATGATTAGCCCCTCGTGCTCCAAAATCTGCAAACTCTGGCGCAGGGTGCCCCGGTTGACGCCGACCAACTCGGCCAGTTCATGCTCGCCTGGGATGCGCCCGCCCTCCGGGAAGTTGGTCTGAATATACTTGCGCAAAGCCGTCGCCGCTTTGTCGGCCAACGAGGAAGATGGGATCGGTCTGACGACATCGGTCATACTCAGTCACCTTTGTAGTAAACGATTGATGATGATTGACTTTAGGCCAGGTAGGCCGGTATGTCAAGCGGATGAGGTCGGTGTTGCTCAACTCAAATTGAATACACCCAATTCAATTGGGTGTGTTCAATTTGAGTTAGACCGAGGAGTCTGCGCCCCCTGGCGCAGACCCGTTCGCACCAGGGGGTGCGAACTCCTCTAATTCATTTTGAACACACCCAATTGAATTGCACCCGAGATGTCTACGTCAACACCTCGGCCACGGTTTGCTGCCAGGTTTGGGAAGGGTGGAAGCCGCGGAGTGTCAGTGTGCCGGGGGCGGTGGGGTTCTTTTGGCGGGCGACTGTGTTCACAATCATGGGGTGACAAACAACCAGCCGGTCATTGCAGTCATGGCAGGCCACAACCGGCCAGCGCAGCCTGGGCAGCCCGGCGGTATGGGGGCGAGACGTGGGGCTGGTCCAACACATCCTGGAAGTGGGTGGCGGCGGCTTGGGGCAGATTCGCCGCCCTAGCGCACCGGCCTTGGAGCAGCAAGATCTCGCTCCACAGATCGACCGGTTCCAACCCTTCCTCTTCGTAGCAGGAACGAGCCTCCCCTGTCAGGCGCAGGGCTTCATCCACGCGGCCATCGGCCAGGGCCACCGCGGCCAGCCCGACGGTGCTCCAAGCGGTCCTGTCTGGATTGGCTGTCTCCACCGCCAACATCAGTGCCTCTTCGAAACAGGTCCGGGCTGCGTCATTCTGGCCGTCGCGCAGCAGCAATCCGCCCCATATGCCCAACGAAACGCCCAAATTGATTCGATCGCCAACTTCCCGGTTCAGGTAAACGCCTTTTTGAACCGTTTCCAGCGCCAGTTCAGTCTTGCCTTGGCCTGCATAGGCCCGGGCAAGATTGCCGTACAATCCGCCCCGAAACCGTTTCTCCCCAATGGCCTGACGCAGGTCCAGGCTGCGCTGCAAGACCGGGCAGGCCGCCCCATACTCTCCACGGCTGACCAGCACATGCCCCAACAGGCCATACCCGTGGGCCAGTGAAAATTCCGGCGGGGCATACCGTGCACTGGTCGCCCCTTCCCAAGTGGGGATGAATTGCTGGCGCAGGATGCGCTCCGCCTGCGCATAAAGGCCGCGAATGCAGAGCGCCAGGGCCTGGCCTAGCTGCAAATAGCTCCAAATGAACTGGCGGTCCTCCCCAGGGGCGACCTGTGCGATCAGGGCTTCGCCATCCTGGAAGCAGTCCAAAGCTGCGGTGACGTGTCCCCGGGACAAAAACATGCTCCCCAAGCCATCTTGAATATGGGCGATCAGGATGGCCGTGGCGTCCAATTCGTCCGCATCCAGCTTTTCGGCGTGCAGACGGGTTTTGAGGCGGGTCACGCCCTGGGCAAAAAGCGGCTGCACCAGCCCCATCCATCCCCACATATCGCTGATGAAATACAACCCCATGTAGAGCGGATAGGTGGTCGCCGCATCCCCGTGGACGGTGGCCCAGTGCCAGGCGGATTCGATGTTGCCAATTTCGACCGTGAGCTCGGCTAGGGCCTGGCTTTTTCGATTGTAGTCCGCTTCGTGCTCGTTGAGGAAGGCGGCGTAGAAGGCGGCGTGACGGCTGCGCACGGCCTGTCCCACCTGGGCCGGTGCGTCCTCCAACCGCTCGGCGCAATACTGGCGCACCAGCTCGTGCAGCTCGTAGCGGCCGGTTTCGTCCATGCGCAGCCAGCAACGATCCATCAGGTCGGCCAGATCGGCCAGATCGGCGTCGGCTACGCTTTGGGCGGCGGCAAGGGTGAAGCCGCCCCGGAAGAGCGCAAGCTGGCGCAAGCAGGCGGCCGCCTGGGGCGTGAGCAGCTTCCAAGATCCGTCAAAGGTGGCCCGAATGCTGCGATGGCGGGTCGGGATGTCCCTGGTGGCGGCGGACGGCAAATCCAGGGCGTGGTCGATCTGGGCGGCGATCTCTGCCAAGGGCAGAATCCGCTGCCAGGAGGCAGTCAACTCCAGGGCCAGGGGCATGCCGTCCACCTGGCGGCAGATGGCCACGATGTGGGCAGCATCCTGGGGGGTCAATTGGGGACCGGGCCGCACCCGGCGCAGACAGTTGACAAAGAGTCGGGTGGCGGCGAAGGCGTTGAGGGTCTCCGCACCGGCTGTGACCCCATCCGGGCTGGACGCGGGCGGCAAGGGCAACCCGTCCAGGGGCATAAGCCACTCCTCCGCCAGGTTCAGCCGCTGTCGCGAGGTGGCCAGAATTTTGAGGCGGGGCGCTTCTTCCAGCAGACGCGCCAGCAGCCCCAGGCTGTCGGCCACCTGCTCGCAGTTGTCCAGCACCAGGAGCAGGTGCAGGGGGCGCAGGGTTGCGGCCAGTTGGGCAGCCGAAGCGGTGGCCGATCGGCCCAGGCCGGTGCGGATGGCGGCGACCACATCCGCCTGGGTGGTTGCGCCGACCAGTGGCACGAAGACGACGCCAGCGGTGAAGTGGGCCTGTTGGGCGTGGGCCGCTTGCAGGGCCGTTTGGGTCTTGCCCATGCCGCCCATGCCGACGATGGTGAGCAGTCGGCAGGCTGGATCTGCCAGCCGCCGCCGGATCTGTTCCAACTCCGTCTCCCGTCCCAAGAAAGCCGGCCCGGGGAAGGGGCAGATGGGGCCGCTCCTTCGGTGTCGATCCAGCGCCGACGGCTGGCATGGGCGGTCCTGTCATCCCGCAAGGTCTGGTAGAGCGCCCATGTTTGGGCGGTCGGCTCCACGTCCAGTTCATTGCGCAGGGTGCGCCGGCAGATCTCGAACTGGGCCAGGGCCTCGCTGCGCCGCCCCAGCCTGGCCAGCAGCCCCATGACCGCCCGATGCCCCTCCTCTTGCCACGGATCGATCTCCACCTGCCGCTGCGCCCAATGCAGCGCCCCCTCCAGATCCCCCTGCTCCTCGTAATAATTCACCAAACTGCGCAGCGCGTCCGCGGCCAGGCGGTGCAGCCGCTCCCGCTGCAACAGGACCCATTCATCCCAGGCGCTGCTGTCGGGCAGGGCAAACCCGGCCAGGAAAGGCCCGGTGTAGTGGCCGATGGCCTCTTCCAACAGGGCTGCTTTCTCCTGGGTATCCGGCGCGTGCGAAACCGGCACGGACCAATTGCTGGAAGCTGTTCGTGTCGGCCTGCCAGCTTGCGGCTGGGTCCAATTGCACCTCAACGCGGTTGGCCAGGAGATAGGTGGCGTTCTGTCCCGGCGCGGCAGAAAGGACTGGCGCAGGCTATAGAGGGCCTGGCTCAGGCTCTGGCGGGCGCGGGTCTGGTCATCTTCGGGCCAGAGCAGGCCGCACAGCACGTCCCGGCGGAGGGGTCGGTCATGTTCACACGCCAGATACGCCAACAGCGCGCGCACCTTGTCGTAGTCAAAGGGGATGGTTGTCTGGTTGTCTAGGGTGGCGGAAAAGGTGTCAAACAGCCGCAGGCATAGACAAGGCATGAGGGTGATCTCCTGGCATCAACAGCAAAAAGCCAGCCGATGGTCAGAACCAGTATAGTCCTTTTTAGGGTCAATTTCAACCGTTTTGAGAGTTTTTTGAGAGAATTTTTAGATGCATTGGCTAGACTACAGGCACAGACTAGCCCCAACACGGCGGCATGTCTACGCCGTGGATGACCGCCAACATTCAGCACACGGCTTGGGAGAAACAAAATGAGCGGAAACACAGCAACCTATCGCTCCTATCTGCTCCGCCTGTGGCGAGAGGCCAACCATGAAGCCCCGGTCTGGCGCGCATCCTTGGAAGACCCGACCAGCGGAGAACGCGTCGGCCTTGCCAGCCTAGAGGAATTGTTTGTCTTTTTGCAGCGAGTGTGCGCACCTGCGTCCTCACCAGTGTGCACACCACCGTCTGAAGAGGGGGCAGGGAAAGCATAGGGTGTGTTCAAAATGAGTTGGGTCGAGGAGTTCGCATTCTGAAATGCGAACGGCCCGGCATCTGAGGCGATGCCCTGAGTTCATCGAAGGGATGCCGACTCCGCTAACTCATTTTGAACACACCCCAAAGCCTAACTCGTTGCTGTAGTTTGACGGTTTACGAACGTGTCGAGTCGATTTTTTCACATACACCACGGAGGTAAGACCATGCTGTATCCCAAAACCGCACGCTTTCTGTCCATTCTGTTCGTTATTTCGTTGCTGGCCGGTGCCCTGGTCCCGGCAACCGTGTTGGCCCAGATGGCGCGCAGACGAGCCGCCGCCCCAGGGCATCCGCTTTGACGCGCCGCCCTACGCCATCGACGGCCCCTATGCCGTGGGCGTGCGCTACTTCACCATCCCGGCGGAAAGTGAAACCGACCGGGAACTGACCGCCAGCGTCTGGTATCCAGCCCTCAACCCGGACGGCGAGATCGGGGAGATAATCTATGAGCAGCAATTCCAGCCAGGTGAGATCCCGCCCTTCTCTGTACTGGGCCATGCGCTTATGGATGCCGAGCCGGATCTCAGCGGCGGGCCCTATCCCCTGGTGGTCTACAGCCACGCCCACTGGTCCTATGGCCCAGGAAGTGCCCTACTTCACCGAACACCTGGCCTCCCGGGGCTTTGTGGTGATTGCCGCAGACCACGAGGACAATTGGAGCACGGCCTTTGGCCCCATGGCCTACGAGGCAGTGATTCGCCGTTCCCTAGAGGTCACCCGCCAGATCGATTTTGCCGAAATGCTAGGTGCCGATGACGGAGATCTGCCTGGGCATGATCGCGACCGAGAAGGTCGGTGTCGCAGGGTGGTCCATGGGCGCGCTGACCGCCATGGAGGTGGCCGGCGCTCGCAAGGACCTGGTCACCCTGCGGGAATGGTGCGCAGCGGATCCCCTGCATGTGGAAGCGCTCGATTTTGGCTGTGTGGATATCCTGGAGCACGAGGCGGAGATGGCAGACTTTGCCGGTCTGGATGAAATTCCCGCCGGGCTGTGGCCGAGCACCAAGGACGAACGCATCGTTGCGGCCGTGCCCATGTCCGGCCCAACTGCGACACTTGGCAGCGAAGGGTTGGCCTACGTGGACATCCCGATTCTCTTCTTCCACGGTGGCGGCGAGGCGGAAACCGATCCCAGCGTCCTGATGGGGAATCCCTACGAAAGCGTTTCTTCTCCCCGCAAGGCTGAGGTCGCCTTCGACAAGGCGAACATCTTCTCTTCTTCAGCAGTTGCGCCGACTCGCCCAGCATTGTCGAGCTTGGCTTCCCCACCTTCTGCACCGATCCCGTGTGGGACATGGACCGGGCCCACGATCTGATCAACCACTTCGCCACGGCCTTCCTCCTGGCCGAGCTGACCGGTGATGAAGACGCTGCCGCCGCCCTGGCCTCGGATCAGGTCAACTTCTCTGGCGTCGAGTACCAGGAAAAGGGATATGGGCCGGTGGGAGAACTCCTGCGTTTCTCCACCTTTGGAGACGGCCCGGAAAAAGTGATTGCGATTCACAATTTCTGGGACAATCAGCAGCAGTACGAACCGCTCCTGCCCTATTTGGACCCTGAAGCGTACACCTATGTCTTCCCGGACCTTCGGGGGTACGGAGAGTCCAAGGAGATCCAGGGTGAGTTCACCGCCGAAGAAGCCGCCAAGGACATCATTGCCCTGGCCGACCATTTGGGGTGGGATCGTTTCCATCTTGTGGGTCACTCCATGTCGGGTATGATCGCGCAGCGTGTGGCCCTTGAGGTCGAAGATCGGGTCAAATCTATCGTGGCGCTGACACCGGTTCCAGCTAGTGGCCTACAAATGGACGAAGAGGCAGTTGGGTTCTTTGCCAGTGTCATCGCAGATCGACAGAGCACCTACGACTACTTCCGCACGGCCATTTACATATTCTCGGAATCCTACGCCGAATTCCGAGCTAACCGCTCCTGGGAGAGTTCATCGCCAGAGGTCAAGCTCAGCTATATGACCATGTGGAACAACACAGACTTCTCCCAGGAAACCAAGGGGCTGGAGACGCCCATGCTCGTGGTCTTGGGTGGTTACGATGGAGAATTCAACCAGCTAGTCAGGCGCTTTCTGGAACACCTGGTACCCCAACACCAAGATCATCCTTGGGGCCACTTCCACGCATAACATCACAGAAGAAATTCCCGTCTTCGTGGCATCCGCCATTGAGGATTTCCTGAGTCAGCACAAGTAGAAATCTGATTAGAGAAAAGGAGGAAATGATGAACAACATCACCGTAGCAAGTCGGCTCTTCGAAGAACTGTGGAACAAAAACAAGTTGGATATAGCCAGTGAGATCTTCGCAGATGATGCCGTCTTCCACGGTCTCGTTGGTCAGTATCCTCCAGGCCTGGATGGGTTCATTCAGTATGCCGAGACCACCCGCGCCAGCTTCTCGGACATCCATTTCACCATCGAAGATTGCATCGCTATGAACGATCGGGTCGTCATCCGCTGGTCCAGCACATCCACCCACGAAAGCGAGTGGATGGGGGCACCCGGCACCGGTAAACGGGTCGGGTTCACCGGCACGAGCATCTATCGCATGGTGGATGGCAAGATTGTAGAAGTCTGGTCCAATTTCGATCTGCTGGGCCTCTTCCAGCAGGTGGGCTTCCAGTTGGTCCCGCCCAACGCGGAAAACAACTGACACATCTGAAGTTTGGCCATGCCGGGGGATCCCGCGGCTCCCGGCATGGACAGCGTCATTTTTACTCGCCTTGATGTCCTTTGGAGAGGAAAGCACAGCTACAACTGAGCATGGGTTCTGTTTTCTGGAGGCAAAAAATGATTCCAAAATGGTTCACCCGCATTGTCTCACTCCTGCTCCTGGCAGGAACCTTGATGGCTTGCGCCGCTTCTGTCACCCCGACGCCCACCCCAGCGGCAACCCCCACCCCGGCTGCGACGCCGACCCCCGTTCCCAGTCCGACACCTTTCAAGCCTATCTCGGAAGTCGAATTCACCAGTGTTGCCCTGGCCGATAATCTGCTCAACGATCCGGCCACCCGCAAATTCTTGATCTATCTGCCCCCCTCCTATCCGACCAGCGACAAGCGCTATCCCGTGGTCTATGCCTTGCATGGGTACACAGGGAACCACTGGACCATGTCAGAACTCATGAACAAAATAGATGAGATGATCCAAAACGGTGAGGTGCCGGAGATGATCGTCGTCATGCCGGATGCCTCCAATGTGTTTAGGGGCAGTCTCTATATGAGTTCTCCAACCATCGGAGACTATCAAACCTATATTGCTCAGGAGTTGGTCGAGTGGATTGACAGCCACTATCGCACCCTTGCGCAGCCAGACTCCCGCGGCATCACAGGCTGTTCTATGGGTGGTGAGGGAGCTATGATTCTGGGTATGACGTACCCGGATGTATTTGGTGTGGCAGCCGGGTTGTCCGGCACCTATCTTTTTGAAAACGAAAAGACGCTCGGTACTGCCTTGGTCACAATAAGATCCATCCCCCAGAATTTTCCTGAGTTTAGATCCGCCCATTGGACCGTTCAGAATCTATTTGCCCTCGCCGCTGCGACAGCATCCAATCCAGAAAAGCCGCCCTTCTTCCTAGACATGCCATTCGTTGAGAAAGATGGTGAGATCCAACTGGATGAGGCTGTGGTCGAGAATTTCCGGGTGGCCTATGCGGAAGCAGCCGTGGCGGGATATCTGGCCCAAACCGCTCGGCTCCAGGGAATCATGATCTATCACGGTGAGTGGGATTACCTGGCACCCGTGGAAGGCGCTCGGGCATTTTCCGCTCTGCTGACGGAGAAAGGGGTGCCTCACGAATACCTCGAAGTCAAAGCCACCCACTGGAACCTGGACTACGAACCGGTGGTGCGGTTCATGGCCGACCATCTGCGCACGGAAGAGACCGAGTAGGCCACAATACTCTCAAACCGCAAAAACAGCACAATGGCTTGTTGCCAAAGGAGGAGACAATGCACATCCCAAAACGACTTTCTTTTGTTCTGTCCATTCTGCTCCTGGCAGGACTATTGATGTCCTGCGTTCCGCCGACGGTCGCGCCGGCGGCTACGGTGGCCCCGGCACCGCCGCCCACGGCGACCTTGATTCCGCCGACCCCAATGCCGACAGTGGCGTCCACCCTTGATCCCGCCCTGAGCGCCGAGATCGAAGCCCTGGTGACGAAGGCCATGACGGACTACAAGCTTCCCGGCCTGGCCATCGGCGTCATCAAGGACGGTGAAGTGGCGTACACCGGGGGCTTTGGCGTGGGCAATGTGGAAACAGATGCGCCGGTCACGCCCCAGTCTCTGTTCGTCATGGCCTCGGTCTCCAAGATGTTCACGGCCGCCGCCATCATGCAGTTGGTGGAGCAGGGGCTGATCGACTTGAATGCCCCGGTGATCGACTATCTGCCCTACTTCCAGGTGGATGATCCGCTCTCGGATCAGATCACCGTGCTGGATCTGCTGGCCCACACCTCCGGGCTACCCTTCCAATCCGTCGCAACCGAATTCGCCTGGCAGAGATATGACTACGATAATCCAGACAATGAAGCGGGGGGGCTGGAACGGTTTGTCAAAAGCATGACCGATGTCAAACTCCTGGCCGATCCGGGGGGCAGCCAGACCCTGTACAGCTCTATCGCGTTCGATGTGCTGGGCGACATCGTGGCCAAGGTGTCCGGCCAGGAATACGAAAGCTACATGCAAGAGTACATCTTTGCTCCCCTGGGCATGGACCACAGCACGTTCCTGCTGGGTGAGGCCGATGCCGAGTTGCTCACCGTCGGTCATCGGAACCAACCGCCCGACCCCACGGTCAAACCCTGGCCCTTCTTCCCCTTCAACCGCCCGCATGGCCCCGCCGCTGGGCTGATCACCAACGTTGACGACATGAACAAATGGGCGATGGCCCTGCTCAACGGGGGCGAATTGAACGGAAACCGCATTTTGGCCGCCGAATCCCTGCAACAAATTTGGTCGCCGGCGTCCACCTATGGCGCGGGCGGTCTGTTGCAGGACTATGGCTTGGGCTGGTTCATGGGTGAGGATCAGGGGCACAGTTTTGTCTGGCACCCCGGCGGCATCCCCGGCTACACATCGAACCTCATCCTGGCCCCGGCGGACGGCGTGGCCGTGGTCGTCATGTCCAACTTCAACCGCAACACGGGCGAACCGGAACCCTGGTATGCCACGGAAGTAAGCCATGCGACCATCTTCAAGGTGCTCGCCTCTATGCCGAAAACTTCGTCAGCAGCGCCGCCGCCTGATGTCCCTGAGGAGACAACCTCCCTTGACCCCGCCTTGGTCGCCGAGATCGAGTCCATGGTCGAGACCGCCATGACGGCCAGCAAGGTGCCCGGCATGGGCGTGGCTGTGGTCCAAGACGGGGAGATCGTCTACGCCCAGGGCTTTGGCGTCACCGACATCGACACAGGTGAGCCGGTCACCGCGGACACGCCCTTCCTGTGGGCGGAGAATACCTTTGCCCCTGACGACGGTAGCGGTCATGCAGCTTGGTGGAGCAGGGTATGCTTGACCTGGATGCCCCCATCACCGACTACCTGCCCTACTTCCAAGTTGGCGATGACCGCTATATCGACATGACCGTCCGGCACATCCTGCAGCAGCGATCCGGGCTGGGCGAAAGCGGCGACTTCATGGCCGACTGGACCACCTTCCAGCCGGAAAGCGACGAACTCGCGCTGGAACGACTGTTCGAGGGATGGCGGATAGCACGCTGCTCTTCCACCCGGACAGCACAGGAATGGAGCGACGTCTCCTATACGATCCTGGGTGACGTGATTGCCAAAGTCAGCGGCCAGAGCTTCGAGACGTATATGCAGGATCATATCCTGTCCCCCCTGGGCATGGCCCACAGCAGTTTTCTGCTGAATGACTGGATGCCGGGCAGTTGGCGAGTCCCCACGTCATGGAGAGCGGCAAACAAGTTGTGGCGGAACACTTCCCCTACCACCGGCCCTTTGGTCCTGTCAACAACTTGATGGCCAGTGTTGAAGATATGGCCCGCTTTGCCCAGGCCATGACCAACCGAGGTCAAATGGACGGCGAAACCATCGTGTCGGACGATGCCTTCCTCCAAATGTGGAGCAACAGCGAACCGACTGCCTTTGGCATCCTTCCCCTTCGGTGTGAACTATCCCACCAAAGTCATGGCGGAATGGGGGACAGGCTGGTTCGTGAGCAACGACGCTGGTACGCCCACCTACGCCTCCTTCGGCCAGGAATACGGTTTTCACGGCCAGATGGTCGTGGCACCGGAGGCGAGACTGGCGGTGGTCGCTATCGGCAATGCGGAGATCACCGGAGCTTACTACGCGTCGGACGTCGCTGTCGATGTGCTGAGAATGCTGTTGGCCCAACGTAGCGAACAGACAGCCCAACCATCGCCAGAGGGTTCCACCCTGGACCCGGCAGTGACGACCGAGATCGAGGCCATCCTGAACCAGCAAATGACCGATAACCAGGTGCCGGGCATGGCTATGTGCATCGTCAAGGACGGTCGAAGTGGCGTATAACAAAGGCTTCGGCGTGGCCGAGGTGGGCTCGGAGACACCCATCACCCCCCAGTCCGTCTTCTTCATGGCCTCGGTCAGCAAGAGCATGACCGCCGTGGCCATCATGCAGTTGGTGGAACAGGGCAAGGTCCATCTGGAAGCAATGGTGACCGCCTATCTGCCCGACTTCAGCATGGCCGACAGTCGGTATAGATTCATCACAGTCCACCACTTGCTCAACCATACATCGGGCCTCAAGGATGACTTTGGGCACGAGTTCCAGCCAACGGCAGATCCCATGGGCCAGGCGGTCAGGGATTTGGCCGACCAGGCCTTGGAGTTCTATCCAGGTAGAGGCTATCTCTATTCCGGCGTTAACTACGCATTGCTGGGGACCCTCATCACCACGATATCCGGAATGGACTACGAGTCGTACATGCAGGCCAACGTCCTCGGGCCCCTGGGCATGACCCACTCTACGTTTGTTCCGGAGAAGGCGGACCCGGCTCTGCTGGTCACCCGTCACCTCACCAACGCCGACGGCAGGGTGGTGGTGAGTGAAGAAATGGAATGCGATCCCCGGCGGCAGGCTGCCTGCACCCTTCATTCCACCTGCGAGGACATGACCCGTTACGCCAGGTTCAGCCTCAATCAAGGTGAATTGGATGGACAGACGATTCTTGGCCAGGAAAGCTTTGACAAGATGATATCAACTATCATCGGCCCGCCCCCCGAAAGTGCTGAGAATCACTATAATCGTTCTGTGGCCAATCCTAGCCTAGGCTGGAGCGTCGGCCTGGTCGGTGACTATCGAGTGTTCGGCAAGTCCGGCGGCATACTGGGGGCGAATGCCCACATGATTGTTGCCCCAGATGATGATCAGGCCGTCATTGTCCTTGCAAATTGGGGGAGCCAGCCATGGAGTTGGCCTGCTTCTTTTGCCGCCATTGACATCATGCATCAACTGCTGGGGGTAGCCCCGTAGCGGGCGAAGATCGACCTGCCCTACACTTGACCAAATGTGACAAGTCCAGTCGGCATCCCCTTTGGGCGGCTATTCCTTTGGGAACATCCACAGGGACGACCTGATGGGTGAGTACCGAATGAAACATTTTCGTGCTCCATTTTCAGGCAAAGGAGGAAATGATGAAACTCAAAGCAAATCGTACGCTCGCTGTTGTGTTGGTGCTCGCCACGATTCTTGCCGCCTGTACATTGCCGCCGCCACCCGTGGCCCAGCAAACTCCCGCCGCAGCCCCCATTTCCCTGGCCGAGGTTGAGCAAAACCTCATGGCACAGTACAGTTTTGACTCCTGGTATGCCGATGGACTGCCCTATGTGTTGCCCGGCATGGATCAGGTCAAGATTGAAGAGCACGCGTACCGGATGATTGACGCCACATCAAGCCTCATGTATGTCTACTATCCGCCGGACATGCCGGCAGATGCTCGCCTGCCGGTCGTGGTCATCCCCAGCACCCTGCCCGACGACGTGGCCACCCAGTGGTTTGGTGGCAGCATGGCCCAACATCCCCAGAACCGCTACTTCTCTATGCTCTTTGCCACGGATGGGTTTATCGCTGTGGGCTACGACACCATGCAGTCGGATGATTTCGACGCGGTCATGGCCTATATGACAAGCCACGCCGACGAGATGCATATGGATCTGGCAAACATGGGTCTCTGGAGTTGCTGCTTCTACAACGTCTTCACTACCTCCTATGCCCAGCAACCCGGGCATGAGAATGTGAAGTTCATCGTCAACTACTTTGGCGGCATCAATATGCCGGACAAATATCTGTACGATGCGTGGCACGATTGGTGCGCCCAGGCTGGCTGTTATACGGACTTCCCCGATGTCGCGGCCTATCGCAAGGACCTGCCCATGCTGGTGATCCGGGCCGGGCAAAACCAGGATCCCTTGCCCACGGGCATGATCGACCATTTCGTGCAGGATAGCTTGCGCGAGAACCTGGATGTCACCTTCATCAACTACCCAGAGGCTGACCTGGGCTTTGAGGCGTTCCTGGCCAAAGCCCCGCGCACGGGCCAGATCATTGCGCAGACCTTGGCGTTTATGCATGACAGCCTGAACAGATAGATCGTGCAGGATCAGGGTTGATTGCAGATCGATTCCGAACTGAACGTCGCCTACACTGCGCCGATCTCAATCCATCGGTCAGGGATCGGTCCTGGGAAAGCCGTGTGAAAGTAAATAGGGTGTATTCAAAATGAGTTGGTCGAGGAGTTCGCATTCTCAAATGCCAACTCCTCGACCAACTCATTTTGAACAAACCCCATTGAATTTTAGTTAGATTGCAGCGATAGTCTGGGGTCGGGCAAGGGTGTGTTCAGCCGGCCAGCGACCTGAAGATCCAGCCCGTACAGGGGCGGCAGGAAACCAGCCTCCTGGTCCACCCTGGCCGCGGCGTGGATGCGATCCAGCCAGTCGTCCACGGTATCGGCGTGGGGCAGAGTCAATGCGGCGTAGTGGGAGAGGACGCCCCTGGGCTGGGCATGGGGCCCCGGCGGCAAGTTGAAGTTCTTGCCCCGGCAGGAAAGCGCCATGCCCGGCTCTGCCCGCATGATAAGGGTGGACACGTTGGCCGGCACACGGTCGGCCATCAAGTTGGCGTGTCACAGATCTGGCAGGAGGATGAGTTGCACCCCATCGGGCAAGACCAGTGCATCGAAGAACTCACCCCAGAAAAGATGGCCATGGGCCGTTGATTCGCCTCCATCGGCAAAGAGCAGACCTGGTCGGGCCGCGTCCGCCGTCTCACCGGTGAAGAAGCCGTGGCCGCTAAAATGGATAAAGAGGGTGCCATCCGCCCAACCGGCCATCTGACGGACAGCGGACTCCAAAAAGGTAAGGAGCAGGGGGCGATCCAGATGTCCGTGCAAAATGCGGATCTGATCCGTCGGAAAGCCCCGCTTTTGGAGCGCCTGGGTCATAGCCGCCATGTCGTTGAACATAGCCGCTTCCCCAGCCTGGGGTCCAGCGATGAGGAGGGCAAGTTGGTTTTTAGTCATTCGGCGGATCTCCTTGCTCATGTGCCGTCGCCCACGCCCCATCCATGCCTATACGTTCCCCACTAGATGATAGCGGAGCAGATCGTTGACCGGCGTGCCGTCCGCGTTACGCAGGACCGCATCGGGCCGTTGTAAAAGCAGCCGGTCGATGAGGAAGGTGACCATGCGCATCTCTTCGTCTATGTCATCGTCATCCCCCGTGTAGTACGGCTCTTCACGACTGGCGTAGGCCTGGTCCACACGCACCGTCCCTTCCGTCTCGGTCAGGTGCAAGAGGAAGATCAGGATTCCACCCCACGACCGAATGAAGCCGAGCCAGCCATCCTCGAACACAATGGCCCACTTGCTGTCCATGCTGTGGGCGTTGAAGCCCTGTTTGATCAGCGCATATTCTTCTGGGGTGAACGTGCGCGTCATCGGTAGAGCTGTGCGCTGGGCTAGTTGATCGAGCATGAGGTGTTTCCTTTCCGGGAAAATCAGAACACAGTTTAGGTCGCAAGCACCTGGGCCACAGTCTGCGGCCTTGAGAGGTGTCCGTAGACATAGGCGAGTCAGTCCAAGATAGCACAGCAGATCTGTCGGAGATCTATCCGTACTCTATCTTGACTCTATCCGATCTAAACCAACTGGGCGGCGAACGAAGTGCAGGGAACGAGATGGCGTCTTGCGAAGTGGCTAGACCCTACCAGGGGATCTTCGTCTTGTCAAACGTGTTTTCGGAATCCCCGATCTGCTCACAAACTGCTCGGTTTCTGAGAATAAACCGAGCATATATCATGAAGCGTTTCATAACCGTTTCGTAACCGTTTCAGGGCTACCCTCTGAAACATTTTCCAGAATAAGTCATCTCAGAATCTCAAAAATACACGGATCTGATTAGCCTATTCAACGGCACCCCCAGCCTGTTTACACACCGGTGGAGCAGTCAGTCTATGGAACCGGAAGTCATCATGGGGATTGGAACAGGGAAAAAGCCGTCGGCACCAGAACCGTCAACCGGTGTGTAGCCGTGTGAACTGCGGTTTGCAGCTTTTCGGCGACCGTGCTATGCTACCCACAGAGTGTTGTCTGTCACGTTGTGGTTGGAAGCCACTGTCGGGGGAAGCGTGACAGCAACACTCTTTTTTGTGCCCGAAATTCGCCCCCCGCCCCTCGCCAAAGAAAATGCCCTCGTCGATATGACGGGGGCATTCCTGTTTCATAGCCAAGCGGAACTGTGGGCGAGGTCGTTCACATCACGACGGATAGGCCAGCAATCCAGACCGCAAACAAAGAAGACGCCGGGCAATTGCCCGGCGTCTTCTTTCAGTGAGCTCCCAGGGACTCGAACCCTGAACCCGCGGCTTAAAAGGCCACGGTTCTGGTGATTGAGTTTGAGTAGAATAGTAGAGGGTAAAAGGTTGAGAAAACGCTTCATGAGTCTTCAAATCGACCGATACAAGTTTAATCGAAGCTAAGGAAAGCAGAAATTTAGGGTAACAATAACCATTCAAAGACGGCAACGATCACATAAATCCATGTGATCGTTGCCGTCTTTTTGTTTACCTAAAAACCGGACCAGTTTCAGGGATCTAGATCGACTGCTGTTTCTTCCGTTCCGCATAGAACAGATCCAGCAGCCCGTAGCGGACAGCCAGCTTGCGCATCCATACATCAGAGCGGCTAAACCGCTTACCTAGATGACGCCAGTTGGGATCGTCGATGATGGCCTGGCGCAACACATCTACCGATGGCGGCTCCGGGCGGGACGGCTTAGAGACGACGGGCATCCGCACGGACAGATCCGCCAACACGGACGTGTGAACCTCCATCAGATCCATGGGCACGGGATGGACGTAGATGTCCTCGGTCACCCTCTGGCTGCTGTGGCCCAGGATGAGGGAGAGGGCTTTGGTATCCCGATGCACCCGCCAGAAATTGGTGGCGAAGGCATGGCGCAGGCTGTGGGTGTTCCACACCTTGTCCTGGACACCGGATCGCACAGCCGCTCGACGCAGAATCTGATAGAGACCCACCGGCGTGAGCGGTTGTCCCGTGGCCTGGATGAAGAGCCACGGTTCATTGGGCAGAGCGTAGGTTTCCCGTTCTTCCAGCCACGCTTTCAGCACTTCATGGACTGGTGGGGAATATGGCACATCCCGCAGTTTATCGTTTTTGCCCTCAATATCCTGAAGATAGTTATGACCGTCAACGATCCGTTGAATCTTGTGAACCGTGGTGGTGACCAACTCTTTACGACGTAGGCCGGTATCCGCCAACAGCGCAATGATGGCCACATCCCGGACCGGCATCTCGCCTGCGGCAGCGCCCCGGAAGAGCGCCTCCAAGGTCTCGGCTTCCATCGCCCGGTTCGTGACCATGGTCCCCTTGGGCAAGGGAAACCAGTGGGCCAGATTATGGGACAGGTAGTTCTTGGCATGAAGCCATTTGAAGAAGGTGCGGACCACCCCGACCGTGCGTTTGACCGTGACGGGCGAAAGAGAATCGGTCTCGGTCGGTCGTCCGGGATGATCATCATATTTCTGTTTTTTGTGAGCTAACCAGTAGCGGAATTCCTGGGCACGATCTGGAGAGATGCGACGATCAGGCACTTCGGTCTCATACCAGGTCAGAAAGCGCTTCAGGGCATTGCCATAGTGGGTAAGGGTGACCGACTTGGCCGACTCCAAACGGCAGGATCGCAGGTAGCGATCAATCCATTCTGCCAGATTGGGAAAGGTAAGCTCGATCTGCTCACGGTCAACAGTAGGTGTAAGCAACATTGAAAAACTCCATGTTCTATTGTGATAGGTTTGTACAGACTCCTGTTCAGTTGAATGGGG
>CAVPIK010000004.1:0-195764 GCA_963704975.1 uncultured Chloroflexia bacterium | reverse complement strand
ACACATAATTTGCCCACGCATCTAATGGATCAACTGCAAGCGAAGCTTGACAAGCGGCGGCAGCATCGGCCATATCATTGATATTAAGAAAGTGCATCCCAACATCTCGATACAACTTGCCCAGAGTATTCTTGTCAGGGGAAATTAGTTGTGCAATACCAGCTTGTTCCAGAACTTTCGCTGGCCTCCCTCGGGTTAGCAACGTTCTACCAATTGAGACAAAGTAGTCGGCAGCGTTAGCAGTTCGCCAATATTTTACAGCACCTGACATATCACCAAGTTCTTGATATAAATTTCCCAGCGAAAGCCCACAACAGGATCACTCGCATTGCGATCTAATACTGTTCCCCACTTCGTTAGAAAAACCAAAGCGGACTCATCGCACCTAGCCAAAAAAACTAGAAATTGATCTGTTTGTGCAGCACCAAACTGAGCAGCCCGGCTCTGCAATCGCGAGCACTAAGAAAAAACGACGGAACCACTCTCGCGACCGTAGAAACGTAGCGCTTGAATAGAAAGGGCGTTCACTCTTAGACCGAAGATGAATCCACTCGCACTGATCACCCCAATGAGAAGTACCGTCAATAGGCATTTAGCAATGTTACTATGTGCGCTAATAACCCGTATCAGTATCATGGAAGGTGAGAGTAATCTATGTCAAACAGGGTAGCAAACGTGCGCAACATGGCGTGCTGACCGAGTGTGCCCTCTAGCACTTCAATACGTGCGCCGGGCATCGTGTTGAGCAACTGTTGTATCCGAAACTAGTCGGTTAATCGTTCGCAATATATCCTCCGCTATCAATGAATGACAACAGAGTCCTATCGGGAAATCATCCATAAACCAAGACGGTGATGATTCTTTTGGCCCATGGAATAGTATAGGCACTCCAGATGCAACATAGGTTGACAGCTTATTTGGGAACGATGTCTGCACAATATAGGCATGTCTTCTTGTCAAACCAGTATGGAAGATATACCACATCGTAGTCTTCAGAATCTCTAGCGTATCCTCAATAGATTGATATCCAAGAAACTCAACAAACGAAGAACGCCGTGCTCCCCAACGCGGGAACTGACCCAAGAATCTGATACGAACTTGTCGTCCATCCACCTCTCCATCGGTGGACTCGAGCGCATGAACCAAGGTGTTCCATTCTCGTTTAGCGTACAGACTGCCTGCAAAACCAATAGTAATTTCTTTCGATTTGATGGCAACACGCTTATACTCCCCATCCCAATACTCGAGGAGCAATTCCGTGTATCCAGGGAATTCCATCGATTCATATCCTGATCTGAAAAACTATTCTCATGCCCTCACTGCCAACGGCAACTCGTTGCGACTTTTGAAGTACTCGTGCAAACTTCTTGAGCATATCCTTAGACGTAAATCGATCATACCTGTAATTCAAAATTCTATTGGTACATCGGAGACTACCGATACAATAGGAACATCCAGTATATCAAGTAGTTGATGCACAAGATTGATCATAAAACTACTATTCAGCGTAGCCCAGATTACATCCACTTGATTGGCTTCAACAATCTGTCGGATTTCCTTAGCCATAATAGATAATACACGAAACTGATACCACCAGTAAGTCGCCGTAGATGCTATTGGGTAGTGGGAAATAATGGAAAGTACCGCGAAATATTCTTAATGTCACCTATCCAAGTCGTCTTTCTCTCACCATCTCTTCGATTCACCAACGAGAACGTGATATTCGCTGTGAGGGTAGTGTTGAGCTACTTCACGCAGGAAAATTTCCCCGATACCGGAAGAACCAGGTACCCCTGGCGTGATCAACAGTATCATAGGAAAATTATTCGCTTGTTTTTCAGACGAGATTACCACTGGAAACCTCCAGGTGAAGTAAGAGTGAAATAAATCCTTTTCACGTCTATCGTCATATTCCCACAAGGATCGATTGTCGCAATTTGGCTGCACGTAATTTAGCCAGCGTTGACATAGTTAGATAGGGCAATGTCCATGATGAAAACAACAGGACAGACAAGCACAAAGACAACATGGCACCTAATTCACCCCAAATAGGGATTGTGACAGACGCAGATACAACAAAGAATAGAGTTCTTAATAAATAGATCAACGAAGATATCCGAATTTGGTTAAGCCCAATCAAGACCATATAGTGTACATATTCCCATATATCCAAGAAGAGATAAGCTGAAGTTAAAATCATTAGAATAAGGGAGGGTTGGACAACCTTATTCCCATATAGGAGACTCAGTATCTGTCGGCCCCCCAACGAGATTGTAACGGCTGCAACCAATGCATAAAGCATTGAATAACCAGCAAGACTGCGATACGCTCTAGTTACCCAGTTCAACTCTCCACGCTCGACTCCATCCCGGCAATCGCCGGCCATATTGGTATGGCAAAAGCGCTAACAATACCCAAAGCCAAAATGACCAAATTCATTACGGCTGCATAAGTTGCCGTAATGATGGAGATGATGCCCGCCCTACCATTACAATCGAAAATTGATAATTATCTAGTAATTGCCACCCGTTCCCGCTAACGAGAACACTAAAGCGGCACTTACCATAGATAAAAAGGTTGCTCGGTCAAAAAACCGTTTTCGGAGAGAAAGATACCTGTTCCTAAACAAAAACATTAAGACGTTAACCGCTTGTGTAACAAAGAGGGGGCCATTTACCGCAAGTATCAGGTTAATAATGGAGGGAGCAAATCTGGCGACCCCAAGCAACATTCCTAGACTCAGAAGGTTGCCTACCATTCCTCTCAAATTGATTACATGTAACTCCTGATGTCCTATCTGAACAGATTCCACAATTGAGAATACTGATTCTAAGGCAACAAAAACTACTAGTATTATTAGTGCATACTTTATTGTTTGGCCTTGCTCAGAATAGCTTGTCCCAAACATCGTAGAGATAGGCAGCAAATCTAGTGTTAAAGTGAGCAATATCACTGCGCCGACTAGCGCTGCCAAAACAGCCGTTGGATAAACTGCTGAGACGAAAAATCTTCTTTCGTGTTCAGTATCGCCCTTAGCTAGGGACTCAGCAGAATTGACCGTGACTACAGGTCCCAATCCTATATTTACAAGTCCGATTGATCCAATACTAGCCGCCAATACTGCATACACAATGCAAATCGATTCGGGCCAAGAGCACGAGCAGCGATTGGCATCGCCAATAACTGGATTAGTAATGTGGCGATTCTTGAGCCTACTGATGTAATCGCCGCGTATTTAAGACGTTTCACTCGATGGTGGGCTGGCGTATCAGCATCCGACGCGTTTGATTCTTGCTGACTTGAAGCAATTTTCAACTGCATTTTTTCCTCTATGCCACCTAATAGTTGCAATTTTCTTCTTCAAAAATCATGTTGGTCAGTCACATGATGCAACAAACGAATATGCGCTTTATGTCAACAATGGCTTAAGGAATACACACGCCAAACCAGAGCGTGTGCAGCGCTGCATTGACCTGTCAAAATATCCATATTTCCTCGTGAAATAAAATTGGGAAAGATGGTCTCGGATTCAGTCCGGCTGTCGGTTAGAAAGGTTTGTGTGTTCCTTTTGCGACCTCAGTTATTCAATCCATCAAAAAAGACCCAAAGTGAAGCTACTTTAGGTCTTACTAGTATCGTAAGTATTGACCAATATGAACGAAAAAATCCTGAACCTATTCAGAGACTCTACTGCAAAAAGGTATTGACAGGGGCAGAGACTCGTGATATTTCTGAAAATGAGTAGAATAGAGGTAAGACAACGGGTCAGCATCTATTCCAGCGAGTGAAAGCCATGTTTCAGAAAAACGAAAAGCACCGACAGATCCCCATGTTCAGCACATTAGACGAATTGCCGCCCAGAATGCAAGAACGGCTGAACATATCGTGGGCAGGCACCTTTCAGCGAGAAGTCTTTGGGCGCCTGGATGAGCAACCGTTTGCTGTCTTGTATGCGACGGCGGATTCGCCCGAACACACCTGTGAACGTGCTGGTAGGGCTTGAGATTCTCAAATCTGGCAATGGCTGGACTGACGAGGAACTCTACGACCATTTCAGCTACGATCTGCAAGTGCGCTATGCCTTGGGCTATCGCAACCTGAGCGACGGCGACTTCAGCCTGCGCACCGTGTACAACTTTCGCCAACGCCTGAGCCAGCACATGCAGGAGACAGGCGAGAACCTGCTGGACGCAGCGTCTTGCGCAGGTGACCGATGAGCAGTTGGCTGCGTTCAACGTGCATAGCAGTCGCTTGCGCATGGACTGCACCAAATCGCCAGCAATATCCGTCAAACGAGCCGGCTGCAACTGCTGGTGGAAGTGGTGCAGCGCATTGCACGCATGCTGGAGGAAACCGACCGCCAGCACTATGCTGACCTTTTGGCGCCGTATGTGCAAGGGAGCGCCGGGCAGTACCTGTACCGCTTGCAGCCAGCCGAACGTCCCCGCCAGCTTGAAGTGATCGGCGGCGTCATGCGGCAACTGGTGGTAGCATTGGCGGCAAAGTATGGACAGAATATGGCCTACCAGGTGCTGGTGCGGCGTGTTCGACGAGCACTTCGTCTGGACGGCAACCGAGCAGCGGCCGAAGCTGGCGGCGGAGTTGAGTGCACGCAGCCTCCAGTCGCCCGATGACCTGGAAGCGACCTTCCGGCGCAAACAAGGCGAAAGCTACCGCGGCTATGCCGCTAATGTCACGGAGACGTGTGACCAGGACAACGAGCTGCAGTTGATTGTCAAGGTGCAAACCGCCCCCAATGCCATGGACGATGGACAGTTCCTGGTTGAGGCTGTGCCCGATTCTGGTCGCACGCACTGCAGTCGAGCGCATCACGACCGATGGCGGCTACAACAGCCCTGGAGTGGATGAAGTCCTGGATGAACACAACATCAAACATGTCCAGACCGCCATCCGAGGCGACAAACCCAACCCGGACGCCCTAAGTTTGATTGATTTTCAGTTCGACAATCTGACCGGCGGAATCCCACTGGCTGCTACTTGCCCTCAAGGGTATCGGTTTCAGATTGAGCCAGGACGAGCAGAAGCTCGTTTCATTGGCCGCCCCGATGGGGAAACCTGCCTGGCTTGCCCGCTACTGGACATTTGCCCCGTGCGGCCTCGAAGCGGCAATCGTACCCCGGCTCTTTATGTGGAGCAGCGTAGGATCAAGTCGCTACCCAAACGTCAGGCCATCTTGGGCGAGGAGGGTACCCGAAAAGGAGACCCGTGGGCCGTGGTCGAGGCCACCGTTCGATCAGTCAAGCACCCCTTGAATCGGGGGCATCTGAGAGTGTGGGGCTCTTCCGGGTGGCGTGTCAGATGATCGGCTCGGCCATGATGGTTAATGTCGAATCCAGAAGAAAGTGGCCGAATACTTCCTCCTTTCTGGCTGAAATCGCCCTTCTCTGGCTTTTTGCTCAAACGCCTAAACAACCCGTTGCATCGACGAAGCAGACTATCTCAATTCCTTATTCTCCAACCTTCATCCGACGGCGAAATTTGCCGTATCAGGTCGGTTCCCATCACTTTAACTTTCACCCTACATATTGACCTTTTTGCAGTAGAGTGATTCAGAATGTTTCGTCGCCATTTCCCGCAAGGAGCTGCCACAAGAACAATAACGTTTATTCGAGCGCCAAGTCCTTGCTCAACCAGAGTAGCTCCCCTTCTAAAATCGATAAGTAGAGTTGACTACGAGTATCAACCAGACAGCAGACCGCCATGCAGTCAATCTCAACGCAGTCATAGCGACGCAGTCTGCCGCTCGTACGGATTGATAGACATCTATCTCTCTCTTTGTAAGGCTGTGTCCATTGTGTGCAAAGGCCGCCACAGGGGGATCGTGATAACGCACATGCATCCGTCTCTTTGGTGTAGCAACTCAGTGACATCTCCAACGCCCATGACTCCCGGACGTCATCAATATCCTTCTTGTAAGACACCCGCAATATCAACACACTGCTACCCGTCACCGATTTGCCCGTTTTTCTTCGTCCAGGGTGTCTGCACCTGCTCCACCTGATAGCGGAGCATATCGCTGTTTTTTCTCCAGCCAGTCGGATGAAGTGGGTGCTATAGAGCCACCACCAGCTAGAAGTAACATTTTCCGCCATCCAATTATGTTACTTTCAGGCGGCGACGAGTATAGGTACAATAGGGTGCCCAAGGGGATGCAATGACCGCCGGCATAGTGGACCATGGGGGATCTTCCATATCCGTAAGCGGGCGGCATCGACCACTTGCGACACATCCAACTCCCAGTCTATCGTAACGATCGATCACTTCGATGACCAGAGCGATGTTCACCTTCCGAAAAAGTATTCTCCAACACAGTGGTTTGCATGGTTGAAGGCATCAGAAATGGCTGATCATCCACGATGGCTACCTGCCAACCCCTATATAACGGAAGCCCAGAGCCTCCAATTTTACCCGATTCAGGTAGTTTCGTCCATCCAGCACCAGCGTGGTACGCATATGTTTACAAATATCGCCCCAAGGCAACTTCCCGATACGCAGGCCATTCGGTCACCAGCACCACGGCGTCGGCATCCTCCACGGTCTCAAGCACCGTGTCACAGAAGACAATCCCCAAATCCGGGGTAGAGTTCCTTGGCCCGCTCCAGGGCGATGGGGTCGTGGGCCTTCACCTTGACCTTGCGCTCGATCAGGCGGCGGGCAATGTCCAGGGCCGGGGCATCCCGCAGGTCGTCCGTGTCCGGCTTAAAGGCCAACCCCAGCAGGGCCACCGTGCGCCCCTTGAGGATCTTTAGCTCACCCAGAAGCTGCTCCACCACCCACTCCCGCTGCCGGTAGTTGACCTGGCGGGCCGCCTGCACAATCGGCATCTGTAGGCCGTATTCGCTCGCCGTGGCGATCAGCCCGGCCGTATCCTTGCCAAAACAACTGCCCCCCCAGCCAATCCCCGCCTGCAAAAAGCGGGAGCCGATGCGGTCGTCCAGGCCAATGCCCCGGGCAATCTGGGTGATGTCCGCCCCCACCCGTCCGGCCACCTGGCCGATCTCGTTGATATAGCTGATCTTGAGGGCCAAAAAGGCATTGGCCGCATACTTGATCAGCTCCGCCGAGGCAATGTCCGTGGTCACCAGGGGCACGGCAATCAGATCATCCGGGCGGGGCGCAAAGCGGGGCGCTCGAAAGTCCTGGTTGAGCAGGGGGCGATAGAGATGGGTCAGCACATTGATGGCCCGCTCATCGTCGCTGCCCAGCACAATCCGGTCCGGGTAGAGGGAATCGTGCACCGCCGCCCCCTCCCGCAAAAACTCCGGGTTGGAGGCCACGGCAAACCGTCCATCTGGCCGGTGGCCGTGGGCACCCTCATAGGCATCCCGCACCAAGCTGCCCACCCAATTGCCGCTGCCAATGGGCACCGTGGACTTGTTCACAATCACCGTGAAGCCCTGGCCCTGGTCTGCGCCGCCCAGGTGCGCCCCAATGGATTGGGCCACCTGGCGCACAAAGCGCAGATCCGGGCTGCCATCCGCATTGGACGGCGTGCCCACGGTGATAAAGACCACCTCGGCCTGGTCCAGGCCGGCGGCCGTCATAGTCGCTGACAAAGCGGATGCGCCCATTGGCCTCGGCCAGCAGGTCGGCCAACCCCGGCTCGTAGATGGGCAATTCGCCCTGATTCAACTGCTCGATCTTGGCCGCATCCACATCCAGGCAGGTCACCTGATGGCCCAGATAGGCCAGGGTGATGCCCGTGGTGAGGCCGACATAGCCGGTGCCTACAATCACGACATTCATTGCAACCACGAACTCCTGGGTGAGGGAAAGGGATAAGAACAACACTGAGCTTACCAAATGAACCACGAATTTCACGAATTTCACGAAGGGTTGGTCAGGATTCGTCCAACTCAGCCAGAAACGCCTCGATCTCACGGGCAGTCACATCCCTTCGCTCCGGCTTGGCATACATGAACAGCAAATAACAGAATTTCGTTTCTTGATTGATTGCATAGATCACCCGATAGCCGCCACGCTTTCCGCTTTGCATATCGCTGCTTGCCAGCCGGATTTTCCAGACCTCGTGGGCGAAGCCGGGAATTGCATCACCGACGAAAGGATTTTCCCCTAGAACGTCCAAGAGGCCGCGGAAATCTTGTTTGATACGGCGATATTTCTTTGCCAATCGCTTGACTGCGCCATCAAACGGCGCAATGCTCTCAATCTGGTAGCTCATCAAGCAATTCCTGAACCGGGCGGGTCCGTCCCTGTTCTACCTCAGGTAAGCTACGCTCGATCAGGCGCTTGAAGGCTGGAGAATGCGCCAGCAGCAATGTTTCTCGGGCATCGGCGATCTGGTCAGGTTCCGCATCCAAGAAAACGACGGCGACCAATGATCGAGTGTCCTTTGGCGGCGGGTCCAACAACTCGATTTTCCCACCCTCATACATGCCACGTAAAGCCAACATAGTCTACCTCCGTCAATTCCGACAAGGAAAAGGCCACGGGCAGACCCACATAGCCGGTATCCTACATATCCAGTGCAACCATCGAATTATTGCAACCACGAATTTCACTGATTTTGCAACCACGAATTTTGCAACCACGAATTGCACGAATTTTGCAACCACGAATTGAACGAATTTCACGAAATTTAGTTGACGATGCGTTTGGACTCCAAGGATGGGGCGCCGAAGTTTAGGATGATGGCGAGGCGTAGGTTGGAGGCGGCCAGGTAGTTGTGGGCTTGGGCTTGGTGGATCTCGTTGATGGCTTTGACGGCCTTGAGTTCCAAAATGATCTTCCCCTCGACCACGAAATCAGCTCGAAAGTGGCCCACCGGCACGCCTTTGTAGTAGACAGGCAACTGGGCCTGGCGCTCGAAGGCAATCCCCCGCAACGTCATCTCATGGGCCAACGCCGCCTCATACACACTCTCCAAAAACGCCGACCCCAACGTCCCCTGCACCGCCATCGCCGCCCCTACCACGGCAAACGACAATTCCTTGAACAAAATCTCAGTCGCCACGAGCTACCCCATTCGTGAAATTCGTGCAATTCGTGATTCGTGAAATTCGTGGTTGCAATTCGTGCATTTCAGTAGCCATACGCTACATTCGTGCAATTCGTGGTTGCACCATCCGTGCAATTCGTGTCATTCGTGGTTGCACTATTCGTCTCATTCGTGGTTGCAATAACGCTGATTCTCCTGCTGTACGCAGAGCGACGCAGATTTCTAAATATGTTAGACGATCCGAATCCCTGTATCCTGGATCACGCTGGCCAGTGGATTGTTGAGGGTGAAGCTCTCCGGCGTGAACGCACGCGGTTCGATACGCTCATCCATTTTAGCGGCAAGTATCATCAAGGCGAGTTGCGCCCCAAATAAATCATCGGCAAAATCAGGGGAGATGATAGCGACATCGATATCGCTCCACGGGCCAGCTTGTCCGCGGGCCTCTGAGCCGTAGAGGTATGCAGCAGCGATGCGTCGCTCCTCACGGACTACAGCGAGAAATTCTTTTACGCTACGCTGGACGGCAGTTGAGATCTCAGCCATTGCATCAACTCCTTGATCATCCTCATCTGCTGGGCCTCCAATTTGGCATCAGATTCGTTGTCATATCCCAAATCAGTCTGTAATGCCCCGTCAAGCATCAAATTATGGTATTGAGCAGTTCGCATCCTCAGATGCGAACGGCGGCCATCTTGAGGACTACCCGACTCCGCAATTCCCTCAAAACAGTGTTGACGGCACAGATTTCGTTGTCATATCCCAAAATACTCTGTAGTTTAGTTTGATGCAGATTTAGAGCCTCAGCAACGGCCAGTTTTGTCACCTCGAATCTTTGGGCGATCTGGTCAATGCTGTACCCAGCGGCCATCAGATTGAGCGCACCGGCCACTTCAATGCGGGTTCCCTTAAAGGTAGGCCGCCCGCCACAGACACCCGGCGCCGCCACCACATAATCCCCCAGCGGGTAGTACGCATAGGGTTCTCCCCCTCGTACTTCTTGAATTAGGTCTGGGTACATCATGGCCTCTCTTTTGCAACCACGAATTTTGCAACCACGAATTCACGAATTTCACGAATGAGACCGTGTGGACGTTGAAGGACTTGGATGCTACGTGGCCTCAAGAAACTCGGAGACGGTCAATTCGGCGGCACGGATCAGGCTGCGTAGGGTGCCTTTGGCTATCTCTTTGTGGTCAGGGACGGACAAGGTCGCCATGTGACCCGCTTTGGTCAGGATGATGTGGCTGCCTCTTTGTCGGACTACCTGCCATCCACGGGACTTAAACTTGTAATCCTGACGCTATCCGTGCCCTGAGCTTGTCGAAGGGTCAATGGCCCAAAGGCGATAGGTAGAGTTGACGCAAGGCTTCCGGTGTCTCGGCCCGGCGAATCCCCTCATGCACGGCTTTGAGCATGTCGACATCCTCGATCTTGGTGATCTCGGGCAGCAGACGCAGGCCGTCCAACCCAAAGCGCAGGTCCAGCATCAGCTCAATGCCGTCGAACAGCCCCTGGCGCAGCCCACGTTCTTCTCCCTGCTGCAGTCCCTGTTGCAGACCCTGTTGCAACCTTGTTGCAGACCCTGCTGTAGCAATTCCTGTGCAATGGTTCCCATCAGTTGATCCCCTTCCGGCCCCGCTTGGGCGAGCGCCTCACGTACATCCTCTGCGCTGATGTTCTGCCCGGCAGACATGACGTAGCGGATAACCGCCTCCAAATAGCCCAGCGCATGGGCTTGATCTCGAATAGTATACCACAGGGCCAAGACCTGGGGCAGACGGGCGCGCAACTCGGGCTGAAAAATGTGCTTCAAGACCAGCAGCCCGATGCCTACCTCCGCCGTGCGTTTGATCTCCTCATCGCTGTACGCCGATAGGTCACTCAACAGATAGTGGTATTCTGGCACGAAGGGACGTAATGCGTCCGGCAGATCAAACAGCGCCTGGAAGTTGGTCGCCACCGTCCAGCGCGCCGCACCGTGATAGATCACCACCGGAATCACCGGCCACAGCCGAGCCCGTTGGCGCATGCTGTAATCCCACACCCGCACCATGTAGCGCAGCACCTGGTAGGCGGTCTGTGGGTCAACGTAGCTCTTGTGCTCAAAGAGTACACAGACGTAAGCGTTGCCGCCGTCCCGCAGTCCCACCTCGTAGAGCAGGTCCGAAAACTGTTCCTGGAGCGTCTCGTCCACGAATGAATCTTTGACCAGTTGCAGACGAGAGAGATCGAGCGTCTCCGCCACCGCTGCCGGCAGGTAATCACGCAGAAAGCTGCGGGCCGCGTCTGGCTGGGTCAGCGCCGCTTTGAAGAACTTGTCGTGAGGGTTGGTCAACTCAGACATGGTAGCTCATCGAAAAGTGCAATCACGAATTTCACGAAGGGATGGTGGCGTAGAAGTTCGACTTTTGACAAAAGTCGAACTTCTGGGTCGGCCAGCCCTGATGCATTGAGAAAACACGATCAATGCGCCTCAAACTGCTGGGCCAGGTCCTTCAGGGATTTGCCACGCATCCCCGCCACGTATTCCTGTCGTTGACGTTCAATGCTGGCGATGATCTCCGGGCGTATCCAGGCCCACATCCGGATCGCCAATCCATTCGGACATCTTGCGGTCAATCAATGCCTCTATCATGGTTTGAAGCTCACCCGCTGTCATATCTGCCACCTTCGTCTGGGGTGTGCCAAGCCTCACTTGCTTACCCTGGATTGTCATAGGGTGTAACCCTTTCTGCAACCACGCATATTGCAACCACGTTGCAACCACGAATTTCACCAATTTCACGAAGGTGATCAGGTCACAGCCACAATCTAGCACACCTGGTCTAGAAGTCGAAAATATTCGTCTCTGGATATCCCTGCCGTCTGAGGTTGTTGCGGATAATTGAAACGGCAACCTCATCATAGATGGGAATCACAACGGGTCTCAAGACGCCTGGCTTGGTGTAGGAGCGGTGGCTTCCTTGCTGGCGTGCAAACTGAAAACCGGATGCCAAAAAGACCTTTCCAACAGTCGCCAAGAGATCGGTGTCATTCTGGCCATGTTCAGGCCCCAACAAGGGTAGAGTGTTGCTCCATAGCTACCCAAACCGGGCTGAACCATTCCCCCTGATTCAAGGCATACCCAGACTCTTCCAAGATTTCGTCCAAGGTATCCATTTCAGTCGCCGTCGCCAAAAAGAGGTCAACCGCCTCATAGAGGGCTGTGCGCGCTTCTGCTGGCGTTGGTCCGGCACTCATCACATCCAACGGCATGGCGTGGGCTACGAACTGCTGGCCTTCTCGCCAAATTTGGACAGTATAGTCGATGTTCATGGTTTCTCCTTATCTGTTCCCCTGCTCGTCAGAATCACGGCACATACATAACGTCCCACAAGGCCTACATCGTCCGCCCCATTCGTGTCATTCGCTCAATTCGTGGTTGCACTTCTGATTCGAGCGATGGTGATTTCCGACTCGATCTGGTCGCTGGTTAAAACGGTGGGCCGACTATGAACCGTATCCAACAGCGCTTCCAGTTCGTGCCACGCCTGGGCTTGGTGCTGCGCCGTCGTGGCTTCAATCACACGGTGCCGTTGATACTCGCCATAGGGAATCAACACGGCAGAGGGATTACCGGGTCCGTGCTCCATAGGCACCAAGCTAAGACGTCGTCTGGGTCAACCCGCCCCAGCCATCACCACCTGAATGGGGCGCATGGCTGGATCTGGTCGACAAGAAGTCCGACTTTTTTCAAAAGTCGGACTTCTGAGGGTGGCAATACGACCGAAAATTCGTAGCTTGGTGCCTAAAAGAGGAATCATTTTGAAGTCGGATAGTGCGGAGTAGGCATCCTCAGATGCCCTCCCGCTCGCATCTGAGGATGCTCGCTCCTCATTTGTCCGATGTTATTCTGATTCGTCTATAAGGGTCATGACCCATAGGCACCAAGCTACGACGTCGGGCTTTTTTCAAAAGGGTGTGTTCAAAATGAGTTAGAGGAGTTCGCACCCCCTGGTGCGAACGGGTCTGCGCCAGGGGGCGCAGACTCCGCGGCCCAACTCATTTTGAACAGACCCTTTTCAAAAGCCCGACGTCTGGGTCATCCCTACCTTACACTGCCTTCTCCTCGGTAGCCGTCCCCACGCCTCCGGGCCGGTCACTGGCCGTCACCGCAATGCGCACGGTGGTGCCCGTGGCCACGGCAGTCGTGGCCGTATAGACCCACTGCCCGCTTCCCGCCGCCGTCTCCAGCCCGGCCCCGCTCTCGATGGCCGCGCCGTCCCCGTCAGTCAGGCTGACGCGCACGCCGGTCACATCGAAATCGTCCCTGGCCCGGATCAGGATGGTGTCGCCCACCCCGCCGGCATAGCCCGACAGATCCACTTCATCCACCGATGGGGCGTTGAAGAAGTCGGCCACGGTCAGGCTGAAGACCGGTTGCCCCTTGGCTTTGGCAGCCTCGACATACAGGGCCTTGGTCTCCGGGTCGGCCATCACCATCTTGCCATACAGCGCCGCCTCTCGGAAGCGCTCTCGCTGCGCCACCTGGGCCGCGGTCGCCGTCTGGTCCTCAAAATCCGGCTTGCGCGAGATCACCACCTGGTCTTCATACCGCCTGAAGACCAAATCGCCGATCTGTCCTCTGACCTGCTCCAAAATAGGGTTGAGCTTGACTTTAGCCATGATCTACCTCCTTATGGGTGTGTGGCTAAGTATGTGGAAGACATCCCAGTTGGGAATATCTTTAACAACCAAACCATCACCTGGGCCAAGAACTGTCCCAGGCCTCCCACGGGAAGAGATAGACGTGAATCCGCCCTACACGAAAGGGCCGTGGGAGTCCCCTTCCGCCAAGCATCCTAGCTACATCCTAGCTAGATCCTTGTTACATCCTTGTTACATCCTATTTATCAGCTTGTTCGCGGCTGTCCGCCCAGAAGGTCGACTTTTACCAAAAGTCGACCTTCTCCGCAGGCCCGCCGACATGCTCAATTCTTAAAGTACAATAGGCCGAAGTCTATCACAAAAGGGGGGCAGGGGCCAAAACCACTTTAGCCCGCTGTCGGCGCAAATAGGTCCAGAACAACTTTGCTCTAGTACAGCTCGGCGGAAGAAAGTCCGGGAAATAATGCTCTAGCCGGGTCCGTGACCCGGCGGGTCTGCCGCAGAAGATCCGGGAAGCACCCGCCGGGTCACGGGCCCATAGGCATCAAGCTAAGACGTCGGGGCTTTTCCCAAAAGCCCGACGTCTGGGTTGACCCCACCCCTGGCTTGAGAACATGAGTGATGTCCATGCCAAAATCGGCGGCGAGAAGTCCGACTTTTTTCAAAAGTCGGACTTCCCCAGGTGGGCCTGACCAAAAATTCTGGCTCATTGGGAATCTCCGTGGTTGACCCGCTACGGTTTCACTTCGATACGCTTCGCACTCACTTCTCAGAGTAACCCTGCTCTTCTCGTCCCTATCGCCCCATCATCCCATCCACCGCCACGGACAGGTCCAGCCCGGCGGCCAAGGAGACCGTCTGGCCGGGCAGGTAGCGTTGGCGCAGGAGGTAGTCATTGCTCTTTCCTCTCCTTAAAACAGCCGGGCCAACAGTTCCGCCGGCACCTGCTCGCGCAGATGGGGATACGATTCGATCAATCGGGCAATGTCAGCCAGGTCTTTTTGGCGCTTGCTGGGACGTCGTCCTGGGTCCAGGGCCGCCCAGATCTTGCCTTGAAGCGTGTCTGCCAGGTTGGCGACAGGCAAGGCCAATCCCAGCACCTCCTGGGTCGTGGCCCGGACGGGGAAATCCATGTAACGCAGATCGATCTGAATCTGCACCCGAATATCCGAATCCGCCGCATAGACATTCAGGCTGTGGGGAAAGGACTTAACCTGAAAGACCTGGGTCAGCAACACCTCCACCCGATCCAACTGCTCGACCGCCACGACCAAATCCAGGTCCAGACTGACCACGGGATCCACAAAGGCGTTGACGGCCTGTCCCCCGATCACACAATAGGAAATTTGTTGATCGGCTAAAAGTCCGATCAACCTATCCAAGAAGTCGGAACGATCCATAGTAACACTTTTCCAATAAGTAAGCGCTTGCATTTTGCCCTTTACACTCGAACCACACACCCACCCCAAGACAACCGAAATCCATCAGGCGTTAGCAACAGAACGATCATACCATAATCCGCCCGGTTGCGATAGAGAAAAAAATAGAACGCTGATTTCCGCTGATGCACGCTGATTGCCGCTGATTTCTTGCCGATCAATGGGATCTTCTCAATATTCCGGGGCGAAGAAGTTCGACTTTTGGCAAAAGTCGAACTTCTGGGTTGACCAGCCCCGGTTGATTGAGAAGATACGGTATGGGTACAAAAAGGGGGATTGGTGAGGCTCACCAATCCCCCTTTTTATACCCAACCCCCTACAGCCCGGCAACCAGCCGTTCCAGATATTCGCCATAACTATTCTGGCGCAACCCTTGGGCCAGAACGCTCAATTGTTCAATGGTGATAAAGCCCCGGCGATAGGCGATCTCCTCCACACAGGACATCATCAGCCCTTGGCGTTCTTGCAGGGCGTAGACGAACTGGCTGGCCTGGAGCAAGGACTCGTGGGTCCCGGCGTCCAGCCAGGCCACGCCCCGGCCCAGTTCGGTGACCTGAAGCTGGCCCCGCTCCATGTAGACCCGGTTCAAGTCGGTGATTTCCAGCTCGCCCCGGGGGGATGGCTTGAGATTCTCGGCGATGGACGCCACCTGGTTGTCGTAGAAATAGAGACCCGGCACGGCAAAATGGGATCGAGGCTTCTGGGGCTTCTCTTCCAGATGAATGGCCTTGCGATTTTCATCAAAGGTCACCACGCCGTAGCGCTCCGGGTCCCGCACGGGGTAGGCGAAGATCAGGGCACCCTCTTTGAGCTTGGCCGCCTCCTGAAGCTGCACGGGCAGACCGTGGCCGTAGAAGATGTTGTCGCCCAAAATCAGCGCCACGCTGTCGTCGCCGATGAACTCCTTGCCCAGGATGAAGGCTTCGGCCAGGCCACGGGGCGCGCTCTGCTCGACATAGGTGAAGCTCATCCCCCACTGGCTGCCATCCTTGAGCAGATCCCGGAAGAGGGGCAGATGGTCGGGGATGCTGATGATCAGCATCTCCCGAATCCCCGCCAGCATGAGCATGGAGAGGGGGTAGTAGATCATGGGTTTGTCATAGACCGGCAGCAACTGCTTGCTGATGGCGTAGGTGATGGGATAGAGCCGGGAACCGAGTCCGCCGGCCAGGATGATGCCTTTCATGGGAAGTCTCCTTGGGTGAAACGAAACAGAAAAATAGGCCACGGATCAGACGGATGCGACGGATCAAAAACGGATTTTTAAAAATCAGTGAAAATCCGTTTCATCCGTTCAATCCGTGTTCTATTTTTTGCGGTGAAGCTCTTGATCTCTCTATTTTACGATCACATGCCGGGTATCCACAATCAACCCGGCGCTTTGGGCGATGTGGCCCCAGTCATAGCTGGAATGGTCGGTCACCACCATCACGCAGTCGGCGGCGGCCAGGGCGGCATCCAGATCCGCCACGCCGGTCATGTCCAGGCCGTCGGTGTTGAAGTGGGGGACGAAGGGGTCGTGATAGCTGACCACGGCCCCCTTCTCCGCCAGCAGATGGATGATGTCCAGGCCGGGGACTCCCGCAGGTCGGCCACGTCCCGTTTGTAGCTCACGCCCAGGACCAGCACCCGGCTGCCCTTGACCGACTTGGCGGCGTCGTTGAGCGCGATCCTGCACCTTCTGCACCCAATAGCGGGGCATCTCCGTGTTGATCTCGCTGGCCAGTTCGATAAAGCGGGCATTGTACTTGAGGGTCTTCAGCTTCCACGAAAGATAGAGGGGGTCAATCGGGATGCAGTGGCCGCCCAGCCCCGGTCCCGGCGTGAACTTCATGAAGCCGAAGGGCTTGCTCCCCGCCGCGGCCAGCACCTCCCAGGCGTCCAGCCCCAGCTTGTCGCACATGAGCAGCAGTTCGTTGGCCAGGCCGATGTTCACCGAGCGGAAGGTGTTCTCGAAGAGCTTGGCCAACTCCGCCGCGGCCGGGGAGGAGACCGGCACCAGGGTCTCGATGGCCGGGGCATAGTAGGCCGACGCCACCGCCAGACAGTCCGGCGTCACCCCGCCCATCACCTTGGGCGTGGTGCGCACGGTCCAATCCGTCCGCCCCGGGTCGATGCGTTCCGGGGAGAAGGCGAGGAAGAAGTCGTTGCCGATTTTGGATTGTTGATTTTGGATTTTGGATTGAGTCATCGTCGTGATCAATCCAAAATCGCGCAATCGGCAATCCCAAATCCTTGCCCTCCAACAAGGGCAACAGCACCTCCGTCGTCGTCCCCGGATAGGTGGTGGATTCCAGGACGATGACCATGCCGGGGTGCAGATAGCGGGCGATCTCCTCCCC
Organism: uncultured Chloroflexia bacterium; assembly: GCA_963704975.1. Taxonomy (GTDB): domain Bacteria; phylum Chloroflexota; class Anaerolineae; order Caldilineales; family Caldilineaceae; genus JAGNDO01. The sequence goes on along the minus strand of CAVPIK010000004.1, from coordinate 178,353 downwards.
GGCGCTGACCATGTAGGAGATGTCCGGGTCGCCGGTCTTGTTGAGGGGGGTGGGCACGCAGATGGAGACGGCGTCACAGGTGGCGAGGACGGAGAAGTCGGTGGTGGCGGTGAGGGATTGTGGATTGTGGATTGTTGATTTTGGATTGTTGACCAGGGGGGCGAGTTGGGACGAGGGGATGTCGCCGATGTAGGAGTCGGCCCGGTTGATGGCGTCGACTTTGCGGGGGTCCAGGTCGATGCCGGTGACTTGATAGCCAGCCTCGGCAAAGGCCACGGCCAGGGGCAGGCCCACATAGCCCAGGCCGATCACGGCCACATGGGCGTTGCGGGTTTGAAATTTGGTGAGAAGGGACTGTTTGTGGGTCATGGTTGATTCCTGATGAGAAACGATCCACGAATCTGCACGAATCTGCACTGACTGCACTGCGAAAAGCATTTAACCGCCGAGAACGCAGAGATCCGCGGAGGATTCGCGAGAAAAAGCTTTGTTTTTCTTTGTGATCTTTGTGCTCTATGTGGTGAATCAGACCTTTTTGCAGTGGAGTCTGCACTAATTTTGGATTCGTGTCGATTCGTGCAGATTCGTGGATCAAAAACCTACGCCGATACACGGTCATGTTGACAATGAGGCTACCATAAATGAATCAGTTGTGCCAAAGGTGAGGGGGCAGTTTTGCCTGTGCAAGACGCTTCTACTATACTCAACCCACGATACTCGACACACGATACTCGACAGAAGGGTACCCATGCGCATTTTAATCACCGGGATCGCTGGCTTTGTGGGGGCGCACTTGGCCGAACATCTGTTGGCCGTGCTGCCCCAGGCCCAGATCCACGGCGTGGTGCATCGCCACGACCAACGCATCCGCCACCTGAAGGATCGCCTGCATCTCCATGCCGGGGATCTGCGCAACCCCCTGTGGGTCAGCGAAACCATCGCCCAGATTCAGCCCGACCCACATATTGCACCTGGCGGCGTGGAGCGACGTGGGCGGCAGTTGGCAGCAGCCCTGGGTGACCTATGAACTGAACATCCAGTGCCAGCTCAACATCCTGGAGGCCGTGCGCCGCACGGCCCCCGCCTGCCGGGTGCTGATCGTGGCCTCCAACGAAGTCTACGGCTTGGTCCAGCCCGAAGATCTGCCCATGGACGAAGCCACCCCCTTCCGGCCCAACAGCCCCTACGGGGTCAGCAAGATCACCCAGGATCTCATGGGCTATCAATATTGGGTGGGCCACAACCTGCCCGTGATCCGGGTGCGCAGCTTCAACCACATGGGGCCGGGCCAGTCCGACGACTTCGCCGCCAGCGCCTTCGCCCGCCAGATCGCCGAGATGGAGGCCGGGCTACGTCCGCCCGTGCTGAAGGTGGGCAACCTGGACGCCGAGCGAGACTTCACCGACGTGCGGGACATCGTGCGCGCCTACTGGCTGGCCGCCACCCTGGGCGAGCCGGGCGCAGGTCTACAACGTGGGCAGTGGCGAGTGCCGCTCCATCCGCTGGATCCTGGACACCCTGCTCAGCCTCACCGACGTTGAGGTGACCATCGAAACCGATCCCACCCGTCTGCGCCCCAGCGACATTCCCCGCACCGTGTGCGACAATCGCAAACTCGTCGCCGCCACGGGCTGGCAGCCGGAGATTGATTTGCGGGAGACGTTGCGGGATCTGCTCAACTACTGGCGCACTCAATTTTAGATTTTGGATTGGGGATTTTGGATTGGCGTGGGTTGGGGAGATCGTGCGATGGATGAGAACGCTTTCAAACAACGGACAAAATTGATGGCGTTGCGAGTGATTCGGATGACCGAGACATTGCCTCGGAACCGCACCACCGATGTGATCGTTCGACAAATATTGCGTTCAGCCACATCCGTCGGTGCCAATTATCGAGCCGCCTGTCGAGCCAAATCGGACAAAGACATGATCGCCAAGCTCGCGATCGTCGAAGAAGAGGCCGACGAAACTCATTTCTGGCTCGAACTTCTGGTCGAATCAGGCCACATTGAAGCCCACCGTCTCGCCGATCTCATGGACGAAACCAACCAAATCACCGCCATGACCGTCGCATCCATCAAAACCCTACGCGCCAAACAGAAATAGCAACTAACTCGGACACTCAGGATCATGTCGCAGAGCCAGAATATAAACACACTCTCGAACACGCTCAATCCAAAATCGCCAATCCAAAATCCAAAATCAAGGAGGTTTTATGAAAACAGCACTCATCACCGGCATCACCGGCCAGGACGGTGGATATCTGGCCGAGTTTTTACTCAGCAAGGGATACAAAGTCATCGGCATGGTGCGGCGGACCAGCACCATCAACTTTAGCCGCATCCAGCACATCCAGGACCAGATCGAGATCGTGCAGGGGGATCTGCTGGACCAGATGAGCTTGATCGGCATCCTGCAGGAGTACCGGCCCCAGGAGGTCTACAACCTGGCCGCCCAGAGCTTTGTGCCCACCAGCTTCACCCAGCCCGTGCTGACCGGGGAGTTCACCGCCCTGGGCGTCACCCGCATGTTGGAGGCCATCCGCATTGTGGACCCGACCATCCGCTTCTATCAGGCCAGCAGCAGCGAGATGTTCGGCAAGGTGCAGGAGGTGCCCCAGCGGGAGTCGACCCCCTTCTATCCCCGCAGCCCCTATGGCGTGGCCAAGCTCTACGGCCATTGGATCACCATCAACTATCGGGAAAGCTATGATCTCTACGCCTGCTCCGGCATCCTCTTCAACCACGAAAGCCCCCGGCGCGGGTTGGAGTTTGTGACCCACAAGATCACCTACGGCGCGGCCAAGATCAAGCTGGGGCTGGCCAAGGAGCTGCGCCTGGGCAACCTGGACGCCCGCCGGGATTGGGGCTATGCCGGGGACTACGTCCAGGCCATGTGGCTGATGCTGCAACAGGACGCGCCGGACGACTACGTGGTGGCCACGGGCCAGACCTGGTCCGTGCGCCAGTTTGTGGAGGCCGCCTTCAGCCGTGTGGGGCTGGACTGGGAGAAATACGTGGTCCAAGATCCCAAGTTCTATCGCCCCGCCGAGGTGGATCTGCTGGTGGGCGACCCCACCAAGGCCCACGACGAGTTGGGCTGGGAGCCCACTGTGGACTTCCAAAGCCTGGTCCACATGATGGTGGACGCGGATATGGAAGCGTTGAGTCGGCCCAATCATGCGGCGGTGAGATGAAAAGATGGTTAATGGTTGACGGTTAACGGTTAATTTTTAATGATTCGTGGCGTTGACCATTCGTGTTCTTCTGACCATTCAACTCCGTCTACACCAAATTAAAAATTAACCATCAACCATTAACCGTTAACCATGCCTATCCTAACTCTACACGACCAACCCATCCTCTACACCGACTCGGCCAAGGATCTAACCGGGCGAAAGCCGCCTCTGCTTTTGATCCACGGCGCAGGGGGGAGCCATCTTTCCTGGCCGCCCCATCTGCGCCGTCTGCCGGACCTGCGGGTGATTGCCGTGGATTTGCCGGGGCATGGGCGCTCTGGCGGGCCGGGATGCACGACGATTGCCGCCTATCGAGATGAGCTTGCGGGACTTCGTGGACGCCCTGGGGCTGTCCCGCTTTATCCTGGCCGGCCACAGCATGGGCGGGGCGATTGCCCTGGACTATGCCCGGCTCTTCCCGGAGCGGGTGGCCGGGCTGGGGTTGATCGGGACCAGCGCCCGGCTGCGGGTGGCCCCGGCCATTCTGGACGGCATCCGCACGGACTTTGCCGCCACCACGGCGCAGATGATGGACTGGATGGTGGGGTCAGCCTTCCCGGCCAATGCCCGGCGGCTGGCTTTGCAGCGGCTGCGGGAGAGCGATCCGGACGTGCTGCACGGCGACTTTGCGGCCTGCGACATCTTCGACCTGCGGGCCGAAGTCCAGGGGTTGACCGTCCCCGCCCTCATCATCGTGGGCGAGGAAGACCAGATGACCCCGCCCAAGTTCAGCGAAAGCCTGCACGCCTCCTTGCCCAATAGCGAACTGCACCGCCTCCCCAAGGCCGGGCACATGGTGCAACTGGAAGCAGCCGGACATGGTGACCGATCTGCTGGCCCGCTTTGTCGAAGAACAAAACAAATAGGCCACGGATTTGACGGATCGAACGGATCAAAACGGATCAAAAAAGATCCGTAAAAATCCGTCTCATCCGTCAAATCCGTGGCCTATTTGTTGAAGCCAACTCAACCCAATCTCATGGAGCATCCCATGCAAAACCCACTTCGCCAAACCATCATCAACTTCATCATCGAACGCCCTGGCCGCAAGCATACCGTTTCCGGCTGGGCGAAAGAGTTGACCACGTCCGGCCAAGAATTAGCCGCCAAGTTCGCCGCCGCGCCGGACACGGAGGTCAACCGCCGGGTGGTCAGCCACCTCACCGGCATCGAGCGTTGGGGAACCAGTCGTCTGCGGGTCTTTCTGGGCGATCCCCTGGTTCAGGACGAGTACGACGGCTATCGCCCGGCCAAGGATCTGGACTGGCCCGCCATGCAGGCCGCCTTCACCGCCACCCGCCAAGAGACCGTGGCCGTGGTGACCCAACTGGCCGCGGCCAACCCAGACGCCAGCCGCAAAGTCCTCCACAACCAAATGGGCCCCCTCACCGCCCAGGGCTGGCTGCGCTATTTGCACATGCACAGCACGTGGGAAGCGAAGAAGGTGAAGGGTGAGTGGTTGGATTGGTGATTGGTTGATTTTGGATTTGGCTTGACGATGACCCAATCTCACCCTTCACCCATTCACCAATCCACCATTCTGTCTCCCTTTCACCCTCTGGGCTATAATGCGGACATGAGCAACTTTGACCGTGATTCACAAGAGAAAACAGCCGGGATTGGCTTTTGGGTGCTGTTGGGCCTGAGCGTCTTTGCCTGGGCACCGGCCACCTTTCCGGGCTTTTGGGCCGGGCTGGAAGGCTTTGTGCCGGTCTTCAACGTGGCCGGGATTGCGCCTTTGGCGGATGTGGCGACGACGCCGGATGTGTGGCGGGGGACGGGCAATGCCGCCTTCCTGCTGGCCCGCTCGTTGACCACCCTGGGCCTCTCCGCCACGGCGGGGGTGCGCATGACCTTTCTGCTGGCCCTGCTGCTGGGCGGGCTGGGGACATACGCCTGGCTGCGGCCCCGCCTGGGCGACCGGGGAGCGGCCCTGGCCGGGTTAGTCTACGCCCTCTTCCCTCCCTTTCTGGCGACAATCTATATTCGGGGCAGTCTGGCCGATGCCCTGGTGATCGGGCTGTTGCCCCTGGCCCTGGCCGGGACCGCGGCCTATCCCCGCAGCCGAGCCCCCAGCGCGGCCGGGGTGACGGTGATCAGCCTGTTGTGGATGTGGCGCACCCAGGCCGGGTTGGCCGCTTTCGCCACGGTGCTGGTCCTGGCCTATGCCCTGTTTGTGGAGCGGGACCGCTGGGCCAGCCTGATTGTGGCCGTGAGCGGGGCGGCGGGGCTGGTCAGTTTGATTCCCCTGTGGGCCATCCGTGGCCCGGCCCCGGTTTCGTTTGGCGACCATTTTGTCTATCTTTTCCAGCTTTTTGGCACAAGTTGGGCCACGGCCCCCAGTATCCCCGGCTGGCAGGATGGCTATCCTTTCCAATTGGGCTTTGCGGCCTTGGGGATGGGGATGGTTGCGGTGGTTTTCTGGTTTGTCAACCAGCAACGGCGGGAAATGGATCGGCTGCTGGGTTTTAGTCTGGTGGGCGCTGGTGCTGTTGATCCTGCTCTCTCTTTCGGTCAGCGCCCCGTTGTGGACATTCACCGGGGCTGGGCGGCTGTTGAGCTATCCCTGGCAGCTTTTGCCCTTGACCGCCCCCCTCTTCGCCGTCCTGGCCGGAAGCTTGCCCGTGGTGGAGTGGTCCCTTGGCCGCACGCCCGTGTGGGCCGCCCTGCTGGGGCTGACGGTGTTGGCCTCGTTCCCCTACGTGACGGCTGACTTTACCCAGATCACCCCCCCCGACCGCCCCCAGGCTGTCTTCGCCGATCCTGTGGGGGACAACGCTTTTGTCCTGCTCGACACGGATCCTCGTCCTTTCTCCCCAAAAAGCCACCCTGACCTTGGACTGGCAAACCCTGCGCACGCCGGATTTCGACTATAATCTCTTCTTTCAGGCGGTCATCACCGGGGCGGAGGGCGATGAGGTGGTGGGCCAGCTGGATTTGCAGCCCATTGCCGGCACCCGCCCGGCCACCACCTGGCAGCCGGGGGAGATTCTGACCGATACCCTGACCCTGGATCTGCCCGTTCTCAGCCAAGGCCAGCGGGAAACTTTGCGTTTTTACTACGGCTATTACGATTGGCGCACGGGGGAACGCTTGCCCGTGGAGGTCGGTCCTGCGGCGGGATGACAAGGTGGTGCTGTATGGGGAATGAAAGGCAAAAGGCAAAAGGCAAAGGGCAAAAGGCAAAAGGGATCGGCGCGCAGACGTGCCCAATCCCTAATCCCCGCAATCCACAAAATCAATAAATCCCTTCCTCTGGCTGACCCTGGCCCTGAGCCTCTTCGCCGTGGCGCCCTTTTGCCCAGCCGGGCTATTTTTGGGGGGCGAACGATGCCCGGCATCATGTCTATTTTCTGTTTGAGTTCAACCGGGTCTTTGCGGATGGCATGTGGTGGCCCCGGTGGAGCCCGGATTTTGCCTTTGGGTATGGCTATCCCTTCTTCAACATCTATGGGCCGTTCAGCCATTTTGTGGCCGAGGGGCTGCTGCTGAGCGGGTTCAGCTATACGGGGGCCATCGAGACGGTCTTTGGGTTGAGCATTGTGGCCAGTGCCGGCGGCCATGTTCCTCTTTGTGAAGGATTGGGTCGGCGAATCGGGCGGGGTTGATTGCGGCGTTGGTCTACACCTATGCGCCATATCATCTGCTCGTGCTGTATGTGCGGGGGAATTTGGCCGAGAGCATGGCCTTTGTGTGGCTGCCCCTCTGCCTGTGGAGCTTCCGGCGGGCCGTGCTGGGGCAGGAGGGCTGGCGTCCGGCCTGGGGCTGGGTGATGGGGGGGGCGGTCAGCTACGCCGGGCTGATGCTGACCAGCAATTTGGTGATCGTGCTCTTTACGCCCTTGTTGGCGGCGTATATTTTGCTGTTGATGGTTCAGAAAAGCTCGAAGAAGTCCGACTTTTTTCAAAAGTCGGACTTCTGGGCCATCCCAAGATCCGCCCTCTCGCCAGCCCTCGCCGGGATATGGGGCTTGGGGCTAAGCGCTATTTTCTGGATCCCCATGGTCCTGGAGCGCAACTATGTGCGGGTGGACCAGTGGTTCGATGGCCGCTACGATTTTCGGGATGACTTCCTGAGCTTCTTTCAGCTTTTCAGCCCGCGCTGGGGCTTCGGGGTCAGCCAGGCCGGGCCGGGGGATCCCATCGGCTTTCAGCTTGGGGTGATGCCCACGGTGTTGGCCATGTTGGGGCTGCTGCTGGCCTGGCGGATGCGCCATGCCCTGCGCTGGGAGGCGGCCCTCCTGGCCCTGGCCGGGACCGTGGCGGCCTTCCTGGGTTTGCAGATGGCCGCGCCGTTGTGGGATCTGCCCATCATCGGCGGCATTTTGCAGTCGGCCCAATTCCCCTGGCGCTGGCTGCCCATCACCGTGGTGGCGGTCAGCGTGCTGGCCGGGCTGGTGATGGTCGAGGAGGACGATCAACCCGCTCTGGTTTCGAGTACGACCGGAAACTGCCCCGGTCTACTCAACCGGCGCTAGACTTGACCTGACCACCCTGCTCCTGGCCGCCCTGATCCTCCTGGGCAGCTATCCCATGCTGCAGGTGGAGATCAGCGAGCCCGCCGAAGGCCCCGTGGGCCTGGCCGCCCTCATGCGCTTCGAGCGGGACGCGGACGAGTTGACCGGCTCCACGGCCTGGGTGAAGGAGATCCCCACCTGGAGTCCCATGGCCGAGTATTACATCGACCAGGACGAGGCCGGCGGGCCGGTGCTGCCCGTCACCACAAAGGTGGACATGGGCAATGTGGACTATGCCACCCTCACCCTGGGGTCCGTGGCCCACAACACGTGGAGGGAAGAGGTCTACTTCTGCACGGATCTGGACCCGGCGGCCAAAAGCTGCGCCCCAAGGGATGATCAGCGCATCATCTTCAACCACTTCTACTATCCCGGCTGGCGGGCCTTTCTGCTGGATGGGCTGCACGGCGAAAAAGTGCAGGAACTGCCCATCCTCCCCGAAGAGACGCGGCACCCTGGGCCGCATGACCGTCCCCATTCCGGCCACGGGGGATGGGTTCATTCTGCTGGAATACGGCACAACGACTCCCCGCACGGTGGGGTTGTGGGTGTCGGTGATTAGTTTGGGGTTGCTTTGGTGTTGGGCATAGCCGGCACGATCTGGCGAAAATCGAATCGTTAATTCCTCCTGGTCAACCGGGCAAAGATGAGATAGAATACGGACATGGATAATCAAGAAGTTTTCCAAACCTACACCGTCTTGATCGATGCTTTGGGCAAGCGATTTGGCGAAAAGCTCAAATTGGTCGTCCTTTTTGGCTCCCAAAGCCGTGGAGAGGCGCGCCCGACAGCGATCATGATTTTTTCCTGGTGATCGACGATCTGCCCAGAGATCCCCTGGCCCGCCATCGTGCAGTGATGATGGTTCTGCTGCCCCACTTACTTGCCCTCCCGGCTGGCATTTCCCTGATTGCCAAAACGCCAGAAGAGATCTCCGGCGATTTTACGCCATTGCTGATCGACGTATGCACGGATGGCATCTGTTTGTTTGGACACGACATAACCTGTTCACTGAATTGCAAAAAGAGACCTCCTTGGCTCTGGACGTTTTCGGATCTCAGCACGTACCCGTATCGCTGGCACATGGATGTGGATGGCACCCACCCACTCCCCTGGGACATGGCAGATGAACCGGGAGGTCGCTCGTGAACGCGTCTAAAGATGTCCAATACCGCCTCGATCTGTCCAATGGATTTCTGGCCGAAGCCGAACAGGATTATCGATTTGGAACGCTGGCGATCCTGCGTGGATAACGCCCAATTTCGGTGGAGAACGCAGGCAAGGCCGCTTTGTCCATGTTCGGCATCGCACCGAAGACCCACGATCCCTCGCGTCAGATCATCGCCATCGCGCAAAGCCCTGATTTGCCCGGTCATATCGCAGGATGCTCCAATCAATGGTGCCGGACCTGTTGACATTGGGGACTGAAGCCCATTTTCTCACCGACTACGGCGACGAAGCCACCTACACGCTCCCCTGGGATCTGTTCACCGAACAGACCGCCGAAGACGCCCTAGCGGCAGCAAGACGTCTCTAGACATCGCCCACTCACTTTACGACTCAATCATCAAAGACTAACCACCCCTCACCCCCTCACCCCCATCCCCGTTTTTTTGCCATCCCCCCCAATTCCGTTTACACTCTGCCATGAACAATTGAACGGTTGGCCCCATCCCCAGACACCCAAGCCGAGGCCCATGACACACTTCATCGCAGAGCAAAGCCCAGCCCATGTCTCGCCCCGACGTCCCACTGTCTTCCCTGCCCATGATCGATGAGGCGGAAGTCAAGATCCTGGCCCAAGCGCATGGGTCACCCATCCGCCGCCATTTTGATCTGGACGCGGATGTCTATATGTACGCCTATCGCTGGCGGGAGGATGTGGACCGGCGGGCCGAGGTGGTCTTCGCCATCCAGCACGAAAACGGCGAAATTCTGTTGCATACCAAGCATTGGTATCAGCCCACCTTCTTCCGTCTGCCCTCCGGCGGCATTGATCTGAACGAAAGCGTGGAAGATGCCCTCTATCGGGAGATCGCCGAAGAGACCGGGCTGGCGGTGACGCCCCAGCGATTTCTGGGGCTTTACACCTACGACTTTCACTTTGGCGAAACCCAGCGCAGCTTTGCCAGCTATATCTTCCACCTGACCACGCCGGAAGCCATCCCCCACCCCGCGGACAATTGGGAAGTGGCGGGCTACAGCTCGGTGATGCCCTATCAAATGGGCCATGTGGCCACCACCCTGCGCCGGTTGGAAGGCAAGCGCAAAGTCTGGGGCCAATGGCGGGCGCTTTGCCACGATTTGATCTACGAAACCTTGGGCCAGGGCACGCGTTCCCCGGCATAGAAAGAAAAAAGAAAGGAGTTCCCATGCTATCCGAAATGATTGCCACGGCCATCCCGCCAGCAGATTTCGCCGAGATCTCCTTTGAAGAATTTTTGGCGCAACTCGACCGCGCCGAGCCTGAACTCCGCGCCGAATGGGTAGATAGGAGGCTTGAAGTCATGTCCCCTGTGTCCAGAATGCATCAACAGTTGAGCGGATGGCTCTACATCCTGCTGCATACCTTTGCCCGCCGCCGCCAATTGGGCGAGGTATTGCAGGCCCCCTTCCTCATGCGCCTGCACCAGTCCGACCAGGCCCGTGAGCCGGATTTGGCCTTTGTGCGCGCAGCCAACCAGGATCGCATCCAGCCCACCTATTTGGACGGCCCGGCAGATCTGGTCGTGGAGATCATTTCGCCGGAGAGCGTACACCGGGACCGTGGGCGTAAATTTATGGAGTACGAGGCCGAGGGGATCGGGGAATATTGGCTGATCGACCCCATTCGTCGTCAGGCCGAATTTTACCGATTGGGCGAAGATGGCTATTATCATCAAGTTTTGCCCGACGAAGATGGCCGATTCCATAGCGCCAGTGTCGAAGGTTTCTGGCTGCAAACAGATTGGCTGTGGCAATCACCCCTGCCCGATGAGCTGGAAATTTTGCATCAACTTCAGATTGTCTAACTCTAAAATCGTTTCATTGAGGCTACTTCTATGTACGTTCCGATTTCGTGGCTGAAAGAATATGTTGATCTTACCCTGCCCGTGACAGATCTGGCCGAGCGCATCACCCTGGCCGGGCTGGAAGTGGCCGGAGTAACCCAGGTGGGCGACTGGTGGGACCCGGAGACCCTGGTCGTGGGCCAGGTGTTGGCCGTCCACGAGCACCCGGACGCCGACCGCCTGGTCCTGGTGGATGTGGACGCCGGCGACCCCGCCCCCCAGCGGGTCGTGACCGGCGCGCCCAACCTCTACCAATACAAACACGCGTCCGAACTGCCCATGCTCAAAGTGGCCTTTGCCAAGCGCGGCGCCGTGCTGGTGGACGCCTACAGCGACGAGCGCCCCCGGCCCAAAAAGAAGCTCAAACCGGCCAAGATTCGGGGCATCAAATCCGAAGGCATGGTCTGCTCCGAACTGGAACTGGGGCTGAGCGAGGAGCACGAAGGCATCATGCTCCTGGCCGAGGATGCGCCCGTGGGCACGCCCCTGAGCGTCTATCTGGGCGACCAGGTGCTGGAGGTCGAGCTGACCCCGGACATGGCCCGCTGTCTCAGCATGGTCGGCACGGCCCGAGAGGTGGCCGCCCTCACCCAGAGCGCCCTGCATCTGCCCGCGGACGAAGCTGACCACCGCCGGCGACGACACCGCCGCCGACTATGTGGCCGTGGAGATCGCCGACCCGGCCCTGTGCAACCGCTACACCGCCCTGATCATCCGCAACGTCACCATCGGCCCCTCCCCGGCGTGGATGCAGGATCGCCTGCGCAAGTCGGGCATGCGCCCCATCAGCAACATCGTGGACATCACCAACTATGTCATGCTGGAATTGGGCCAGCCCCTCCACGCCTTCGACTACGATCTGTTGGCCCAGCGAGCGCAAGAATCCGGCGCGGCCAAACCCACCATCATTGTGCGGTCGGGCCAAGATGGGGAAAAAATGACAACCTTGGATGGTCAAGACCGGGTTCTCGATGAGACAACCCTCTTGATCACTGACACGGGGGGGCCAATTGCCCTGGCCGGCGTCATGGGTGGCCTCCAGACCGAGGTCCACAACGGCACCCGCACCATCTTGCTCGAATCTGCCACCTTCGAGGGCATCAACAACCGGCGCACGGCCCAGCGGCTCAAGCTGCACAGCGAGGCCAGCGGACGCTTCACCAAGGGCGTCCCCGCCACCCTCAACCCCATCGCCGCCCGCCGAGCCGCCGAACTCATGCGTCTGCTATGCCGGGGGCGAAGTCGTGCCGGGCATGGTGGACGCCTATCCCGTGGCCCAAACCCCGCCCGTGGTCTACATCACCGAGAGCGAAGTGCGCCGCCAACTGGGCATGGAGATCAGCCTGGACCAGGTGGCCGACGCCTTGGCCCGCCTGGATTTCGACGTCAAACAGGTCAACGACGTGCCCGCCGCCGCCCATGCCGACGCCACCTTTGGCCTCTCCCGGCGCAACGGCGAACCCCTGGTCGAAGCCACCGCCCCCTGGCACCGCCTGGACATCCGCTTCCCCGCCGACCTGACCGAAGAGGTGGCCCGCATCATCGGCTACGAAAAAGTGGGCACCACCCTGATGGCCGACGTGCTGCCCACCCAGCATCACAACGCCGGCCAAGAGACCCAAGAGACCCTGCGGGATCTGCTCATCGGCTGCGGCCTGCAGGACACCATCAACTATGCCCTGACCACGCCGGAGAACCACGCCAAGCTCAACCAGCGCTGCTGGCCGGAGGAACCGAGTCTATATCGAACTGGCCAACCCCCTGACCCCGGAGCGGCGGGCATTGCGCCGCACCCTTTTGGTCAGCGCCTTGGAAAACTCTGGCCCACAACAGCCGCTTCACCGACCGCCTGGCCGCCTTCGAACTGGGCCGGGTCTATTGGCCGGAGCAAGGGGACGGCGTGCGCCCCAAAGAGGCGCGCCGGGTCAGCATCGCCCTCACCGGCTCTCGGCGGGCGGGCAACTTCCACGCCGACCCCGGCGGCGAAGAGGCCTTCGACTTCTTCGACCTCAAGGGGGTGGTGGAGACCCTGATCCAGCGCATCGGCTTCTCCTTGGCGGATCTGGAATTCCGGGTTGCGCCGGACAGCGGCACCTTTGGTCCCCGCTGCGCCACGCTTTGGCTCAAGGGCGAACGCATGGGCATCCTGGGCGAGGTGCATCCCCAAGTGCGGGCCAACTTCGGCCTGGGCGACGGCCGGGTCTGCCTGGCCGAGCTGGACGTGGCGCCCCTGATCCGCCCCACCTGGACCCTGCACGTCATGGACCCCATCAGCATCTACCCGCCGGTGATGGAAGACCTGGCCTTCGAAGTGGACGAGGACATCACCAGCCGCCGGGTGATGGACGCCATGCGCGCCGCCGGGGGCGATCTGCTCTCGGAGATCGAACTCTTCGACATCTACCGGGGCAAGCCCATCGCCGACGGGCGCAAGAGCATGGCCTATCGCCTCACCTATCAAAGCCAGGACAAGAGCCTGACCGAGAAGGAGATCGCCCGCCTGCGCGGCAGCATTGTGGAAGCCGTGGAAGCCGAGACCGGCGGCAGTTTGCGGGGATAATCAGCCAACCATCTTCCAGGAAGCTGGCAGCTTCCTGGAAGATTTTAGACCCAAATCTCGCTCCCATGCTCTGCGTGGGAGCGTTTTTTTTGCGCTCTGCGCCGAGGGGGACGCAGAGCGTCCGGGGGCATTCCCACGCTCCGCGTGGGAACGAGATGTAATTCGTGAAAATTGCCACTTGTGTTTGGCGCAAAATCCCCGTATGATGTACAGGCATCACTGCTCACTGCTCACCGTTGTTGTCGTCATCAACCAACCACTGCCACTCATCCCAGCGAGGTGCCCCGTGTCCAATGCCCGCGTCCTTGACGCCCCGATTGCTCCGGCGGCCAAATCTTCTGCCGCCGACCTGTTGCCCCGTCATTTTGTCCTACGTGTGATCAACGATGACATTGTCCGTGCGGACGCCGACTGCCTGGTGGTCAACCACTACGCCGGTGCCCAAGTTACCGGTGCGGCCAATAATGTGAACGAGTTGGTCAACGACGCCATTCGCCGGGCCGCGGCCCGGGGTGAATTGGATTCGCCAGCGGGTCGCATCACCTTTATCCCCGCCCGCCGCTCCCCCATGATCGCCGACGTGGTGGCGGTCCTCTCCATGGGTGAATACGAGATCTTCACCAAGCAAAAGCTCAACGTGCCCGGCACAGATGAAGTCATCGCCAAGGCGTTGCAAGACTTTGGCCGCTCCATGGCCATCGCCTGCTGTGATGCCGAACAGCGGGATGTGGCCACGGTGGCCCACGGCGCAGGCAACAGCAGCCAGATCCCCCCTGCATTTGTGGCCCAGCATCTGGTCACCGGCTATTGGCAGGGCTTGCAAGAGAGCGGTAAACCCGGCCAATCCTATACGTTGACCCTGGTAGAGATAGACGAAACCAAATGCGGCCAATTGGTAGCTGGTGTTGAACTGGCCAATACAGAGAACCTGGCCGATGCCCTGGAAATGCGCCGAGCGGGTATTTGTGCCGACCCGGCCAACGCCCACAAACCCGACGCCCAAGAGGGCTACGCCTGGATCGGGGATCTGGACCCCACGCCCAGGAACGACATGGCGTTGCCGCCCCATCATCTGCGGGTGGGGGCCTTCCAACTGGATCAAAAACAGCTCAAGCTGACGGTCTTCAGCAACGAAGGCGGGGCGGACCAGGCGGTCAAGGACAATTTCCAGGCCAGCCTGGTGGACGAAGCTCGAAACCGGTTACGGGCCTTCAACGCCCTGGTGCCATCTCGGTTGAATCAGTTGGAAGCGATTGAAGCAGGGGACGATCCCGAAGCGGCGGCTGTGGCCAAAAAGGAACGTCAAGACCTGGCCTTTGAGGTGGAATTGCGGGTACGCTCCATCGGCGTCATGCTCTACAATCAGGTCTTTAACCCCAACAACACCGGGGGCATCCGCACCCATCTGGATGAGCAAACCGCCAAAAACTTACTTCTGCGCCTGGACCAAGAGACCGTCTCCATCCCCTGGGAGCTGATGTCCGACGAAGAGGACATTCTGTGCCTGTCCAGAGAGATGGGTCGCCAGATGGAATTGCCCTTCCTGGTGCGCAACCACATGGTCGCCCACCCCAACCAGGATCGGGTGTTGCGCATTCTCTTGGTCTCGAACCCTTTGGGCAACCTGGAAAATGTGGAACGGGAAGCCCAGCGCATCGAGGATCGCCTGCACCGGTATAGCAAAGTCAACGTGCAAGTGACCCATCTTTCCGGGGATCGGGCCACCCCCATGGCCGTGATCAGCCGGGCGGACCAGAACGGCTATGATGTCTTCCACTTTGCCGGTCACGCCACCTTTGACCCCACCCAGCCCAACCGCAGTGGCCTGGTCATGGCCGGGGGCGAGATCCTGACCGTGGATGCCATCTCTCGCCTCACCACACCCCCCCGGCTGATCTTCTTCAACGCCTGCGAGACGGCTGGCACCGTCTATCGCACGCCGGAAAAACAGGTGGTTGAGATGACGACGCTGGGCCTATTACGCCCGACGGCCGGGGGCAACGGCGGCACCAACGGCAAACCAGCCCCTCACAGCGAAGAAACCGAGACGGATATCGTCAACCCCTTCTTTGGCCTCCTGCCCGTGGGCACAGTCAGCGATCTGCTGCGCTCCGGCATCACCAACTTCATCGGCACCACCTGGCCCGTGGAAGATGCCGCCGCCGCCGAATTTGCCGTGGCTTTCTATGCCCGGCTGGCGGACAGCAAAACCGTCGGGCGCGGCCATGCGCGATGCCCGCCTCGCCGTGATCAAAAAGATGGGCTTCGGTCATCTGGCCTGGGCCAGCTATGTGCTGTATGGGGTACCGTGGAGTCGGGTGGTGTAGGGATAGTTGATAGGTTGATTTGTTGATTGGTTGGTCAAGCTGACGACCAATCAACAAATCAACCTATCAACCACTTCGCCCGCGCACATGGGCCACATCCCGCCCCTTGCGCACCTGGAAGAGGTCCAGGTCGGCGGCGACGGTGGTGTTGGGGAAGATGGTCTGGGCTTCGGCCAGGATGTCGTTGGGGTGATAGCGGCGGCTGACGTGGTGCAGGACCAGATGTTTGACCCCGGCGTTGAGGGCCAGCCGGGCCGCGGCCTTGGCGGTGAGGTGGCCAAATTTCTTGGCCATGTCGGCCTCTTCGTCCAAATAGGTGGCCTCGATGGCCAGGAGATCCGCCCCCTCCACGATCTTGTGCAGGGGGCCCGTGCGCCCCACATCCCCCACAAAGCAGAGTTTGGCCCCCCGTTCCGCCTCGCCCAGCACCTCCTCGGGCTGAATCACCCGTCCGTCCGCCAAGGTGATGGCTTGCCCCATGGCCAGATCTCGGCGCACCGGGCCGTGGGGGATGCCCAACGCCTCAGCCTTTTCGGCCTGAAACGGGCGATGGGGCTTCTCCTCGAAGGTGAAGCCAAAGCAGCCCCCGCCCCGGTGGCTGACCGGGAAGGCTTCCAAGAAGAAATCCTTGTCCTCGAAAACCACCCCCTCCTCCAGCAGATTGAGATGCACCCCCATGCGCTCCCCCTGGCCCGGCCCAAAGACCACCTGCATGAGCGCGCCCACCCGCTCCAAGGCCGGTTCGCCGCCGAAGATGTTCAGTTCGTCCAGGGCTTCCCAGCGGCCCAGGGTGCTGGCCAGCCCGCCCAGGCCCAAAATGTGGTCCAGATGGCCGTGGGTGAGCAGGATCTTGTCCAGCCGCCGAAAGCCCAGTCCGCTGCGCAGAAGCTGGCGCTGGCTGCCCTCGCCGCAGTCGATCATGAAACGGTGTTCGTTGATCTGCACAACGGCGGACGACAACCCGCGCTGAATCGACGGGGCGGAGGCGGATGTGCCGAGAAAGGTGAGTTCAAACATTGCAACCTCGAATTGGAAACGTGATTTATTAACGGAACCACGAATTGCACGAATGGCACGAATTTTTCGGGAAGAAATTCGTGTCATTCGTGAAATTCGTGGTTGCAGTTACGCGAAGCCGATGCAGATGACGCCGGCGGCGATGACGAGGGAGGCGCCGATGCGTAGGCGGGGGGCCGGTTCTTTGAAGAGGACGGCGGCGGCGATGACGCCCAGGACGATGCTGAATTGGCGCAGGGCGACGATGTAGCTGGTGTAGGGGCTGAGTTGGAAGGCCCACAGGATCAGCCAATAGGCCGAGGCGATGAAGAGGGCCGCCAATCCGGCCTGCCGCCATTGGGCCCCGCTGCCCTTTTTGAGGGCGATGCCGCCGAACTTGGGCAGCAGAATCAGCAAAAACGGCACCATGAAGATGGTCTCCCACGCCCCATAGCGGATGGCCGAGAGCAGGCCCTGGGGCAACATGTCCACGGCCAATTTGTCCACGGTGGAATAGCCCGTGGTGCCGATGGCGGTGAGTAGAATCCACATGCCCGTGCGGTTGAAATAGCGGGCCGGGTCCAGTTTGCCCAGCCGTTCCAGGGGCAAAACCAGGCAGCCCCCAGTCACCAACAGGATGCCCAGCCAGCCCAAAGGTGACGGCGCATAGCCCCGGCCCAGATCCACAAAGGCCAAGAATCAGCACGGGCAAGGCCCGGGCCACGGGATAGACCACGGAGAAGTCCCCGACTTGATAGCCCGCGGTCAACCCCAACATGTACATAGCCTGGAAAATCCCGGTCAGCACCAACAGCCCCCAGACCATCATGGGCATGGGGGTGACCAGCCACTCCACCACCAGCAGGGGAACCAGGGCCACCACCAAGGTCACCACGGCGGAGCGCAGAAGCAGCAGCGGGTCCGAGCGCCGGGCATGGGCCATCAGGTTCCAGCTTGCGTGCAGAACCGTGGAGATGAGGACGATGAGAACGGGAAGTAGGGTCATAGGGTTGGTGAATTGGTTGATTTGTTGATTGGTTGATTGGCGGATTCGCCAATCAACCAATCAACAAATCAACCAATCAACTTATCTCCACAGAACGATACGAATGGTCGGCACAATCATACAGCCCCCAACTGGGGGAGCCGAAGCGGCCCATGACTTCGCCGGGGTTGACCAGATGACAGGCGCCCACCATTTCCCAGTGGGCCAGGTGGTTGTGGCCGTAGCAGACCAGGTCAAAGAGGCCGGAGTGGGCGATGGGCCGGGCCGGTTCCGGGTAGTGGATCAGGGCGATCTTGCGCTGGTCCACCGTCAGTTCGGCGTAGATGCCGTGCAGGGTGACGTTGGGGAAGTTGGCCGCCACCTGCTGCTGCAAGCGCGCATCCCCGTCGTTGTTGCCCTGGATGATGTGGATGGGACCGGCAAAGGCCTGGGCCAATTGGGCCACGATGAAGGGGGCGACCAGATCGCCCAAATGCACCAAGCACATCCGCCCCGCTCTCGTTCACCTGGACCAAGGCCATTTCCAAATTCCAGATATTGTCGTGGCTGTCGGAAAGAATGGCGATTTTGGACATAGAGTTTGTCTCCGATATGAAAATGAGTGACGAGTAATGAGTAAAAGCGTGGTTGGGCGCTTCTCGCCGTTGCCCGAAAACACAATGGACTCCCTTCACACGTTCTTACTCGTTACTCATTACTCGTTACCCTTCACAACCACCCCATCCTTGATCACAACCCGGATATTGGCCACATCTTCCAAACTGCGGATGTTTTTGAGCGGGTCCGTGCGGGTGATGATCACGTCGGCCAGCTTGCCCGACTTCCAACGTGCCCACCCGATCCTGCCAGCCCAGACATTCGGCCGCGGTGCGGGTGGTGGCGACGATGGCCTGCATGGGGGTCATGCCGATGTTGCACATGAGGCCCAGTTCCCGCAGGTTGGTGCCGTGGGGCATCACCCCGGCGTCCGTGCCCATGGCGATCTTGACCCCGGCTTTGTGGGCCTTGGCGATGCTCTCGCTGTGGATCTCCATCACCTCCTGGGCCTTGCGGATGCCGTAGTCGGGCATGGCCCCGGCCTTGCCGATCTCCAGCACGGCCAGGGGAGCCAGCAGGGTGGGGACGAGGAAGGCGCCGGTTTCCAAGAAGAGGTCGATGGCCTCATCGTCCAAAAAGATGCCATGCTCGATGGAATGGATGCCCGCCCGCAGGGCGTTCTTGATCCCCTCGGCTCCCTGGGCGTGGGACATGACCTTGATGCCCCGGCGGAAATGGGCCTCCTCCACCATCACCCGCAGCTCTTCTTCGCAAAACTGGGTGAATTCCGGGTGGTCCGTGGGGCTGAGGACGCCGCCGGTGGAGCAGACTTTGATCACCTCGGCCCCGGCCCGCAGCACCTCCCGCACCTTTTTGCGCACCTCGGCCACGCCGTCACAGCGCCCGTCCGGGTTGCCGGGATAGGCGGGGAAGAGGTTGAACTCGTTGCCGGAGAGGGTCCAGCCGTCCCCGTGGCCGCCGGTGGTGGTGAGGACGCTGATGCTGATCTGCATGCGCGGCCCGGCCACCAAGCCCTGCTCCACGGCCTGCTTCACCCCGGCGTCCGCGCCCCCGGCGTCCCGCACGGTGGTGATGCCGGCGTCCAAGGTGCGGCGCATGTTGCCCATGGCCGTGTAAAAGTTGAGGGAAAAGGGCGTGCCCATCATCTTGAGGAGGTCGATGCCCTCGAACATCAGATGGACATGGGTGTCGATCAGGCCGGGCAGGATGGTGCCGCCCTGGGCGTCAATGCGCCGGGCATCCGCGGGAACAGCGAGGCTGGCCGCCGGTCCCACGGCGCGGATGCGGTTGTCTTCCAACAAGATGGCCGCGTCCGTCACCGGTGCGCGGCCTGTGCCATCGATCAAAGTGCCGTTGTGGATCAGTGTATGGGTCATAGTTTGTTTTGGGTGGTTGGGTTGATGGTTTATTGGTTGGATTGAGATTGGGAGATTAGGCGAGATTGTCCCGCGTACCAATCATTGTGCATTGTGCATTGGCCATTGTGCATTTTTCAGTATACTGGAATTTTTGGGGATGGGACAATCTGCGCGGGGCGTGCGGGTTGTGGTATACTTTGGCCCATTATGGAGAGACGAATGAGGGGCACAAAAGCTTTGCAATTGACACAAGAAGTCGGACTTTTTTCAAAAGTCCGACTTCTCTGCCTATTGGTTTTGGGCATGATCGCCCTGTCCGCCTGCGGACAGGTGATCACCTTGCCGCCTACGCCCACGCCGCCCCCCACAGCCACCATTGCCGTGGAGGTGGTGGCCCCCTTGCCGCCCACGGCCACCCCGGCCCCCTACACCCCGGCCCCCACGCCCACGCCCACGGTGACGCCCACCCCCGTGGTCTATGTGATCCGCCCAGGGGACAGCCTGCTCAGCATCGCCACCAACTTCAACGTCAGCGTGGCTGCTCTGCAAGAGGTCAACGGCATCCTGGACCCCCGCACCCTTCAGGTCAGCCAGGAACTGATCATCCCCCGGCTGGACGAGTTGGCCGAAGCCGCCGAGGCCACCACCACGCCCACCCCTCTGCCCTTCACCGTGCAGAATGTGCATTTCAGCGAAACGGCCATCGGCGGGCTGTGGGTGCTGGGCGAGGTGCTCAACTCCAGCGGGATGGCTTTGGAGCAGGTGCGGGCGGGCGTCGCCCTCTTCGACAAGGATAACCAGGAGATTGGGCCGGGCCAACGGCCTGGTGGCCCTGGATCTGGTGGATGCCAACGAGACCGCGCCCTTCGCCATCCTCTTTGGCAATGTGCCGGGCAAGTTTGAAAACTACCAGGCCTATCCGGTGAGCGGGGTGCCCGCCTTTGTGGGCAGCTATTACCGAGATCTGGACGTGCTGGACCTGGCCGGGGAAGGCGAGCGCTACGCCGCCTACACGGTCAGCGGGCGGATTGTCAACACCGGGCCGGAGGAAGCCGTCAGCGTGCAGGTGGTGCTGACCGCCTACGATGCCCTGGACCGGGTGATCGCCGTGCGCAAGGTGGACCCGGACCACAACGTGGTGCCCCGAGGCGGCGAGACCACCTTCACCGGCGTCCTGGCCCCCGTGGGCGGCCCCGTGGCCCGGGTCTCGGCCATCGCCCAAGGCCGCCGCATCTCCGCAACAACCAGCCCCTAACCCCGGCCCAACCCACAATCCACCCCACCCACAAACTGGAGATCCCCGTGCCACCGGAAATCGACTACGGCAGCTTGGACTATCAACGCTGGACCCCGCTTCAGCGGGCCGTGCATTGGATCATGCGCTTTTTGGTGTGGCTGTTGACCAAGGTGACCCTCGAAGGATTGGAAAACGTCCCGGCCCAAGGGGCCTTTGTGCTGGCGGTGAACCATCTGGACTATCTGGATGCGCCCATCGTCTTTGCCAAAATGCCCCGGCGCACGGTGGTCTTTGCCGCCAACAAATGGGCGCAAACGCCTTTTTCCGGTTGGCTGCTCTCTCACGTGGGGACGGCTATTTACGTGGAACGGGGTGCGCCGGATCGCAAGGCCCTGGCCGCGGCGCTGACCGTGTTGAAGGCGGGCGGGGCCTTGGCCATGGCCCCGGAGGGCACCCGCAGCCCCACGGGCGGGCTGACCGAAGGCCACACGGGCGTCGCCTATCTGGCCACCCGCTCCGCCACCCCCATCCTGCCCATGGTCGCCTATGGCCAAGAGCAATCCAATCGCTATTGGCGGCGTCTGCGCCGGGTGCCCGTGCATGTCCGCATCGGTCCCCTGATCCATCTGCCCGCAGGCAAAGTCCGCACAGAACAGCTCCACCAACAGACGGAGCAGCTCATGCTCACCCTGGCGTCCATGCTCCCGGAGCAGTATCGGGGCGTTTATGGGAAAGAGGAGAGTTAGACAGGGAGGAGAGGAGACGGGGAGACAGGGAGACAGAGGAGACAAAAAAGGGGAGATAAGGAGAGAGGGTGAGTTTCCCTCTCCTTATCTCCCCTTCTCCTTGTCTCCCTATCTCCCTGTCTAGTTCTCCACTCGAATCGTGACCTGGCAGGTGGGGGGGAAGTTGCCGGCGTTGTCCACGACGGTCAATTTGAGGGTATAGGTGCCGTTGCCCAGGGCGGCGCTGTTGAGCCTGGCCAAGTCCCCCGCCGTGATCTGGCGTTCGGCCCCGGCGAAGTAGACAAAGCCTTCGCTGGCGTTGGCCCCTGGTGCAAATTCCAGTTTGTAATACCAGAAGTCCTCGTGGAAGACCGTCCCGCTGATGGTGACTTGCCCCTGGACCCGTTGGTTGACACCAGGGCTGAGAATCACAGAGCGTTCGTCAGCGCAGACCGGGGGCGGGAACTCTGGGGTGGGGGCGGCCTCTTCGGTTGGCGTTTCGACCACCACTTCGGCGGTGGGTTCCTCGACCACGGGCTGAACAACGACTTCCGCGGGGGTGGGGGTCGGCTCCAAGGTTGTGGGCGTGAGTGTTGGCACAGCCGGGATCGGCGTGGCCGTGGGCGGGTCGAGGGGGACGGCAACCGCGGGCACCGGTGTGGCGGTCGGGTCGGTCACAATTGTGGCGGCGGTCCCGCTGTTAGCCGAGACCACTGCCGCGGCAGGGATGGCTGTGGCCGGCTCGGTGGCGCGGATTTCGGCGACTCGGGTCTGCACACCGTCCACAGTATCGCCAAAGAAATTGCCAAGACGAGGCGAAAGCTGCTGGAAACCCCACCAGCCACCGGCCCCGAGCAAAACCAAAAGCAACAGGGCGATCAAAGGGGTGAATCGTCGCCAATCGATCACGATGTCATCGAAATCGATCAGCGGCTCCCGGGTCAACGAAACATCTCGCGGGCGATAGTCCACATCCCGGCTGACGGGCATGGGCGCGCCGGCACTGGTGCTCTCCAAGGCCCGTTGCAAGTGGGGGTCAACAGAGACCTTTCGCCGTTCCAAAACTGCATCGGCGTCCAGATCCAAGAAGCGCGTATAGTTGCGCAGGAAGCCCCGGCCCACCACTTCACCGGGCAAGAGGTGCCACTCGTCGGACTCCAAAGCGGCCAGATATTTTTGACGGATGCGGGTGCCCGCTTCGACATCGGCCAGGTTAAGGCCCAGGGCTTCCCGTCTTTCGCGCAGCAATGCGCCGAGATCTTGCATAAGAAGGTTGTTTTCTACGTCATGTCTATCGACGTGGGTAAAGTTCAAAACGCGTAAACAATAGTGTGATTGTACCAAAAAGCCAGGAAAACACTAAAACCGCATGAGTTGAGGACAGAAGTCTATCTTACCCGGCTCCTATGTGACGTTAGCCACCGCCCAATCGTTCCAGCAATCATGCCAGCAATCGCCCTCGCCGACCCGCCCCAAATTGACACCCCCCGCCACTCAGGTACAATCAACCAACCAACTTATCCAACCATCCAATCATCCACCCACCTGCCTGTGCGCCGCAATAGCCTGCAACGACTCCAACGTATCTTTCTTCTGATCCTGGGCATCGCCGTCCTGGGCATCGCCCTGATCGGCGGGCGCATTGCCGGTTTCGGTCTGCCCAACCTGGATGGCACGCCGGCCCAGGGCTTTGTGCCCGCGCTCTTCAACAAGCAGATCGCTCTGATCAGCGGCCATGCCGGGTCCGATTCCGGGGCGGTGTGCGAGGACGAGACCGGGCGGGTCACCCTCAAAGAGGCGGATGTCAACGCCCGTGTGGCGGACCTGGTGGCCCGTCGTCTGCGCCGGGCTGGGGCGGATGTGATGATCTTGGACGAATTCGATCCCAGGCTGGCCGGGCTGCGGGTGGATGTGTTGATCAGCCTTCACGCGGACAGCTGCATCGACGCCAGCGGCTACAAGGCGGCCAACCACGTCAACTCCCCCATCGCCGTGGAGGAAGGCCGCTTGCTGGCCTGTATCGACCAGCAGTACGCCGCGGACACAGGGCTGATCCATCACCCCACCACGGTCACCCACGACATGACCGAATATCACGCCTTCAACCGCATCGCCCCGGACACCCCAGCCATCATCCTGGAGATGGGCTTTCTGGGCGGAGACCGCGTCCTGCTGGAAGACCGCCCTCAGTTCGCCGCCCAAGGCGTGGCGGACAGTGTGATCTGCTTTTTGGCGGGAGAGTAGGGTGAGCGGGCGAAGGGGTGAAAGGGGGAGGGGGTGAATTCCCCTTTCACCCTTTCACCCGCTCAACAACACAACAGCGGCGTTAAAACATAACTGAGCACCACGTTGACCGCGGCCATGATCAGCAAGAGAGCGGCCCGCTGGCCAGGGGTGCGGACCAGGCCCAGGCTGATAAGCAGGGGATAGGGCATGAGGAAGATCCACAGCCGTCCGATCTCGCCCCGGGTGGTGCCGCTGAAGTTGAGAAAGAGCAGCACGGGCCAAAAGGAGAGGGCCATGCCGGCCAGGTTGCAGGTCAGCCGGTCCACGGTCAGGTGACGACGCATCCAGAGTGCGACCAGCCATCCACTGCCCCCCACAGCCAACAGGAGCAGCCCAGGCCCCAGCCAATAGGCAAAGTCGACCAGATTCATCCACCACCAAATTCCGTAGTCCCGGTGGGCGGTGACGATGTCAAAGTGGCTGCCGATGCCATAATCCAACATGGCGAAAAAGTTCATGTCCCAGGCCCAATAGGCCAGCGCCCAGGGCAGCACCACCCCCGCCGCCATCACCGCCAGCCCCCACACCGTGGGCAGCGCCCCGCGCATCAACAGAAACGGTCTGCGCAGGACCATCCACAGATAGTCCACCTCTCGCCACAGAATGTGCAGCCCCACCAACAGCCCCATAAACGCATTGCCAAAACTCAGCCACGTCAACAGGCTGAGGAGCAACCCTGCCCCCAGCCAGTCGAGCCACGTCGCCAGGGTGCGCCGTCCGGCGTGAAGCCGATCCTGGCCGCGCACGGCCAAGAACCAGGCGGCAAAGGCGATGGGTAGGTAGTTGGGGTCCCACTGGCCCACGAAGAGGGTGAGGGGGGCTAGCAGGGGCAGCAGGAGGGCCGCCCACAGGGCCGTCTCCGAGCCGCCGGGGTCATCGCCCCGATCCAGGCGACGCACCAGGGCGTAGAGGCTGATGGGGGCCAGGCTGACCCACACAATCTGCACCACGCTGGTCACAAAGGCCGAGGTGACCAGATGATCCATGAGTTGGGGCCAATCACGGCCAGGGATGGCCCAGGTGCGGGCTGTGGCGGCAAACCAGGCACTGAAGTCCGGCAACCGCTCAAAGAGGCCGTTGAAAAGGGCATAGAAGATAAACAGCCCTGGCGGATGGGTCTTGGCCTTGTCGGAGAAAAAGGTGGGCATGGCCGCCCGATAATGGTTGAGGGTCTCCCAAACGCTGTCCACCTGGGCTGGGGCCACAAAATAGCCGTTGAGGGGTGGGGCATAGGTGCGAAAGACCAGTTGATCCAGCAGGCTTTGCTCTCGCAGCCAGATCTGGGCAAACTGCCAGAGCAACAGAAAGAGCGCGGCCAGTCCCACACCCCAGGCATAGCGTCGGGTACGCCCCTGGGTCGGGCCATCCCCAGGCTGGGGCCAGGCCAGAAGCAGGGAGAAACTGACGTAGCTGCCCAGCAGAGCCAGATGCGCCCCATTGCGCCAAGGTCGATCCCAGCCCAGGGGGGCATACAGCCAACGCCACTCCGGTGGATAGGGGCCGGGTCCCCGCAGCCAGGGCAAGGCATCGGTGCCGGCGATCCACAGGAAGAGCGCGGTCAGCCCCAGGGCAATCCATACCCAGGTGCGACCACGGCGGCTCCATTTCAGTTGATGCGGATCGGGTTCTAAACGCATGGCGGGGTTGGGCAGTGAGAGAATGGCAGTGAGAGAATAGCGATGAGAATGACGCCTATAGACAAGGCCCCGGCAGATACCAGGGCCTTGTTCATGCTCTAAAGTTGGGTGTGACCAAAAACCAACAGCTTGGGCTATTGCAGATAGCCAAAGGGGTTGCGGGGAATGCCATCGTAACGGATCTCGAAGTGCAGATGGGGACCGGTGCTATTGCCCGTGTTGCCCACTGCGCCCACTTGTTGACCCATCCCCACGCTTTCGCCCTGGCGGACAAAGATGCTGCTCAGGTGGCCATAGAGGGAGACAAAGCCGTTGCCATGATCGATCAACACCATGTTCCCATAGCCACCGTTCCAGCCACTGCTGGCGGCAATCACATAGCCACTGTCCGCAGCCTTGACCGGCGTCCCAGGCAAGGCGCCAATATCCACAGCCCGGTGACCGCCCCAGTATTGCTGGGTTACACGACCGGATGTGGGCCAGGCAAAGCTCCCCGACCCCTTGAAAGCGCCTTGCGGTATGGGGCCATTGTAGACCGCCACCTGGCGGGTGACAAAGGTTTTCTGGCCACCCGGCACAACAAGCTGTTTCCCCACGCTCAACGGTGCGTCTGGACTTGCCAGACCGTTGAGATCCAAGGCCACGATATCTGCGACATCCACCTTGTATTTGGCGGCGATGGACGAAAGCACATCACCGGACACCACGTTGTGCAGTACGCCATCCACCGGCAGAATCACCAATGAATCACCAATACGCAACATATCCGGGTTGCTCTCCAGGCTGGGATTGGCCCACTGGATCGTCTCAGGGTTGATACCGAACTGGGCAGCAATGCCCAAAACCGTATTCCCCGATTGCACCGTATAGAGTTCGATATCCTGGCGTTGGCGATTTTGGACCGTGGTGATGGGGGCAGCGGCCCGCTGTAAAGAGCCGCTGAGGTCCGGGGTGAAGCTATCCTGGCTGATCACATAGTCGGCAGGGGAGATAGGAATCGCGCCGGCCAGACTGTTCTGTAGGGCAAATTCACTGCTCTGACCAATCGTGCGCAGGGGCATCTCCCAATCTGGGATTTCCACCTGATTGAAGACCAACACAATTCCGGCCACCACCAACACGGCCAGATGACTGGCCAGTCGAATAGGCGTTACTTGATCGGAGAAGAAATGGCGGAGCTTGGTCTTGAGGGATTCTACCAGAGAATTGGTGCTGACGTTGCCCAAACTGCTTAGATCGGACAGTTCCCCTAAAGAGCCAGCCTGAAACGAATCGCGCGGAGACGGTAGAGGGCAGGGTTTCTGTTTGCATAGATGACGTAGAATTAGCAAACAACCTGGACTGCGTAGCACCCGTTCGGCGTACTTCAGGCCGGGAGAAGCGCCTGGAGGGTTTTGCCGAGTTGGCGTCTATTGTCATAAAAGATGCTCCCATAATCGAGCTTTTGGGGGGAAAAGCCTGTAGAGACCTGACAGAAATTCAAATCCGAGACAACAGGACCACGAACTCTTTCACCCGCACTAGTCGCGGATTATATCATGATGCGAAAAAAATAGCCAAGTCAACTGGGTTTTCTATACAAAAAACCGACGATCTAGACCTTTTCAGGTCAGATCGTCGGTTTTTCGTAGGGAAATCGTATGGCAGAAAACTGAGTTTTCACCAGGTCTTCGCTGAATCTTGCCCCAAGGCGATGCCTTAGCGAGTCAACGTGTCCAAGAATTCTTGGTTGTTTCGGGTCTTGCTCAATCGTTCCAGAATGGGCAACAGGGCCTCGTGGCCGCCACCCACGGCATCGATCATGCGGCGCAGGGTGTAGACCTTGGCCAGGGCTTCGGGATCCAGCAACTTCTCTTCGGCTCGCGTACCGCTACGCTCAATATCAAAGGCCGGGAAGATGCGCCGCTCGGCCAGCTTGCGGCTCAAGATCAGCTCCATGTTGCCCGTGCCCTTGAACTCTTCATAGATCACATCGTCCATCCGGCTGCCTGTGTCCACCAGACAAGTCGCCATGATGGTCAGGCTGCCCCCCTCTTCGATGTTGCGGGCGGCCCCAAAGAACTTCTTGGGCGGATAGAGGGCGGCGGGATCGATACCACCGGACAGGGTGCGGCCCGACGGCGGCACGGTCAGGTTGTAGGCTCTGGATAGCCGGGTGATGCTGTCCAACAGAATCACCACATCCTTCTTGCCCTCCACAAGCCGCTTGGCCCGTTCCAGGGCCATCTCGGCTACCCGCACATGGTTTTGCACCGGCTCGTCAAAGGTGCTGCTGATCACCTCTGCCTCCACGGACCGATCCATGTCCGTGACCTCTTCCGGTCGCTCACCGATCAGCACGACCATGAGGTGGCAATCCTTGTGGTTGGCGGTAATGCCGTTGGCCAGCCGCTTGAGCACCGTGGTCTTACCGGCCTTGGGCGGGCTGACGATCAGGCCACGCTGACCGCGGCCGACAGGGGCCAGCAGATCGATGAGCCGGGTGGCCAAGATGCTGGGCCGGGTCTCCATGGTCAGCAGTTCATCCGGGAAGATGGGGGTCAGTTTTTCGAAATGGGGCCGACGCTTGGCCTCTTCCGGGTCCAAGCCGTTGACCGTTTCAACTTTGAGCAGCCCAAAATATTTCTCGGTCTCCTTGGGCGGGCGCACCTGTCCCACCACCAGATCTCCCGTGCGCAGACCAAAGCGGCGGATCTGGCTTTGGCTCACATAGACATCCTCCGGGCCGGGCAGCAGGTGATCGCTGCGCAGGAAGCCGATGCCATCCTGCACGATCTCCAACACGCCGCCACCGAAAATATACCCCAGTTGTTCGGCACTTGCCCGCAACAGACGCATCACCAGATCATACTTCTTGAGGCGCGTATACCCCTTGATATCCATGCTGCGGGCAATATCCTGTAATTCCTCCAGGGTATTTGCCTCTAACTGCGAAATATTCATCATTGTGTTTTCTACAACTGGTTCACTCATTTTTCACCTTGCATCTATGGTAGTTTAGCACTCGTAGGTCCAAAACACTTAGGGTATCCATTCGAAACGATTCGATCTGCGCACAGAGGATCTAACAGAGGATCTAAACGATCTAATTGTGTCAGGACACATAAGCGGTTGGGATTGGTAAAACCCAATCAGTCGTCACATGAAATTCCAAAAATCCCGATTTCGGCGATAGTTGCACAACTTACGGTCGGTTTACAAATATTTAACAAAAATGATCAGAAGGGTGCTGAAAGAGCAGAAGCAGACAAGGAAGCGTCAGCATTCGCACTTGGCGACCGCCACATGGATGGATCAACGTATGGATCAGCGTATCGAAACGGGAAGAGTCGGTGAACGGGAATTTGTCCCATCCGGTGGCTACGACGCGCCACGCCTGGGCTGGGGAGTCAGGATCAAAGAGTACCTACAGATTTTGTCCAGCTTCAAAAAGGGAGCGCTCAAGAGACTGGACCGGCCAAAGCTGGCACAATGCTTTGGGTTGACTTTCGTTGATCAAGATTTCGTTGATCAAGATCAAGATACGGGCAAGAAACAGGAACGTCATATCACTGCTTGCAGAGTACCAAGATCGGCTGAAGGATTGGGCTGTAAAATGTATGCTGGTGGGCGTATGCTTGGGGTATCCAAAATAGCTGGAGAATGCGTCGTGTTGTCACCCATGGGCGGCAACGACCGTGTGCCGAATTGGCACATTGGCATAGCACGCGGTCAAATCATTGAATCATTCCATGTGGAGAAGAACTATGTTGACAAAAAAGCGGGCTTGTTTAACGGGCTTGTGTAGCATTCAGAGGTAATTGGTGATTTCAAAGTGGGTTCATAGAAATCACGATCATTATAGCAACAGTTCCTTGTAACGTCAACTGCTCTTTATGCCTAAACGTTCCCCCTCTGTTCTCGCCCATTTCCCTGGCCTCCCCTACCCTCGTTTAGGCAAGCGGCCAAGATGCAGAAAAGGCAGGAGAGAGGGGTGGCCCAACAGAACTGTTACGCGTATTCAAGGAGCATTCAAACAGAAAGACATGCCGGCAGCATCGCGCCACCGGCATGTCCAGAGTTCGGATCAGTCCAGAGAGCGCTAAACCCAGATGCCGGCAATATCCTTGAGGGTCAAGGCATCCAACACGGTGATCCGGCGATACCCTAGCTCAACCAGCCCCTGGCGCTTGAAGTCCCGCAGGATGGCGCTGACCGTCTCTCGATAGGTGCCAAGGCGATCCGCCAGGGATTGATGGCTGACACCCTTGATCGGACCGTCGTCATTGTCTCCCAATTCCATCAGCAATGAGGCCAGACGTTCGGGCAATTTCTTGTAGGCAACATCTTCCAGGCTATTTTCCACTTGCATCAGTCGTTGTCCATAGGTTTGTAGCATCCCCCATCCCAAGATAGGGTAGCGCATGGTCATGTTGCGGGCTTCCGAGGCGGGGATCGTCCACACCTGGCTGTTGGCCGCGGCCTCGGCAAAGACCGTGGGATCGGCTGGGTTGTCCAACGCCCCTCGCCAAAGATGGCACCGGGCTCCATGGTGGCGATCACCAGCCGCCGCCCCTCGTTGTTGGTGCAAACCAACTGCACACGCCCGCTCATCAGCACAAACATTTTGCGGGCCAGCTCTTCCGACGTGGCCACAATTTCGCCACGGGCATATTTGTCCCGAGAAACGGCTCGACTAAACGCCACATCCTCGCTGCGGATGGAGGCGATCATCTGTGTCATATTTTCACTGGGATTATCGGCGGGCGCATCCCAGGACAGGGTGGCGACGGTCGTGGGGTAGGCGGCAGTGGTGCGCCGGGAGGTGCTACGCATGGGCTGCAAATTTCGATTGGCCATTTCTGGTTTCCCTTTCCGAGTCTCATTCCTAATTTTGTCGGTTCAATGCAAGACACAGGCTTCAGCCGGTGTTGCGAGCGGCAGTCGGTTCAAAACCGGACAAATACTGAACATTTTGCCGTCCTGGGGTTAAATCAACCTGCCATCCCCACTTAATCTCGCAATTTTATTGTGCAAATACTGTACAAAACCATTAAACCACACTTTTTTGGATTTGTCTACCCCCAAAATGCACAAGTTTTCTTGCACTTTCCTGAACACGTTGTCCAGCTTTCTCACTATCGCCGGATTGCCTTGAAAAACGGCGTTGCGCAGAGCCAGCTTCCCACCGGCCAACGTACGTGGGCCGAATTGATTTACTCAGACCTTTAGCATACACCATCACTGTTACCAGTACATTGGAGAAACATTGGAATTGTATTAGAGATTCCCATTGCCGCCGCAAGAAAAATCGGGTACCCTCCGAAAAGAGATACCCGATTGCATGACACATATCAACAGTTGGCGGCGTTCACATCATACGCTAACTCGTCGTGGAAGAACCGACGGCACCGTTGACAAAGCGCCCACCGCCAGATGAACTGACCGCGCCCGTGGACAGGACATCGCCCGCCTGGTCCGCGGCCAGATAGGCCAGGGCCTGCCGCCAGCGCGCTTGTTGATGGCCAGGAACCCTGCGCGGGTCAATCCGATCATAGAGGCCCACGGGACTCTCGCCTCGATCAAGGGTTCGGCCCACCAAGGCGGCCACGTCCATCAGCGCCTGGCTTTGTTGCGGGGAGAGGTCGGCCAGATGCGTGGCGGCCTGGGCACCGGCTCGACACAACTCCTCCTGGTCCCCGTATGGTTCTTCACCGCCACCGTCTTCTCGACTGAAGAGGGCGCGCAGACGTCCTTCGCTGACCGACTTGAGGGCATTGGAGAAGACTTCGACCACATAGGGGCTGTCTGTGCGGGCCGCCAAGTTGGCAGAATGGCTAAAGCAATAGTCGCCCACCAAAATGGTCGCCCCGACCAGAGATTTTTCGGTTCGGCCCGGCGTGGCGGAGGCCACCAGATCTTCATGGATCGAGAGGGCGATGCGCAACATCTCCAATGCGGCGGCCAAGAAGACGCGCCGCTGGCGCACCTCGGACGTATCCTGCGCCGGCAGCCCGGCGGAGAGGATCACCACGGCCAGGGGAAAGGGTTCCGCTGCGGCCAGGTCTTTGCGCAGAAAGTGGCGCAGGGCCGAATCCAAATCGGCAAAAGCGCCTTCCAAATGGACGCGCACCGCCTGCACTTCGGACTGAAAGGTGGTCGTCTGGCGGGCCGCCTCTTCCCCCTCGGGCTGAGTGGACGAGGGGACAGGCGCATTGGCTGAATTAGTCATAGACATTCCCAATCCTTTGAAAAGCGTTCCGCCACATAGCTTTTGCGCATGCGGCGACGGTTGCGGCGGCGGTCAGTCGCAAAATACCCGGTCAGACTATAGCATAGGCTGGGCAATCTTTCAGCAGGATGGCATCCAAAGACGCTTACGACCGGGGAAACACCCACGTCTGGCCATTGCCGGCGGCGGCCAGGGTGATCAGCGCGGCTTCCAGGCTGACCAGGGCATCTTCGCCGGGGCTGATGGGCTGGCCGCCGCCCCGCACGGCGACGTTGAAGCGCTGGATCACCTGCCAGAAGGGGTCAACCGTGGAGATGGGGATGGGCTGCACCTGGCCGTGGCGGACCAGAAAGAGTTCGCCCGGTGTGTGGGGCAAAAAGCAGCCCCGGGCCAACAGGGTGCCCGCGGTGCCATAGAGTTCGATGCGGTCCCTGGCGTGGGGGACGATATAGCTATCCCGCACCTGGATCAGCACGCCCCGGCGGACCATGCGCACATTGACCGCCACATCATCGAAGACCCCATCGCCCCAGGCCTGCTCCGCCCCAAAGGCGCTGACGGCGTCGATCTCGTCCTGAAAAAGGAAGCGCAGCAGATCCAGGCTGTGGATGGTGCGGTCCAGGATCACCCCGCCACCACGGGGCTTGAGCCGCCAGGTGTGTTGACGCAGGCCCAGGGGGTTGATGTTGTGAAGGGTGGCCCCATAAATGTCCCCCACGGCCCCCTCGGCCACGAATTGCTGCATGCGCACCAGGGCCGGTTCTGCCCGCAGGCGATAGTTGACCGCCAGGATCAACTTGCGTTCCTGGGCCGTGCGCACCAATAGCTGGGCCGCCTCCATGCTCAGGGCCAGAGGAGATTCCACCAGCACATGCTTGCCCGCCTCCAGGGCGGCCAGAGCCTGCTCGCTGTGATAGCGGGGATGGCTGCTGATGTAGATGCACTGGATCTCGGCCCGGCCCAACAGCTCCATGAAGCTGCGATAGACCGTGGCGATGTTGTTTTCTTGGGCAAAGGCCATGCCCCGATCGTGGTTGTGGCTGTAAATGCCAGCCACCCACGCCCCGGCCTGGGCCTTGGCCTGGGGCGCCGCGGGCTGGCTTTGGATGGCCCGGATCATGGCCGAGCGGGCAATCTGGCTGGCCCCCACCAATCCCCAACCCAAAGAATGGGGCCCCACTCGCATATAGGGAAGATGTTCTTGGGGATAAAGCGGCACGCCAGGCGACCTTTTGGATTTTCAATCCGTCGCAACGGAGGAGTGAGCACCCCCTGGTGCGAACGGGTCTGATTTTGGATTGGTTGAAAAAGGGGCGAGAGGATCGCCGCGGTTGCGAAGGGGGGCGGCAAGAAATTACAGGGGAGCTTCTGGGCCACCGATGATGGTGTTGACCAGGTTGTCCAGGTCATCGTCGCTGTAGAAGTGGATCACCAGACGCCCGCTGCCGTCCGGGTTGCGGGCCAGGTTGACCTTGGTGCTGAGATTGGAGCGGAACTGGTCTTCCAGCGAGCGCAGATGGGCCTTCATCTGGGGGTCCACCGGGGGCTGGGCCGGGGTGACCGGGGTCTCCAACATGCGCTTGACCAACAG
The DNA here is from genome assembly GCA_963704975.1 of uncultured Chloroflexia bacterium. GTDB lineage: Bacteria > Chloroflexota > Anaerolineae > Caldilineales > Caldilineaceae > JAGNDO01. The sequence continues at coordinate 145,057 of CAVPIK010000004.1, read as the reverse complement.
CTCGGTCTGGCGCACGTTGAGCCCCTTGGACAGGATCTCCTTGAGCGCGCCGTGCATGGCCAGGGCATCGGGCAGGGAGAGCAGGGAGCGGGCGTGGCCGGCGGAGATGTGGCCGTCGTTGAGGGACGACTGGATCGGCATGGGCAGTTGCAGCAGACGCACAAAGTTGGCCACGGCGGACCGGCTCTTGCCCACCCGATCCGCCACCTGGGCCTGGGTCAGGCTGAAGCGCTCGATCATCTCCTGATAGGCGGCGGCCTCTTCCAGGGGGCCGAGATCCGCCCGCTGCACATTTTCCACCAAGGCCCATTCCAGCAATTGCTGGGGCGTGGCTTCCCGCACGATGACCGGCACTTCCCGCAGCCCGGCCAGATGGGAGGCTCGCCAGCGCCGCTCGCCGGCCACCAGCCAGAAATTTCCCGGCCCCAGCTCCGGGTTGACGGTGACGATCAGGGGCTGGATGATGCCATGCTCGCGGATGGAGGCGGCCAGTTCCAGCAGGGCGGTCTCGTCAAACTGGGTGCGGGGCTGCTCCGGGTTGGGGGAGATGTGGTCGATGGCGGTCATCTGCACGCCGCCAGCCTCGGCCTGGGCCATGACTTCCGGGCTGGCCGGGTTGGCCGTGTCGGTGCTGGCGATCAGCGCGCCCAGGCCACGGCCCAGTCCCCGGCGGCGGGTGGAGGGTGGGGGTTGGGTCGAATCGCTGGGCGGGTGGAAAATGGGCGGTTCGGATCGGCCATGATGGTCACTTTTCCTCGATCTGCGCTAGGTCTGGCTCAAGGATTGGCATGGGGGGCGGATCGGTGGCAATGGCCCCTACTTGTTCTGCCTCGATCTGATCTTTGTCGGCGATCAGGGGTTGACCCACCGCTTTCCCCTTTTCAAAACGAAGCAAAAACTCGTCGGCCAAGGCGGCATAGGCCTGGCCCCCGGCGCTGGACGGGGCGTAGGTGAGGATGGTTTGGCCGTGGCTGGGGGCTTCGCTCAGGCGGATGTTGCGGGGCACGATGGTTTGGAAGACCTGCTGGGGGAAGTAGGCGCGCACTTCCTCGACCACGTCCTGGCTTAGATTGGTGCGGCCATCGTACATGGTCAGCACCACCCCGGCGATGATCAGGCGGTCGTTGAGGATCTCCCGCACCTGCTGCACGGTGTTGACCAACATGCTCAACCCTTCCAGGGCCAGATATTCGCACTGCACGGGGATGATCACCCCGTCCGCGGCGGTGAGGCCGTTGACCGTGAGCAGGCCCAGGCTGGGCGGGTTGTCGATGATCACATAGTCGTAGTGGGGGAGCAAGGGGGCCAAGGCCCGGCTCAGGAGGCGCTCCCGGGCCATCATGCCCGCCATCTCCACCTCGGCCCCGGCCAGATCCGTGCTGGCGGGGAGCAGATCCAGCCCCAGGCGGTCGGTCAATGTGAGGACCTGGCGCACGGGCACGCCGTCGATGAGGACGTGGTAGAGGCTGAGGGTGAGGGAGCGGGGGTCCAGGCCCAGGCTGGTGGTGGCGTTGCCCTGGGGATCCATGTCCACGACGAGGACGCGACGACCCGCCGCCACCAAATAGGCGCTCAAGCTGACGGCGGTGGTGGTCTTGCCGACCCCGCCTTTTTGATTGGCCATTGCGAAGATGGTTGCGGGCATAAGTGGATTAGGAATTGGATGATTGAGAATTGGAGAATGGAAAATGGGTGGTGGAACTCGATCCTAGCCCAATCCCCTACACCGGATGGTCCGCCATGTAGGTTAGGACTTGGGCGCGGGTGGGGATGGCGGAGACGCCTTCCCCTTCGACGCCGAAGGAGGCGGTGACGTTGGCAAAGCGGGCAGACTGGATGGGGTCACCGGTCTCTTGATAGTGGAGCAAAAAGGCAGTGGTGAAGATGTCCCCGGCTCCGGTGGGGTCCACCTCTTTGGCCGGACGAGGCGGGCACCTTGGTCATGGCATAGGTGCCGTCGGCCTGGCGCTGGTAGACCGTGCTGCCGTCTCGATATTCGGTCAGAATCAGCAAGGGCACCTGGGCGAAAAATGGGGCCAGGTGGCTCAGGTTGCCGTCGATGTCTTCCAACGAAAGGATCAGCACATCCAAATGGGGCAGGAAAGCGTCCCGCTCGGTCCAGGCCTTGCTGTGGACCCGGCCATCCGCATCCCAGCGGCGCATCCAGCCCTGGGGGATGGCGGCGACCAGGGTGTCGTCCCCAAAGACCGTGGCCACATCCGGCGTGATCTCGGCGGCAATCGGCCCCATGAGGGCGATGCGGGGCGAGCGCAGACGGGCGGGAATGTCCCCGGCGGTGATGGGCGGGGCCGGGGTGAAGCAATACTGCACCCGTCCCTTGGGGGTATAAATGTTGGCAAAGGTGGAAGAGGTGGCGCTGGACAGCCGGACCAAGTCCACGCCATCGCCCATGGCCGTTAAGTCTGTCGTGGCCGCCGCTCTGGTCACCACAGAGGGGCGTCGCCCCAAACGCTGGGCCGTGATGGCGGCGAAGGTGACCGTGCCGCCCAAGCGGTACTGATCCGGGGTCAACTTGGTGGTGTCCGGGAGCCGGAGCGCCCAGACGAATTTGGGTGTCCACCAGATCCTGGGTGATGTTGCCGATGACCAAAAAATCGGCCTGAGTCGGCTCCGGGGCTGGGCTGCGGCTGAGATCGGATTGTAGCATAGCACACTTTCGGTGGTCAAAGGAATTGGGTGTGGCTGGTTGGTTGATAACAGCACCCCCTCCCAGCCTCCCCCAGATTGGGGGAGGAGCCGGATCGCCGTAGACGAAGGCCGGTACGCTGATCTGTCCCCTCCCCAATCTGGGGAGGGCTAGGGTGGGGTTAGTTTTTGTCAACCAACTAAAAAAGCCCCACCCCTTTTGAGGGTGGGGCCAAGGGTACAGCATCTATTTCTTGAGCAGGATTTGGACCTTGCGCCGCTCGTCCTCGCCCACGCTTTGGGTGAAGACGCCGGGGTGATCCCGCAGGGCCAGGTGGATCAGGCGGCGGTCGGCGGCGGGCATGGGTTCCATGGCCACGGACTGGCCGGACTCCACCACTTGGTCGGCGATGCGGTGGGCCATCTGGGTCAGGCGGGATTTGCGCTTGGCCTTGTATTGCTCCACATCCACCACCACGCTGGGCCATTGGCGCAACTGCTGGTTGATCATCAAGCGCAGCAGATATTGCATGCTGGCCAAGGTCTTGCCATAGCGCCCAATCAGCACGCTCAGATCCCGGCCTTGGATGTCCAAAATCAGGGTGGACGCGTCCGTCGCTGCCGGTCTCCCAGGTGGGGACGACCTGGGCGTTCAGGTTCATCAGGGTCAACATCTGGGAGAGCAGGTCCACCGAGAGGCTTTCCAGGGCGGCGGGATCTTCCGCCACATCACCGCTGTCGTCGTCGTTGTCAAAGTTTTGGTTGCGGCTGGCTTGCACAGGGGCCGGGGTCGGGACCGGTGCAGACACGGGGACGCTGGCGCTGGGTTCATCCACCACAACGGGGGCTTCCGGCGCTTCGGGAGCGCTGGCCACCGGGCTGGGGTCAACCGGAGCGGGTGGCATCACCTCGACCACAGGGGCCGCAGCAGGCATGGGCATGGGCACCGGGAATCGGGGGCACCGGGGTCGGGGCCTTCACAACCGGCGTCTCCACAATCGGGGTCAGGCGCACACGGGCGGCCTCGCTGCCAATGCCCAGAATGCCGCGGCTGCCCTTGTTCAGTACATCCACTGTGACCCGATCTGCGGTCAAGCCAAGTTGTCGCAGACCCTCTTCGACGGCTGCGTCAACGGTTTTGGCGCTGTATTCGTAGCTCTTGGCCTGTTCCTGACTCATTTCCGTTTCCTTTTCTTGCGGCGCACCGGGGCAGTTGAGGCTTTGTCGCCATCGGACGATGCGCCCGTCTCGGAGTTGATGGCCTTGCCGTCTATCACGACCGTCTTTCCACCACTACTGCTCCCAGCCAGGGCCGGGGTGGGCGATGTGCTCAAGGTCATGCGGTTGGCCACAAACCACTGTTGGGCCAATTGTAACAAGTTGCTGGTGACCCAATAGAGGGAGAGACCCGCAGGCACCTGCAGGGTGAAGAAGCCGAACATCAGGGACATCATCAGCCCCATCTGCTTCATCATGTTGCCCTGGGTGTCCGAGGGGTCGACCGTGGTCGTGGCGTTGGTCATGCGCTGCATCACAAACTGGGTGACCATGAGCAGGGCAGGCAGGACCAAATAGGAGGCCAGAAGCGTATAATTTCCCGCATTGTAGGCTTCCGGAATCCAACTCAGGCCCAGGCTATAGGCCGGGAAGCCCAGATCCGGGATCCAGAAGAAGTGGGCATTGATCAGTGTGCCGCCCAAAGCCACCAAGGCGGAATAGAGACCAAAAAGCACGGGCATCTGAACCAGCAGGGGCAGACAACCGCTCAAGGGGTTGACGCCGGCCTCTTGGTAGAGCTTCATCTGCTCTTGGGAGATTTTTTCCCGGTCCTTGCCATACTTTTTCTGCAATTCCTTTAACTTGGGTTGCAGATCTTTCTGCGCCTGCATGCCCTTGAGCTGGGTCATGGTCAGGGGAAAGGTCACGAGCTTGATGATGACCGTGAACAGGATGATGGCGAAGCCCCAGGCGTAGGGGATATTGAGGCCGTTCAGGGCATCATACATCCAGATCAAAATCTTGGCCAAGGGCCATACAGCCAAGGTCTGCCACAGGCCTTCCGGGGCAACAGTGGCTACGTCAACCCCTTCACGGGGGACGCCACAACCGCTGAGCACCAGCATGGACAGCGCCAGGACCGCAAACAACAATAAATGCTTTCGTTTCACGTTTGTCGTTCTCCTTGGAATCCCGCAGGATATGCCGAGATACGAAATCCCACATGCCGGCTGATCGGGAAGAAGGGGAGAGCCGGTGCAGGCTAGGGGGTCAGGTAAGTGAGGGTCAGGGGACCGGGTCAAAGCCGCCAGGGTGCCAGGGATGGCACCGTGAGATGCGTTTGATCCCCATCCAGCCGCCTTTGCGCACCCCGTATTTGTCTATGGCCTGATAGGTATACGACGAGCAAGTGGGGTGATAGCGGCAGTTGCTACCCAACAGCGGCGAGATGACCCGTTGATAAAAGCCGATGATGGCCAGAACAACTCGCTTCATGGTGGGCAACCTCTCTGAACAAGATGTAGACGTGGCAAGAAGTTCGACTCTTTGAAAGAGTCGAACTTCTATGGCGCTACGTCATCTCATCCGGCACATTCACGCCGGGTTTTGACACCGGCACGAAAAGTTGCGCCCGCCGAATCAGGCGGGCGCAAGCATCATCCATCTGGTGATAGTCCGCGTGTCGGATCGGGTTTCGGGCGATAAAGACCAAATCCCATCCCGGTTGGATCGTGTCGATCCTGATTCGCAATGCTTCCCGCAGTCGTCGTTTGACCAAGTTGCGGGTGACCGCATTGCCAACACGTTTACTGACAGAGATGCCAAACCGGCTGTGATCCAAGTTGTTGGGCAGATAGCAGAGTACAAGCAAGTGATTGCCCGTTGATTTGCCCTTGCGCCGAACATCCTGAAATTGCCGATTGCTGCGAAGCCGATACCGGCGCTTCACGCTAGTCTATGATCGATTTACGAATCGACATCTTCACCGTCAAACTCTGACGACCCCGATTTCGGCGACGGGAAAGCACCTTGCGCCCACCGGGGCTGGCCATCCGCTTGCGAAAACCGTGTGTCCTCAGCCGTTTACGAACTTTGGGCTGCCATGTACGCTTGGGCATCTCACATCTCCTTATATAAATCAATCTCAGTTCTGAGCGTTACTAGCTACAACCCCGCATTATAGGCGCGGTCAGGGTTACAGTCAAATTTTGCGGTCCATTTCGGGGAGTGAGTGTTGGGGGACGGGTTAGCGTAGGGTGAGTAGGTCGGGGCAGTTTCCGAACGTATCGAAACCGAAGTGGGTCAACCCGCTTCGGTTTCGATACGCTGCCGAGTCAATGAATGGTTTGCGGAAATCTCGACGGCGGCTACTCAACCTACGCTAACCCAATCCCCAATCCCTACTCCCCAATCCCCAATTCATGTGCGAAAGCGGTTGATTTGTGCTATAGTTCGCATATTACATCAAGCCCTTTTTTCATTGACCCAAGGATCGATCCATGAGCAACCAATCACTACCCCCACTGCCCACAGGCAGTTCAGATTCGCCGGAATTGACCGAGGCCGAGATCCAAGCCATCCTCGACAACTTGGCCATCCCCGAAAACATGACCCGTCAGGCTGCAAACCAGGCCCAGGACAGCCTGCACCAAGGGGACGCCCTCTTGGACGCCATGCACGGCGGCGCGGTAGATCTCTCCGCCGGCGGCGCCGGGACCAGACGCCTCCGGAGAAGTCAACACCCGGGAGACCGGGCTGGATGTCACCCCGGACATTGTGGAGCTGCGCCGCCAGTTGGCCCGGGAACTCTTCCCGGACGGCGACGCCTCCCCCGCCTGGGAGAGCGCCAGCCCCGGCCAGACCGCCCCGGCCCCGGCTTCGCCCGTGGCAGACCCCGCGCCAGAAATTGCCGCCCCAGCCCCAATCCCATACGTCCCGTCCATGCCCATCCCGGCCGCCCCCCCGGCCCCGACCTTCCCCCAATTCCCGCTCCCCGATGCCCAGCCCATGATCCCTGATGCCGGCGGCTACTCCTCCTATCGGGTCCTGCAAACCGAGATCGCCGCCCTCTATGGCGAGGTGCGGGAAGTCTTGGCCCCGGAGCAATCCGCCTCCAAACAGGCCAGGGCCTTGCTCAGCGAGGCCAGCATCATGCTCAAAGGCCAGCCGGAGGATCTGGACGTGGTGGAGGACAAGGTACACCAAGTGCGGGAAATTCTGCGCCAGGCCCAGGCCAGCCAGCAGAACGCGGACACCTATGGCCGCCCCATTTTGATCTATCTTTCGGCCTGGCTGGTGCTTTCCTTGGGGGCCATTGTCTACTTCTATTTGGACAGCTCCCTGTTGAGCCAAGGGCTGGGTCGCCACGCCAACGCCCTGATCATCACCCTCTTTTGGGGAGCCATCGGCGGCGTGCTCAGCGCCACCCATTCCCTGTGGTGGCACACCAGCGAAGCCCAGGACTACGACCACCGCTTCAACGCCAGCTATGTGGTGCGCCCGGTCATCGGCATGATCTTGGGCGGGCTGATCTACGCCATCATCGCCTTCGCCTTTGACACCTTCAGCCTGGACCTGCCCGGCAACCTGCTCCTGGGCCTGATCCCCAGCCTGCTGGCCCTGATCGCCGGCTTCCGCTCCGGCCAACTTTTGCGGCTTGGTCGGCTTTTCCCCCAACGTGACATGAACGAGCCGTCCCCCGCCCCGCTCACCCACGTCGAAGTGATCGTCAACGTCCCCATCCGGCGCAGTTTCAGCCGCCGAACGAAGCCCCGCCCCCTGGGGACGACGACGACGCCTCCAGCCTGCAAACCTTCACCTATGGCCTGCCCCCAGCCCTGGAAGGCCAGGTCGAACCCGGCCACCTGATCTGGGTGCCCTTTGGCCGCCAGACCGTCCAGGGCATCGTGATCCAGCTTGTCCCCGCCCCGGCCTTCCCCACCAAGGACGTCGAGCGCCTGGCCCGCCCCCTCCCCGTCCTCACCCCGGCCCAAATCCGCCTGGCCGAGTGGACCGCCCACTATTACGTCGCCTCCCTCTCCGAAGTCCGTCAAACTCTTCCTGCCCCCCGGTCTGCTCACCAAAGACCCGGACTCCCTGGGCGTGCGCGCCAAGCGGGAGGAGCAGGTCGAAATCCTCGTCGACCGGGCCGAAATGCTGCGCCGTCTGCCCACTTTGGGCCGAGAGACCCAGCAAGTCACCGTCCTGGCCTGGCTGCTCGACCACCCCGACGCCCGGCCCACCGCCAAGGAATTGCAATCTTTTTGTGAGCTGCGCAGTGGTAGCGCCATCAAATCCTTACACGAAAAAGGCCTGATTCGGCTTGACGAAGAGGGGGCGGCCCTGGCCCTTCCCGCCGACGAGGGCCGATCCCTGCTTCTGGACATGCGCGGCGCAGCCAAATATCTGCCCACCCTGGAAAAACTGTTGGACCTGGGCGCGCCCGTCTGGAAGACCGACCTCTACGCCCAAGTCGACACCAGCCTCGCCCTCCTGCGGGATCTGCAAGCCGCCGGGCTGATCCGCCTGGACGAGCAGGTGCGCTACCGAGATCCCCTGGCCGGGCGCACCTATGCCCGCACCTTTCCGCCCATCCCTCACCGACGAGCAGGCCGGGGTGTGGGCCAAGGTGGCGGCATGGTTCGACGCCCCCACCCTCCCCGCGCCCCAATATTTGCTCCACGGCGTCACCGGCAGCGGCAAGACCGAGATCTATCTCCACGCCATCGCCCGCACCTTGGAGCAGGGCAAGCAGGCCATCGTCCTCGTGCCCGAAATCGCCCTCACCCCCCAGACCGTGGCCCGCTTTGCCGGACGCTTCCCCAACCAGGTGGCCGTCATCCATTCCGAACTGAGCACGGGCGAGCGCTACGACACCTGGCGGCGCATCCGGGACGGGGAGGTGGACATCGTGGTGGGGCCGCGCAGCGCCCTCTTTTCGCCCCTGCCCCGGCTGGGGCTGATCATTTTGGACGAAGAGCACGAGTCCTCGTACAAACAGGCCGCGGAGGAGTGGGGCAGCAACACGGTCTTCTACGACGCCCGCACCCTGGCCATCCGCCTGGCCGAGCTGACCGGCAGCCCCCTGATCCTGGGCAGCGCCACCCCCAGTTTGGAATCCTATCACAGCGCCATCGAGGGCAGCCTGACCCTGCTGGAACTGCCCCGCCGGGTCATGGGCCACCGCTCCGGCTTGGGCGATGACCCGCCCACCGTCCTCTACGCCGAGATGCCGCCGGTGGAGATCGTGGACATGCGCCAGGAGTTGCGGGCGGGCAACCGCTCCATCCTCAGCCGCAGCTTGCAGGCCGAACTGGTCAGCACCTTCCAGGCCGGGGAGCAGGCCATCCTCTTCCTCAACCGGCGGGGGACCAGCACCTTTGTCATGTGCCGGGACTGCGGCCATGTGGTCCAGTGCGACGGCTGTGACGTGCCCCTGACCTATCACGAGCGGGTCAACGTGCTGGTCTGCCACCACTGCAACAAGCGCTATCCCATCCCCGACACCTGCCCGGAATGTGACAGCAAGCGCATCAAATACTTTGGCAGCGGCACCCAGCGCCTGGAAGAGCTGGTGCAAGAGTTCGCCCCCCGGGCCCGCATCCTGCGCTGGGACGCGGACACCACCGGCCACAAGGGCAGCCACGAGGCCATCATGGCCAAGTTTGCCGCCCACGAAGCCGACATTTTGGTGGGCACGCAGATGATCGCCAAGGGGCTGGACCTGCCTATGGTCACCCTGGTGGGGGCCATCGCCGCGGACACGGGTCTCTTCCTGCCCGACTTCCGCAGCGGCGAGCGCACCTTTCAGCTTGCTCACCCAGGTGGCGGGCCGGGCCGGGCGCAGCGAGCGGGGCGGCCGGGTGGTGATCCAGACCTACCGCCCGGACCACTACGCCATCCAAGCCGCGGCCCAGCACGACTTCCACGCCTTCTACGAGCGGGAGATCGCCTTCCGCCGGGAGCATCGCTATCCGCCCATCCGCCGCCTGGCCAAGCTGGTCTATTGGGACAAAAAGCTGGAAAAGGCCCAGATCGCCTGCGCGGACATGGCCGCCGTCCTCAAGCACCGGGTCGAGCAGATGGGTCTGCCCGGCGAGATGGTGGACATCCTCGGCCCCGCCCCCGCCTTCTTCGCCCGCTACCGGGGCAACTACCGCTGGCAAATCCTCCTGCGCGCCCCGGACCCCGCGGAGGTGCTGCGGGGGATTTCGATCCCGTTTGGGTGGCGGGTGGATGTGGATCCGATGTCGTTGTTGTGAGGGAGGGCTGGTTTCGCATCACTTGACCGGTAGATCGGGCGTGGCTATAATGGGATAGTATTGGGCGAGTGTTGAGGAGTTTTGATAGGAGGACAACAATGACTGCTTTGACTTTGAACGGAATTATTCAGGACATCCACGCCATGGATGAAGAACTCTGGCATTACGAATCACGTTACGGTCTTCGTTCCCACTATTTCTATGACCTGTACCAAATGGGTCAGCTACGGGATGAAGATCCGCTCGAAAGCCGAGACTATTCCGATTGGGCAGCCTGTTATGAGATCAGGCGTCATCGGGAAGAACTGTATGATCAACTCGTGCGCGACACGTTACAGCGGGTAAAGCCCCAACAGCGGGTTTCCCTGGCCGATCTGCGTTTGACGTTGCAGCCAGAAGCCACACCTGTCGGGCTATGAGTACACTTTCTTCCCTCAAAGCATATAGCCAAGCCGTGTACACCCTTTTGGCAGAATCAAACAGGGTGCGTAGCCACACGATTCGACTTTACCCACGTGGTGCGTCTGCTGGCGTGATGGAGGGGGACATCACATTCGATCAGCAGATCGTCTTGCGAGTTTATGAACGACTGGATTTTGCCATTGAACGCATCCTGGCCTATTCCTACGAAGTATGGCAGATCCAGGAGCAGTTGTACTGGTATGATCCCATGCCCCATCCCAACAACCCCGCCCTAGCCCTCAACCACCCCCACCACAAACACATCCCGCCCGACATCAAACACAACCGCATCCCCGCACCAAGCCTCTCGTTTGACGAGCCAAATCTGCCCTTTCTGATCCGGGAAGTAGAGGGATTGGCAATGGCACAACAGTCCCGTCCTTGACCAGTAGCGAATAGCACCGATCCTCGTCATCAAGACGAGGTTTTTTGGTTCATTGGAGGAAACCGATGCCCCGTCACTTTGTGCGCTTTCCGTTTGCTGCCTTGATTGCCATGATTTTGCTCCTGATCTTGGGCAGCCTGCCCCCGCTGGCCGAAGCCCTCCCCACCGCGGACGCCGTGGTCTCCGCGCCCTGCGGCGAGGCGGAGTTCAACGCAGCCCTGGCTGCCGTCCAATCCGGCGGCGGGGGGACCCTCACTTTCTCCTGCGGCACGGCCACCCTTGGCTTCACCGGCGAGAAGATCATCACCAGCAATGTGGTGATCGACGGCGGCGGCGTCATCACCTTGGACGGGGGGAATGCCACCCGCTTCTTCAAAGTATTGGGCGGCGGCAGCCTCACCCTGCGGGGGATGGTGCTGGACCACGGCAATTCGGGGAATGATTATGGCGGCGCGGTCTACGTCAACCCCGGCGGCAGTGCTGGTTTTGGAGAGCAGCACCATCCGCAACAGCGCCACCAACGGCTGGGCGGGCGGGGCCATCATCGACTTTGCGGGCACGGTGACGCTGACCGACAGCGTGGTCGAGAACAGCCAGTCCAACTACGGGGCCATCAACAGCACGGGCACGCTGACCCTGATCCGCACCACCCTGCGCAACAACGCGGCCACTGTGGGCGGCGGCGCTATGAGCGTGGGCGGACACAGCGCGTCAGCCGGATTGAAGGAAATGATGCACCGGAAGGCGGGGCACTATCCGGAATGGTCGAGATCCAGAACAGCACAGTCGCACCATACGCATCCGGGCGGGGCCATGTATATCGTCGCCACTGCGGAAGTAGCAGATCGTGGACAGCCGAATTCCTGCAAAATTGGCCGATGGCCTGGTGGCCGCCGAGACCAACGGGCGGCGCTATTTTCAACTATGGCAAATTGACTGTCCGAGGCAGCAGCTTTGAAGCCAACATCGCGCGCGGCTATGGCGGAGCCATCTTACGCAAGTCCCGGCTCTAACGACTACCCAGGTCTACACGTCCACCTTCGCCGCCAACCAGGCCGGCGAGCGGGGCGGCGCTATCGACAACCGTCGGGGGATCCTGACGTTGTCAACAGCACATTTAGCGGCAACGGCGCGGGCACCGGCGGCGCGATCCAGAATTTCTCTGGGGCCGGTCAATCTCTACTACGTCACCCTGGCGGGCAACAACGGCGGCGTGGGCGGTGTACCTGGATCAGACAGCGCTTGCGGGCTATGTGGGCGACAGCCGCCAGCGCTTCAATCTCTACCACACCGTCTTGGCCCGGAGACGGTAACTGCGCCATCTCCGACACCCCCGGACCTCTGCCCCATTTTGTTTCCGGCGGCTACAATCTGGCCGAGGACAATACGTGCGCTTTCTTTTTGAACCAGACGGGTGATGTGAACAACACCCCTGCCCAGTTGGGTGCGCCAACCGATAACGGCGGTGGAACGCTTACCCATCTGCCTGGCGCTGCCAGCCCGCTGGTAGATGCTGCCCCTGTCTGCCCGATTTTGGCACGGATCAACGAGGCATCAGCCGGCCCCAGGGCGTCACCTGTGACATCGGCGCGGTGGAGGTACAGCCTGCCCCGCCGACAGTCACGCCGACCGCCACAGCCACACGGACTTCCACCGCGGTTCCTGCCACCGTAACACCTACAGCGACGGCAACGGTGACACAGACGCCCATCGTCACCCCGACTGTAACCCGTACACCCACCCAGTCTACGCCTGCCTCGACCGTCCCCCAGAATTGGGTGATCGGCGACGGTACGCCCAAGAACTGCACTGTCTCTGCGTTGGCAGCAGCCGTCACTGCAGGTGGCAGCATCACCTTTGATTGCGGCCCGGACCCGGTGACCCTCGCGGGTGGGCCTTATACGGTCAACGGCAATCTCCGGATCGACGGGGCCGGGCAGATCACGCTGGACGGCCAAAATGCACATCGGCTTTTCTTGGTCAACGGCGACGCTGACCTGGCGCTGGTCAATCTCACTTTGACCAATGGTCGCACTTCTGCTTCCGGTGGCGCCATCTTCAACCAGGGCGTCCTGACCTTGGACACAGTCACCATCCGCGACAGTCAGGCCAACGGTTCGGATTCGGCTGGCGGCGCCATCTACAACCAGGACGGTACTCTCTACGTGCAGGGGAGCACATTGCTGGGCAACAGCGCGCAGGCAGAGGGCGGTGGGATCAGCAGCGCGTTGGGGACGACAACCATTTACAATAGCCTGATCGAGGGGAACGAAGCCGACAGCATTGGCGGAATCCTCAGCACCGGTGCGCTGTTCGTGCGCAACAGCACAGTCGTCGATAATCGGGCCAGGATCAAAGTGGGCGGCGGGATCGGCGTTCGGGATGGGACGGCCCTAATCGAGGGCAGCCTGATCCAAGGGAACTGGGGCGCTTCAGGCGGCGGCGGTCTCTTCATCGGCCAGAATCACAGTGCGACGGTCACCGTACGTGACAGCCGCATTCTCGACAACGAAGCGGATCAGAGCTTTGCCGGGTCCCTGGGCGGCGGCATCTACAGCGGCGCAATCCTTACCCTGGAACGAGTCACCGTCGACGGCAATCGCTCGTACAGCGCCGGTGGTCTCTATCAGACCGGCAACCTGGGAACCCTGGTCGTGCGCCAGTCCAGCATCAGCCGCAATCGGGCGGTCCACGTGGGAGGTGGGCTGTTGCTCACCGGCAGGATCGGCCAGGAGCTTACCAACACGACCATCAGCGGCAACCAGGCCGCCAGTTGGGCCGGGGGAATCTACGCCGTTGACTTTCCTGTGCTCCTCTCATTCAGCACAGTCTACAACAACAGCGCACCTACCGGCGCCAATCTCTACAATGTACGTACCAAATTTACCCTGAGCCATGCAATCGTCGGAGCGCCAACCGGTGGGGGCCTGAACTGCGGCGCAGAATCGACCGGGACTCCGTTTTTCTCCGATGGTCGCAACATTGCCAGTGATGGAAGCTGTGGACTGACGCACGCAACCGATCAGAATAATGTGAATCCGCTGCTTGGGCCATTGATGGAGAACGGCGGCGGCATGGAAAGTCATCTGCCTTTGGCGGGCAGCTCGGCCATCGACAGCGGGACGAAAACCGATTGCCCGGTGGAAGACCAGCGGGGCTTTATGCGGCCAAACGGTCTGTCCTGCGATACAGGCGCTGTGGAAGTGGGGGCATCCCCTCCCGTTTCCCCGTCGGACCCGCCTCTGCTGCCGCTGAGCGAGCCGGTCGCTATCGATTATATTTGGCCGGGCCAGTTCAATCTGCCTGTGGTCCAGTTTCCCTTGCCGGATGCGGCAAATCTGCCTGCGGGTGTCGATCCCTCGCTGCTGGGCAAGCATCGGATTGATCTCACCATCTGTCTCTACCGCTATGATATGGCTGGCGACAGCAATCCCAATCGGGACCCCTATGAAGAGATCATTGATCGATTTGCCGACGGTATCTACGAAATGAGCAACGGCGCTCACGTCCTGCGTTGGGTAACGATGATTTACGGATGCAATCCTGGCGTTAGCCAAAACATGACGGGCACTCAGGCTATTGTTACAGCGGATACCCAGAGCAGTTTCACCGCCGATATCATCTGGCGCAAGCAATTGTGGCCCGCGGTTGAGCGGGTTTCGTCTTGGGGTGTCCCTGGCAGTCACCTTTTCTTCGCTGACAATCTTTCCAGTAGTACGCCGCCCATGAATGCTCTATCTTCTGTCAATTGGGCAAACGCTGGCTACACCTTGGCCCATGAATGGGGTCACTATATGTATGGATTGGGGGACGAATACCCAAATGCGACTGTACCGTGCGATGCGGATAGGCCCTATCAGGGCCCGTGCGGCGATGACATAGCTGCCGTCCCTTCGGTGATGAGTTGCCAGTTCCGTGCAACGGGTATTACCTGTGGCGACTGGAGTGAAACAGTCGCTTCCGGCCTGGCCTGGTTGAACTTCTCCGCACCTGTGAACCGCACAAGCAGCAATGCTAACTTCCGCGTCTACCAGGCCGACGGGTGGACAACGCTTGCCCGTCCGAACACGGACGATCCACCCGATATATACAGCAAACGGATCGTGCCCTTGCGCTTCTTCTTTCAGGAGTTGCGCAAGGTGGCACCAGCGTCCAATCAGCTACCTCGCATCGATCTGGTGACCGATCCCCGGGATCCTGATTTCGGTATCTCCCGGCGAGCATTAACTGTCATTTGGCGGCGACAGGGGGAAACGGCAGGTGGCGGTAACGGCATCCCGCAGCTAGAGCCTAATGTGCTTCCCTTTCATCACTGTCTGGCCTGCCCAGAGAATCTCTTTCTGCGCAACGAGTTTAACTACCCGAATCCGGCTGAGTTCAATCTGAATTTGACCCGGGAATATCCGGTGGCTGACATGCAAATCGTGGCCGAGATTATTGCGCCCGATAAGAGCAAGCAGATCGTGACCCTTCCTGCCGGCACTGACGGCAATACCCTAGCCCAGCTTCCTTACCGTATGGGGGGACCGCATCAGGTCACCTTCACCTTCACCAACCCCAACCTTCAGGCGCGCTTTACCAATGCGGGCTTCACCTACGCCCCTGCCATGAGCGGTGATCTGGACGAACCCGTGATCGACGAAGCCGTCGGTGTACCCTTTACCATCACCCTCAGTACGGCTTTCACCGTCACCAACTTTCAGACAGATGATCACGCCGATATTCCCAGCGGTGCTACGCTGCTCCCAGCCGACAACGAAGCGGTCCCTGGGCGTATGGATCGAACTGGGGATGTGGATATGTTCAGTGTTCCCGTGGGCGTTCAGGGAAATCTTGTGATCCGTGTCATCGATTTGAGCCTGGGTATGAAGCCCCGTCTGGTGGTGCGTAACGCCGCCGGTGCCCTGCTTTTCGATGGAACACTCAGCACAGGAGGCGCGCCCTATCTGTTCGTCATGCTGTCACCCCTGCCCGGTGAACAGCTTTTCGCTGCCGTCTCCGATGCTGCCAATGGGGTGGGCGGGAGCTACCGGATCAGTGCCGGGAACCCACTATCCACTTGGACGGAGAGACCGGACCGAAATATCTTCTTGCCGCTGGTTGTCAGGGAGTGAGATTCTATGAAGAAGCCAATCTATTATCTGCCTTTCCACATGACAGGAGAACCCATGAGCGCCAAGCACTATCTCTTTTCCACTCTGATTGTTGCTCTCGTAGCACTGCTGTTGGGCAGTTTCCTCCCCTTTGGCGCTGCCCTGGGCCAGGAAGGATCGCCCCCGGTCGTCCTGCCGGACACTGCATCACCCGCCGACCCTGCGAGAGCGGATGCAGCGGCGAGTACAGTCTTCACCTATCAGGGCAATCTCAAAAAGAGCGGCCAGGCGGTCAACGCCAATTGCAGCTTTCAGTTCAGCCTGTGGGATGCCCTGACCGGTGGCAGCCAAAAGGGGACGACGCAGACGGTCACCAACGCGCCAGTCCAGACCGCCGTCTTCACCGTGCAGCTCGACTTCGGCAACCAGTTCACCGGCGACTCCCGCTGGCTGAAGACCGAAGTGCAATGCGCGGCGATGGCGGTTATACAACCCTTGCCCCCCGCCAGCCGCTCAGTGCCGTGCCCTATGCGTTGGGGTTGCTGCCGGGGGCGATTGTCACCACCAGCAAAGTTGATGTCCCAGCCATAACGGTTAGCGCCCCCTATTCAAATTCCAATGCACTGGTTGCTACAGGCAACGGCAATGGCTACGCTGTGATTTTCGCCGAGGACAAAAGCGCTGCCGGGGGGAATGCTCTCTTCGGCAAATCAACGGCAGGCAACGGCGTCTATGGATCGGCGAGTAGTTCCTCCCAACAATGGGGAAGTGCCGGTGTTTATGGTATTTCGGAAAGCGGAAGAAGTGCAGGGGTTCTGGGGAAAAATACAGATGTACGCGGTGGAGCAGGTGTTTTTGGCGAGGGCGACACAGGTGTCTATGGCTCTGGCCGTAATGGGGTAGTCGGTTCCTCGCTGGATGGTCACGGCGTTTACGGCGTTGTTCAAAGCGGCGCCCGGGGCGGTGTGGGAGTTAGGGCACTCTCTTATGCAACCGAGGATAATTCACGAGCTATATTGGCGGAGCTTTTCTCGAACACACCTGGCGCAAGTTCGGCGGCCGTCTATGGCAAAAATTATGGTTTAGGCGCCAGTGGCATCGGTGTCTGGGGGATGCACCAGGGCTCCGGTTACGGCGTCTATGGAGAAACTACGGGCGCAGGCTATGGCGTAGTCGGATCAAGTCCCAGCCCCGGCTATGCGGGCTACTTCAACGGTCGGGTGGCTGTCACCGGGCTGCTCTCCAAAGGCGGCGGTTCCTTCAAAATCGACCACCCACTGGACCCGGCCAACAACTCTCTCCCACTCCTTTGTCGAATCGCCGGATATGATGAACATCTACAACGGCAACGTCACCCCGCCGGAGAAGGCTTCGCCACTGTAATCCTGCCCGACTGGTTCCAGGCGCTGAATCAGGAGTTCCGCTACCAACTCACGCCCATCGGCCAGTTCGCCCAGGCCATCGTCGCCGAAGAAATCCAGGGCAACCAGTTCCCATTCAACCGACAAGCCGGGGGTTAAGGTCTCCTGGCAGGTCACGGGCATCCGTCACGACCCCTTTGCCGAGGCCAACCGCATTGTGGTGGAGGAAGAAAAGAGCGGCGCTGAGAAGGGCCATTACCTTTACCCCGAAGTCTACGGCAAGTCTGTCCGGGAAGGGGTCTGGTATGCGGCTTCGCCCAACTTTCGCACTGCCATCGACAACCCGGACGCCATGCGGCTGGAATCCTTGCCAGGAGCAGAGCAATGAAATACACCCTTTTCCTTGTCCTGGCTGGGTGCCTGCTCCTGGCCGGTTCGGCTGTCAACGCCCAAACCGGCGGCGACTACGAACTGATCTGGACGACTATCGACGGGGGTGGCGGTGCGCTGAGCGGCGGAGACTACAGCCTCGTCAGCAGCATCGGCCAATCAGAGCCGGGGGCCACCCAGAATGGCAGTGTATACAGTCTCAATGGCGGGGTATTCGATGCCGGCGAGAGTGGCGGAACCACAGCACCTGAGCAAAAGATATTTGCACCGCTGATTCAACGCTGACATTCCGAACAAAGACAGATTCTACGAAGTAAAGGCCCACAACAATGGGAC
Source organism: uncultured Chloroflexia bacterium (assembly GCA_963704975.1). GTDB lineage: Bacteria > Chloroflexota > Anaerolineae > Caldilineales > Caldilineaceae > JAGNDO01. Next base: position 127,125 of record CAVPIK010000004.1, on the reverse strand, counting down.
ACTGTCCGCGGTCAGCGAGGCGGTGTGTGGGGAGGTGGAGATGCTGCGGATCTATCTGCCCTTGCTGCTGCGGTGAAGCACGCCCACGGGCAAACGCAATTTGAACATACCCCATCAAATTTTCGGTTGGTCTGCGTTGAGAGCCATGATACAATATGGGCGAAACATGTGTACCGGAATTTGCAAAATGAAAAGGGAGTCGATAACCCATGAGCCAAACCTTAACCATTACCCTGCCAGATTCGCTATTCAACATCCTGACTGGAATGGCCGAGCTGACCTATCGCACAGTGGACGAAGTGGTCGTGTCCGCCGTGGAGACCAGTGTTGTGTCGCCGGATCTGCCAACGGATCTAGCCACCGAACTGACTTCCATGCCAACCTTCAGCGACGAGAAATTGTGGGCAACCATCAAACCCACGTTTTCAGAATACGAACAGGGTCGACTAACACAACTCAGCGAACTTGATCGCCCCCTCACCAAAATGGAAGAGGCGGAACAGGCGACTCTACTACGCGCCTATGATCGCTCTGTGTTGCGCCGCGCCCAGGCACTTGCCCTCCTTAAACAGAGGGGACACGATCTCTCTCAAGTTCTTTCCTTCTCGAATAACGACTGAGACGACCCCTGTAATCTACATCGTGCGACCCGCAAGAAGAGGCCCGGAACCGCTCGGTTCCGGGCCTCTTCTTGCCCTCGAACGCTCTTTTCTTGAATCCCCAAACGGTTTAACCCTGTTTGTGAAGTGTGCTACAATTGAACGACCGTATCACGCATCATCCTGGAGCAGCGCACATGACCGATTTTCAGCCCGATAGTTCGTTGTCCGACACACAATTACCGGTCCCCCTCGCCCAGGCCGCGCCCCAGTGGTTGACCCTGAGCGAGGCCGCCGGGTTCCTGGGCATCCACTATTCCACCATGCGCACGTGGGCGGACAAGGGGGAGATTCGGGTCTTCCGCACGCCGGGGGGCCATCGCCGCTTCTCCACGGCGGATCTGCGCCGCTTTTTGGAAGAACGGGCCAACTCCACGGATCTGGCCAGTGTCGAGGTGATCATGGAGTCCGCCCTGGTCAAGGTGCGAACCGAAATGGAGAGGATGCCCCACGGACAGCCCGCTTGGCGTAACAACCTGTCCGAGCTCGACCGCCAAACCCGCCAAGAGCGGGGCCGTAACCTCTTCGCCTTGGCCCTCAATTTTGTGCTCAAGCCGGGCCAGCGGACACGCCTGTTGGAAGATGGCCGCACCCTGGGTCACGAGTATGGCCAGGAAGCCGCCCGCAGCGGCACCAGCATGGCCGAGAGCGGACGGGCCGTACAGTTTTTCCGCACCCAACTCCTCAGCGCCGTGCGGGACGGAGACGAGCGCTCCCCCCTGGATGCCGAAGATGTGCGCATTCAACGGGTGATCGACCAATTTCTGGACGAGATCCTGTATGCCGTGCTGGATGGGTATGAGAAAGAATTGAAAATGGAAATTTGAGAATTGAAAATGGGGAATGTCTGCGTACGAGACATTCCCCATTTTCAATTCTCAAATTTTAGTTCTGAATTTTTATTCCTGAATACCGCCCTCGGTCAAGGTGCGGGGATCCAGCAGCCGGTCCAGCTCTTCGGCGGTGAGGTCGGTCAGTTCCAGGGCCACGTCCTTCATGCCCCGACCTTCGGCGTAGGCCTTCTTGGCAATCTTGGCCCCCAGTTCATAGCCGATCACCGGGTTGAGGGCGGTGACCAGGATGGGGTTCTTGCCCACCAGACTGGCGATGTGCTCCTCGTTGACCGTGAAGCCGGCGATGGCCTTGTCCGACAGCACCGTGCTGGCGCTGGCCAGGATGGTGATGCTCTGGAGCAGGTTGTAGGCGAGCACGGGCAACATGACGTTGAGCTGGAAGACGCCGGATTGACCGGCAATGGTGATGGTGACATCGTTGCCGATGACCTGGGCCGCCACCATGGTCACGGCCTCGGGGATCACCGGGTTGATCTTGCCGGGCATGATGCTGCTGCCGGGCTGCAGGGCGGGCAGGGCGATCTCGCCGATGCCGGCGATGGGGCCGCTGTTCATCCAGCGCAGATCGTTGGCGATCTTCATCAGGCTGACGGCGACGGTCTTGAGCTGGCCGCTCAGTTCCACGGCGGCGTCCGCGGTGGCCAGGCTCTCGAAGAAGTTGCCCGACTTGACCAGGGGCAGCCCGGTCCACTCGGCCAGTTTGGCGGCGATGCGGTCGGCAAATTCCGGGATGGGCGTTGATGCCCGTGCCCACGGCCGTGCCGCCCTGGGCCAACTCGGCGATGCGGGGCAGGCTGGCGTTGAGCCGGTCCATGCCGTGGCCGATCTGGCTGGCCCAGCCGCCCAATTCCTGGCTCAGGCGCACGGGCATGGCATCCATCAAGTGGGTGCGCCCGGTGGTGACCACATGGTCCACCTCGGCGGCCTTGTCGTCCAGGCCATCCTTGAGATATTGCAGGGCGGGCAGCAGAATCTCCGCCGTGGCCAGATAGGCGCTCAGGTGGATGGCCGTGGGGATGACGTCGTTGCTGCTCTGGCCCATGTTGACGTGGTCGTTGGGATGGACTTTGCTGCCCAACTTCTGGGTGGCCAGGGTGGCCAGCACTTCGTTGGCGTTCATGTTGGTGCTGGTGCCGGAGCCGGTCTGGAAGATGTCCAGGGGGAATTGGGCGTCGTGCAGCCCGTCTTGCGACCTCCTGGGCGGCGGACTGGATGGCGGCGGCCATCTCCGGCGTCATCAGCCCCAGATCCAGGTTGACGGCGGCGGCGGCCCCCTTGATCATCCCCAAGGCGCGGATGAAGATGCGGGGGAAGCGCAGGTCGCTGATGGGGAAGTTGTCCACGGCGCGCTGGGTTTGGGCGGCGTAGAGGGCATCGGCGGGCACACGGACCTCGCCCATGCTGTCCTTTTCAATTCGATAGGTTGGTTGACTCATAAGATTTTTGCTCCTTTGGGAAGTCAATAAAAATTGACCAAGTCGAAAAAACAGACAAAACGTTTGTGATGATTTTAACATTAACCCCCAACCCATGCACGTTTTCAGGGGGATGGCGGACAATTCAAGACAAGCAAAAAGCGGGGTGACACCTCATGGCCGAACGTATTTTGATCGTAGAAGATGATATTCGGATTCGCAATTTGTTGCGTCGGGGCCTGATTTTCGAGGGCTATACGGTGGATCAGGCCGAGAGCGGGGATGTGGCCCTGCGGGTGGCCCGGGACACCCCCCCGGACGCCGTGATCCTGGACCTGATGCTGCCCGTCATCGACGGCATGGAGGTGTGCCGCCGGTTGCGAGCGGCGTCCGACGTGCCCATTCTGATCCTGACCGCCAGAGAATCTGTGCCGGATCGGATAGCCGGGCTGGATGCCGGGGCGGATGATTATATGGTCAAGCCCTTTGCCTTTGACGAGCTGTTGGCACGTCTGCGGGCGCTCTTCCGCCGCCGGGCCACGGCAGAGACGCCCCACCCTTCGCTCCAATACCTGGATCTGGCCCTGAACGGCTCCACCCGTCAAGTCTTCCGAGGGGATCGGGAAGTTGAGTTGACCGCCAAGGAGTTCGATCTGCTTGAGCTCTTCATGCGTCACCCCAACCAGGTCCTCACCCGCAAGGTGATCTACGATCACATTTGGGACTATGACTTTGGGGGGGAAAGCAACATCATCGAGGTCTATGTCCGCTACCTGCGCACCAAACTGGAGTCCGAGGGCGAACCCCGGCTGATCCAAACCGTGCGCGGCGTAGGGTACGTGCTGCGAGAGAATTAGCAACCTTGCAACCACGAATTACACGAATGACACGAATGGTTCCAAAGAAAAATTCGTGTAATTCGTGCAATTCGTGGTTGCAGGGTTGCACTAATCCAATTCTCACCGCCCATTCAATCAACCTTTAGCCGCGTCGCCTAGAGTAAGGGCATGATGAAGTTGCCCTTTGTGCGCTCCGGACCACTCTTTTTGTTCTCATTTCCTATGACCATTCGTCTTCGTTTGACCTTGTGGTATACGGCTCTGTTGGGCGCGACCCTGATCTTCTTCAGCGTTGTGCTCTATTCGGCCTTGTCCAACAGCCTGTGGACCCAAGTGCAGTGGAACATGGAGCGCCAGGGCCAAGAGGTTGCCACCTTTCTCAGCGATCAGATGGAGCAAGATCTGGATCGGATGAACGATCCCCGCCAACTGCAATTGCCTATGGCCAAGCTCTTTATCGGCTCGGTGGGGGTGCAGGTGGTGCGCATGGACGGCATGGTGGCCATGCGCAGCAGCAATCTGGGATCCATGACCGTGCCCAAATCCGCCACGGTGATGGATGAGATCCGCCAGGGCCACAGCCTCACCTATCGCGAGGTGAGCGACGACGGCACCCCGTTGCTGATCTACAGCCTGCCCTTGGTGGTCAACGACATGCACATTGTGGCCATGGTCCAGGTGGTCCAGCCCGTCAACGGGGTGGAGAGCACCTTGACCGAAGTGGCGCGCAATCTTTTGCTGGGCACGATCCTCAGCCTGGTGATTGCGGCGGTGGTAGGGGCATTGTTGGCGAGACGGGCGCTGGCCCCCCTTCAGGAGATCACCGACACGGCACAGCGGATTTCAAGCACAAAAGATCTGGGTCAACGAATTCTTTTGGCCCACGACAACCCGGCCCAAGACAAGAGCGAGGTGGGCCGGCTGGCCGCCACCTTCAACAGCATGTTGGACCAGATCCAACAACTTTTCAACGCCCAACGCCGGCTCACCGCAGATGTCAGCCATGAACTGCGTTCGCCCCTAACCACGATTCAGGGCAATGTGGAGTTGTTGCAGCGCATGAGCGGGGAGATGTACCGGGTGTCGGAACGGGACGCGGCGGGGCAGGAGGAGATCGGGGCGGTTTTGCAGGAGACCTTGGGCGAGGTGGAGAGCGAGGCCAACCGCATGAGCCAGATGATCAGCGATCTGCTGCTCTTGGCCCAGGCGGACAGTGGCCTTCAGTTGAATTTGGAGCGGCTGGAGATGGACACCCTGCTCCTGGACCTCTATCGCCAGACCCGGCGCATGGCCGAACGGCACAACGGCGCTGGGGAGTTGACCGTGCGCCTGGGCAACGAGGATCAGGCCGTGGTGATGGGGGATCGGGAACGGTTGCGCCAGTTGTTCTTGAATTTGACCGGCAACGCCATCAAGTATTCCCCGGCTGGCGGCGTGATCACCCTGGGGCTGGCCGTGGAGGACGGCTGGGTGCGCATGGATGTCAGCGACACCGGCGTGGGCATCAGCCCGGAAGACCAAGGCCAGATCTTCCAGCGCTTCTTCCGGGCGGACAAAGCCCGTACCCGGGATCAGGGGGGCACAGGCCTGGGCCTGAGCATCGCCTGTTGGATCGCCGAGGCCCACGGCGGCCGCATCACCGTCACCAGCCAGGTGGATGTGGGCAGCACGTTTAGCGTGTGGCTGCCCGTCTTTACAGCGTAAAAAGGCAAAAGGCAAAGCCACCCCCTCCCAGCCTCCCCCAGATTGGGGGAGGAGCCGGATCGCCGGAGACGAAAGTCCGGTACGCACGATCTATCCCCTCCCCAATCTGGGGAGGGTTAGGGTGGGGTTAGTTGTTGCCTTTTGCCTTTCTAAAACTCCTTTACTTCCCCGACTCCAGCACCACCGTCCCCAGAATTTCCAAGATCGTCTCCTCAGCGTCCAGGGCATCATCCATATTACCCAAAGCCAAGAACCCGACAAGGCCATCTTCCCGAGCCTGGACGTAGGCCATCATGGGCATGGCCATTTCATCGCTGAGGATTGTGCCCCCAATCCGCAACACGGGCGGATCTACGTCATCAAACAACGCGGAAGCCGCTTGATCGATGACGATTTCGTCTTTGCCCGTCCCCATGTTCATGCTCTCGATCAATAGATCCATCACCGCGGCCTCATCCTCACTGCCTGCCACATTAGAAAGCAAGGCATTGTACAGGGCCAAGTCGTTGGCATCGGCCATGGTATCGATCGGCTTCCACAACCCCGCGGCCACAAAGGTCATCTCCGGATTCACCAGCATGACTGGAATTTCCTCGTCTTCCAACTCCTGGATCTGCCAATCTGCCGGTAAAACCAAGGAAGCCATGCCATCCCCTGTGGTATACGCCAAACCACCCGCGCCCGCAGAGGTCAAGGTGGTTGGGTTGTCGGCTGCAAGGCTGATGGCCATGGCGTCCGCCTCCGGCTGGATCGTCTCCCAGACATCATTTTCGGCCAGAACCATGAGCATATAAGAGACATCCCCGGCGGCCACCAGATACATGCTGCCGGTCATATCCAGACCGCTCATATCTCCGCCAAAGCGAATCATCAGCCCAGGCAGCCCCTGATCCGTTTCAAACCGGATCAATTCCTGCAGGATAATCTCCTCGCCCATGCTGGCGGCCAAGAGATCGGGCTGCTGCTCGAAGAAGACGATGGCAAAGATGCCGGGGAACTCGTCAGCGGATTCTTGCGAGAGAAAACCGAAGACAAATTCACCGGGCAGGGCCAGCTCGAAGATATCGTCGCCGTCAGTGGTTACCTCCCAATTGTCCGGGGCGGAGAAAGAGACGCCGGAGGCTGAATGGGTGATGAACTCACCGGAGGCGGGGGGCGGCGTCCCCTTGCCCGATGGTTCAATCGGCGAGCGGGGGGTGCTTGGCTGGCCCGACACGGCCGCCCCCACCTGGGTGACGGCTTGGGTCACCCGCGCCCGATCTCCCGGCGCCATCTTGGACACCGGGGCCGCCAACAGCGCAGAGGGGAACCCGGCCACAACCAGGATCACAATCAACAACATACGGATAGATCGCCAAAATCGACCAAACATGGGTGGGTCTCCTTTCCAATATGGAACTGGGGCGAGAGCGACGGGATGCAACGGAGAGAGAAAAAATAGAGATAGAGATAGAGATAGAGTGGAGGGAGAGAGAGACAGGCAGAGCGAGATGAACGCGGCAGAATCTCTATCTCTATCTCTCAAAATTACACAGAATGTCTTATCGTCAAGTCTAAACCTCCGCCACGGGCAGGGCGACGAAGAAGGTGGTGCCGTTGCCCGGTTCGCTGCGGGCCCAGATGGCCCCGCCGTGGGCGTCCATGATCAACCGGCACAGGAAGAGGCCCAGCCCCGTGCCGCTGGTGGTGCGGCGCAGACCGTTATCCACTCGGTAAAACCGCTCGAAAATGTGGAGCAATTCCTGTTCCGGAATGCCCACGCCCTGGTCGGCCACATAGATCACGGCTCTGTGTTGGCCCGCCATGGCGATGGGCTCATCCACCCAGCCGCCAATGCGGATCAGCCCGCCATCCGGGGAGTATTTGATGGCGTTGCTCAACAGATTGGTCAGCACCTGGCGCAGGCGCTCTTCGTCCCCATCCACCAGGGGCAAGGGTTCGGAAAAGTCCAGCTCGATGGTGTGGCGGTCGGTTTGGGTGCGATAGGCGGCGGCCACCCGCTCGGCCAGCCGCTGCAAGTCTATGGCGGCCAGATCCAAGCGCAGCCCCTGGGCCTGGATGCGGCTGACATCCAGCAAATTGTTGATCAACGCCTCCAGCCGGTCCGCCTCTTCTTCGATGATCTCCAGACTTTCCCGGGCGGTCTCGGCGTCCCAGTTGGCGTCGGGCCGGGCCAGGGTTTGGGCATAGCCTTTGATCAGGGCCACGGGGGTTTTCAGCTCATGGCTGATCACGCTGATGAAGGTGGATTTGACCTCCTCCTCCTCCTTGAAGCGGGTGATGTCCGTGACATTGACGATGATATTGACCACCCGCCCCACCTCATCCCGCAGGGGGGTGAAGGTGAGGGAGAGGGTCAAGTGGCCGCCGCCGGGCCGGGGCACCTCGCCTTCGCAGCGGGCGTTGCCGTTTTCAGGGATGGGCAGGGTTGCGTCATCGCACAAGTTTGCCCCTGTAACCTTTTGCAAATCCAGGATCTGGGGGCATAGACGACCGATCGCCGCCTCCGGTTCCATGTTGATCAGGGTAGCCAAGGCTCGGTTGATCACCAGTACCCGACGCTCCGGGTCCAGGATCATGATGCCGTCGGCGCTGTTTTCGATGATGGTGGCCAGACGGCTGCGCTCGGTCTCCCGCTGTTGAAGAAGCCGGGCGTTGCGCACGGCAATGGCGGCCTGATCCGCAAAGCCTTGCAGCACTTGGTGGTCCACCGGGGTGAAGGCGTAGTCGCCCCGGAAGAGGTAGATCACCCCCAGCAGTTCGTCCTCGAAGAGCAGAAGCAGCCCCACCACCTGGCCCAACTTGCCCCCCAAATTGCGCTCCACGGCCAGCACCCGGCCTTGCAGATCCGGGATCTGCCATTCGCGACGGCGGTCGCCGTTGCCGCCCGGCATGCCCGTCTCGGCATAGCCCCCCGCTCCGCCCGGGGAGCGATCTTGAGAGGCCTCTTGGGCGACAACAATGGTCCTCTCGTCATCGTCCAAAATCGTCTCTTCGGACTCATCGTGCGCCCATTCCTGCACAAAGGAGACGCTGGCCAACAGCGGCTCAAACGCGGGCAGCAGTTCGGGCGCAATGCCATAGAGCGCCCGCACATGGAAACGGCGGCCCTCGTCCTGCCCATCGCCCCGCTCGACGCCGCTGACCCCGTCCTCCCACAGGGCGATCAGGCCGCCCCGGCAGCCCACCATCTCCGCCGCGCTGGTCAAAATCAGCCGCAGCAAACTAGGCAGATCCAGCCGGGAGGTCATGGCCCGGGTGATGCGCAGCAAATATTCTCGTTGACGAAGTTGGTGCGTGGCCATCAAGGCAGGTAGGTTCATGGCTTTATTATAGCCGCTGAACGGGATTTGGCAAGGGGCGCGGGGATTTAGGATCGGGCCGGGATGAAATGGGGCTTGGCCGATTCCGCGGCCATGCGCGCATGAAGCCGCTGTTCGACGCTCGGCTATCCGACATCCAGTGGGACTCGATTGTCAGGCCTTCACGCCGCCGATGGAGATGCCCTCGATGAACTCCCGCTGTGCAAAGAAGAAGAGCAGGATCACGGGCAGGGCCACGGTGAGGGAAGCGGCCATCAGATAGGCCCAATTGACCTGGAACGAGCTACGGAAGAAGCTCAGCCCCAGCATGAGGGTGTATTTAGATTGGTCCTGGAGGAAGATCAGCGGGGCCAGGAAGTCGTTCCAGGCGAACTGAAAGGTGAAGATGGCCACGGTGGCCATGGCCGGGCGGGCCAGAGGCAGGATCACGAAGAGGATGATCTGGAAGATATTGGCGCCATCGATCTGGGCGGCGTCCTCCAGATCAGGCGGGATCTGCAGGAAGAACTGGCGGAGCAGGAAGATGTAAAAGGCATTGCCGAAAAAGGTGGGGACGATCAGGGGCAGAAAGGTGTTCACCCAATCCAACTTGGAGAAGATCAGGTATTGGGGGATCATCACCACCGGGTAGGGCAGCATGAGGGTGGCCAGGAGCAGGATGAAGAGGAATTTCTTGCCGGGCGCGTTGAGCCGGGCGAAGCCGTAGGCCACCACCGTGCACGAGACGACATGCCCCACGACCGACCAAGTCGCAATCAGCACCGTATTGATGGCATAGCGGCCAAAGGGCAGAAAGGTCAGGGCCTCGGAATAGTTTGCCCAGCGGGGCGGAACGGGGAACCAGATCGGCGGACGGGCAAAGACGGCGTACTCCGGCTTGAGCGACGACGCAATCAGCCAGTAGAGCGGAGCCAGAAACAGGAAGCCCACAATCCCCAAGAGCAGATAGCGCACCGCCAAGCCAACGCCGGACAGACGCATGACCTTCACTTCGTAGTCCTCGCTCATTGTTCCGTCTCCCGCTCTCCGCTGTAGAAGACCCAGCGTCCCTGGGTCCGAAAAACCAGCAGGGTGAGGACTAGAATAATCAAAAACAGTACCCAGGCCAGGGCTGACGCGTAGCCCATGTCGAAGAGGCGGAAGGCTCGTTCGTAGAGATAGAGCACGAAAAAGAGGGTAGAGTCCAGGGGGCCACCGTTTGTGGCCACAAAGGCATTGGTGAAGGTCTGGAACGTGCCGATGATGCTCAGGATCAGGTTGAAGAAGATGGTGGGCGAGAGCAGGGGAATGGTGATAAAGAGCAGGGTACGCCAGCCCTGGCTACCGTCGATGGCCGCGGCTTCGTACAGCTCGCTGGGGATGCTCTGCAACCCGGCCAGATAGATGACCATCGCCCGTCCCCATCCCCAAAAGCTCATCAGGATCAGGGCGGACAGTGCCCAATCGGGGTCCAGGAGCCAGCGGGGGCCCTGGATGCCAAACTGGGCCAGCAGCAGATTGACCAGTCCGCCCCGGGGGTCCAGCATCCACAGCCAGACGACCACAAAGGCCACGCCGGCCAGCATGGTGGGCAGATAGAAGATCGTGCGAAAGAAGCGCACGCCCGGAATGTTGTTGCGCACCAACAGGGCCAACCCCAACCCGCCAATCAACTCCAGGGGCACATAGGCCGCTGTATAGATCAGGGTCACCTTCAACGACTGCCAAAAGCGGGCGTCGTTGGGCATCTTGATCAGGTAATTGTCCAGCCCAATGAAAACCGGCTCCCGCAACAGGTCCCAGCGGGTGAAGCTGATGTAGAGGGAATAGAGCATCGGCCCCACGGTCAGCAGCAGAAAGCCGATCAGCCAGGGGGCGATGGTGATATAGAAAGCAAGGGTCTCGCGGCGACGGGATGGGGTCATAGGTAGGTTGGGGTCATGAAAGACGGGGGTGTGGGTGGGAGAGCGTATTGCGTGTTGCGTGGGGTGCGACAGGCGCACCCCACGCAACACGCAACACGCAACTATCTTCTATTGCTGTTCAGCCAGAACTTCGTCCAGCGCGGACTGGGCAGCCTGGGCAGCCTCGGCCATCACTGTGGCGGGGTCGGCATCGGGATCCAGCAGCAGGGTCTCCAGCGCCCGGCGCAGGGGACCGTCCGCGCTCTCGTTCCAGTAGGGCGTGAAGGTGTAGGCCCGGGGAGCCAGGTTGTTCAGCTCGTCGATCCAGACAGCGTTCAGCGGATCGTCGGCGATCTCCGGCAGTGCGGCCACGGATGTGGCGGCGGGCAGGGCCCAATCCTTCCATGTGTTGGCGGCTTCTTCGCCAGCATAGTAGCTGAGGAAGTCGCAGGCAGCCATCAGGTTCTCCGTGGTGCTGGAGACGCCAAAGCCGCCCCAGAAGAGGATGTTGGCGGCCAGGCATCGGACGGCGTGCCGACAACGCCCAGATCGATGTTGGGGTTGTTGAGCATGCCAGCCTGGGGCCAGCGACCAAAGATGCGCATGGCGGCCTGGCCGCTGTCAAATTCGCTGTTGCCACCGCCAAACGCGCTCAGGTCTGCGGGGGGCGGGGCCACGGCATACTTGTTGTAGAGATCGGCATAGAAGGTGGCGGCCCGAATGGCGGCGTCGGAATCCATGAAGCCCACATACTGACTGCCATCCTCGCTGATCAGGCTACCACCGGCGGCGGCGACCCAATACTCAAAGCCCGTGGTCCAGTTGGCTGGCAACTGGAGACCCCAGATGTCGTTCTGACCGTCACCGTCCGTGTCCTGGGTCATCTCCTGGGCAATGGCCAGCATGTCGTCCCAGGTCCAGCCCGCTTCGGGATAGGCCACCCCCGCCGCGTCGAAAAGCGCCTTGTTGTAGTAGACGCCCAGGGTGGAGTAATCCTTGGGCAGGAAGTAGAGTTCGCCATCGATCATGCCGGGCTCCAGCAGACCGGGCAGATAGACCGACCGGTCGAAGCCGAGCTCATCCAGGCAACTGTCGATGGAAACAAAGGCGCCCCGCTCCACAAAGGAGGGCACAGCATCGTCACCGATGTTCATCACATCGGGCGCACGGTTGGCCGCAATCTGCGTGAGGATGCGGGTGTAGTAGTCTCGGCCAGAGATGGCCTCCAACTGCACCAGCACATCGGGGTTGGCATCCTCGTAGGCGGCGATGATGTTCTGGTGAGGCGTCAACCCTTCGCCGCTATCGCCTGTGCCGGCCCGCAACACGATGATCCCCGTATCGTTGCTGCTGCTGGCGGTGGGTGGGGCTGGGACGGCGCAGGCTGAGAGCGCCATGGCCAAAATGACAAGCAAAAGGATAGTCAAATGCAAAGAACGAATCTTCATAGTGGTTCCTTTCTGAACTGGTTTGGTTGTGCATCTGTTTAAGAGAAACGGTCAAAGAAAAGCTGGCGTGGACTGCATCAAGAGGATTAGCCCGTAAACGAGATGTGTGACGGTGAACGAGATGTGTGACGGTGAACGCCATGAGATTATCGACAGAAACGCAAAAAAACACAAAATACCAAGTGTGTCCCAGGCTTTTTGTGGAGATTCGCAAGTCCGGCAGGTTGCCGGTCCTGCGCTTGATTCTACTGCAAAAACTACTTTTCAGCGCAAAGTTCGCTGAGAAACGCAGAGGAAAAACCTTTCCGATCTTGCGACTCTTTGTGTTCGTTGCGTTGAAAAACCTTTTCGGAGTGAACGCATGGATCCCTTGCAGATGGGACCTGGGCGATTGCCTGTCCTGTTCTACATGATTTGAAGAAGATACGGAAAATGCAGAGAATCATACGTTATACAGGATGATCTTGATGTATGGTAGGGAATGGAAACATGTCAACGCTGGGTTCTACGCTGGTCTCAGGTGAAACCCGGTCAAGAGTATCCGCATCAAACTATTATCAGGATCACTAATCAAGACACTTGGGCAGGAACACTATGACAGCTTTTGGTCCCATCATTCTGCTCGGCTCCGGCGAGACAGCGCCCAGCGCCCACAAGATCCACCGCTGGGCGCTGGACCATTTTGACGCCCCGGTTCCCGTCGCCATTTTGGAAACACCCGCCGGGTTCGAGCCAAATTCGGCCAGCGTAGCGGGCAAGGTTGGCACCTATCTTGAACAGCATTTACAGAACTTCCAGCCCCAGATCCAGGCGATCCCCGCCCGCAAACGGGGCACGGACTTCAGCCCGGATGACCCGACCCTGGTTGCGCCGCTTCTGGCCGCGGACTACATTTTCTTGGGGCCGGGCAGCCCTTCCTATGCCGTGCGTCAACTGCAAGACAGCTATGCTTGGCACGCCCTGACCGCCCGTCACCGCCTGGGCGCGGCCCTCTGCTTTTCCAGCGCCTGCACCATCGCCGCCAGCAAAGAGGCCCTGCCCATCTACGAAATCTACAAAGTCGGCGAAGATCCCCACTGGAAGGCCGGGCTGGATTTCTTTGCCCCCTATGGCCTCTCCCTCGTGCTGATCCCCCACTGGAACAACACGGACGGCGGCAGCGACCTGGACACCAGCCACTGCTACGTGGGCACGGAACGCTACGATCAACTGGTCGCCCTTTTGCCAGAAGGTCGCACGCTTGTGGGAATTGACGAAAATACGGCCCTTGTCATCTCGCCGCAAACTGCAAAATGTCGGGTGCTGGGGCTAGGGGGCGTCGTGATCATCCACGGGGATCAAGAACATCGTTTCAAACGCGGCCAAACTTTCCCCGCCTCCCTGCTAGGGGACTGGCAACTGCCGGACCCCCAAAGCGGCCTCCCCGACCCAGTCTGGGCCGATGCCCTGGCCGCTCAGGCACAACGTGAAGCCCAGGCCACCGCGCCCCCACCCCAAGCAGTCATCAGATCCGGCCCTGTTGGCCCAAGCCCAGACCCTCATACTCCAGCGAGAAGCCGCCCGGCAGGACCGAGATTGGGCCACCGCCGATGACCTGCGAGATCAGATCACCGCCCTGGGTTTCCAACTCATCGACACCCCGGATGGGCCGCAATTGGGATAGGTCGGGGGATTGACAATTAACGATTGGGGCCATTCAGCCCCCTGTTTCAACTATGTTCAAGGAGAGACGAGTATGCAACTCACACAATTTTTGGCCGTTGATCTTGCCACTGGTTTGGGCCGAGGGCTGGCCGACACGGCCAAGCTGCACATCCCCGACGGCTTCCTTAGCCCGACCATCTCCATCATTTTTTGGCTGATTGTGGTAGCGCTGCTGGCGGTGGCCGTGCCCCGCAGCGAGAACGAACTGGGCGAGCGCCAGATCCCCCTGACCGGGATCATGGCCGCCTTTATCTTTGCGGCCCAGATGATCAACTTCCCCGTGGCTGGGGGCACCTCCGGCCATCTGTTGGGCGGGGCGCTGGCCGCCATCGTCCTGGGGCCGTGGGCGGGCATGTTGGTGATGACCGCAGTGGTCGGCGTCCAAGGGCTGCTCTTTCAAGACGGCGGCTTGGTGGTGATGGGCGCCAACATCTTCAACATGGGCCTGCTCACGGTGATCATCGGCTATGGCCTATACCGGGGCGTGGCCGGACGCAGCCGAGGGGTCAAATTGGCCGTGGCCGGTGTGGCCGCCTGGCTGTCGGTGATGGCCGGGGCCTTGGCCACCTCGTTGCAACTCTGGCTCAGCGGCACAGCCCTGCTGGCCATCGTCATGCCCACCATGTTGGGCGTCCACGCCCTCATCGGCGTGGGCGAGGCGCTGATCACCGTGGCCGCCCTCTCCTTCATCCTGCGCACCCGGCCGGATCTGCTGGGCGAGGCGGACGCCGCGCCCAAAGGCGGACGGGGCTGGATCCTGGCCGGGCTGGCCACCTCTTTGGGCGTCGTGTTGCTTTCCCCCTTCGCCTCCACCAACCCAGACGGGCTGGAGCGGGTGGCGATGGATCTGGGTTTCATCAACCGGGGCATAGACGCCCCGATTTCCCTCCTGTCGGACTACGCCATCCCGTGGTTGAGTGAGGGGGCCGGTTCGACCATTGCCGCCGGACTTGTGGGGGCGCTGGTGGTGGCCGGATTGACCTGGGGGCTGGTCTGGCTCATGCGCCGCCGCCACCGTTCCGAGGTAAAGGTCTCCTAATGCAGATTAGCTTTGACCGCTATCAAGCCGAAAACAGCGTGGTCCATCGGCTGGACCCCCGGGTGAAGGTGTTGGCCACCGTGGCCTTCATCGTCTCCAACGTCGTGCTGCCCGACGGGGTGTGGATCGCCTTTGGCCTGGCCTGGCTGACCATCATCGGCGTGGGGCTTTTGGCCCGCATCGGCTATGGGTATACCCTCAAGCGCTCGTTTGTGGCCCTGCCCTTTGCCCTGGCCGCGGTCTCGGCCATCTTTGCCCTGCCCGGCAATCCCGTGGGCACCCTGCACATCGGCTCGTGGGAGCTGGTGGCGACCGATGCCGGGGTGCTGCGCTTTGTCAGCGTGGTGGTGCGCAGTTGGCTCTCGGTGCAGGCCGCCATCCTGCTCACCGCCACCACCCAGTTCCCAGATCTGATGCACGCCTTGCGTCATCTGCGGGTGCCGGGGCCGTTGGTGGCCATCGTCTCCTTCATGTACCGCTATCTCTCCGTCCTCACCGACGAGACCAGCCGCCTGTTGCGGGCCAGAGAATCCCGCAGCGCCCGGCTGGCGGACGCGCCGGAACTGAAGAGCGGCGGAACCATCCTGTGGCGGGCGCGTATGGCCGGCAACATGGCCGGCCAACTCTTTTTGCGCAGCTATGAACGCAGCGACCGCATCTACAACGCCATGTTGGCCCGGGGCTATCAGGGCCACTTCTACACCCTCAACCCCCACACCATGAAATCCACCGACTGGCTGGCCGGGGGGATCGTGGCCGCCGGGTTGGTGCTGGTGCAACTTGTGGGCTGGCTTAGCTAAACCATTGATCAGCGGAATCCAGAATAGAACGCGGATGACGCTGATTTTACGGATTTTCGCTGATCTTTCTTCAAGAATCCGCGGGAATCCGCCCAATCCGCGTCATCCGCGGCCTATTTGAGAGAATCTTTATGCCGATTATTCACGAAGAAAAAATCCAAGATGCCGCAAAGCGAGCCGGGCGAGGCGGGGTGATCTCCCTGTCCGTGGAGGACTTGAGCTTTGCCTATCCCGACGGCCATCTGGCCCTGGCGGATGTGACGTTGAAGATCGAGCGGGGGGAAAAGGTGGCCCTGGTCGGCCCCAACGGCGCGGGGAAATCCACGCTCATGCTGCATCTCAACGGCATCCTGGGCAGCCATGCGGGCAAGGACGGCGACAGCCCCATCCGCGTGGGGGGCATGCCGGTGATCAAGACCAATCTGCCCATCATCCGCGGCCGGGTGGGCGTGGTCTTTCAGAACCCGGACGACCAACTCTTCTCGCCCACGGTCTTCGAGGACGTGGCCTTTGGTCCCCTGCACATGGGGCTGGCCGAGGCCGAGGTGCGCAAACGGGTCAGCGCGGCGTTGGCGCAGGTGGGCATGGGCGACTACGTCAACCGCATGTCCCACCACCTGAGCGTGGGCGAAAAGAAACGCATCGCCATCGCCACAGTCCTCTCCATGCAGCCGGAGATTTTGGTGCTGGACGAACCCTCCGCCGGGCTGGATCCCCGGGCCCGGCGCTCGCTGATCAACCTGCTGCGGGAGCTGCCCCTCACCATGCTGGTCTCCTCCCACGACATGCTCATGGTGCGGGAACTCTTCCCCCGCATGGTGATCATGGACGAAGGCCGGGTCGTGGCCGATGGGGAGACGGGGGCGTTGATGGATGA
Organism: uncultured Chloroflexia bacterium; assembly: GCA_963704975.1. Classification (GTDB taxonomy): domain Bacteria; phylum Chloroflexota; class Anaerolineae; order Caldilineales; family Caldilineaceae; genus JAGNDO01. Next base: position 110,580 of record CAVPIK010000004.1, on the reverse strand, counting down.
TGCGGCGTTGTTGCAGGCGCATGGGTTGGAGAAGCCGTAGGAGATGCGAGATAGGAGATGCGAGTTGCGAAAATATCTCGCATCTCCTATCTCGCATCTCCCCTAATTTTTATGAAATTGATTTGACAAATTCCCCAAGCCTTGATATAGTCCCGATTCACAACTGAATATCGTACTCTTATCCAGAGAGGTGGAGGGACCGGCCCTTTGAAGCCTCGGCAACCCGGCAAACATAGCAAAGCTGCTGTGCAAGCGCCAGGGTGCCAATTCCGGCAGGACATTCTGGAAGATGAGAGGAGATGGTTACGCTTTGCCCGACTCCTCCCCACCTTTTGGGGATTTTTTATGTCAGGAACCCGCAGACCTTCTACCCCCTCATCTTCCGCAGATGAGGGGGTATTTTTTATGTCAAAAATCATGCCGTGGGGGCGCAGAAAGTGTATGTAGCCACGAAGACGGGAAGGAGTATTCTTCGTCTCTTCGTGGCTATCACCCCAGTTCTAACGAAACCAACTAACCAGCAAACCAACCAACCACCAATTCTTGGGAGAGAATCAACCATGACTGACCATCAATTCGGCTTTAGCACCCGTCAACTCCACGCCGGCCACACGCCGGACCCGACCACCGGCAGCCGGGGCGTGCCCATCTATCAGACCACCAGCTATCAGTTCGACAACACGGACCACGCCGCCAACCTCTTCGCCCTGAAGGAGTTCGGCAACATCTACACCCGCATCATGAACCCCACCACGGATGTGCTGGAGCAGCGCATCGCCAGCCTGGAAGGGGGCGCGGCAGCCGTGGCCGCCAGCAGCGGTCACGGCGCGCAGACCATGGCCATCCTCACCCTGTGCAGCGCCGGGGATCACATCGTGGCCAGCAGCCGGTTGTATGGCGGCACGTACAACCAGTTCAACTACACCTTCCCCCGCATGGGCATCGACGTCACCTTTGTGGACCCCAACGACCCGGCCTCCTTTGAAGCCGCCATCCAGCCCAACACCAAGATCATCTATGGCGAGACCCTGGGCAACCCGGACATCACCGTCTTCCCCTTCGAAGAGGTCTCGGCCATCGCCAAGGCCCACAACATCCCGTTGATGATCGACAACACCTTCGCCACGCCCTATCTGTGCCGCCCCTTCGAGCATGGGGCCAACATCGTCACCCACAGCACCACCAAGTTCCTGGGCGGCCACGGCACCACCATCGGCGGCATCATCGTGGACGGCAACAACTTTGACTGGACCAGTGGCCGCTTCGACAACTTCACCACGCCGGACCCCAGCTACAACGGGCTGGTCTACGCCGACCTGGCCGGGATGGGCCTGCCCCCCTTCGCCATCAAGGCCCGGGTGCAGACCCTGCGGGACATCGGCGCCTGCCAGGCCCCCTTCAACGCCTGGGCCACCATCCAGGGCATCGAGACCCTGAGCCTGCGCATGGATCGCCATGTGGCCAACGCCCAGCGGGTGGCCCAGTTCCTGGAAAGCCACACCGCGGTCAAGTGGGTCAGCCACCCCAGCCTGCCCAGCCACAAGGACTATGATCGGGCCAAGAAGTATCTGCCCAAGGGCGCTGGGGCCATCATGGGCTTTGGCATCGTGGGCGGCGTGGACGCGGGCAAGGCCTTCATCAACAACCTGAAGCTCTTGAGCCACGTGGCCAACGTGGGCGACGCCAAGAGCCTGGCCATCCACCCGGCCAGCACCACCCACAGCCAGCTCTCCGAGAGCGAACTGGTCACCGCCGGTGTCTCCCCAGACTTCATCCGCCTGAGCATCGGCCTTGAAGACATCGAGGATATTCTGTGGGACTTGGACCAGGCGCTGCACGTCGCGACGAAGTAGAACGCCGAGGGGGTGAAAGGGTGAAGGGGTGATGAACGTGGTTCACCCCCTCACCCTTTCACCCCCTCACCCGTTCACAGAAACGAGGAACCATGACCACACCCCAGCCCGCCTCCGTCGGCCTTGTGGAGGCGCAGAGCTTCACCTTTGCCGAAGATGAACCGTTTCGTTTAGAGAGCGGGGCCACCCTTGGCCCGGTGACTTTGGCGTACGAGACCTATGGCACGCTCAACGCGCAGGGATCCAACGCCATTTTGGTGGTTCATGCGCTGAGCGGGAGCCAGCACGCGGCCGGCTTCTATGCCGGGGAGGAGGACAAGCCGGGCTGGTGGGATGACACCATCGGGCCGGGGAAGGCCTTTGACACGGATCGCTTTTTCGTGATTTGCAGCAACGTGATCGGAAGCTGCTATGGCTCCACCGGCCCGGCCAGTGTGAATCCGGCCACGGGCGAGCCCTATGGCCTCAACTTCCCCGTGGTCACCATCGGCGACATGGTGCGGGCCCAGGTCAAGCTGATCGATCACCTGGGCATCGACCGGCTGCTGTGCGTGGCCGGCGGATCCATGGGCGGCATGCAGGTGTTGGAGTGGGCGGCCCACCATCCCCAACGCATCAAAGCCGTCATCTCCCTGGCCACCACGGCCCGGCACAGCCCCATGCTGATCGCCTTCAGCGAAGTGGGCCGCCAAGCCATCTACGCCGACCCCAGTTGGAACCACGGGGACTATTACACCAACGGCAAGCGCCCGGACGCCGGGCTGGCCGTGGCCCGCATGGTGGGCCACATCACCTATCTGAGCGAGAAGTCCATGCAGCACAAATTTGGCCGCCGCCTCCAGGCCAGAGAGCGCTACGGCTACGAATTCCAGACCGAGTTCGAGGTGGAGAGCTATCTCAAATACAACGGCAACAACTTCACCCGCCGCTTTGACGCCAACAGCTATCTTTATGTCACCAAGGCAATGGACTATTTCGACCTCACCCAGCCGTCCGGTTCTCTGGCCGCGGCCTTTGCCAACAGCGAGCACGTCAAGTTTTTGGTGGTCAGCTTCACCAGCGATTGGCTCTACCCCAGCTATCACAGCAAAGAATTGGTGGGCGCGTTGACCGCGGCCGGCTCGGACGTCACCTATCTGGACATCGAAAGCAGTTGGGGCCACGACGCCTTCCTGCTGGAAGTGGAGACCATGACCCGGCTACTGGGCAGCTTTTTAGACCGACTGGCGCGGGAAGAGCGGGTGGCGTTGCCGGAAAAAGCGGAGGTGGCTTTATGACCCCGCCGCCCGCCTCCCGCTTCCACGTCTCAGCGGAGCCGGACCACCATGCGGAGATCGCCAACCGCCCGGATCTGGCCGCCATCGTGGAGATGATTCCGCCCGGCAGCAAGGTGCTGGACCTGGGCTGTGGCGACGGGCTGCTGCTGGACTATCTGATCCATCAGCGCCAGGTGAAGGGTCGGGGCATCGAGTTGAGCGAGGAGGGGGTGCTGCTCTGCGTGCGCCGGGGGCTGAGCGTGCGCCAGGGCAACTTGCAGGAGGGGCTGGCCGACTACCCCAACCAGAGCTTCGACTATGTTGTCCTCAGTCAGACTTTGCCTTTTTTGGACAACCCAGGCAAGATCCTGTTGGAGATGTTGCGGGTGGGCAACCGGGCCATCGTCAGCTTGCCCAATTGGGGCTATTGGCGACACCGGCTGAATCTGCTGCTCACCGGACGCATCCCCGTGGCCGCGGATCTGGGCCAGGCCTGGCATCAAAGCCCCCGCTGGCAGGCCGTCACCATCACCGACTTTGCCCAGTTCTGCCCCCAGATCGGCATCCGCATCGGCGACCAGGCCTACCTGTCCAAAAAACGGCGCATCCATGTACGCAAACTCAAGAACCTACGAGCCACCACAGCCGTTTTTGTGCTGGAAAAGGCTTAGGGCATAATTGAGAGCGAGTTCAATGACAATGCGGGATGCGACGATAAACAGCGCAACTCGCATCTCAAATCTCGCATCTCGCATCTCAAATCAATCCAAAATATCGAGGGTTTTTCCATGATTACCATGAAATTCGGCGGCACGTCCGTCGGCAAGACTGATGCATTTGCCCAGGTGGCCGAGATTGTGGCCGCTGCGGTGGAGAGCCAAAATCAACTGGGCCGCCCCGGCGTGGTCGTGATCACCAGCGCCATGAGCGGGGTGACCAACACCCTGATCGACGCCGCCAAAGCCGCCGCCGCCGGGGACGAGGCCCCCTATCACGAGGCCCGCAGCACGCTGCTGGTCAAGCATCAACTGGTGGCCGGGCAACTGATCGAGGACGGCGTGGAACGGGCCGCCCTGGGCCGCCTCTTCGACGACCGCCTGCGGGAATTCGAGCGGCTCTGCCGCAGCATCGCCGTGCTGGGTGAGTTGACCGCCCGGGGGCTGGACGTGGTCAGCGGCATGGGGGAGCGGCTGGCCGCGCCCCTGCTGGCCGGGGTGTTGCGGGCCAAAGGTCTCCACGCCCAATTTGTGGACGCCGGCGAGCTGATCATCACCGACGACGTGCATGACGGCGCGGAACCCATCATGGATCTGACCGAGCGGCGCTGTCGGGAGCGGCTGCTGCCCATGATCGAGAGCGGCGTGGTGCCCGTGATCACCGGCTTTGTGGGGGCCACCCGCAAGGGCATCCCCACCACCCTGGGCCGGGGCGGCTCGGACTATTCCGCCGCCATCATCGGCGCGGCCATCGACACGGACGAGATCCAGATCTGGACCGATGTCAACGGCGTGTTGACCGCGGATCCCCGGGTGGTGGCCAATGCCCGCACCCTGCCCGAACTGAGCTACGAAGAGGTGGCAGAGCTGGCCTATTTCGGGGCCAAGGTTCTGCATCCCAAAACCACCACCCCAGCGGTGCGCAAGGGCATCCCCGTGCGGGTGCTCAACACCTTCGAGCCCAGCCATCCGGGCACCCGCATCGTCACCCGGGACAAGAGCACCAGTTCCATGATCACCGGGGTCAAGGCCATCACGGCCATTCGCAAGATGAACATGATCACCGTGGCCGGTCGGGGCATGATGGGCGTGCCGGGCATCGCGGCCCGCACCTTTGCCAGTGTGGCCCGGCACCAGGCCAACGTGCTCATGATCAGCCAGAGCAGCAGCGAACAGAGCATCTGCTTTGTGGTGCCCCAATCCTCCGCCGTGGCCGTGGCCGAGGCACTCCAAGTCGAATTTGACCGGGAAATTGAACGCCGCTATATCGACGAGATCTCCCAGCACCCGGACATTGTGATCGTGGCCGTGGTGGGCAGCGGCATGAAGGGCACACCGGGGATCGCCGGGCGGCTCTTCAGCGCCCTGGGCACCACCAGCATCAACGTGATCGCCATTGCCCAGGGGGCCAGCGAGGCCAACATCAGCCTGGTGGTCACCGAAGGCGACGCGGACGAAGCCGTGCGGGTCATCCACCAAGCCTTCGAGCTGGATCAACTTTTCACGGGAGAGTAGGGAGATACCATGCGACAAATTCCAATCATCTTGCTAGGCGTAGGCGGTGTGGGCAGTGCGTTCTTGCGCCAGATTTTGGACACAGCGGGATTTTCACGCCGAGGAATATGGCCTGCACCTGCGCATCCTGGCCCTGGCGGACAGCAGCGGAGCCGTCACCGAACCCTATGGCGGGCTGAATGACGAGGTCCTGTCCGGCATCCTGGCCCACAAACAGGCGGGCAACCCCTTGCGCAGCCACGAGTTGGGCGCACCCATGAACGATGCCGTGGATCTGGTGGACATCACCGGTCTGCGCGGCACCATCGTGGTGGATTGCTCGGCCACCGACCGCACCATCCCGGCCCTGATCTATGCCCTCAGCCGGCAGTACAAGGTCGTTTTGGCCAACAAGAAACCCTTAACCGCAGATCAGGAGGCATACGACCGGCTCACTCGAGCCGGCGCCACAGATCAGCGGGGCAATTTTGCGGGCCGCAGTACCCGCAGCCTGGCCCAAAGCCGCTGGGAGACCACCGTGGGCGCGGGCCTGCCGGTGATCGCCACCCTCAACCGGCTGGTGGCCAGCGGCGATGCCATCACCCGCATCACCGGCACCTTCAGCGGCACCCTGGGCTATGTGATGACCGGGCTGGAAGAGGGGCGGCTGTTCAGCGAAATCGTGGCGGAAGCCTTCGAGCTGGGCTACACCGAGCCGGATCCCCGGGACGACCTGGGGGGCGTGGATGTGGCCCGCAAGGCGCTGATCCTGGCCCGGGGGCTGGGCTGGAAACTGGACATGGCGGATGTGGAGATCGTCGGCCTCTACCCGCCCCAGATGGACGAGCTGTCCGTGGACGCCTTCATGGCCGCCCTGCCCACGCTGGACGCTTCTTTCCAAGAGCAGGTGGCGGAAGCCGAGGCCCAGGAGAGCGTCCTGCGCTTTGCCGCCACGGTCGAAGATGGCAAGTGTCGGGTCGGCCCGGCCTTTGTGCCTGCGGACAGCCCCCTGGGCCGTCTCTCCGGCACGGACAACCTGGTGGAGATCACCAGCCACTGGTACAATCCCAACCCCCTGGTCATCCAAGGCCGGGGCGCGGGGGTGGATGCCACCGCGGCTGGCGTGTTGAGCGATGTGGTGGAGTTGGCGTTTACGTTTGCGTGAGAGATGAGATGCGAGATGCGAGTTGCGAGATAAGAGTCATCCGCCAGTGTCGCCACTCGCAACTCGCAACTCGCAACTCGAACATCAACCTAAATCTCACGAAACTTCGGAGGAAAACTCATGAACAAAATCAAAGTAGGCGTGTTGGGCGCGACGGGAGCCGTCGGCCAGCGCTTTGTGCAGATGCTCCAGGGCCATCCCTGGTTTGAGATTACGGCGCTGTGCGCGTCGGAACGCAGCGCGGGCAAGCGCTATGCGGATGCGTGCAATTGGATCCTGCGCGGGGACATGCCCGCCCACCTGCGGGATGTGATCCTGCAACTGGGCGAGCCGGGCATCGACTGCCAGTTGGTCTTCAGCGCCCTGCCCAGCGACGCGGCACGGGAGAGCGAAGAGAAGCTGGCCGCGGCCGGCTATGGCGTGTGCAGCAACGCCGGAGCCTTCCGCTACGACGCGGACGTGCCCCTGCTGATCCCGGAAGTCAACCCGGAACACCTGGCCCTGATCCCCGTGCAGCGGCGCAACCGGGGCTGGGACAAGGGCTTCATCGTCACCAATCCCAATTGCAGCACCACCCATCTGGTCAGCGCCCTGCATCCCCTGCATGTGCGCTTTGGCGTGGAGAAGCTCTTCGTCGTGACCATGCAGGCCATCAGCGGCGCGGGCTATCCCGGCGTCAGCAGCATGGATATCATGGACAACGTGGTGCCCTACATCGGCAAAGAAGAGGACAAGATGGAGAACCGGGAGCCGCAAAAGCTGCTGGGCACCTTTGACGGCAGCGGCATCCGCCCGGCCCCCCTGCGCATCAGCGCCCACTGCAACCGGGTCCCCGTGCGCAACGGCCATCTGGAAGCGGTGAGTGTGGAATTCCGAGACAAGCCCACCCGAGAGCAGATCTCTGGAGAGCTGGGCGGACTACGCCCCCCTGGCCCAGCGCATGGGCTTGCCCAGCGCGCCCCAGCCCCCGGTGATCTACAACCCGGCCCAGGATCGCCCCCAGCCCCGGCTGGATCGCCTGGCCGGCACGGTCCCCGGCATGGCCACGGTGGTGGGCCGTCTGCGGGAAGACCCCCTCTTCGACTGGAAGTTCCTGGTCCTGGGCCACAACACCATCCGCGGCGCGGCCGGGGGCAGCCTGCTCAACGCCGAACTGCTGGTCACCCAGGGCTATCTGGGCGAGGAAGCGGCAGCGTTGACGAAATAGAGGCGTTGGAAGAGACAGACAAAACCATGATGCAAGAAGCCGGGCTTAATAAGCCCGGCTTCTTTGTTTCCTACGATTCGCTGTTGCCCAAATTGTCCGCCTGGGTGAGGCGATAGGCCAGGAGGATGGGGATGGTGGTGAGGACGATGACGAAGACGGCCACCACGTTGGTGACGGGGCGATCCCGGGGACGGACGAGTTGGCTGAAGATCCAGATGGGCAGGGTGGACTGCTGCCCGGCGGTGAAGGTGGTGACGATCACTTCGTCGAAGGAGAGGGCGAAGGCCAACATGCCGCCGGCCATGCAGGGCCGTGGCGATCTGGGGCAGGACCACGTAGCGGAAGGTCTGGAAGCCGTTGGCCCCCAGATCCATGCTGGCCTCCACCAACGACCAGGCCGTGCGCCGGAAGCGGGCCACCACGTTGTTGTAGACCACGACAATGCAAAAGGTGGCGTGGCCCAGCACGATGGTCCAAAAGGAGAAGGGGATCTCCGCCAGGCCCAGGGCCGAGCGCAGGGCAATGCCGGTGATGATGCCGGGCAGGGCGATGGGCAGGAGCAGCAAAAAGGAGATGGCATCCCGGCCATAGAACTTGCTGCGCACCACCGCGGCCGCGGCCAGGGTGCCCAACAACAGGGCCAGGAGCGTGGAGATCAGGGCCACCCGCACAGAGAGCCACAAAGCGGCCCACAGATCCGCCCGGCCCCAGGCCACGGCGAACCAGCGGGCCGTGAAGCCGGGCAGGGGGAAGGTATAGGTGGCGGCGTCCGTGGTGAAGGCGTAGAGCAGGATCACGGCCACGGGGAAGTGGAGGAAGATGACCACCGCCCAGGCCGACCAGGTCAACAGCCAGGGGGAGCGAGTTTCCGAATGGGCGGCATTTTTCTTGCCGAAGCGGGCCAGGGGATTAAAGCGCATCGAAGGCCCCCATTCTGCGGGCGACCAGCAGATAGACCGCCATGATCAACATGGGCACGGTGGTCAACGCCGCGGCCAGGGGGATGTTGCCCGATGTGCCCTGGTGCACGAGCACGGCCTGGCCGATGAAATAGCTGGAATTGCCCAGGACCGTGGGGATGATGAAATCGCCCAAAGTCAGAGAAAAAGTGAAGATCGACCCGGCGATCACGCCGGGGATGGCCAGGGGCAGGATCACGTGGCGGAAGGTTTCGGCGGGCTTGGCCCCCAGATCCCCGCTGGCGTCGAGAAGTGATTTGGGCACCCGCTCCAGCGCGGTCTGGATGGGCAGGATCATGTAGGGCAGCCAGATGTAGACGAAGACGATGAACATGCCCAGGGGCGAAATCGACAGCGACGGCCCGCCGATCCCCGGCACGGAGAGCACGGCGTTGAGCAGCCAGTCCAAATGCAAGAAATGCACAAACCAGCCGAAGATGCCCTCCTTGGCCAAGATCAACTTCCACGAATAGACCCGCACCAAATAGCTGGACCACAGGGGCAGCATCACCGCCAAATAGAGCCCGGCCTTGAGCCGTCCCTTGGCGAAACGGGTGGCGTAATAGGCCAGGGGGAAGGCCAAGAGCGCCGAAGCCACGGTCACGGCGAAGGCCATGGTGGCCGTGCGCCGCACAATGTCCAGGTTGGACGGGGTGAAAAGTTGGGCGTAGGTGGAGAGGGTGAGCTTGCGCACGACCTGGCCGGTGTAGGTGTCCAGGCTGAAAAACCCCTGCACCAGCAACGAGGCCAGGGATCCCAAATAGACCACCCCCAGCCAAAGCAGCGGCGGCGTCAGCAAGATCGCCAAGAAGAGGCGGGGGCGGTTGTAGAGCAGATTGGAAAGGCGTTGGCTCAATCCGGGGCGGTCGGGCAAGGTGGACTTGGCGGTGGTCATGGCGCTATCCTCCCGTGCCCAGTTTGATGGGGTGGTTGTGGACCCGTTCCCACATCATGCGCACCTTTTGGCCAGTCGTCACATGGGACGTGGCCGCGGTGGCGTTCAGATTTTGCTGCACCACGACGATGTCCACGCCCTGGGGCAGGGTGACGGCGTAGCGGGTGTACATGCCCAGATAGACCACCTCGTTGACCGTGCCCTCCAAGGTGCACATGCCCAGATCCACGGGCGCATCCACCGGGGCCAGGCGGATCTTCTCCGGGCGCACGGTGAAGGCGTTGGGGAAGCCCGTGGCGGCCATGGCCACGGTCTCGGCCAGGATGTTGGAGGTGCCCACAAAGCCCGCCACAAAGACCGTGCCGGGACTTTCGTAGACTTCGGCGGGCGTGCCCACCTGCTCGATGCGGCCCAGGTTGAAGACCGCCATGCGGTCGCTCATGGTCAGGGCCTCTTCCTGGTCGTGGGTGACATAGACAAAGGTGATCCCCACCTGCTGCTGGATGGCCTTGAGTTCGATCTGCATCTCCTGGCGCAATTTCAGATCCAGCGCGCCCAGGGGTTCGTCCAAGCAGCAGCACCCGGGGATGGTTGATCAGCGCCCGGGCCAGGGCCACCCGCTGGCGTTGACCGCCGGAAAGCTGGGCCGGTTTGCGTCCGCCCAGGCCGGGCAAGCGCACCAGGTCCAACATCTCCTCGGCCTGGCGTTCCCGCTCGGCCTTGGCCACCTTGCGGATCATCAGGCCATAGGCCACATTTTCGGCCACGGTCATGTGGGGGAAGAGGGCGTAATCCTGAAAGACCGTGTTCACATCCCGCTCGTAGGGGGGCAGCTTGGAGACATCCTTGCCGTGCAGAAAGATGCTGCCCGCGGTGGGCCGGTCAAAGCCGGCGATCATGCGCAGGCAGGTGGTCTTCCCCGAGCCGGAGGGCCCCAGCATGGTGAAGAACTCCCCATCCTCGATCTCCAGGTTGACCCTGATCCACCGCCCGCACATCGCCAAAATAGCGGCTGACATTGGTAAAACGAATGGCTTTGTCGGGCATAACGAGCTCTCTTCCCCCAAAAAGCTCGTAGTAAGCGCTTTAGCGCCCGGTGGTGCAAAACCCACCGGGCGCTAAAGCGCCTACTACGAACAGGTTTAGCGTCCGCCGATAACTGCGATGTAGGCCGTGGACCACTCGTAGTACGGAATGCAGTCCATGTTGCCGTTGCCGCAGTCGGCCACCGGGGTCTTCCAGAAGCTGATCGGGTCGAATTGGTCGAAGCCGTTGGTGCTACTGCCCGCTCTTCACCTCAGTCCAGATCCGATCCCACAAAGTGGTGGCTTCGCCCAGGTCCAGGACTGGATGGGCCGCCGCGATCATCTCGGCGGAGGGGTTGGTGGCGGTGGAGTTCATGTACGTGTCATAGGCGGCGGCGTCCGTGGTCTTGAGCAGATCCAGGGCGGCCTTGTTGGGGGTGGAGTAGGGGAACTCGGCGGTGATCAACAGGCTGGCAGCCGGGTCCAGGACATAGTCCATGAACTTCTCGGCGGCGTCCTTGTGGGGCGCATTCTTGGGCACGGCCAGGTTGTCATACCAGATGCCACAGCCTTCGGTCGGGCAGGTGTAGCCGATGGCGGCGTCTTCCTGGGCGGCCAGGGCGGCCTCGCCGTTCCAGGTCAGGCCGATCACCACTTCGCCGGAGAGCAGGGCGGTCTTGGGGCTGTCGCTGTCCATCAGCCGCACATTGGGCATCAGCGCCGACAGTTTGGTCTTGGCCTCGTCCAACTGGGCCGGGTCGGTGGAATTCTTGTCATAGCCCAGCGTGAGCAGGACCACGCCCATCACCTCGCGAGAGTCGTCCAACAGCACGACCTTGCCGGCATACGCGTCATCCCACAGGGCGTTCCAACTGGTGGGCATGGGGGTGACATCGTCCGAATTGTAGACCAGGCCCACGGTCCCCCACTGATAGGGCACGGAATGTTTGTTGCCCGGATCGAAGTAAGGATTCTTGAGCTGTTCGTCCACATTGGCGAAGTTGGGGATGGCGGCCAGATCGATCTCTTCCAACAGCCCCTGTTTGATCATGATGGCCACGGTGTAATCGCTGGGGATGATTACATCATAGCCCGACGCCCCGGCCTGCAACTTGGCCATCAGCTCCTCGTTGGAGGAATAGGCGTCATAGTTGACCTTGATGCCCGTCTTGGCCGTGAAGCCATCCAGCAGGGCCTGGGGCACATACTCGGACCAGCCGTACAGGTTCAACTCCGTGGATCCGGTGGCCGCAGCCGTGCCGGAGGGGGCTGCCGGCGCAGCGCACGCGCCGGTCACCAGGGCCAGGATGACCAAGACGGCCAGAAGAACAGAAATTCGCTTACTTTTCATGCGTAGACTCCTTTGTAGTGTACGATGCTGCTGAAAAATGAGGACCTCAGTAATTACGTTCGGGCCTGACGTCTTTGGATCAACTGACCCGCGGCCAGCACCACAAAGACCGTCAACACCCACAGGGTGGACAGGGCGTTCACCTCCGGCGTGACGGCGAAGCGCACCATGGAGAAGACCTTCAGGGGCAGGGTGGTGGACCCCGGCCCGGCGGTGAAGTAGGAGATCACATAGTCATCCAGCGACAGGGTGAAGGCCAACATGGCCCCGGAGAGCACCCCCGGCATGATGGTGGGCAGGGTGATGCGCCGGAAGGTGGTGAACTCGTTGGCCCCCAGGTCCATGGCCGCTTCTTCGATGGACTTGTCAAAGCCGTGCAGCCTTGCCCGCACCACCAGGGTGACAAAGGGGATGCTAAAGGCGATATGGGCCAGGGTGATGGTGGTCAACCCCAGGCGGATCTTCATCTGGGAAAAGAAGGCCAGCAGGGCAATGCCCAACACCACTTCGGGGATGATCACCGGGATGTAGAGCAGGCTTTCGGACGCGCCCCGGCCCCGAAAGCTATAGCGCTGCAAGGCCAGGGCGGCCATGGTGCCGATGATCGTTGCCACAATTGTGGAAATAACGCCGACAACCAGGGAGTTGCGCAGAGCCTCCAACACATTGGCGTCCCGGAAGAGCGCACCGTACCAGTCCAGGGTGAACCCTTCCCAGCGCACGTTGAGCTTTTGGGTGTTGAAGGAGAAGATGATCAGGATCAGAATGGGCAGATAGATATACGCAAAGGCCAAGAAAGCATAGATGCGCAAGCCCAGGGAGGGTTTCTTTTCGCTCATACCAGCAGATCCTCGTCGAGACCGCCCTTGCGGGTGTAGAAGAGGGTAAAGGCCAGGGTGCCCAAGAGCAGGAGCATGGAGGCCGCCGCCCCAAAGGGCCAATCCCTGGCCGTGAGGAATTGGTTGCGGATCACATTGCCCACCAGCACGGTCTTGGCCCCACCCATCAGATCCGGCACCACGAACATGCCCATGGCCGGGATAAAGACCAGGATCGACCCGGCGATCACCCCCGGCATACTCAGGGGCAAGGTCACCCGCAGAAAGGCCCGCCAGGGCTTGGCCCCCAGATCCGCCGCCGCCTCAAGCTGGGAGAGGTCGATCTTCTCCAGCGACGTGTAGAGGGGCAAGACCATGAAGGGCAAGAACTCATAGACCATGCCGATCAGCACCGCCGCCGGGGTGTAGAGAATATTGAGCGGCTCGTGGATCAGCCCGATGTTGAGCAAGAAGGTATTGAGCAGCCCCTCCGTGCGCAGAATCATGATCCAGGCATAGATACGGATGATAAAGTTGGTCCAAAAGGGAATCAGGATCAGAAAAAGCCAGGTAGAGCGCTGTTTGGCCGGAGAACGGGCAATAAAATAGGCCAGGGGATAGCCGATCAAAATGGTGGCGATGGTGGTGCCGCCCGCCACATAGACCGAATAGCCCACCACCCGCAAATAAAGGGTGTCCATGAGACGAACGTAGTTTTCTACGGTGAAGGTGTAGACCACATTGCCGTAGGGACCGCGGGTCATGAAGCTGAGGATCACCACCAAGAACAGGGGCAACACCAAAAACACGATGAGATAGAGCACCGTGGGCGAGATCAGGGCCAATCCCTGCAGGGACGGGACTTCCCGCAGACCTTGTAGCCAGGACCGGGCTGGTTTGTTCGATTGCGGTTCGGATGAGACAGTCATGGGCGATGTTTCTCCATCACGCGGGCAGGACCAGGGCATTTTCGGGCAGCCAGGTCACGGTGACATTCCGTCCGGTGACATTCAGGACGGACTGATCCACAATCGAAATCCGGTTCTGCTCCCACACACTCAGGCGCACCCCGTCGCCACAGTCCAAAATCAGCCGGGTATCCGAGCCGAAATAGGCCGTGTTGACAATGCGTCCGGAAAAGTGGTTGACGCTGAAGCTGCTGGAGTCGGTCACCTGGATCTTCTCCGGGCGCACAGAGATGGTCACCGCTTGGCCCACGGCCAGTTCACCCTGGCCCAGGCCCACCACATCGCCGCCCAGCCCCGGCACCGAGACCGTCACCTCTGGACCGTCAATACTGGAGACAGTCCCCTCCAAAAAGTTGGTCTCACCGATAAAGTCCGCCACAAAGCGAGAAGTGGGCCGCTCGTAGATATCCACCGGCGTCCCCACCTGCATGACCACCCCCTTGCTCATGACCGCAATGCGGTCAGACATGGTCAGGGCCTCCTCCTGGTCGTGGGTGACATAGACAAAGGTGATGCCCACCTGCATTTGCAGGGCCTTGAGCTCGATCTGCATCTCCTTGCGCAGCTTTAGATCCAGCGCGCCCAGGGGTTCGTCTAAGAGCAGGACGGTGGGCCGTTTCACCAAGGCCCGGGCCAGGGCGATGCGCTGTTGCTGGCCGCCGGAGAGCTGTTTGGGCTTGCGTGCGCCCATCCCCCCCAACTGCACCATCTCCAGGGCTTCCCCCACTCGGCGCTTGATCTCCGCCCCGCTGACCTTTTCCATCTCCAGCCCAAAGGCCACATTGTCAAAGACGGTCATGTGCTGGAAGAGGGCGTAGCTTTGGAAGACGGTGTTGACGGGTCGAGCATAGGGGGGCGTGCGACCCATTGCCTGGCCCATAATCACCACCTCGCCTTCAGTGGGCCACTCGAACCCGGCGATCATGCGCAGGGAGGTGGTCTTGCCACACCCGGACGAGCCGAGGAGAGAGAAGAACTCCCCATTTTGGATGCGCATGTTCACATGGTTGACCGCGGTCACCTCGCCGCCTTCGGGGGAAGGAAAGCGCTTGACCACGTCCTGCAATTCAACAGCATAATCGGACACGTTGACCTCGCAGACAGATGAATAAAGAAGAGGATAAAAACTACTCGTCGTCCGGCTCGAAATCCCCCTTGGGGGGGAGCCAGCGGTGGGTGTCCTTGACGATGCGTGGGACCAGGACCGTGCGGGTGCGGCCAATGCCGGGGATGCGATGCAGCCGCTCGGTGATGAAATGGTGCATGGCTTCGCTGTCTTTGAAGAGGGCCTGAAAGCTGATGTCCTGATCTCCGGTGGCGAAGGCGATATACGAGACTTCGGGCATGGCCTGGAGCAAGGTCACGATCTCCGTTTGGCGGGCTGTGTCAATTTCGCAAAAGACATCGATGACCAAATTATAGCCAAAGGCCGCGGAGTTGACCACTGCCACCGGGCGGATCACATCCTCTTCGATCAGGCGGGCGATGCGATAGCGAACCGTACGCTCCGGCACATCCAACTGCCGGGCAAGCTCGGCGCTGGACAGCCGGGCATCCTGGTTCAGGCTAATGATAATCTGGCGATCTAGTTCGCTCGGTTGATTCATAGGAGAGAAGGGCCGGAAAAAAGCCAAAAAAGGAGACCCCCGGCAAAGTGAGGTCAGGGGCAGAAATTCAGTATACTAAATTTTGCCGAAAAGTCAATATTCCCAGCAATTATTTACCGAATCGGCAAGCAAAGGCTTGGATGTCTTTACCCCCAATTGATTTCACAGCGACAATTGGTTACAATCCCCCAATCAACGAATCAACCTATCAACCAAGGATCACCCCATGCGGCGAGTCATCTTTCTCTTTTTGGACGGCGTGGGCCTGGGCAGCGACGACCCCGCCGTCAACCCCCTGGCCGCCGCGGAGCTTTACCCAACCCTCTTGGCTTTGATGGACGGCCATCCCCTCACCGCGGCCAGCGGGCGGATGACCACGCCCCACGCCGAGCTGATCCCCACGGACGCCCACCTGGGCATCCCCGGTCGGCCCCAGAGCGCCACGGGCCAGGCGGCCATTGTGACCGGGGCCAATGTGCCCGCCCGCCTGGGCCGCCACTACGGTCCCCGGCCCAACCAGGCCGTGCGGGATGTGATCGACGAAGGGTCCATCTTCTCCCGGCTGCGGGATCGGGGCCAGAGTAGCTTCTTCTGCAACGCCTACCCAGAGGGCTTCTTCGCCGCGGTCAACCGGGGCAAGCGGCTGCTCAGCGCCATCCCCTATGCCGTCACCCAGGCCGGGCAAGTCCTGCCCGACCACGAGGATCTGCGGGCGGGGCGGGCCTTGAGCGCGGACTTCACCGGGGAGGGCTGGCGTACGCAGTTGGGCTATGCGGACGCCCCCGTCTATTCGCCCCAAGAGGCCGGGCGCAAGCTGTGGGAATTGGCCCAGCCCCACCACTTCGTTTTCTTCGAGCATTGGATGACGGATATTCTGGGCCACAAACAGGCCCACGCCGAGGCAGTGGCCAACTTCCAGGTCATCGACGGCTTCTTGGCCGGGCTGATGGACGCGGCCAGATCTGGACGAAACCTCCATCATCCTGGCCGCGGACCACGGCAATATCGAGGATTGCAGCCACCGCCAACACACGGAGAACCCAGCCCTCACCCTGCTCCTGGGCGCGGGCCGGGCCGAAATGGCGGGCCGCATCCGCGGGCTGGACGATCTGGCCCCGGCGATTGAGGATTTTTTGAGCTTGGGGTAGATTGACCCGGAAAAAATAGAACACGGATCAGACGGATCGAACGGATCAAAACGGATTTTTCTAAAAAGAAAGATCCGTTTTGATCCGTCAAATCCGTTCGATCCGTGTTCTATTTTTTGGGCTATACCGGCAATGTGCTGTAGAACTCGCTGATGCGCATGAGCGCGGCGACGTTGAGGAGGGCGAAGGCGAGCACGACGCCGTAGATCACCCAGCGCTGGGCCCGGCGGTTGGACGAGGCCAAGGCGGCAGATCCCGGCCACGGTCAGCAGCACCGTGGGCAGGGCGGCGGGGAAGGTGTAGCGCACGCTGGGCAGGCCAAAGCGGGCAATCCACATAAAGGTCAACACCCAAAGCACGGCGTTGGTCCACACCAAAAAGCCGCTGATGCCCAGGAAGACCACGCCGGGCGATCGCCCCCTCGACGCCCCGGTTGCGATGCCGACTGCGCCGACGTCGGCCCGATTCGCCCCGTTCCGCAGAATCTCCGGTGGCCGTGGCGGATGCGCGCCGACGGCGGCGCTTGGATGAGCGCAGGTTTTGTTGCCCCATGCGCACCACCCACCAGCCCGTCCCGGCCAGGGAAAGCCCCAGAATAATCCAATAGAGCGGCAGCAAGAAGTCACCCTCCAGGCGTACATGGCCCCAGGCAAAGGTGCCCAACAGCCCGGTGATCAGGTGCCGGGGGATGGTGACGGTGAGCAGTCGCCCGTTGCGCTGCCAGTCCAGCAGCCCGTTGAGGATCAACGTGGGCGACCGTTCCGCGGCCCGGAAGATCAGGTTTTCCACCTGGGGACGGATTCGGGGCCAGGATTGGGCCGCGGAGCCGTTGCGCAGCAGATTCACAAAGGGCTGCCCACCCCAAGCACCGCCCTTGGCCTGGGCATCGCTGAACAGTGGCGGATCATCCGCGGGATATTCGCCCAAAGCCACCACGGCCCCATCCACCAAAAGCTGGATCGGTCCGGCCAAGGCTGCGTTCCCCGGATCACCGATCAGGGCAAAATAGCTGACCCCGGCGGTTTCGGGCACCTGCACCGTCACCGCATGGAAGGTCGGCGTGCTGGTCACGGTGATGGGGTTGGTGTTGGAGCCAAAGGATTGGGTGCCCGATTCGCTCCACAGCAGTTTGGGCCCGGCCACGGTCAGGGGCTCGTCCAACTGGGTGTCCACCCAGAACCAGCCGCCGATGGTGACGGTCTGGCCGGCCATCTCTTTCATGGCGTCGGCGGGCAGGGGGTTGAGCAGGCGATAATATTTGGCCGCCGGGTCCACGGTGACGGCGGCGGCGAAGTCACCCACAGGGGCGTTGACCGCGGCCTGCATGGAGGTGGCCGCGGTGCGCTGGCGGGAGGGTTCGGTCTGGATGGTGCGGGTGCCCCAGGCGTCCCAATGATACCAATAGCGGGCGTCCGTGCGCTGCAACGAGACGGTCATCCCCAGGATGCCCACGATGGCCACGGTCAGCCCCAGCCAGCGCCACTGCCAGCGTTGTTGTTGCCACCAAGCCAGCACAAAGGCCACGGGGATCAGGGGCAGGCTGATCAGCGCGGTGTTTTTCATGACAAAGGCCAGGATCCCGGCGCCGACCACCCACAGCCCCAAAAACGGGCGTGATGCCGCGGCGGATCATGCGCACGCTGCCCCACAGGAAGAGGGTAAAAAGAGCGAATGCGCCGGCGTCGTTGTTGACCGCGGTCATGATATCGACAAAGGGAGGCAGCAAGGCCATGCTCACCGGCACGGCCCAGCGCAGGGGATGGCCGGGGACCAGCAGGGTCGCCATCACCCCGGCGGCGGAGCCGATGGCCAGCAGGAAGAAGAGCAGGGAGACCATGCGGGCCAGGTAGAGTTGGCTGACCAGGTCCAAATGGGGGAAGAGGCCCAGGGGAATCCCGGCCAATTGATAGTAGAGGGGTCGATTCTCGTATTGGGGGAAGCCCAGACCTATGGCCTGATCCGTCAACAGATCTGGCTTGGACAGGTTCCAGTAGAAGTCATTGGCCGTCATGGAGGCAGCGGCTTCCCGGGCAAAGGTAACATCCCGATCCGCCGCGCTGACGGTGGAGGCGTCTGTGTGGGCCAAGAGCCAGGCCGCCTCGAAATGGGACGGCTCGTCATAGTGCTGCCACGGGGGCAAGGCGTTCAGATAGATGCCGCCCTGGATCAGGGCGATCAGCAGCACCGCGGCCACCTTCCACCGATCCATCACTGTGTGGGGATCTGGGGTCTTTTCGCCCCCCGTTCCTTGACCGAAACGGGCCAGCAGATCCGACCGGTTGCGCCACAACGCTATGCCGGGCTCAACCAAAAGCAGGATCAGCAGGACTGCCCACAGCAGCACGCGCCACCAGGCTTCCTCGCTCAAGAGGCTGACCGTCACCTGGCCCAGGACAAAGAGCACCATGCCCAGGCGCAAGAACGGCTCGGTGCTGCTCACATCCACAGGCTGACCCGGTGGCTTTGGCCAGGGGTTTGTAGATGGATTTGAGATAGCTTCGATAGCTAAAAGCGGCCAACAGCACGGATAAGCCGATAATCCAGATACTATTCGCCGCCAACATGGTCCAATTGATCATAGTAGCTGTTAGCCGTTAGCTGGGAGCAGGTGGCTGTTAGCGGGTTGCGGTTAGCCCGAAGTCGTTAGCCGGTGGTGGGTGCCCATGAAACCAGGGCTCTCCAAACCACACAGCTAACGGCTATCGGCTATCCGCTGTCTGCTATTGCCCGCCCGCCTCTTCGTCCTTACCTGCGTAGATTTTGGGGTCGCGTCCGTAGATGGAGGTGACTTCGCTGAGGCGCACGATGACGTGGCCGGTGATCTGTTCGGGCACAAAGCGCCACTGCCAGTTGCCGTCGGCCCGACCGGGCAGGTTCATGCGGCTGTCCGTGCCCAGGCCCAGGATATCCTGGAGGGGGGCCAAGGCCATCACCGCCACGCTGCGGAAGGCGGCATCGATCAGCGACCAGGAGCACGTCCCGGCCATCCGTGCGCAGATAGCGGCGGAAGTAGTCCTGCTCGGCCGGGGTGCTGGTGACCTGATACCATCCCCAACTGGTGTCGTTGTCGTGGGTGCCCGTGTAGACCACAAAGTTCTGTTTGTAGTTGTGGGGCAGGAACTTGTCGCTGGCATCCGAGCTGAAGGCGAACTGCAGGATCTTCATGCCGGGCAGATCGAACTGGTTGCGCAACTGCACCACGGCTGGGCTGAGGATGCCCAGATCTTCGGCGATGATGGGCAGTTCGCCCAAGGCGGCCTTGACGGCATCGAAGAAGTCGCTGCCCGGACCGTCCACCCAGCGCCCGTTGATGGCGGTGGTTTCGCCGAAGGGGACTTCCCAATAGTCGGCAAAGCCCCGGAAATGGTCGATGCGCACGATGTCATAGAGCTTGAGCACGGCCTGAATGCGCTCGATCCACCACTGGTAGCCCGTGCGCTTGAGATAGGACCAATTGTAGATGGGGTTGCCCCAAAGCTGGCCCGTGGCCGCTGAAATAGTCCGGCGGCACCCCGGCCACGACCGTGGGCTGGAATTGATCATCCAAAAAGAAGTTTTTGGGGTTGGCCCAGGTGTCCGCGCTGTCCATGGCCACATAGATGGGGATGTCGCCGATGATGCGAATGCCCTTTTCGTTGGCATACGCCTTCAGCCGTCGCCATTGGCGGAAGAAGAGCCACTGGTTGATCTTGTGGCCCTGGATGGCGGCGGCGTGCTCCTTGGTGGCGGCGTTGAGGGCGCGCTTCTTGCGTCCCCGCAGATCCATCTCCCAGGTGATCCAGGACGCGCCGTCGTTGGCGTCCTTCAGGGCCATGAAGAGGGCGTAGTCGTCCAGCCACGCGCTTTGCTCGGCGCAGAATGCCTCGAATTCGGCCTGCTGTTCCGAGGTAGCCCGCTCGGCGAAGCTGTCCGCCACCCGGCGCAGGACAGGCAATTTCCAGTTATAGATCATGCCATAGTTGACCCGGTTGCGGGGAAACTCGGGCGCGGTGTCCAGCACATGGTGATCGAGCAGGCCATCCTGCACCAACTCTTCCAGGCTGATCAAATAGGGGTTGCCCGCAAAGGTGCTGAAGCTCTGATAGGGGCTGTCCGCATAGCCCGTGGGGCCGAGGGGCAACACCTGCCACAAACTCTGGTGGGTCTGGGCCAAAAAGTCCACCCATTCATAGGCGGACTGGTTGAAGCTGCCGATGCCATAGCGGCCCGGCAAAGAGGTGGGGTGCAATAAAACGCCACTGCTGCGTTCAAAGGTCATGAATTTTCTCCCAAATAATTGCTAAAAACAGTCGTGGCTCGCTGGGAACTTGGAGGGTTTGGCGTGATGCGTGAAACGTGATGCACGAAATCGTCCGCAATCTACTCACGTTTTACGTTTTTCGCTTCACGTTTTGCCCATCCCCTGATATCCGGTTGACCCGTCATTTCATCTTCGCATGGCCCCGAAGAGCCAACTACCGATTATATCATCCGACGATCTGATCCCCCAATCATGCCTCCCCCATCCCCACAGTCTGCCAGCGGCCCCGGCGGAAGAAGAACCAGAGCAGCAGGGCCCGGCCCGCCCAGTCCGCCGCGGTGCCCCACCAGACCCCGGCCAGCCCCATCTCCAGGTGGATGGCCAAGAAGTAGACCAGGGAAAGGCGGAAGATCAACACGCCCACAAAGGTGACCCACATGGGGGTGCGGGTGTCCCCGGCCCCCCGCAATGTCCCGGCCAAAATCATCTGCACGCCCAGGCTGGGCAGCTCCGCGGCGGAGATGGCCAGGGCGATCCCGGCCAGGGCCAGGACCGCGGGTGTGCCGCCAAAAATGCTCACAATCGACTCGGCGTAGACGACAAAGAGCAGGCTCAACAGGCCGTTGAAGATCAGGGAATAGATCAGGGTGCGCTGGGTGACCCGCTGGGCGATGTCCGGGCGATTGGCCCCCAGGCTCTGGCCCACCAGGGTGGTGGCGGCCACGGCCAGCCCAAAGGCGGGCATATAGCTGAGGGACTCTACCCGCAGGGCGATCTGGTGGGCGGCCAGGGTGACGGTGCCGAGGGAGGCCACCATGCGGGTGAAGAGCAGGTGGCCCGACTGGCCCACGGCGGCCTCCCCGGCGCTGGGCAGGGCCAGCCGCAAGATGCGCCGCACCAGTACCCGGTCCCAACGCAGGAGATCCCGCCAGGCGATGCGCAGAATTGTGCGGCCCCGCAGCAGCGCGCCCACGGCCAACAGTCCGCCCACCCCGGCGGCAAAGGTCGTCCCCCACCCTGCACCGGCCAGCCCCAGGGCCGGAAACCCGATCAGCCCAAAGACCAACACCAGGCTGACCGCCACGTTGCAGATGTTCATGACCAGGCTGTTCCACATGGGCATGCGGGTGTCGCCGGCCCCCCGCATCACCCCGTTGGCCGCGGTCATGGGGAAGGCAAAGACCGACCCCAGCAAGACGATGATCAGGTATTCTTGGCCCAGGGCCACCACCTGGGCATCGCCCCCCATCAGGCGCAGAAATTCATCCGCCAGGGGCCAGCCCAGGGCAATGACCAGCAGGGAGAGAAGAAAGCTCAGGCCGATGGTTTGGGCGGCGAGCCGTTGGGCCAGCTCTCGGTTCCCCGCGCCCCAGGCTCGGGCCACCAAGGCTGTGCCGCTGATGGCCAGGGCGTTGGAGAAGCTGTGCAGCAGATACATCAGGGATCCCACCAGCCCGGCCGCGGCCAGGGCCGCCGCGCTTTGCAGCCACCCCACCATCAGGGTGTCGCTGAAAAAGACCGCCATGCGCAACAAATTCTCCATCACCGCCGGCAAAGCCAGGGCGAGGATGGTGCGGTCAAGCTGTTCGGTTTGAGGAAGGGATGATGTGGGCATGGGATCGAGGAGCGGGGGCGAGGGCGAGGAGGCGGGGAGTCAGCGAGCATTACTCCTGACTCCTTACTCGTTCCCCCTATCCGCCCAACAGCCTGCACGCCCAGCCAGATCAGCGCCAGGCAGATGACGATCCAGCCCATCTCCATGCCCGTGCGCGGCTCCTCTTGCAGGGGGATGCGGGGATCTTGGAGCAGTTGAGGGGTGAAGGCGACCGGGGCGGGCGGGATATAGCGGGGGATCAGCCCCCAGGCCACCACGGCACCGCCGAGCAATCCGCCCAGGTGACCCCAATTGTCGATCCCCGGCGAGCTGAGGCCAAAGATGAAGTTGACGACGACGATCATGGCCATATTCTGCAACACGGCCTTGGCCCGTGCACCAAACTGGTCCCGATAGCGCAGGTAATAGACGCTCAACGCGCCCACCAGGCCAAAGATGGCCCCAGACGCCCCGGCGGAGAGATTGTCCACAAAGGCATAGCTGGCCAAGCTGCCAAAGAGTCCGCCCACAATATAGATGGCGGTGAAGCGGCGATGGCCGAAAATCACCTTCCACCTGGGGGCCAAACAGATAGAGGGCATAGAGATTGAAGAGGAGGTGCAGCACGCCGATATGCAGGAACATGGCGGTGAAGAGCCGCCAAACCTCTCCGGCGGCGATAAACTCATTCCATTTGGCCCCAAACAGCACCAATATCCGCACGTCCTCCGTGCCGTCCAGAATGCCGAAGAGCAGATAGCCCGCCGCGATCATGGCCAAAAAGACCACCAAGTTGACGCCGATCAAGATGCGGCTGACCAAGGGAGAGGCTTGCTTCACATAGAACATCACCCGGATCTGCCGGGGATCGGGCACAGAGTCGATTGTGGGATCGAACGGCGATTCGACCATATTACAGGCTCACCGGCTTCCAGTCGATCCGGGCTTTTTCGGCGGTGATGATGCTGACCACCTGCTCCACCGTATTTTCCAGACAATCTTCCCGGTTGATCACCACATAGTCGAACTCGCGGATGCGCTTCATCTCCTGGCGGGCCATGGCGATGCGCAGCTTGAGCTGATCCGGCGGCTCGGTCTTGCGCTCTTGCAGCCGGGTCACCAGTTCGCTCTCGTTCTGGGCGGTGATGAAGACGGTGATGGCCTCGGGCACCAGCTTGCGGATGGTGGCCGCGCCCTGCACGTCGATGCGCATGATCACATCGTGACCGCTGGCCAGGGCCTCCCGCACATGCTTTTTGGGGATGCCCTTGTAGTCGCCATAGACCACCGCATATTCCAACAGTTCGCCGGCCTCGATCATCTCGGCAAACTCGCCCATGCTGACAAAGTGATAGTCCGCGCCGTCGATCTCGGTGGCGCGGATGGGCCGGGTGGTGGCTGTGACCACGAAGTGAAAGGGGTACTTGCGCGCCTTCATCATGTCCAGGGTGGCATCCTTGCCAACGCCACTGGGACCGGAGAGCACCAACAGGATCGGGCGCGGATGGGTCATGCTTTGATAGAGGGCCTGGACTTCCTGGTCCGCCGGACCGGCCTCTGGGATATGGGCTGAAGACATGGTTTTCTCACCTGACTAGCACAATAGCTTGGGCTTATAGTGGGGACACAGTATAATCTGCTTCATGACCTGCTCGGCACAACGCCGATGGTCATTCCGGCACAATCTATCCCAAGAGTATACGGCAGGAATAGAGTGATCGCCAATTTTTTGGCTTTCCCTATCGATCATCACTCTTCCCAACACCCCCAGGAGACCAAAGTCCCATGCCCATTTACGAATACTACTGTTATGACTGCCGCCAACGGGTGAGCGTCTTCTTCCGCAGCTTCAGCGTGGCCTCGGACGCTGCCGCCCTCTGCCCCACCTGCGAGGGCAAGCGGCTCTATCGCCTGGTCAGCCGGGTCTCGGTGCTCAAGTCCGAAGAGAGCCGCATGGAGGGGCTGGCCGACGACAGTTCCCTCATGTCCGGGCTGGAGAGCGAGGATCCCCGGGCCCTGGCCCACTTCATGCGCCGCATGAGCGACGAGACCGGCGAACCCCTGGACGCCGAGATGTCCGACGTGCTCAACCGGCTGGAATCCGGCCAAAGCCCCGAAGAGATCGAGAAAGCCCTGCCCGACTTCGGCGGCGGGGACGACATGGGCGGCATGGGTGGGATGGGTGGCGGGATGCCGCCGGGCTTTCCGCCCATGTAAAAAGAGATAGAGATAGAGGGAGGAGATAGAGATTCTGCAGAATCTCTATCTCCTCCCTCTATCTCTATCTCTTCCCTCTATCTCCTCAGTTCAAATTTGCTCGAAATGCCCCACATCCATCACAAAAATCGTCGCCCCGCCCATGTGCTTTTCCACCGGGGTGGGGATGTGCATCTCCCCCGGCTCCATGACCGGCGGCAGGGGGGTGACATATTGGATGCGGCTGGGACAGTTTTCCCGAAAGATGGTCAACACCTCGGCCACGTCGTCATCCTCCACCCCGCAGAAGACGGTGACATTGTTGGCGTGGCGATAGCCCCCTGTCGAACTGGTGGCCGTGGCCGCAAAACCCCGCCGGATCAGTCGATCCAACAGGCTGTTGGAATCCTCAGTGGTGATCACCGCCATAATCATCTTCATGCCATCTGCCCCACTTTTTCTGCCACACCCGCCGCCAACGACGCCGACACCCGCGCCCAAATGGCAGCGCTGAGCAGATCCACGGGCTGGGTGGCGTCCAAAACCAGCCAGCGGGCCGGGTCCGCCTGGGCCAGGGCCAGATAGCCGTCCCGCACCTTTTGATGGAAGACCACGGCCTTGGCCTCCATGCGGTTCCACTCGTCCGCCGCGCCCATCTGCTTGCGATGCAGCCCGGCCACGGGTTCGATGTCTAAAAAGATAGTCAGATCCGGGGTCAGGCCAGCGGTGGCATAGGCGGCCAACTGACGCAATGGGTCCAAGGCCTGGCCGTGACCATAGCCCTGATAGGCCAAGGTGCTGTCCGCAAAGCGATCACACAGCACCACCTCGCCCCGCCCCAATGCCGGGCGGATCACCTGATCCACGATCTGGGCCCGGGCGGCGTTGAAGAGCAAGGTTTCGGCCCGGGGACTCATCTCCGTGTGGGCCAGATCCAACAGCAGGGCGCGGATACCGTCGCCGATGCGGGTGCCGCCGGGTTCCCGGGTGGTGAGGGTGGGCCATCCGCCCTGGGCCAGGGTGGCGGCCAGCAGACGAATTTGGGTCGTCTTGCCGCTGCCCTCCGGCCCTTCAAAAGTGATAAAGAGGCTCACGTCTTACTCCCGAAAAATGCGCACCCGGCGGTGAGGTTCCCGCCCGTAGCTATGGCTGATCAGATTGGCCGAGCGGGCCAACTGGTGTTGCTGGCTGCGCACCGGGGCAGACTGGGGACTGAGTTCCACAGATTCGCTGCCGTTGGCCACCCGCTGGATGGCCTCTTGGGTCTCGCGGATGGCCTTGGAATAGCCATCTTCCGGGCTGTTGCTGATCTGGAAGATGTCCACCAAGCACTGTTCCATCTGGGTGACGGTGTTGCTGCGCAGGACGTAGACCGGAATGTTGCGCCGCTCCGCGTCCAACAGGGGTTGGGGCTGCTGGCGATAGTAGTTTTTCAGGGTCATCACCACATCGGCCCCCCGCAGATCCGCCATGATCTCCATATTTACATCCAACGTCTTGGCCGCAGAGCGCAGACGGTTTTGGCCGATGCCATAGGGCATGACTTTGAGGGTGCGTCGGCTGCCCCCATCTTTGGTCGGGGGACGATAGGTCTCGCCGTGAACTTCGCCAAAAGAGGGCCACTTCTGCCCATTGGCGGCAGCGGGTGCAGCTTGGCTCTCGATCTGCTGCGAAGCAGGATTGCGGCGGCCAAAAGAAGATTCCGGGGGAGCAGCAGGTTGGCGCACCGTACGATTGCCGTTGCGGCCACCCCGTTTGCCTCGCCCGCCCTGCTCTTCTTGCTCGCCCGGCCCGCTGCGCTCCCGCTGGATGCTGTTGGTTTTGGGCTGGGGTGCGGCCTCGATGTGAACCTGGCCGCTCTCGTCCGTATAGCGCAGTTCGGGCGTAATCGCCCAGCCCCGCAGCAAGGCATCCACAGACTCGGCCACATTGTGGTGGATCACCATGCGCTGACGGTCTTGGATCTCGATCAGCACGTCAAAGGTGGGGGGCGAACGGCGTTCCAGCACGGTCTTTTGGGTGCCCCGCCGTCGGGCCTCCTCGTCGGACAGGGTGACGGACTCGATGCCGCCCACCAGATCGCTGAGGGTGGGGTTGAGGAGCAGGTTCTCCAAGGCGTTGCCGTGGGCCGTGCCGATCAGCTGCAAGCCCCGTTCGGCGATGGTGCGGGCCGCCACGGCCTCCAGTTCCCGGCCAATCTCGTCGATGATGATGGCTTCGGGCATGTGGTTTTCCACGGCTTCGATCATCACTTCGTGCTGAAGATCCGGGCGGGGGACCTGCATGCGCCGGGCGCGGCCAATGGCCGGGTGGGGAATGTCCCCGTCCCCGGCGATCTCGTTGCTGGTGTCCACAATCACCACCCGCTTGGTGTCGCCCAGCACTCGGGCCGCTTCCCGCAGCAGGGTGGTCTTGCCCACGCCGGGCCGCCCCACCAACAGAATGCTGCTGCCGCCGGTGACAATGTCGGCGATGATCTCGATGGTGCCATAGACCGCCCGCCCCACGCGACAAGTCACCCCGATCACCTGGCCCTTGCGGTTGCGCATGGCCGAAATGCGGTGCAGGGTGCGCTCGATGCCGGCTCGGTTGTCTTCGCCAAAGGCGCCGATCTGTTCGATCACGGTGTTGATGTCGGCTTCGGTGATCTCCTGATCGCTCAGGATCAGCTCGCCGACGGTGAAGCGGGCTTCGGGGAGCCGTCCCAGATCCATGATGATTTCGATCAGATCCTGGGACTGGCTGGTTTGGGCCAGAGCTTCTTGGATGCGCAGGGGCAGCACCCCCAACAATAGCTCTAGATTGTCTGTAATTTTTAGTTTATCCATAGACCTCTTGGGGTGATGCGTGATGAGTATCGAGTATCGATAAGAATGGCTCAATTGTACCAGATTTTAGACTATTCTCCGTAAATTACTTTCCCAATCCCTGAACCCCAATTTCCGACCGCCTTGGTAACGGGAACAGCGGCGGGCAAGGCTTCTCGCACGGCCTCCAGGGCGGGGATTGTTTGGGGCTGGGGGGCTTTGGCCCAGGCCAGCACGTGCTTCACCAGCCGCACCCGGTCGGTGACCGGGGCAAAGCCAAAGTCGTCCAGCACGCCCTTCATGCCGCCCTGATACGCCCGCACCCCTAAATAGATGGGCTTGTAGACCCGGTGGCGGAAGAGATACGACGAGGCAAAGTGAATCAATTGGTTCAGTTGGTCAGATTTGAACTCGGGATCCAGCCACAAATCCAACCACACCCCCCGCTCCCCCTCGGTGATGCGCAACACACCCTGCATCTCATCCCCGGCCCACAGCACAAAGCCGACGCTCTCCCCAGGCAACCACCCCTGCACAATCGGCAACCGATAGCCCCGCTCATCAGAGAAAGCCCCTTCGGCCTGTTGCACAGGCTTGGGCACCGATCGCCCGTAGAGCTGGGTCATCCCCCATTCGTCCTGGGGCATTTGGGGGCGCACATCGGGCCACAGATCCGCCGTGCCCCGGGGCCGGGAGAGTCGCCACACGGTCTCTCGGGTGAAGACCGTGAAGCCGACCTGGCAGAAGGTCTCGATGGGCAAGGGCTGATCCGGCAGATCCACAAAGACCCGGCTGATGCCGATGTTGGCGGCCTCTTGGACGGCGTGGGGCAGCAGTTTTTGCCAGATGGCCGGGTGACCGTCCGGGGAGGCCAGGTCCGGGGCCAGGAAGACCACATCCGCCTCGGCCCGGTTCAACCGTTTGCGCAACTGCACAATGCCAGAGCGGGCCAGGCCGTTGGCGTCCTGTTGCAGCACATGGGTGATGACTTTGGTGGTGATCCACGGGAAGAAGGTGGTGAGGGCAACCCGGCTGGTTGTGCGGGGTGACGTGACGGCGCGTTCAATATTCAGTTTGGCCGCCTGACGGTCCAGCCGCTGTAACAATAGGATGTCGCCGAGATTGAAGTGGCGAATCACCGGGTTGGGTACTCCTGGGAAATGGGGGCAGGGTAAATTCGAGCTTGACCTTCATTGTACTGGAAAGCGTGGGGGGTGACAAGTCATCAGTATAACCACCGATTTTGAGATTTTGCCACCCACTGTGATAAAATGCGCGTCTATGGACAAAAACTTTCGCCGACCAGGCCGCTTTTCGGGCCTCTTCCTCGGCCTTCTCATGACCTTTATCCTCACTTTCGGGGCAGTGGAACCCCTTTTCGCCGCCGCCAACCTTGACACCACCACTGATTCGATAGCCTTTGATCAACTTGGCCCCAGCGCCAAAAATGTCGCCTTGGGCATCAACCGGGCGCGGGCCAATGCTGGGCTTGCCCCCCTTGCCCTGCACCCGCTGCTCAACCAAGCCGCCCAAAACCATGTCAACGACATGATCGCCAACCACAATTATAGCCACACGGGCAGTGATGGCAGCGATGTGGGGATGCGAGTGGCCCGCACAGGCTACGCCGCCAACGGCTGGACTGGCGAAAACTGGGTAGCCCAGGGAGATGCGTCCAACGCCCTCTCTTGGTGGCTGAACAGTTCTATCCATCGAGCCAACATCCTCAACCCCAACTGGACCGAATTGGGTATCGGCAGCGGTATGCACCCCGATGGCTGGGGGAATATCTATGTGGCCGTCTTCTCTCGGGGCAGCCTGAACCAGAGCGCCGGCAGCGTTCCCAACGACCCGGCCTTTGTGCAGCAGGCTGTTCAGCCCCAAGTTCAAGCCCAAACTAGCTCTGCAATGGGTGGCAGCTACACCATTCAATCCGGCGACACCTTGAGCACCATCGCCGCCCGCTATGGGTTGACCTGGCAGGAATTGGCCGCACCCAATGGGTTGGGCGAGTATTCTGTGTTGAATTTGGGCCAAGTGATCCGCGTACCCGGCACGGGGGCATCGACCTCCTCCGCTGGGAGCAATGTCAACACCACGGCAACGGCAACCGGCGTCATCCAGTATACGGTCCAGCCCGGCGACACCCTGTTGGGCATCGCTTTGGGCTATGGCTTGACCTGGCAGGAAGTGGCCGCGGCCAACGGGTTGACCGGCAGCAGCCTGCTCCAATTGGGCCAGGTGCTGCGCATCCCCACCTACGGCACCGCCGAAGCCGTCACTGTCGCCACCACCTACGCCATTCAGCCCGGCGACACCATCATCGCCATCGCCATGCGCTACAGCCTGGACTGGCAACATCTCCTGGAGATCAACGGCTTCACCGACAGCACCCTGCTCAACGTGGGCCAGAGCATCCGCCTGAACTAAGCGCCCCTATTTTTCAACCAAAAAGCCCTGGCCAGAATCAACTGGCCAGGGCTTTTTGTGCGTATCAAGTAACAAGTGAGGTTCATTGGGAATCTCCGGGTCAACCCGCTGCGGTTTCGATACGACCGGAAACTCCCCGGTCTACTCAACCTGCGCTATCCTGGCCACGGGCAATCCCAATGCCCAGTGATACTCGATACGCATTGCTATTCCCTACTTCCTCCGTTGCTGCCAACTGCTCACCCGATCCCGCAGGCGATCCCGCCCGTCGTTGGCGAGATTGGCCAGGGACGTGAGTTGCTCCGGCGTGCCCAGGGCGATGAAGCAGTCTTGATATTGCACGGTAAAGGAGCCGCCGGGGTCCGTGAAGGTGGTACCATCCGGGCGGCGCACGGCCAGCACATTGGCCCCGGTGCGGGTACGGATGCGGCCATCGGCCAAGGTGTGGTCCTCCAGATCCGAGCCGTGATGGACCACCACCTCTTCGATCCATAGCTCCAAATTGCCTTGCCGCATGACCACGTCCAAAAATTCCATCACGTTGGGGTGAAGAAGCTGGCTGGCCATGCGGTGACCACCGATGGCATGGGGACTGATCACATGATCCGCCCCGGCCACCAACAGCTTGCGCTCACTGTTCACCTTGTCCGCCCGGGCGATGATGGTCAAATTCTTGTTCAGGGTGCGGGCGGTGAGGACGGCGAAGACATTTTCGGCGTCCGAAGGCAGGCAGGAGCAGAAGCCCTTGGCCCGCTCGATGCCGGCCTGGCGCAGGATCACATCATCCGATGCATCGCCGATGACATGGGGGAAGCCATGCTTGTCCATGCTGGCCACGCTCTCCGGATCAAGCTCCACCAAGACGACTTCCGCGCCGTTGTCTGTCAAGTCCAACGCCACCCGTTTGCCCACCCGACCATAGCCACAGACGATGTAATGGCCGGTCAATTGGTTGATCTTTTTCTGCATACGTTGCCTCCGCAATACACCACGCAATTCGCCCGCTACGATATAATCCGCCACCGTGCTAAAGGTATAGGCCGCCCCACCCACGCCCAGGACGATCAGGCCGATGGTGAAGATCTCCCCCCCGGTGGAGAGGGGGCGCACTTCGCCAAAACCGACGGTACTCAGGGTGATGACGGTCATAAAGAGTGCGTCCGGCCACGACCACCCCTCAATCAAGATATAGCCGATGGTCCCTGCCAACATCAGCCCGGCAAACAGGCCGACCACAACCAGTAATCGCCGGGACAGGCTCAGTTCATGGTTCACGGTTTATGGGGCTCCTTGTTTTACCAATTGTTCACAACTGTGGATAAGTCCGGGGATAACTCGTGCATGTGGGGATAGATCACCCTAAATGTAGGCATCCGCCCCCTTTATTTAGGTGTTTGGCCCGAAATCGTACTCCCTACCCACACACGCCAACGCCGGTTGAGTAGGCCGAGTCAACCAACCAACTTCGCAAACCAAGGAATGAGGCCGTATCGCTTGTACTGAGTAGCGAAGCGTATCGAAGTGAAACCAAGTGGGTCAACCGGCGGGGGCTAGCCTGCTTGGTTCGCCTCCCCGGATCTGGGCAACATAGACCTGAAAAACTCGCCCCATGCTGCGAAAACCCATGCCCTCATAGAGCCGCTGGGACTGCTCGTTGCTGACCTGGGTGTTGAGATAGATGGGATTGTGCCCCTGGCTATGGGCATAGGCGATGCTGTCCGCCAGCAGTTGGCGACCAACGCCCCGGCCTTGCACCGACGGATGGACAGCCAACCGGGCCAGAAAGGCGCTGGGGCCGGCGGTGGTGGGGTCGTCAAAGGCCCCGTTCAGGCTGATGGCCGCATAGCCCACCAGTCGATCATCCAGCCAGGCGGCTCGCATCCGCCCGGCGAAGAGCAGCCCGGCCAGCTCCCCTTCGCCCATGTGCCAGAGGGGGGGAAGCTCTGCGCATCCAACAGGGCCACATCCACCAACTGGGCCGGGGAGACCGGGGTGAGTTGGGCGGGGGCGGGCGCACTGGGCACATCCCGGTGACTGAATTTGTAATACCGCACCTGATCGACCTGGGCAAATCCGCTGCGGGTCAGGGCGGCCTTCAGCCAATGATCCTGGCTCTGGGCCATCACCACGAAGGGTCGGCCCAACTCGCTCAAGCGGGCCAGGGCAGCGGTGACCAGGGCAGCGGTGTCCACGCTGGGCGAGCGGCGTTTGTCCAGCAGGATGCCCCGCACATAGGCCCGGTCCGGGGCGGCGGCGGGCAGGGTGACCGGTCGCGGCTCAACCTGGATGGTGACGAAGCCCCAAAGTTTCTGGTCATCCGCCACGCCCACTACGCTGACGCCCCGGGCCAGCAGATCCGGCAGATCCTCCCGGCCAAATTGCACCAACCGGGTGTAGCCATGCGTGATCAAATGTTGGATTTCGGGCAAATGTTGCGGAGCCGCGGAGAGGATGGTCATGGATCAAGTATGCCACGGAGCGGGCGGGGAGTTCAAACTGAGGGGGTGAAGGGGTGAGGGGGTGAAGGGGTGAGCGGGCGATCCTCACCCTTTCACCCCTTCACCCCCTCACCTGCTCACCCGCTCAGCACCTTGCGGTTGCCGTACAGATTTTTGTAATACTCCTTAAACTCGCCGGAGCGGATGGGTTCCCACCACCAGCGGTTGTCCACATACCAGCGCACGGTGTCGCGGATGGCCTCTTCGTGGGTGAAGTCCGGCTCCCAGCCCAGGGCCATGAGCTTGCTGACGTCCATGCAATAGCGGCGGTCGTGGCCGGGGCGGTCCTCCACATGCTGGATCAGGCTGTCGGGCTTGCCCAGCTCGTCCAACAGGATCTCCACCATGCGCAGGTTGGTCATCTCCAAGCCCGTGCCCACGTTGTAGGTTTCGCCCAACACCCCATTATGCAGAATCATGTCGATGCCGGAACAGTGGTCCAGGACGTGATGATAGTCCCGCATCTGCTGGCCGTCGCCATAGACGGGCAGGGACATGTCGTTGAGGGCGTTGGTGGTGAAGAGGGGGATCACCTTTTCGGGATATTGGAAGGGGCCGATGTTGTTGGCCCCCCGGCTCATGGTGATGGGCAGGCCATAGGTGACAAAATAGGCGTTGACCAGCAGATCCCCGCCGGCCTTGCTGGCGGCGTAGGGGCTGCGGGGGGCCAGGTTGTCCCCCTCCATGCTGCGGTGGTCGCCGTGGATGTGGCCATAGACTTCGTCCGTGCTGATCTGGTGGAAGCGCAGGTTGCCGAACTTGCGGGCCGCCTCCAGCAGCACATAGGTGCCGTAGACATCGGTCTGGATGAAGGCGTCCGGGTCCATGATGCTGCGGTCCACGTGGCTTTCGGCGGCGAAGTTGACGATGGTGTCGATGGCGTGGGTCTCGATGGCCTGGGCCACGGCCGCGGCGTCGCAGATGTCCCCCTGGAAGAAGCTGTAGCGGTCCGGGTGCTTTTCGGCCACATCCTGCAAATTTTCCAGCCGCCCGGCATAGGTCAGCTTGTCGATAGACGGTGATGTGCATAGTCCGGGTATTTGTCCAGCATCAGCCGCACAAAATTGCAGCCGATAAAACCGGCCCCGCCGGTGACGAGAATGTTTTTCATGGGTTTGGGTTCCTTGTTCGTGTCGAGTAATGCGTATCGAGTATTGTGTGTTGCGAAAGCCAGCGTCGGTTGAGTAGCCGCCGCCGAGATCTCCGCTGACCATTCAGGTTCTCGGCGGCGTATCGAAACCAAAGCGACCCACTTCGGTTTCGATACGACCTCGTCCTTCGTCAGGATTGATGGTGACCGGGCCGACCGACGTTCGTCTCCCACCGCTCGCCTTTCCCACGGCGGCGCAGACGGCGGACGCGGCCGGGCTGGCGGCTGGTGGGCAGCGGGAAGGTGGCGGACAGGGTCAGGGTGGGCAGGGCATCGAAGTCGGGCAACAGGGCCGGGTCCAGATGGCCGGGCGGGGCGATCTGCCAGGCGTTGCGCCAGCGATAGCGCTCGGCCTCGCCGCCGCTGGCCGCCAGAAAGCTGAGATCCTGGGTCAGGATGGCCCGGGTGGCGTGGACCACGGCCAGGGTGCGCTGCCACAGATCCACCATGTGGGGCTGCACCTCGGTGCGGAAGCTGTGGGCAAAGGGTCCGCCCCGATCCTGCTCGCAAAGCCGGGCCCGCGGCTTGATAGGCGGGCAAAAAGCGACGGCTCCAAAAGCGCTCGGCGGTCTGAAAGGCGGGCAGGAGCAGGTCGGCGTGAACGACCACATGCACCGTGCTGACCCGCTCGCTGACCTGGACCAGCAGATCGGCTTGGTGGGGGAAGAGGTCAAAAAAGGCACAGGTGTCAAAGTCCTGCCACGCCCCATAGGCCCCCGCCAGACGGCGTAGGCGATCCATGATTTGGTCCACCATGTGGGCAGCAGATCCGGCCTCCTCTTCAACAGAAACCGCCGATGCACCGGCGGCAGGCGGAAGCACCCGATAGATCTGGGCCAACTCCGCCGGCTGCAAGCGGTCCGCGGTGGAGGAGGCGAAACGCCAGGCGTCGGGCTGGCGCAGGGCCGCGGCCAGTCCGGGCACGGAGACCAGGGGCCGATCCCCGGCGGGCGGGCGGACGTCAGCGCTGCCATTTAGGCCCCATAATAGCCGCCGGTGCCGCTCTCCTCGCTGGCGTTGAGCAGGATGGCCCCGACGATGTGGGCGTTGACCTTCTCCAACAGGGCCTTGGCGCGCTGGGCCTGTTCCCGCTTGGTCTTGCCGGCGTTGATGGCCAGCACCACGCCGTCCACCTTGGCCGCCCACAGGGCCGCGTCGGTCACGGCCAGGATGGGCGGGGCGTCGCACAGGATGTAGTCGGCTTCGGGGGCGAGTTGGGTCAGGGCATCGGCCAGGCGGTTGGCGCTGATCAGGGCGATCGGGTTGGCCACCGCGGGGCCAGCGGTCAGCACCCGCAGGCCCTTGACCGGCGGTCTCCTGGATGGCGGGGCGTGTCGCCGATCCGCCAGCCAGGTGGAGAGGCCCCTGCTGGTTGGCCAGGCCGAAGATCTCGTGCTGTTGCGGGCGGCGCAGATCGCCGTCCACCACCAGGACTTTGGCCCCGGCCTGGGCCATGACCACGGCCAGGTTGGCCAGGGTGTGGCCGCTGTCCGTCTCCACGGTCTGCACAGGTGACCAGCAGACTCTTCAGCGTGCGCTGCAAGCTGGAAAATTCAATGTTGGTGCGCAGACTTTGATAGGCCTCGGCGGCCCGGCTGCGGGGATTGCTCAGGGTGATCAGGGTGTCGGTCATAGGTCTCTCGTTTCCGGTATAGGCTATGTCGTAATGTTCGTCGTAAACGGATAGCGCCTCAGTTGCGGAGGTACGGACGTGAAATGAATCCTGATTCTTTCCGTGTGATTCTGTGTCATTCTGTGGTCGCTACAGTACAAATTCATGCTGTGGACCTGGCGATTTCTATTCTGGCTCCTTTTCCCGGCGGCGGTGGGGATGGCCCCCAGGACGGGCAGGTTCAGGGCACGTTCGACGGAATCGGGGGTGAGCATGAGTTCGGCCTCCATCCACAACAGGACGAGGACGACGGCGATGCCCAGGAGCAGCCCCAGCACGCCCCCGGCGATGGCGTTGAAGAGGGGCTTGGGCTGATACTTCTCGGCGCCGATGGCCAGGCTGACGATCTTGACCTCGATGCGGTTCGCCTTGTCCTGCTGGGCATAGTAGGCCGTGCGCTCGTCCACAAATTCCTGGGCCAGGGTGGTGGCCATCAGCTTGGCCACTTCGGCGTCCCGGTCCCGGGCCTCGATGGTGATCATGAAGGTGCTGGAGTCCGGGCGCGACGTTGATGTGGGCCAAAAAGTCGTAGGGGTTCTGGTCAAGCTGGGCCCGCTCGATGGATTTTTGGGCCACTTCCGGGGTCTGGATGTTGATGGAGAAGTTGCGCATCAGATCCTTGGCCGTGCCGCCAAGTCCCCAGTCCGGCCGGGCGGGGACCGTGCTCACCTGCACCGTGGCCCGGTACATATCCTTCTGCAGGGCGCTGATGCCAAAGGCCGCCGCCGCCGCCAACAGGGCCGCGGCCACCACAATCCAGCCCCGCTTGCGGATGATGCGAATGTAGTCTTGAATGGTCATTGCTGATGCTCCGATTGGAGCAGTGAACAATGAGTGAGGAGTAATGAGTAATGAACGTGGTCGACCACGTTCTTACTCATTACTCCTTACTCATTGCCCCCGCTCAGGTTTTCCACGTGGGATCTCCCCGACCACGGCCAGCCCCAATTCGTCCAGGTCTTGGCGGGTGCGGATGGAGGTGTCCAGGTAGTCGAGTAAAAAGATCAGGCCCAGGCCCAGGATCAGGGCCAGGCCCAGGCGCAGGGGGAGTTCCAGGCGGCTGCGCAGGCTTTGGCCCACTTGGCCGAAGGCTGGGCCGTCCAGCAGGGTGACCAGGGTGGCGTCGCTGCCCAGTTGCTGGACATAGAAATCGGCGTTCTGCACCAATTCATCCGCGGCGGCCTGGGCGATGGCGGCCAGTTGGTCCCGGTCCGGCCAGCTCAGGTTCAGGGTGATGATGCGGTGGAGTTGGCCCGTGGCCGCGCTGCCCTGGATGGCCCCGGCGGGCACGCTGGATGCCCTGGTCCGCCAGCCGCTCGCTCACCTTTTGGGCAAAGAGATCGCTGCGCACCACCTGGGTGAAGTCGTCCACCAGATATTCGCTGGTCAGCCAGGCATAGTAGCGGGGATCGTAGGCCGCGGCGTCCGCGGCGGTGGCCGGGGCCACGCCGATCAGCACCCGCAGGCTGGCCGTGTAGGTCGGGGCCGGCGTCTGCCAGGGCCGCAGTTGGATGGCGCTGAAGAGGCCGGTGAGGATCACCAGGGCCACGGGGATCCACCAGCGGCGGTATAGGATTTGGGCGTACTGGCGTAGTTCCATGTTAGTCCATTATTGTCCAAATTGGTACGCACTTTGTTGAATACCTGCTACGATCACAAATACGTATAATCAATTCGCGGATCGAACGCTTGAAATCACGTCGATTGAAGGACGGGCAAAGGTCTCCACGATTATCCATGCCCTTATCTGCGCGTATCCATCGAAAAATGGGTGATAGCAATTCGCGTGCATTGATTTATTGGACGTGCAAACCCATAATGATAGAGAGATTCAAAGCCACAATCATATATTCTTTTCGTGATCTTTCATATTTTATATTGATATAATTTATGGCATCTTTCAGTGCGTTAATTAACCAATCTGTACGGCCTATAATCGTATTCTGATCAGAAATTGAGACGATTGCTTGCGATAGTGTCGAGCTATAGTACATTCCGTCACAAAGTAATCTGCCGCGACCGATTCTCTCGATTAGTACCATGTTTTCATGTCTTATTGTTTCGTTTTTCAGGGACAACAGATGCTTCATACTGTCAACATCCCTAAGAATGATGCTACGCATCAATAAAATATTCTCACCAGGAGGACTTGAACGATATACGATGGGTGGTGATTCGCTCTCCATTAAATCCTCAATTTTATCATACATCTCACTAACGACACTCTCTCTTCTCTCGATATAGATGGCAAACTCGCTGATATAATGGTCAAATGCTTTCACGAGCCAGTCAGGCACTTGAATAAATCTACTTTCACTTTTGATATGTGCCCACTCATCAAAACAAGGTGCATAATGCACCGGTCTTTGTGATGTCGACTCCAAAATAAAACTGTTCGGATGAGGGTATTTGACTAATTCTTCCTTGAACTTCATTAATGCATTATAAAGTGGCACATAAATTTCTTCTGTTTTCTTTATAGCTGAAGTCGATTTTGATTGTTGTGTCTGTAGATAAAGTGAAATACCTCCGCCAATAAAACCACCGATAAGCGCACCAAATAAAGATCGCAAACAGGCCGACAAAACCAGCATCTTGAAAAAGTTTTGTAGAAGAAGTAGAAGTTGAAGAAGTAGAAACTGTATACGCCCAAATAAACAACCAAGCCGTCAAGACTAACATCAATATCGTAGCTAATAACGCAAGCCACCTCAACCATCTAGAAGATGCAAAGCGATAACTGAATCTAACACTTAAAGCAACTTTATAAAATGCGGATCCGGTGTGACATAAATGGTATTTGCTTTCCCATTGAAATTCCACTTTGTTCTTGTGCCAAATTTGGCCAGGTTAGAGGACTCACCATCTGTTTTGAACTGGCCTGTCATCATAACTTTCTAGAACGCATGTTACTTGCCATACTCAACACACTGGTAGAACCGTTACTTTTCCCCTCTGTCAAAGACAGTGGTTTAATGTCTTTCAATCAAAAATTGATTCTGTCATTTCACGCTTGAC
Source organism: uncultured Chloroflexia bacterium (assembly GCA_963704975.1). Classification (GTDB taxonomy): domain Bacteria; phylum Chloroflexota; class Anaerolineae; order Caldilineales; family Caldilineaceae; genus JAGNDO01. The sequence goes on along the minus strand of CAVPIK010000004.1, from coordinate 72,513 downwards.
GAATCGCTATACCCCCGGCAAGCTGTCCAACAAAATCCAGAAGTTTGGACCGAAAATTCTCTGCGCTGAACAACTCCGCATGGGACCGACAAGCCGCCGGATCATACGCCATCGGATCAAAATCGGCCAGCACCCGGACCAGGCTGTCCACGGTCGGCTCGGCGAAATGTTCGCCGGTGATGCCGGGGAGGACGGTGTCTAACGCCCCCCCTGCCCCAAAGGCGATCACCGGTCTGCCGGCGCTGAGGGCTTCCACGGGGGCAATGCCAAAATCTTCCTCCCCAGGAAAGAGGAACGCCCGACACCCCCGCATGAGTTCCACCAGGGTGGGCCGGGGCTGGCGGCCCAAAAAGGTGATGTTGGGACCGGCGGCGGCTTCCAACTCGGCCCGGTCTCGGCCATCGCCGACGATGATCAGCTTGCGGTCGGGCAGGCGGTTGAAGGCTTGCACGGCCAGGTCGATGCGCTTGTAGGGGATCAGGCGGCTGACGATCAGATAGTAGTCGCCCACTTGGCCCGTCGGGTCCGGGGTGAAGACCGATGTGTCCACGGGCGGGTGGATGATCACGCTCTCCCGGTGATAGATTTCCCGGATGCGCGCTTGGATGGCGCTGCTGATGGCGATGAAGTGGTCCACCCGCTGGGCCGCGGCGTAGTCCCAGCGGCGCAGCAGGGCCAGGGCGGGCTGCAATCCGGCGTTGATCAGGCCGCCGATCTGCTCCCGTTCCCGGTATTGGTCGTAGCGCCACAGGAAGCGGGTGGGGGTCAGGCAGTAGCAGATCTGCACGGCCCGCTTGGCCCCGTTTTCGGTTTTGATGCCGTGACAGAAGCCGCTTTTGTTGGTCAACACCAGATCATAGCCGCTCACATCCAGGCTGCGGAAGGCGGCGGGATAGAGGGGCAGATAGGCCTGGTGGTGGTCCGAGACGCCGGGCAGCCGCTGCATGAAGCTGGTGCGGATGTCCCAGGCCCGGTAGGCGTCGGGCATCTTGGCCGGGTCGTAGAGGCTGGTATAGACCGGCGCGCCGGGGAAGAGGGCCACCAACTCCTCCAGCACATTCTCCGCCCCGCCCATCTGGTTCAGCCAGTCGTGGACCAGGGCTATCCGCATTCCATTCGGCAAGGTTGTCTCCGTTTCAAAATAGAACACGGATTGGACGGATCAAACGGATTTTTACGGATCAAAAAAAGATCCGTTTTGATCCGTCAAATCCGTGTCAATCCGTGTTCTATTTTTTCGCTTCCCAATCCCGCTTCTCTTCTTGCACGAAGTGGGTGATCAGGTTGTGGTACATCTCTTCCACGGCATCCGGGGGAAAGCCGACTTCTTCGGCCCATTGGCGGCGTTGACGCAGAACGATCTCCCGGCGGGTTGGGGCGTCGATCTCGGCCTCGCTGTGCTTGAACTGCACAATGGCCTTGACATACTGGAAGCGCTCGCCCAACGCCTGGATGATCTGGCGGTCCAGGCGGTCGATCTCCGCCCGCACTTCGTCGATTGTTCGGCATTCTTGCGGATTGACCATAGTCGTTCCCAAAAGAGACAAGTTTCAGGTCTGAATCAATGGCTGAATTGTACCGTAGGACAGACCTTGGACCAAACCTTCGCCCCCAACAAGCGACTGCCCATGTTCCCCCCAGTCCAACCAGCCCACAACGAACACACAACAATCCCCAACTATAGTCCAGTTAGTTCTCCCACACACAACTTTTCAATTTTCAATTTTCAATTCTCAATTTCAATTCAATTCGATCCCGCCAAGCTCACCGCAGCCGTTCCGACTGCGGCAACAGGAATGGAGCGACTATGTTTTCCTTTGATATGACCGACGAACAAAAAATGCTTGTGGACACGGTGCACCGTTTCGCCGAACAGCAGATGCGCAAGGTGCATCGAGAGGCGGAGGAATCCCGCCAAACCCCGGCGGATCTGATCCGCAAGGGCTGGGAGATCGGCCTGGTCCCCGCCAGCATTGACGCCGAATATGGCGGCTTTGGCGAGTATTCGGCCCTGACCAGCGCCCTCTTTATGGAAGAGTTGGGGTGGGGCGATGTGGGCATGAGCCTGCATCTGCTGACCCCCAGCCTCTTCGCCCTGCCGGTGAATCTCTTTGGCTCCAAGGAGCAAAAGGCCGAGTTTCTGCCCCGCTTCTGCGACGAAGAGTTCCCCAAGGCCACGGCGGCCCTGCTGGAGCCGGTCTTCCAGTTTGACCCGGCGGAGCTGCTCACCGTGGCGGAAAAGGACGGCAAGGAGTACATGATCAAGGGCACCAAGACCTATGTGCCCCTGGCCGATGAGGCCGAGCTCTTCCTGGTCTATGCCAACGAGGGGGGCCGCACCCAGGCCTTCATCGTGCCGGCGGATGCCCCCGGCGTCACCGTGGGCACGCAGGTGCAGATGATGGGGGCCAAGGCGTTGAAGACCTTCATGGTCGGCTTTGACAACGTGCGGGTCTCCAAGGACAACCGGCTGGGCGGCCTGCGGGGCATTCGCCTCAACCGGCTGCTGACGGTCATGCGCATCAGCATGGGCGGCGTTGGCCGTGGGTCAGGCCCGGGCCGCCTACGAATATGCCCTCAAATATGCCAAGGAGCGCACGGCCTTTGGCGAACCCATCGCCCACCGCCAGAGCATCGCCTTCATGCTGGCCAACATGCGCATCGAGATCGAAGGCGCCCGGCTGATGGTGTGGGAAGCGGCCTACAAGCTGGACGCCGGCGAAGACGCCACCAAGGCCGCGGTCCTGGCCAAGCACTACGCCCAGAACATGGTCATGGAGACCACGGACAGCGCGGTGCAGGTCCTGGGCGGCCACGGCTACATCCGGGAATATCCGGTGGAACTCTGGTTCCGCAACGGCCGGGGCTTCGCCACCTGGGAAGGGTTGGTCATGGGATAGACAGAGACCGACGGCGATACTTCGGGAGAGTGGCCGTCGCCGGGTTCTGTCTATCCCTGATTTTGTTGGGAGATTGGGAGATTAAGAGATTGGGTGATTGTCGCCCCCTCCTAATCGTCTAATCTCCCAATCTCCTAATCTCCCAATCTCTATTCCAAAATTCGCCCATTCGGGCATTTACGAACTCGGAGCAACCTCTATGTCAATCGAATTCAAGACGCCGGAACCGGTGGAAAAGCAGTTGCAGATGGTGCAGATGGTGGCGGAGAATGTCATGCGCCCGGAGAGTCGGCCCATGGACGACGCCGAGCACGCCCGGCCCACCAAATTTATCAACATGATGTGGCCCAACATGAAGGAGTTGGAGCGGTCCAATCTGGAAGCCTCCCTGGCCCGCAGTCGGCGCAAGGCCGAGGCGAAGCCAACGGGACCAACGGCAAAACAGCGTCCAATGGGGCCAACGGCAACGGGGCCAAGAAGCAGAACACGGCCTACATGAGCCTGATCTACATGGTCGAAATGCTCAGTTGGGGCGATGCGGGCATGTATCTGTGCATCCCCGGCACCCAGTTGGCCGGTTCCGCCATCACCGCCGTGGGCACGGAGGAGCAGAAGGAGCGCTTCCTGCGCCGCTTCACCGAGGGCGATCCCAAGTGGGGCGCCATGGCCATGACCGAGCCCCAGGCCGGGTCGGACACCAGCAACATCCAGACCACGGCCACCTTTGACGCCGCGACCAACGAGTGGATCCTCAACGGCCAGAAGATTTTCGTCACCAGCGGCGGCCTGGCCTTTGCCGAATCTGACGGGCTGGTGGTGGTGTGGGCCACGGTGGACAAGAGCGCCGGCCGGGCCGGCATGAAGCCCTTTGTGGTGGAGGCGGGCACCCCAGGCATGGAGATCGTCAAAACCGAGGAGAAGCTGGGCATTCGGGCCAGCGACACGGTCTCCTTCATTCTGGACAACTGCCGCATCCCCGCGGACAACGTGCTGGGCGACCCGGAAGTGCAGCGGGGCAAGGGCAACAAGGGCTTCAAGGGCGCCATGAAGACCTTCGACGCCTCCCGGCCCATTGTGGCGGCCAGCGCCATCGGCATTGCCCGGGCCGCCTTCGAGTTCTGTCGGGACACCCTGGCCAAAGAAGGGCGTGCAGATGGACTACGACAAGCCCCGCTGGAAGCTGACCGCCCCCCAGGCCGATCTGCTGGAGATGGAAGCCCAACTCAAGGCCGCCTGGCTGCTCACCCTCAAAGCCACGGCCCTGCTGGACGCCAACGAGGACAACAAGTTGGAAAGCTCCATGTGCAAGGTCAAGGCGGGCAAGGCGGTCACCCTGATCAGCCAGAAGGCCGTCGAACTTCTCGGCCCCCTGGGCTACACCACGGAAACCCTGGCCGAAAAGTGGATGCGGGACGCCAAGATCAACGACATCTACGAAGGCACCGGCCAGATCAACACCCTGATCGTGGCCCGAGAGATTTTGGGCTATGGGCGGTTGGAGTTGAAGTAGCCCCAAATAGAGCTTGAACGATAGACGCGAAGAGGCCGGTTCCCCAGATGGGGAATCGGCCTCTTCGCGTCTATCGGGTGGGGCCATGCGCTTTCACTGGGGCCGCATCAGGCTGTATTGACGGGCATAGCGCAGCAGATCATCGTCATTGGCCACGTCCAACTTCTGCAACATACGAGAACGATAGGTGCGCACAGACGACGGGGTGACGTGGAGCAGACTGCGCGATCTCCTCGGTGGTATGTCGGTTGACCATGAGCAGCAGCACTTCCCGCTCCCGCTCGCTCAGTTTGAGGAGGGGATTGGCCTGGAAAGCGCGCCTCTTCCGGCGAAATTTCTTGCAGATGGGCGGCGACCTGCCGGGTGGCATCCAGCAAATGGTTGAGCAGTTGGTCCATGCTCTTCAAGTGGCGGCGGGCGTTCAGTCGGCCAAATTCTGGCTCCAGGAGCGCATCCAGATGGCCGCGCAGGCGGGAGAGATCCCGAAAGACCTGCTGGTCCAGTTCTTCGCTCAGGTCGGCCCGGCGCTGGGATTGTTGGGCCACCATCTGGTTGCCCATAGTTTGCAGATGCTCACTCTGGGCGCGCACTGCCTCCAGCAGCAGACTCTTCTCGGCCTCGCTCTGGGTGCGCCGGGCCACTTCGGCTTCCAGTTCGGCCGTGCGGGCCGCCACCCGCTGTTCCAGTTCGGCGTTGCTTTGGGCCAGGGCGTCCTGCAAACGGCGCAAGGAGAGGTGGGTGCGCACACGCAGCAGCACTTCGGCCAAATCCAGGGGCTTGGCAATGTAATCGACGCCGCCGGCCTGAAAGCCCTGGATCTTGTCGTCCGTATCCGTCAGGGACGTCAGAAAGATCACCGGCACATCGGCCACCGCTGGGGTCGGCCTTGAGACGGCGGCAGGTCTCAAAGCCGTCGATGCCCGGCATACGCACATCCAGCAGAATGATGTCCGGGGTGCGAAAGCCCACCCGTTCCAGGGCGCTTTCACCGCTCTCGGCCACCATCAACTGGAAGCCCTGGGCCAAAAGGTGATCCATCAACAGGCTCAAATTGGCTTTGTTGTCATCGACAATCAGAACAGTGGATTCAGCATCGTGGGTGATCATAGACTGCTTTCGGGTGTTGATTGCAGGGAGGCCAACCATTCCGCCAACTTGCGCATCTCGAAATTCTGCGTGTAGGTGCGCAGTTGGGCGGCAAAGGACTCGAAGCCGGTTTGTTGATCGAGCAGGGCAGCTTCTCGGCGCAGGGAGACCACATCCCCGGCCTGGGCGAAGCGCAACAATTGGGCCAGGTGTTCGCCGGAAGGTTGACCCACCAGACTGGCGATCTCCTCGCCCGCCAGCTCGGCCGCCGAGCCATCCGCCTGGGTGCGCCAGACCAGATGCAGCCGTTCGTCCAGCACCTGAAGCAGATGGCGCAGTACAATGGGCTTGGGGAGAAAAAAGTCCGCCCCGGCCTGGATGCTGCGGATCTCATCTTCGGGAAAGACGCTGGCGGAGGTCGCCACGATCAACAGGTCTGCCGTGGCGGGCTGGCTGCGCAGGTCCCGGATCAGGTCAAAGCCATCCATCCCCGGCATGACCAGATCCGTGATCACGGCGGCGAAGGGTTGGGCCAGGGCCAATACCAGACCAGAGGCAGCGCCGGGGCCGCTGACCACGTCAAAACCCAGGGGGCGCAGCATGTCCTCCAAGAGGAGACGGTTTTCGAGATTGTCGTCCACCACCAGGAGGCGAGGGCTTTCGCCGTCAATGACCCGAAAGGGCTGGGGCGCGGGATCGTCCCGTTCAGCGATCTGGACAGATCTAAGCGGCAGATCCAGGGTAAAGGAAAAGGTGCTGCCTTGCCCCAATTGGCTCTGCACCTGAAGCTTGCCGCCCATCAATTCGATGATCTGGCAACTGATGGCAAGACCCAACCCAGTCCCCCCGCCCCTGGCCTGGGCAGCCTGGGTCTGATAAAAGGGGTCGGTCACCAAGGCCACTTCGTGGGCGGCGATGCCGATGCCCGTATCCTGGACGCTGAAAAGGAAGCGGCCTGTGCGTTCGGCCCCCCGGCCCCCAATGCTGGGGGAGGTCGCTGACAGTTCCCCCCAAAGTTGGGGGGCAAGGGGGGCGGAGGGGGCCTCAACCTGTTCCACCCGAAAGGTGACCGCGCCCGTGTCTGTATAAGACGCCGCATTGCTCAAGAGGTTGAGCAAGATCTGACGCAGGCGGGTGGCGTCGGCCATCACCACCACATCGGGCGTCGATCTGGCTGTCAAAGGTGAAGGACAACCCTTTGGCGTAGACCGGAGAACTGCCCAGATCAACCACCCGCTGCAGGAATTGGGCCAGAGACACCTCTTGAATTTGAAGCTCCTTCTTGCCCGATTCGATCTTGGCTAAATCGAGAATATCGTTGATCAGGGTGAGCAGATGGTGGCCGCTGCGTTCGATGATGGCGGAAAATCGATCGATCTCATCGGGGAACTGTGGCAGGAGTTGGGCATAGCCCAGGATGGCGTTGAGGGGGGTGCGCAGTTCGTGGCTCATGTTGGCCAGGAAGACGCTCTTGGCCCGGTTGGCCTCCTCGGCCTCGGCCTTGGCCTGCTCCAACTCGGTCTGCACCCACTGACGCTCCACAATTTCGTCCGCCAGGGCTTTGGTGCGATCCGCCACCTTCTTTTCCAGCCCCTCGGTCAGATCCAGCAACGAACCGGTCATGCTGTTGAAGGAGCGGGTCAGGAAGCCGATCTCATCGTCCACAACGATGGGCACGGCCACATGCAGATCCCCGCCCATGATCTGCTTCACCCCGCCCAGGAGCCGATCCAGGGGCACAATCAGGCTGCGCCAGAAGAAGAAGGGCAGGAGCAGCAGCACCAGCAGGGATCCCAAGATAACCTGCCCGATCAGACGGCTGACCAGGGCATGGCTGGTTGGGTTGCGCAGATCATCTGTAAAGCCAAATTCCAGGAGTTGATCGCCCTCAATCCAGGCGAAGGTGTTGTAATAGGCCCCCGTCCCCAGAGAGAAGCGGTCCACACGACTTACGTCAGAGAAAATGGCATCTGGCTGGGCTTGATCTGCGGCGCTGAGGGGCTTCTCACGGATCAGCGCTTGGACTTGGGCGGGGAAAAATGTACGCAGATCTGGGTTGCGGTAGACCCACTCAACCTGTTCTTGCAGTCAAGTTGGTAGTGATGGGATAGGACGCCACATAGGCCAGGCCAGAGGGATAGACGATGGTGTCGCCAGCGGACAGGTGCTGGACAAGGAGGCGGGCGGATTCCGCTCTGATGGACACATGGGTCTGATACGAGGTGTTCAACACCTGAATGCCCATTGCGCCCAGCACCGAGAGCAGGACGATCATGGATGCGCCCACCATCTTGACGATCAGGGTGCTCTGGCGCGCGGTGGCGTTCAAATAGGCCAACAACAGCAGGGAAATCGTGAGCAGGGTGCCTATGCCAATAAAGGTTTCGGCGGGGAATAGGTGGTTCAGCCCATAGGGAAAGGCGACCGATCCGAAGGCCTGGATCAACCCGGTGAGGGTGGCCAGGGCGAAATTGCGCTGGGCCACAGCCGCCGGGGTGGGCGGGTGGCGCAGGATGGACCAGAAGCCTGGACGGCCAGAAGTTCGACTTTTTTCAAAAGTCGAACTTCTTTTTTGCCCACCCGGGCCAAAACCACCATGCGGCGCAGAAAGACGCCAACGGTCAGCAGGATGGCCAGGGGCATGAGCAGCCAAAACTCAGCGCCAATCTGAAACCCATCGGGCTGGTCCCAGAAGCCCCAACTGGCCGTCAGGGTCCACCCAAAGGCCAGGGCCACCCACAGGCCAAAGAAGCCCGTCACCCAGCGAGCTTCGGCGGATCGGTCCGATGTCGGGAAAGCTGTAGGCGAAGCGAACCAGGAAGAAAATGCCCAAAATGACCAGAGAATCCTGGACCGGCCACAGGGGCATAAAGAAAAAAAGGACCGCGTTATAGATGTACATCACCACCAGATTGGCGATGATGCAGACCAGAAAACCGATGAGGTTGTAGGTGGCCGTCGTTTTGGGGCGCAGCCAGAGCAGATAGGCCGTGGCAGGCACGGTAAACATCAGGGAGACAACTGCGATCAGGGCATAGGGGGTATAGGCGTATTGTAGCATCGATGGTCAACCCTTTTGGCTGCTTGGGGATCCTGTGTTCCCTGGATATGTTGCCCTGCGTGGCGTTGTCCATACCGAACACATGGCAAATTATGTAAAAAAGTATACTCCAGTCAAATACAAATCCCAAGAAGTACATTTTCCCGACAAACCACCTCCTTGACGGTCCCCGACACCGCCTTGTGGGATGTGCCCGCAGTGCTGAAAAGCCCTGTTCCGGCTAGGATGGATGGATTGGGTGATTGGTTGATGGGTTAATTTCACTATGCAAAGAGGCCGGGCTATTGGCAAAAGCCCGGCCTTTTTGTGTCAAGAATCAGCCCGTCTACAAAATTGCCCCTGTTTGTCTACAAAATTGCCGCGTTTATGTGACAGACAACTCCACAAAATTGATCTATACTTAAGAGATTCACTCCCTTGTCGAATCGGGCGAGGCTGGGTGAATCGGGGTCGTGTAAGGTTTTCGCCGACCCATCAAATCGCCCGGTGTTGTCCCCGGCATAGAATCATGCCAGATGCGTTGAACGAAAGGTAGCGTACCGTCATAAACACATTCTTCCGCAAGCTGGTTTTTCCATTTGCGTTCCTCACTCTCTTGCTCTGCTTCGGCACCGCAGGATCTGAACGCGTCCATGCCGGCAGCGTCATCGATCATGTAGTGCAATCTGGCGAATCCCTCACGGCCATCGGCAACCGCTATGGGGTGTCGGTCAGCCAGATCAGCCGAGACAACAACATCCAAAACCCCAACCTGGTTAAGCCCGGCCAGGTGCTGCGCATCACGTTGCCCGACGCGCCCACCGCCACCCCCGCGGAGCAGATCCCGGCCACAGCCACACCCACATCCCCGGCACCCCAGCAAGACGGCAATTCGTCGCCCCCCAGCGCGGGGACTGTTGCGCCCACTCGTGCCCCTACCCTTGCGCCCACCCTTGTCCCCACCAGCACACCCCCGGTATCCTCTAGCCAGGGCTGTGCTGCCTACGCCAAAAGCGGAGAGATTCGTTACACCGTACGCGCCAACGACACCCTCTTCGGGTTGTCTGACCGGTATGGCACCAGCATGGCCACCATCAGAAGCCGCAATTGCTTGGTTTCGAATGCGTTGATCGTGGGGCAACTTCTGATCGTCCCCATCAACGGGGGTGGATCAAACGCCGAACAATCGCCCAGCCCAAGCTCTACGCCCACATCCAGCAATCTGGAAGAGCGTGCCACCCCACAGCCTACCCCCACCCCCTCTCCCACGCCCACGCGGATGCCCCCTCCCCCCACCTCCACGCCAACCGCCACCCCTGCACCGGTCCCCACAGCCACCCCCAGCAGCAGTTGGTTGGATCGGCTGTTGGGTAGATGAGATGACCAGAAGCCCATCTTTTTGACACGCCCCCATCACTGCCGCACCATGGGCAGATAGATGGGCGGCGGAGTCGCCCCCTTGATCTCGAACGCCCAGACATACGCCGCGGCCAGCGCATTCCCGGCCACATTCGCCACGCCCTCCACCAACCGCCACCGCGCCGATCACGGTCACACTCAACGCATGGGAGATGTCACCGAGGAGCAGGGGCGTAAAGATCGACAGCATCAGGGTGCTGGGCCTTTAGTACATGGCTTCGATCAGATGGGCATATTTCTCCATGACCGCCCGGCGTCGAGTTTTTTGCGACGCGGTGATTTCGCCCCCTTCTTGGGTCAACGGCGCGGGCAGCAAAGTAAAGGCTTTCACCTGTTCAAACGGGGCCAGTTCTTGGGCATAGTGGTCGATGTGGGCGCGATAGAAGGCCACAATCTTGGGATGTTTCACCAACTCCTGGCGCGTATGCCCGGTGATCCCCTGCCCCGCGGCGTGCTCTTCCAGGGCGACGAAATTCGGCACGATCAGGACGCTGATATACTTGCGCCGATCGCCAATCGCAATGGATTGCTCGATAAAATAGTCCTGGGCCAAGACGGTTTCAATATGTTGGGGGGCCACATTCTTGCCGCCGGATGTAATGATCAGATCCTTGATGCGGTCTGTAATGCGCAGAAAACCCTCGTCATCAAACTCGCCCACATCCCCTGTGTGGAACCAGCCATCGACAAAGGCAGCGGCAGTCGCCCCGGGCTTCCGATAGTAGCCCTGGGTGACGCTGGGGCTTTTGATCAGAATTTCGCCGTTATCGGCGATTTTCACCTGGCAATCCACAATCGGTCGACCCACCGTGCCGAACTTGAACGCCTTGGGCGTGTTGCAGGTGACCATGGGGGAGGTTTCCGTAAGGCCGTAGCCTTCACAGATCAGCAGCCCCGCAGCAAAAAAGAACTCCTCGATGGAGGGAGCCAGGGGCGCACCACCGGCGGAGAAGAACTTCTTGTCCCCGCCCACAATCGCCCGAATCTTGGCAAGCACCAGCCGATCCGCCAGGCCATGTTGCAGCCCCAGCCCCACACCCACGGGGCGGTCCTCCTTGCGCCGAAGCTGATAGTCGAAACCCACGCCCAGCGCCCAATGGAAGAGCCGCTTTTTCAGCCCGGACCCCTCTTCCAGGCCATGATGGGCGGCGGCATAGATCTTCTCATAGAGGCGCGGCACGCTGACCATCACCGTCGGCTTCACCGCCTGCATGCCCACAATCACCGCCTTGGGATCATCCAGATAATAGTTTTCCGCACCGGTGCAGAAGATATAATAGGACCAGCTCCGCTCGTAGACGTGGCTGAGGGGCAAGAAGCACAGGGATCGGTCACCAGGGCCGACGTGAAATTGCCCGCGCAGGGCCTTGAACTGGTGCAACAGATTGGCATGGGTCAGCATCACCCCCTTGGGCTCGCCCGTCGTGCCGGAGGTATAGATGATGGTCGCCAGCTCGTTTACGTCCGCATCAGCCGCGGCCAGACGGGCGTCCAGGGCTGCATCCAGCCCCATGTCCGCGCCCAATTGGAGGAATTGGCCAAAGTGGAGGTCCGGCGCGTGGAGGGGCATCTCTTCCTCCGCCCGCCCTTCATCAAACACAACCAGGGCGCGCAGACTGGGAGAACGCTCCGCGCCAGCCGCAATTTTGGCATAGGCCGCCTGATCCCCCACGAAAAGCAGGGTCATGTCCGTCTCGTCGATAATATAGGCGACCTGCTGACGCGTGTTGGTGGCGTAGATGGGCACAGGAATGGCGCGCACGCTGAGGATGCCAAAGTCGGCCAGGGTCCATTCCGGGCAGTTGGAGGCGAAGATGCCGATGCGGTCCCCGGCTGCACGCCCAAGGAAAGCAGGGCCCGGGCGATGGTGCGGATGCGCCTGTACATCTCGGCATAGGAGATCGGGCTGGAATGGGGCCCCTTCCCGTTGGCGTAGAAGGCATTCATCGCCGGTTGATCCGCATACTTCTGGGCGCTTTGGGCGATCATCGTCGCCAAGTGCTGAAAATTCATAGGGTTTCGTCTGTCTCCACAAAGTGGACAAAAAAATGGGCGTGTCACCAGGAACATCATCCTGAGATCTGAGCAATCCTCAAGATCATATCATAGATTCAGGCTTTGGTGAACGTTTACGCATGGGCAACAACAGAGTGGATCCAGGGATTCAGGACAGGGTTGGCACAATCGAAGAGGCCATGCGCGCGGGAGGGAGGCGCACCCGGCGTGGGTGCGCCTCCGACACCACAGAGGGAGCGGGTGACAGATTTCAATAGATCTGTCACCCGCTCCCTCTTTTTTTCGCCGACGATTACCGCAGCACCAGGGGCAGATAGATCTCCTGGACTGGTGCCAACACCAGATCCAGATCCGTCACCGCCGGGGGCACACCCACCACTGGGCTGGTGAGGGCGGCGTAGCCCGACGCTGTCACCTTCACATACCAGCAGCCATCGGAGACATCCCAGCCGTAGTAGCCGATCTCGTTGGTCTGTTGCTGGGCGATCTGGGGCTCGATTTCCATGACGACATCGGGGTTGGCGATCAATCCCAATTCCGTGGGGGCTGCTTGGCTCCAGGCCGCGCCCGGGGCCTTGGACAGGTTGGACTCGCAGGTGTTGGGCCGGGTGTCCGTGGGACCGGTGCGGGGCAACCAGCCCGGCACCTGATAGAGGGTCACCGTGGCCCCCACCACGGGCTGGCCACTCTGGGCATCGGTGATGATGCCGCTGGGATCGTAGAGGGTGACCTGGCCCACCGGCGTCTCCTGGGCAGCCGCCTCACATTTATAGGAGACTGTGAGGGTGGCAGCAGCCACCTCCGCTGCCGGGATGGTGGCCTGGTAGAGGTCACTCCCGATCCCGGTCATGGGATAGTTCGTCCCTGGCGGGGTCATCACCAGGGTCACATCCGTGGGTGTTATGCCACCAGTGCAGGTGACGGGCAGGGTGATGGTGATAGGGGTTCGTCCGCCCCGCCATTGGTTGATGTTGACCGTGCCATCCGGGTTGAAAGTCACCGCGCCGCCGCTCTCCACATCCACCGTCGGGGGCACGGGCAGGCGCAGCACCGCATCCACCCCCGTGCGCATCTGGCCCAGAGTGACCGTCACCGGCCTGGACAGTTCCCGGTGGAACTTGTTATCGTAATAAAGAGAGGCATAACGGCCCGTCGGGTCCATGAAGTGCACCCGATAGTCGATCCCCTGGCCCAGGCCGTCGAAGGTATACATCCCGTCTGGGCTAGTGCGGGTGTGTATGACCGTCAACCATGTCTGCCCTTCCTGTTGTCCCCCTTCCCCGGCCAGGGGACGGTAGAGAGTGACCTGGATGCCAGGGGCCGCAGGCCCCGTGGCCAGGGTGACCTGCCCGCTGATCCCGCCGGTCGGCTGGCCGCAGATCAACCCGGTGCCGGCATACTCGATGGTGGCCAACCAGCTTGGCACCGGGCCGGATGCTGGCTCACACCAGCCCGTGTTATAGAAAGTGAAGGGGCTGGAGAAGAACCAGTCGCCCACGCCCAGAGCGGGCAGATTGGCGAGGAAGGTCGGCACTTCACCGGTCAGGGGATTGCCGTGCAGATGCAGATATTCCAGCGCGGCCAGGTTGCCCACCTCCGTCGGCAACGTGGTGAGTTGATTGCCGTCCAGATAGAGTTCCGTCAGCGCGGCGAGGGAACCGATCTGGGTCGGAAGACCGGTCAGCAGGTTGTTGGAAAGGCCGAGCCATTGCACCTTGGAGAACGCCCCGATGGTGGACGGCAAATTGATCAGCTGATTATTGGCCAGCCCCAGACCCGTCAAGGAGGTCAGGTTACTGATCTCGGATGGAACGCTGGTCATTTGGTTCTGTCCAAGTTGAGCCAGGTCAGGGCGGTCAGATTGCCAATCTGGGTCGGCAAACTGGTCAATTGATTGTTGCTCAAGATGAATCCAGTCAGGGCCGTGAGGTTGCCGATCTCCGGCGGCAAAGCGCCCGCCAATCGATTGTCGTACAACGACAGCCAGTTGACCCGATCCCCGCTGCACGAAACCCCATACCACGTACACGGGGTGTTGGTTTGCAACCAGCCTGTCTTGTTGGTCCAGTTTTCCCCGCCCGTGGCGGTGTAGAGGGACACCAGTCCTTGGCACTCGGCCTCGGGGATCTCGGTCACGTCCCCGCAACTGAATTCAGCCACGGACAGGGGAATGGTCGGCGACACATCTTCGGTGGGTGCAGCAATCAACGTGAGGGAGCCCCCCCCAGATAGAACCAAAAGCAAAGTCAAGAGCAGAGCCATAACCGCTATTCTGTTGTATTGGTGCCTGTTCATCTGTCCATCTCCTTCTTGGTGGAAGCAAGTTGTTCGTCATGCCGGAAAAAGGCCAAGAGCGAAACTCCTTCTATCGTCCACCCCTTTCCGGCCAATTCAGCCGTCAAACCGAGCGATCTGCTGTGGAACGATCTCCCGCAGATCGCCCGGTTGATCATCTACTTCTGCAAGGCAGGCAGGTAGATATCTGCTCCTGCCGATCCATCATTCACAGTGAAACGCCAAACGTAGGGGGCAGCCAACCCATTGCCCGCCAGATCGGCCACGCCCACACTCACCGTGACCGTGTATTGTCCATTGGCCAACGCCACCCGCGGCGCAAAGACGATCTGGTTTCTGCCGCCGTCAACCCGCACAGTGCCGTTGATCAGCTTGCCCGCGCCGTCGGTCAACGTCACCGTGGCCGTGGTGACCGTGGTTTCGCTCAACGGCTCGGAGACGCCGATCACGATCACAGGCGCATAGACCGGGACGGAGGTTGTGCCCGATGTGTCGGTGAAGACCGGACTGGCCGAGGCGGTGACGTTCTTGGCGTCCGCAGCGGGACTGGTCCACAGCACGGTGGGCGGCGTGGCATCCCCGGCAGCGGTGACTTCGATCCGCACTTGGGCCGCCCGGCTGGTGGATGTGAGGTTGTCCACCCGGAAGCTGAAGCTGTCCGGGCCGGTGAAGTTTTCCGCGGGGGTATAGGTCAGATTGGGCAATGTGCCGGTGAGGGTGCCGCCCCGGGGCTGTTCGACAATCTCGAAGGTCAGGGGCTGGCTGCTCACCTCCCGCCCGGCCAAGGTGATGGACCGAGGGGTCATGTAGGCCGTGGTCAGCTCCTGGGGGGTGGCGACCACTGGCTGTATCAGATTGATCACAGCGCCGGTGGGGGTCTCTTCCGGCACGGTGGGGAAGATGACCGTGGCCTGGTTGCTCACGATGGTGCCGCCGGGCAGGTCGTCCTTGAGGCGCACGGTGAGGGTGACCTGGCCCGTGGAGCCGGGCCGCCCAACCGAGGCCAACTGCCCAATATCCCAGGTGAGCAGACGGACGGACGGGTAGTAGGAGGCATTCGGGCCGATTTGCAGGGTGGTGGCATCAAAGACATCGTCCAGATAGTCGGTGATGTAGACGCCCTCCGCTGCGCCCGCACCCACATTCTCGTATTCGATCAGATAGTCCACCCACTGGCCAGGGATCAACTCCCCTGACGGGCCGTACTTCTCGTTGGGGTCTCGAGGCGGATCGTTCACGCTGCGTTTGCAGGCATCCCCAGAGACGCAGCCCTTACCGGGCACGCAACATTGCCCATACGCGCAGGGGACATACTCCGGCACACTGCTGAAACAGCCATCCTTGCAGCGCCAGATGGTGCGGCTGGGAATGTCGATCCACTCATAAAGATTCCACCAGGACGGTTCGCAGGTGACCAGATCCTTCGTGCAGTCGTTGCTATTTGGGTCCCCGGCACAGAGGGCCAAGCACTCGGTGATGCCGGCCAACTCGCCCAGGATGGGCACGTTGTTGACGCTGACCAATTCTTCTCCAAGGCTGGCCGCGCACTGGGCCATGGCTGACAGATCTTGCGTGCGGAAAGCGGTGGCACAGCCGTAACCGGTCAGGGCAGCGTTCATGGCCGTGCCAAACTTGCCCGCCACCGCATTGACTGCGACCTTGGCCAGGCAATTACTCAGGCAGCAGCCCGCACCGTCACAGGATTCCGGGCTGATGGCGGTTCCCGGCCAAGCCGCGCCCACGCTGGCGTCCCAATCGCCCCAGTATCGTTGCTCGTTGGTTACCATGTCCCAGCTCATGCCGCCGTTGACATCTTCCGCACTGTAGAAATTGGTGGCATGGGTCACAGCTTGGGCATTGCCGCCCTCCATCTGGAGGATGCGTACAGCCCGACTCTGGAGATGCAGCAGGGTGGCCTGGGCGTGGATCGTGCCGTTGTTCAGGGTCACCCGCTGGCTGCTGGCCCAGGTATAGCCGTCGTTCACGGCCTGGGTGTAGAGGGTGTTCAGATCCAGATTGGCCCTGGCTTCGTCCTCCCACTGGGCCTGGGTGAGGGGTTGGGTGGCCGTTGTGGCCAGGGGCGTATAGCTCTGATATGCGGCACGATTCAGCAGATCCGCCTCATAGTTCTGCCCCACCAGCACTGCGGCCAGGTTGTCCACTTTGTCCCGGGGGATGCCCCAGCCATACTCCACGCTGACCAGGGCCCGGTCGTTGGTGCCAGCGGGCAGATCGCCCAGTTCCCAGAAAACTTCGTGGCGCTGGGGCCAGTAGGTCCCCTGGGGTGTGCTGGCCTGATAGGTGGCCAGATAGGGCAGCCGCACGATCAGCAAGGCGTCCTGGAGCGGTTCGGTCAGATAGTGGGCGTAATTCACTGCGTAGTCCACCACCTGGCCGGGGGACATGCGATTCGATCCCAGAATGTACACCTGCACATCGGATTGATCTGAGCCCCGGGGATCCAGATAGGGGTAGCCGTCGTTGCGCGTGCCCTCCACATCCGCCGCCCAGATCGTCTGAAAATCCCATTCCGCATAGGTGTCAGCCGCGTGGGGATAGGTCATCTGGGCAGTGGTTCTGCCCGCCACGCCCTCGCCGCCTGCACTGCTGCTCTGGCCGGAGGTCTGGGTATCCCAATAACAATCGGTCACAGGAGGTGCCTGTGCCCTGGCCCATGAAGCCGCCCACATAGATGCCGGTGCCGCTCACCGGCCCGGCGCTGTAGGATCGCTCGACCTTCCCGGTCTTGATCTGCCCGATCAGCCCGCCCACACGCTCTGCGCCGTGGACCGCGGCCCGGCTGTAGCTATCGTAGATCTCCGGAATACCATCCTCCAGGTAGCCCACCAGCCCACCGACTTGGTCCACACCCTGGACGCTGCCTGCAATGTGGATGTAGCGAATCTCTCCGCCGCTGGCAATCGAACCGATCAGGCCACCCGTGTAGGAGGCGCCCTGCACCGTGGCCGTCACCGTTATCCGATGTAACCGGCTACGCTGCATGGTCCCCACCAGCCCGCCCACATACGAATGCTCTTTGGAGATCATAGAACCGTCGATCTCGATCTTTTCCAGGATGCTGTTGTCCCGGATCACTGAGGCCAATCCGCCGCTGTTTCCCCCAGTCTGTAGAACTCATATCTTGCAGACGAATGTTGAACAATTCTGCCCCGTCTACCTTCTGGAAAAAACCCTGGAAGGATGTCCTGGGTCGATTGATGGTCAAGTTTCGGATGGTATGCCCACCGCCGTCAAAGTTCCCGGTGAATGGCTTCAACGACTCGCCAATCGGCGTCCAGCCCCGGCCATAGTCCCAGACCACCGTGTCGGCCAAGTCGATATCGTTCGTGACCCAATAGCTGGCGGTGGGATCCTGGCGCACAGCGTTCAGTTCATGGAGGGTCGTGATCAGATAGGGATCTTGCAGGGTG
Source organism: uncultured Chloroflexia bacterium (assembly GCA_963704975.1). Lineage (GTDB taxonomy): Bacteria > Chloroflexota > Anaerolineae > Caldilineales > Caldilineaceae > JAGNDO01. The sequence continues at coordinate 54,816 of CAVPIK010000004.1, read as the reverse complement.
CCGGACCCCGCCAGGTCAGCCAGATCCACCGATTGGGGCAGCGCGTACCGATCCAGATCCTGGAAGACCGGGTAGCCGTTGCCCGCGTCCATCGTCCACAGGGCGATGAAATTGTAGTGCTGATAGGTGGCCTGCTGCTGCATCTGGGCGGTGGTCTTGCCCGTCACCCCCTCGCCGCCGGCGCTGGTGAGTTGCCCGGAGCTCTGGGTATCCCAATAGCAGTCGAAGCTGGTGGGACCACTCTGGCCCAAGAAACCGCCCACATACGTGCCGGTCCCGGTGACCGGTCCAGAACTGTAGGATCGATAGATGCGGCCGGTGAAGTCTTGCCCGATCAGGCCGCCCACATTTTCCCTGCCGCTGACTGAGGCCCAACTGTAGGTATCCGAGACAATCGGGATGCCACTCTCCAGGTAGCCCGCCAGCCCGCCGACCCGATCCAAACCCTGGACGCTGCCCGCGCTGTGGGTGTGGCGAATCTCTCCGCCGCTGACCACCGAACCGATCAGCCCGCCCGTGTAGGAAGCGCCCTGCACCGTGGCTGTCACCGCCACCCGATGCAACAGGCTGCTGCTCATGGTCCCCGCCAGCCCGCCCACATACGAACCCTGGCCGCCATAGATTGCCCCGGTGACGGTGAGCTTCTCGATCCGGCTGTCGGCCCGGATATCTGCGGCCAGCGCGCCGCTATTTCCTTTCGTCTGTAGATCCACATCTTGCAGATGGACGTTGAGAAACGACGCCCCACTGATTCTCACAAAGAGACCTTGATAGGACGAGTTAGGGCGGTTGATGGTCAAATTGCGGATAGCGTATCCATCCCCGTCATAGTTGCCGGTGAACGGAGCCAGGGAAGTGCCCATGGGCACCCAGCCCTCGCCCCCATTCCAGGGCGCGACGCCCAGATCGATGTCCGCCGTCTGCCGGAAGTGAGCGTCCAGGTGATCCCGGACACTGTTCAACTGTTCCGCCGTGGCCACCAGATATGGATCTGCCGGGGTTCCTGATCCACCGGCGAAGGAGGGGGCTATCAGCGGTGCGCTGACACCGGTCAAGCGATCATCATCGGTGTGATCGATTGCCCACACGGGCGGTGCCAGGGACAACAAGAGAATGCCTGCCAACACAAGCAAGAAGAGGGGGGCGAGCAGATATCCGCTCAATCGAGATAGGGGGAATGGACGGTGAGAGACACGAAAACGGGACATGCTTGACCTCCTTGATTTAAGAGAATGGGGTGCGTCTGCTCAATAATCTGGGAAGAACTGGCCGTTCGGTCATTTTTTAGGGCACATGCGAGATTGGGTGACCACAACTATTTATAAACCGAACTAGCGAACGACCAGGGGTAGATATATGTCGTAGCCACTCACATAGAGATCTGATAGGCCGGAGGTTGTCCCAGCACTGATATTGGGGATGGTGTTGAACTGGGCAGTGGTGCTGGTCGTGCGGATACCCTGGTCGCTGGTCAGCGGTGCAGACAACGTGGCCGTCCAGTTCCCCTGGGCATTGGCGGTCACTACAGCCAACGAAGCCAACGCCTCTACCACGCCGTCCTTGTCGTCGAGGAACAACTCAATCACACAGTTGGCGCAAGCAGAGACGGCGCTTCCCTTCACTGTCACCCCGTCGATCTCCGTCACCTGGGCTGGCACGAAATTCTCCAGCGGGTCGGGCAGACTGGGGTTGACTTGAATGGCGTCCTCCGGTTTGGTGCTGCCATCGATCTGCGGCCATGTCCTGTTCTTCACGATCACATTGCCGCGCAGGGTGTTGGCGTCGTACAGAATTCCATTCAAAGAGATGGCTGAAAGCTCCGCTTCAACGATCTGATTGTGCAGAACCTGTAAATTTTTCGGCCCATCAGAGAGGTAGATCCCCCGGCCGCACACGCCAACCGGCGTGTCGTCGACGTCCAGGCCGATGCGATTGTTCTGGATGGTGTGGCGCTGCCCACTGACGCGGATGGCATCGGCCTGCAGCGACCACTGAGAAACCTGGATACGGATACCGGCAAAGACATTCTCCACAATGGTATTGTCGGTGTCGGCAACGCTAATGCCGCTGCCGCCCAGCCAATCTACCGGCGTACAGATGAGTGTAGGATCCGTCTGCTTTTCCGTCACCTGGCCGTCGTAGCGCGTACCGATGAAGTTATCACGGATCGTCTGAGATGTGCCGCGCACGGCCACAGCCACACCACTCAGCCCCAAAAAGACATTGTCCTGTACGCTATTGCCACTGCTGCCACTGGTAAAGACCAGGCCGCCAGAACCGCTGCCACTTTGGGGATTGTTGTCCCGCAGGTAGGCGCTCAGCCCGTTGCTGGCCAGGCCGAACCAGTTCTGCTCGATGAGATTGTCATTAGAATTAACCGTGATGTGATCCTTGAAATTTTGGAAGCCTAGGCCGCGCACAACGTTGCTATCGTGTGCGCCGGTCCCGTTGACGCCAACGATGAGACCGTTTTTGTTTCCTGTGCTCGGACCAACGAGGATGATCTTGGGGCCTGTCGTGCGGCCGCCAGGCTGGGTTGTACCGTCGATGGTGATTTGTCCTCCTTCGATGGTGCGGAAGACGGCCGGTTCAGCCGTCCCCTTCACTTCCATCTCCCAAATTCCCAGAGCCGCGTCATACCCCGCATCGCTGGTGGGAATATTGAACTGGATCAGGACGGGCCTATCCTCTGTGGGGAGTAGGCGGGACTGCACAATGGCGCGGCGCAGGGTGCAGGGGGTGTGAGTATTGCAGCGTTCGCTCATGCTGGTACTCACATCTCGGCTGCTATCAACGGTAATTGTGGTGGCGTAGGGAAGATGAGGGGCAGCGACTGCCCGCTCTGTCCTGGTGGCGGTCAGCACAAGGAGGACGAACAGGGCCGTCAGCGCCAGACATATGACCAGCATAGAACTACGTTTCATAGAACGACTCCTTTGGAATACCTATATGGTTTGGAAAGCGCAAACAGATCGCTTGCTTATAAACTGACCTTACTACCACAGATGATGCGCGCCAGGGAACGTTCCCCGGCGGCCAACTCAGTTAACCGTCACACTGCCGGCGTTGCTGACGATCCCCTCTTTGTGGACGACCCGAACGCTCAGCGTCCCCGTCTCTTCCGGATCCTCCAGCGCTATAGTCACGTGGACGTTGTCCTTTTGCCAGATCACCACGCCGCCCTGGGCCGGGTCGATGTTGGCGCTGCCGCCCAGATTTCCAGGGCCGGTGCGGGTGACGTCCACATAGCGGGTGAGGCTGATGCCGTTGGTCTCTGTGACGGTGAAGGTGAAGCGGCCTAGTTCGTTGAACTGGTAGGTAAGCCAAGTACCCCGGTCGGCATCCCAGGGCGGGAATAGGGCTTCTTCTGACAACAGGCCCTGCAGGGGTGTGCCGGGCGCAATGGTCCAAACCAGCCAATCACCCTGGGCCACGCCGAGGGTGTCGGTGATGTACCATTGGGCAAAGTGCCATTCGCCCGGTGCCGGCATGCGCAAGCCCCCCTGGGAGAACTGGGTCGCCCCCACCGAGAAGCGATACTCACCCGACGGGACCGAGAGATGCCTGGCCACGGTGACAGGCGTCAGTTGAATAGGCAGTTGGTAGTGGATGGCCTCCGGGGAGAAGGATGCCATCTCATGGATGATAACCTCCCCCACCCGCAGCACATTGTGTGCGGGAATCGGATCATGGCCGCTGGTCTGGACTGTGACCCGGCTGCCCTGGCCGGAGATATCCCCCGCCGGGGTAATGGCGGTGATGGTAGGCGCTTGGGCCAGGGCATCCCGCCGGACCAGGGGCAGAGCCACGATGGTGTCATAGCCGGCCACGATCAACCTGTCACCCCACACCGCCAGGGAGCGGGGGAATGGCACGTTGCGCATCACCCCCACTACGCTGGGATCCGCGCCAGAGACCACCGAAATCGCTTCCCCGCGGAAGTTGGCCACATAGACGTTGCCAGCGTCATCCGCGGCCAGGCCCCGGGGATCGGCGAAGCCGTAGGCCACGGGCAGCCAGCCATTTTCCCAATAGTAGAGATTGCCCCAGTCCCCAAAACCGACGCTGCCCCGGGCCGACTCCCGGGTGGCTGCGTAGACCCGTCCCCCCGCATCCACAACCACGTCCCGGAAATCCACAACCCGATCCTCCTGGCAGACACCTCCCACGCGGAAGCAGTTCAGGCTGCGGATCTGCGCTCCTGTGGCCGGGTCCATCTGAAAAGCGTGGTGATCCGTGGCCACGTAGAGGGTGCCGTCGCCGGGGTTGAAGCTGAGTCCGTTGATGGTGATCTCCCCGCCGGGCACGACTGGCGTGTAGATGGCCACCGGCGGCGCGCCTGGCTCGATCCGATAGACCCGCTGGCCGTTGGTGAAGTAGAGCGTCCCCGTGGCCCGGTCCATGTCCAGATCGCCGAAGCCCACCAGGGTGTTGATGCCCTGGAGATCCGAGCGGACCGTGGGGGCCGAGGCTCCTGGGGACTTCTGCAGGATGGTCAGGGATTGGAAGTCGAACCAGAAGAGATTCCCCGCTGTGTCCACGGTCATGGCCAGCGCGCCCACCCCATCCACAAGGGGGGATCCAAAGAGGCCGAAGGGAGAGAAGTGGTTGACCGTGGCGCTGGCTGTGCGACTGCCGCTGTCCAGATCTGTGGGCAGCTTGACCCACACCCCGGTCGGATCCTGGGTGTGGATGGCCAGGCTACCTTCGTCGATCAGGCTCAGATCCACGTTGGCATAGCTGAATTGAATTGTGGCGGGCTGGCCCAGGGATGTGACTGGCTGGCCCCCGGCATCCCGCAGTTCAACCTCGGCCAGGAGGTTCAGATCCGTGAGACCCGCGGGTGGTGGCATGCTGGCCGGGCCAATGCGCAGGATACCTTGGCTGATCACGGCCCCGGCAGGAATCCTCACCTGGAGTTGGCTTGGGCTATAGAAGGCCTCCCCACCTTCTTCAGGTGTCACCTGGGCAGGTCCCGTGCGGAATGCGTTGTAGATCAGGGGTAGAAGCACGGACGGGGGGAGCGGGTCCTCTTCCACCGGCTGGGGCTGCTCGCTGGGGTTGATGGCCTGGGCATCCTCGGTCAGCCCCGCGCCGTCGGCCAGGACGATCGGGATCAAGGGGGTTTCTTGGGCGTGTATGGGCTGGGCGATCAACAACATTCCCCAGAGAAGAATCAGGAAAGGGCGAAAGAGGGTGAAGCACAAGTTGGACCGGTGTGCCAGCCGGATTGTCTCATGAGCAGATCGCTGAGGCGCATTCATGGAAAACCTCCTTTGATGGTCAGAACAGAGAGGATTGGGGGAGATTTGCAGATAAAAAAATGCCCAAGCGCATCCGTTGCAGATGCGACCTGGGCGTGATGAATGGAGCGATTGGGTAATTGTCGCACCCGCAGAGGTGACACCCGCTTCAGGACGGGTGTCACCTTTCAAAGATTTCCGGCAAGATTACGAAATCGAACACCTAATTTTTACATTGCGAAATAGCCGCCAAGTTGCAATGCTGTTTTTGGACAGCCTATGTCACCGCTGTAGCATCGGCAGATAGAGATCCGGCGGTGTCGGCCCCTTGATCTCAAACTGCCAGATATACGCCGCGGCCAATGGATTCCCAGCCACATCCGCCACGTCCGTCCCCACCGTGGCTGTATCCCTATCCGGCTCAGAGGACTAAAGACGTTTCCACGCACTCTGGTCAACGTTCATGACGAGTCTACACATGTTAGGTGGCACGTGGTATTTCCTAGGTAAGGAGATCGACGTGGAGAAATAACATCGATCTCCCCCTGTAGAGTGATCAGCGTGCTATTGCGGGCAGGTAGAGGGTGGGCGTTTGTCCCACCAACGGCGCGGACAGGGTCTGCTGCACGTCGCCGGTGTATGTGACATCAAGACTGGCCTTCCGCTGTCCGACCCCGTGGGGCGAGAAGCGCACCTGCACGGTACATCGCTGTTGCGCTGCCAGGCTTTGGCCGCCACAGGTGTCATTGATCACCGTGAAGTCAGCGGCTGCCTCCCCGGTCACGAGGATGCTGTTGATGGTGACAACGTTCTGACCATCGTTCACGATCTGAACCACGGCGGGGTCGCAGTTTCGCCCGCATTCATAATGGGAAAGCGGAGTGTGTTGGCCAGATCGGGCAGAACAACCTTGATGTGATAAGCGGCGGTCGTGGTGAAGCCCCAAATGTATGGGGTTGACATGGAATTGCCCATTTTGTCTCGCACACCGCCATCAACTGTCACTGTGTAGATTGTGGCTGGCTGCAAAGCCTGGGATGGAACAAAAGTTGCCGTCCGAGTAAGGTCATCATACCTGATGACGCCAGTGATGTCGCCGCTCATGGCGATGGCACCTGTTAACGATGTGCCGCTCATCGGCTCAGAGAAGGTGACCTGAATGATCGGCGCATAGCCAGGCGGATTTTCGGACATAGCCGTGTTCTGGACCGGAATGCCCGTGGCGGCGGCAGGCGGGTAGGTATTTGTCACCATAGGGGCCACTTGGTCGGTCGGATCAGGCTGCACCTGGATGGACACCTGGGCCGGCGCACTCCTGGCTTGGCCGTGCGAGACAATGAACGTGAAGGTGTCCAGTCCGCTGAATCCATCCATAGCCTTGTAGACCAGTTTCGGCGCTACGCCGCTGAGTTGCCCATAGCGGGGAGCAATCTGAACCGTGTAGGTCAGGGGTGTGCCAGTGGCTTCACGGCCAAGGGTGATGACCAACTCGTGGGTACCCACAACCATCAAGCTCTGGGGTTCAGCCGCCAGACTGTTGACCATGCCGATCACCAGATCTGTGGGCGTCACTTCGCCGGCGCTGGGGAAATGCACCTGAGCCTGGTTGGCGATGATGGTCCCGCTGGTCACGTCCGAGCGGACACGCACAGTCATGGTAACGGAGTCGCCGGCCTGGGGAGCCAATTCGCCTATGAACCAGTTTGCCTGGCGGGTGTCGGCGTTGTACATCCCTCCGCTGGACAGGCTGAGCGTACTGGCGTCCAAGTTTTCGTCGAGTGTGTCAATGACGAAAACCTGAAAGGCCGTGCCGCCACCGGTATTCTCATATTCGATCGTGTAGGTCAGCAACTCGCCGGGCAACACATCCCCAGACGGCTGGACCGATTTGGCGTTGGGATCGTGGGCCGGGACGATCTCCATGCTGTCGTCATTGCAGTTATTGGCACCTCCGGCTGCACACGCCTCAAGCCCAAGATTTGGGGCGGGTGCAGCGGTCGACAGATTGACCGCGGCAGACGTCTGATACACATTTCCCATTCTCGCAGGTTTGGAAACCGTTAAGTGCGCTGTTGCAATTGTCCTCTGCGGGACGCCCTGTCCACATATGCCCAACGGAACAGAGCCAATACCAGCGAACATCGCCTTCACACCACTGCTTTCCCACTGTACCTACGTTGCCGCCACAGTCATATTTGTGGGGATCTGCGTCGCAGTCCGTTTTGCAAGCCGCTGCCTCAACAAGTCGATGGGTGACATTTTTGTACGGCACGGCCTCCAGAACATCTTTGGCGATGTCTGCCGGGCTCCAGGTCACCACGTGATAGCCAATCTTGAGCACGCCCCAGCCGGCTTTAAATGGGGCCATGAGTGAGTCGATAGGCACGTATCCACGGCCGCCATCGCCACATTGATTGCCATACAGTTATTGAAACAGATGCCGGGATCGGCAGAAAACTCATAGTCGCTGCCATCCGCGATTCTGGGGTCGCCACTCTTGCAGCCAACCGGCGCTGCTGGTCGTTCCCCCGGCGGCAAGCGCCCACTGCCCATAACTGCTGGGCAGGCCTGAATGGCGATCGATGGCAACACCGCCAACTACATCCCGGAACTCTACGGTATCGTCATTTTGATGGATGAGCAGAGCATCGCCGTCCGACTGGGTCAACAGGATGAGCTCGAACGGCGTACGCCGCACGAAGACCAGCACATCGGTCTGTTGCCCCTGCTCGTGGGTGATGTGTTGGCCGACGCCCGTGAAGCTGTAGCCCTGGGAGATTGCCAGATCGTACAGATTTTTCACCGCTGCGTTATTGAACAACAACGTTTGGATCTCCGCATCGCTCAGATAGCTCTCGCTGGAAACCGGGTTAGCATTAAAGCTTTGGTAGGGACGGCAGGTCAAGAACTCGATTGGGACTATTGTCGGCGTCCAGCTTCACAACCACCTTGACCGTATTGGAAGATGTACCCCAGGGAATGTTGATCCAGCAGACCATGCGATCCGCCGCACCAGGAGCCAGATTGCCCAGCTTCCACACGACCGTGTGCTCGTCAGCTTTGTATTGCCCACCACCCGTGCAGGAAAGGAAGGGCAAGCCCTTCGGCAGCCGGGCCACCAAGATGGCGTTCGTGGCTGTCGTCGTCATGTTGTTGCGATAGCTGATGAGGATGGGCGCATTCTGGCCCGGATTGGCCACCTTGGGCAGAAACGTCGTCACCTCCAGACCCGCCGCCGGGGTGATCTGGCCGGCCAGATCGGCGTAGACCAGATCCTCGCCGCCGGTGACATCGTTTGGCTCCACCCAGACAATGTCCTGATGGGCGGGTTGGTTCATGAAGGCCCCACTGCTGCGCAAGTTAGGCATACGCGCATTGGAATGCGTGGAAACCTGGCGCACCGAGGCGAAGTCATCTTCCGAACTGCGGGCATAGACGCCTTGGTACGTAATTGTGGAACCCGACTGGGTGTAGCGGCCATAGGCGACCACCAAGCGGTCGCCCTCGTAGATACCCATACTCGTGTTCATCACGTTTTCATCCGCGGCAGAGAGGGTGCGCACCGCAGAGAGGGAACGGGTAGCCGGGTCGAAGGTGCGATAGCGCAACGCATACTGACCTGTCCCGCTGTCCTGTTCAGCCCAAACCAAATGCACCACGCCCATGGAATCCACCACCAGATCCCCATCTTGGGAAAGTACATCCGGTGTCGAGATCAGGATAGGATCGCTCCAGGTCTGGCCATCGTAGTAAATAAACATGCGTTTACGCGGATAGTCGGGCGGGGCACCGAAATAGTCGTGAGCGGCAAACAGCCAGCCATCTTTGCCCAGATAGAGAACCGGAATGGCAGCGCCATAGTCTGGGAGCGAAGTGGGGTAATTGGTGATGGATGCCTCGGCACTCCAAGAAGATCCGCCATCCTCAGAGCTTCTGTACTTCAGATTGAAGGGGTAGTCGTTCCAACCGTAGGCGGCATAGTAGACGGCGTGCAGTTTTCCTGTGTCGCTGACCACCAGGGAAGGAGAATAATCCCAATCTCCCCAACCGCCATCGTGCAAGGCAAATGCGCTGCTCCATGTCTGGCCTTGGTTGCTGGATTTCGTAAAGAATGATCCCACGTTGAACGTGTATCCCTCGTAAAGCACGTCATCGCCATCAATGGCCAAACTTTGCACAGAACTGGAATCAGGGAAGGACTCCGTACGCACTGCCGATGACCAGGTGGCACCGTTGTCCGTGCTACGGCGCATGAAGTTGAAATAGTGGACACTTTGCTGCGTACGCAGTGTGTACACAACATAGAGATCCCCATTGCTATCCCGCACAATATGATTCTGGCTGGCAACAATCATCACACCGTTTCCAGCCGATGGATCCGAATCGACGACAGTGAAAAAGACACCGGGATCAGCCACAGGGAAGTTTTCATCCACCCCGGCTGACACCCCTCCGGCCATCAGCCCGAGCGCAAAAAGCAGACAGAACGCCAGAAACAGACTCAACAAGAAACGTCTTCGCATTGAAACAGACACTGAAACAGACATCGATCCAGATTGCATGACAACCTCCTGTTTTTGGGTAAACCTTCGAAATTACCGCATAAAAAACAGGTTCGACACGCACTCCGCGGAGTGAATGTCGAACCTGTATCGGTCTTTCATCGTTTCGATCCACCAGACCCAAAAGTTCGACTTTTTCAAAAGTCGAACTTTTTCACCGCCAAACCCCGCGCCAAAACCCGGACGCTGTGGGGTCCATGTCTGCGGCGATGCAGCCCCCGTGTTACTGCCTCTGCACTTAACGCCCGACTGGGTCGGCAGGATCTCAATCCCGGTCGGGGGGGCCATAGGGCACCTCCTGTTTTTGGGGATTGCCGCTCAGATCTCCGCAACTAAACTCAGCCGCCACCCAGGGATCGACCTGAGACATCTCCTCGATCTTCCTGCTTGGCGCGGCAACCAGATTGAAAGAACCCCATCCAGACAGAATCAAGAGCAAAGCCAAGAGCAGAGCCATACCCACTATTCTAGTTGTATCGTTGCTTGTTCATCTGTCGATCTTCTTCGTATTGAAAACCCCTTGTTTGCCATGCCGGAAAGGGGCAGATATTGCTTTTTTCCTCCACCCTTTCCCGGCCAATTCAGCCGTCAAACCGGGCGAGCCGCAGGCCGATCCCCTGCCAAATCGCCCGATTTCCGCCTATTTCTGCAAGGCCGGCAAGTAAATGTCCGACCCCGGCCTGTTCATCCTTCACTGTGAAGGCGAGGATATGAGGGGCAGCCAACCCGTTGCCCGCCATATCCGCCACGCCCGTGGACACTGTGACCGTGTACGTGCCCCGCGTCAACGGAGCCAATGGCGCAAAGACGATCTGGTTGACGGCCCCGTCAAAGCGCACGGTGCCCGTCACCGGCTTTCCCGAACTGTCCGCCAACGTGACCGTGGCCGTGGTGACCGTGGTCTCGCTCAGCGCCTCGGAGACGCCGATCATGATCACAGGCGCATAGACCGGACCGGCTGTGCCCGTGTAGATCGGGCTGGCCGAGGCGCTGACATTCTTTGCGTCTGCGTCCGGGCTGGTCCACACCACCGTGGGCGAGGTAGTATCCCCGATGGTGGTGACTTCGATGCGCACCTGGGCCGCCCGGCTGGTGGAGGTGCCGTTGCTGACCCGGAAGGTGAAGCTGTCCGGCCCGGTGAAGTTGGCCAGGGGGGTATAGGTCACGCTCGGCGCTGTGCCGGAGAGGAGGCCGCCTCGGGGCTGTTCGACGATCTCGAAGGTCAAGGGCAGACCGCTCACCTCTCGTCCGGCCAGGGTGAGGGGCAAGGGGGTCATGTAGGCCGTGGTCAGTTCCTGGGGCGTGGCGACAACAGGCTGCACCAGGTTGATCACTGCCCCCGTTGGCGTAACTTCCGGCACACTGGGGAAGTGAACCACCGCCTCGTTGACCACCGCCGTCCCCCCGGCCAGACCATCGAGCAGACGCACGCTGAAGGCGACCTGGCCCTTGGAGCCAGTTTCGCCCTTGGGCGTCAGTTCGCCCACATCCCAAAGCAGGGTGCGGATGTCGGAGATATAGCGCCCGCCGTTTTGAATGGTCAGGCTGCTCGCATCAAAGACTTCGCTCAGTTCGTCCACCACGTAGACGCCGTAGGCCGTGCCCGCACCCTCGTTTTCATAGGTGATTGTGTAGGTGACCAATTGACCGGGCAGCAAATCACCCACCGGGCCAAACTTTTCATTGGGATCTCTGGCTCGACGCACGATGGAGAACCCACAGGTGGCCCCACCCCCCGTATTGCACAATTCCGTGGCTGTCACCTCCAGGACATCTCCGCCACAGGCTTGGCAGATGCGCTGATCCTTGGGCGCACGGCGAGCCACACAGCGCTCCCCCTTGGGACACAAGATGGTCCGGCTGAAGGTATCCAGATCCCAAGTGCCAGTGGTGGGGTTGCAGTTGCGGTAGGAGCAGGCTTCCCGGTCCAGGTTGTCGCCGACCCAGGCCACGAAGCCGCTACGCACGGGGGCCACCAGCACTTGATCACCGCTACAACAGTGGCTATTGATGTCCTTTTGGCAGTCGCCCTTACAGTCAATCACCCCGGCGATGCAAGGCACGCCCGCCGCATCCAGGGCAAGATTTTGCAGGGCCTTGAGGCACTCCGGGCTATTGGGATGTACACAGGCAGAGGCATTCAGCACCCCCAGCACCTTGTCCAGCCCCGTGGCGCACTCGACCCCCTTGAGCAGGGCACAGTTCCAGAAGCAACGGCCCTCGTTGCAGCCGGCGGCTGCCTGGGCGACGATCTCCTCGTCCCAGTCGCCGAAGAAGGCCGGCTCCTTGGTATCCACTGGGATGTGAATGCCGCCAGAGCTGTCCTGCATGGTGAAACCATCCCGGGCGTGGGTGATGGCATGAACCTGGTCGCCTGTACGCCGGATGTAACGCATGGCCGAGCGATCCGACTTGACCAGGGTGATCTGAAGAGTTGGGTCGCCCGTATCCAGGGTGATGAGCAGGCCGCCCTGATTGTCATAACTGAAGCCTTCGGCCAGGGCGGAGTCAAAGAGATCGCGCAAGGTAGCATCCTCGGCCAGGATGGTCTGCAATGCCGCGTGGCTGACCGAAGCAGTGGTATTGATCTGTATAGGCACATAGGTTGTATAAGCTGTCAGATCCAACTCAGTGGGGTTGAAGCCGACGCCTCCCAGCAGGGCGATGACGCCATCTGTATACTCCAGGGGCAGCCCCCACTGATAGCGCACCTCCACACTGTGTACGCCTCGACCATCCGGTAGAATGTTACCCAATAGCCAGAAAACCTGATGACGATCCGGCCAGTAGGTGCCGTCCGTGCTGGAGAGATATTCAGCTGCCGCGGGCAGTTGCACCACCAGAACGGCGTCCTCAACCGTGCTAGGCATCAGGCTGAGATAGTTCACCGCATATTGGAGGGTTTGGCCGGGGCTGAAGGTTGCTGGCCCATGACTGGTTACCAACACTTCGGCAGGAACTTCCTGATCTACCGTGCGGGTATCGTTCCAGGGAGAAAAGAGTACATCGTTGCTGACCGTATCACCCTGACCATTGGGGTTGATGGTGGCATGCTTGGGCCCGCTGGCGTGGCCCCACCAGTTATAGCGGGCATAGACCACCGCGGAGCTTTGGTTGCGCACGCCGAAGTTGGTGTTACCTTCGATCAAGTTATTGACCAGATAGAGAGTTTCGGTCTGATTCTGCACCAGTACGCCGGTCCCGTTGGCGGTGAAGGTGTTGCGGGTGATGGCGTGTTGCCCCGTGCTGCCAACTATCCACAGTCCGGTCCCGCCGGTGTTGCGGATGGTGCTGTTCTGCACGCTCAACCCACCGCTGCCGCTCTTCTTCACGCCCACGCCGGACGAGTAACCGGCATAGGCCACCTCCACATGGTCCAAGGTGGCCGACCCAGCGTTGCGCACCTCGATCTCCCACCACCAGCCAGGCGTTTCACTGCTGCCGGTGAAAACAATGGGCAATGCCTGCGTTCCCACTGCCTGCAAGACGCCATCCACCCACAAGCCATCATAATGGTCAAACTCCACCCGCACACCCGGCTGTATGGTCAGAGTTGCCCCCTCCGCAACCGTGATGCTCGACAACACCCGGAAAGGATTGCCAGCCGGGCTGAGGGTCATGTCGCTGGCGAGGCTGCCGCCGTTGATGCCCACACCGGCGATGCCGTTGTTGCTGAACGTGTTGCCCGTGTAGACATACGTATCGTTGACATCCTGAAGCAGACCATAGTCGGTGTTGTCCCGGAATTGATTGCCGATCTCCCGTCACCCCACCGGCATTCGTCAAGCGCATGCCCGTGCTGTTTCCGGTCAAGACCGAGTTTTCCAGGGCGATGGTACCTGTGTTGCTACCAACCCACAGGCCGATCCCGCCGATATGGCTGATAGTGCTGTTCCGTAACCCCAAGCTGCCGCTGCCGCTCTTGGCAACACCCTTGCCACTGGAGTAGCCAGCATAGCGTACGTCAACGTACTCCAGAACAGCCGACCCAGTCTTGCGCACTTCGATCTCCCACCACCAGCCAGGCGCTGGGACCGTGGCGCTCCCATCTTTGTTGGCGTCTCCGCCCACGGTGTCGTCCCGCCAGTCGGTGAAGTAGATCTTCCCTTCGGCAGCGCTGCCAATGGCATTTAATTGTCCGTCCACCGTGAGATAGTCATACTGACTAAACTTCACCACCGTGTCGGGCAGAATGTCCAACCGACCACTCTCGCCGACAATCATATTGCCGCTGACGTAGAGGGAATAAGCCGGGTTCAGGTTCCAGGTCACCGGCTGGGTGATGGTGCCGCCATCCAGATAGACATCAACGTTGTTGCCGGAGAAAGTGGAAGTGTCGTCATCAAAGGAGGCATTCACCCCCACACGCACCCCATAGCCATTGTCGGCAAAGGTATTGTTGGCCGACGTAAAACCACTGTAACCCGCATCCACCCGCAGTCCGGTCCCGCTGGTGTTGCGGATAGTGCTGTTCTGCACGCTCAACCCACCGCTGCCGCTCTTCTTCACGCCCACGCCGGACGAGTAGCCGGCATAGGCCACCTCCACGTGATCCAACGTGGCCGACCCAGCGTTGCGCACCTCGATCTCCCACCACCAGCCAGGCGTTTCACTGCTGCCGGTGAAAACAATGGGCAATGCCTGCGTTCCCACTGCCTGCAAGACGCCATCCACCCACAAGCCATCATAACGGTCAAACTCCACCCGCACACCCGGCTGTATGGTCAGGGTTGCCCCCTCCGCAACCGTGATGCTTGACAACACCCGGAAAGGATTGCCAGCCGGGCTGAGGGTCATGTCGCTGGCGAGGCTGCCGCCGTTGATGCCCACACCAGCGATGCCGTTGTTGCTGAAGGTGTTGCCCGTGTAGACATACGTATCGTTGACATCCTGAAGCAGACCATAATCGGTGTTGTCCCGGAATTGATTGCCGATCCCCGTCACCCCACCGGCATTCGTCAAGCGCATGCCCGTGCTGTTTCCGGTCAAGACCGAGTTTTCCAGGGCGATGGTACCTGTGTTGCTACCAACCCACAGGCCGATCCCGCCGATATGGCTGATAGTGCTGTTCCGTAACCCCAAGCTGCCGCTGCCGCTCTTGGCAATACCCTTGCCACTGGAGTAGCCAGCATAGCGTACGTCAACATACTCCAGAACAGCCGACCCAGTCTTGCGCACTTCGATCTCCCACCACCAGCCAGGCGCTGGGGCCGTGGCGCTACCATCTTTGTTGGCGTCTCCGCCCACGGTGTCGTCCCGCCAGTCGGTGAAGTAGATCTTCCCTTCGGCAGCGCTGCCAATGGCATTTAATTGTCCGTCCACCGTGAGATAGTCATACTGACTAAACTTCACCACCGTGTCGGGCAGAATGTCCAACCGACCACTCTCGCCGACAATCATATTGCCGCTGACGTAGAGGGAATAAGCCGGGTTCAGGTTCCAGGTCACCGGCTGGGTGATGGTGCCGCCATCCAGATAGACATCAACGTTGTTGCCGGAGAAAGTGGAAGTGTCGTCATCAAAGGAGGCATTCACCCCCACACGCACCCCATAGCCATTGTCGGCAAAGGTATTGTTGGCCGACGTGAAACCACTGTAACCCGCATCCACCCGCAGTCCGGTCCCGCTGGTGTTGCGGATAGTGCTGTTCTGCACGCTCAACCCACCGCTGCCGCTCTTCTTCACGCCCACGCCGGACGAGTAGCCGGCATAGGCCACCTCCACGTGATCCAACGTGGCCGACCCAGCGTTGCGCACGTCGATCTCCCACCACCAGCCAGGCGTTTCACTGCTGCCGGTGAAAACAATGGGCAATGCCTGCGTTCCCACTGCCTGCAAGACGCCATCCACCCACAAGCCATCATAATGGTCAAACTCCACCCGCACACCCGGCTGTATGGTCAGGGTTGCACCCTCCACAACCGTGATGCTTGACAACACCCGATAGGGACTGTTGGCAAGCGTCCATGTGGTGTTACTGGTGATGGTGCCAGAAACGTCGGTTGCTGGGGCGGTTGGCCCCAAAGGCGCAGCCATCAGTCTCATGGTCAACACCACGGACAACAGGGCAAGGCCCACGATCCCAATCCTCAGAACTCTCCCAAACATTGAATCTGACAGTCGATCTGTTCGCATGACAACCTCCTGTTTTGGGTAAACCTTCGAAGTTACCGCATAAAAAACAGGTTCGACACGCACTCCGCGGAGTGAATGTCGAACCTGTATCGGTCTTTCATCGTTTCGATCCCACCCAAAAGTTCGACTTTTTTCAAAAGTCGAACTTTTTCGCCGCCAAACCCCGCGCCAAAACACGGACGCTGTGGGGTCCATGTCTGCGGCGATGCAGCCCCCGTGTCACTGCCTCTGCGCTTAACGCCCGACTGGATCGGCGGGATTGCAATCCCGGTCGGGGAGGCCATGTGGCACCTCCTGTTTTAGGGGAATTGGGGCAAACTGTACCGCCTAATCCCCTAATCCCCTAATCCCCAACCCCTAAATATAATCCTGTTTCTTCGCAAAAAAGGTCAGTTCATCCCGAAAATTGGGATGAGCGATGGCGATGAGGGCTTGCACCCGCTGGCGGATGCTCTTGCCGTAGAGGGCGGCCACGCCATATTCCGTGACCACGTAGTGCACGTCATGTCGAGAGGTGACGACCCCGGCCCCTGGCTGCAAAGCGGGCACGATGCGGCTGATGGTGTCGTGCTTGGTGGTGCTGGGCAGGGCGATGATGGGCTTGCCCCCCTTGCTGCGGGCCGCGCCCCGCACAAAATCCACCTGGCCGCCCACGCCGCTGTAGAAGCGGTGGCCCATGCTGTCCGCGCAGACCTGGCCGGTCAGATCGATCTCGATGGCGCTGTTGATGGCGACCATGTTGTCGTTCTGGGCGATCACAAAGGGATCGTTGACATAGTCCTGGGGGTGCAGCTCGAAGATGGGGTTGTCGTGGACATAGTCGTAGAGCCGTTGGCTGCCCAGGATGAACCCGGCCACCACCTTGCCCCGGTGGATGGTCTTGCGCTCGTTGTTGATGATGCCTTCGTCGATCAGGTCGATCACCCCGTCGCTGAGCAGCTCGGTGTGGATGCCCAGATCCCGCTTTTCCCGCAGATAGAGCAGCACCGCGTCGGGGATGCCGCCGATGCCCATTTGCAGGGTGGCCCCGTCCGGGATCAGTTCGGCG
The DNA here is from genome assembly GCA_963704975.1 of uncultured Chloroflexia bacterium. Classification (GTDB taxonomy): domain Bacteria; phylum Chloroflexota; class Anaerolineae; order Caldilineales; family Caldilineaceae; genus JAGNDO01. Next base: position 37,828 of record CAVPIK010000004.1, on the reverse strand, counting down.
ATGTGGGCGGCGATCTGCTTTTGGATGGGGCCGGGGGTGCCCATGGTGATTTCGGACAGATCGTAGCTGACGGGGACGACATGGGTCAGTTTGCTGACATGGATGAAGCTATTGCCCAAGGTGCGGGGCATGTGGTCGTTGACTTCGGCGATCACCATGCGGGCCGATTCGGCCGCCGGTTTGGTCAGCCCCACTTCGATGCCATAGCTACAAAAGCCATGCTCGTCCGGCGGGCTGCAATGGATCAGCGCCGCATCCAAGGGGATGATGCCCTCTCGGAAGAGCTTGGGGATCTCCGAGAGGAAGCAGGGCGTATAGTCGGCCCGGCCATCGTTGACCGCCTGGCGCACGTTGTCGCTGATGAAGAGGGTGTTGACCCGGATCTTGCCCGCCATCTCCGGGGCCACATAGTCGGCGCTGCCGATGGTGAGCACCTGGTTGATCTGGACGTTTTCCACATCCCCGGCCCTGGCCCGATCCACCAGGGCGCTGAGCAAAAACTTGGGCACGGAACAGTTGCCGGTCAGGAAGAGGCGGTCGCCCGATTGGATGGACTTGACCGCTTCTTCGGCACTGGTGATACGACGCTGGTAGAGATCTCGCCACCCCATTACTGCACCCCCCCGGCGTTTTTGGTCTCAGGCCCAGATTCAGGCCCAGATTCAGACTCTCCGGGTCAGCCATCAGATCGGCCAAACCCTTGTGCCGAATCTGCCCGTCCCGGATCACGATCCCCCGGTTAAGTTCCGGATAGTCGATCTGGGCGGCATCCAATCCCTTTTCGGCGATGGCGAAAAGATAGGGCACGGTGGCATTGGTGAGGACATGGGTGGTGGTGCGGCTGACCGAGCCGGTGATGTTGGGCACGCAGTAGTGGGTGATACCTTCTTCGATATAGGTGGGGTTGCTCAGGGTGGTGGGTCGGCTGGTTTCGATACAGCCGCCCTGGTCGATGGAGAAGTCGATGATCACACTGCGGGGCTTCATCTTGCGCACCATCTCCCGGGTCACCACCACGGGCGAACGGGTGCCGGTCACCTGGATGGCGCCGATCACCACATCGGCAAAGCCGATCACCTTGCGCAGGTTGTGGGGCGTGCTCACCATGGTCACAATGTGGCGGCAATTCTCTTCCACCCGGCGCAAAGGGGCCAGATCCTTGTCCAAGATGTAGACCGTGGCCCCCATGCTGGTGAGGGCCCGGGCCGCATTGATCCCCACGGTCCCCGCGCCGATGATGACGACCTCTGCCGGGGGGACGCCGGGCGCGCCGGAGAGCAGGGTGCCCTTGCCGCCGGACTGGTTTTCCAGCAAGCGGGCGGCGATCTGCAAGGCCAGACGGCCGGCAATCTCGCTGACCGGGCCGAGGACGGGCAGGTCGCCGCTATCGGTCTGTACCATCTCCCAGGCCAGGGCTGTGGCCCCCGTGTTCTGAAAGGAGTGAATTTTCTGTCGTTTTCCGGCGCTCAGATGGAGAAATCCAGCCAAAATCTGGCCAGGATAGAGATTGTCCAACTCTTGGGGCATGGGCCGCCCCACTTTGATCACCATTTCGCCCCGTCCCCAGGCTTCCGCCGGGGTGTAGACAATCTGTGCGCCCATCTGGGCATACTGCTGGTCGGTGAAGCCGCTGCCGGCCCCGGCCAGGGTCTCGACATAGACCCGATGGCCCTGTTCGGTAAAGACCCCAACGCCGTTGGGGGTGAGCGAAACCCGATTCTCATCCGGTCGTCTTTCGTGCGGAATGCTAATGTCCATTTTTATGCCACCTGTAAGTTCAGTGTTATCGTACCTTATCCCTATGGGTGCCGTCTGACTTTTTGCGAGCATCCGTCAAACAGATTCTACACGCGGCAGATTCTGCCGACGTTGCGTGGATGCTGCCAGTATGACACACCCCAGGCAGGGTTTGCTAGGGTCAAGTGTCATCAATTGGCTCGTCGATCATCAGGAATATTCCGCCCGCCAAGGACAGACCCATGTCACACGATCCGACAGAGGCCGCTCCCAGCCTCACGCCCAGCCCCACGCCTGCCCCCCAATCCGTAGCGCGCTTGCTGGGCTTGGGTCTCTCGACCCGCTTTTTTATCGATACCGGCACCCAGATTTTCATGCCATTTCTGCCCATGATTGCGGCGGGGCTGGGGGTGGACATCATCACCATGGGGCGGCTGGTCAGCCTGCGCAGCGCCACAGGCTTGATGGCCCCCTTGTTTGGGGTGATGGCGGATCGGCGGGGCTATCGGACTGTCATGCGCTTCGGGCTGTTGGTCAATGCCGTGGGTTTCCTGCTGATCGGGCTAAGTGTGAATCTGGGTATGGCTGTGGTGGGCATGGTGTTGACCGGTGTGGGCACCTTTGCTTTTCTGCCCTCTATCCAAGCCTACATCAGCGCCCGCTTGCCCTACGCCATCCGAGGCCGGGGGTTGGGCATTTTGGAATATGCTTGGGCGCTGTCAGGGATCGGCGGCCTCTTTTTGGCTGGGCTGTTGATCGCCGCCACGTCCTGGCGCGCCCCCTTCTATGTGCTCAGTGCCAGCATGTTCTTCTTCTGGTTGCTCTATTTGCGACTGCCCGCCGCGGTGGCACGCACGCCGCAAACGGGTGCCTCCTCCTCGGCGGTCCAACCGTCGCTGATCTATCGACTGAGACGGTTTATAGATTTGGGCGCGCATCATCGCTCGGCCTGGGCCAATGTGTTGGCCGCCGGGCTGATCATGTTTTCGGCCATGCATGTGATGATCACCTATGGGGCGTGGTTGGGCGCGGAGTACGGGCTGGGGGCATCCCTGTTGGGGCGGGTGGCCCTGGTGCTGGGCGTGGCGGATCTGACTGCCAGCGGGCTGGTCAGCCTGTTCACCGATCGGCTCGGCAAGCGGCGCAGCGTGATCTTGGGGGCGACGCTGGCGTTGGCGGCCTATTTGTTGTTGCCCATCTTGGACATGGGCCTGCTTTCCGTCATGGCGGGGCTGCTGTTGGCCCGCTTCGCCTTTGAATTCAGCATCGTCAGCAACTTCGCCCTGCTCAGCGAACAGGCCCCCGCCCAGCGGGGAAAAGTGCTGACCTTGGGCGTCACCAGCAACCTGATCGGCACGACCTTGGCCGGCATCACCGGTCCCTGGGCCTATGCCGTGTGGGGTGCTTGGGGATTGGGTCTGCCATCGGCAGGGGCGATAGCCGTGGCGCTGTTGGTTCTCTTTGCTTGGGTGCGGGAGCCGGGGGAAGAAGCCTAGATCCCGATGCCCGTTAGCCAATCCGCAGTCGGGCCAGCACGATCTCCGGCTGCCAACTGCCCACCTGGACGGTTGGGGTTAGGCTTTCCTGGTCGTAGACCACGGCCCGCAGTTCGTACACGCCTGGGGCAAGGTCTGGCGGCAAGGTCAGAAGATGCAGACTTTCGGCTTGCTCTCCAGGCTGCCAAGCAGATGTGAGGCGATGGGCCGCATTCCACAGGCCATCATCCTGCTGGAAGGCCAGGGTGCCGTCCGCCGCGGTCAGGCGCAAAGAGAGGCGATAGTCATGATTCGGGGTATGGATCGCCTGCCAATCCACCACCAATCCCAGAGCCGGGTGGGTGGACAGGGCAAAGTCCACGGGCAGATCCCCAGAGAGGGGCAGAGGACGCCCGCCGTATTCCACCATCCCTATGCCCACCAACGAAAGACCGCAGTCAAGGGTGACAGCCATTTCTTTTTCGGGGGCTGGCAAGCGCCAGGTTGAAGCCAAATCCAGATCCGTGAAGGTCGTGACTGTGTAGTCCGTATACGCCTCTTGGCCGGTGCGGACGCCCTCCATCCCCAACAAAAAGGGCAGTCGGCCCGCACTGTCCGCCATCGGTTCCCGCTCCCAAGAGACAACCTTCACCGTCCCCCCAGCGGGCAAACTTTGCTCGATCTCGGCTTGCAGTTGTGCTTCAAATCCGGCCTGAGACGGATCAACAAACACGACCGGCACCACACCCCTGTTCAAAAACGCAAAGGATGAATGGGCGTACAGATCGTCCTCGGCCACATAGGGGATGACAACCAGCTCCGGTGTCCCCGGCGGCAGGGCGTTGAGCCGATCCACCAGGGCTCGCCACTCCAGATTGGGCGCGGGCAATTTGTCGATTAAGGCCGGGGCCCAGCGTTGATTGATCACCTGGTGAACGAGCAGCCCTTGGGCCATGATGGCGACGACGGTCAACCCCAGTATTCCCGGCACAAAAAGCCTACGCCCCGGCAGGGCCGTCCGATCCAGCCAAACCTGAATCCAGGCCAAGCTTTCCCACAGGCCCAGGCCAATGCAGAGGTGAATCGCCGGAATCATGCCGATCATGCGCAGGGTGTTGTGGGGCAGATCGAAGGAGAGGACAGCGGGGATCAGCATAATTCCCAGCCAGAGGAGAAGCAGCCGGTAGATGGGTATCCGCCACCGGCGCAGGGCCACCCCCACACCGATCCAAAAGAAGAGGGCTGTGGCCGGATTGAGCATGGGCCAACTGTCGAAGTTGGCTCGCCAGTGGGGATCACCGACAAGGCCCATCATGGCCACTTGATTCCAGATGTTGCGGCCCAAGGTGGTGAGAATATTGCCGTCGTAGAGGGAAGAGCTGAAGAGCCAGATCTGATCGCTGCGGGAGATCAAGCTCTCTGGATGGAATGCGTAGTAGCCCAACATGGGGGCGGCCACCAGCCCGGCCATGCCCACAAAAACCAGCACCGGTCCGCCGTGGGATCGCACCAGGCGCTTCACCCCAGGAGTGCCGGTCCGCCACCACGCTTCCGCCACAAAGGTGAGACCCAAACTCAACAGCAACACAGGGGCCAGACGAGCGGGGATGTAGGTATAGACCATCAATCCCACGCAGAGACCGGCCCCCAGCAGCCGCCCCCACTTGCGCCGCTCTATGCCGCTCCACAACAGGCCAAACCCCAAGCTGAGCAGCAGGGGCAAAAAGTTGCCCCGCAAGGCCGCCCGGCCCAGGATCGACTGGCTTAGGGAAACGGCCAGGGTGCCGGCGGCGACGCCAGCGATGACAATGCCCCGCCAGCGGGCCAGACCCTGCGATTTTTCGGATGGGCGAAAGAGAATCTGGCCAAACCAGAAAAGGGCGAAGACCGAGGCCACACTGGCCAAAGCCGTGGGAAAGCGCACGGCAAAGACCGTGGGGCCAAACAGCTTGATGGCCCCCGCCACGGCGTAAACGATCAACCCCTCCCTGCCTCGGTTGGCGGGGAAGAAGAGGGCATGCTCACCCCGGAGCACCCCCAGGGCGTCCATGGCGTGAAAGCCTTCGTCAAAATGAAAATCGGGGGAGACTTGGGCAAGGTGATAAAAACGCAGGGGAATGGCCAGCCCGGCCAGTAGCAATCCAATCCCCAAGGGAAGCAACCGTTGCCAATTTATGCCACGTAGCTTGGCCATCTTTTCACTCACACCGTCTTTGAACGTTAACAAAGCCAGTCATAGCTTATTCGGAAGATTCTATTTTCACCGCAACATTGCAAGAAAAGCACCAAGAAAAGAGAGTTCCATTCCTTGGTGCTTTTGCAACTTTGCGGCGAAACAGGGGCTACTTCTACTGCTTCTACTGCTCTACCGTGGCCAAGGAGCCATCCACCGTGGTTTGGGCGCCGTCGACCAACTGATCGTACTGTTCGCCCAAGCCCAAAACCGTGGGCACATGCCAGATGCGAGCGGCGGCGATGATGGGGTCCACGGGAGTGCCACGGGCGGTGACAAAGGCCCCGGCCACAGGCAAGGCGGGTGCCCAGCCGCTGTCCAAGCGCACGGCCCCCACAATGGCATGGTTGCAGCGCAGGGGCTGGGGCGCATCCTGGCGGCGCAGGGGACCCGTCACCCTGCCGATGACGCCACTCAGTCCCTGGCGGGCGGGGTGGGCGCCCACATCGCCGATCAGCAGTTCCAGGGGGCGCACGGCCAAGTTTTCCTGGTGCTGGCGGCGACGTTCCTGCGGCCACCGCCAGGATCTCCTCCCGAGCGCTGATATTCCATTCCCCGGTCATCATCTGCTTGATCTCTTCCAACTCATAGAAAAAGGCGTCCTCAACGGCCAGCATACGTCCATCGTGCATGGCCTCTTTGGCGGCTTCCTGAACCCAAATCCGGGTCCCCATGAGGATATAGGCATAGGCGTCCAGGGCCTGGCTTTGCAGACACAGCATCTCTCTGGCCCGCTTCACATGCTGCTCAACCTCCTTGGCCTGTTTGCCGCCCACCGCCTCCACCAGCTTTTGAAGATGTTGAGAGGAGGGGACCGTGGCCGGAGATTTGGCTTGATAGAGCAAACAAGCCCTCATGCCACCCAGAAGGGGGGCGGGGTCTTCTTGCCAGCGCAGAATGCTCATCTCGCCTTCGCCCGTGCCCCGGTGCCCATAGCGCTTGATCAAGGCACGCACTTCATCGCCAAATTGCCCCTGGGGCAACGTGCTCTGCCACTGATCAAAGTCACCGGCATCCAGCCAGGCATGGGCCACGGGATCTTTGGCCGCCAATTGGCTGATGCGCAGCAACTCCTGGGCAACCTCCACCTCGATCAGCCCATCCAGATCCGAGAGGGCGTTGTTGACCAAGATCAGGTTGCTGGGGAAGGGATGGGACGCTTCTGTGGCCCGCAGGAGCCAGTTATAGTCGATCTCCAGGTTGTGCCGGGCGGCAAAGAAAGCCATCAGGCTGTCCACGCCCTTGCGTTCGATCTCTTCCATGATCTGGAGGATCTCGGCCTGGCTCCATTGGGTGATGGCCTCCACCTTGTCCAGCCATTGCCGCGCCCTCTCCGAGATGGCATCGATGCCCTCTGCCAGAGTGGTGAGCAGATCATCGATTTTGCGACGGTTGCGGTTGTTCTTGATCGCCGCCAACATGCTGGGTTTTTCATAGGGGCTGGCGGGCAGGGTGCGATCATCCACCCGGATGGTGAAGGGCTCAATGCCGGCATGGTCAGCATCGTGCTTGCCCATGATGGAGAGGTTCAGGTAGGCCCGGCCCTGGTAGAGACGGATCACCTTGGGCGGATAGGGCAGGGTATAGCCGCTGCGGTCATAATAGCGATACCAGGCCACGCTGGATATCTCGGTCAACACGCTGGCGCTGAACGGGGTCAGCGCATAGGGCACCAGGGGGCGCAAGGGATCCCGGCTCCACAGGGTAGAATTGGTGCCCAAGGGCTGGCCGTCGGTCGTATAGTTTAACAAAAGCACACCTCGTAGTGATCAAATTTCGGAGCGAGTCAGCGGCGGCAAAATGGGGAACCCTTCGCCGCCGGTATCAATTCACAAGTGTATATTCTCCCCGGATCTCGGCAATGTGTCAATTTCGGCACAACCCCAAAGCCAGCGGAATCTGTCGGGGGCTTGGAAACACCCGTGCCCGGCAAATGACCCATTTGTCACTCTGTCGGGCACGGGATGCGGCGGAAGACAAATTCGCCGTCTCAAGACCTTGTTTCCCGTCGCACCCCATGCCCCTACGCGGGGAGTTGGGGCTCTGTTCCAGGGCTTTTCAAAAGTCGCCGGGCAGCCGCATTAAAGAAGCTAGCGCAGGTTGAGTAGCCGCCGCCGAGATATCCGCTGACCATTCAAGTACTCGGCGGCGTATCGAAACCGCAGCGGGTCGACCCGCTACGGTTTCGATACGACCTAAACTCCATTCGTTTTGCACCAGGCTGGTCGACCCGGTCTACTCAACCTGCGCTGATCTGCCGGGCACTGGGGTCTTTTCAAAAAAGCACTTGCAATTTCAGTGATTTCGGTGTTCAATAGAGGTACATCGTTCTCGCTTTGCCCCTCGCCACTCTCCCACTCCGTTGTTCGCTGCTGCCACAAGATCTTTTGTCTTGGCCCAAGTTCGCTCTGTTCAATCCTATTTTCAATCTAGCCACAGGAGAAGACGTATGATTCAACCCAGCCTTAACCATGCCTCTCGAAACACCAAACAGACTGTGACAGTTTTGATGTTAACCCTGGTTCTTTTGCTGTCCGGACTGCTGCCGGTCTTTGCTCAACCGGCGGCCCAGGGCGAGGAACCCCCGGTCGCTCCCCTGATGTTGGGCGAATATGCCCAGATCGATGTGGCCGCCGGTGACAGCGCTGCCTTTGGCATCGTCTTGCCCGAAGATGGCGATTATCTGATCTCCGCGGTGGACGAGGAGGCGGCCGGCGCGTTTGATGTGCTGGTTTCGGATATTGACGGCAACATCGTCTTTGATGATGTCTTCGGCAGCACGGATCTGACGCTGGATGCCGGCGTCTATACCCTCACCTTCACCGCTGTGGAGGACGGCGCCCTCTTCTTTGTGGTGTTGGGCAATTTCGGCGAGATGCGCCAGAGCGCCGAGGAGCCGGGCAAGTTGATCCCCGGCGGTATTGTGATCACAACCGCACGATCTGGGGATGACTACTATGCCACCCTCACCGTGCCCGCCCTGGATGTGCCCCAAGAGGTCTTGCTCTATGCAGAGTCGTCCGACCCGGATCAATTTCTCTTTGTGACGGTCGAAGGCTCTAACTTCTATGACTACATCGATGCCCAAGAGAATCAGTTGTTGCGCTTCTGGACCGTGGGCGGTGATTACCAGGTCGTCGTATCCCCGTCAGGCCGCAACCAGGAGTTTACCCTGATCCCCTTCCTCAGCGGCCCGCCCCCCAGCATCGAGATCGGCGGTTCGATGGATGGCAGCCTGGAAGAAGATAGCGACGAGACCCTGCTCTTGCTCTCCCTGGACACCCTCTACACCAACCTGACCATCACCCTGGCCGGGGAGAACGACGACGCGGATCTGGACCTGCTCCTCATCGACAGCCTGGACGAGAGCGGTGTGTACGAAAGCAGCGCGGAAAGCGGCAGCCAGGAAGAGATCGTCATGGAAAATGTGCTGCCCGGCGACTATTACATCATGGTCAAGCGCTACGGCAGCGACAGTTCGGCCTTCACCCTGAGCGTGGAAGGGGAAGCGGGCGAGCCCTTCGCCGTGCTGGAGGATGGCGAACCCCTGGACGGGGCCTTGGTGGATGAAACGATGGAGAGCGAGACGGTCTACTACGAGTTCAATGTGGCAGAGGCCGGCTCTCTGATGCGGGTAAACCTGATCGTGGATGCCGAAGACGCTTACTTTGATATCGGCATTGGCCGCCGGCCCGGGGACAGCACCTGGAATGGCTATAGCTATGATGCCACCTCGTCGACCGATGTCTTGGCCACACAACCCGGCACCTACTACATCACCCTGACCCGCAACGGCACCCCCGCCGAGTTCACCGTGATGGCCGAGAACCTGGGGCCTGCCCCATCTCTGCTCCCCGGTGGCTATGTGCGCAATCAGATCGATGATGGCGACACGGATTTCTATCAGTTGGAGATCACCGAGCCGGGGCAGATCCTCTCGCTGATCCTGGTCTCCTTAGCCGACAACGATCTTGATCTGCAACTTACCCGCTACGACAGATATGGAAGCTCTGACGTCTACCAATCCAGCACCAACGCAGGCGGGGTAGAGAGCGTCACCGAGGCCATGGTCGAACCCGGTCTCTACGAGGTGCGGGTGCGGGCGTACGATGACGACGCCTACTATCTCTTCACCGACCTGACCAACCCGGTGAATCTGGTCCAAGTCACCTTGGAGGTGACCAACCTGACCGGGGCGGATGTGTGCGCCGTGACAGCCACGGCCGCGGGCGAGGACGTGGGCGAGAATCTGCTGGACGCAGAAACACCCCTGGCCGACGGTGAGGTCATCTTCCTCACTCTGCTGACCGACACGTACAATCTGGAAGCAGTGGACTGTGACGGCGCCCCCGTTTCGTCTGAACCGGATGTCTTCCTGCAGGGCGAAATGTTCTGGAATCTGACGATCGACTAGTCATCCACCAGAAACACCCCACCCAAAAGAGCGCCGCCGGAGTTGTCCGGCGGCGCTCTTTTGGGCCATGATCTCTTTTTGCCCTTTGTCCGGGGTTGCAATCCGGGCCAAAGCGATTACAATACCCGTACACAAGTCGCCCAAACCTGCCACCCTGGAGTGTATGCCCATGAGCGCTAACCCGTCAGAGACCGGATTTCACAGTACCAGCACCGCCCTGGCTTTCGTTGATGCCGACATCATCAGCGGCAAAGACGAAGTGGCTCGCGAGCAGTTGCTGAACAATTTGATGAGCTACAACTCCAACGGGGTGGCTCCCCTGTGGGTCAATTGGATGCGCTCCCGAGCGGATCTGCGCTTTGTCTGCCTGGTGCGGGATCTGCAAGAGTTCAACCGCTTCATGCTGGACGTGGTGCGCAGCGTGGAGGGGGTGCGGGAGACCCGCACCATCCTCAGCTTCAGCGGGCGGGCGGATATCGACACCATGTTGGAACTGGAGATGGAGGTCAGCCCCAGCAGCCAGACCATCGCCGCCTCCGTGCTGATCGACGTGCAGCCGGGCATGGATCGGCGCTGCTTCCAGGCCCTCATCGACCTGCCCACCCACCCGGATGTGCGCCGGGTCTGGCTGCTCAACACCTATCACAGCGACGACGCCGACCTGATGATGCTACTTTTGGGCAAAAATGTGGCCGCCCTCACCGGCTATATGATGAGCTGGATCCGCACCACCCCCGGCGTCATCGACACCGAGATGGCCACAGTCCTCGACTGGCGCTGGCTGGCCGAACCCGACGACATCGTCGAACTATGCGAGTTGTTCTTCGATCAAGATTTCGTGGGGTAGTTTCGGTAGGAGTTGATTAAAAATAGAACACAGATTGAACGGATTTGACGGATCAAAACGGATCTTTTTTGAATATCAGAAAAAGATCCGTTTTTAATCCGTTCGATCCGTTCAATCTGTGTTCTATTTTTTTGATCCTGCCCCCAGCCGATCCGCCACGAAGTGGTGGCTCAGCGACCGGAAGCGGCCCCAGTCGGCCCAGTCGGGCGCGGTGGTGTCCAGGCTGCCCAGGGTGATGGCTTGGGCGCGTAGAGCCTCTGCGGGCAGCCAGCGCCACCCATCCACCTTCTCCGTCTCGTCCAGCGGATGGGGCTCGGCCCCTGCCGGTGCTTGGACCAAAAAATGATAGGTGGCAAAGGCAGAAGTGCTGATCCAGCCGCCGATGATGGAAATCGTAGCTCACCACCCCCAGAAAGTCCTCCACCACCACCTCGCCCGGCCCATCCTCGCCCGTCTTCACAGTCAGCCCGGTCTCTTCATAGATCTCCCGCACCAGGGTATCCCACACCGCTTCCCCCGGATCCACCCCGCCTGTGGGCAGACGAAAGGCCGGGCCGGGATAAAAGATCTTGTGGTGCAGCAAAATGCCATCCGCCGGCACGCCCCGATGCATGATATAGCAAATCTCCGCCCGCCGTCCGTCGCTGAGCAAACGCTGATGGTCTTCGGTCAAAAACGGGTCTGTCACCGCCAAGACTTCGTGCTGGTATGACATGGCACCAAAACGGCGGCCCAGATCGGCCAACTCCTCGGGATCAATCGGTTGGGTCAACTGCATGGGCGGAACTCCCGCTAATCCTACGCTGCCTGATAAGAAGACGAAGGCGGGACACCGTTGGGTGTCCCGCCTGGAATGGGCTTGAATGCCGGGCTACCGAAAAGGATCAGCCCGAATTCTTCAAGGTGGGATCCAGAGCATCCCGCAGACCGTCACCGATCAGATAGAGGCAGAGCACGGTGATGGTGATCAGTACCCCGGCGGGGACGAGCATGTGCAGGGCAAGATAAGCACCCGTCTCGGGGTTGCGGAGGAAGAAGAGATTCTGCGCCCGGTTCAACATGCTGCCCCAGGTGGCCGTGGGGGCCTGGACGCCCAAGCCAAGGAAGCTCAGGGCCGACTCCACCAGGATCAGGGTGCCGGCGGAGATGGCGGTGATGACGATGATCACGGGCACGCTGTTGGGCAGCACATGTTGCACCATGATCCGGGTGTGGGTGGCGCCAATGGCCCGGGCAGCAACGGTGTAGTCCATCTCCCGCACACGGAAGACGTTGCCCCGCATGAAGCGCGCCGTCCCCAACCAGCCCAAGAACCCCAAGAAGAGGGTCAAGGTCATGGGGTTGGGCTTGAAGATGGCGGTGATGATGATCAAAATATAGATCGTGGGGATGGAGCTGATGGTGTTGATAAACCAGATCACCACATCATCGATCACCCCGCCAAAATAGCCGGCAATCAGCCCCACCGTCACACCGATCACCAGGGAGATGAAGGCCGCCAAAAAGGCAATGGTCAAGCTCACCCGCCCCCCATAGAGCAGACGCACGAGCTGATCTCTGCCCAGTTGGTCCGTACCCAGCCAATTGGGCACACCGTCGGAGCTGCCCAGCATAAGGGGGGCAGTCTCCGTGTCCGTCCCCATCCGCCATGACAAATAGGGGCCAATGTAAGGTTGGGCAAAGGCATTATTCGGGTTGGTATCGTTGGGACCCACACCGACCAATGCATTGGAAAGCTGGGGAGCAAAAATGGCCAAGACACCCATGAAGACAATCACGCCGATGGCAGTGACGGTCAGCTTGTCCCGGCGCAGGGCTTGGAGGGCCATGCTCCAGTAGGTCTGGGGCTTGCGGCGCAGTTGAGGTTCTGCGGCCAGGGTCCTCTTCAGAATTTCAAGATCAGTGGACTGTACACTCATGATCAAACTCTCTTCAAGTCGAAGCTAAACCGACACATTAAACCGACGCTAGATAGTGGCTATTTCAGCCGTACCCGGGGATCAACAACGCCGTAGAGGATATCCGACAGCAGATTTCCGATGATGGTCAGGGCGGAGAAGAACATCACCGCGCCCATGACCATGGGATAGTCCCGTTGCAGGGCAGCGCTCAGGGTCAATCGCCCCATGCCCGGCCACGAGAAGACCGTCTCGATCACCACGGCCCCGCCGATCACGCCCAGGATGGCCGGCCCCAGGATGGTCATTAGGGGCAGCAGGGCGTTGCGCAGGGCGTGGATGAACCAGATATTCCGGGCCGACAGCCCTTTGGCCTTGGCCGTGCGGATGTAATCCTGGCGGATCACCTCCAGGGTTTCCGTACGCATGACTCGGCTCTGGAAGGCGATGCCACCCAGGGCCAGCACAAAGGCGGGCAAAATCAGGTGGCGGATGCGGTCCAGCAGATCAAACTCACTGGTCAACGTGACGGTTTGGCGTCCGCCGGTGGGCAAGATCCCCCAAATCACACCGAAGAGGAAGACCAACATCAGACCCATCCAAAAGTCGGGCACGGACTGGCCGATCACCGAGAAGAAACGCACGATATTATCGAAAATGGATCCCCGGTAGACCGCGCTGAGCACGCCCAAGGGGATGCCAACGATAAAGACCAAAAGCAAACTGGCGATTCCCAACTCTGCGGAGGCTTGCATGCGCTCCACAAGTCGATCCCAGACCGGTTGCTTGGTTTGGGTGCTTGTGCCCAGATCTCCCCGAATGATGCCGCCACCGGTATCGCAAACGGTGAAGTTCAGCGCTCCCTGATAGGAGCAATCTGTTTTTTTGTTGCTCTCAAACTCCGCCACCACATCCCCGCTGCGCAGGGTGATGCCCGAGAACCAACTGACATATTGGAAGACCAGGGGTTGATCCAGCCCAAGCTGACGGCGCAGGATCTCCCGGCTCTCCTCGGTGATGTTGGGATCAAAGGTGCGGATGAGAATGGGATCGCCAGGCGCGGAGTTGATCAGCACAAAGCTGATCACGCTGACGCCCAACAAGGTGGGGATGGCCTGCAGCAGACGCCGCAGAATGTATCGGAACATAGGTTAACTCCGACTAGTCCAAGGATAGACTGGAATCCTGCCCCCGCCATTCGTGGGGAGTACAGTTCCCGCCAAGGTTGATAACTGGAAAGAGATAAGAGAAGGCGGGGACAGCCGAAACTGTCCCCGCCTCTTTCAGGTCAAAGCCCAAAAACCAAACTTACTGGGTCAAGGACCACTGCTCAACATTGTGGTAGAAGCTCCACGGGCCGGGATCGAGACCCTCGAACTTGTTGGAGTAGCCAACATTGCCCACAGAACCGGACACGAAGACATAGGGCACGTCATCGTGGATGATCTGCTGGATCTCTTGGTAGAAGGGTGCCCGTTCGGCGGGATCACAGCCAGGCACGGCGACGCCCTGGGCCAGCAGCTCGTCGATGCGAGCATTGTTGTAGCTGACGAAGTTGAAGCCGCTGTCCGGGGTGTCATACTGGCTGTGCCAGAAGGAATCATCGTTGGGGTCGGTGCCCAGACCGGTCCAGCCGATGATCACCATGTCGTAGGTCTGGCCCAACATCTGGCCGACCATGGTACCGAAGTCGATGGCCTCGAAGGTGATGTCGAAACCGACGCCGTTCAGCTGATCCTGAACCAGCACACCCAGATCTTCACGGGTGGTGTTGCCGGCATTGGTCAACAGATTCAGCGCCAGGATCTGGCCGTCCTTCTCGCGCACGCCGTCACCGTCCGTGTCCACCCAGCCGGCATCTTCCAGCATTTGGGCAGCCATTTCGGTGTTGAAGTCGTAGGGCAGAATGGCGGGATCGTAGGCCCATTCCACAGCGGGCAGCACGTTGGCGGCCATCTTGTAGCCCTGGCCCAGATAGACCTTGCTGATGATGGTGTCATAGTCCAGGCTGTGGGCAATGGCCTGACGCACGGCCTTGTCGCTCAGGATAGGATGGGGATCCTGCTCAATCAGATTGCCTTCTTCGTCCTGGCCAGGCTGCGGATTTTCCGGGTTGGCCAAGTTCAGGGCGATGTAGGAATAACCATCATCCTTGAACTTATACAGGTTCAGGTTGGGGTCCAACTGCACGGTGGTAAGCTGTTCGGGCTGCACGCCGATCTGATCCACCTCACCGGTCTGCAAGGCGGCCAGACGGGCACCGGGGTCCGGGATGATGCGGTAGATCATGCCGTCCATGTTGGGGGCACCCTTGAAGTAGGTGTCATTGCGCAACAGGGTGGTGTTGTCGTCCCGCACCCACTCGTTGAAGACGAAGGGGCCGGAGCTGACCGGGGGCGCTTCGTTATAGGAGTTCTCCATGATGTCGGAGAAGTCTTCGGCGTAGAGATGGCTGGGCAGCCAACCCAGGCCCAGATCGCCCAGACCGTCACACTTGACCTCACCAAAGACCACCTGAAGGGTCAGGGGATCCAGCACCTCGATGCTCTCGATGCCGGCCACGTTTGACTTGCGGGGGGTCTCCACCAACTCGCTGGCAATGGCGTCGTAGGTGTACTTGAAGTCGGCGGCATCCACGGGATCGCCGTCGCTCCACACCACGCCGTCCCGCAGGTTGAAGGTCCAGGTCAGGCCGTCCTCAGAGACAGTCCAACTCTCGGCCATCTCCGTGGGTTCGAAGGCACCGCTGAAGGGATTTACTCCCAGAAGACCGGGGAACAGGAAGCCATAGACATCGGAGCTGGCGCTGTCGGAGCCAAGGATCGGGTTAAGGATAGAGGCATCCGAGAGGCTAGCCCGCACCCACGCGCCGCCCTGGACTGCCGGGGCTGGCGTCGGGGTGACCATCACTTCGGTCACCACCTGAACTTCTTGGGTGATGATCTTCTCGACCTCGCGCTCCACCACCACGGGCTCGGGCTGGACACAGCCAGTCAGGGCCACCAAGGCGATGAGTAGCGCAGCCAATGCAAACGCAACTTTTCGGTTTGAGCTCATATACTCCTCCATTTTGGGAACTAGGTTGAACCGATTGATTGGAACGGACCAATGAGAATCAGTCCGACGACACACAGAGAGATTACAGTTTATCGAATGGAAGCCGATGAATTGGCCCCAGGGAAAGCTGAAAGATTAAGAGAAACGTTGGACTTTTAGCGAGGAAAAAGAGAGTAATCGTTCAGTCTGTACAGATAAAGTCATTGCCATGCTTGAAATTTGCGCTATGTTACCATCTTTTCACCCTGCCTGTCAATCACCAAACAGGGTTGCGGGCATATTACCCATTTTGGCGTGATTGACTCCTTGCAAAGAGGCTATTCGGCCAAAAACCACGCTGCCAGATTTCCCGCATACCCCCACGGGCCGGGATCAATCCCTTGCCACCGATTGCTGAAGACCAGCGTGGACTGCTGGGTGCTCAAAAAGAGATAGGGCACATCCGCCTGAAGCTGCGCCTGGATACGCCCATAGATTTCAGCCCGTTGAGCGGGATCGCAGCCGGGTAGTTGGCGGGCCGAGGTCAACAGTTCCTCCACTTGGGGGTTGGCATAACTGGTAAAGTTGAATCCAGACCCGGGCAGATCCGCATCTCGACGCCAGAAGGCTTCATCAAGGGGGGATGTCCCCAAATCTGACCAGCCGGCCACGACCAGATCATAGGTCTGATCCAGCAAAGCCAAGGCAACCTCGCCAAACTCAGCGGTCTCAACGGTGATGTCCACACCAACGGCCTGCCATTGTTCCTGCAATCGAGCGGCCAGATCCAGACGCACGGCATCGTCATCGTTCACCAACAGCGTGAGGCTTAGGAGTTGGCCCTCTTTCTGGCGAATGGTGGCGCCATTCAAGGTCCAACCGGCGCTGTCCAGCAAGGCAGCGGCCTGGCCGGGATCGTAGGGAATCGGGGGCAGATCGCCGGCATAGGCCCAGGCCACCGTGGGCAGAACTGCGCTGGTCTGTCTCTGGCCGTAGCCGGCATAGACTTCGGCGATCAGCCGATCATAGTCCACGGCATGGGCCAGGGCCTGGCGCACGGTCACATCGCCCAGCACAGGATGGGGTGGCTGGGCCACCGGGTTGCCGTCCGCATCCACCCCCGGCACCGGCTCGCCTGGGTCGGCCAGGTTGACCGCCACAAAGCTATAGCCGTCATCGGCAAACTCAAACGCCACCAGCCCCGGTCCCGGCGGGTCGGCGATGACGGCGTTGGCGGGCAGCAGGGTCAGGTCCGCCTGGCCCGTGGCCAGCAAGGTCAAGCGCTGGGCCGGATCGCTTTCCACCCGATAGGTCCAGCCATCCATCCACACCGGCCCGGCCCAATAGTTCGGGTTGCGGGCCAGGCGCACGCTTCCGTCCGCCTCCGCCCCGGCAAAAAGCAGGGGGCCTGCGCTCACATCGGGGACCAAGTTGAGGGGGTTGGTGCGCATGTCGCTGAAGTCTGGGGCGTAGCGGTGGCTGGGCAGCCAGGGCAGGGTGAGGGCAGGGAGCACGTCGCAATCCGGCTCGGCCAGGGTGACCACCACTGTGTGGGCGTCCGGCGTTTGGATGTCCGCGATGTTCTCCGTCACCGGGCGATAGGGGCTTTGCACGCCGCCATCGGCCACGGCCCGGTAGGTGAAGACAAAATCCGCCCCGGTGACGGGCACGCCGTCGCTCCACACGGCCCGGTCGGTCAGGGCGAAGGTGTAGGTGCGGCCATCCGCCGAGACCGTCCAGCCCGTGGCAAGAGCCGTGGGCACAATGGCCCCGGTTTGGGAATCTTGGCCCAAGAGGGCCGGGTAGAGTTTGGCGGCCACGGCCAGGCTGGTGCGGTTGGTGGTGAGGAGAGGGTTGAAACCGTCAGGCGGGCGGGCGATCAACTCCACCACAGTTCCGCCGGGCTGGGGCTGGGGGCCAGGGGTGGCGGTCGGCGTTGATGGGGTCTGTGTGGCCGCGATCACGGACTCAGTCGCCGACGGCAGGTGGTCGCACCCAGCACATCGCCCATCGCCGGTCTTGAAAAGATCCGGCTGCCCGCCCAAACCAGCACCACAATCAACACCAAACCTACCGCCGCCATGAGCCAACGTGGTTGATTCTTCAGATGCACTCACTCGATATCCCACTCCCAAATGTTCCACAGGGGGCTGTCAATGGTGGAATTTGGTTTGTAGTTCAACACACCGGGCCGAGTGGCAGAAACGCCGACACGCTGGAAGAGAGGCAGTACAGGCAGATCTTCGCTCAAAATGGCCAAAGCCTGGGCATACAGACGCTTCTGTTCCACACGACTCAGGGTAGCCTCGGCCTGTTTGCCAAGCACGTCGTAGGCCGGGTTGCAGTAGCCGGGGTCATTTGATCCGGACCAATTGTTGTCTTTGGCTGGCCATTGGTCACAATAGTACATGCTTGTCCTCGGTATCACACTGGCCACCCAGGCAAATTCCGCCAGATCGAAGGAACGACCAAAGAGTGTACCGTCCGGGCCATCGCCGAAGTACTCACGGGTGGGCACAAGTTCGATGACGACATCAACCCCACAGGTGCGCAGGTTCTCCTGGACCAGTTGGGCAATGATCCCACGCATGGCGTTATCGACTGTGGTGTTGAAGGTCACCTGAAATTTGATGCCGTTTCGATCCAGAAAACCGTCGCCATCCGTTTCAGTCCAACCAGCCGAAGCCAGCAGTTCTCTGCCCAAATTTGGATTATACTCGTACTGGACCAGACCCTCAGTTGGATAGAAAGGGTGATTTTCGGGAATGATGCTGTGGATGACGACGCTATGTCCATAGACGGCTTCGTCAAGCAGATGCTGACGGTCAATACAGAAAGCGAAGGCCTTGCGCACGTTCTTTGCAGCTTCCCAAGCTGGGGTATTCACCCAACTACCCGGATCCGCAAGATCCAGTTCACCCAGGTCCGCATAGCCCATAGGGCCAAAGAACTGGTAGCGACCATCCACAGAGGTCATGCCGAAATCGATGTGTTCCCAGACCGTGTCACGCTTGTAATAGGGTACCAGAATACCTTCAGCTTGAGCCTGATCCAAGAGTGGGCTTTGATCGAGGAGTCATGCCGTCCTCGGTACCCACGTCACAGTCACCGCTGAGAAGCTGGGCCAGGAGTTGGTCGGCGTCAGGGATGAACTTAAAGGTGACTTCGTCCAGTTTTGGATACCCTTCGCGCCAATAGTTTTCATTCTTAACCACACGGATATACTGACCTTCAACCCACTCGGCCATCTTGAAAGGACCGAAGGAGAGGGGGGATCGGGCGAAGCTGCTCTGGGCGATAGTGCCCGGAGCCATGTCGCCTAGAATATGGGCGGGCATGGGATCCCACATATACTGGATATAGTCTGCCGGGGTAAGACCGGGCAATAGCTTGACCCTCTGGGTGGTGTCGTCAAGCATGGCGAATTCAGCGGTTCGCTCACCAGCCAGGCGGTTGGGATTCGGGGTGTCCGCATCCATGTAAAGCTTGAAGGAAAGTTCATAATCCGCTGCGGTGATGGGTATGCCGTCTTCCCACATCAGGCCCGGTCGGATCTTAAATGTCATGGCGATCTGGTCCAACTCGATAGGACCGTCAAGAGCAGTGGTGTCGGAAACAACCATGCCAGTGGTTGGATCGAGATAGGTGATAACATCTCCAGGATTGATGGTTATCTTTTCCAGAACGACGCCACCATTCTCCAGGGTGGGCAACGCCTGCAGAGCCACGGGTTGGTACTCAAAGTCAGCACTGGTGAAGAAGCTGTACAAGTCGTAACCCAAAACGGATTTCACATAGTTGGCAGCCTGCATGGTGCCAGCGTATTCATAGAGGGTATCGGGCTCTTGCGCCTGACAGATGACGATGGTCTTGGGACCCGAAGGCGGCGAGGTTGGCGTCACCTGAACCTCCACGACCTTTTCGACCTCTTGTGTCACAATCTTTTCTACCTCTTGTGTCACAATCTTTTCCACCACCACCGTCTCCTGGATCACCTGGGGCTCGCCTGGACTCCGGGCAAAATAGGCGGAGAGCGCTACGACCCCGGCAATCAAAATCAGAAGACCAACGAATAGAGATACCTTTCGTTGTGTAGTCATTCCTTTCTCCTTGCTTGTTTAGCAAAAACAGACCACGTCCCCAACCAGATCGGGACGTGGTCTGTTTGTTTCAGTCGTTGACCATGCGCCGGGAGAAATCAGGATTCAACGGAGATGACCGGGTCAACTGCGCCCCATGGTACCACGGGCACACCTTTAGCCGAGTAGTTCAATGTTGGATGAATAGACCTGGCTTTTTTCCACCAGATGACAGGCAACGAAATGATCCGGGGCCTTCTCCTCAAAAACCGGTTCAACCTGGC
Source organism: uncultured Chloroflexia bacterium (assembly GCA_963704975.1). Taxonomy (GTDB): domain Bacteria; phylum Chloroflexota; class Anaerolineae; order Caldilineales; family Caldilineaceae; genus JAGNDO01. The sequence goes on along the minus strand of CAVPIK010000004.1, from coordinate 17,825 downwards.
TGCAGATCTCCTGGGCAACGGGGCAACGGGTATGGAAGCGGCAGCCACTGGGCGGGTTCAGCGGCGAGGGCACATCACCCTTCAAGACAATCCGTTGACGGACGCGTCGTGGGTCGGGAACCGGGATGGCCGACAACAGAGCCTGGGTGTAGGGATGCAATGGGTTGCGATAGAGCGTTTCGCGGTCCGTGATCTCCGCCATCTTGCCCAGATACATCACCCCCACCCGGTCGCTGATATGTTCGACAACGCTCAGATTGTGGGCCACGAACAGATAGGTCAGGCCAAATTCATCCTGGAGTTTGCGCAGGAGATTGAGCACCTGAGACTGGATCGAAACATCCAGCGCCGAGACCGGTTCATCGCAAATGATGAATTTGGGCTGCAGGGCCAAGGCCCGGGCAATGCCGATACGCTGACGCTGTCCACCGGAAAACTCGTGAGGATAGCGCTGGGCGTGGTAAGGGTTCAGCCCCACCTTGGCCAACATCTCCTGGACGATCTCTTTGCGCTCAGCAGGTTTACCGATACCGTGAATGTGCAACCCTTCGGCAATGATCTCGCCGACGGGCATACGCGGATCCAGAGAGGAGTACGGGTCCTGGAAGACGATCTGCATGTTGCGACGCAGAGCCTTCATCCCGCTGCGGCCCCCAGAGAAGACATCCTCCCCGTTGAAAGTGACCGAGCCAGCGGTGGCCTCTTGCAGCCGCAGGATCGTACGGCTGACCGTGGTCTTGCCGCAGCCGGATTCACCGACCAGACCGAAGGTCTCACCGTCCCGAATGGTGAAACTGACTCCATCCACGGCTTTGACCCACGCCGACACCCGTTGCAACAGACCGGAGCGGACGGGGAAGTACTTTTTCAGATTATCAACGACCAGGATGTCGTTTTTCTGCGTAGGAACGATGGACATAAGCTATTCTGTACCCCCCGCTATTTCCACAAGCACTTCATCACCCATGAAATTCCAGTCGGCTCGCCCCACCCCTGCCCATTGGGCCGCTGTGGCCGGATGGCGCATGTGACAGCGGGCCGAATGGCCTTCTTCAATCTGGATCAGTTCGGGCACCTCTGCAACACAAAGTTCTTTGACATACGGGCAGCGGGGCGCAAACTTGCAGCCCGGCGGCAGATGGATCAGATCGGGAACCGAGCCGGGGATGACGGCCAGAGACTCTTGAACCACGCCCAGCACAGGGATGGCAGCCAGCAGCCCCTCGGTGTAGGGGTGCAGGGGCTTGTCAAAGAGGGTGTTCACATCGGTGTACTCGACGATCTGCCCGGCATACATCACCGCCACGCTGTCGCACATCTCCGCCACCACGCCCATATCGTGGGTGATAAGCAGAATGGCCGTGTCCGTGTCCGTGCGCAGCTTGCGCATCAGGTCCAGAATCTGGGCCTGGATGGTCACGTCCAGAGCCGTGGTCGGCTCGTCGGCGATGAGCAGTTTGGGCAGACACGAGAGGGCCATGGCAATCATCACCCGCTGGGCCTGACCACCGGAAATCTCGTGGGGATAGGCTCTGATGCGTCGCTCTGGGTCGGAGATGCCAACTTTGCGCAACAACTCGATCACCTGGCGCATGGCCTCCTTACGGTCCATCTGCTGATGCACCATAATGGATTCGGCGATCTGATCCCCGATGCGAAAGACCGGGTTCAGACAACTGGTAGGTTGCTGAAAGATCATGGACATCTTGTTGCCGCGCAGGGTGAGCATCTCACTCTCCGGCACCTTGGTCAGATCTTTGCCATCAAAGATCACCTGACCTTCCACGATCTTGCCGGAACCGCCAAGCAGCCGCATGATCGACAGGGAGGTGACGCTCTTGCCGCTGCCCGATTCGCCCACCAACCCCATCACCTCGCCGGGGCGGATGACGAAATCCACGCCGTTGACGGCCTTCACCACACCATCTTCGGTGTAGAAAAAAGTTTTCAGCCCTTTGATTTCCAAGAGAGGCTGGGAAGTGAATTTGTTATTATCAGCCATCGGATAACCTTACCCAATCGATTATTCGCAAAAAAATAGAAGATGACAATGCTATGTGTAATTCTTCGCTTCTATCGCTTAAGCCGAGGATCCAACGCATCCCGCAGCCCATCGCCGATGAAGTTAAAGCCCAAGGCCACAATCACCAGGGGAATACCAGGGACCAAGGGCAGCCAGGGATGTTGGAACATATAGCTCTGGGATGAGTTGAGCATGTTGCCCCAGGTGGGCGTCGGGTCCTGCACGCCCAAGCCCAAGAAAGCTGAGAGAGGCTTCAAGAATAATCACACCGCCCAAGCTCAGACTGGCGTTGACCAGGATCGGTGCAATACCGTTGGGGATCAGATGGCGGAAGATGATGCGGGCATCGGACGCGCCCAGGGCCTTCAGGGATTCCACAAAGTCCTGCTCGCTGAGGGAGAGCACCATCCCCCGCATGAGACGGGCGGCCCCCAACCAACCGAAGATGACGATGATCATCACCAGCACAAAGACCTGGTTGGCTTCCCGTTCCGGGGCCAACAGCACCGCGCTCAACGCCTTGATAGCAAAACCCGGCAAGGGCAGTTTGGCATCCGTGTTGATCATAATGGCCGAAAGGATCAGCAGAATCGGCAAAAGGGGAATCGTGAGCATAAACTCGATCACCCGGGAGATGACCGTATCCACCCACCCTTTGTAATACCCGCCACCGCGCCGATGATCACGCCGATGGTCTCGGAAAGCAGCACCACGGAAAAAGCGATGGAGAGGGAGACCCGAGCAGCGTAAAGCAAACGGGTGAAGAGATCTCGCCCCAGGTTATCGATACCCAGGAGGTGGATGCGGCCATCGCTGCCGGCGATACCGGGAGGACCAGGCCGTACGGGTGCCGAAATATCCACCGCATCCCGAGGAAAGGTGGTGATCACCGGAGCCAGCAGGGATGCGATAAAAATAAGCAGAATCAAAACCAAAGAGATAACGGCCAATTTGTGGCGTGTAAAACGACGCGCCACGACCATCAATTGGCTATCCGACTTTTCGGCCTTCTGTTTTATGACTGGAAGCGAATCGGCTGTTGCCGCCATAGGTTGCTACTCCATGAACTAGGGATCTATTTATACTTGATGCGTGGGTCAACCACCGTGTAGAGAATATCCCCCAACAACAGGGCAAAAACCGTCAGCACAGCGGTGATAAAGATGAAGGCCAAAGCTACCGGCCAGTCGCTGCGGCTGAGGGCGTCGAAATAGAGCCGCCCCATCCCCGGCCAGGCAAAGACCGTCTCCGTGATGATCGCGCCGCTAAAGATGCCAGGAATGGTCAACACCAGAATCGTCACAAAAGGAATCAGGGCATTGCGCAGGGTATGCTTGTAGATCACAACCCGCTCCATCAACCCCTTGGCCCGGGCCGTGCGTACATAGTCCTGGCGCAAGACCTCAAGCATGGATGTGCGCACAAAGCGACTCCAGCCGGCCATATTGAAGAAGGTCAGCACCAGCAGAGGCATGAACAGATGTAGAAGGCGATCCCAAAGTGATCCGGCTTCTACCTGGGGCAGCCATGTGGCGATGCTGTAACCACGCATGGCCTCCCGCAGGCCGGAAGGCAGACGCGGGATCCAGGGGATGGTGTCCGCCAGGAAAACGGGGGCCACCGAAAAGACCAAGATCAACAACAAGGCAAAAAAGAAGACCGGCATGGAGGATCCGATAAAGGCCAGGGTTGTAAAGAAATAATCGAAACGGGAATATTGGTGAACGGCGCTATAAATACCGATAGGAACCCCAATCAGCAACGAAAGCAGCGTTGCTGAAACCAACAATTCCAGCGTGGCGTTCAGACGACTGAGCAGTTCATCCAAGACCGGGCGCCCAGGACGAATGACCGTACTCAAGCCAAAATCACCGCGCAAAATGCCTTTGCTGCTACGAATGGCCGGATGCAGTTCAGGCATTTCAGACAGATAGACATAATCGTCACATCCGGTCGGTCGAGTGACTGTCTCGCCGTTGCGATCCGTTACCTGCTCCTCCCGGGGCAGATAACAACCCACGGGGGTATTGGCAAAGACTTCCTGCCCGGCCAGGGTGATGGGGCCAGAAGGCACGCCGATCAGCCAACGCGAAAAACGCACGGGCATGTAGAGATCCAACTCGTATTGGGCGCGGATGCGGGCAATGTCCTCCCGGCTCAACTGCTGCTGCTGTTGCTGCAAACCAGTCAACGGGCCACCCGGCGCGATATTAAAAAGAACAAACGTTGCCAACGCAGACAAGAAGATCACAAAAATCATCTGGAAGACGCGGCGGATCAGATAGTTGGTCATAATTTCAGCGCTCCATACCAAAATCAACACGGCTGAAAGTCAAAAGCGGGTGGAACATTCGTGTGGAATGCCCCACCCGCTTTCAGTGTTACACGACATGCGTGATGGTGGTATCACATTACTGCCACCACCATCACGCACATTGCGAACGGAGAACTCAAACGACTACTTGGTGTACAGATTCATGTCGATGTGTTCCCAGGTCGGGCTGGGGATGATCTCCACATTGACCTTGCCTTCTGCAGCTGCATCGATCACAGTCTGGACCTCGGCGCCGCCACCCAGGGTGGCTCGCTCCAGGTAATCCACATCGCCGGCCAACAACTGGGCCACAGCCTGGTTGGTGTCCTGAACGAAGATGACGATGATCTTCTGCACCTTGGGCGCAGGCTCGTAGTAGGGGTTCACTTCCAGCTCGATCCGCTCGCCCTTCACCCAGTCGGTGATGACGAAGGGACCATAGCTCAAGCGGCTTCTCGGCGATCTCGGGCAGGGTGGCCCACTCAGCCGCCGGCACATCGGCTCAGACTGCGGCCATCGCTCAGGACCTGATGGCTGGGGTAGAGTTCGCCCCAAGCGGGACAGGAAGTAGGTCGGAGACTGGTAGCCGGGCAGATAGGTGACAGTGGCTTCCACGCCGGGGCCAAACTCACGTGCTGGCCATGGCATCACAGGTGATGAAGGAAACCGCACCGGAGTCCTTGTCACAGTCGATCTGGTGGGCCAATTCCACGTCGCCGGCAGAAGCCGGCGAGCCATCGCTCCAGGTGAAGTCGGCTTACTTGTAGTTGACCATCAACTGGGGCATCATCACAGCGCTGGAGCCGTCGTACTCCATCTGCTCGCCATCGACGATGATCTTGGTGCCGGCGGCCAGTTCTTCGGGCTCGCCGTCCACGTTGTAGACCATGTCGCCGGCGGTGACTTCCACCATCTCGTTGGTGGCCAGACCATTCTCAATCGTCGCCAAAGGCGTCCTGCAGTCACGGGCTGGTAGTCATAGCTGTACTGGGTGTACAGGTTGCCAACACCCATCTGGGCGATCTGGCGCTGCACCGCAGCCGAAGCGATCAGGGTGAACATGGTGGAGGGTTCCTGGGAGAAGCCGACGACCAGGTGTCGCCGCCGTCAGCCAGTTCCCATTCCCAGGAGTTGGCCGAGGTGTACTCGGTGGGGTCCGGGCGGAAGTTGAGCAGGTTGATGCCCCAGGCCTCGGCCTCGGCCCGCTGGAAGAGGGGCAGAGAGACCATGTCGGCGGAGAACTGCCTTCTGCACGATATCGTAGGCCGGCGACGCGCTCAGCCTGAATCAGGGTGTTGTTGGCCGGCGACGATGGCCTGGCTGGCCTCTTCGTTGCACCAGCCCATGTAGTTCTGGCCTTCCCAGTTGTTGCTGGGCAGGGGAATCTGGTTGCAGGCGTAGAGGGTGCGACCGGCTGGGGTCGGTCTGACCGACCCAGGCGAAGGCGCCCAGCTCGAAGTCACGACGTTGCAGACCCGTGCTGTCACCGAACCACCAGGAGGCGGGGGTGTGCAGACGGATGATCTCGATACCGCAGTCCAGCAGGTTCTGCTCGGCGACGGCGGCCCAGGTCTGGCGGAACTGGGCGGTGGTGGTGGTGAACTTCAGGGAAAGACGGTTGCCATCCTTGGTGCGGATACCATCACCGCCATCAACCCAGCCAGCGGCTTCCAAGGCAGCGCTGGCCGCGGCCGGATCATAGGCATAATCCGTGTAGCCGCCGCTGTAGGCCCAGTGGCTCTTGGGCAGGAAGGTGTCCATGCGCAGGGTGGGCTTCACATCGTCCGCCACATAGGGGTAGACGGAGGCGATCAGCTCGTCCCGGTTGATGCACTGGGCGATAGCCTGGCGCACGACAATGTCGCTCAGGATGGGGTGGGGCGTGGTGTAGTCTTCGGCCGTCACTTCGACAATCTTTTCAACTTCGGTCTGAACTTCCTTGACAACTTCCTTCTCGACAATCTTTTCGACCTCACGGGTGACCTCCACAACCGTCGGCTCAGCCGCAGGTTGAGCAGGACAGGCAGCCAGAACCATGGCAACCAGGATCAAGAGGCCAACGATCAGAAATGTCTTTCGTTGTTTAGCCATACTTTTTCTCCTTATTGGGAATTGAATTGGGAAACACAACACTAATTGGAAGGATACAAATTGGAAGGATGCAAAATCTACTGGATAGCTATTGGGAAACAGAACTCCCGATGAGGATTTTCGGAAGTTGTGGCGAAGTAATGGGGTAGACCAGGGTTTGACCAGAATTATACAGAAGAATCCAAGGGAAGTTGACACCGAGAACCGTAGGGCAATACTATCATTGAAGATTCAATGTGTCAATCAGAACACAATCCTGAAATGGTTCTGATTGGGGTGACTATTATAACCGACGTCGTACCCCAAACACAATTGACGCGCCCAGTGCCAGAAGTGTCATGATCAAGGCTGGTAGCCAGTTCGTTTTTTCTGCTTGGACTTCCGTGGAACGTTCAGTTCCCTGTGTTCCATCCGGGGATTGCGATGCGGAAAACGGATCGATTTGCCTCAGGGGCATATCGGCCAAGACGGCCCATGTTGGGTTGTCCGGGATATTGGGCGCACCGTTGGCGTCGGCCAGGTAGGTGGCCAATTGCCAATAGGTCTCATCGTCCAGTAGCCCTGGCGCATACCAGGGCATGGTTTCCTGCAAATAGGTGTGCAGATCTCCCACGGTTTGGAAACGCAACAGCGCGTACTCCCCCAGCACTGGGGGCACATAGCGGGGAAATTCAAAGCCTTCCGGCGGATGGCTGGAGGCGTGGCAACGGGCTTGCCAGCAATTTTCCCCGTCGGCGTTGCCTGCGGTGCGCCACTCATCGGTCAACCCCTGGCCCCGGTCGCCGTGGCAGACCATGCAACTCAGCCAATAATTGTAATGGCCCCACTCCAAATGGGTGGGGGGATCCGACATGACCGGCGGCGCCATGCGGGCGGCGGGGTCCATGTTGGGCATGTTGGGCCGCTCTGCCTGGGCGTGGGCCATGCCGGCAACCGGACGGACCAGGGTGCCCAGCCAGAAGCCGATGCCCAAGAACAGGGCAACCAGCACAGCTTGGCGAATGAGCATATCCTTATTGCGCATCACGGCACATCCCCAGGGAAACCGGGCTGATCCCGACTAAAAAGCAGTCAAAGGCGTAGTCACCAGAGGCGGAGGCGGCCCGCATGAGCACGTGGCTGCCCCGTTGGGCCAACACATCCACCACAGGGTCCGGGCCTAGACGCGCCCGACGTTGATCCAAGTCCGCTGCTTGGGTTGGAGTGACCCGGATATTGCAAGCCATACAGTCCACGGGCACGGTGCCCGTGGCGATCAAGCTGGGGAAGCCCCGCTGATAGGGGGCGGACATATCGTAGCAGTTGTTGAGATTGCCAGCCAGGAGGGTGCAGTTGATCCAAGCACCGCTGTCAAAGTTGGCCACGATAGAAAATTCGCTCGAAAGCCCCAAGCGCATCTCGCCGATCTGGAGCGTGTATGGACCCCCTAATTGATCGTGGACGCCACGCAGGACATTGTAATTGATGGCGCTTTCGAGACTCAGATCGAAGAGATCGTCAACATCGTTGACCCTGGCCACCTGAATCGCCTCATGGACAACCTTCGGTGCGATAAAGACCGGCTTAAAAAGGATGTCATCCACAATCATCCCCACCGCCAGGGCCGGGATCAGGGCGAGCGTGAGCTGAACCCAGCCCTGGCCCATGAGCCGCCGCCGTTCGTCCAGTTGAGTCTGCAACCCGTCCAGGCGCAGACTCTGGAGCAGGCCATAGATGGCCAGCAGCAGGACGAAGAAAAAGCCTGCTATCCCCATGCGTATTTGGGTCGCCTCGGTGGAGGGATAGATGACCTGTCCCCAAAAACGGCTGTCCAGCAACCAGATCAGCCAGGTCTGACCCTCAAAGAGCAGGTGACCGACCACCCAAGTCATGATCAGCCCGGCCCCCGCCCAAATTACCATGCTGGCCAAGGCTCGATCCACCCAGGCGCTGACATGACCGGCACACAGTCCAATTAGGATCAGCGCCCCAAAGCCCAGGGCCAATTCCAAGGCGAAGAAAGGCAAGGGCACAGAGACCAAGCGCAGGATCGGAGGGATCCACAGCCCAAGCCCCAAAGCCAGCCCCAGCATGGCTCCATTGATGCGGCCAAAACGCAGCCGCTCATCCCTCAGGGATGGCGGCTGGTTGTTGTGTTTCAATTTAGGCGATGTGCCCATAGGTCGTTTGTCGCTGACTAGCTTTTACCCTGCATACGCGGGTCCAACACATCCCGCAGACCGTCGCCGATCAAGTTCCAGCCCAGACCGAAGAGAATCAGGGCGAGGCCGGGGTAGACGATGATGTACCAATAGGTGTCCAGGCTGAGGATGTAGGAGCGGGCGAAGCTGATCACCTGGCCCCAATCCGCATAGCCGATGTCCGTGCCCACACCCAGGAAGCTGAGGGCAGCAAAGCTGAGCACAATGGCCCCCACGTCCAAAGAAGCCAGCACCATTGTGGTAAAGATGGCGTTGGGCAGAATATGCCGCAACAGGATGGTGCCATCCTTGGCCCCCACCGTGCGGGCGGAAAGGACGTAATCCCGCTCTTTGGTGGACAAGATATCCCCGCGGATCACCCGGGCGTAGCCCATCCACCCAAAGCTGACCAGGGCAATCACCGAAGGCCAGATACCCCGTCCAAAGAGCGGCACCAGGATGGCCGACAAGGTCAAGGCGGCCAACAGGAAGGGGAAGGCCATAAAGACTTCGGTAATCCGCATGAGTATATCGTCAATATACCCGCCATAATAGGCAGAGATAGATCCAACGATCACGCCTATGAAGAGGGTAGAGAAGACAACCAACACGCCGACCAAAAGGGCCGTACGCGTCCCCCACACGATGCCATAAAAGATATCAAACTGACCACTGGTGGTGCCCATGAGGTGTACCCACTCCTCATTGCCCGTGACGGTCTCATACCAGAAAGGGATGGGTGGCACGTCTCGATCCCAGGCCGACCCCGGCTCCTGGGGGGTGGGGCCAAAGCCATCTCGGGGGATCTGATAGGGATCTGCCGAAGCCTGAAAAGGCGGTGCCAGGACAGGGGCGACCGCAGCCACGGCCAGGAAAAAGAAGACCACGACTAGCCCAGTAACAGAAAGAGGGTTGGTGATCAGTCCACGGATCACCCGGGCCCACTCCGGTCCTACAGCTTTTTCCAGGCGGGTCGGTTCCGGCAGAAAGAATCCGTCGTCGGTCTTGATACGCTTGCGGGCGGTTGGGGCGATTGCAGAAGTTGTCATAGATAAAAATCCTCGCTCGACACGGACAAACTATGCGCTATATGATGGCGTAACGGGAAAGAAGGTCGACTTTTTCAAAAGTCGACCTTCTAGATCTGCTCCTAGCGCAGACGCACTCGGGGATCCAGGAAGGCGTACATCACATCCACAACCAGATTGGCCGTGATCAATAGGGTGGCGTTAAACAACACAAACCCCAACACAGTCACCACATCCAGGCTGACGGCCGCCACAGCCACCGCGGAGCCTAGCCCCGGATAGTTAAAGACCGTCTCGGTGATCACCACGCCGTTGAGCAACCCCACCACGGTCAAACCACCGATGGTGGCCACGGGGATCAGCGCATTGGGGCGGGCATGCTTGTTGATCACTTTGTTTTCGGCCAACCCTTTGGCCCGAGCCGTGCGGATATAATCCTGGCCCAAAGTCTCCAGCATGGAAGAACGGGTCACCCGCAGCAGCAGCGCCCAAGAAAGATAGGAGAGGGTAATGATGGGCAAAACCATATGGCGCAGAGCATCCAAGAAGACGTCAAAGCGGCCATTGAATAGGGCGTCAAAGGTGTTTAGCTTGGTATATTGAACAAAATCGGGGGTATTGACGATCTGCACGGCCCAATCTGACAGGCGTCCCGGTGGGAACCAACCCGTCTTGGCATAGAAGAGCATGAGTACCAGCAAGCCAAAAACAAAGGTGGGGAAGGAATAGCCAACGATGCTGAAAACCCGAGCGATCTGGTCGATCAGCTTGTTGTGGTTGATGGCCGCAATAATCCCCAACCAAATCCCAATGCCCAAAATAGGCAAGAAGCTCCAAATGGCCAACTCCGCCGTGGCGGGCAGTCGGCGCAGCAACAGGTCCACCACGGGCTCTCGACCTGTACGAGAGTAACCGAGTTCACCCCGCAACACACCACCAACCCGGTCGCCCGTATCTTGATCTACTGTGCCAAGCAACCAGTTGATGTATTGGATGTGAATCGGTTTATCCAACCCATAACGCGTGATCACCCGTTCGATCTGGGCCTCGTTTTTGGGGATATCCTTGATGTACAGGGCGGCCCGCTCCGAAGGGCTGAGCACTTGAAGCATCAGGAAGATCAGGATCGTGACACCAAAAACCGTGAGTGGCAGTTGTAGCAGACGCCGGATGATATACGTAGTCATGGATTGTTTGCCTCGAACGAAGAGTCTATCCGAATACTATTTATATGACGCCACTGCAAAAAACCATTTTAACCGCCGAGGGCTCAGAAAACCGCAGAGATTCACAGAAAGAAGTTCTTGTTTTTCTTTGCGGTCTTGGCATCTTTGCGATGAAATTGATCTTTTTGCAGTGGCGTCATAAACAAGACTCACCGGCGAGAGACCTGCCCCCGCCGGTGAGGTTGAGCATCCTGACTTAACTACTGAGCCAAACTAAAGGCGTAGAAGTAGTTGTCGAACAAAGCCGGGTTGTAGAAGTAACCATTCACCCAGCGCTGCTCGTACCGCACACCAGTCGCCTGGGCGCCGGTGATCTGGATCGCACTGTCGTGGTGCAACTTCTGCAGCTCGAAGTAGATGGCTTCGCGCTCGGCAGGGGTCGAGGCAGCCACACCAGCGTTGACCAGTTCCTGGAACTGAGCCTTCAGGTCAGCGGGCAGGTTCTGGCGACCAGCGTAGGTGCCCACGGTGAAGGGCTGCACCCAGTTGTGGGGATCGTGGATGTCTTCGACCCAACCGCTGGCGACCACGGGCAGTTGACCAACCCGGAAGGCGGCCAACATGGTGGGCCAAGGCAGACCGATGATCTCGATTTGATACTTGGGATCGATGGCCCGGAAGTTGGACTGCAAGATGGCGGCGATGGTCTGACGGGTGTCGTTACCCGTGTTGAAGGCAGCCTGAAGTCGGAAGCCAACCTCGGCAACCTTGCCGTCCCAAGCCAGGGCCATCTCTTCGGCACACTTGTCCAGGTCGAAGGGATACATTTCGCCATCCGGGTTGTAGCCCAGCATGTCCAGAATGATGGGGCCGTTGTTGCGCACGCCATCACCATTCAGGGCATCGGCAGATGTAGGTGTCATAGTCGAAGCAGTAGTTGAAGGCCAGGCGGGCATGGATGTCGCTGAAGAAGTCAGCGGGGATGCCGTTGCCGTCCAACTGGCCGCTGCCGATGTAGGGGTTGTTGCCGTTCTCATCCGTGCTGACATCGAAGTTCAAGAAGACATCGGTACGGCTGGTGCTGGGCAGACCACCCCACTTGCGCAGAGGCGCATCCGGGGTTTCGGTGGCGACACACTCGTTCGTGCGCCAGTCACAGATTTCGCCGACAAAGGCATCGACCTGGGGTCGGTTGGCCACGGGCACGTTGACCACTTCAGCATCGCCAGCCTGCAGGATAGCGAAGCGGGTACCCCACTCGCTTACCAGACGACGGACAACACGGCTGATGGCAGGAGCGCCAGCCGGGCCGCCCTCCCACATGGGTTCGTCAGCGGATCGCCAGTAGTTGGGATTGGCAGCCAGCACAAAACCCTCGCCAGGTGTCCAGCTCTCCAACATATAGGGGCCGGTACCATTGATGATGCCGGTCAGCTCGTCGTTCTCGGCACCCGGGGCATAGTGGTCGACCCAGGTATCACAGGTGCCATCCCAAGCGCCATTCTCGACGGCCCATTGCATGTCGAAGGAAGCGCCCCAAGTCTGGGCCAAGGTGGCCAGGAAGGGACCCCAAGGCAGGCTCAGGTTGAAGGTCACGGTGCCAGCGGCGTCATCGGCCACGACGGCAGCCTGAACCTTCTCACAGACCATGGCCAGCTCTTCGGGTGTGGCATTGGCCTTCAGGGCTTCGGGATCGCCAGCATAAGCGCCTTCGGCGATCTCTTCGGTCACATCACCCGAGGTATAACCCAGGATCGGCTCAAGCATCAGCCACTGGGGACCGTTGGGGTCGGACTGAAGCAGACCACGCTGGAAGGTGTAGGCCACATCGCTGGGGGTCAGGTCATTGCCATTGTGGAAGGTGACGCCCTGACGAATGTTGAAGGTGTAGGTCATACCATCGGCAGAGATGCCGCCGTTCTCGACACTGGGCACTTCCGTGGCCAGGACGGGCACGAAGGAGGTCGCATCCTTGTAGTTGAAGAAGATCAGGGTCTTCCATCACCTGCATGATCAGACCACCGCTGGCCGTATCGTAGGCCAGGTTCGGATCCATGGTGTCGATGTCACCAAAGGTGATGTCGGTGTAGGTATCCGGTCGCGGGGCATTGAACGATACTTCCATGGGCGGTTCGGGGGTAGCCGTGACGACCACGGTCTGAACTTCGCCCTCAACCATGCGGGTTACCTCTACCTCGACGACCTGAGGTTCGGCAGTTTGGGCTGGGCAGGCAGCCAGTACCATAGACAGTACGAGCAACACACCCAGAATTGCATAGAGCTTTTTAGATCGCATGCATTTCCTCCTGTGAGTAAACGGTGAATACAGAAAACACGAAAAACTTACGGTAGAACAGACTTGAACTGGGTACTACATCGCAACTCGATAGATTGACTGAGTTGGTCATACACTTTCCACAAGCGGGCTATCCGGAGGAAGCCGCTTCTGGAAAGGGGAGAAAACAAAACAGAGTGTTACTTCCTCTTCGCCATAGGCACCGGGATCGGCTTGACCTGATCATACAGGAAGCACGCCACATAGTGACCATCGCCCAGATCCGTGAAGGTGGGATCGTTTTCCCGACACACATCCATCACCTGGGGACAGCGGGTGTTGAAGTTGCAGCCCTGGGGCGGATTGGCCGGGCTGGGCACATCCCCCTCCAGGATCATGCGCGGCCGTTTCTCCTCGATCACCGGGTCGGGGATGGGCACAGCAGAGAGCAGGGCCTGGGTATAGGGATGCAGGGGCTTCAGATATAGCTCGTCCCGGTCCGCCAACTCGACGATCTTGCCCAAATACATCACGGCAATGCGGTCGGAGATGTGGCGCACCACGGAGAGATCATGGGCGATGAAGAGATAGGTCAGATTCAACTCGCCCTGCAAGTCTTCCAGCAGGTTGATGATCTGGGCCTGAATCGACACATCCAGGGCGGAGATGGGTTCGTCACAGACGATGAACGAGGGATTCACCGCCAGGGCCCGGGCCACGCCGATGCGCTGGCGCTGGCCGCCGGAAAACTCATGGGGATAGCGGTTGACAAAGTAGGGGTTGAGGCCCACGGTCTTCAACAGATCCTGCACCCGATCCTGGCGTTCCTTTTTGCTGCTGCCGATGTTGTGCACTTCCAACGGCTCGCCGATGATGCTGCCCACGGTCATGCGCGGGTTGAGCGAGGCGTAGGGATCCTGGAAGATCATCTGCATGCGCCGCCGGGTGCGGCGCAGCTCTTCGCCCTTGATCTTGGTCAGCTCCTCGCCTTCGAAGTTGACCTGACCGGCGGTGGGCCGATAAAGTTGCAGGATCGACCGGCCTGTGGTCGATTTGCCACAACCCGATTCGCCCACCAGCCCCAAGGTCTCGCCCCGATAGAGCTTGAAGGAGATGCCGTCCACGGCTTTGATGGCCCCGACCTGGCGCTGAAAGACAATGCCCTGGGTGATGGGGAAGTGCATCTTCAGGTTGTCCACATCCAACAGGACTTCTTTGCTGCCATTGTCTCCGCTCATAGGGATCCCTCCTGGCTATCACTGACTGCCCTAGCCTCTATCGCTGCCTCTGCGGCGGATACGTACACGGATACGCCGGATATGTCCACCCAACAGGCTGACTTGTGGCTGGGGCCGACACTTTCCAAGACCGGATTTTCCTGCCAACACTTGTCCATGACAAAATCACAGCGGGCGGCAAACGGACAATGGGCAGGCGCATCCAGGAGGTCTGGCGGCAGGCCCTCGATGGGGATTAAGCGCTTCTGACGGCCTAGATCCAGGCGAGGAATGGAGCGCAGCAGCCCCAGGGTGTAGGGGTGGCGAGGATTGGCGTAGAGTTCGTCGACATTGGCCTCTTCCACAATAAAGCCGGAATACATGACCAATCACCCGCTGGGCCATGCCGGCCACCACCCCCAGATCATGGGTGATCCAGATGATGGCCATGCCCAACTCTTCCTTGAGCCGATCCACCAGATCGACGATCTGGGCCTGGATGGTCACATCCAACGCCGTGGTCGGCTCGTCCGCAATCAGCAACTGGGGATTACAGCTCAACCCCATGGCGATCATCACCCGCTGGCGCATGCCGCCGGAGAATTGGTGCGGGTAGTCGTCCAGCCGGTCGCCCGCGCCGGGGATGCCCACCAGTTCCAACAGTTCCACCGCCCGGGCCCGGGCCTGCTCCTTGTCCATATCCAGGTGCAGTTCCAAAGACTCGGTGATCTGCCGACCGATGGTGAGGACCGGATTGAGCGACGTCATGGGGTCTTGGAAGATCATGGCAATACGATTGCCACGGATATGACGCAACTCTTCCTCGCTCAGCTTGAGCAGATCCTGCCCGTCAAACAATACCTCGCCGTCCACGATCTTGCCGGGCGGCTGGGGGATCAACCGGATCAGCGACATCACGCCGACGCTCTTTCCACAACCCGATTCCCCCACAATGGCGACCGTTTCACCTTCGTTAACGTCATAGCTGATCCCGTTAACGGCGTGCACGACCCCATCCTGGGTAAAGAATTGGGTTTTTAGGTTCTTTACTTCGAGCAATCTGGCCACAGGCTACCCCTTATGACTTGATGAGCGATAGTTCAATAAGACACGATGACTTCACAACAACTTCGATTGGCAAATGTGCATGATAAAATCAATCGATGTGCTATGGGTGATTTCTAGTTTATCTGGTCCAGTGTAGGCTTGGGATTGTATGGGGGGCGGCAAACAGATCGTGCAAAATATCATCCAAGCAACATAGCCTTTTGGGTGGAGAGGGTTGCATCAGGATCAAAAAATCTTTACTAATCCGAACAACTCAAATGGGTGTAGGAGTGAGTATTTGTTGATGAGGCAAACACGAAGTAAATCAACTTTCATTCGCACCGTATCCTAGCAAGGTTTACACATCTTGTCAACCTGCTCTTAAACACAAATCAAGTTTCCGTTCGCCTATGTCAAATAAACGGGGGTCAACGGGCGATTGGGGCGGACGATTGTTGATCCAACCATTTGCGCAAGGCATCGATCTGGGCCATCACCGCCCGGCGGCTGGTACCACCCGCCACATCCCGGCTCTCCACACTGCGCTCATAATCCCACACATCGGTCACATCTGGGCCAAAGGCCGGGTGCAATGTGCGCAGATCCGCCGCGGTCAGATCCGAAAGTCGACAAGCTCGCTCCTCGGCCAGGCGCACGGCCGCCCCGGCCACATGATGGGTCTCCCGGAAGGGCACCCCGGCCCGCACCAAATAGTCGGCCAGATCCGTGGCCAGCATGTCCGGGGAGAGGGCGGCGGCCAGTTTGTTCCGGGCGGGGGGTCAGGGTGGTGATCACCCCGGTGGCGATCTGCAAGGTGCCGCTCAGGGTGTCCACGGCGTCGAAGAGCGGTTCTTTGTCCTCTTGCAGATCCTTGTTATAGGTGCTGGGCAACCCCTTGAGGGTCATCAACATCCCCATCAGATCCCCCACCACCCGGCCCGACTTGCCCCGCAGCAGTTCCATGGAATCCGGGTTCTTCTTCTGGGGCATCAGACTGCTGCCCGTGCTGTAGGCATCGGCCAGGGTGACAAAGCCAAACTCGGCGCTGGCGAAAAGGATCAAATCCTCGGCCAGCCGGCTGAGATGGATGGACGTGAGGCTGGCCCAAAAGAGGAACTCGGCCACAAAATCCCGGTCGCTCACCCCGTCCAGGCTGTTGGGGGTGATGGCCTGAAAGCCCAATTCCTGGGCCAAGAAGTCGCGGTCGATGGCAAAGGGATTGCCCGCCAAGGCGCCGCTGCCCAGGGGCAGCACATTGACCCGCCCCCGCACCTCGGCCAGCCGCTGGGCATCCCGCTGCCAGGCCCAGGCGTGGCTGAGCAGCCAGTGGCTCCACCGCACGGGCTGGGCCCGCTGCAAATGGGTATAGCCGGGCATGAGCAGGTCGATATCGTTCTCCGCTCGTTCCACCGTAGCCTCGATCAGCTCGTTTAGGTGATCGGCCAGACCATCGATGGCGCCACGCAGCCACAGACGCGTATCCGTGGCGACCTGATCGTTGCGGCTGCGCCCGGTGTGCAGCTTGCCCGCCACCGCGCCGATCAACTCGCCCAGCCGCCGTTCGTTGGCCGTGTGGATATCCTCATCGCCAGCCTGGATCTCAAAACGCCCCTGACGCCATTCCTCGGCCACTTGGTCCA
The DNA here is from genome assembly GCA_963704975.1 of uncultured Chloroflexia bacterium. GTDB lineage: Bacteria > Chloroflexota > Anaerolineae > Caldilineales > Caldilineaceae > JAGNDO01. Next base: position 844 of record CAVPIK010000004.1, on the reverse strand, counting down.
GCCCCTCCACCAAGTGCGTGGCCTCCGCCTGGGTGATGATGCCAGCCTGGGCCAGGGCCGCGGCATAGGCCTGGCTGCCCAGGATGTCGGCCAGCCACATGCGTTTGTCAAAGTTGATGGAGGCGTTAAACTGCTTCCATCAGCGGATCTGTGGCCCCGCTAAACCGGCCGCCCCATAAGTTTATTGCTCATAGTTTCGCCCAATTTCTGTGTTTCCAGTTTTTCTGGTTGCGGGGAGGAGGGTCAAAAAGGTCAAGTTCACCGCAAAAGAGTATCACAGTTTGGCGATTTATCAAGTTTGTCACCAAAATAGTCGCCCAAAAAGCTGGGTGGATCTGGGCGCACAACTGTGCTAAAATGCGCCGCAGTCCGCGTCTCATCAAGAATTCCTGCCAAAACCGGAGACCCAGCAACCATGACCGACACGACTACGCCACCCGCCGGCCAACCCGACCAATCCGCCCGCTCCCCACGCTCGGAGCAAGCCTGGCAAGATCTGGTCAGCCAGCAGATCGAAGAGGCCATGCGAGCCGGGGCCTTTGACAACCTGCCGGGCAAGGGCAAACCCCAGGATCTGGGCAAAAACCCCAACGCGCCGTCGGACATGGACATGGCCAACCGCATCCTCAAGGAGAACGACCTCTCCCCCGGCTGGATCGCCGACCGCAAGGAGATGCTGGCCAAGATCGACGACCTGCGCCACCGGCTCTCCGCCACCTGGGAACGACGCCAAGCCCCTGACGACAGTCGAGCCCCCACCTTCTGGGCCGATGATCTGGTCCGCTTTCAAACCGAGATCGACGACCTCAACCGCAGGATCGCCACAGTCAACCTGGGCATGGCC
>CAVPIK010000003.1:0-394982 GCA_963704975.1 uncultured Chloroflexia bacterium | reverse complement strand
TGATTGTTTTAGAAATACGGCCAAAAAAACTCGCCGGCTTTTCGCTCATGCAAGCGGAGCGTCTCATGAGCCTGACATTTCGCATCTTTCTCGCCGCCCTGGTGCTGTTGCTCGATCTGGTGGTCTTTTTCTTTCCGATAGCGGCGGTCTTTATCGCCTATGTCATCATATTCAATCCGCCGTGGTTCAAAGAATTCATCCGGCGGCTCGATAAACCGGACGACAAGAACCCATAATGGCCGACACCCCGGTCGGCGCCCACAAATCAACACCGTACAGAAGACCCCGGAGAGTCGGCCGCCATTGCAATGCTTGCGAAAATAGTCAAAAATAATTAGACTGTCGGCGTTCATGTTTTGAAACGATCGTCACCCACAAGGCCCGAGACTTCAATGGGCCAGAGCCTTGGACACCATCACCGACAGAAGTGCACCATGTACAGACAACTTTTTGGATTCAGAAAGAATCCGTTCAGGCAGTCGCCCGATCCGGCGTACCTTTTTCTGGGCCGGCACCACGAAGAGGCCATGGCCCATCTCACTTATGCCGTCATGAAGGGTGAAGGCTTCAGCGTCATCACGGGTACGTCGGGCGTTGGAAAGACCACGATTTGCCGGTCATTTCTGGAACAACTCGAGGATGATGTTCAGGCCGCATACATATACGATGCCGGAGGCCTCAGCCCGCTGAAATTGCTCAGTCGCATCAATGCCGCGCTCCAAATCCCTGCGAACTTCAACAATATCAAGGATCTGACCGACTCGCTGAATGACTTTCTCATCCTAAAAACCCGCGCGCGACAAAAGGTGGCCCTTTTCATCGATGATGCACATTCCTAACGACGTGCTTGAACAGATCCGGCTCCTCTCGAACCTGGAGACCACGCGCCACAAACTGCTCCAGATCATCCTAATCGGCCGGCCTGAACTATCCGATCGGTTGGCCTCCCGCGAACTCAGACAAATCGGGCAGCGGGTTTCGGTCAACTGGCAGCAACCCAAGCAGCCCCGGCTGGCGAGCGGTGGAGCAGATGCATCGGCTGCGCATGTGGTCGGCCCCGGCTGGTAGCCTTCGTCAACGTTGGCTCCAGCGGTTGGCCGGAAGATGGTTGACCCCATGACCCACGTCTTAGTTATCAGCCACGACGTGGTGGGGAAGCAGATGGCAGGGCCGGGTATCCGCTATTTCCACATGGCCCGGGTGCTCTCTCAGCATGTCCATGTCACCCTGGCCGCCTATCACCCCCCAGACCAAGACCCCGCCCAACTCATCCAGCAAATTCGACAGGAATTGCCCGGCGTCGTATTGGCGGCTTTCAGCCAAAATTCTTGGGCTGAAGTCGGCATCTTGGCCGCGGGCATGGATGTCGTGATCTTGCCCAGCGATGTGGCCGCGATTCTGCCCGCGTTGGGCCACCTCCCGGCCGTGTTGATCATCGATGGATACAACCCGCTGTTGGCCGAATGGCTGATGGCCCATCCAGAGACCGGGGCCGATCAACTGGCTCAATGGCGCACTCGCATGCACCATCTAGGCCAGCAGATGATGGTGGGGGATCTCTTTCTGTGCGCCAGCGATCGGCAGCGGGATTGGTGGCTGGGCCAATTGGAGGCCCACGGACGCATCAACCCCCTGACCATGGCCGGGGATGCAGGGCTGAACAAGCTGGTTATGGTCGCCTCCTATGGGGTGCCGAGCACAAGGCCTGTGCTGGATCGCCCCGTGATCGAGACCCTGTGGCCGCAGATTGGACCGGAAAGACGGCTGATCCTGTGGGGTGGCGGGCTGTGGTCGTGGCTCGATCCTTTGACCGCCATTCGGGCCGTGGCCCAACTCTGGCCCGACCGACCGGAGATCTGTCTGATCTTCCCCGGTACAATCCACCCCAACCCGGCGGTGGCTGAGATCCCCGACGGGGTTCGGGCGGCCAAGGCGTTGGCCGCAGAGTTGGGCGTCTTGGACAAGGCGGTCTTTTTCGGCTCCTGGGTGGACTATCAAGCTTGGCCCAGTCTGCTTTTGGCGTGCGATGTGGCCCTGAGTCTGCACTTTGACACACTGGAGACCCGCCTGGCCTTTCGCAGTCGGGTGTTGGAATATTTGTGGGCCGGGCTGCCCGTCGTGGCCTCTGCCGGCGATGTGACCGGTGACTTGGCAGCCCGCTATGGCCTGGGCGTCACGGTCCCGATTGGGGATGTCTCGGGGGTGGCAAACGCCATTATTACCTGTTTGGACATGGGTGACACGGAACGCGCACAAGCCGCCGCGCAGGTTCAGCAGGAATTGTCCTGGGAGCAGGCTTTGGGGCCTTTGGTACAATTCTGCCTCAACCCCAAACGGGCGGCGGATCGTCCGCTTGGCCAAAGCCAAATGGGCAATCCTTTTTATACGGATCAAATCCATCACTGGCAAGTGGAGGCGGATCGGGCGCAGACAGCCCGGCAAGCGTTGCAGAGCCAGGTTGATGCCTACGCCCAAGGCAGATTCATGCGGCTAATGCGTTGGGTTCACGCAGTCTGGACCTGGGCCACAAACCTTGGAAGAGGTTGATCATGACAACATCCATCATCATCCCGGTTTGGAACGGTATGTCGTCACTGCCCGGCTGCTTGGGAAGCGTGGCGGCGTTGCAGGGCGAGGAAATCGAAATTATCGCCATCGACAACGGATCCCAGGACGGGTCTGGGGCGTATATTGCGGCCACGTTTCCCCAGGTCAAGCTGATCTGCAATGAGCAAAATCTGGGCTTTGGGGCCGCCTGTAATCAAGGCATGGCATTGGCCGCTGGGGATCTGCTCGTTTTGCTGAATCAGGACACCCAACTTGCGCCCGATTGGTTGGTCGAAATACACAAGGCAGCAGCAACGCCGGGCGTGGGCATTGTGGGCTGCAAGATCTACTATGAGGATGGCGTTACCCTTCAGCACGCCGGGGCGTGGGTGGAATGGCCCCTGGGCATTGTGCATCACTACGGCGTGGGCGAGGTGGACACGGGGCAATGGAACACCCTGGGGCCGGTGGAAATTGTGACTTTTGCCGCGGTCGCCATCCATCGGCAGGTTGTGGAGCGTGTGGGTCTCTTTGATCTGGGCTTTGGCCTGGGCTACTATGAAGATGTGGACTATTGCGTGCGAGCGCGCGAGGCCAGCTTCGAGATCCTCTATACCCCTCGGGCCACCCTGCGGCATCAAGAGAGCAGCAGTTTGGGCAAATCGGAGCGTATCCAATATCTCTATCAACAGGGTCGCCTGCGTCTGCTACTGAAACATCTCTCTCTGGCACAATTCTTGACCGATTTCGTACCCGCAGAGGTGACATCCCAAAAACTGGCCATCCGAAATCAGGCGGACAGCAGCGCTTTGCGCTGGGCTTATCTCGCCGCCATGACCATGGCGACCGACTTCTATGCAGAGCAAGAGACACCCGGCCAATTGGCTGCCCTCCACGATGCTCTGCACTATTTATACCAAGTGGCGTGGACAGAAACCCAGATCGCTGAAGAAGAAGCCCCCCCCGCTTGGCCATCCCCATGGTGACGGAAAATATTGCCCAGGGATCGATCAGCACAGAAGCGCCAGCGTTGACGCTCTTCGAATTTTCGTCCACAGTCTCCATCGTCGGTCCGGCCATTTCGTGGTTGCGTCGTTCCTGGTATAACATAGCTGCTCGGTGGGGAGACTGGCACCTCTTGCAGCAATTGGCCCAGGTTGTGGGTCGCCAACGCTCGCTCATCGTTGCCCAAGAAGCTCAGGCGGAGCTGAACGTGACCCAGGCGGAATTGAACCGAAATTTAGAACAAGCGGTACGCAGCCTGTCCAAACAGGTTGCCGGGCTGACTGCCGAAAATGGTCAATTGGCCCGACGAATGGCGGAGATCAAGGGCCAACTCAGCCAGCCGGGACCAATCCAAAGAGAAAAGCTTGTCCCTTATGTGTGGGACCATCGAGGAAAAGATCATGACGACGAATCCTGAAATCCCAGATGACTTGATTGAGATCCGCGACCCGGCCATCGATCCCGACTCAGATCGTGCAGGAGATCCGGCGTCGGGTGGCCGAGCGTCGCAGAAGAAGCCGGATACGAAGATAAACGCTTTCCCACCTATGGCGGGGTTGGCTATCCCGGTGAGCCGACGGATATGCCCTACGATCTCAACCTCTATCACAGCCTGCGCGACGCCAACGAGCGATACGCCCACTTCGATCTGGAGACCAACCTGGCCCTCTCCGGCCACCCGGCTGCCGGTCATCGGTCGCGTGTGGGCCACGATCCGCCAGGAGGTGCATGAATTGGTACTCTTCTATGTCAACCGGGCCGTGCGCCAACAGGTGATGGTCAATCGATCTCTGGTGCAGGTGGTCAACCAATTGACCACCATCGGCCGGATCAGCAACGGGAGTTGGAAAGCTTGCGCCGTCAATTGGCCGAACAGTCGGACCCTAATTCAGAGCAGCGTTCGTAGGGGATTCCCATGCGTGTTGCCATTGTGACCCCCAGATTTGGCCCTAAAGCTCTGGGCGGAGCCGAATATCAAGCCAAAGGATTTGCCCAAGAGGCAGTGCGCCAAGGATGGCACGCAGAAATCTGGACTACCTGTGCCGAAGATCTGTATACCTGGAAAAATGTCCTGCCGGTGGGCATGGAAGACGTTGACGGCATCCGCATCACCGCTTCCCGTCCACTTCCTGCGCCCGGATCGCAAAGCCGCTTTGGATGTGCGCCTGGCCACCGAAGGCATTTTGACCAGGATGAGCGGTACGAATGGCTCGACTACGGCGCCCACAGTCCGGATCTTTATTCCCACATCCATAGCCACGCCCACGAATTTGACGCCGTGGTGGTGCTGCCCTATGCCCTGCAACTCAGCCACTTTGCCGCCTGGTCTGCGCCGATCCACGTGGTGTTGTGGCCCTGCCTGCACGATGAGCCGTATGCCTACATCGGATCCATTCCGTCTGCTCATGGAGTCCATGTGGGGGGTCATGTTCAACTCGCCCGAGGAGGGGGAACTGGCCACAGAGCGGTTGGGCATGGAGATCGAGCGCAAGTATACTCTGGGCGAAGGGGTGATCGAAAGCCCAGCCTCTGTGCTGAAAAATCCGCCGAAACCCGGCTACTCTGCTCTATACAGGCCGTTTGGAGGGGGGAGAAATGTGCCCCTGCTCTACGAATATGTGCGTCGCTTTGCCGATGAAGGCGGCGATGTACATCTGAAAGTGATCGGTCGCGGCCCAGAAGAGCCGCCCAAGCATCCCGCCTTTGAATACGTGGGCGCTGTCTCCGATGGCGAGAAGATGGCCTATTTACAGGGTGCCCTGGCCCTCTGTCAGCCCTCTTTGAACGAAAGTTTTTCCTTGGTGATGATGGAGTCATGGCTGGCCCAGCGACCGGTGCTGGTCCACGAGGATTGCGCCGTGACCAAGGGTCACACGGCCCGTAGCCGAGGCGGCCTTTGGTTTCGTAGCTATGATGATTTTGTGGGCACGGTGGCATGGCTTCGAGCCAACCCAGCGCTGGCCGACCAAATGGGTCGGGATGGCCGGGCCTATGTGCGGGAGAACTACACCTGGGCCGGGGTGGTTGAGCACTTTGCCCAGCGGGTAAAGCTGTGGCGGAGCGAGGCCAGCCCATCCGGCCAGAAGGATGCAACCGAGTGAAACAGCGGGCATTGCACCAATTTCTAAACGGCGCGGCCATCGGGGACGCCATCACCGACCAGGCTCTGTTGATCCAGCGCTGGCTGCGGGAGATGGGTTCGATTCACACCTCTATGCCGAGCATATCCACCCGGCCATGCTTGGGGAGGCGCGCCCGTTCGATTCCTATCAGCCTGGGACGGATGAGGAATACGTGGTCTATCACCACGGGATTGGCTCGGCCTCCGTGGCCTTTCTACAATCCCTGGCCCTGAAGATCATTCTCGTCTACCATAACATCACGCCCCCGGATTTTTACGCGGCCACCAATCCGCAACTGGCCAAGCAGTTGACCGAGGGGCAAGCGCAACTGGCCCTGCTGCCCGCCCACACGCCCTTGGCCCTGGCCGACTCGGCCTACAACGAACTGGACCTGATGGCCAACGGCTTTGCCCGCACGGGCGTCCTCCCCATCGCCCTAGCCGAGGAAAAGTACGATCTGCCCTCGGATCCGGCTGTGGTCAAGGCCTATGCCGATTCGGGACCATTGCTGCTCTTTTTGGGACGACTGGCCCCCAACAAGAAACAGGAAGATCTGATCAAGCTCCTCTACTACTATCGGCGCATCCAGCCGGATGCCCGCCTGCTCTTGGTGGGGGACCCCTGGGCACCGGAATACGTGGGATGGCTCAAATCCCTGGCCGGCGAGCCTGGGGCTGGCCCAGGCCGTGGAATTTGTGGGCCACGTCACCCAGGCCCAGATGATCACTTATTTCCGCTTGGCGGATCTTTATGTCTCCATGAGCGAGCATGAGGGCTTTGGCAAACCCCTGATCGAAGGCATGCACCTGGGGCTGCCCATCCTGGCCTACGCCACCACCGCAGTCCCGTATACCATGGGCGAGGCCGGGATACTTTTTCATCACAAGCACTATCTGGCGCTGGCCGAGATGGTGGATATGCTGGTGACAGATCATGATTTGCGGGCCAAGGTTGTCGCCCGTCAACAGGCTCACGCCCGATTGTTCCTGGAGTCCCAAGTGCGTTACACTTGGGAAGATGCAATAGCCAGCCTCAATAAGTAGGATCGCTGAGGCAGTTCTGTTCTGGATTATTTCAAGAAATATAGGAGTTGAAGGATGAAACGTGAAACCGTATCGGCCATTCGTTGCCCGGTGTGCGGAGGCCAATTCGACTTGAAGGTAGAAGCAGAAGAGGGCGATCAGGTGGTAACAGGGCAGTTGACCTGCAAGGGCTGCGGCGACGACTTTCCCATTGTTAAAAAGATCCCAAATTTGCTGGCAATGGATCGTCTTGAGGAACACAAGCGCCGGGAAATGCAGGGCTGGCTTGATCTGTGGAAAAAGATGGGCATGTATGAACGCCCCACCATTGAAGATAGCTTTCGCCTGCCCTATGTGGGCGGCACATGGACCGATGTGGCCCGCATGTTCGATATGGCGATGGAGGAGATGCATCTGACAGGCAAGGAGCGCATCCTGGACGTGGGCGCTGGTCAGGGCTGGGCGTCCCGCTTTTTCGCGGCCAAGGGATGTGAAGTAATCGCCACGGACATTGTGGCGGATGAATGGTATGGCTTGGGGCGCTCTTGGGCCATCATGGACTTCGCCGACGTGAGTTTTGAACCCATGTTGGCTGATGGAGAAAACATGCCTTTCCCGGAAAACTATTTTGACTATGTCTTTTTCCAAGGTGCACTGCACCATTTTACTGATTTCGAACGCGTCCTCGTCCAGGTAAACAAGATCCTGAAACCGGGTGGTCGTGTAATCGCCGCCGGGGAACCGTCCATTGCTATCTTTAGTAGCGAGGCCGCGGTTCAGGCCACCCTGGAAGAGACTGAGGCAGGCATCATCGAGCGACGGCCTTCGCCCTATGGGTATCATCAGGCTCTACGCCAAGCCGGCTTCCAGGAAATACACATTGACACCTTTGAAACATACAAGGCCACGCCAGCCCAGACCTATTCGTGGGTGGTGAATGTGCGTCAGTCCCTAACCCACGTAGTGCGCCCTCTTCTCCGTGTGCCGGTTTGGCTATGGCTATCGGGCATGGTGCTCTCTGCCCGCCCCAATGGCAGGCAAAGGTGCCCTCTATATCAACGGCGGAAACCTTTTGATTCAAGCAACAAAATCCAAATAGTTTTGGCTGAAATCATCCCGCCCCATCTGCCTCCACCCGTCTATGGAGCTGGGTGGAGGCGGGTGATAACAGCCACCTCGGCCAATGCCCCTCCTGCCGAATTCCTCTTTTTCTCCCAATTCTCCTCTCGAAAAGCAATGCCTTGCCAGGAACAAAATCCGTTCTACATTTCGATCACACAATATCAGTCGTTCACAATTTTCCTGTTCGTAGTTGGTGCTTCAGCACCCCGGATTATGCATGAGCGCTAAATTCTCTCGATGCACAGCCCACGCAAGCAACTGTTTTACCCTGAGTGTTAGGGGTTGATCAGTACAGTCCGGGTGCCAAAGCGCCTACTACAAACTCGAATTGTGAACGACTGAATATAACTTCATGGACAAAGCCAGGGATAGTGACACGGAAAAATACGTAGCTATCCTGATTGTGACAAGCTACCTTTTCGAGGAAAGTAGAGGTAGCGTTAGCCTTGCAGGAAAGCGAGACCAAACGTAGAGCATGTTGAGCGAAATCTCGGACAAATCATCACAAGAACTGGAACACAATGAGACATCATCGCAGCGTACTCTTGTCAACAATATTGTTTTTTTTGAGCATGGTTGGGCTTTCGGCAGCCACTATCGCCGCAGGATTAATGCCACAAACAGAACCGACCGTTCCCACAGCCGCCTGGGCGAGAGACTATTTTCCCATCGGCGGCGGCCATGTGATCGAGTCTTCCCCTGTGATGGCGGACTTGGACAACGACGGCGTCAAGGAGATTCTGGTGGGCACCACCCGCCTGCAGGATACCAACAACCCGCCCACCTACACGGCCCAGCCCCGGCTTGTGGCCATGCGACCCGACGGCACCCTGCTCTGGGGTGTCACCCTGGATGCGCCCATGCGCAGCTCACCCGCGGTGGCGGACATCGACGGAGATGGGGACCTGGAGGTCGTGGTCTCCCTGGGCGGTGATGTGGGCGACATGGCCCACTCAGGGGGCATTGTGGTCTACAGTCACACGGGCGACATGGTCTGGCGCTTCAACACCCAGGACCACGCCGGCAGCAATGGGACCACCGACGGCTATCCCGACGGCGTCTTTTCCACCCCCGCCCTGTGCGACCTGGATGGGGACAACAAGATGGAGATCATCTTTGGGGCATGGGATCAGCGTATTTACGTGTTGAGCTACGACAAGCATGTGCTCTGGAAGAACAATCCGGCTGGCTATCCAGGCCCAGGCTACTACAACGCCGACTCGGTCTGGTCCAGTCCGGCCTGCGCTGATTTTAATGGGGACGGGGACTTGGAAATTGTGATCGGAGCGGATATTACCGGCTCTGACAACGGCGGTGGGATTTTACCCGATGGATACAAGCCGCTTTCCGGTGGTTTCCTCTATGTCTTTGACCGCTTTGGCCATGTGCTAGTGCGGCGCTGGGTGGATGAGACCATTTTCTCATCACCGGCCATCGGCGACCTAGATGGCAACGGCACACTTGAAATTGTTGTGGGCACCGGTTACTATTGGTGGGATGTCAAGGGACGCACAAAAAAGAATTATGTGTACGCGTTTCAGCAGCGATAACCTCTTTGGCAACAAGTATTACTGGGATCCTGATAAATTGCCCAATTTGCCCGGCTGGCCTCAGCAGACAACTTATCCTGGCTTCAGTTCCCCCGCCTTGGCAGACCTGGATAATAACGGTGATCTGGAAATCGTGATCGGATCGGGCGAACCCTACTCCACTCGGGCGGGTGATCCCGTTCCTGGGCAAGGTGAAGTCTATGTTTGGCATCACACCGGCGCGCTGGCCACCGGTTGGCCGGTGAAGCCCCTCAACGCTCAAAATTTTGATGCTCAGGTACTCTCCTCCCCGGTCATTGCTGATATAGACAATGACGGTCAACTGGAGATCATTTTCTCCTACATCTGGGACATTCAGGTCTATAATTTTGACGGCACCCAGAAGAACCTTCTCAAGACCACATGGACTGTGGTGGGATCTCCTTTGGTGGGTGATGCTGACAACGATGGCAAAGTGGAAATTTGGATTGGAGCCAGCCGCTCCAACGAGCCGTGGCAAAATCAAAACGATAACGATCTCCAGGGTTATCTCTGGCGATTCGAGTCAGATCAAGATGGCCTGGGGGCCATGCCTTGGCCCATGTTCCATCGAGATCTGGCTCACAGCGGCCTGGTACCTCGACCCTCCAGGTTGAGCAGCGACACGGCCAACATCAACCTGCGCCAAGATATCAATCACCTGCCACTTCTACGACTCAGACCCTGTTCATTACATTGCATAACACGGCGACCTGTCCGGCCCCTGGTCTGTTACCGCCAAACCGGCCCAGGTCACCCTATCACCCAGCAGTGGCACCATCAGGGTGGTCAATCCACGGTGGTCAAACTGACTATTGATCTGGCAGGTCTGCCCAACGGGATCAATAACCTAGGGTCCATTCAGTTCAGCATAGCAGACAACCCACAAAATCGGGCGGTTGATTTCGGCTTACTGAGTATCCCGGTCTCGGCGCAACTGGCCGCCTTTCACTACATCTCTCTGCCTCTGACTTCCGGTGACAATCCTGCCAATCCAATTTAGATCTATTCTACTCCTCGGTCGATTGGATACGCCTCAGTGGTGGACAGGTCCGGGAATCGTCCCCCGTGCTGGCAGATCTAAACAACGACGGCAAAGGACGAGATTCTGATCGGAACCTCGTCCCAAAGCTGTACGGCTGGTCAGAACTGCAACTACAACGCATCATCCTTTCTGCATGTATACAAGAATGACGGTACCCTTTTCTGGGAGCGGAATACAGGCGCGCCGGTGATGTCGTCCCCGGCCGTGGGCAACCTGGACAACAGCGGCCTGCCCGAAGTGGTGGTCAGTGTCGGTGGCGATCCCCAAGATTCCAAGAAAGGAGGGCGAGTAATCGCTTACAGTGCCACGGGCACCGAACTCTGGTCCTTCGCTTCGGCGGACAGGAACAACGATGGCGCGGCAGATGGCATCTTCTCCTCCCCGGCCCTCTGTGACCTGGACGGGAACGGCACGTTGGAGGTGATCTTCGGCTCATGGGACAGCTACGTCTACACCCTCAATAGCCAAGGACAATTGCTGTGGAAATATGAAACCGGCTGGGATATTTGGTCCTCACCAGCCTGTGCCGACTTTGATCGAGACGGCACATTGGAAATCGTGATCGGAAGCAGTGGTGACAGCCGATCCGGGGCATTCCCATACAACGGATCCATGATTGTTCTCAATAGCGGTGGTGGGCTCTTGGTACGCCATGCCATGCCCGAAGCCATCTACGCATCCCCCTCAATTGCTGATATTGACGGTGATGGCCAACTGGAGATTATAACCGGTACTGGCTGGTACTGGTGGAATCAGACCGGACGCACGGCCCCCTCCTATGTCTACGTCTTTGACACAACCCAACTCTTCGGCGGTGTGTTGACCAACAGGCCGGGCTGGCCCCAACAGACCGACTTTCCCGGCTTTGGCTCTCCTTCCCTGGGGGATCTGGACAACGATGGTAGGTTGGAGGTCCTGATCGGCACCAACGATCCCTTCATTCTGGACGCAGAAGATCCGAACACGGCTGGGGCGGGCAGCATCTATGCTTGGCACGCCAATGGCACGTCTGTCAACGGTTGGCCCGTACGCCGACCTAAGGATCCTCGAGGCAATGGCGACGGCTATTCGCACCACTCCGTTGATCGCAGACATTGATCTGGATGGCAAGCCAGAAGTAATCGTGGCGCATGTGTGGGAAATTTTTATCTTCAACACTGACGGAACCCGCCAAGAGTACGCAATTCGCTCTCGGTACACCCTGTCCGGGACACCGGCCATAGGGGATACGAACAAAGACGGCAAGATCGAAATCTGGGTGGGCAGCAGTTTCTTCCCAGGCACAGATGTTGCCGGCGGTGACACTGATGACCGGGGCTATCTGTGGCGATTCGAGTCCGACTTTGCCGGGTTTGGCCGCCTAGACTGGCCCATGTTCCGGGGCAACGCCCGCAATACGGGTGCGTACTGACCACGCTTCTCATTCATGTGGCCTGAAACGACAGGACCGCTTCTTCTTTAGCTAAGTATGAATTCAGAACAAAAAAACTGGGCATCGTGTCTTCACAAGATAGGGTGCCCAGTTTTTTTGACTTGCGAGAGACCCTTCTTGCTAGAAAATCCAAAAGCGATGAAGCGGTGAATGGTGATTTTCAATGGTTTGAAATTAAAAAGGGATCATGCTAAAATGCCTCACTCGCCGATTGGGCCATTGTCCAATGGCAATTCGTACAATGATCCCCAGTTCCACCCACTGTACAGTTGACCACCACCACCCAGAAGGAGACGTTAAAGCGGATCAATCGAGCTGAAAAAGGAAAGTTTCGACACCCGCGAGAGGTCTCGCTTACCCACCTTCCGTATATTGCCCCCCTTTCGTTCATCCACCATAACATAGCGCCCCCAACCAACCGAAAGGAAATTCAAAATGTTCAATATGACAAAAAGGCATTTGTTTCAAATTGCCTTGAGTTTGGTCTGTATTCTGACCCTGGTCTCCCCCGGATACGCTCAAGTTTCAGGGCCGAATTCGGAAAGCGAAACCACCGCATGGGGTGCAGGAAGTACGGCTCTGGGCGGTGGGCATGTAGTCGAGTCATCGCCGATCATTGTCAACTTGGATCAAACCGGCGGCGCTGAAGTGATCATCGGCACCACCGCCCAGAAAGGTATCCCTCAGACATATACGGCTACTCCCCGGCTGGTCGTGACCAATGCCGACGGGTCGATTAAATGGTTCAGGAATTTAGATGCGCCAGTTACCGGCTCCCCAGCTGTTGGGGACATTGACCACGATGGTGATCTGGAGGTCATAGTCCCTTTGGGTGGCGACGTGATTGACACGGACAACAACGGCGGCGTGATTGCCTTTGACCACATGGGGAACCAACTCTGGCGTTTCACCACCCAGGATCACAAAGGCATCACCGGAACCACAGACGGGTGGGCAGACGGTGTGCGCGCCACACCCACACTGTGCGACGTGGACGGGGACGGGGATCTGGAAATCGCCTTCGGTGCCTTTGATCAACGTATCTACTTGCTCGATCACAAGGGAGCCTCCCTTTGGAACAACTTGCCGGCCGGGGCCCCGGCTGGCCCTGGCTACTATAATGCTGACTCGGTCTGGTCTTCGCCGGCCTGTGCCGACTTCAATGGGGATGGACAACAGGAATTGGTGATTGGGGCGGCCATTACCGGCGGCGGCATTCTGCCCGATGGCACCCATACCATTGACGGCGGTTTTCTCTATGTTTTCGACCGCCTTGGCAATCCCCTGGTGCGCAAGTTTATCCCCGAGGACATCCAATCCTCTCCAGCCGTCGGCGATCTGGACAACAACGGTACGTTGGAAATCGTCGTGGGAACAGGCTGGTTCTGGTGGAATGCCCATGGCCGTAACGCCACCTCCTACGTCTACGCCTTTGACACATCAAAACTCTTTGGTGGCCTGCCCTATGCCGATGCCAACAAACTGCCCAACGTGACAGGATGGCCTCAGTCCACCACGAGCTACCCTGGCTATAGCTCCCCGGCCCTGGCCGATCTGGATGGGAACGGCACTCTAGAGGTCATCATCGGAGCCGGAGATCCTTTCCGCACGGGTAGCGACCCCATTCCAGGTCAAGGGCGCATCTATGTCTGGCAGCATAATGGTCAAGCCGTGGCCGGCTGGCCCATCACGCCCAAGAACTCGTCCAATATGGACGCCCCTGTCTTCTCCTCTCCGGTTATCGCAGATGTGGACGGGGATGGTCAATTAGAGATTATATTTAGCCACATCTGGGATGTGCAGATCTACAATGCCAACGGCACCCTCCAAGAGCGGCTTAACACCTTCTTCACCATTGTGGGCACCCCGGCCGTGGGAGATGCCGATGGCGACGGCAAAGCCGAAATCTGGATCGGCGGCGGCGATGACCGTGAAAAAACTCAGGGCTACTTGTGGCGCTTCGAGTCTACGGATAATTTGGGCGCAACGCCCTGGCCCATGTTCCAGCGGGATGCCCAACATACCAGCCTCTATCCCAGCCCGGCCAAACTTTCCGTCGGCCAGACCGAGTTGCTGGACATTGTCAAGGTCGGCACAGCCAGCTACAAAACCTATATCCAGGTGCGCAATACCGGTGGCAAGTCGCTAAAATGGACGGTCGGCACCTTCCCGAGCTCGGGTGACTCAAATTCAACCCACCTCTGGATCCTTGGCCCCAGGCGCATCTACACCCCTGGCCGTGACAGTTGATTCCAGCGGGCTGCAAGCGGGGACACAAACCATTGGCAGCGTGGATATCAACAGCGCGGATGCGGATGGCAGCCCCCAAACTGTGCGCATCCAGGCTCGCATGGCAACCGATGTATTCAGCATCTACCTTCCCCAATCCCTGCGAAATTAACCGCCACCCGCGGCTGCATCGGGACGGGAGACAACCGCATGTGATACAATAGAGGAGGAGCGCAGATGGCTGCGCTCCTCCTCTATTGTATTGCACAGCAGAGAGTAACTCATGACGTCCGCCAACATCTTGGTTTCCACAATTCATAACGGTGATGCCGTCAGCCACCACACCTTTGACCTGGCCCATCTGCTGTCGAGCCAAGCGTATCAGGTTCAAATCCTGAGTGATCGACAAATCGGTGACGTGCCGACAGATATCCGGCCCCTGGTACGAGCCTATAACAACGCAAATGGGCTGGTTCCAGCAGACATTCAGATCCTCCAATATCAAGCATGGTCGTCCCTGGCCGAAACCTTTCGCGCCGCTACGGACCCGGCTCTCTTTTGGTATCACGGTGTGACTCCCCCGGCACTTTGGCAGGGAGAGGATCGCTTCGACATCTTGCGAAACTCCCAGATCCGCACAGAACTGGCTTGGCACGCCCATTTAGCCGTGGCGGACAGTCCCTTTGGTGCAGAGGAATTGCACCAACATTCGGGCTATCCAATGGCGCGCATTCGGGTCGTGCCTCTGGGCTTTGATCTAACGCGCTTGCGGAATCCTGCCCATCAACTCGCCGCCGCACCCTTGCGGACTCAATTGAAGCTAGACGGCTGTCGGGTGCTGCTCTATGTGGGGCGGATCTCAGGCAACAAGCGCATCGATCTGTTGATAGAGGCACTTAGCATCCTCGCTACAGACAAACCGGACCTGCGGCTGGTGATTGTTGGGAACACCCATGCCGACGCGTCGGCCAGCCTTCTAACGGAACGTCTGCGCCAACAGGTACAGAGTTTGGGTCTGGCTGAAAAAGTCATTCTTACCGGCAGGGTAGAGGCGGTCGAACCCTACTATCATCTGGCCGACCTCCTGATCCACGCCAGCCAGCACGAAGGGTTCTGCGCCCCCCTGGTCGAGGCCATGACCTTCGGAAAGCCGGTGGTGGCCAGCCGGAGCGGGGCCATGCCCTGGGTTGTGGGCGACCCCGCCACCCAAGATTGTGGCGGCGTTACGTTTGACCCTGGCAACACGACCGATCTAGCCCGACAGATCAAACATTTACTGGACGACAAAGAACGCTATTTGCGCCTTTCATCCCAAGCCCGACACAGAGCCACCCAATTTGACATTGAGAAATTTGCTCAACGCGCCATGAACGTGATCAACGAAACCATCACCCTGGCCGCCACGAGTGAAAAACCTCTGTATCCGCTTCACCGTGACCCGCTGTACGCCAATGCCGATGTGGGATTGCGCCGCTACCAAGTGCGCTCTGGGACACCGGTCATCGGTCGCCTTATCGTTTGGTTGCGCCGCAATAGCACCTCCCACATCAAAGAGGCCTATCTGGATCGTATCATCGAACAGCAGGTTAATTTCAACCGGATGGCGGCGGCAGAGATCTTTCAGCTTCGCGAGGAAATCGCCCAGCTACGTAGCCGGATTGAGCGACAGAATGAAGAATAGTCATATCACCCATCGGAGTGGAAAGTAATGCGGATCGGACTCTATTGCCGAGATCTTGTTTCCCTCGGCGGCGGCAATAAACACAGCCTAGCTATCGTCGAGCATCTGAGCCGGAAGCACGATGTCGATATCATCACCCATACGCCCTTTGGGGCCTCCCAGATTCCCAAACGGCTCAATTTCGATCTGGATCATGTCTATTTGCGCTCAATTCCCTACCAATCGGATGAAGAAATGGGGAAATTGAGCGAAGAATACGATCTGTTCATCAATCATCTGCACAATATTTTTGTGCCATGTCAGGCCGACCCGCGGCATCCTGTTTGTGCTTTTTCCAGTTCAACTTGATTTAGATTTTCGGGGAAAAATAAGACGGTTTGTGGCCAAGCAGTTGGTCAAAGACTCTTTGTGTTTGCCTTCCAATCGGGCTTCTACGGGGAAGAATACCGGGATCAACAACGGATTCGGCTGCTATCGGATTCAGCACAGATCCGGCTCAAACCATCCTTTTTGAGTTACACGATTCAGTTTACCCTGCGAAATCCATCTACCGATCCGTGCAAATTGACGATTTCCCTTGACCAACAGGTCGTTCACGAACTCTTGCTGCCCGGCGGTGCCACGGCTCAACCGTGCCAAGTGAAGGTGCCGGCCCGCAGAAGCTGGCAAGCTCGGCCCTTCACGCTAACCATCACCGGAGCGCCCGGCCCAAATCGTGTGCTTGTGGACGATGCCGCCCGTCTCGGATCGAACCAGATTGAGTTGAGCGACTTTCGAGTTTCCCACTTCACCTTCCGCGTCTATGAACAACTCTTCGAACAGTGGCTCCCCCACTGGCGCGACCGCCTTCTGAACGTGCCAACCGACCAGGCCCTGGACCGGGTGAAGAGCTATGACCTGATCTGGTCCAATTCTGAATATACCCGCCACTGGATCAACCAATATTGGCAACAGGATAGCACCGTCCTCTATCCCCTGATCCATGTGGAAGAGTTCCAGCCCTTGCCAAAAAAACGTCAAATCCTCAGCGTGGGCCGTTTCTTTGTGGGTGGCCACAACAAAAAACACCTGTTGATGATCGAGGCGTTCAAGACCCTATGCAACCAGGGCCTGAACGGATGGGAACTCCATCTGGCCGGGGGCGTGGTTGACGATCCCATTCATTTGGACTATTTGGCCGCCGTCAAAAACGCCGCTCAGGGCTTCCCGATTTTTGTGCATGAAAACATCCCCTTCGCCGACCTCAAAGTCCTCTACGGCGCAAGCTCGATCTATTGGCATGCGGCCGGTTTCGGCGAAGACGAAGCCCTCAACCCGGTTCGATTTGAGCATTTTGGCATGACGACGGTCGAAGGCATGGCCGCAGGCTGCGTGCCCGTGGTGATCGGAAAAGGCGGACAGCCGGAGATCATCCAGCACGGAGAGAATGGCTTTTTGTGGCAAACGATTGGGGAGCTACAAGAATACACCAAGCTGCTGGTCGGGGATGACGCCCTGCGCCAAAAGATGGCCCAGGCCGCCGCGGCCAGCAGCCACACCTTTGACCGCAAACACTTCGAAGATCGCGTGGATCAGACGCTGGACATGTTGGGGATTCGGGACTGATCAGCTCGGCTCAAGTTACCGCCCGACCATACAATTTCCTGTGCTGGGCAAACATAGCTTCCAGCCCAAAATCGCTTTGCCCCCGCTGCAATGCGCTGTACTGGAAATGATCATACGCCGCCATCAAGCGGCTGACCCCGGCCAGGATGGCGGTTGGGTCCACGGTCTCCACCACCACGCCGCAGCCCGTCTCTGCCACATAATCCGCCATGGGGATGGAACGACTGACCAGCACGGGTTTGCCCGCGGCCAGAGAGTCGAGCAGCGAATGGGGATAGGACTTGACGATGCCCGGCGCGTCGGCCAGGGTGATGGCCCCATGCACACCGGCCAACACTTGGTTGACATCCACCAGCCGGTTGAACACCGTCACCTGATCCTGGACGCCCCACTGCTGGACACGTCGCTCAAACGACTCGGCCAGGACGCCCCGCCACAGGAAGACCAGGTTCAGCCGGGGCTCCTGGGCCGCCGCGGCCAACAGCGCATCCACCCCCTTGGACGCAAACTGGGCCTCGGTCCACGGGGCAGACCCCACCATCAGCCGGATGCGCCCATCCGTAGGCGGCGGGGCATAGGTGAAGCGGGCCGTGTCGATGCCCGGCCGGATCACGGTGACGTTGGTGACACCGGCCTCAGCCAGCCGTTGCCCGCTGCGTTCGTCGGGAACCGTCACCCCGGCCAAGCCGTTGAAGTAGGCCGCATCCACCCGCCCGGCCTCAAACCCGCTTGTAATCGTATAGATCACCGGTCGCCTCAGCCAGCGCAACAGGGGAAAGGGATAGGGGTCCGGGTTATAAAAGTGGTGCAGATCGACTGTTCTTTCGTGGCGGCGGATGGTGGCCAACTTGTGCCAGCCGAAGAAGAGACGGGGAATCGGTCCGGTCGCCCAAGGGTTGGGATTCAAAAAGAGCAGATCGCCCTCAAAATGCCCACGCAGGGCCGTGATCTCTTGGGAAAGCGCTTCAGCTTCAGGAATTTTTGGGGGCAGAACAGTTAAGTGATAGAGAATTTTCACAGTTGATCTGTTTCTTTTCGAGTAATCATCAAGACTCAAAATTGTCCGCTGATATGCGCAGATTACATGCGGGGTTTTAGCTAAATGCCAAACATAATCCGCGTTCATCCGTCAGATCCGCGTCATCCGCGCATCTATCTTTTCGCGTTTCTTTATCCATCCGTTTGGATTCTATCATAGCCCAATCGGCCCACAAAGCCATCAAAGCCATGCGCTATCTACACCTTGTCCATCAATACCTGCCCGAACAGGTAGGCGGCACTGAACTCTATACCCAGGATCTGGCCGCGGCCCAGCAACGGGCGGGGCATCAGGTCGCCGTCCTCGCCCGCGTAGATCACCCTGTGCCAGGGCTGATCCGGCAAGACGATCCCCAGGGCGTGGCCGTATGGCGGGCTTCTTGCGGCCCCCTCTCGCCGTCGGGGCGATTCGTGGCCAGCTATGGACAAAGGCAACTCACCGCCCATCTGCGCCAGGTGCTGGACGAGTGGCGGCCAGATCTGGTGCATATCCAACACCTCATGGGCTGGCCAGCTTCCGTGGGCGCTGAACTACAGCAGCGAGGGATCCCCTATGTGATCACCCTGCATGACTATTGGTGGGTCTGCGCCAACGCCCAATTGATCACCAACGACACCCACAACTATGTAGGGGCCGGACCGCTTTGTCAACTGTGGCCGCTGCGCTCTGGCCAGGGCCGGCGTGGCCGGTCTCGAAATGGGCCGCCCCCGTTGTTGGCCCCACCCTTGGCCTGGCGCAATCATCTGCTGCGCCACACCCTGGCCCAAGCCGCCGCCCTCATCGCCCCTTCCCATTTTGTGGCGAACTGGTACCGGGACCGGCTGCCCGCCGTATCATCCATGCATATCATCCCCCACGGCATCCGCCATCCGGGGCAAGACGTCGTGCGCACTCGCTCCGCACCCCCCGCACCCGCTTCGTCTACATCGGCGGCCTGGACTGGCAGAAGGGCGTACACGTGATCGTGGAGGCCATGCAGGGGCTGGACCAGGCCGAACTCCTGATTGGCGGCGATCCGGCGGCCAACCCGGCCTACGTGGCCGACCTCCAGGCCACAGCCCCAGCAATCGTCCACTTCCTGGGCCGACTAGATCGGGCGCAGGTCTGGCGCACCCTGGCCGACGCGGATCTACTCCTCTTCCCCTCCCTCTGGCCGGAGAGCTACGGCCTGGTGATCGACGAGGCCTTCGCCGTGGGCCTGCCCGTGCTCGTGTCGGACCTGGGGGCTCAGGCCGAACGGGTGCGGCACGGCCACAACGGTCTCCGTCTGCCCCCTGGTGATGTGGCCGCCTGGCACGAGGCCATGCAAAATCTGGCACACAACCCAGAAGCAATCGCTGTCTTGACCACGGGGGTCCAGCCGCCCACCACCTTTGCCGAACATGTGGGGAAAATCCAAGAGATCTACAGATTGATCATGGAACCAGAACGCGTATTGGTTGTCTCACCTCAATTTACCAGAAAGGCCCAGTAAAAGGTGCTACCGCAATTGCTTCCGGGTTTGTTTTCTCCTGTGTTATACTCAGCCCCATGCCTAATTTAAGCCCACTCCACAACCTACTGATCTCCCTGGCCATCTATCCCATCCTGCCTCTGGAGGAAGTCCCTTTGTTAGCCAGTTCTAATTTTCCACCAGCACTTTTTGATTGGAAGAACGCGTGAACAAAAAACATGTAAGGCATATTTCATCGTTGGGTACAATGACTGTTCTCCTCCTCAGTGTGGCTTGGCTACTGACGGGCTGTAGCCCCTATCAAACGATCACTTCGCCAGAGATTTCGCAAGTGGCCCAAGGATCCTCGGCGGAGTATTTGTCAGTCTCAGGGTCCGCAGGTCAGACATTCTTGGCTCTCTATGATGGGTTGCAAGCTATCGAGGTGGATATCCCGACTGGGGCAGGGCTGGACGGTCCCCTCATGCTCGTCTTGCGCGCCGCCCCACAGGATACGGTAGCCCTGGCAACAGCCTATATAGATCCGCTGCAACAGCCCAATCCTTTTCGTCGGTTTGACTTCGCTCCAATTCCAGATTCCCAAAGCCTCCGCTATTACTTGTCTGTTGAAGCGGTCAATGGCGCTCCCTTTGAGATTGGTACCAATCAGTCTGCATTCTATGGAGACGGTAGCGCCTATCTCAACCATCAACCCCAGGCCACAACACTGACATTCCATCTTTATTACAATCGGCTCGCGGTATATGGGGAAGTCGTACGGTATATTCCTGTCGGGCTCCTGTTGGTTTTGGCCACAATTCTGATCTTCGTCACGCCTGGTCTGGGACTATTGGCTTTATTCCTGCCTGACTTTCGATCCATTTACTGGCCTACACGTCTGACGCTAGCATTGGGGGTCAGTCTGGCGCTATATCCACTGATCCTGGCTTGGCTCCAGCCGCTCGGTTTACAGCTCGGCGTTGGAAACGTGGTGATCGGGCTGATCATTGGGGGTGGCGGGCTGGCATGGCGCTATATACGGGACTGGGACCGGGTATCCACGCCACCCCGTGCGCAGAATTCTCACGCAACAACCGCTTCAGACCTTCTGCCAATGGTAACCCTTTTGATACTCACCGGAGTAGTCGTTGGGGTCCGCTTGTGGGTTGTCCGTGGATTGGAGGTGCCAATGTGGGGCGATTCGGTCCAACACGCGGCCATCACCCAGCTTCTGTTGGACAATGGCGGACTCTTTCACTCCTGGGAACCCTATGCCGCCTTCAATTCGCTCACTGTTCACTTCGGTTTCCACGCCAACATCGCCGCGTTGGCCTGGATCACCGGTATGGATGGTGTGCAGGCAACGGTGATCGGCGGACAGATCATCAATGCTATCGCCGTACTCGCTCTCTATCCCCTGGCAGAGAAGATATTGGCCGAGACGCCAATGCGTTCTGGCCATCGCTGGGGGGCGGTCATCGTTGTAGTTGTCGCCGGCTCTGCTGTCCCCAATGCCGGCGTTCTATGTGAACTGGGGTCGCTACGCCCAACTGGCCGGTCAGGCTGTGCTTCCAGTGACCATCTGGTTATTTTGGCGGCTAGCGGAAAGCGATGAAAAGGAATGGGGCGGCAAACGTTTTGAATGGCGCACGATCTTCCTGGCTGGACTGACCCTAGCCGGACTTACCCTCAATTACTACCGTATGCCCACCTATTATGTAGCCTTTGGCATCGTGTGGGGATTGCTTTACGCCATCCCCAAATGGCGTCTGGATGGAGCCCGCTGGGGATGGGGTATTGTGCGAATGGGTGCGCTGGCGGCCAGCGCAGGGGTGTTTCTTTTGCCTTGGATCGTCAACCTCATGGGTAGCAACCTGGCCACGGCGATCAGTCCGGCTGGGGCCGTCAACCCGGACATGGCTAGTATCGTGGCCGATTATCGCTCGTACTTACAATTGAGTACCTTCGTGCCCACATGGGCGCAATGGATGGCCAGCATCGCCATCCTTCTGGCCTTGGTGTTGGGCAGGCGGCGCGTGATCATGGTGGGAATGTGGTCCCTTCTGCTGGCCTCGATCTTCTTTCTGAGCGTGGTGGGGCTACCCACAGCCAATGTCATGAACAGCTTTGCGATCATGATCAGTCTTTACATACCCGTTGCCCTGATAGTGGGATGGCTTGGGGGCCTAATTATTGAGTACTTGAGCGCGATTCGCCCTGCGGGACGTATAGTGTCCTGGCTGGCCGTCTTCGTGATTTTAGCGGCTGGGTTATGGGGCAGCCAAGATCAACTCGGCATCCAGGCCCCGGGCTTTCAAATGGTCTACCCTTCCGATCAGGACGCCATGAACTGGATTCGCCAAAACACCGCTCCAACCGACCGGTTCCTTGTAGAAGGATTTCGTATTTACAACGGCACGACAATAGTCGGTGCCGATGCTGGGTGGTGGATTCCCCTGTTGACCAAACGGCAGAATACCATGCCTCCCCAGTACGCACTGATCAACGAGCAACCCATCCAGCCCACGTATCCCCAGGAACTTGTCGATCTTGTGGCGGCTCTGGAGTCTACCTCCTTAGCTGACGTAGAGGGTACTCAACTAGTATGCGAGCATGGCATTACACATATCTATATCGGTCAAGGTCAGGGCGTGATCGGCTTTGGCGTATCTCAATTGTATGGGCCTGACGAGTTGCAAGCAAACCCTGCTCTCGAACTCGTCTATTCTCAGGAGGGAGTGCGCATCTTCAAAGTGAAAGCTGGCGCGTGTGGCTAATACGCTCTAGTCGCCCTGTTTATTAGCACAAAATCCATGCGCTAACCAAGCGTGAGTAGCGGGGATACATCACCGCCCCCACCCTGCAAGGGATGGGGTGAACGGGCTCAGTTTAGGGGGTAGATTTATTTTTTAACTCCCACTGCGTTCTATTCGCAATTTCCGCCGCACCCATTCCTGTGCTACAATTTCGTCTGCAAATCACGCTCTTCTGCGCCTGTAGCTCAGTGGATAGAGCACTGGTCTTCGGAACCAGGTGTCAGGGGTTCGAATCCCTTCAGGCGTACAAACGGCCCCGGACGAAGTTTCGTCCGGGGCCGTTTTTTATCTATACACCACCCACTTGAGGAGTCAATGACTATGCCTGGACCCACTAAGCCATTCCACGTTCTCATCCCCGGCGGCCTGTCGGAGCATGCCCTTGCCGTGTTGGCTGGGGCGATTGATCCATCCATCATCCTTGGGCTGGACGATCCGGGGGCGGATACGGGACGCTATCGTGTGCTGGTCAGCGGTCGGCCCAAGCGAGAACAGCTTGAGGCCAACCCGGATCTGCAAGCCGTGATTGTGCCCTGGGCCGGCGTGCCAACCGAAACCCGCACGTTGATGCAGGAATTCCCCCATCTCACCCTCCACAACCAGCACCACAACGCGGACGCCACCGCGGAGATGGCCTTCGCCCTGCTTCTGGCCGCGGCCAAGTTCATTGTCCACGATGACCGGGCCTTGCGCCGCCACGACTGGACGCCCCGCTACGAACCCAGCCGCAGCCTGGGCCTGGCCGGAAAGACGGCCCTGGTCCTGGGCTATGGGGCCATCGGCCAGCGGGTGGCCCGCATGTGCCGGGGCATGGACATGCGAGTCCTGGCCACCAAGCGCACGGCCACCCAGGTCGAAAGCCCCGCCCAGGGCATCCACGTCCACCCGCCCCAGGATCTGCCCAAGCTGTTGCCCCAAGCAGACGCAGTGATCGTCTGCCTGCCCCAAACCACGGAAACCACCGGGCTGCTGGACGAGTCCGCCCTGGCCCTCCTGCCCGCAGGGGCCGTGCTGGCCAACATCGGCCGCGGTCCCATTGTGGATCAGGCTGCGCTCTATGCCGCCCTGACTTCGGGCCATCTGCGGGCCGCGGGGCTGGATGTGTGGTACACCTATCCCGAAACCAAGGAAAGCCGCACCCACACCCCGCCAGCGGATTTCCCCTTCCACGAACTGGACAACGTGGTCATGACCCCCCACCGAGGCGGCGCGTTGGAAGAGACCGAGACCGAAACCCTACGTATGCAGGCCCTCGCCCGCCTCCTCAACACCGCCGCCCAAGGCTCGCCCATGCCCAATCAAATTGACTTGGATCTGGGGTATTGAATGGTTAATGGTTGACGGTTGATGGTTAATTTTTAATTGAACGTGGTCGACCACGTTCAATTAAAAATTAACCATCAACCATTAACCATCAACCATTATTAGCCATTCAAACCGCTCGCTCTGCCTCGATCTCGCCCAAGACGCGGCGCAGGATTTCGAAGCCCAGATCGGCCTCTTCCACGGTCAGGATCAGGGGGGGCTGAGGCGCATGACTTTTTGACCGGCGGGCAGGGTCAGCAGCCCGTTGTGGAAGCAGCGCACCATGAGTTGATGGGTCACCTCTTTGTCCACCAGTTCGATGCCGATCATCAGCCCCTTGCCCCGCACATCCGTCACCAGGCTGGATGTGTCCAGCAGTTCCTCGCAGCGAGCCTTCAGGTGTGCGCCGACCCGCTGGGCGTTTGCCATCAGCTCCGTCTCCACCAGATCGATGGTTTCCAGCGCGGCCACGCAGCCCAGGGGCGAGCCGCCCCAGGTGCTGCCGTGCGCGCCCCGATGCCAGGACATGATGCTCTCCGGGGCCATGAACGCGCCGATGGGCACGCCGCTGGCAATGCCTTTGGCCATGCAGATGATGTCCGGCTGCACGTTCCAATGTTCGATGGCGAACATCTTGCCCGTGCGCCCAAAGCCGCTCTGCACTTCGTCGGCAATCAGCATGATGCCGTGCTCGTCGCAGATCTCCCGCAATCGTTGCATGAAGCCGTTGGGCGGCACGATATAGCCGCCCTCGCCCTGAATTGGCTCGACGATGATGGCGGCCACTTCGTCCGCCGGGATGGTGGTCTGGAAGAGCGGATTCAGTTGATGGTCGGCAAACTGGCGGCCCCATGCGCGCTCTTCCATGTCGGTCGGGCAGTCGCTGGCGTTGGGGAACATGATATGTTCCACCCCGCTCAACAGGGGACCGAAGCCCTTGCGATAGATATATTTGCTGGCCGTCAGGCTCAAAGAACCCAAGGTGCGACCATGAAACGAGCCACGGAAGGCGATGACGCGCTGACGTTTCGTGTGATAGCGGGCTAGTTTGATCGCCCCCTCCACGGATTCTGTACCGCTGTTGCTGAGAAAGGCGCGCCACGGGCCTGTGTGCTTGCCCTTGGGGGCCAGTGTCACCAGTTTGGCCGCCAGTTCCCCGTAGCCGGGGCTATAAAAGTCCGCACCACAAATGTGGATCATGCGGGCGACCTGCTCTTGCACGGCCTTGACAATGCGAGGGTGGCTATGACCCGTGGTGCAAACCGCAATCCCCGCCATGAAATCCAAAAAGCGGTTGCCGTCCACATCAGTGACCCAACACCCCTCGCCTTCCTTCGGCACCAAGTCATAAACCCGGCCCAGGCTAGGGCTGGTGGTGGCTTCGTCTTGGGCGATGAGGGCGGCCGCCTTAGGGCCGGGCAACGGGGTGCGAATCTGCACACCCTTCTGGGCGGCGGACAAGGCGGCGGATTGGATTACGGGGTGGTTCAGCACTGCGGTCATAACAACCTCCTTCGATTGTGTAGACCCGACATCGGTGTCGGGTTCAAATAAATTGGAATCGGTTCGATTCCCAAAAACAACAGCAAGCAGGATCAAAACCGAATATGGCACCCGTGCCCAAGGGCGCGGGTGCCATATTCGTACCTGTTCATGCTTGCTCTCATTGTAAGCTGGGGAGGGAGTAGTCGTCAAACTGCGGGAGGGAAAGGCCCGCCGGGGCAGATCAAAAGGCAGATTTGGTCGTGGCGGCCTCGGGGATGTCTGTGGCCTGGGGCGGATGGGCCGTGCGGCTGCCTAAGTCAAAGGTATAGCCCTCGCCCAGCATGTGGAGTTGAATGCCCAACATGCTCAAGGGCGCGTCCTGGGCGATCTCGTGGACGTTGGTATAGGTCATGCCCGCGCCGTCCACCACCAGGACGTTGTTTTGGCCAAAGGCCTCAAGATGGTTGTTGGGGTAGATGATCACGCCCGAATCGGTCTTGAGGCCGATGCCCAGGAGGAAGGGGTTGTAGGCCACGGCGTTGAGCAGCCGGGCCAACTGCATCCACGTGCCCGCCCGGTCGCTGGGGATGCTGTCCACGGCCACCCGGTTGGTGATGCCCAGGCCCGGCGCAAACTGGATCAACTGGCGGTGCAGATAGGGATGGGCGGCGAAATCCTGCCGGGCGTCAAAGGCTATCATGTGTTCGCACAAGATGGCCCCGCCACTGCCCACGCCGCCGATGGTCTTGCCCTGGGCATTGCCCCGGCGCACGGCCTGGGCCAAGGGCGTCCCCCCCAGAAGGGAGGCCAGGCGCACGGGGTTCTCGCCCAAGAGCAGCAAGCCCGTTGCCTGGTCCACCATCTCCACAAGCCGCACATCCTGGGCCTCAGCCCGGCTGCCCACCGTGGCCACGGCCACCGAATCCGATTCCCATTGGTCAAAGAGATGGGCGAACCGGTGGGCCGCCGCCTCTGTGGATTCCTCCATAGACAGGATCAGAATACGCGCGCCGTAGGCCCCGGCGTTATCCCAGAAAAATTGCAGCAGCCGTTCCTCCGACCGCTGATCGTGCAACGGGCCGATAAAGATAATGGGGCCGCGTGGTATAGCCGGGCAGAACAATGGCGGGCATAGGATGCTCCAGGCGAATGGCGAAATCTATTGAAAGGTGATGGTACGCACAAGATCCATGAAGAATGGTTCGTATTGGGCATAGCTCTGGACCGGGGCGGTGAGGGTGACGATGGCCACCTGTTCCCCGCTGTCGTCCAGGAAGATGGCCTGGACTGCGCGCAGCCCCAAACCGGGTACACCATACAGGGCCGCGCCGTTCAGCCGATAGCGCAGGATGGCCGCATCCCGGTTGCCCGTGCGCAAGCTGTCCACCACCCGCCCGCTGATCAGGGTGGCGGCGGGGGCGGCTTCCACCCCAAAGCGGGCCGTGGCCAACAGGGAGGCCAGAGTGGCACCCTGGCTGGGGGCCACCAGCACGGTGAAGTTGGGCAGATAGTCGGCAGTGGTCGGCGTGGCCAACAGACCGACCATGCGCAGCCCCCCATCCTCGGCGGCTAGGGCGTCCATGCCGTCGAACACCTGCTGCATCACCTCGGCGGGCGCTTCTGCCCGCAAAGTCTCAAGCTGGGCGGCCATCCCGTCCTCCGCTGATGGGGCCAGCACGGTCCAGCCCGCGGGAGCGAAGAGGGAGAGACCCGGGCCCGTCATGTCGGTCTGGGCGGTGTGGGCAACCCAACCCAGGGGCACGGGCACAGCCGGAGGCGTGGCCGTGGGCAAGATCACCACCGTGGGGGCTGGGGTGGAGGTAGCCGTGGGCGTAGGTGCCGGTGTTGCGGTTGCTGTGGCGGTTGATGTGGCGGTTGATGTCGCTGTCGCAGTTGATGTGGCGGTTTCTGTGGCGGTCGCGGTCGGCGTGAGGGTCGGCGTTGGCGTTTCGGTCGCGGTCGCAGTCGGCGTGAAGGTCGGCGTTGGCGTTGCCGTCTCGGTTGCCGTCTCGGTTGCCGTGGGGGTTGACGATGGCGTTGGCGTTTCCGTGGCGGTCTCAGTTGGCGTGGCGGTCGCAGTCGGCGTGAGGGTCGGCGTTGGCGTTGCCGTCTCGGTGGCCGTCTCTGTGGCCGTGGGGGTTGACGATGGCGTGACCGTTTCCGTCGCCGTGGGCGTGGCCGTCGCCGTTTCGGTCGCAGTGGGTGTGGAAGACGGTGTAGCGGTCGCCGTCGCCGTCGCCGTCGCCGTGGGAGTAGCCGACGGCGTGAAGGTAGCCGATGGCGTGGTGGCCGATGGCGTGAAGGTGGGCGTGATGGTGGGCGTCAGCGTGGCTGTCGGTGTATGTGTAGGCATGCGCGAAGGCGGCGGCGCAATAATCGAACAGCCCCCCAGCCCAATGACCAGGACAAAGAACAGAATCAACTTGGCGATCACTCGATTACCCACAGGCACCACTCCCAACATGGAAAAACACGGCTTTTCATATAGATCAACAGGGGTCGTTGCCCATCATTGTAGCAAAAGGCCCAAGTTCTGCCCAACCACACCCCAACCAGATCGTTCTATCCCTCTAATGCTCGTGCTAACCCAGCCACAAACTAAAATAGGACGCAGAAACGCGCCCCCCTTAGTTGACGAAGATCCCACACTATGCTAAGATTCAAATAAGTTTGAGTAAGGGATTAATTCGTTTTGCTCCCAAATCCATTGCGCAAACCAGTACAGCATAGCGCCCGTAATGCTCCCGCTTTTCGCTTACCTCGTTTTTCAAAACATTCTCAACGGAGGAACAAATGACCAAAAAAATGTGGACCGTCATCAGCATGATCGTGCTGGTGGCCATGGTTTTCAGCGCTTGTGCAGCGCCGGCGACCCCAGCCCCAGCCGCCGTCGAAGCACCTGCAGCAGTGGAAGCACCCGCAGTGGAAGCGCCCGCAGCAGTCGAAGCACCCGCAGCGGTGGAAGCCCCCATGGCCGACGTCGCCCTGCGCTGGCGCACCCGCCCGGACAACCAGGAAGAGATCGATGTCTATCAGCAGGTCAGCGATGACCTGGACGCCAGCATGGACGGCGTCACCCTGGCCTACGAGCCGGGCGGCAGCGAGACCTCTTCCTATCAGGACGTGCTCAAGACCGAGATTGCCGCCGGCACCGCGCCGGACGTCTTCTGGATCCCAGGCACGGACGTGGCCGACTTCGCCACCCGTGGCCTGATCCTGAATGTCGCCGACCTGGCCAACGCCACGGACGGCTTCAGCGTCGACGACTTCTATCCCGGCCCCATGGAGCTTCCTGACCTACAACCCGGACGAGCATGGCCAACGACGCCCTGTGGGGTCTGCCCCGTGACGTCTCCACCTTCGCCCTCTACCTGAACCTGGACCTGATCGCCGAAGCCGGCGCCGCGGATCCCCGTGAGCTG
Source organism: uncultured Chloroflexia bacterium (assembly GCA_963704975.1). Lineage (GTDB taxonomy): Bacteria > Chloroflexota > Anaerolineae > Caldilineales > Caldilineaceae > JAGNDO01. The sequence goes on along the minus strand of CAVPIK010000003.1, from coordinate 366,104 downwards.
GCCGCCAACGGCGAGTGGACTTGGGACACCTTCATGGAAGTTGCCCAGGCCACCAGCGCCTTGGGCGATGACATCTACGGCTACGGTGCCAATGCTTGGTGGGGTCCCTACGGCGTCTGGCTGAACAGCGGCCGGCGGCGGCTTCTTCACCGAGGACCGCACGGCTTGCGCCCTGGACACGCCCGAATCCTTGGCCGGTCTTGAGTTTGAGCGCTCCCTGTATCAGGACGCCGAGGTTGCCGTGCCCTATGGCGAGGACAGCGAGCCGCCCTTCCGGGCGGGCAACGTGGCCATGTTCCAGAACGGTCGCTGGGCCACCCCCGGCACCCGCACCGTCGACCTTCAACTGGGACGTAGTTGAGCTTGCCCCAAGGCCCCGGCGGCCAGGGCAACTGGCTCTTCTGGGGCGCCTACGCCATCAACGCCAACACCGAGCACCCGGAAGAAGCATGGGCAGCTGGTCCAGGCGCTGACCACGGCCGAGACGCAGGGCAAGATCGCTGCCCTGGGTGCCAACATCCCCAGCCGTGTCAGCCAGGAGGCCCTGGATGCCTTCCTGACCTTCACGCCGCCGGCCAACAACCAGGCCTTCCTCAACGGCCTGGCCGACAACCCCATGGCCGAAGGTCCCCTGTGGGCCGGTTCCTGGCCGGACTATGACAGCATCATGGGCCCGGCCGTCAACGCCGTGCTGACCGGCAGACCAGTCGGTGGACGAGTTTGCCGCCACCATCTGTGACGAAGCCAACAAGGCTTTCAACCAGTAAGGTTTGTTCGATCATGTTCAACTTGCCGCCATGTCGCCGTTCCCTCCGGTGGCATGGCGGCAAGTTGTTTTGAAGGGGGAGGAGATCCATTATGGCGAATGCTGTTGCGATGCCAAGAACCCAAAGGTCACCGTCGGGGAACGCTGACCTGATCCTGCGCTTGCTGACATTGTGGCGGGCAGCTTTCGGCACGGTCATGGTGATCGCCGCCGTCCTTCTCTGGCTGACGCCGGTGGGGGCGGAGATGGCGCTGTGGGTGCGCATCCTGGCCACAGTGGTCACCCTGGGCATGGGCACAGCCAGCTTGATGGCCGTGCCCGCCATTGTGCAGCGCAACCATCGGGGGCGCACGCTTTCGCTCTTTGTGGACTATCTGGGCTTTGTGGCCTGTCTGCTGGCCGCGCTTCAGATCATGCGCATCTTTCTGGGCATCAACGCCCTGGCCGATACCTTTGGCGCTGGGTTGCCCTATTTGTTGATTGTGTTGGGCGGCTATCTGATCGGGGCCTTGGGCGACCGCTATGAAGACTATCCCCAAACCCAACGCCGGTTGAGCCGGATCTCCAAAGTGATCATGGCCATTGGCGGCGTGATCTTCTTTTTCGCTGTCTCGGGACCAAAGGGGCTGCTTTTTATCGGGCAGCAAATGCTCAACCCCGTTGCGGCCAGCCTGCTCTTTGCGACGGTCATCTTCGGCGTGGCGTCTTTGGGCCATGTGGCGGCAATCCAGCGCGGACGCCATGCATGCCAAGAACAGCCACAGCGAGATGCTGAACGGCTGGCTCTTTTTGTCTCCCAATTTGCTGGGCTTTCTGATCTTCTTTGCCGGCCCCCTGCTCCTCTCCCTCTATTTCAGCTTTACCAACTCAGACGCCTTCAATCCGCCCCGCTGGATTGGCTTTGAAAACTATGCCGACATCCTCCACCTAACCATCTTGACGCTTTCCTCCCCCACCCAGGCGGCCAAAGAAGTGATGGATATGACGGTCTTCAGCGAGCTGTCCCGCTTCACGGTACTCGGGCGCAGTTTTATTGTGGGGGCCCAGGACAAACTTTTCTGGATCTCCCTGCGCAACACCATCGTCTTCGCCCTGGCCGCCGTGCCCCTGAGCATCATCCCGGCCCTGGTGCTGGCCAGCGTGCTCAACAGCAAGCTGCCCGGCATGAAGATGTACCGGGCCATCTATTTCCTGCCCAGCATCGCCGCGGTGGTGGGCATCGCCCTGGTTTGGCAGGTACTGCTCTACAATTCGTCCATCGGCTACATCAATTATATTGTGACCAGCGTGGTGGACTTCCTCAACAGCACCTTGGGCATGACCTTGATCGATCCAAAGGTGCAATGGCTCTCCAGCAGCAGCACGGCCCTGCTCTCTATCATCATCCTCTTTGCGTGGCAGACTATGGGCTTCAACACAGTGCTTTTCATGGCCGGGTTGCAGAACATCCCCGGCGAACTGTACGAAGCCGCCACCGTGGACGGTGCCGGAGCGCTTGGCCAAGTTCTTCCGCATCACCATCCCCCTGCTGGCCGCCACCACCTTTTTCGTGGTCACCACCACGGGCATCCAGGCCATGCAGGTCTTTGAGCAGATCTTCATTTTGATGAATCCGCCGGAGGGGCCGAACAACTCCACGGTCAGCCTGGTCCTCTATCTCTACCGCAACGGCTTCCAAAACTTCCGCCAGGGCTACGCATCCGCCGTTGCCTGGGTGCTCTTCCTGGTCATCTTCTCGCTCACCCTGGTCCAGTTTAAGAACCAGCGGGCCGAGACGGCAGGCTAGAAGGCTAGAAATAGCCCTAAAATTCGCACAGGCAGAGTAGACCGGAGGGGATCATCCCTCGCTGTTTGCAGACGACGATTCACGAATCAGACAGGATCAAGATATGTTGAAATCCTATCGCTTCACCACATGGTTTGGAAATGGGCTGGTCTATCTGATCCTGACCGCCTTTGCCGTGATCGTACTCTTCCCCTTTATCTACATGCTCACCACTTCGTTCAAGACCCCAGCGGATACGTTCCGCTATCCGCCCAAGGTGTTGCCCTACGACCAGGCCACGGTGGATGTAGCGGGCTATGAAGGGGAGCAACCGCTCTATTCTGTCGATTTCAACGGGAAGCAGGCGGAATTCGCCCTGGTGGAGAAGAACATCCCCGTGGGCCAGTATGTGGACCCAACCAATCCCGGCGAGCCGATTTTGGCCCGTTTGAGTGCTGCCGTGCCTACCGGCGGCGAGGCCAACCAGGCCACCACAACCTTTGACGGCAAAGAAGAGAAGCTGTGGGATGTGACCGTGGCCGGGCAGATTGTGCCCATGGTTCAGGTGGGCCGCACCACCGTAGGCGAATTTGTGGATCCGAAAGATCCCACCCGCATGGTGGAGCAAAATGTGCGCCTGAGTACGCCCGTGGAGACGGTGAAGCTGCACCCGGAAAACTACACGGAAGTGCTGAGGTTGCGCAGCATGGACCGCAGCCTTTCCAACACGGCCCTCGTCACCATCCTGGTCATGCTGGGCCAGTTGACCACCTCGGTGGTGGGCGGCTATGCCTTTGCCCGGCTCAAGTTTCCCGGCCGGGACACGATCTTTCTCATGTATTTGGGCACCATCATGATCCCCTTTGTGCTGCTGATCGTGCCCCTCTATCAGCTGATGGTGCTGGCCGATTGGGTGGACACCCTGACCGCCCTGGTGATCCCGTGGGTCTTCACGGCCTACGGCACCTTCCTCATGCGCCAGTTTTTCATCACCATTCCCCGGGAGATCGAAGAGGCCGCCCTGCTGGACGGCGCCTCTCGGCTGCAAATCTTGTGGCGCATCTTTATCCCGGCCAGCGTGCCCGCCCTGGCCAGCTTGGGCACCTTCACCTTCCTCTATGCCTGGAACAGCTTCTTCTGGCCCCTGGTGATCATCAACACGGGCAACGAGCAGAACCACGTCCTCACCCTCTCCCTCAACGTCCTGCGGGGCCGGGCCGCGGACTCGCCCAACCTGATCCTGGCCGGCGCGGCCATCGCCATCCTGCCGCCCTTTATCATCTTCCTCCTGGGCCAACGCTTCTTTGTGGAAAGCGCCACGGCCAGCGGGGTGAAGGGGTAAAATTCGCGGTGGACATGAAGCTCTGCCACTGCTATAATAGCATTGTACCCTTCGTCTCCCGTCCTCTCCCCAATGGCCCGCCCCTCGGACCCCGTGACAGTCTCTTTCATCGTCGTCGCAGGTTTTTGAGTTCAATTCACAGAGGAGGAGTCTATGCACAAGTCACGTTTTCTCGTCGTTGTTCTAGTCCTCGCATTGCTGTTGGCCGTCTTCCCGTCCGCGGTGATGGCTGCACCGACAGCGTCCGCAGACCAGGGCATCTTTTACAGTTGTGATGCCCGATACACGGTGAAGGCCGGTGATACCCTTTCCCAGATTGCCAAAAACAATGGCGTTTACACCGCCACGCTGCAAAATCTGAACGGGATTGCCAACGCCAACCGCATCTATGTGGGCCAGATCCTCTGCCTGCGGGGCGGAAGCTATTCTGCCGCCGGGTATCGCTATGTGGTGGTGGCGGGGGACAGCCTCAACGCCATCGCCCGCAATTTCGGCTTCAGCACGTCCTATTTGGCCTCCGTGAACCACATCGTCAACCCCAACTATATCCGGGTTGGCCAGGTGATCATCATTCCCAAGTGGTAAACCACGCACAACAGATCAAAAAGGGGGCATGTCCAACTGGACATGCCCCCTTTTTTGATTCACTTCGTCCGCCCTACCCCGAAATCCGCTCTTTGAATCGGGCGATTGCGGCCATATGCTCCTGGGGGCCAAAACCCAGTCCCATCGTATTAACGCAGACATGGGTGACACCCAGCGCGGCCAATGCGGCCATCTCGTCCGCCCAGCCGGACTCCGGCGTGCGGCTGAGGTTGATGCGGCAGTCCACGCCAAAGGCAGCCGGGTCCCGCCCAGCCTCGGCCACATAGCCCCGCACCGTGGTCAGCATGGACGCCAGTTGGTCCAGGTTCATGGTGTTGGGCATCCAGCCGTCGCCCAGGCGGGCCATGCGGCGCAGGACCGGGTCCGCACCGCCGCCGAACCAGAGGGGGATGGGCCGCTGCACGGGCATGGGGTTCAGCCCGGCGTCGGGGATGGTGTCGAACTCCCCGTCAAAGGTGACCAGCTCCTCGGTCCACAGGCGGCGTAACAGCTCAACCTGTTCGGCCTGCCGCCGCCCCCGCATGGTAAAGTCCTCGCCCAACGCGTCGTATTCCACTTCGTTCCAGCCCACGCCCACGCCCAGGCGCAGCCGTCCGCCGCTGAGCACGTCCACCTCTGCGGCCTGTTTGGCCACCAAGGCAGTCTGGCGCTGGGGCAGGATCAGGATGCCCGTCACCAGTTCGATGGACTGGGTCAGCCCGGCCAGATAGCCGTAGAGCACAAAGACTTCGTGGAAAAGGCTCTCGTGGGTATACGGTCCCCGCCAGCCGCCGGGCCGATCCGGGTTGGCCCCCAGCACATGATCGTAGGCGAGCAGATAGTCGTAGCCCAGCCCTTCCGCGGTCTGGGCATAGTCCCGCACGGCGACGGGGTCTGCGGTAATCTCAGTTTGGGGAAAGACGACGCCGATTTTCATGGTTTGACCTCCGGGTTGGGTGGATGGATGAAGAACTCGCTCCCACGCTCCGCGTGGGAGCGGCTTTTCGGCGCTCTGCGCCGTGGGGGACGCAGGAGCGTCCGGGTGCATTCCCACGCGGAGCGTGGGAACGAGCGGTGGGGGCTATTTGGTGATGGGGGCGAGGGTGGCCCGGGCCAGGCGGATCAGGTCGGCGGCGGCCAATTCCAGCCCCAGCAAGGGGGTCGCCGCTGCTGATGTTGACCCGGTCCAATTCGCCGATGCTGATGTCGAAGACCACGGGCACGTCATCCGGCAGGCAGAGGGGGGCCACAGCGCCCATGACACAGCCGGTGACTCGCTGGATCTCCTCCGCGCTGGCGAAGGTGAGCCGCCGCCAGTGGTCGGGGACCACGGCCCGCACGGCGGTGGGGTCCAGCTTGGCATAGCCGGGGACGCACGCCATGACGTAATGGCCGTCCGCGTCCCGCAGGAGGATGGACTTGACCATCTCTTCCCCCCGCACCCCCCGCTGCCGGGCCGCCGCTTCCACGGTGAAGACTGCTTCCGCATGGGGCAGGCGGCGGTAGGGGATGTGGTGGGTGTCGAGGTGGGTGGTGATCTTGGTTTGCATGGCTTTCGGCTCTTTGGGAGGTCAGGGGGTTGCCCCGCTTTGGTTTCGATACGCCGCCAGTACCTGAATGGTCAGCGGAGATTTCGGCGGCGGCTACTCAACCGACGCTACTCCCCTTCACCCCTTCACCCGCTCACAAAGTTGGCGTGTAGTTCGTCTCCGCCAACATGGGGATCAAGTATTGGCCGGTGTAGCTTTTGGCCACGGTGGCCACGTGCTCCGGCGTGCCTTCGGCGATGATGTAGCCGCCTTTGTCGCCGCCTTCCGGCCCCATGTCGATGACCCAGTCGCAGTTCTTGATCACGTCCAGGTTGTGCTCGATGACCAGGACGGTGTTGCCCTTGTCCGCCAGCTCGTGGAGGACCAGGAGCAGCTTGCGCACGTCCTCGAAATGGAGGCCCGTGGTCGGTTCGTCCAAGATGTAAAAGGTGTTGCCCGTGTCCCGACGGCTGAGTTCCTTGCTCAGTTTGATACGCTGGGCTTCCCCTCCAGAGAGGGTTGTGGCGGGTTGGCCCAACTTCACATAGCTGAGACCCGACGGCTGACCAAGGTTTCTAACCTGTTACGCAGCCGTGGGTTATTTTTGAAAAAATCCAACGCCTCCTCCGTGGTCATGTCCAGCACATCGGAGATGGACTTGCCCCGGAATTTGATTTCCAACGTCTCCCGGTTGTAGCGCTTGCCCTTGCACTCCTCGCAGGGCACGTAGATGTCGGGCAGAAACTGCATCTCGATCTTGATGATGCCGTCCCCCTTGCACGCCTCGCAGCGCCCGCCCTTGACGTTGAAGCTGAAGCGACCCGGCCTTGTAGCCCCGGGCCTTGGAATCGGGCAGGCTGGCGTAGAGTTCGCGCATGGGGGTGAAGAGGCCCACATAGGTGGCCGGGTTGCTGCGGGGGGTGCGGCCAATGGGGCTTTGATCGATGTCGATCACCTTGTCCAGATGTTCAAGCCCCTCGATCTCCCGGTGTTTGCCGGGGCGAGTCTTGGCCCGATACATGGACTGGGCCAGTTTGGCGTAGAGCACGTCCACGATCAGCGTGGACTTGCCGCTGCCGCTGACGCCGGTGACGGCCACAAATTTGCCCAGGGGGATGCGCACGTCCACATTTTTCAGGTTGTTCTCCGTGGCCCCGGTGATGCACATAGATATATTCGCCGTTGCCCTCTCGGCGCTGGGCGGGCACGGGGATGCGCTCCTCGCCCCGCAGATAGCGGGCGGTGAGGCTGTCCGGGCAGTTCAGGAACTCATCCTTGGGGGCGGAGCAGACCACTTCGCCGCCATGTTCGCCGGCCCCCGGCCCCATGTCCACCACCCAGTCCGCGGCGCGGATGGTGTCTTCGTCGTGCTCCACCACCAGCACGGTGTTGCCCAGATCCCGCATCCCCTCCAAGGTTTCGATCAGCCGGTGGTTGTCCCGCTGGTGCAGGCCGATGCTCGGTTCGTCCAAAATGTAGAGCACGCCCATGAGCTGGCTGCCGATCTGGGTGGCCAGGCGGATGCGCTGGGCCTCGCCGCCGGAGAGGGTGGCGGCCATGCGGTCCAGGGTGAGGTAGTCCAGCCCCACGTTGACCATGAAGCTCAGGCGGGCCCCGATCTCCTTGAGCACTTGGTGGCCGATGGTCATCTGCCGGGGCTTGAGGGGCTCGGGCAGGGTCAGATGGGCCATGTCGTCGGGTTGGCTGCTGCCGTTGTTCGTGCCGTTGTTTGCGCCGTTTCCGTTGCTGGTGATGTAGCTGGAAATGACCTGCATCTCTTCGCCCCGCAAGGCCTGGACCCAATGCAGGCACTCGGCCACGGGCATGGCGGTCATCTGCCAGATGTTGAGCCCGGCCAGGGTGACGGCCAAGGCCTCCGGGCGCAGGCGCTTGCCCATGCAGGCCGGGCAGGGGCGCACGCTCATAAAGTCTTCGAGCTTGCTGCGGATATAGTCGCTGCCGCTCTCGTTGTAGCGCTTCTGCATGCGAGGGATCACCCCCTCGAAGTTGGTCTCGTAGTGGTACATCTGGCCGTCGTTGTTGCGATATTGCATCTTGACTTTGTTCTTGCCCGGCGGGGGGCCATAGAGGAGCAGATCCCGCTGTTTGAGGCTAAACTCCTTGACCGGCACATTGTAGGGCAAGGAAAACTGCTTGGCCACCGCGGCCAACAGCCCGGCATAGTAGCCGCCGTTCTCCCCGTCCCCATCGCTCTGGCGGCGGAAGGAACGCACAGCCCCGTCGGCCAGGCTCAGGTCGTCCTCCAAAATCAGCTCCGGGTCGAACTCTTTCAGCTGGCCCAGGCCATCACAGCCGGGGCAGGCGCCATAGGGCGTGTTGAAACTGAAGGTGCGGGGCTCGATCTCCGGCAGGCTGATGCCGCAGGCCGAACAGGCGAATTTCTCGCTAAAGCGGATGTCCGCCGGGTTCTCCCGATCGGTGATGTCGGCCACGATCATCACCCCTTCGCCCAGGCGCAGGGCGGTCTCCACGGAATCGGCCAGGCGCTGGCGGTCCGTGCCGGGGACGCCCTGCTCCGGGTCGTCCGGGTGGTCCGGGTCCGGCTGGGGCGCACGCACGACGATGCGGTCGATCACCGCCTCGATGGTGTGCATTTTATAGCGGTCCAGATCCGGCACCTCGGTGACTTCGTAGACCTCGCCGTTGACCCGCACCCGCACAAAGCCCTGCTTTTGCAGCGCCTCGAAGACGGTCTTGTGGTGGCCCTTGCGGTCCTTGATGATGGGGGCCATGACCATGAGGCGGCTGTCTTCGGGCAGCTCCAAAATCGTGTCCACCATGGCCTGGGGGGTCTGCATGGCCACGGGCAAGCCGCACTGGTGGCAGTGGGGCTGGCCGATGCGGGCATAGAGCAGGCGCAGATAGTCGTAGATCTCGGTCACCGTGCCCACGGTGGAGCGGGGATTGCGGCTGGCCCCCTTCTGGTCGATGGAGATGGCCGGGCTGAGGCCCTCGATCTGCTCGACGTTGGGCTTCTCCATCAGCCCCAAAAACTGGCGGGCATAGGCGGAGAGGGACTCCACATAGCGGCGCTGCCCCTCGGCATAGATGGTGTCGAAGGCCAGACTGCTCTTGCCGCTGCCGGAGAGGCCGGTGATCACCACCATCTTGTCCCGGGGGATCTCGATGTCTATATTTTTGAGGTTGTGCTCTTTGGCCCCGCGGACCACCAATTTATCCAATGCCATCGCCGTTGTCCTTTGCGCTCACTCACCACAAAGAAGTTCGACTTTTGATAAAAGTCGAACTTCTGGTTGTCGTCACAATATCCCGAACATGCGTTCGGGCGTATCGTGTATTTTAGCTGATTTCGGGCTGAACTCCAAGTATACAACAGGGGGTCAAGAATGGACTGTGGCGAGGGTTCCGAATAGGGATGGATGGTTCGATCTCGACCACTTGCCCCAATTGGAAGGAAGCAAACGTGACTCCATTGATGTTTGTGCTATTATTCACAATGTATTGTACAGATTTTGCACAATGCATGAATAGCCAACCAGTTTCCATACCACAATCAACGGAGAGACCCATGCGAACCAAACTGTCTACGATATTGTTGATTTTAGCGGCCCTGATGTTAGCGGCGTGTGGCGGCGGTGCGCCGGAAGCGGCCCCCACAGCCGTACCCATGGCCGAGGCGCCCGCCGGTGAGACCCTTGAAATCGTCATGCACGACATCTACTTTGGCGATACCGGCCCCACCAACATGGCCAGTCCCATCACCTGGGAGGTGACCAGCGGCACCCAGGTAACCCTGAACCTGGTGAACCAAGGCTCGCTCCAGCACAACTGGGCCATCGTGAAGGCCGACCAAACCGTGCCGGAACCCTACACCGGCGGTACGGAGAACCCGGATCTGCTCCTCTTCAACGCCGGTGTGCTGGACGGCGGCAAGACCGAGAGCGTCACCTTCACCGCGCCGGAGCCGGGGGAGTACCGGGTCATCTGCACAGTGGCCGGCCACTACCCGATGATGCAGGGGACATTGATCGTCAAGTAGGGAATGCTTGGCTGATCGGTCAGTCCTTGCACTGTGAACGCAAAAAGAGACCGGAACCATGTGGGTTCCGGTCTCTTTTTGTGTTCAGTCAAAACGGGAATGTGACTATTGCCACGATGTCAGATACGCAGGAGGAAACTACGAAACAATTTCTACCTCACCAGCCAGACCGTTGAGTGTCACAACAAACTGATTGAGAACATTCCGCCCAATGATCAATTCATTGCCCTCCCCATCACCAATGACACGAATACCTTTTATGATGATCGGGCCAATCTCCAAGGCCACCAAGAAGACTTCTACCGATTGACCGATCCCAGAAACGCCACGCATCCTGGCTCTTCGGATGGGCCGAAGGTTCAGATCTTGCAACACGGTAAGCGGCACCAAGCAGCCGTCAGCACCGGAATCCACAATTGCTGTCATCGGTGCAGTGTGCATACCAGTGACGACATCACGAACGATAACGTCAACGACAGGCATGGACGGATCATAGGTGTCATCATAGCCATGACTATAGCGAGCCATTGCGTCCCTCAGTCACAATGCGTGGGGAACGGAAATGGAATACTTCTTCCGCCATTGGTTGGACCTGAGCAATCAAGACAAACCGATCTGGATAAGTCCGCCGAACACGCTGATAGAGAGAAAGCTGATCCATGTCTCGATCGATCAACTGGCCATCCATAATGGCGACATACTGTCCTGGATATTTTTTGATCAACATGGGATGCAACGCCCGAAAAGCCAGCTCTTCCGCATCGACCCCATCTTCTGCAGCGAAAGACTCTTTCAGATCATGTTCTGGCATTGTGATCGACTTGAGCAGGTAGTCGTGCAGATTTAGATTTTGAAAAGCTGCTAAACTTTGCGCCTTTTCAAAGACGGGATCAGGCAGGTACAAGGTTATCGCTTTTGTCATTTGGACCTCGGCAGATTAAAAAGGGCCGCCAACTGCGGCGCTTCGTGTGACCATCCAGCATGTGAATTATACCACGTTCACCAAATTGCTCTTCTCCATATAGATCAACCGCACAAACTTGATCCCCACCTTGATCCGTTCGCTCTCCCCGGTCATGGCAAAACCCAGGCTTTCGAGAAACTTGAGCGCCTTGGGGTTGAACTGCTCGATCCCCGCCCGCACGGTGGTGATCCCGGCGGCGTCTCGCAGCCAGGGGTGGAGCAGTTCCCAGGCGGACGTGGCAATCCCCTGGCGCTGCACAGATTCGGCCACCATGATCATGCCCAAATAGGCGGTCCCTTCTTTGGGCCAGTGCAGGCGAAAGTCCACCACGCCGATCATCTCCGCCCCGGCGGATGGATCGTCGGGCACATTGGGGCGCACGATGCCCATGAGGGTGCGGCCGGCGTCCTCGGCGGCGGCTTGAAGATCCCGCTCCGCCTGGCCGGCGGGGCTGCTGGGCAGGTTGTAGAGTTGCCAATAGCCCGGCGTGGCCCGGTAGACTTGTTGGAGGGCGTCGATGTGGTGGTCGGCGGAGAGCGGGATCAGGGAGATGGTCATGCTTCGTCCACCCAACTCGTGTCGATCACAAAATCAGTGAACTTCGTGAATTCTTCCTTGACTGCCTCGGCACAATTGGGCAAGCCTTCGACCAACTCCTGCACACGCTTGGGATTCAGGTTATAGGTGTAGATATTGCGCACCACATGCCGAAACCGCAGGTATTCGTCAAGACAAACATAAACCGGTTTGCTAATCACAGCCGGACGAATCCCCGGAATTTCGGCGGTCATTTGCAGCAGCAGTTTGCGATGCCAGTCTTTGCTATCAAACGAAGTTTTGTCCATCTCCTGGACAATGTCCTCAAAGATGCGTTCGATTGCCGCGTAAAATCCATGCAGATTGAGCGCTGCACCGTCCAGAATCTCGAAATGTTTGTACCGTAACGCCAACTCCAACAGACCGGTCGTGCGCACAACGAGAAGATCAATGTCCTCAAGTTCCCGGCGTATACGACCGGCCAAGGCTCGATTCGAGGCACTCATAGCAATTCCCCCTCTTCGGCCACGACTTGGCGCATCGAAGCCGTTGCACGAATCAATTCGACAACTTCAATACGGAAATCACTGTCAAGTTCTTGAAGATCTCCGATGGCCCCTAGCCAGCTATCATCATCCAACGTCCACACAGCCAGGTCGATATCAGATTGTCGATGAAATCTGTGACGAGTGAGCAAGGAACCAAATATCCAGACTTTTTCGATCTCGTATTTCTCTTTTAACAGGCTGACGGCCTGACGCGCAACAGCCCACGCCTTCTCAAACCGCACATCGATCTGTTTAGAGATCTGTTCAGACTTGACTTGTTCACGCAGCGCGTCGCAGTCCGGTAGACTTCAAGTTCCTGAACGGTAAGTTCTGCAGCCATCTTGCCCATAAGTTCACCTCACTTCAAACTACGCACATCTTCATTCAGTGTCGCCAACTCGTTGTGCAGCCGCGCCAATTCCCCATCCAGCAGATCCAGCTTCTCCCGCTCCACGCGCACGAAGCGGGTGTAAGGGGCGATGGCCTCTTTGATGCGTTGGACGCTCTCTTGGAGTTCGCTGTTGAATTGGCGGGTCATGGCCGCGTCCAGCCGCTCGCGCAGGTCGGTGATGCGCACACGCAGGTCAGCCTTGATGCGCTGGCGGCGATAGGGCAGCACGTACAAGCCCAAGGCGGCCACGGCGCTGGCCCCCAGCACGCCGGTGACATCCAGCATGGTGGTCTGGAGAACGGCCACCAGGACCGCACCCAGGCCCAGCGCGCCCACCTCAACGGCGGCGGTCTGGATGATGGCCCGCTGCACCTCTCGGCCCAGTTTGAGGGCTTCCTCGCCCCGGTCGTAGCTGTCCACGACTTCACGGGCGCTGCGGCCCACGCTGGCCAAGAGCTTTTGGCGGTTAAACTCGAACTCGCTGCCCACCTTGCCCACCATGCGGTCGGAATGTTCCGCCACCCGGCGATTCAGGTAGTCCATCACCGCCTGCCATTGGCGATAGTCCTTGTCCACCATCCAGTCGATCAGCTCGCCCACATATTGCTCGATCTCCCGGCTGGTGTCGGCCATGACCACCCGCTCGAACTCGCCCCGCATACGCTCGGCGTTGATCAGCTCCAAAATCCGGGTGATGCGCAGGGTGTCGTCAAAAAAGCTGTCGCCCCGCTCCATCATGGCGTAGAGGACGTTGTCCACCCGGTCCCGTTGATAGCGGAAATCCCGGCGCATGTCCACCTGATAGGCGTCCAACTGCTCGTCGATCACGTCCAAGGTCTGGAAATCTTCCCGCAATAGGGTTTGCCGGTTGACGATGATCTCCCGATAGGCGCGCAGAAGTTGTTCGGCCACGCCCAGGGGGTTGCCCAGTTTGAGCCGCACCCGCTCCGTGCTGTCCAAACTGATGCGGATGAAATTTTCCAACGCCTCGAAGCGGCTGAGGGACCACTGGGGATCCCGCTCAGGTCCAGCCCAGTTCGCCGCCGTTGAGTTTGGCGGCCTGTTTGGCCTTCAGGGCCAGCCGGGCGCTGACCGGGAAGATCTGGGGGTCGCTGCCCAGGAGGAGGCGGGCGTTTTCCCGCACAAAGTCGATCACTTGGGCCAGGTCGGCCGCGTCTTCCATCAGGTCGATCTTGTTGAGGACGATCACGATCTTTTTGCCCCACTGGCGGATGCGCTCCAAAAACTGGCGTTCGCTCTCGGAGAAGGGGCGGTCGGCGCTGGTGACAAAGAGGACCAGGTCGCTGCGGGGCACAAAGTGCTCGGTGATCTCCTGGTGGCGCTGGATCACGGCGTTGGTGCCGGGGGTGTCCACCAGGTTGACCTCTTGCAGCCAGTTCACGGGGATGTGGAAACGCACGACGTCGCTTTCCAGCCGCTCCTGGGTCACGTCCGGCCCTTCGCCGTAGCGCAGCAGGTTGATCTGCCCAGTCGTGGGCGTCACCCCTTCCTTGAGATAGCGGTCACCCAACAGGGCGTTGAGGAATGCGCTCTTGCCGGCGTTGAACTCCCCCACCACCACCAGCAAGAAAAGCTCCTCCAACTGCTTCAGCCCGGTGAGCAGCAGCCCCAAATCCTCTTCGGGCGCGTCCAGCCGGGCCAACTGCACCCGCAGTTCGGCCAGACAGCTCCCGTTCTCGGCGCAAAAGACGATCTTGTTCGGCGGTCAAAACTCGTTGCATAGGTTGATCCGTGTGGCGTGTTGCGTATTTGGATGCGGGAGACGGGGGGCGAGAAGCAGAACGATCCCCGATCCGCATTGTAGCACAAGGGCATGGGCTGGGCGAATGATCTGCAAACTCTATAAAACATGGCCCGGAACCGCTGGGTTCCGGGCCATAGTTTATCTTATCGGTTTCGACTGGCCTCTAATTCTCTGGGATCGGATAGCTGAGAGACTTAGGTCATCACTGGCTTCAGCAGGCCGTAGTTTTCGTCCCGTCGCCGATAGACGACATTGACGCTGTCCGTGTCCACATTGAAAAAGAGGAAGAAGTCGTGGCCCAGCAACTCCATCTGGTCCACCGCCTCTCGCTCGTTCATGGGCTGAACGGCGAACTCCTTCACCCGCACAATCTCGCCGCCCAAGGACTCTTCGGCGGCATCTTCGGCTATCTCCACATCTATCTGGGCGATGGCTTCGGCCTGGGCACTGGCCACCGCTGCGGCGGACTGGCGACGCTTTTCGTGATAACGCCGACCCTTATAGCGTTCGATCTGGCGATACATCTTGTCCACCGTGGCATCGACCGAGGCAAAGACATCGCCGGTCGACTCTTCCGCCCGCAGGATGCGGCCATCGGCCCACATGGTCAACTGGGCCGTATAGCGATCCTGGGCGGAGCGGGTGTGGGCGTGGGTTAACTCCGCCCGGGCCTCCTTGGCCTCTGGTAGGTAGCGCTCCAACTTACCTACCTTTTTCTCCACATATTCGCGAATCCAATCGGTCACTTCCACATTACGGCCATGAACGCTTGTCTTCATAGAACGAGACTCCTTTCTGGGCACCGGCTTGAATTGACCGGTGCGGAAGAGAATATAGATAGACCGCCGCCCGCGAACAGAACCGCGGACGGAGAGACTACACTGGGTTGAGGTTTTGGGAAGGCTGGAGAGGAAGAGAGATACAGCACTCGGCGAGCGTCCTTTCGGTAAGGCCAAAGACGGCAGAAGGGTGGACCGAGATACTGGGATTTAAGTTGTCATGTGCGTTTGTCCATCAAATATGTGCTTAGTCGATCTGGTGACTGTTGGGTCGGGGCATTAACGGTTCATCCGGTGATGCCCCTATTGTAGTCTGGTTAGAAACGCTTGTCAACTGAGCTTTTTGGCCCATCCCGGCTGATCATCTTGCCGGTGATGGGCGGCTTTCCGGCGTTTGCCCTGCGAAAACCGATCACGCTTGACGGGGCGGCAAGGCCAGGGCCAGGGCATAGACGTGGATCGCCCCGGCGTCTCTGGCGACTTGGGCGCAGGCCGCCAGGGTGGCCCCGGTGGTGTAAACATCGTCCACCAAGAGCAGAGATCGGCCCGCCACCTGATCCTCCGCCCAAAATGCGCCTTGGACATTGGCCCGCCGTCCCACCGCGTCCAGCCCCACCTGGGGGCGGGTGGAGCGTTGCCGGTGCAGCCATGTGGGCTGTATGTCTAGCCCCACGGCCTCGGCAAAGGCCTGGGCCAAGAGTTCCGACTGGTTGAAGCCCCGCTCGGCCAGTCGTTCTGCGTGCAGCGGCACAGGCACCACGGCGTCGATCTGTCCGGCCAACGCCTGCCAGGGGGATGTCTGATAGGCGGCAACCAGATAACGAGCCAAAGGCCGGGCCAGTTCCCGCCGCCCGGCATATTTCAGATCGTGGATGGCTTCCCGCACGGGCCAGGTGAAGAGGGTGGCCGCTCGGCTCAGGGTCAACATCTCGGCGGGGGCGGGGGAGCCGTCCGGGCTGGGGGCGCAGAGGGAGCAGCGGGCCACAGGCTGATCTTGCTGGCGGCCACAGTGGGCGCACAGGGGCGGATCCACCGGGCGCACCTGCTGGGCGCAGGCATCGCAAAAGTGGCTGCCGGATCGACCACAGCCCACGCAGGAGGGAGGAAAGAGCAGGTCGAGCCCTTGGCCAGCCCATCTCGAAGCCCCTCGTCTGGCGCGGGGCCACAGCCGCTGCCGGAAATAGCGCAAGGCACCAAATCGCCGAATTGGAGGCTGAGGAAGGATGGGGGGCATGGCGAATTAAAGATTGAAAATTGAAAATTCAGGAATTGAGCATGAGGAATTGCAGATAGGATTAGGTGAGCAAGGTGCGGATCAGGGTTTCGGCCTGTTCTGGGAACCAGGTTTGGAGCAGGTCATTGATCAACGTGCGCAGATCATTGCCCCAGATCAACAGGATGGCCAGGAGCACAACGGCCACCAGGATAATCATGAGGGCGAATTCCAGAAAACTCTGCCCGGTACGGTTGGAGGGCAAACGAGACATAGTCGGTCCTTGATGAAAGGTAAAGGCTGAGCGGTTCAGCCGTGAGGTTAGTACTAGGCGGTCGCCTCGTCCGGCGCTTCTTCCAGATTGTCGCCTGGGGCAGTGTCGCTCTCGCGCACGGTGTCTTGCAGGCGGATCCAGCCCCGGCGCAGGGCCAGGACTGCGGCCTCTGTGCGGTCGTTGACGGCCAACTTGCGCAGGATATTGCTCATGTGGTTCTTGACCGTCTGGCGGCTGATGCCCAATTGATAGGCGATCTCTTTGTTGCTCGCCCCCTGGGTGATCAAACGCAGGATCTCCATCTCTCGGGGGCTGAGGGGGACAAAGACCTCGTCGGCCGAGTCGCCAAAGACTGCTAGCTTTTCAAAATGATCGATGAGCCAGCGGGCCACCTGGGCATTGCTCATCACCTCATCGCCGATCACATAGTATTGCTTGGCCACGGCGTGGATGGCTCGGATCAGCTCGCTGGGGGCCACATCCTTGGAAAAATAGGCGGCGGCACCGGCACGTAGGGCGTGGAACAACTGCTCATCATCATGATAAGCGGTCAGAATGATGATGCCGATGGCCTCGCCGCCGGACGAGTTGCGGATCTCCCGGGTGGCCTCCATGCCGTTTTTGTTGGGCAAGTTGATATCCATCAGGATCACATCGGGCTGGACGGCCAGGGCCTGGGCCACAGCCTTGGCGCCATCTGTCACCTCGGACACCACCCGCAGATCCGGTTCCCCCTCCAAAACCCGTCGCAGCCCCTGACCAAAAAGGGGATGATCTTCCACGATCATGATGCGCAAGGTATGTTCAATAGATTTAGGTTCGTCAACCTGCATAATTCTTTGTCCTGTTCAAGAGAGAGGCCGCGAGAGCTGCGTCCTGGTTTCCCATACCACGGTACGGTTTGCCATAAGCAGTATAACATCTGGGTGGCCTAGATTCAACTGCGGTCAATAGCAAATTTGTCCCTGCCTTGGCAAGCGGATTGGGCCAGGAATCCCCCTCTCTACATTTGGGTCTCGTTTGCAGCCGGATCTGGTCAATGCTATAATCGATTCATTCGCCTGTGCGGCCTCGCCAAAGCGGACCGGCTCTTACCAATCAACCCATGCGCACCCATGCCCCCGTGCGCACCCATCCGAAAGGAATAGCTGTGGCCACGGTAGGAGAACTATACCAACTGCAAGAGATTGACAACAGTAGCCAGAGTACCAAGCGCCGTTTGTTGGAGATCCAAGCCCTGCTGACCGAGACGGCAGAGGTGGCGCAAGCTCGTCAAGCGATGGAGGCGAGCTTGGCGAGTCTGCAAAGCTGGCAGGCCCAGCAAAAGGACGCTGAGCTGGAGTCCCAATCCTTGAAAGGCAAGATCGAAGAGAATGACCGTCGGCTGATGAGCGGGACCATCCGCCAGCCCAAGGAGTTGGAGGCCATGCAGGCCAACGGCGACTCCATGCGCCGGCACCGGGCTGTGGTGGACGAGCGGGCGATGGAAGCCCTGCTGCATGTGGAGGAGTCGACCACCCAGGCCAAGAAAGATGAAGCCACGTTCAATCAAGTGCGGTCCCAGTGGGCCGGGGAACAGCGCACCTTGATCACGGAAGGCAAGGGGCTGCAGAAAGCGTACGCCCAGTTGAAAGCCCAGCGCGCTGCCCAAGCCGCTCGCCTGGACCGGCCCTCGCTTGTGGAATATGAGACCCTGCGCAAGCGCAAGGGCGGCGTGGCCGTGGCTCGCATCAACGATGACACCTGCGGGGCCTGCTTTGTGCGTCTGCCCACGGGGATCATCGGCAGCGCCCGCAGCAGCGTCCACACGGCTGGGGCACCCCGCACCCTCTGCGCAAGCTGTGGCCGCATCCTCTATGCGGGATAGGTGAGCTTCGCAGGCTAACAAAGAATACAAAAACGCCTGGACCCGCGGGTCCAGGCGTTTTTGTATTCTTGTCAGGTCCGTGCCGGTTACGGCGTGAACAGATTCGGCAGATAGACCGAGCGCAGACCCAAGAGGGTGACACCGCTCAGGGGCACCGTCACGCCGTTGTAGGTGACGTTGACGTCGACCTTCACCATCGTGCCAGAGGCGGCACCGTCGATCGGGATGACCGCATAGGTGAACACCCGATGCTCGCCAGGGGCAAGGTTGCCGGTCCATGCCACCTGTTTCAGACCGTCGTTGTAGCTAAAGGCCTGATTCGGCGGGCTGGCGTCCAAGCCGGCAAAGGTCGTGTTGATCGGGAGGGTCCCAGTCACCACCACGCCATCGGCCAAGGCATCCCCGCTATTGATCACGTGGATGTGATAGACCATGGCCTCGCCCTGGCTGGTACTTGGCACCTCGATATACGAGGTGCTGAGGACAGCCGCCCCCACATGGCTGCTGGCCGACGCCTCCACCGGGATCTCGAAATGAGTGCCCCAAGAAAGCACATGTTCGGCGGCCAGGGTGGCGGTGTTGGTGATGAAGCCGTCTGCGCCAACGTCCCCATTCACCCGGACGGTGATGGTGGCGGTGGCGGCAGGATCAAAGCCGGTCAGTTCAACCGCATCGATCAAAACCTGGGCCCCGTCGTTGCCCACGTAGCGGAAGGCGAAGGCCACGGGCACGTTGGAGGGCACCCCAGCAGCGGCCAGGTCGAAGCTGGCCGGCGACCAGACGAAGACATCGGTCCAGAAGTCTTCGGCCAGGCCCAGCAGGATGTCATCCCCGCCGCCCACAGCGCCGCCCAGGATTGCCCACACTTCCAGATCACAGTTATCAAAACCATCTCGGCACCAGTAAGGACTGCCCATGGTCTGGAAGGCCAGGGTGTTGGCCTTCAGCTCGCCGAGCACGACCTGCGGCCCTATCAACCACTCATCTTGATCCAACAGTTGATCATCATAGTCAACGGAGGCGGTGTAACTGCCTTCGAAGGCAGCAAAGCCACCGTGGAACCATGTCTGGTTCGGGTTGGATTCGGTTACGCGCCCAGTCTGCGGGCGGCCAACTGCCTTCAAAGCCCTCGAACCAGACGCTGGCTGCCTGCTGGCCGCTGACAGGCAGCGGGCCTGTGTAGGTGACAGTGTTGGTCCCGCTATCGTAGACAAAGTCCGGGAAGGTGGCACTGCCGCAGGTGGATGCATCGCTGGCTACCACCACGTCATCCACCTGCCAGAACCAGGCATCCCCCGGCGAGGCATAGCGGAAGCGGAGCTGAATGGCCTGGCCTGCATACGCGCTCAGATCCACCGTGCGCATCACCCCGCCGCCGCCCACACCGCCAAGATCGTCCTGAGTCTGGGAGAAGACATTGGTCCAGGTGAGTCCGCTGTCGGTGGAGAGATCCACCCAGGCGTCGCCGTCGCCGGCATAGTCTTGGAAGTTGCTGGCAAAGGTGAGTTCCGCCACAGTGGCCCCGGCCAGATCGATGACCGGTGTGCGCAGTTCGGTGTCCATGTCCAGGTTATACGCGTCCGAATCCGCCGCAGCGGCCAGACCGCTGCCCAGCGTGCTGTTGACCCGTCCCCAATAGTCATTGGTGTTCCACCCTTCTAGCCCCACGGTGTTGGTGACAGCCCACCCGGCGGGCGGGAAGCTGGCCCCCTCAAAGTCCTCAACGAAGCATTCGCCCAACTGTGCGTTGACGTTGAAGGTCAGATCCACGAAGTCCACCCCCGCGGGCAGGGGATCCCTAAAGCCGAAGGTGGCCCCAGGATCGCTCAGGTTGAAAAGATCCACCGTGTAGTCGAACGCCATCCCTTCGAAGACCGTCCTGTGGCTGACCGATTTGTTCAGGGCCGCGCTCTCCGCCAGCCGGGTCACCGTGATGGGGATGCGCACCAAACCGGGAGATTCGGGGATGCCAAGGTTGACCAGACCGCCATAGGCCACCCCCGGTGTCATGGGGGCATCATAGCCCACGGTGAAGCTGAAGGGGGTGTTGGCGCTGATCTCACCATCGGGCACGCCGCTCAGGATGAAGCCATCGCCCTGGGCCACCACGATCTCGACGTTGAAGGTGCCCGCCGGGCCGGACCAGTTGTTGATGGCCACGACCCAGTTACCATCCTCCGGCTGGTCGATGACGACATGCTCGTCCGCCGTTGCCGAGGCGGACAAACTGCGCAGGGAACAGCCCTCGTCCCCCGTCGGGCCGCAGTAGAAGACGCCCAGGTCAATATCCGAGATGTTGGTGCTGGAGGTGGAGACATCCAAGTAGAGCGCACCCTTGGTCTCGACTTCGTAAATCCATTCAAAGATATTGGGGCTGACAAAGTCCAAAGCCACGTTGGTCAGGATCTCTGGGCCAAACGGGCCGACAGCCGAAGCCACAATGCCGTTGACATCCAGGCTGATCTGGCCGCTGACTGCGCCCACTGTGCCCTGATCCAGATAGGTCTCGGTATTGAGTAACCTTGGCGCGCTCTGCATGGTGCCCAATGTGTTGGTGAAGACCACGTCGATCTTGGAACCGCTGAAGAGCACGTTGTGCTGCAAGAAGGCGTGCAGCCCGTCTTGGAGGGGGGCCGACACCCAGTCTTCGCTCGTGCCGCTGGTGGTGTCATAGAGCCAGAGCCCCGCGCCCGCATTGGCATTGGTGCTCTTGCCCACGGTGTCCAACACATAGGGACCGAAGAAGTCGGTGTCCGGGTTGTTCAGCGCAGAATGCGTGGGGCCCAGGATGATGGTATCGTTGTCCGTGGGCGCGGCATCGTCCCACGTCGTCTTGGCCAGGATCTTGGTGCTTGGGCCATAGACGGTGACCACATCGCCGATGAAGACATTGTCGATATACCATTCATCGGAGAAGTTACCATGATAGACGAAGGCCAGGGTAACAGTCTGCCCGGCATAGTCACCCAGAGCGATGTTGATTGGTTCCCAGACATCCTCGGTGCCGACACCCAGTTCCGCCAGCTCAACGAAGTCACCGTCGGCGGGGTTGCTGCTGTCCACGGAGATAAAGACGGCATGGTAGGTATAGAAGGTGCCGAAATTCTGGTTCTGCATGAAGCGCAGGATCGTATCCGCTGTGGGGGTAAAGGAAGGCGTCACCAGCCAGCCATCCTGAGCACCCACATTGTCGTTGTGCAAGGCGCTCATGCCGGACATGGCTCGCACGTCGCTCTGCTGCCACGGCTCCCCCGCGGGCGTCACCGCCTGCCAGCCTGCGGGCGGGAAGGCGTCGTCGAAATTCTCTTCCACCATGGCCATGACCGCTTCGGTTTGGGCGTCCACGAAGAAGAAGCGCCAGTCGCCGGATTCGGCCCGCCAGCCCCAATCTTGCAGGCCGCGCACCGCGGCGTTGTTGTAGGGGTTGTCCATGTCGGCGGTGTACTGATCCACACCGCCCAAGGTCATGCCGTCGCTGAAGGTGGCGGCCACGGCCATGGCCACGGGCACCACCATGCTGTTGGCGCTATACGTCGCCTCAGCCTGGGCGGACGCCGTGTTGTTCATGCCCGGAGTCATGCCCGGATCCATGATATTGAAGGCGGCTTCGTACATGCCGGGGGCCAGATCCGCCGGCACATTGACCGTGCCGGTGAAACTGGCGCTGCCGCCGGCGGGCACAACCAGACTGCTCTCGCTGGCGGTCAACCAGCCGGCCGCCTCTTCCTTGTAAAAATCAATGCGATAGGTCAAGTTGATCTCTTGCCGGGCACCCGCCGAGGTGAAGAGGTGACGACCACCGATAAAGAGACCATCGATCATGCGCTGGGCCGGATTGTGCACCCACATCTCGCTGCGGTTGCCCGTGGGCCGGTTATAGCTGAAGCGGCCAAACTCCCAACGGTCGATCTCCGTGCGGGGATCGTCCCAGGCCAGTTCCATGGCCCCGTCCGCTTGGGCGCCCAGGGTGCTGGGGTCGTTGATAAAGTTGACGACCCCGTTGCCGTTCTTGTCCTCCCACACATTGCCGTCGCCGTTGACATCCTGCCAATTGTAGACGCTCAGGTAGACCCGATTGTCCCATGTATAGTTGCCGCCCACGTCGAAATCCTCGTTGGGCATGACCTGGCGCACGATCATCAGATCCGCATCCGCGGGCACGGTGATGTTGTACCAGGTTGGGTCCATCCCCGCCGTGGCGGTGATGGGGATGAAGAAGTTGAAGGCCTTGAAGAAGTTATCCCGGTTGGCGGCTCCGTAGACGCTCTCCGCCGCAATCATGGCCGGGGTGATGGTGTAGTCGATGGTGTCGCTCTTGATGCGCTTGAGCGCAACGGGCTTCACATCCACGGTCACCGGGGCGGGGCCGCTGTTGTCCACGGTGAAGGGGCGTTCCCACGTCTCGCCGGGATAGACCAGATGGGCAAAGCCCGGATAGTCCACACCGCGGAAATCGCCGGGGTTCCATTCATCATCGTTGGCGGCCATGCTGACGCCGTACAGACCCGACGCCACCGCGGTGCCCACATCGGCGTTGACCGAACCGGCCCCCTGGGTGAAGACATCATAGTTCAGATCCGTGGCCGTGGACTTGAGCAGGCTCTTGGCCGTCAGAAAGTCGGGCCAGGTGCCGTGTTTGGCTCGATACGCCTGATAGATCAGAGCCATCACCCCGGCGGCCACAGGGGCCGAGCGGCTGGTTCCGCCCCAGGAAGACCAGGCCAGGTTGCCGTCCAAGACGCCCCAAGTGGGGCCGACATAGTAGTTGAGGGCCTGGGCCCCTGCGGCATACGCGCCGCCCGCCACCACATCCACCCCGGACGTGCCTCGGGCCCCCGGTCCCCGGTTGGAGAAGGGGGTGACATCGTTGTTCATGATCTGCACGGTGTTGGTGATGCTGTCCCAGCCCGTGGAGCCAAACTGGGTGGACGCGCCCACCCCGATGCCGCCCCACGGGCTGGGGGGCGAGGTCGTCCCATAGGCCGGCGCACCGTTGCCGGTGGAGAAGAGGAATTGCAGGTTGGGGGCAGCACCCCGCTGAAGTTGGGTCACCATCTGGCCGTTGTAGTCCCAGCCGTCGTTGTCAATTTCGCTGCTGCCATAGGAATTCGACGTCACCTGAATGGCGTCGGTGTCCTTGTATCCTGGACCTTCAAAGAGGCTGAAGCCGGTCTGATCGATGGCATCGTAGCCCACGGCGGCAAATAGATAGCCATCGATGGTGGAGCTGGCATAGTTTAAGTATATGTTGGAGATGTCCACAATATCTGCACCGGGGGCCATGCCATAGACCGCGCCGGCGGGGTGCCCACGCTCATCTGCGCCGGGGCCAGATCCGCAAATTCTTGGAGGAAGCCATTGCTGACACCCTGACCCACAATGTTGGACGCGCACTGGGTGCCGTGGCTATAGCCGCCCCCCAGAGATCCGCTGGTGAAGGCGACCATGTTGCCGTTGCCGGGGCACATAAAAGCGTCTGTGCCACAGTGCGCATTCCACAGCCAATCGGCGGCTGGGGGCGGATTCACGCCATCGGCAATGTAGTAGAGCAGACCGCCGGAGATGTCGGCCACGCCGTCGCCGTTCATATCCCGGTAGGCGACCATGTTGTTCTTGGTCTTTTCCAGTTCATTGACATTGGCCTTGGTTAAGGGCTTCTCGTCTCGAAAATCATAGTCCATATCCAGATCCACATAGACCGTGTCATAGACCCCAGCCACCTTAGGATCCGTGACCAGGACCGCGGCCTTTTCGCCCCACACATAGTCCCGCAGGTTGATGTCCGGGTGGGTGCCAACGTGGACCTTCCCGCTCTTGGACATACTGTTGCTGATCACATAGGTGTGGGGCAGTCCGGGCACGCCATAGTCGATCAGGGGGGTAAAGTTGAAACAGGAGATCCTCACGCCACAGGCGGACACGGCAGGCGTGGCGCTGGTGTCCGCAAAGCCTTGGCCCGGCTGACCATTGGCGATATACGAGCTGCCCTGGAACTGATCCAAAAAGTAGATAAATTGAGAAAAGGGACTAAAAACCATGGGCCAGCCGTTGTATTGGCTGGCAACCGTGCTGGAATAGATGCGCTGGGTGCCCATCAGATCCGGGTGGGCGAAGTCCGTGCCATCGTCGAGCACGGCCACGGCCACCCCCTCGCCCCGAAAGCCCCGCTCCCAGGCCACCGCGGCCTTGTGGGGACCATCCGGCTGAACTTCAAACCAGTCGGCGGGCAGAAGCAGATCCTTGCCATCCCCAAAAGCCTGGGCCTCGGTCCAATCTTTGCTGCCCGCGCGCAGGGTCTCAGCCTGACTCCGCAGCGCAGCCCACTCATCCGGGCCGGGAGCGGTGACGGCGACGGCATCGTCGATGGGCATGTCCATAGGCTGGCCGTCCTGCTCGACGGTCAGGGGCAGGATGGCATCCACCGCGGTGACATAGGCCAACTTGGTCACATTCTGGGGATAGACCTGGCCGAAGATCATCTGCACCTTGAACTCACCCGTGCCGATGGCAGGACGGGCGTAGATTTTGCCGTCCACGAAGTAGGCCGAGAGATCCGCGGCCACATCCTTGTCGGTGAGGGTGGCCGGGACACGCATGGCCACCTGCACCATGATGGGTTCCGGCACCGCCGCGGCCTGAAGACCCGCCGATTCGGGCAGGGCCGGGGCCGCGGACAAGGCCAACGCCCGCAGATCCGGGTGGATCTTGGCCTGGGCTTGGGCTGGGGTCACGCCGGGGCGAGCTGGTTTCGGTTGACCTTTGCGTAGCCTTGGCGGCCAGATCCTGGGCGGTGTTGATGCTCGCCGCCGAATTGACCATAATACTCAGCCGCGCTCTTGGCGGTTGAGTTGGCGGTCGGCGGCGGCGACCTGGGCCAATAGACCCGTGGGAAGCAGAGAGATCAACATGGCGGCGATGATGACCATGTTGATCCAACGACGACTGATGGATTGTTTCATTGGATATGTGCTCCTTGGTTCGAAGTGGGGTACGCCAGTGGAGGGTAGAGCAGGCAAAGATAGGATAGTCACTTTCCCAAGTATAGCGCATTTGCAGAGACGGTCCAATGAAACCACAACGCCCACACGGAGGCCGTGTGGGCGTTGTGGTTGATCCTAGTTATCGCAGGGGGCTGCGAGCTGACTTACTCGTTATTTCATCAAACCTGGCAGGTAGAGCCGATACTCCGGCTTCGTCGGACAGCTGGCCACGCTCACAACCTGGCTGCTCAGGGCAACATTGCCCCACTTGTTGGTGGCTTCCACCCGCACAGTGTAGTCACCGCAGGCCGCATAGGTATGGCCGGCCTGTTGCGCTGCCGACAGGGTCCGAGGATGGCGCTGCCATCCCCGAAGTCCCAGCGATAGCTGACACCGTTGGTGATGTTGGCCTGGAACATGGTCATGGCGCTGCCATTGCCGACCGGGGTCACGTCGCTGATCACCACCGTGGGTTCATCCATCGCCCAGGTCATGAAAGCGCCGAGCAGACCGCTGCGGCTGATGGTGCTCTTGCTGTCGTTCACACCCTCCAGACCGAAGGTGGTGTAGATGCTGCGACCCTTGTAGGCCGTGCCCGGATTCTCCAGGGAAGGCTGATCCCGGTGGGCCATAGCCACGATGCCCTGGTCCATGTTGCTGGCACTGGGGTAGGTGAACAGGGGCACATAGCCAGGAGCCAACAGCGCCGGATTCTCGCCCCGGGTGTCAGGCGCAGTGGTAGAGTTCATCCACGTAGGCTTGGTTGCCTGCGCCATCGGGCACCTGGACCGTGGTCAGGCTGGTCTGGCCCCGAACTTCGCCACCGCGATAATCGCTGGTGTGGACGTTGATGTACGCCCCACCGCTGGCGATGGTGGCCAGGTTGGGGGAGATCACCACGCTGCCGGTGAAGGTCAGGGTGTTCGGTGACGTAGGTGGGGGTGCTGAACAGGGCATACAACACAGTCGCCATTCACACCCGCCGTGCCCGTGTGGATGTGGGCAGCGGTGACGGTCACCGGGTTGCTCACATTCACGGTCACAGAGAAGTCCAGGTTGCCCGTGGAGATGGTGTAGTCCAGGCTGGCCGTACCGCTCATGGTCGTGGTCACCGGGGGCACTTCGTTGCTGCCCAGCAGGGCGACCATGCCGGCCATCTTGTCACTGTCGATCAGCGCAGCGCTCAGGTCCAGGGAGACCCCGGCCAGAGCAGACGGTGCCGCGTTGTGGGGCATGATGGGCCGGCTGGGCAGAGCATCGTCGGAGACACTGTCCCGCAGGAAGTTGCCACCCAGAACAGCGCTGTAGAAGAAGCTGCCATTGTTGACGGCAGCAGATGACAGCACAGCGGCTAGATCCTGACCCATGGCCGAGACGATGCCACCCTGATTGGCGTACTCGGTCAGACGGTCCTGATCCCGAGCCGTCAGCGGGGTGGGTACCGTAAAGGTGCCGTTGGGTTGGTAGTTGTCACCCGTGAAGTAGAGGATTGCCTTGTACTGGGTCAGGCTAGCCACATCCGGAAGGAAGTTGGCAACCGCACCGGCACTATCATCTGTATCCAGATAGTCGTAGGTGAACCCGGCCGCAGTCACAGCATTGACATAGTAGGCTGCGTAGTTCGGGTGGCCCAAGGAAGAGCTACCATCATTGTCGATGATCAGGACGTCCGCGCCGCTACCCAAGCCCGGCACCACGCGGCCCCACACAGGCATGTGGGCATGGTGGCTGCTGCCTTCCATGACGATGAAGCCCTGGTTATGACCATAGCCCATGCTGGTCGCCGGGTCAATGGTAACTTCCACCATAGCCGAGGCGCCGGGGGCCAGGGTCACACTGGTGGGGGAGACGACCACACCGGCCATCACCGTGGTGGTCACAAAACCGCCGCCGGTGTAGAGCGTGCTCAGATTATAGGTCTCGGTGGCCGTGGCCACGCTGGTCACGGTCACCATCATGGACTTGGTGCTGCCCGTCACCACGGACCAAAGCTGACGCTGGGCGGAGCCAACAGCACACCCGGATCCAGCACGTTGGTCAGATCGAGACGACCAGCGCCCATGTCCAGAGGCTGGGCTGGGGTGCCGTTCTCATTGAAGATGTTCATGTATTTGGAGGTGGACATCATGGCCGACTTGATGGCAGCATTGGACCAGGTGGGGTAGACCTGACGGATCAGGGCTGCTGCACCGGCCACATGGGGCGACGCCATAGAGGTACCGCTGACCTGGCCAAAGCCCAGGTGGCGGTCTTCACCCGTGCCAGGACCGTAGCCCTGGGACATGATGTTGACACCCGGTGCAGCGATGTCCGGCTTCAGCACCTCGCCCACACCAGGGCCACGGCTGCTGAAGTTGGCGATCAGGTCCGGGGTGTTGCCAGCCTGGAAGGCGGCGTTGTCCAAGGTTACGCTAGAGTCAGCACCCTTTTGGGCATGCCACGCCACCAGGCCTTGACCATTGGTCTGACCGATGAAAATGGACGGGATGGTAACCTGGGCGGCGAAGTCACCAGGAGCCATATTGATCAGAGCCGTCGCCAGCATTGTTATAGATGACGGCAAAGGTCGCCCCGGCCTGCTGGGCGTTGTAGACTTTGACGCGAGAATTTACAGCCCCCACGGCTGATCACCGCTGCACCGCCGGTGAAGGGCGTGCCGGTGAAAGGCACACAGCCAGTCGTGTTGCTGGCTCCACCGCCGCGGCTGTGGTGTACGTATAGGTGAAGCTATCTGACCGATCGGAATCGCATGCACCAAACTGAGCCGTACCGTAAGGCCATGTTCTTCAGCGTATCAGAGACCGGAGTCGGGGCCGAAACGCTGAAGCGACCGGCGGCATAGGTGCCACTGGTGGTGCTGGCGGCTACGTTGATATAATCCGGGAGAGGGATGGTCACCCGTGCCGTAGTTAGGACCGGCGTTGCCTGCTGGACATGGAGACAAAGACCCCAGCCTGATAGGCGTTGATCAGGGCTGTGTCCAGGGGATCAAAGACGCCGCCCACACTGCCAGGACCACCGCCCCAGGAGTTGTTGACCACATCCGCGCCGTCCCGCACAATGTCTTCCAGGGCCGCGATACCTTCGGCATTGTAGAAAGATCCGTTGTTGGTAACGCTGTTGTAGAAAACCCGGTAGCTCATGACCCAGGCACCGGGGGCCACACCGCTCATCTTGTCGATGGTGGCACCCAGGTAGTTCACATCGGTGACCACATTACCGACGGCAGTACCCGATGTGTGGGTACCGTGGGAGGTGCCTTGGGTACCCGGCCACGGATTCTCATCCCCGGCGGACGGCGGATCCCAGGAGCGGAAGTAGGCTCGGGAGACGATGATCTTGCCGTTGTTGTTGGCGGTCAGGCCATAGCCGTTGACCGGATAGCCGGCAGGATAGCTCCAGCCGTCACCGTTGAACATGGCGGCATCCTTGTGAACGCCACCGTCCATGCTGGCAACCTTCACACCCTTGCCGCCCATCTCCTGGCCGCCCACCATGTTCCAAATGGCCGGGGCGTTGATCAGCTGGGTGCTGGTGTACAGTCATGGGATAGCGGGCATAGTCGGGATAGACGGCCTTGACGCCGGGCAGGCTGCATCAGAGGCTTGCGTGGCTGCCTTGGTGTTCATGTTGCCGGGGTCAACCGCCATACCGTTGAAGGTGATCTGATACTGGTTGGCCTCGGGCTGACCCAACTCGTTGATAAAGCTGCTGACCTGGGCACCGGGCACATTGGCCTGCATGGTGTTGATGAAAGCCTGCTGCTCACTCTGCAACTGGGCCACATAGGACTGGGCAGCCGGCGAGTTCACATCCAGCTTGCCACCGGCCGATTGGGCCGACAACTCACTCTGGGACCAAATCGCCAAGGGCGCAGAGTCCAATTCAACGATCAGCCGATGGGAGGCCGGCGGGTGCCTGGGTATCCGATGTCTCCCCCATATAGGTGGGGGCCGGCGTGGCCGCAAAGGCCATGGGAACAAACAGAATCCCGACTAACAAAGCCAGGGTGGCCGCAGCAAAAAGTGCTGTCAACCGTTTTCGTGCATAGGGCATGTGTGTTTCTCCTTTGAAAAACGAGTGGAAAGAGAATACCGATAGCGATGGGTAAATCCAGATCAACAGTCTATCTTGCCAAAAGATCAAAAACATTGTGAACAACAGAATTTGTGGATCAGTATTGAGGATGAACGAATGGGGACGCAAGATAGGCTATAGACCTATGCTACGAGACAAAGCATGAAAATTATCCACGATTTTGGCTGTTTACGCAAAATTCCGTAGACAAGTGAAAGAAATACGCACTTATCGTGGTTCAGGCCACTTGCGCCAAAACACAAAAACATAACATTTGACAAACCACGCTCGGCTGAACTATAATTTTAGCCATGACTAAAAAAGAGTTTACCCTCACCTCATCCCACGAAGATTACCTGAAGGCCATCTACACCCTGCAACGCCAGGGGCAGGAGGTCAGCAACTCCGCGCTGGCCCGCAGCATGAAGTGTGGCCCCGGCATCGGCCACCAATATGGTCAAGAAGCTGGCTGAGTTGAACCTGGTCACCTATGAACCCTATCAGGGCGTGCTGCTCTCCGAGGCCGGGCGGTTGGTGGCCTTGGAGGTGCTGCGCCATCATCGGTTGCTGGAGCTCTTCCTGCACCAGGCCCTGGACATGCCCTGGGATCAGGTCCACGCCGAGGCCGAGCGGCTGGAGCATGTGATCAGCGAAACCCTGGAGGACGCCATCGCCGCGGCCCTGGGCCACCCCACGGTGGACCCCCACGGGGATCCCATCCCCAGCAAGGAACTGGTGATCCAGCCCACGGCAGGCGTGCCCCTCAGCCAGGCCCCGGTGGGCGTCCCCCTCTGTTTGGTGCGGGTGATGACCCAAGATGCCGAGCGGCTGTGCTATTTGGGCAACTTGGGCCTCTATCCCAACACCCAGGTCACAATTGACGAAAAAGCGCCCTTTGACGGTCCCCTGCTCATCGCCGTGTTGGGCAATCATCACGCTCTGTCTGTCGAGATGGCGGGGATGTTGATTGTGCAGGCGATTGGGGAGTAGGGATCAGGGATCGGGCCAGCGTCGGTTGAGTAGCCGCCGCCGACATTTCCGCTGACCATTCAAGTACTTGGCGGCGTATCGAAACCAAAGCGGGATGGTCTTGTCTTGGTCGACAAGACCAGGAAATAAGGAGAACGAACCATGCCACAACCATTACTTTACCTATTGATCGCCACAGGCTTGATCGCCCTGACCCTGGCCCTGGTTTGGCCCATACGGGGGATCATCCCCCGCATCCGCCAGGCCCGGCGCTCCACGGAGCGGGTGTTGATCGAGGATACCCTCAAACATCTGCACAGCCTGGAGACCCGGCAGCGCCGCCCCACGCTGGAAAGCGTGGCCGGCGCGGTCAACATTCCGGTCAACCGGGTGGCCCCTCTGCTGGCGACCATGCAGGAGCGGGAGTTGGTGACCATGCAGAACGACGACTTCCACCTGACCGACCACGGACGGGAGTACGCCCTGCACATGATCCGGGCCCATCGCCTGTGGGAGAGCTATCTGGCCGACACCACGGGCTACGGGGAATCCGACTGGCATGGGCAGGCCGAAGCCATCGAGCACACCCTGGCCCCTCAGGATGTGGACGCCCTGGCCGCCCGACTGGGCAACCCGGTGATCGACCCCCACGGTGACCCCATCCCCACGGCCACCGGGGAATATGTGCCCCACGGCGGCCATCCCCTCAGCGGCGTGCAGGCCGGGGAGACCGTGCGCATTGTGCATCTGGAGGATGAGCCGGACATGGTCTATGCCCAACTGGTGGCGGACGGGCTCTATTTGGACCAGATCATCCAGGTATTGGAAAACGATCCCCAGCGGCTGCGCTTTTGGGCAGACGGTCACGAACACACAATGGCTCCGTTGGTGGCGGCCAATGTCTCGGTTCGGCCATTGCCCCCGGAAGTCAGCACGGATATCGCCCCGGCCCAGCGGCTGGACGGCCTGCAAGAAGGCGAACAGGCCAACATCACCGCCATCAGCCGGGCCTGTCGGGGCGCGGAACGGCGGCGCTTGATGGATTTGGGCATCGTCCCCGGCACCCAGGTCACCGTGGAGATGCACAGCCCGTCCGGCGACCCCACGGCCTACCGCATCCGGGACACCATCATCGCCCTGCGCAAAGAGCAGGCCCGGCATATTCGGATTGAACGAGAAATTTGAAACGTGTTGCGTTTTGCGTGTTGCGTGGGGGATGGCAAGAACCTACGCAACACGTAACACGCAACAGAAAGCGAAACCCTATGTCAACACAAACAGCATCAACTCAACCCAAACCCCAACCCTACACCCCCACCTCCGCCGCCTGCGAAGGCTGCGCCATCCACAACGCCGCCATGCTCAAGAAATTGGGCGTGGACATGAGCAGTTGGGATTATGTGGTCGGCTTGGCCGGCAACCCCAACGTGGGCAAGAGCACGGTCTTCAACGCCCTGACCGGGCTGCGCCAGCACACGGGCAACTGGCCGGGCAAGACCGTCAGCCGGGCCGAGGGCGGCTTTCTCTATGCGGACAAGCGCTACAAGATGGTCGATCTGCCCGGCACCTACTCCCTGCTGGCCACCAGCCTGGACGAGGAGGTGGCCCGAGATTTCATCCTCTTCGGCCAGCCGGATGTGACCCTGATCGTGGTCGACGCCACCCGCCTGGAGCGCAACCTGAATCTGGTGCTCCAAGTCCTGGAGATCACCGACCGGGCCGTGGTCTGCCTCAACCTGATCGACGAGGCCCGCCGCCACAAGTTGACCGTGGACGAACGCCGCCTGGCCCGCGACCTGGGCGTGCCCGTGGTCCCCACCGCGGCCCGCCAGGGCGAAGGGCTGGCCGAATTGCTCCAAGCCATCCACGAAGTGGCCACGGGGGAGGTCGTCTGCCATCCCCACCGGCTGCAAAAGGAGCCGCCCGCCCTCAAGCGGGCCATGCAGCCGGTGATCGAGCAGTTGCAGACCCTCTTCCCCGGTCTGCCCAACGCCCGCTGGGTGGCCCTGCGTCTGCTGGACGGGGACGAGCGCATCATGCAGGCCGTGCGCAACGGCGAACTGGGCGACCTGCGCCGGGGCGACCCGGAACTGGTGGCGGAGCAGTTCAGCATTCAATTGACACCGGCGTAGGGACGAGTAGCGTGTAGCAGTATAGCGTGTCAACGCATCGCGGTTCAAATCACTACACGCTATACGCATACACGCAATCGCCATTCGCAACTACAGAAGGACGATCAACCATGACCACAACAACCCTAAAACCCGATGACCTGCTGGCCGGGGTGATGAGGAGCCGCCGGGAATTGAGCGGCGATGTCCACGAGCAGTGGGTCGAGGCCATCTATACCGAGGCCGCCCAGTTGGCCGACCGGGCGTGACCCGGCCCAACACGCCCACCCGTTTTGATCTGGACCGCACCATCGACCGCCTGGTGACCAGCCGGCTGTGGGGCTTCCCCATCATGATTCTGCTCTTCACCGGCGTGCTGTGGCTGACGATTTCCGGGGCCAATGTGCCTTCCGGCTTGTTGGCCGACCTGCTCCTGGGCACGATCCACCCCTGGCTGAAGGGGCTTGCCGCCGCCATCAACATGCCCTGGTGGCTGGACGGCCTGCTGCTCGACGGCATCTACCTGGCCACGGCCTGGGTGATCGCGGTCATGCTGCCGCCCATGGCCATCTTCTTCCCCCTGTTTACCCTGTTGGAAGATCTGGGCTATCTGCCCCGGGTGGCCTTCAACTTGGACAACATGTTCAAGAAGAGCGGCGCCCACGGCAAACAGGCCATGAGCATGATGATGGGCTTTGGCTGCAACGCGGCCGGGGTGGTGGCCACCCGCATCATCGACAGCCCGCGGGAGCGGCTGATCGCCATCATCACCAACAACTTCTCCCTGTGCAATGGCCGCTGGCCCACGCAGATTCTGATCGCCACCCTCTTCATGGGGGCCCTGGCCCCGCCCGCCCTGGCCGGGTTGATCTCCGCCACCGCGGTGGTGGCCATCGCCCTGCTGGGCATCTTTCTCAGCTTTGGGGTCTCGTGGGTGCTCTCCCGCACCATGTTGAAGGGGCAGGTCTCCACCTTCAGCCTGGAACTGCCCCCCTATCGCCCGCCCCAGATCTGGCAGACCATCTACACCTCTTTGATCGACCGCACCATGTTGGTGCTGTGGCGGGCCATCGTCTTTGCCGCCCCGGCCGGGGCCATCATCTGGCTGATCGCCAATATCCATGTGGGCAACGCCTCCGTGGCCGAATGGACCATCAACTTCTTGCAGCCCGCGGGCTGGCTGCTTGGCCTAAACGGGGTGATTCTGTTAGCCTATATCATCGCCATCCCGGCCAACGAGATCGTGATCCCCACGATCCTGATGCTCACCGTGCTGGCCACGGGCATGAGCGGCGTGGGCCAAGGCGCTGGGGTCATGTTCGAGCTGGACCAACTGGGCGACACCCTCAACGTCCTCAACGCCGGGGGCTGGACCCTGCTGACCGCGGTCAATCTGATGCTCTTCAGCCTGATCCACAACCCGTGCAGCACGACGATCTACACCATCTATAAAGAGACCGGCAGCGTCAAATGGACCACGGTCGCCACCCTGATCCCCGTGGGGTTGGGGATTGTGGTGACGTTTTTTGTGGCGCAGGTTTGGCGGCTGTTTGTGTAAAATAATTGTAGGGGTTTGGGTAGGCGGCGGGTTGAAATTTGTCCGTGACGGACAAATTCCACCCGCCGCCTACCCAAACCCCTACAATTTCCACCCAAGGACGCACCCCATGACCACCCAACCCGCCCCCCTCGAATTCACCATCACCGGCATGGACTGCGCGGACTGTGCGCTGACCGTGCAGACCGGCGTCACCCGCCTGGACGGCGTGGCCAAAGCCGAGATCAACTTCGCCGTGGCCAAGCTGACCGTGGACGGCGAGATCGACCCCGAATCCATCGTGAAGCGGGTGCGGGAACTGGGCTACGACGTGGCGGACCCGGACGAAGCCGCCGCCCCGATCCCAGCCTTTGCCCAACTTCTTCGGCTATCTGCTCTCCAACAGAGAGACCCGCCTGGCCCTGCTCGGCGGGCTGCTGATCCTGCCGGGGCTGATCTTCAACGAATTTCTGCCCATGTTGGGCATCGAGCATTGGCTCTTTGACCTCACCTCCATCCTGGCCATGATCGTGGCCGGCTTCCCCATTGCCCGCAGCGCCTGGGCCAGCCTGCACCATCAACCGGCGCATCACCATCAACGTGCTCATGACCATCGCCGCCGTGGGCGCGGTGATCATCGGCGCGTACACCGAGGCCGGGCTGGTCATGGTGCTCTTTGCCGTGGGCGAGGCGCTGGAGGGCTACACCATGCAGCGCAGCCGCCACGCCATCCGCAGCCTGATGGAAGTGGCCCCCAACACGGCCACGGTCCTGCGCCCGTGCATGGACTGCGGCGGCCACATGGGCAAACCCCTGGACGACGGCACGATCTACACGGGCGGCCCCTGCCCCCTGTGCGGCATCGAAGAACAGATCGTCTCCGTGGATGACCTGCGCCCTGGGCGAGACCATCGTCGTGCGCCCCGGCGAGCGCATCCCCATGGACGGCGTGGTGCTGACCGGCCTCTCCGGGGTCAACCAGGCCCCCATCACCGGCGAGAGCGTGCCCGTGGACAAGCAGCCGGGGGACGAGATCTTCGCCGGCAGCATCAACGGCCAGGGCGCGCTGGAAGTGGAAGTCACCCGCCGGGCCGCGGACAACACCATCGCCCGCCTGATCCGGCTGGTGGAGGAGGCCCAGGCCCAGAAGGCCCCGGCCCAGCGCTTTGTGGACCGCTTCGCCGAAGTCTACACCCCGGCGGTGACGGTCCTGGCCGCCCTGATCGCCATCGTCCCCCCGCTGATCTGGGGCGCGCCCTTTTGGAACACAATCGACGGCGGCCAGGGCTGGCTCTATCGGGCCCTGACCCTGCTGGTCGTGGCCTGTCCCTGCGCCCTGGTCATCAGCACGCCGGTGAGCATCATCAGCGCCATCAGCAACGCCGCCCGCCACGGGGTGCTGATCAAAGGCGGGGCCTATCTGGAGGCCATGAGCCGGGTGCGGGCCATCGCCTTTGACAAGACCGGCACGTTGACCGCGGGCCGTCCCGCCGTGGTGACGGTGCGCTCCGTGGACTGTGTGGACCCGACTCAACGGTCTGTGCGATCCGTGCGGAG
Organism: uncultured Chloroflexia bacterium; assembly: GCA_963704975.1. GTDB lineage: Bacteria > Chloroflexota > Anaerolineae > Caldilineales > Caldilineaceae > JAGNDO01. The sequence continues at coordinate 330,527 of CAVPIK010000003.1, read as the reverse complement.
ATCTGCTCTCCCTGGCCGCGGCGGTGGAGGGACGCAGCGAGCATCCCCTGGCCCGGGCCGTGGTGGCCGCTTCCCAAGAGCGGGGACACAACGGCTATCCTGCGGCCCAGGCCGTGACCGCGTTGATGGGGGCTGGGGTTTCCGGCACCGTGGGCGGCCAGTCCGTCTTCATCGGCAGCCACGCCCATTTTGACGCCCACATCGCCCACACCGCGGATCAGTGCGCCCAGATCGACGCCGCGGCCGGCCTGGGCCAGACGCCCCTGTTGGTCAGCGCGGCGGACGAATATCGGGGCTACATCACCGTGGCCGACACCGTGCGGGAAAGCAGCCGAGAAGTGCTGGCCAAGCTGAAAGCGGCGGGGATCGAGTCCACGGTCATGCTGACCGGAGACAACCCGGCCACGGCCCAGGCCATCGCCGACCAGGTCGGGGTGACCGATGTGCGGGCGGGGTTGTTGCCGGCGGACAAGGTGGACGCCGTGCGGGATCTGATGGCCCAATTTGGCGACGTGGCCTTTGTGGGGGATGGCATCAACGACGCCCCGGCCCTGGCCGCGGCCAGCGTGGGCATCGCCATGGGCACATCCGGCGGCGGCACGGCCCAGGCCATGGAGACCGCGGACATTGCCCTCATGGGCGAAGATTTGGGCCAACTGCCCTTTCTGGTCAGCCTCAGCCGGGCGGCCATGAACACCATCCGGGCCAATGTCGTCTTCGCCATCGGCATCAAACTCGTCTTCCTGGCCCTGGTCCTCACCGGTCTCGGCTCCATGTGGCTGGCCGTCCTGGCCGACGTGGGGGCGAGTTTGTTGGTGACGTTGAATGGGATGCGGTTATTGAAACGTTGATATCGGTTGATTTGGTCGAGTCCCCGTCAGATAATCAACAAATCAACGTATCAACATTTTCTCAAGGAGCAATTCCAATGGCAACACCCAACCTTGTCGGCATGATCGTGCAGGACATGGCCGCGGCCCTGGCGTTTTATCGGCTGCTGGGGCTGGAGATTCCCCCGGAGATGGACACGCGAGGGGCATGTGGAGGTGACCTTGGATGGCGGCTTCCGCCTGGCCTGGGACACGGTGGAGGTGATCCACAGCTTCAACCCAGACTGGACGCCCGCCACGGGCCACCGCATGAACCTGGCCTTCCTGTGCGCCGACGCCGCAGAGGTGGACCGTCTCTACGCCCAGGTGGTGGCCGCGGGCTATCACGGCCACACCGCCCCCTGGGATGCCTTCTGGGGCCAGCGCTACGCCATCGTCCACGACCCGGACGGCAACCCGGTGGATCTCTTTGCGCGGCTGGGGGAACAGATCGAGTAACAAGTAATTTCGTGGTCGAGGAAGTAGTTATTTCAAACGGCAATCCTTCGTCAACAACGTTTACTCGATACGCATCACTCGATACGCCCCCCATTTTTCAGCCAAATTCGCCAAAAAGCGGCCAAATTGCGAGGAAAACAGAGGGATCCAACATCACTCCCCTCGAAATTTGGGCGCAAAATGGCTTTGGTGTACTATGGTCTGACCGGTGAGCGCCCCCGGATTAGTAACCGTTCTGCCCACCGAACGATCAATTTAGTCACTTAAGGAGTGAACACCATGGCATACAGCCACACGAACAGCAAGGGCAACACCTACTTCCTGCACGGTCGCGAGCGCAAGACCAAGAACGGCAGCACCACCCTCTACTTCTTCTCCAAGGAGAGCGAAGGCGGGCTGGACGCCGTGCCGGCCGGCCGCGTGGTCGCCGAGACCGCCAGCGGCATGCTGGTCCTGAAGAAGGAAGTCAAGTAAGCAGCAGATCGGTCTTTGGGCCGATATGCCAAAAAAGACCCTCGGGGGGAAACCCCCGGGGGTCTTTTTTGTTCTCGCCCCATGCCGGCATGGGAGCGGAGTCAATCGGTCGAATGCCCCTTGAACTATTCCTCATTTCACGGTATCATCTACGCATACCTTTTTACCGGGCCTGAATGCCACCCCATCTCAGCGCCCGCCCTCAACCAACCCCAAATCCCATTCCAGGAGGAGTTCCATGTCAAAGAAAAAAGAGAAGGATGTTGAAAAAACGAAAGTGAAGGAAAAAACCAAGGTCAGCACCAAATCAGCTAACGCCGAAAAGCCCTCGGTGGCCCCAGCCCCACCTGCCCTTGAGGGGACCGTTCAGGGTCAGGAGAGCGCGGACAAAGACATGTCCGAAGAATCCCGCGCCAAGCCCAAAAAACTAAAGACCAAGTATTACGAAAAGGAGCTGTTGCGGCTTCAGGTCGAGTTGGTCAAGCTGCAAGAATGGGTCAAGGCCGAGGGACTGAAGGTGGTGGTGATCTTTGAAGGCCGGGACGCCGCCGGCAAGGGGGGCGTGATCAAGCGCATCCTGGAACGGCTGAATCCTCGCGTGGCCCGGGTGGTGGCCTTGGGCACGCCCACGGAACGGGAGAAGGGCCAGTGGTATTTCCAGCGCTACGTGCCCCATCTGCCCGCGGCCGGGGAGATGGTTCTCTTCGACCGCAGTTGGTACAACCGGGCCGGCGTGGAGCGGGTGATGGGCTTCTGCACCCAGGAGGAATACCAGGAATTTATGCGCTCCTGCCCGGAATTCGAGCGCATGTTGGTGCGCTCCGGCATCATTCTGCTCAAATATTGGTTCTCGGTCAGCGATGACGAGCAGGAACGCCGTTTCCAGAGCCGCATCTTGGACCCCACCAAGCGCTGGAAACTCAGCCCCATGGATCTGCAATCCCGGGCCAAGTGGATGGAGTATTCCAAGGCCAAGGACGAGATGTTCGCCCACACGGACATCAAACAGGCCCCGTGGTATGTGGTCAACGCCGACGACAAAAAGCGCGCCCGGCTCAACTGCATCAGCCACCTGCTCAGCATGATCCCCTACCAGGATCTGACCCCCGCCGCCATCGAACTCCCCCCCCGCCAAGACAACGTGGGCTACGTCCGCCCCCCCTTGGCCGACCAGACTTTTGTGCCGGAGAAGTATTAGGGCATGGACGTATCGTGACCCCCCAAAGGCATTGGGTTTGTTCAAATGGATTGAATCCGATAACCGCCGGGGGCTGAAGCGCCCCGGCTGGGCACAACAAGCCCGATCAATCGGGCTGAGTTGACGAATGGACTGGCTTACACCCAACCCGATTTATCGGGTTTCCTTGCCCAGCCGGGGTGCTTCAGCCCCCGGCGGACGGCGTCAAAAATCCATTTTGAATACACCCAAAGGAACCCCATGACAAACTGGCTCATATACGGCGCATATGGGTATACCGGCGAACTGCTGGCCGAGGAAGCCGTGCGGCGCGGCCATCGCCCGATTTTGGCCGGGCGGGATGCGGCTCGGCTGCGGCCCCTGGCCGAGCGGCTGGGGCTAGACTGGGTGGCGGTGGATCTGGCCGACACCCAAGCCCTGCGCAAAGCTATCAACGGCGTCGATCTGGTCATGCACGCAGCGGGGCCTTTTGTCTTCACCAGCCAGCCCATGGTGGACGTCTGCCTGGCAGTCGGTGCCCACTACCTCGACATCACCGGGGAGATCCCGGTCTTCGAGGCCATCTTGGGCCGGGACGCCGAGGCCAAGGCCGCCGGGATCGCCCTGATCCCCGGCGTGGGCTTTGATGTCATCCCGACCGACTGCATGGCCCGGCTATGTGGCCGAGCGCCTGCCCGACGCCACCCATCTGGAACTGGCCATCGCCAGCCTCAGCAGCATCAGCCCCGGCACGGCCAAGACCATGGTGGAGCAACTTCCCGGCGGCACCCTGGCCCGGGTGGATGGCGTGCTCACCGCCATCGACATGGGCAGCGACGTGCGCCGCATCCACTTTTTGGACCGAGCGCGCACGGTGATGCCCATTCCCTGGGGCGATCTGGCCACGGCCTATCGCACCACGGGCATCCCCAACATCCGCACCTACATGGCCTTCCCCCGGCGCATGGTCTCGGTGATGGCCGCCACCGCCCCCCTCAGCAACCTGCTCCTGCGCCCCGCCTTTGTGCGCCGCCTGATCCAACAAGTGATCGGGCGCACCATCTCCGGGCCAGACGAAACCCTGCGCACCACCGGGCGATCCTATGTGTGGGCCAAGGCCATCAACGCCCAGGGCCACAGCGTAGAGGCCCAATTGGAGACGCTGGAGGGCTACCAGTTCACCGCGGTGGCCGGCCTCAACAGCGTCGAGGCTCTCCTGGCCCATCCCCAAGCCGGCGCGTTGACCCCGGCCCAGGCCTTCGGCGCGGACTTTGTGCTGGCCGTGCCAGAGACCCGACGGGTGGATGGATGACGGACAGCCCAAGCGCAACGCCTGCGTAATAATACCGAGGAATAAAAACAAAGCAGCAACGAACAGGGATCCTATACAGATGTATGGGATCCCTGTTCGTTGCTGCTTCTATTGGCCAATTTTCCTGGCCGACCGCCCCATTGATCCTGGGTTCCTATACACCTGACTAGGCAATGCCCTGGACAAATCACACCCTGTGCTTACAGAAAACTTTCAGATCGATCTACAGGAATATACAGATGCGATCTTACCCTCAGATCAGCTATAGTATCAACAGACCTTTCTGATCCTTCAGCACACTCTTACACCCAACGATCAACACCGCTATCCAGTCAACCGCAGACTGGTGAGATCATCTCCGATCCTTTCGTAGAACGGATGGACCATACAACATGGAAATGTCAAACTCCTCCCTTTTTAGTCAAATTGTCAGGGTCGCCGTGAGGTTGAACGGCCACTATCCCGTGCCCTTCACCGGGCACAGTGGACCTTTACAGATCAATGGCGTCTCAAACGAAAACGATGGGCAGGCAAACGGGCAGAGAGCCGCGCACCGACCCTATGCGGATTCGACAGCCAAAACCCAGGTCCAGGCGACCAGCATGCTTGAGCAGGAATTGGCCAACCAACGCCAGCTCACAGCCGGGCTGCTGACGCAGATTGCCGATTTGCAGGCCCAACTTCGGGAGCGGACGGTGCAGATTCAGGAGATGGACACCTATGCCTATACGGTGGCCCATGGGCTGAAGACGCCTCTCTCGGTGATCACCTTTGCCAGCGAAATGCTCTTGCAAAGCGAAGCGAGCGGCATGCCAGATCCCGACGCACCGGAATTGCTGGAGAGCATCAATCGCATGGGCCACAAGATGGCCCACATCATCGAAAACTTGCTCACCCTCACCGGCCTCAGCCAGGCCGATGTGGTGGGGGAACCCCTGGAGATGGTCCATATTCTGGATGAGGTGCAAGAACGCCTGGGCTCCACCCTGGCTGAGTCCAAGGCAATGGTTGTCTTCGCCTCGCCGCCGGAAAGCTGGCCCCAGGCCAAGGGCAGTCGCCCTTTGGTCGAAGAGGTGTGGGAGAATTTCATCGGCAACGCCATCAAATATGGCAGTACGCCGCCCCGCATCGAGTTAGGGGCAAAATTGGTCGAGGAAAACATGGTCCAGTTCTGGATTCGGGACAACGGCCATGGCATTCCTGCCCTGTCCCAGAATCAGATCTTTGAACCGTTTAACCGGCTGCATATCAATTTGGCCGATGGTCACGGCCTAGGGCTGGCCATCGTCGACCGCATCGTCCGCAAACTCCACGGCCAGGTCGCCGTCGAAAGCAGCGGCATCCCCGGCGAGGGCAGTACGTTTAGCTTTACCCTGCCGGCGGCGTAGAGAGAGCGAAGGGAGAAGAGGTGACGAAGGGAGACCGGGTATGCTCCGTGTCTCCTCTGTCTCCCTGTCTCCCTTTCACCCCTTCACCCCCTCACAACCCCGCCGCTTCACCACGGTTTCCACCAAATTTGTGCCAAATCGATAGCCTAAATGGCGGTAGTCGTCCACGGAGAGGATGAGCAAATCTGCTTGTTTGCCGGGGGTGAGGCTGCCGACGGTTTCGCCGCGCCCGATGGCGTGGGCGGCGTTGAGGGTGGCGGCCACGAGGGCCTGGGCCGGGGTCAGGCCCATGTAGCGGCAGGCGATGGCCATGACCATCTGCATAGATTCGCCCCACGCCCCGCCGGGGTTGATGTCCGTGGCCAGGGCCAGCGCGCCCCCCGCCGTCCAAGATGGCCTGGGCCGGGGTGAACTTGGTCTGGCCCAGGCCGAAGGGGGTCTGGGGCAGGCCCACGGCGATGGTCTTGCCCTGGCCCAGGGCCTGGATGTCCGCGTCCGGCGTCTCCACCAGATGGTCCGCAGAAATTGCCCCCATCTCCACCGCAAGCCCCGTCCCACCGATGCCCACAAATTCGTCGGCATGGACCTTTAGCCCATAGCCCAGATCCACGGCCCGCTCCAAGATGCGGCGACTTTGGGCCACGTCGAAAACGCCTTCTTCACAAAAAACATCACAGAACAAGGCCTGCTATTTTGTTTCTGCCCAGGCGGCCCCGGCGGGCAGGATCTCGTCCACGACCAGGTCGATGAAAGCCTCCGTGCGGCCCCGATATTCGGCGGGGACGGCGTGGGCGGGCATGAAGGTGGGGACCAGAATCCACGGGCTGGGCCGCGTCCAGGGCCAGGATGGCGTCGAGCTGTTTGAGTTCCGTGGCCGTGTCCAGGCCATAGCCGGTCTTGCATTCGGCGGTGGTGGTGCCGTGGGCCAGCATGGTGCGCAGCCGGGGCAGATTCTCGGCCACGAGTTGATCCAACGAGGCCCGGCGGGTCTTGCCCACGGTGGCCATGATGCCGCCCCCGGCCTGCATGATCTGCATGTACGTGGCCCCGCCCACCCGCATCTCGAACTCCGCCGCCCGCTCCCCCGCCCAGGGCAGATGGGTGTGGGGGTCCACAAAGCCGGGGACCACGCAGCGCCCGGACGCGTCGATCTCCCGCTCGGCGTGGAAGCGGGCGCGCAGATCCGCGGAGGTGCCCACGGCCAGGATGCGGCCATCCTGCACGGCCATTGCGCCATCTTCGATGATGGCGAGATCGCCCAGATCCTGTCCCCGCTGGGGGCCGCCGGGGTCGGCGATGGTGCAGAGTTGGGCGGCGGAATGGAGAAGCAGGTCGATCTGTTGCATGGTCAAACTCCCTCAAGATTTCAGAAGAAAGATGCGAAGGAAGCGAAGAAAAAAAATAGACCACGGATTGGACGGATTTAACGGATTAAAACGGATCTTTTTTGATCCGTGAAAATCCGTTGAATCCGTCCAATCTGTGGTCTATTTTGCCCCTAAAAGCCGCCGCGCTGGGCTGCTGTGGCGGCGATTTCGTTCACCATCTGTTCGACGTCGGCCTCAATGGCGGCCACCTCGGCCAGCCAAGATTGGGCCAGATCCCGGTCCTTCAGCCCCACGGCGTTGGTCTTCACATTCAGCCCGGCGGCCTTGACCGCGGCCTGGGCCATGAAGCCAGCGGCCCCGGCATCGCTGGCCGCGTTGACATTGCCGATCCCGGCGATCTCCCGCACCAGCCCGGCCACCTCTCGGCTCAGGCGAGCCACGCCCAGGGGCACCTCCCCGGCGTGGACCGTGGCGGCTTCGATGGCCGCGGCCCGCTGGTCGTCGCCCACGGACTTGTCCCGGAAGGCGGCCATCACGTCATCAAAAGCAGCGGCGTCCGCGGCGATGGCCGCGGTCAATTCGCCCCGCAGGGCCTTGGCCCGATCCTGGATGGCCTGGGCTTGGTCGTTCACGGCTGCGTATTTTTTGCGCCCCACGGTCAACCCGGCCACCATCTGGGCCAGGGATGCGGCCAACGCCCCGGCCAGGGCAGCCACAGATCCGCCGCCAGGGGTGGGTGCGTCCGAGGCCACGGCGTTGATGAAGCTGTCGATGCCGCTGTCCACCGCGTCCTGGGCGGCGACTTGGGCCAGTTTGTTCTCCAAAATCAGCAGATCGTCCAGATCGTGGAGTTGCAGATACCACTTGGCGGCGTCGGTCAGGGCTTTTTGGGGAATCATGCCGATCAATTCGGCGCGAGTGACCGTGAGGCCATGTTGGGCTGCCAGCCGCTTCACGGTCTCCTGGACCAGATGGAGCGAGGTCTTGTCGAAGTTGGTCAAATTCATGCTGACCTGGGCCTGGCCCTCGACCAAAAAGCCCTTGGCCTGGACAAAGCGCAACCCGCCGCTGGTGAAGCGAATGGCCCGGGAAATCTGCTCGGCCATGTCCACCCGGTCGGAGTTGAGGTAGAGATTGTAGGCGATCAGGAAGGGCCGGGCACCGATCACCGTGGCGCCCCAGGGCCGGGGGACCGCCGGGCCGAAGTCCGGCTCCCGCCCCGGTTTGAGGCCGATCTCCGCCTTCCAGCCCTCGTACTGTCCCCGGCGGATGTCGGGCAGCTTCTCCCGTTCGGGCCGGGTGGCGGCGTCGGCGTAGAGATAGACGCAGATCCCCAGCTCGTCCCCCACCCGGCGGCCCAGGTCCCGGGCGATGGCCGCGCACTCCTTGGCCGTGACATTCTTCACCGGCACAAAGGGCACCACGTCCGTGGCCCCCATGCGGGGATGCTCGCCCGCTGTGCTGGTCCAGATCGATCAACTCCGCGGCCTTGGCGATGCCCCGGAACGCGCCCTCGGCCACGGTCTCCGGGCTGCCCACAAAGGTCACCACCGAGCGGTTGTGGTCCGGGTCCGAGGTGACGTCCAACACGTTCACGCCGGGCGCGCTGCGGATGGCGTCCACAATGGCGGCCACGACTTCGGGCCGGCGTCCCTCGGAAAAGTTGGGGACGCATTCGATGATGCGGTTCATGGGTGGGTCTCCTGTGGGTGGGTGGGGTGGAATTGAGAGATTGGGGAGTGAGGATGGTACACCTGACGAGTCTTTACGAGGAGCCTGACTGCCGAATACGCACTCTGTCCAGTTCGGCGGTAATAATTGCGCCGGCTTGAAGCGCATCACCATGGCGCGATAATACGCGAAGGCACACCCCAGCCTGTTGCTGCGTAGACAGATTTACAAGCCGCAAGATCCCGGCATGGGGGTGGCCATGTCGGAAGGCCAACGTTCCGAAATCTTTGTCCAAGGTCACAAGAACGCGGCTCTCCCTATATGCATAGGCCAAAATCATGTCATCGCCCGGATCTGAATCCCAGTCTCCGGTCCAGACGACATCATGCTCGGCGTCTGCAAGCGCTTCGCTCACGCCACCCCAAACGCAGGTATCCAACAAGACTCTCATGGAACAGCTTCCGCCATCAACTCCATGCGCTCCTCGCCCACGATTTTGCGCGCATAGAGCAGGCAAGCCCGAATGTCGTCCGGTTCCAGCCACGGATACGCGCTCAATAGCGTTTGTGCGGTATCACCCGCCGCCATCATGCCCAGGACATGCTCGACAGCCAGACGTCGTCCGCGCAGGATCGGTTTTCCGCCGAAGATTCTGGGGTCGATTGTGATTCGTTTTAACAGATCGGTCTCGCTCATGCATTCACCTCCGCTGGTAACGTGCAGCGATTTCAAGTTCCACTGCCTATACTATGCCAAAGCACGATCCTGGAATCGTTCATGACGAACTGCATCGAGTTTGGCATGCACGGCCTGAACGAAAGCCGAGGATTGATGTTTCTCCGCTTTCGAGTCTGCTTGCTGTTGCTGCCAAACCGAATGCAAATACCGGCTACTTTCTTCATGTTGGGCCAGGAAGAAAGTAATGGTGGCGTGGATTTGTTCAAGGGTGAGGGTGGGGAAGCGCAAGGCCAACTCTTCCGGGCTGGCCCCTTGCAGGTAGTCGCGCAAGATATACTCAATGCCCACCCGCGTGCCAGCCACCCGAATGGATAGAAGGGTATCATCTGGGTCAGTGCGCTCAATCTGAAAATAGGTTTCCAAGGGTGTGGTTGTGTTCATGTCGGTATTGTACCATAATCTGGGATCGGATTCGAGGTATCTGCTGGCGATAGATCCAATGTCCTGCGCCACATCTTCCCGCACGAGTTCGGGGTGGACGGTCAGGACTTCGGCCATGCTGTGGCCATTGCCCAGCATTTCCAGGATCACGCCCAGGGTGATGTGGGTTCCTCGGATGCTGGGGTGTGAAAGTGGGTGATTGGAAGAGGTTCTTTCGAGACGATGGATGACAGGTGTCAGAGATCGCCGGGAATGTCTTGATCGGACAGGAATCTTTCCAGGCGGTTCACGAGGGTGTCGAGATTCTGATACGCGCCTTCTCTCGATGATACGTCCAGCAGTAAAATGACCAGACGGTCATCAACAACGGCATAGACGATACGCCAACTACGCCCGACGGGGACACGATAGAGAACATTGCGGGGCGTCCTCAACTGTTTGCAACTTGCCGGACGCGGATCAGTACGCAACGCTTGGATTGTGGCGTCAACCCGGGCCATTAGCTTGCGATCCGAGCGCGCTAGCTTTCTGAGCACCTTCTCGCAATCAGGATCGATGGAGATTTCGTAAGAAGAGTCAGGCGTCAACATCCAGCAAACCCTCAGTGATCAACTCTTCCCTAAATGCCTGATAGGAACGTGCCCGTTCCGGATCTTGCTTCCACGCCTCGAAAGCGGCATCGGCACGATTTAACGATCGCAGTTCATCCAACATCGTTTGCAGGATCTGATAGTGGTCAAAACTGATCACCGCGGAAATGGGCTTGCCGTAACGCTCGATCACCACATCGGTATTCCCCGTGCTGGTCACGTCCAAGACGTTGCGCCAGTTGATGCGGGCGTCTTCACTTCTCATCACTTGTACGCTCATAGATCCTCCTCTGCATGGTCATCGCAGTTGACGCTGCCAATGTTGGCAATTTGTAAAAACTCTCAAGATCCTTACAGATCTTACGGATAGTGTGATCATACAGATTTGAATGAGTTTTGTCAACATCAGATCCAACTCTCATCAACCCCATCATCGGAATCTTCACCCCATGCGCCTTGGCCACGGTGTATCACAGCGTCAGGATACCCCGCGTCTACAGTGACCAAGTCACGCTTCCCACGCCCATTCGATCGGATTCCACATGCCGTGGTTCTGATCTTGAAGCACTGGATCGACAAATTGCTGAGCGGCCAGCGTTGCATCGTCAAGGTTCCGCCACGGGAGACCGGTCTCATCTGCCAGTCTGCGCAGGGGTTGGGCCCAATTTGCTGGTGGATTCGGCAAAGCCAAGGGCAAAGGATGGGTGAAACGTCCTTCGAATGTGGCGACGAGCGCCTGACGCTGAAAAGATCCTTCCACTGGTTGCAATCCAGCCAACAGAAGAATATCCACCAAATCTTTGACCCGACTGCTGACGCCAGATGCGTGTGGCCTGGTATAGGCGTGTACTTTCTCGGCGATCTGCTGAGAAATGGGGAAACAGGGGACCACGCTCGGTGCGATGTCAGCGAAATTCAGCAACGCCGGCATGATCAGCATTTGCACAGGTTCGATCATGGGGTCGTTCATGCCGACATCTACATGAAACAACTCAAAGGGACGACTGTCGAGTAGCGCTTGCACATGAAACCGCCTACCGCCCCCAGGCAACGGCTCTTGCTCGGCTTCTAGCTGCTCAACGACAAATCGAAACCAATCGCCCACATCCAATATCGCAGCGTTGACCAACAGGTGATGCAGATCGGTTTCAGAGTGCCGCCACATAACGTCCATATCTTTGGTTGTACGGGCACGATCTGCCAGGCGAAGCTGTAATGCCAGCCCGCCCTTGAGCACCCAGGCATCGGGTTCGGCAAGGAGCAGACGCGCCAGCAGACGATCAAAGGCAACCAGCTTGCGCAGTCGAACCAGAGGCGCTCCCTCCCGCTGATTCACGTTGCGCAGTCGAGTTCTCCAGAGCACGACGAAAATCGCCGCCATTGGCGTACTTCATGTGACATTCTCCGTGGCGAGTGCCGGTTCGATCAAGCGGAGCGCTCGTCCACCTTGGCGATTGGCCGCGTCCCGAAGTTGATCAGCGGTCACCATCCCGCGGCGGAGGGCGTCATCAATCGCTTGCCTGACCAGTTCCTCACTGAGACCGCTAGCGATCATGTCAACAATCGTGCGGGGAACCGACGTAACTGGCAGACCGGCATACTGTGTGACATCGCCGGGTTGCAGTCGGTTTGTGTGCAGACGCAGGCCCGGATGTCGCCGCGAGGCCGTGCGGGGCACAATCAGGTGGATTGTGTCGGGTAGCAGATCCGAAAGATCGTAGAGGGCAAGGGCGCTGTCGTGGGAGATAACCGAGTGGGGACCCGTCCGCAGCCAGGCGACAAAGAGATCCTCATTTGGAGAGGCAGGAAAGCGCTTGAGGCGATAGATGCCAGGACGAATGCGGTCGAAACAGGTTTGTCCGGGCGTGATAGGAGAGCAGGGCACGGCTGAACCCGGCGTGCCTGGCTTGGACCGCGGTGAAGTAACCGGCCTGGGCTTCGGCAGTTTGGTAGAGATGATCGTGATCGGGTGAAGAAACGGTTTTCGCATTCATGTGTGTAAATTGTCAAATAATACTTTACATTTTGCACTCATTATCCAAGAAATATCATTTCTTGTCAAGTACGTTTCATCACCCCATCATCGGAATCTTCAGCCCATGCGCCTTCGCCACCTCCACCGCCTCAGGATACCCCGCGTCCACATGCCGAATCACCCCCATAAACGGATCCGCGGTCAACACCCGTTCCAAGCGGGCGGCGGCCTCCGGCGTGCCGTCGGCGACGATGGCTTGGCCGGCGTGCTGGCTGAAGCCGATGCCGACGCCGCCGCCGTGGTGGAAGCTGACCCAGGTGGCCCCTTGCACGGCGTTGAGGGCGAAGTTGAGCAGCGGCCAGTCGCTGATGGCGTCGGAGCCGTCCAGCATGGCCTCGGTCTCCCGGTTGGGGCTGGCGACGGAGCCGCAGTCCAGGTGGTCGCGGCCGATGACGATGGGGGCGCTGACGATGCCCTGGGCCACCAGGTCGTTGAAGAGCAGCCCGGCCTTGGCCCGGTCTCCCAGACCCAGCCAGCAGATGCGAGCGGGCAGGCCCTGGAACGCCACCTTTTCCCTGGCGAGGCGAATCCATCTGGCCAAGGCTTGGTCTTCGGGGAACAGCTTTAGGATGGCTTCATCCGTGCGATAGATGTCCTCCGGGTCGCCGCTGAGGGCCACCCAGCGGAAGGGGCCTTTGCCTTCGCAGAAGAGGGGGCGGATGTAGGCGGGGACAAAGCCGGGGTAGTCGAAGGCGTTTTTGACGCCGAAATCCAAGGCCCGTTGGCGCAGGTTGTTGCCATAGTCGAAGACGATGGAGCCGGCCTGCTGGAAGGCGAGCATGGCCTCGACATGGGCGGCCATGCTGGCGGCGGAGCGGTGGGTGAGTTCCCGGCGGCCCTCCTCGGTCTCGGTGAGGGCGGCGGCATCGGCCTCGCTCATGCCCACGGGGATGTATTTGAAGGGGTCGTGGGCGCTGGTCTGGTCGGTGACGATGTCGGGGACCACGCCCCGCTGCACCAGTTCGGGCAGGATCTCGGCGGCGTTGCCCAGGAGGCCGATGGAGAGGGGCGTGCCGCTGGCCTTGGCCTCCTCGACCCAGGTCATGGCCTCTTCCAGATCGTCCGTGGCCCGGTCGAGATAGCGGTCGTGGAGGCGGCGGTCGATGCGCCATTGGGCCACTTCGACGACCAGGGCCACGCCCTCGTTCATGGTGACGGCCAGGGGCTGCGCGCCGCCCATCTCCCCCAGCCCGGCGGTGAGGGTGAAGGTGCCCTGCAGGCTGGGCCAGCCCTGCTGCCGGGCCAGCTCGGCCAGGGTTTCGTAGGTGCCTTGGAGGATGCCCTGGGTGCCGATGTAGATCCAACTGCCCGCGGTCATCTGGCCGTACATGATCAGCCCTTCCCGCTCCCATTTGTCAAAGTTTTCCTGGGTGGCCCAGTGGGGGACGATGTTGGAGTTGGCGATGATCACCCGGGGGCCGTCCGTGTGGGTGCGGATGATGCCCACGGGCTTGCCGGACTGGACCAGCAGGGTCTCGTCGGGCTGGAGGGTGCGCAGACTGGCCAGGATGGCGTCGAAGGCGGGCCAACTGCGGGCGGCCTTGCCCCGGCCGCCGTAGACGACCAGCTTGTCCGGCTCCCCGGCCACTTCCGGGTCCAGGTTGTTCTGGATCATGCGATAGACGGCTTCGATCTGCCAGTTGGCGCAGGTGAGTTGGTTGCCACGAGGGGCGCGCACAGGGCGGGGACCGGACATGGGATCTCTCCTTTGGGATGAGGGGGTTGATTGGTTGATTGGTTGATTGGGCGTGGGGTGATTATACGATGGATTTGGCGGAATGGGGAAGTGGGTTTGTGGGATCGGGTGCCAGTACACCGTCCCCGGCACGTCGGCCCCAAGCGAGGCGAAATCGGGTCAACCCACCATTTTCTGCGTGCGTGCCGGGGACGTCTCCACTCACCAAACAAAAAAGCCGCCATCTCCCTTGGGAAACAACGGCTCTCGACTCTCTTCAACAACGGCTGGACGATAACCCGATCACGACGCCTCGACCAGCCCAATCCACGTAAACATGGCGGCCATCAGCCCCGCGGCCCCGGCGGCGAGGGCGGCCCGGAAGATCACAAATTGGGTCGGGCTGGCTTGTGTTGTTTCCGCCACGGCCAACAGACTCAAAGAGAGGGGCACGATCACCGCGGCAACGGCCAGGCCGACCACCACGGTTCGGGCCAGCGCGTCCGTGGGCAACCGCTGGACCCACGCCCGGCTGCGGCTGCGCCGGGCCACCGGGGGCAACTGGGCCCGGCGGATCTTCTGCACCGCATGGGGCATGATGGCCGGACCGATAAAAAAGGCGGTCAGGATGACCATGACCAGGGCATCCATGCCAACAACCAGCCCATTCCGGGGCAAGGCCATGAATTGATAGAGCAGCCAGCCCAGCATCCCGTTGAAGAGAAAGCCAAACAGGGCAAAGATCCCCAACTGCCGACGAAAAAGATAGACCCGATGCGCACGTTTCATACAAAGAGATTCCAGTTGGGACGTTTTAAAAACAAGAACCCTATGGTAAATCACACTCTCACCAATGGCAAAATTACGCAAAGCTAACTTGTCCAAAAAGCTCCTCGATCAACCACAAAGAACACAGAGAGCACAAAGATTTTTGATTTCTTTGTGCTCTCTGTGTTCTTTGTGGTTGATTGGCTTGCCACCGTATAATATCCCCATGAACCCAACCACACTACCCGAAACCATCATCTCCGGCCAAACCCTCACCATCGACCAAGTGGTCGCCGTGGCCAACGGCGGCCGGGTCCGCCTGGACCCGGCCGCCCTGCCCGCCATGCTGCGCTCCCGCCAGGCCGTGGAGGATCTGGTGGCCCGGGGCGAGGTGGCCTATGGCATCACCACGGGCTTTGGCCGCTTCAAGGATCGCATCATCTCCGCGGACGAGACCAAGCAGTTGCAGCTCAACTTGGTGCGCAGCCATGCCGTGGGCGTGGGGCCGGATCTGCCCACAACCGTCGTGCGGGCCATGCTCCTGGTGCGGGCCAACACCCTGGCCCTGGGCTACTCCGGCGTGCGCCCGGTGATCGTGGAGCGCCTCCTCGACCTGCTCAACGCCGGCGTCCACCCTCGCATCCCCAGCCAGGGCAGCCTGGGGGCCAGCGGCGACCTCTGCCCCCTGGCCCATCTTAGCCTGGTTTTGATCGGGGAAGGCGAAGCAGAAAAGGACGGCCAGCGCTTGCCCGGCGACCAAGCCTTGGCCCAGGCCGGTCTCGCGCCCGTGGAGCTGGGGGCGAAAGAGGGGCTGGCCTTGCTCAATGGCACCACCTTTATGGTGGGCATGGGCGCCTTGACCGTGCGCCGGGCCATCAACCTGGCCCTCACCGCGGACGCCGCCGCCGCCCTCACCCTGGAAGCCCTCAACGGCACGGATCGGGCCTACGATCCCCGGGTCCACGCCGCCCGCCCCCACCCCCGGCAGATCGACTGCGCCGCCTTCCTGCTCAAACTGCTGGACGGCAGCGGCTTTCTGCGCGCCGGCGACCCCAACAACGTGCAAGATCCCTACACCCTGCGCTGCGTGCCCCAGGTCCACGGCGCGGCCCGGGACGCCATCGCCTATGCCAAGTGGGTGATCGACATCGAACTCAACGCCGCCAACGACAACCCGCTGATCTTCGTGAACGATGAAACCGGCGCGGTGGATGTGATCTCCGCCGGCAACTTCCACGGCGAACCCATCGCCCTGGCCATGGACTACATGAAGCTGGCCCTGACCGAGATCGGCAACATGAGCGAGCGGCGCATCGCCCGCATGGTGGACGCGGACAGCAACCAAGACGTGCTGCCCATGTTCCTCACCGAGCACGGCGGCCTGCAAAGCGGCCTCATGATCGCCCAATACACCGCCGCCGCCCTGGCCTCCGAGAACAAAGTCCTCGCCCACCCGGCCAGCGCGGACAGCATCCCCAGCAGCGCCAACGTGGAGGACCACGTCAGCATGGGGGCCACCGCCGTGCGCCAGGTGGCCCAAATCCTGGAACACACGGAGACCATCGTCGCCATCGAACTCATGTGCGCGGCCCAGGGCATCGACTTCCGCCGCCGGGTGCTGGGGCCGGACACCCCCCTGGGCCACGGCACCCAAGTCGCCTACGCCCTGATCCGGGAACGCATCCCCTTCCTCGATCAGGATGTCGTCCTCTCCCCCCTCATCGAACAAGCCCGCCAACTCGTGGCCGACGGCACCATCAAAATCGCCGTAGAAGCTGCTACGATATAGAAACCAAACAAATAGGCCACGGATTGGACGGATTCAACGGATTTTCACGGATCAAAACGAATATTCGTTTTAATCCGTAAAATCCGTTAATCCGTCCAATCCGTGGCCTATTTGTTCTCTTTCCACAGGATCCCATCCATGAGCGAAGCTGAGACCATCGCCGCCACCCCCGGCCCGCCGGTGACCATGACCCAACTGATCCGGGACCTCTCCGCCCTGGGCGTGACGCCGGGGATGACGTTGATGGTCCATTCCTCCCTCAGCGCGCTGGGCTGGGTGTGCAACGGGCCGGATGCCGTGGTGCTGGCCCTGCAAAGCGCCGTGGGCGAAGACGGCACCCTGGTCATGCCCGCCCACTCCGGCCAGTTGACCGAGCCGGCCCATTGGCAAAATCCCCCCGTCCCCGAAAGCTGGTGGCCCATCATCCGGGCCGAGGCCGCGCCGTATGACCCGGCCCGCACCCCCACCCGCATGATGGGGGCCATCGCCGACGCCTTCCGCACCAGCCCGGATGTGGGGCGCAGCGACCATCCCCACCACTCCTTCGCCGCCTGGGGCCGCCACCGGGATCGGATCGTGGCCGGTCACACCATCGACGTGGCAATGGGCGAAGGCAGCCCGCTTGCCCACATCTACGAATTGGGCGGCTGGGTGCTGCTCTTGGGCGTCTCCCACGACAACAACACCTCCCTCCACTTGGCCGAATATCGGGCCGACTTCCCCGGCAAGGCCACCGAGGCCCAAGGCGCGCCCATGTTGGTCAACGGCCAGCGGCGCTGGGTCGAATTCGAGACCTTGGCCGTGGATTCGGACGATTTCAACCAGATCGGCACCGCCTTCGCCGCAAAGACCGGATTGGTCGAACGGGGCCGGGTGGGCTACGCCGACGCCCTCCTCATGCCCCAACCCGCCCTGATCGACTTCGCCGTGAGGTGGATGGCCCAGAACCGTGCCAAGCCGGAATAGAACGATGACCCCATCAAGGAGCCAACCCCATGAACCCTATGCCCATTGACCCGTCCACCCTGCCCGATTTCACCCCCCAAGATCTGTCCATCGTCCCCCTGGCCCAGGCGGAGACCATCCCGTCCGCGTGGTACACGGACCCCCGCTTTCACGACTTTGAGCGGGAGGCGATCTTTGCCCACACGTGGCAATATGTCGGCCATCTTTCCCAGCTTCAGCAGCCGGGGGATGCCATCCACGCCACGGTGGCGGACAACCCCAT
Source organism: uncultured Chloroflexia bacterium (assembly GCA_963704975.1). Classification (GTDB taxonomy): domain Bacteria; phylum Chloroflexota; class Anaerolineae; order Caldilineales; family Caldilineaceae; genus JAGNDO01. Next base: position 312,645 of record CAVPIK010000003.1, on the reverse strand, counting down.
TGTGGTGGTGCGGGACATGGACGGCAGCCTGCGCGCCTTTTACAACGTCTGCCGCCATCGGGCCGGCCCCCTGGCCATAAAGGGGGACAACCGCAAAGTTTTCCAATGCCAATACCACGGCTGGACCTACTTTTTGGATGGCATGTTGCGGGGCGTGCCGGACTGGGATCGGGTGGAGTTGTTCGACAAAAAGGACTACGGGCTGACCCCGGTGGCCGTGGACAGTTGGGAGGGGCTGGTCTTTGTCAACCTGGCCGAGAAGCCCGACCCGTTGGCCACGATTTTCGAAGGCATCCAAGAGCGGATCGCCCCCATCAGCCTGGGGCAGCGCCAGTTCTACCGGCGCATCGCCTATGCCATCCAATGCAATTGGAAGGTCTACATGGACAACTATTTGGAGGGCTACCACCTGCCCATTGTCCATCCGGAACTGAGCAAATTGCTGGACTACAGCCGTTATGTCACCGAAACCTTTCCCGGCCATTCGCTGCAATACAGCCCCTTCCAGGCCGGTGACAATCTCTATGCCGGTTCCGATGCAGACGGCGACGCCTTTTACTACACGATCCACCCCAACTTCATGCTCAACATCCTGCCCGGACGGTTGCAGACCAACCTGGTTCTGCCCGTGGCCGCGGACCGTTGCACGGTGATCTTCGACTACTATTACGACGACATCACCTCCCCCGCGGCCTTGGCCATGATCGAAGAGGATCTGGCCTACAGCGACCGCATCCAGGCCGAGGACATCGAAGTCTGCGAGTTGGTGCAGATCGGCCTGGCCTCCAAGGGCTATGACCGGGGCCGCTTTTCGGTCAAACGGGAGGAGGGGGTCTATCACTTCCAATGCTGGCTGAAAGAGACCTTTGGACAAGCCATTCAAATGTGCTAAGATATGGGTCGTATATCAACCGCAATTGTTCCGGCGTCTCTCTCTGGGGACGCCCTTTTATCCCCAAACACGGGAAACCCATAACGGGAAACAAGGAAAGGGAAAACCATGAAGAAACTGTTTCGCTTCCTCTTTTTCGGCGTCCTAATCGGTGCCATCGTCTATTTCGTCAAGCAGCAGATGAGCCAAGGCGAGACCCCAAGCGCCAGCGGCGTGGTCCCGTCCGAGCCCATCAAGCCCCTGGAAGAGCGACCCCTGGGCGGCAGCATCAGCCCGGAACTGCTCAAGATCCTGGTCTGCCCGGAGGACAAAGGCCCCCTGGAACTGGTCAACGGCGGCAAGTTCCTGCTCAACCCCCGCAACGGCTACCGCTACCCCATCCGCGACGGCATCCCCGTGATGTTGATCGATGAGGGCAAGAAGAACCAGGATCAAGCCCAGGTGCGGGGCAACGGTGCCGCCAAGAAGGAAGCCCAGGCCGCTGGCTAAGAAACAGTCCAACGCCTGGAACAAACCGAGTTATTGACGAGCGATTGGGAGATTGAGAGATTAAGAGATTGGTGCATCACCCCAATCTCCAATCTCTCAATCTCCCAATCGCTTTTCCCCCACCCATCCAACCACCCAACAAACAAACACCACCATGCCCACACCTCAAGTCGTCATCCAACCCGACGCCGGGGCGCATTTGCGTCTTGGCTTTGATCTGCTGGCCGATCTGCTGGCCCCCACCTTGGGGCCCGTGGGCGGACTGGTGGCCAACCAACAGCACACGGACAGCCAGCCCGAACTCCTGGACGACGCGGCCACGGCCGTGCGCCGGGTGATGAGCCTGGGCGATCCCCGGCTGGACGTGGGGGCCATGCTCATGCGCAACCTGGTCTGGCGCATCACCCAGCGGGTGGGGGACGGCGGGGCCATGACCGCGGTGCTGGCCCGGGCCATCTTCCGGGACGCCCTGCGCCTGACCACAGCCGGGGTCAACCCCATGATCATGGCCAAAGGGCTGCGGGCCGGGGCGGAGGCCGTGGGGCTGGCCTTGGCCGCCCAAGCCCAGCCCGTCCGCACCGAAGACGATCTGGCCGCGGTCGCCCTCACGGTGACCAACGACCGGCCTTTGGCCCAGATGTTGGGCGAGATCAGCTATCTGCTGGGCGCAGATGCCCATGTGATCACGGAAAAGCTGGTCGCCCCCTATTTGGAGCGGCGCTATTTGGCCGGAGCCGGCTACACCGCCCAAATTGCCAGTTCCTCATTTTTCACCGACCCGGCCCGCCGCACCGCCGTGATCACCGACGGCATGCTGGCCTTGGTGGACGGCCCGGTGAACAGCACGGACGAGGCGGTGCACTTGTTGACCTTGGCCGCCCAAGCCGAGGCCACAAGCTTAACCATCCTGGCCACGGGGTTTGGCGACGCCGCCCTAAGCGTGCTGGTGGCCAACCATCAGGCCAAGGAGCGCAAAGTGGCCGTGCTGGGGGTCAAGCTGAAGGCGGTGAACGAGGAATTGCGCCACGCCTTGGACGATCTGTCCCTGCTCACCGGCGCAGAAATCCTGGGGCGGCCCCACACCCGGCCCCTGCTCAAAGCCCAAACCCTGGTCCCGGTCCGCCGGGTGGAGAGTCCAGGCCGACCGAGTTTTCGTCCAGCCCCAGGGCCGCGGAGATCCCCGGGTCCACGCCCTGAGCGGCGAACTGCGGGCCGCCCTGGCCACCCTGCCCCAAGATGCCGAAGAACGCCCCCTGCTCCAGCGCCGCCTCTCCGCCCTCACCGGCGGCATGGCCTTGCTCCAGATTGGGGCGGGCAACAAGCGGGAGACCGAGCTGCGCAACGCCAACGCCGAGCGGGGGCTGAAGGTGCTCTCCGCGGCCCAGCATGGGGGCGTGGTGGCCGGGGGCGGCGCGGCCCTGCTCCACTGCCGCCCGGCCCTGGCCCCAGTTTTGGCCCAATTTGCCCCGGACAGCGACGAGGCCAGAGGCGTGCAAGTCCTGCACCGGGCCTTGGCCGCCCCCCTCACCCAAATTTTAGAGAACGCCCAAGTCGACGCCCCCGCCGTCTGGCTGGACCGGGTGGCCGAAGCCGGACCCCGGGCCACCTACGATGTCCTCAGCGGCCGGGTGGTGGACGCCTGGGACGCCGGCATTTTAGACGTGGCCAAGGTCATGGATCTCGTGGTCCAAACCGGCGTCAGCGGGGCCAGCCATGGCCCTCTCCACCGACGCCATCGTCTATCACCGCAAGCCCGTGCAAAGTCTGGAACCGTAAAAACTGAGATCCACGAATCTCGTCACGACTCTGCACGGAATGCAAATGGGCGCTCCTGAGCCCCTCGGCGCAGATTGCGCCGGACAAACATTCCACGCGGAGCGTGGAAACGAGATTCAAGAAACCATTGGTGAAGAAGAGACGACGATGAACGAAATTCCGATTCTTAGCATTTCTTTGGGGCCACGAGATCTTGTGGGCCGCCGGGCCAGGGGGATTGTTGGCCATAGACCCAACCGGCGCAGAGCGGATCGTGCCCCAGCCCATGCGCAGCCCGGCCTGTTGCCTGGCCCACGGCGAACGCATCTTGGTGGGCGGCGCGCCCTACGGGGTGACGGTCCATCCCCGCAGCCAGAGCCCTGGCCGCTGGGCTCCCCGGCGCAGAAGACGGGCTGGCAAGCCGCCTTCATGGACCACATCGTCGCGCCGGTGATGTGCCTGATCGCCGACCCGGAGGCCGCGGAGACCGGTCAACTTCTGGCCGGGACCGACGGCGGCGGCATCCTGCGCAGCGCAGATGGCGGCCTGACCTGGCAGAGCAGCAACTTCGGCCTGCACAACCAGAGCATCCTGGCCCTGGCCTGGACCGCTGCGCCCCCCGCCCAAGCCTGGCCCCGCTGGTCCGTGGTCTTCGCCTGCACAGAAGAGGGCCTCTACCGTTCCCCCAACGCAGGCCGGGGCTGGAAACGGGCCGACTGTCCGCCCAACTTCTACCAATGCATCGCCCCCGCCCCAGATTTTCACCACTCCCGGCTGGTCCTGGCGGGCAGCGAAGAGGCCGGCCTCTTCCGCTCCACAGACGGCGGACGCAGCTTCCAGCCCGTGGCCGGCACCCCGACCCAGGTCAACGCCATCGTAGCGGTCCCCGGCGGCTGGGTGTTGAGCGGCGGCGAAGCGGCTCTGGCAATCCGCCGACGGCGAGAGCTGGCAGCCCATCCCCGACAGCCCCGGCGCGCTGACCCTGTTCGTCCACGGCGATACCCTGCTGGTGGGCACAGACACTGGGATTCTGCGCAGGGAGCTGCCCACATGGAGCTAACCTGGGCCATCAACCAATTGAACCAAAACGGCGAACGCATCCGCAGCCTGGTGGCCGACGTGTCCGCCGGAGCAAGCCCGACGCAAACCCGACGCCGATGCCTGGTCGATCCTCGAAGTGGTCTGCCATCTTTTGGATGAAGAGCGCTACGATTTTCGTGTTCGGCTGCGCCACATCCTGGCTGGCACGCAGGGCGACTTTCCGCCTATTGACCCCGGTGGCTGGGTGACCTCTCGCCGCTACAACGACCAGAATTTGGCCGAAACCTTGGCCGACTTCCTGGCCGAACGCCAAGACTCTTTGGCCTGGCTGGGCACCCTAACCGAGCCGAACTGGGACGCCACGAACCCGGTCCCCTGGGGCGTCATCAGCGCCGGGGAGATGCTCGCCGCCTGGGTGGCCCACGATCTGCTGCACCTGCGCCAGTTGGTGGAACTGCACTGGTTCCTCACCACCACGCACATGGCCCCCCACCGTCCCGACTATGCCGGGGAGTGGTAGACGAAAAACAGGTTCATTGGGAATCTCCGTGGTCAACCCGCTGTGGTTTCGATACGACCGGAAACTGCCCCGGTCTACTCAACCGACGCTAGCTTTCGCCACGAACAATCCCAATGAGCCAAAAATAGTCCGATCAAAAAAGAGAAGCACAGTCCGAGGATGGACTGTGCTTCTCTTTTCTCTGCGCGCTCTGTTTGTACGGTTTCCGTACATTTTCACGCCAGAGGCAACGGCAAGGCGAGGTCTGGGCTACGCCGCTTTTGCCGGATGCATCATGATCACGGGCACCTTCACCCGACGCATGACCTCTTCGGCCACGCTGCCCCGCACCATGCGGGACAACCCGCTGCGGCTGTGGGTGGACATGGCCACCATGTCCGCCGCACCGGTGGAGACAAAGCTGGCGATGGTGCCGGCCACATCATGGCCAAACTTCACCTCGCTCTTGGCCTCAAAACCGGCGGTGCGCAACTGCTTGACCATAGGCGACAGCGTGGCCTTGGCATCCGCCACGGCGCTGTCCCACTCTTGGCTGGCATAGATAAAGCGGCGGGCAAGCTGGCGATCATCGCTGCCCATGTTAGATTGGGAGCCAAACGCATTGGGTGCCCGCAAAGGCTCTACCCGGCCCGAAACACCGTTCGGATCCCGGGTCAAAATCTTCAGCAACACCACTTCCGTCTGGGCCGGATCCAAGAAACTCTGCACAAACGGCAGGACGCCACAACTAAAATCGCTGCCGTCCATTGGGATTACTACTCGACGCATATTCACAAGAACTCCTCTACTGCGGGAACTTTCCGCCCACCCCCATTGGTGGGATCTGGATCGTCCGACACTCTAGGGTGCCGCGCTCGGACGTAGTCCCAGTATATCACCTAATCCGGTTTAGTGCAAGTACGAATGTGCATTTTTTCACAATTGAAACGTGTTGCATGTTGCATGTTGCGGAAAATATCTACCCCGCAATCGCGGAGTGAGCACCCCCTGGTGCGAACGGCCATACGTCGACCCGTTCGCACCAGGGGGTGCTCACTCCGCCAATTCAGTTTGTATACAGCCCCTCACCCCTTCACCCGCCCCCGCCATAGCTTTTGCATGTTGGAAAGGTTGGCCCAAAGCAGGAGGATCACCAACAGGATGATGAGGGCAATGGCGGGCTGGGAGTGGCCCACAATCCAGGCGTAGACGGGCGCGGCCAGGATGATGGTGACGCCGGGGAGGTAGTAGTTGCGGGGCAATCGACGCAGGGGAGGCACGGCCAGGACGATCAGATAGAGGCTGGCGAAGAGACCCAGGAGGGCGACGAAGAGGATCGGGTCAAAGATCAGCAGACCGCCGATGGCGCAGGCGATGCCTTTGCCGCCCCGAAAGCCAAGTTGGAGGGGCCAAATGTGGCCGACCACCACGGCGATCAGGGCCAGCATCCACACCCAATCCCCGGGGTGAAGCCAGCGGGCGAGACCCACGGCCAGGGCGGCCTTGGCCGCGTCCCCCACGCCGGTGATCAGAAAACCCCGTGCCCCCAGTTGACGTCCCACGTTGGTGGCCCCCACGCCGCCGCTGCCCAGGGAGCGCAGATCCTGCCCCGTGCGCCAGCGCACCAGATAATAGCCGGGGGTGAGGCAGCCCAGGGCATAGGCGATGGTGAGGATGGCGAGGATGGTCATGGGGCTGGGGAGTCGAAATTGGCGATGGGCAGGGTGAAATAGAAGCGACTGCCCGCGCCATGGGTGCTTTCGACGCCGATCTGGCCGCCGTGGAGGGTGACCAGCCGTTTGCTGATGGAAAGGCCCAGGCCGGAACTGGATTCCTCCCCGGTGGGCCGGGTGCTGGTGCGCTGGAAATCCTTGAACAGCTTGCCGATCTCGGCCTCTTTGATCCCCTGGCCCTGATCGATCACCGAAACCTCCACCACTTCGTCCCGAACCAACGCCCGCACGATTACCTCGGTCCCAGGATGAGAAAACTTGATGGCGTTGCTGATCAAGTTATTGGTTACTTGGCGAATGCGACTGGGATCGATGGTCAGGAGGGGTAGATCTGGGGCAAAATCTGCCACAAGCCGAATCTGTTTTGCCTCGGCCAAATGGCTATCCAGGGCCACGATATCCGCCAGCAGATCGCCCAGGGCCAGGGGCAGTTTGTCCAAGGAAATTTGGCCGGTCTGGATGGCGGTGATATCCAGCAGATCGTCGATCAGGTGCAACAACCCCTTGACGCTCCCCTTGATCATGCCCATCATCTCGTCCTTCTCGGCCTGAGAAAGTTGATATTCCCCAGTCACCAAGTCGATCACGGAGATCACAACGGCGAGGGGAGAGCGCAGATCGTGGGCCGCCATGCCCAAAAACCAGTCTTTCTGTTGGTGAAGGAGGATGAGGGTTTCGTTGGCCTGCTTCAATTTGGCCGTGCGATCGGCCACCATCTGTTCCAATTCCTCGTTGTAGCGGCGTAGCTTTTCGACCAGATGTCGATTCTCCATGATGATATCGTAACGGTCGAAGGCTTCCCGCACAATGGTTTCCAGCTCGCCGGCATCCCAGGGCTTGGTGATGTAGCGAAAGATTCGCCCCTCGTTGATGGCCTGGATGACCCCCTGGATGTCAGCGTAGCCGGTCAGCAACATGCGCACGGCATCAGGATGCTCGATCTTGGCATTGGCCAAAAACTCGGAGCCGGTGATCTGGGGCATGCGTTGGTCGGATATGATGGCATGGATGGGGACATCCGCCAGAATTTTCATGCCGTCATCGGCGCTTGTGGCAGTATAAACCGTACAGATACGGCGAAATTGACGACGCAACGCCTGCTGAATATCGACCTCGTCGTCAACGACGAGTAAGTTATGGTTTTTATAGCTCTTGTCGGGCGTATTCATTTAGCAACTGACTCCTTAGGCAACACGACGGTAAAGGTAGCCCCTTGACCAGGCCCAGACTCGGCGCTAATTCGACCCCTATGTTGATCAGCAATAATTTTATAGGAGAGATACAACCCCAATCCTGTCCCCGACCCGACATCCTTGGTGGTGAAGAAGGGATTGAAGATCTTGGGCAGAACGTCTGCCGGGATGCCGGGGCCGCTGTCGGTGAAGGTGAGGACGATCTCGCTTTCCTCCTCCCGCCCGGTGATTGTGATCTGGCCTGGGCCAACGATGGCTTGGCTGGCATTGAGGAGCAGATTCATAAAGACCTGGCTCAATTGGGCGGCAAAGCAAGGAACCGGCGGCAAGGATGGCAGATCCAGGACAATGTCAACCCGGTTACGAACTTCGCTTGCCAGCACAGCCAGAGTGCTTTCCAGACATTCCCGCAGATCTGTGGCCTTGTACTCTGCTTCGTCCAAACGGGAAAAGGTGCGCAGATTCTCGACCAACTTCTTGACCCGGCCCAGCCCGGCCACCGAGGAAGCGAGGGCTTCCTGAATGTCTTCGATGGCGAACTCGACATCAAATTCGGCCCGCACGGCGGCCACGGCATCCGCTCGATCTGCCAGGTCCGGGGTCAGGGCGAACCCTTCGATCTGTTCAAACGCGGCCACCAAGTCTTCCACAGCCCCCTGCATGGCCTGTAAATTGCTGGAGACAAAGGCCACCGGGTTGTTGACTTCGTGGGCCACCCCGGCCACCAGATGGCCCATGGCGTTCATCTTTTCCGAATGGATCAGCATGGCCTGGGTTTACTGCAATTCGGCCAGGGTACGCTCCAGCTTGCGGTTCTTGATGGTCAACTCCCGTTGCAGATCCGCCATCTGCCCGTTGAGCTGGCTGATCTCCTGTTCAACCTGAAACAGTTGATAGACATCGTACTCGGCGATCACCAGAATCTGGTCGGCGTAACGCCAGATCTGGCCGAAGAGGGAGCGACCAAATTCGGTGAGGCTGCCCACTCTGAATCCAACTTGTGCGCAGCAAGCGCGGCCCGGCGTCCGGCTCTCCGGAGACCAGAGCATCGGACGCCGCCACCATTTCGGCAAAGCTTGGGGCCATGAAGCGGGCCACCCCCTGGACTGGCTGGCCCTCGGGCCAGAGCAGATCCGTCATGCCGGGGTTGGCATAGACCGTGGTCCCGTCCACGCCAAAGAGACCCACAGCCAGAGAACGACTGCCGCCAGGAAAAGCGCCCAGGATTGAAAACCACGGGTCGGGCAAGGCCGCGGGCTGGGCCTCGCCCCAAGCCGGGTCAAAACCGCTTTGGGAAAAACTTTGGGAAGAACTCACAGTCACAGGTCAACTCCAGAGAATTCTTTCACCGCCACTCGGGCGTCGGCGCCCCACACATCGCCGCCCACCCGTTGCCACAGCCCTTCCGAAGTGTTGAAGGAGATGCCGCCCAGAATAACGGCGGGGCGGTTGGCGCCAAAGGTGGCCCGCACCCGGTCGATGGTATTTCGCACAGCGTCCACATGGTGGGGCAGAGAGGAGGAGAGACCGATGGCCACGGGCTTGATCTCGTCGATCATGGAGATCAGACTGTCTTGGGGGGCGTTGGCGCCGAGGAAATAGGCGTCGTACCCGGCCCATTGCAGCATGTCCGCGGCCATGCGGGGGCCGACGTCGTGGTAGTTTTGCTCCATGCAGGCCACGATCACGGCTTCGCCCCGGCTCGGTGGCAGGGTCGCCTGGGCATAGAGCAACGCGATCACCGACTGGGTGATGGCGGTGGCCAGATGTTCCTGGGCCACGGAAGCCTGCCCCACCTCCCACAAACGGCCCACTTCGTAGAGGGCGGGCTGGAAGACGTGGAGATAGAGATCGATCACGGACATGCCTGCCTTCACCGCATCTACGGAAAGCTCTTGGGCCAGGAGGCGGTTGCCCTTGAGGATGGCCCCCAAATAGGCCCGCATGAGGGCATGGGTCGGGGGCATGGTGTAGACATGATGGGCCGTGGAGCCGCTCTGCACTGCCGCAAGGGCCGCGTCAAGAGGCACCCGCACGATCAGCCAGGCCCCATCGCCCAGGCGCAAGCGCAATTCCTGGCCCAGGATCTCCAAAACCTGGACCATCATCTGCAAGAGCTGGTCCATGGTCTCCGTGTTGCCGGCCCGGTCGTGCAGAACATTGACCAGCCAGAGCGCTTGTTGGGCATAGACGGCGGGCGTATCGTTGCGCACCACGGAAGTCAGAAATTCCAGATGGTAATAGCAGCCTTCGATAAACTCGTTGACCTGTTTTTGGGGGCTGTGCAGGATAAAACCTGGATGCAAGGCATCATATGTACGAAGCGTTGCATCCACCACGGCATCGGTCACCAGGCCGATATGCTGGGCCACGGTCTCGGCATCCGGCTGGGGGCCCAGATCAAACTTGGCGGAAAGATCAGCAGATAACGAACGTCGGTGCATGGGTTGCGGCATAGGTCTCCTCCAGTAGAGACATGACAGTCAGTCTTCTGGGCCAGATGGCACAGATTCACTGTAGCCTACACCTATTTCGGCAAAAAAGATATAGGCTCTTTAGCCTAACCGGGAAAGCCAGCCGTCCACCCCGGCCTCGTCCAGAAAACCGGCGGCGGCCCCGGCTTCGCCGATCTTGAAGGAGGCGAAGATCACGGCCCGCTGAATGGCGGCGTAGGGGTCGCCCGTGGCGGCGAAGAAGTGGAGAAAGCTGGAGAAGAGGGCGTCCCCGGCCCCGATGGTGTTGACCACGGGCCGGGTGAAGACGGCGGGAATGCGCTCCAGAAAGTTGTCCCGCTTCACCCACAGCAGACAGCCCGCCCCGCCCAGGCCGACCAGGGCGATCTCTGTGCCGTAGCGATCCGCCAATTGGCGCACCCATTTTTCGGGCGAGACGGGCAGATGCTCGTCGCTCATGGCCAAGATGTGGGCGGCGGCCATGAAGTCCCGGTTGTACGGGTCGTCCAGATCGGAGATGGTGTGCACATCCGTGGCGATGGGGACGCCGGCGGCTTGGGCCAGGGCCAGCATGGGCCGGGAGAAGTTGATGTTGCAGAGGGCGGCGAAATCACAGTCGGCCAGGGCGGCCCGTGCCCGTTCCGGCGGATAGATCTGATCCTGCACATCTTTCAGATCCGTGTTGATCATGCGCCGTCCTGTGGCGTCGTAAAAGATGGCGGATTGAGCGGTCTGGGCCAGTTGAGGCAACACCCCGACGGCGGGAATGCCGTCTGTGGCCAGCGCGGCCCCCACCAGCCCCCCGGCGTTGTCCGCGCCGATCAACGAAAGAAAACGAATGTCGTCTCCCAGCACGGTCAACGCCTTCGCCAAATTATACCCCACCCCAGAGACGCTGCTTTGTACGCCAAAGAAGGGATAGCGCACGGGCGCATACTCGATGGGAAAGCCCTCCACCCGCACGGTGGTCTCGATGTTGATCAGGCCGGAGACTGCGATTTTAGATTGTGGATTTTGGATTTTGGATTGGGGGTCATGACGCATCATTGTGCATTGTCCATTGATCATTGTGCATTTTTCACACCACCGCCACGGCCCCACCCCGGCGGGGATCCCCGGCGGCGATGGGGGTTCCCCCGGCCAGGGCGACGGCGTGGGCACCGCCGAAGTACATGTTGCGGTCGGGCCAGTGGACTACATTGTAGCCCGTCGCCCGCATGGCGTCCACTGTGGATTGGGGGATGCCGCCTTCGATCTGGAGGGTGTTTTGTTCGAAATGGATGCGGGGGGCGGTGACGGCGTCGGCCAGGGGCAGGCCGAAGTCGAGGACGTTGCTGATCACTTGCAGGATGGCCGAGCGGATGCGGCTGCTGCCCCCGCTGCCCACGGCCAAGATCGGCGCGCCGTCCCGCAGGACGATGGCCGGGCTCATCATGGTGGTGAGCCGGGTGCCCGGGGCCAGGCGGTGAAAGCCATCCGGGTGCAGGTCGATCTCCCCCAGCATGTTGTTGAGGCAGACCCCGCTCTCCCCCACCACAAAGCCCGCATTCTCCCCCGCCGAGGTGGTGACCGCGGCGATCAGCCCGTCGTCATCCACCACGCTGATGTGGGTGGTGTCCCGGTGGCCGTTGGGGTGGGCCGGGTCCGGGGGCATGGGGGTGCCGGAAAGGGCGGCCCGCAAGGCGTGGGCGTACTCGGCCACATGCGCCGGGTCCAAAAAGGCGCGGATGCGGGCGGCGTCCGGGCCGGTGGTGCGTTCCCAAGCCCGGCGGGCCAGGTTGGCCTGGCGCATGGTTTCTGTCAAAATTTGCAGGTGAGTTGGGCTGTTATGGCCAAGGGGGGCCAGATCCAATCCATCCAACAGACGCAGGGCAAAGGCGATCAGCACCCCGCCGCCGGAAGAGGGGGGCGGCAGCAAAACTGTGTGGCCCCGATAGTCCACGGCGATGGGGGGCAGGGTATGCACCGCATAGTCGGCCAGATCCGCCCGGGTGATCAGGCCGCCGTGGGCCGCTTGATCCGCCAAGATGGCCTGGGCCACGGACCCGGTGGCGAAGAGATCCGGCCCTTCTTTCCCCAACCGCTCCAGGGTGTCGGCCAATTGGGGCAGGACGATGGCATCCCCGGCCCGGATCATGCGTCCGTTGGGGGCATAGAGTTTGGCCAAGCCGGGGGTGTCGGTGAAGATGTTGGTGAGGAGACCGGCCACAAAATCCAGGCCGGGGGAGAGGATGGCCCCGTTGCGGGCCAGATCAACGGCGGGCTGGAGGAGGTGGGCCAGGGGCAGGCGTCCCCGATCCTGGGCCATGCGGCAGAGACCGGCCACCACGCCGGGCACGGCCACGCTGGCCCGGCCAATGTGAAAGGATTGGGTGGTCGGCCCAAAGTCCAGGATGATCTCCCGGAAGTCTGCGCCGGTTTGCAGGACGCCGGAGGGCATGGTGCTGAAGAAATCATAGGCCGTGGCCCCGGCCTGGGGATCATGCACCAGCCCCACGCCGCCGCCGCCGATGTTGACCAGCACGCTTTCGGCCACGAAGGAGGCAAAGGCCGCGGCCACCACCCCATCCACCGCGTTGCCGCCCTGGGCCAGGATGGTTGCGCCGGCGGCGGCGGTTTGGCTGTCTCCGGCTGCGATTACGCCGCCCATCGGTTACTCCTTAGAAGGCAAAAGGCAAAGTGCAAAAGGCAAAAGGCAAAAGGATCGGGTTGAGCGATTGGTTCGGTTATAACGAACGGATCGGGTTCAGCGATTGGTCGATCAACACCACGATTTTTGCCTTTTGCACTTTGCCTTTTGCCTTTTGCCTTCTTTTCAGATCACCACGGCTCGGTCATAATTGCGCAGCAGCTTCTTCAAAAAGAAGGCGGGCATATAGTGCATTTCCCAGCGCTGCTCCATGCCGGGCAGGATGGCCTGTTGATAGATCAGGGCGTTGTGGATGGCGGCCAGGGGGCGGGACAGTTCGAAGGCCTCGATCAGCTCCTTCATGGGGGCATAGACGGTCCACGGCCCCAAATAGGCGTTGCGCAGCCGCTCGCGGGCGTTGGAAACATCGGGCAAATAGCCTTCCATCTCCATGATGTCGTCGAAGAAGCTTAGGCTGAAGAAGGGATGGGCGATGGAGCAGTCGGACCAGTCGATAAAGACCGGGCGGCTGGGGGGCGCGGACGGCTGGCGAACCGGGGCGCGTCGACTGGTTTGGGGCGGGGCGGGCGGGGCGTCGTCCACGATCAGCACCTGGCCGGGCCAGAAGTCCCCATGTTCCAGGGTTTGGGGCAGCTTGATCTGGGCCAGACGCTGGGCCTTATTGCGCAGGGCGGGCAGCATGGCGCGGATGGTCGCCCGATCCTCGTCCCCCAATCCGGCGGGGCGGCTGGGCAGCAGGAGCGCGGCATCGTCCAAGAGTTGGGCCATTTGGTCGGCCATTTGGGCTAGATCCCGCTGGGGACAGCCCAACGCCACCAGCCGCTCGGCCCGACCGGCCAAGTCGATCTGGATCAGGGCAAAGGTGCGCAAGGCGGTCTCCCAGGCGGCGATGTCCTGGCGCTGGGCCAGGCTGACGCCGTCCACCTCGGCCATCAAAAACCAGGGCTGGCGGGGATGGCGGGCCAGCACCGGGGGGATATGTTGGGGATAGCGGGCGGCCAGGGCATGGGTGATGGCGGGTTCATGGGCAAAGACCGGGGGCACGGCCTTGAAATAGACCGGTCCGCCGTCAGTTTCGGCCCGCAGCAGACAAGAGCGCTGCCAGGCCCGCACCTGCACCACGGGACCGCTCAGACTGCGGCCCACCTGAGCCAGGGCCAGGGCCATCCAGCCCTCGGCCTGGGCAAACCAGCCGGGTTCGTACCAGGCGGCGCGGTTGGGTTGGGCGTCTTGGGGTTGGCGGAAGTCGAGCCAATCGCACAGGGTGGCGGTCAGTTCCGGCTGGGCCAGGGAGATGGCGTCCAGATCCCCGGCGTCTGCCCAGCGTGCGCCCGGCGGCAGCGTCCACTGAGGGTCCTGGCTTTCCAGGGCATAGCTGCCGTACACCCGGTCCTGGGTCGGGTCGTAGGCTGTGTTCAAACAGCGCAGGGTGGTGGCGCGCAAGCCCAGCATCTCCATCACCGCGGCGTTGATGTGGGCCACCTCTTGCCAGAAATGGCGCTGTTTGTGGCGGAACCAGGGCAGGGCCCAGCCGTCCCCCTTGGGCAAGAGCAACAGCCGCTCCTCCGCCGGGTGACGGATGAGGAGGGAATATTCGTAGGTGACGGATGAATGGGTGGAATCGGGAATAGTAGTCACTGATGTTTGAGAGATTAGCTGGTTGAATGGTTGATCTAAACTTGGGTAAGGGTACCTGGATTGGGGGGAAAACCAAAATTTTGGGTTGGATCGAAACAACCTGCCCCGCCTCGCCCCTTCCGGGAATGGGCCAACGCTATTCTCATAACCCCAAAACGAACCGGCCCTTTCCCGGAAAATCACGGTGCAAACGGCGCGGCTTTGTTGGCGAGGAAACTATCTTTTGGGCGGTATCAGCCCTTTGGAAACAAGGGGGGCAATCCCGGAAAGGGCCGGTCCTTGCTGTGTCTGCGGAGATTTGTTGGCCCATTCCGGGATAGGGGAGGCGGGATCGCTTCGGGGAATATCTCACCTCGAATATGACGATTGGGGTCAAATCTGTTAAGATACCTTGATATTTCCCTGGATAAACGAGTGATGACGGGCGCATGGATCGCCCGTCACAAATGCGTGAAAGAGTTGTGACAACCATGGCCTTAACCCCACAACAGATCGATGATCCAAAATATGCCTTGGCGGGGCTTGCCGACTACGCTGACGGCACCTTTGACGGCGAAGGCGGAACGCCTATTCTCTACCGGCGCTGGCTGCCCATCACAGCCGCCAGGCGGGGCGCAGTGGTGATCGTCCACGGGCTGGGCGAGCATGGGGGGCGCTATTTGAACCTGGTTCGTCAGTTGCTGGCCGAGGGCTACGCCTGTTATGCCCAGGACCACCGGGGCTTTGGCCGATCCGGGGGCAAGCCGGGCCATGTCAACCGCTTTGCGGACTATTTGCTGGACCTCAAGCGCACGGTGGCCCTGGCCCGGGCCGAGGGGGGGAATCAACCCCTGACCCTGTATGGCCATTCAATGGGCGGGCTGATCGCCGTACACTATTTGCAGCGATACGGCAGCACCGTGGATCTGGCCATCATCGGCTCCCCGGCTTTGGGTGTGCCCGGCGGACGGGTGGGGCGGGGCATGGTGGCCCTGCTTCAGGTCATGTCCAGGGTCTATCCCACCTTTACCATCGACAATCGGGGCAGCGAGCCGGTCTCTCGGGACCCGGAGATCATCGCCGAATTTGACACAGATTCCCTGGGCAATCGATTTATCACCGCCCGCTGGGCCATGGAGATGATGGCGGCCCAAGCCAATTGGCCCAAGGCCATGGACAAGATCACCCTGCCCATTTTGGTAATGCAGGGGATGCAGGATCGCTTGGTGGTGCCATCTTTGAGCCAGAAGTTTTTCCGTGACCTCCCGGCCACAGACAAGACACTCTACCTCTACCCGGACCATTTCCACGAGCTGCACAACGATCTGGACCGAGAGAAGCCCCTTGGGGATCTGGCGGCCTGGCTGAATCAGCGGGTGGGATAGTTCAAAAAACCACCCCCTCCCAGCCTCCCCCAGATTGGGGGAGGAGCCGGATCGTCGTAGACGAAAGTCCGGTCAACCTGATCTGTCCCCTCCCCAACCTGGGGAGGGTTAGGGAGGGGTTGGTAGTTCAAACGACCAAAACAGGGACAAAAGATAGTCATGCAACGACCCGAACCCGAAGAAAGGTCCACCGTCAACCGGGTGGCTATATTGCTCTTTGACGGTGTGGAACTGCTGGACTTTGCCGGCCCCTTTGAAGTCTTTAGCGCCGCCCGGCCCAGCCCAGACAGCCAGAACCGACTGATGGAGGTCTTCACCGTGGCCGAGCAGGACGACCCGATTATCTGCCGTAATGGGCTGGTGGTGCTCCCCAGCTATTCACTGGACAGTTGTCCCCAGGCCGACATTCTGGTGATTCCCGGCGGACAGGGCACCCGCACGGCCAATCACAACAAGCGATTGATGGCCTGGATCCACCAGCGGTCCGAGAAAGTGAGCCTCATCACCAGCGCCGGGATCAGCGCCGGGATCGACATGGCCCTGCATACGCTGGACCGCATCTACGGCCCCGACATCGCCGCCGCCACTGCCCGGGGCATCGAGTACGACCACTGGCAAAGCTGAATTCGTCCTCGCCCCCAATCCAAAATCTGAAATCAGAAATCCAAAATCCTATGCTACCGACACCTGAGACAAAATCAACCTACGTCAATCAAATGTTCGCCGAGATTGCGCCCACCTATGACCTGATGAACCGGTTGATGACCGGCATGCAGGACCAGCGCTGGCGCAAGGAGATGCTGGGCTATTGCGCCCTGCCGCCCCAAGGCCGCCTGCTGGATGTGGGCACGGGCACCGGGGACATCGCCTATGAAGCCCTGGGCCTGCGCCCGGGGATGACCGCCATGGGCAGCGATTTCACCTATGAAATGATGGCCCACGGGGTGGGCAAGATCCCTGGCCGCACGGTCCATTTTGCCCAGGCCGACGCCCTGGCCCTGCCCTATGCGGACAACACCTTCGACGCCGTGACCAGCGGCTTCCTCCTGCGCAACGTCACCGACCTCAACCTGGCCCTCAGCGAACAGCGCCGGGTGACGGTCCCCGGCGGCAAGGTGGTCTGTTTGGAGATCACCCCGCCCTCCACCACCCTGCTGGGGCCGTTTATCCAATTTTATTTTTTCAATATTGTGCCCCTGATCGGCGGTTTGATCAGTGGGGCCAGAGACGCCTACACCTATTTACCCCAGAGCACGGTCGCCTTCACCGCGCCGGACGAATTACAGCGACGCATGGAATTTGTGGGGTTAAAAAATGTCTTTTATGTCAAAAAGATGTTTGGCACCGTGGCCATCCATGTGGGGGAGAAATGACAGGGACCGTCGCGGATCTGCACGGGGAGCGGGCGGCCTTGCGGGGCAACCCCAGCTTTGTGTGGCGGGCCGGGCAGGAGCGACGGCTGGCCATGATCCTGGCCTGGGCGACCGCAACGCATGGACCGCGCCTTGGTCGACGGCTGCGGCACGGGCATGTATGTGCGGGCCTTGCAGCCCCACTTCGGCCAGGTCCACGGCATGGACATCGAGCCGGAGCATCTGCGCCTGGCCGTGGGGACCGCGCCGGGGGCCGGGCTGGGCTTGGCCGTCTGCGAAGCCCTGCCCTATGCCGACGCCAGCTTTGACCTGATCCTGAGCCACGAAGTCCTGGAGCATGTGCAGGACGACGCCCAGGCCGTGGCGGAGATGGTGCGGGTGCTGCGTCCCGGCGGCCGGGCGGTGATCTTTGTGCCCAACCGGCTCTATCCCTTCGAGACCCACGGCCACTATTGGCAGGGGGTCTATCATTTTGGCAACACGCCCCTGATCAACTATCTGCCGGATCCCCTGCGCAATCGACTGGCCCCCCATGTGCGGGCCTACACGGCATCTGGCCTGCGCCGCCTTTTCAGCGGTCAGCCCGTGCGCATCCTCCACCACACCCAGATCTACCCCGGCTACGACAACATCGTCCATCGTCGCCCTGGCCTGGGCAAATGGATCCGCCGCATCACCTACGGCCTGGAGCAGACGCCCCTGGCCGCGTTGGGGCTGAGTCACTTTTTGGTGGCGGAGAAGGTGAAGGGGTGAGCGGGTGAAGGGGTGAAAGGATGGGGTTGATTGGTTGACTGGTTCATTTGGCCCTGACGCACGATAAGCCCCACACCACTTTTGCCTTTTGCACTTTGCCTTTTGCCTTCCCTCTTCGGAACCCAATCCGTGCCAAAATCGTTGGCAACTTGGGTCTTTCCTTGGCGAAGTGATAAAATAAGTCTGTTTTTGCCGGGGAGACGGCTTTGGCTGTCTCCCCGTTATCCTGTTTTAGGGAGTTGTGTTTTATGCAGCGTACGGATCGGCACGATCAGAATTTGAAGCAGATCTTGATCAAACGGCGGCGGCGGCAGCGGGCGGTGGAAAAGCGGCCCCGCCCGTGGCTGTGGACCTTTCAGGCCCTGGCCGTGGTGGCCTTGATCTTTGTTGTGTTGGTGGGCGGGGCGATTGCCACGGGCACCAGTACGGCGTTGGGCATCTATTCCTTCTATGCCGAGCAGTTGCCCGACGCCAGCGTGATCGAGCTTCAGCAGGAAGAGTTCCAGACCGTGCGCATCTATGACCGCACGGGCAACTATCTGCTCTACGAGAGCGTGGACCCCCGCCCCTTCCGGGGGGATCGCACCTATTTGCCCCTGGATGAGATGTCCCCCTGGGTGTCCAATGCGGCGGTGGCCCTGGAAGATCGCAACTTTTGGGACAATCCTGGCATCAACGTGCGGGGACTTTTCCGCGCCTTTTACTCCAATATCCAGGGCGGCTCGGTGCAGGGTGGATCGTCCATCACCCAGCAGTTGATCAAGAATGTGGTCATCCCGATCGAGGAGCGCACCCAGCAGAGCTACGCCCGTAAGATCAAAGAGGTGATCCTCTCCATGGAGGTGACCCGCAAGTACCCCAAGGAGAAGATCCTGGAGTGGTACTTGAACTATAACTTCTACGGCAACCTGGCCTATGGGATCGAGGCGGCCAGCCAGGTCTATTTTGGCAAGAGCAGCAGCGGAGCTCAATGTGGCCGAGGCGGCCATGTTGGCGGCCATCCCCAACTATCCCGCCCTCAACCCCTTTGACAATCCGGAAATCGCCAAAGAGCGCCAGGGCATCACCCTGCAGGCCATGGCCGCGGCCGGCTATCTGACCCAGGCCGAGGCCGACGCCGCCTTTGCCCAGCCCCTGGCCCTGCAAGCGTCCGCCAACGAACGCTTCGATATTCTCACCGCGCCCCACTTTGCGCTCTATGCCCTGAACCAATTAAAAAGAGAGTTCAACACCGTGGACGATCCCTATTTTATCTGGAAAAAAGGGCTGACCGTCTACACGACCCTGGATGTAGAGCTGCAACAGTACGCCGAACAGGTGGCCCGGGAGCAGGTCCAGGTGTTGATCGACACCAAGAAGAACGCCAGCAACGCGTCTGTGGTGGCCATCAAGATCGGACACGGGCGAGATTCTGGCCATGGTCGGCTCCCTGGACTATAACAATGACGCCATCGACGGCCAGGTGAATGTGGCCCTGGCGGATCGGCAGCCCGGCTCCAGCTTCAAGCCCTATGTCTATCTGACCGCCCTGCAACAGGGCATGACCGCGGCCAGCATGATCATGGATGTGCGCACCCCCTTCATCCAGACCGACGGCAGTTTCTATGTGCCGGAGAACTATGACCGCCAATATCATGGCCCGGTCTCCCTGCGCAATGCCCTGTCTCGGTCGTACAACATTCCCGCCATCAAGGTGATGGACCAGGTTGGGGTGGCCAATGCCCTGCGCACGGCCCATCGCCTGGGCATCAACGGCCTGGACCGGGGACTCAACTACTATGGCCTCAGCCTGGTGCTGGGCGGCGGTGAGGTCTCTTTGCTGGACCACACCTATGCCTATAGCGTGCTGGGCAACGGCGGGGTGATGGCCGGCCAGCCGGTGACCGCGGACGAGCGGCGCACGGGCTTTCGCAACCTCAACCCGGTCTCCCTGCTGGTGGTGCAGGACAGCGAAGGCAATATCCTCAAGCAATACGAGCGCCCGGATGTGGAGCGGGTGATCGGCGCCGAGGCCCAATATGTGCTGGCCGACATCATGAGCGACGATGTGGCCCGGGCCCCTTCTTTTGGCTCGAACACGGCCCTGACCCTGCCCGACCGCAAGGTGGCGGCCAAGACCGGCACCACCAACGGCTGGAAGGACAACTGGACCATGGGCTTCACCCCGCAACTGACCGTGGGGGTGTGGGTGGGCAACACAGACAACGAATCCATGGAGAATGTCACCGGGCTTGTCCGGTGCGGCCCCGATTTGGAACGCGGTCATGCAGCGCTATCACGAAGGGCTGCCCGCCCGCTGGTATGACCGCCCGGCCACTGTCACCAGCCGGGCCGTGTGTGAACCCAGCGGGCTGCTGCCCGGCGGCAACTGCGCCCGCCAGCGCTCGGAGATCTTCATCGCCGGGACGGAGCCGACCGTGCAGGACAACATCTGGCAGGCCTTCGAGCTGGACTCGGACACGGGGCTGCTGGCCACCCCGGCCACCCCGCCGGAACGTCGGGTGACCCAGGTCTTCCAGATCCTGCCCCCAGAGGCGGACGATTGGGTGCGGGAGAGCGGCATTCCCCAGCCGCCCAAGGAGCAGAGCGTGCTCTCTCCGGAAGATTTCGACCCGGAGGTGGCCATCATCTCGCCCCAGCCCTATGGCTATATCAAGGGCCGGGTGGAGATCATCGGCAACGCCCAGGGGGGCAACTTCTCCAACTTCCGCGTGGAGATCGGGCCGGGAGCGATCCCCAAGAGTGGACGCAGATTGGGCCGGAGCATGGCAATCAGGTGAGCAACGGGGTGCTGGAAGCCCTGGAAACCACGGGCTTGGGCGAGGGGCTGTACACCCTGCGCCTCTCCGTGCGCCAGAATGACGGCAATGTGCGCACCTGGAACAGCCCGGTCACCATCGACAACACGCCGCCCACGGTCTACATCAGCGAGCCGGAAGCCAACCGGCTTTTGGTGGAGAAGAAAGACGAGCAGATCAACATCAACGTGATCGCCAACGACAACTTCGCCATCGACCGGGTGGAGTTCTATCTGGACGGCAGCCTGCTGCGCACCAGCACCGTGGCCCCCTACAACGAGCGCTGGGAGATCACCATGCGCAACCTGCCCAGCACGGAGGGGGCCTACATCGAGGCCACCCGCCCCATCACCGACGAGGTGAGCGGGGAAGTCACGGGCGAAGAGACCTTTGTGGCCGAGCAGAGCGTCAACTGGCTGGCCTTCCAAAGCGATGACCCGGACGTGCAGCCTGGGCGGATGCGTCTCTACGACGGCGGCTTCGGGGCCATCTTCACCCGCACCGGGGTCTATATTGAACAGCACACGGTCAAGATCAAGGCCTTTGACCGCTCCGGCAACAAGGTCGAGAGCAACGAAGTCAAGTTTTATGTCAAAAGAGCCGTTGGCAATTAGCCGTTGGCCGTTAGCTTTGTGGTTTAGAAAAACCTGGGGTATTTGGCCCCTACCAGAGCTACCGGCTACCGGCTGCCAGCTAACCGCTAAAAAGGACATCCCATGCCCAACATCCTGATCACCAACGACGATGGCATCAAGGCCCAGGCGTTGGTCTACTTGAAAAATGCCCTGTCCGCCATCGGCGACGTGACCGTGGTGGCCCCGGAGAGCAACTGGAGCGCGGCCGGCCACACCAAGACCATGCACAAGCCCCTGCGCCTGGAGCCAAGCACCTTGGCGGACGGCTCGCCCGCCTTCATCACCAACGGCGCGCCGTCGGACTGTGTGGCCCTGACCGTGCTGGGGGCCACGGGGACCAAGCCGGATCTGGTGGTGAGCGGGATCAACGAGGGGTACAACCTGGGCAGCGATGTCACCTATAGCGGCACGGTGGCCGCGGCCATGGAAGCGGTGATCTACGACACCCCGGCCATCTCCATCAGCGCGTGCAGCCTGCACCGCGCCCCAGGGTCCAATCTGGACGAGATCTGGCAGGTGGCGGCACGGGTGGCCGCGGATCTGGCCCGGCAGGTGCTGGACCGGGGATTGCCCCCCTACACCCTGCTCAATGTCAACATCCCCTGTCATGCCAGTCAACGAGATCGGCGGCCCGGTCCTCACCCGCCTGGGCACCCGCATCTATGAAAAAGGGCTGGACAAGCGCACGGATCCCCGGGGCCGCACCTATTTTTGGTATGACGGCGGCATTCCCGACGGCATCCCGGATGCGGGCACGGATATCGCCGCCATCAAGGCCGGGCTGATCTCCGTGACCCCGATCAATTTGGATTTGACCGATTACGCCTTCATGAAGCAGTTGGCGAGTTGGGAATTTGCCCAGCCCGCGCCCGTGGCCCCCCATGATCTTTAAGCCCTCCCCCTGCCGCAGTCGCTGGGAAGGGCTGGCGGCGACAAGCTGGATTCTGCTGATCGACCTGGCCCTGGGGGTCTGGCTGGTGCGCCGGCCGGTGGATGGGGTCAGCCTGCTCTTGGTGCTGATCCTGCTGGCCAGCGTGCCCGTGTTGGTCTGGTTGGGGCTGCGCACGGTGGGCGCCTTCAATTTGGAATATTGGATGGACCGCAATGCGGTCACCGTGCGCTGGGGCTTGCAGCGCCAGATCATCCCCCTGGGGGCCATCCGCCGGGTGGTGGACGGGGGCGCGGTGAGACGGGGTTGTGGACCTGAGCGGCAACCATTGGAGCCGCTGGCCCAGCCCCTTTGTGCGTCCGGCCCGGGCCGCCGGGTTGGTGGGGGTGCGCATGTTCGCCAGCCGTCCGCTGCCCAGTTGCGTGCTGTTGGACACGGGCGAGACGGGCATCTTTGCCCTGTCGCCGGTCAACAACCAGGTCTTTATCCAGGCCTTGCAAGCCAGGGCCGAACTGGGTGCCACAGAGACCGATGGCCGCGTGCGTTTGGAGCGTCCCCGGCTGTGCAACAACATGGAGCCGGGCGAGTTATTTGACCGCCCATCCCAAGTGCTGTTGGGGCTAGGGCTGTTGGGGCTGGTGATTTTAGTCGGCATCCTGATGGTGCGTTATCCGGGGCTGCCGGAAGCCTTGACCATCCGCTACAACCGGGACGGCATCCCGGATCTGGTGCGGGGCAAATCGTCCCTTTTTGTCTTGCCCATCATCGGCGCGGTCAGCTTTGGCTTCAACAGCATTTGGGGGCTGTGGCTGGCCTGCCGGGATCATCACACGGCGGCCTATCTGCTGTGGAGTGGGGCCATTCTTGTGGAGTTCGTCTCGTTGCTGGCCCTGTTCAGTCTGATGGGGTAGGGCCAAACCACCCCCTCCCGCCTCCCCCAGATTGGGGGAGGAGCCGAATCGCCGAGACGAAAGTCCGGTCAACCTATCTGTCCCTCCCCAATCTGGGGAGGGTTAGGTGGGGTTAACAGAAAACCGAGGAAACCTTGTGAGCCAATCCAACCCTCACCCCCTGCTGACCATTGTGATCCCAGCCTATAACGAAGAGATGCGCCTGCCCGAAAGTTTGGGCAAGATCGCTGAGTTTCTGCGCGGCCAGACGTATGAGGCCGAGGTGATTGTGGTGGAAAATGGATCAAGCGATGATACCAGCGGGGTGGTCGACCCGGTTTCAGGACGAGGCCATGCAGGCCGGGGATTCGTTCGAACTGCGGCTTTTGCACAGCAGCCCAGGCAAAGGGGCGGCGGTGAAGGTGGGGATGTTGGCGGGCGTGGGGGACTTTCTCTTTATCTGCGATGCGGATCTCTCCATGCCCATCGAAGAGGTGGCCAAGTTTCTGCCCCCCCAGTTCCAAGACAGCCACTACGACATCGCCATCGCCAGCCGGGAGCTGCCCGGTTCCGTGCGCTATGACGAGCCGGGCTATCGCCATCTGATGGGCCGGGTCTTCAACTTGATCGTGCGGGTGCTGGCCGTGCCGGGCATCGAGGATACCCAATGTGGCTTCAAGTGCTTCACCCGAGAGGCGGCCCAGGCCATCTTCCCCAAGCAGACCATCGACGGCTGGGGCTTCGACATCGAAGTGCTCTTTGTGGGCCGTCGCCTGGGCTACGACCTGGTGGAGGTGCCCATCAACTGGTATTACAAAGACAACAGCCGCATCAGCCCGATCCGCGACAGCATCAACATGGTGCTGGAGGTGTTGAAGATCCGGCGTAATGGGCTGCGCGGGCTGTATGATGTGTAATGCACAATGACAATGCACAATGACGGGGTGAAGACGATTCACCCTTTCACCCCTTCACCCGCTCACCCTCTACCCCTCATCGCCACGACAATTTGGGCCAGATTTGCCACATAGTGGGCGACGACGGGCAGGATCAGGCTGCCTTGCCAGAGGAAGAGCAGGCCGAAGAGGATGCCGGCCAGTCCGGCCCCGGTCATGCCCCAGATGCCTTGGGGACTGTGGAGCAGGCCAAAGACCACGCCGAAGCCCACCAACAGCCAGCCCACGGGGAGGATGGGGGCCAGCCCGCCCAGGAGCAGACTGCGGAAGAGCAACTCCTCCACCAGCACGGCGGGGAGCAGGGCCGCGGCCACCCACACCAACTCCCGGTTTGACGTGGGCACGATCAGGTCGATGATCTGGTCCGAATAGAAGCGGGAGCCGGTCCGCCGCACCAGCCAGCGGGTGGCCGCCACAAAGAAAACTGCCACCCCCAGCCCAATCCCCACGCCCCATCCCACCTGGATCGCCCATCGATCCGCCCCCCACCCCAACGCAGCAGGTCCCAATCCGCTCAACCGCCCCAACACCCAGCACGCCACAATCATGCCCAGGCGCAGGAGATTTTCGCCTGGGCAGGAGCATCAGGTTGCCCTCCGGTCGCCAGCTCTGCAACAGGCGGGCGGTGGAAAAAGTGGCGTAGCCCAAAAAGCCGGTCAACGCCAGGGTTAGGCCCACGAAGAGCCAGTACGGAGTTTGCCACGGTTTAGGTAATGTCTTCCGGGGTGGCCAGGAGGTGGGTGAGCCGGTTCTGGTAGTGGAGCCGCCACACTTCCCGGCCCGGCAGTTCCACCAGTTGAAAGTGGGTGACGCCCGTGTTGGAGGTCCAGATCTCACAGCGGCGATAGGGGCCGACGTTGAATGTGTTGTCGAACATGGCGTCGATCACCCCGCCGTGGCAGACGGCCAGCACGGTCTGCTGGCGATGGGCGACCACCATTTCCTCTAAAAAGATGCCCACCCTGGCCCGGAAGTGCATCAACGATTCGCCCCGGTCCGCCGCGGGGGTGATGGTGGCAAAGGGGTACTCGCTGGCCCAAAAGTCGGCGTATTCCGTGGGCAGATCGTCGCTGGCATAGGGGGTATGGTCCAGGCGGTTGCTGCCGATCTCCCGGATGCGGTCGTCAAAGCGGATGGGCTGGCCATAGGCCGCGGCCAGGGGGGTGACGGTCTCCACGGCCCGGCGCATGGTGCTGCCGTAGATGGCGTCAACCTGGGGCAGGTGGCCGGGCAGCCACGCCGCCAAGGCCGCGGCCTGGCGCAGCCCGGTCTCGGTCAGCCCGGCATCCACATTGCCTCCCGCCCAATCGGGCAGGTTGACGTAGCTTTGGCCGTGGCGAATCAGAATCAAATGCATGGGGTTTCCTCTTTCTGAATGTGGGAGGCGGGATTAAGGTTGGGAGATTGCCCCCTACCTCTCCTTGTCTCCCTGTCTTCTTGTCTCCCTGTCTCCCTACGGCTCTGGGGTGGCGACAATAGGGAGAGAATCGGTGTCTTCGATGGTCAGGGTCCAGGCCGCGGTCCAGCCTGTGGCGACCACGGGGGGGAGGAAGGGGGTGGGGGTGGCCAGGAGCTGAGATTGGGCGGGTGGGTCGAGCGGCGGTGTCGGGGTTGGCCCCTCCCGCACCTGAACCAGAATCCAACTGGCGTCGTCGTTGCGCCCGATGGCCTGATAGCTGGTGCCCTGGTACAGATAGCGCAGGGAATCGTAGCTTTCCCCCGGCCCACTGCGCAGGTTGACGGTGAGGTATTGGGGCTCGACCAAGACCACCACGGGGGTGGGGGTGCGGGTGGGCAGTCGGGCCGGGGTGGGGCGCAAGGCCAGCAGATCCAGGGTGGGGGTGGGGGCCACCGCATTCAGGGTGCCGCCGCCGACCAACAGAAAGAGATTGTAGAACAGGGCCGCGCCCAAAACCGCAATCAGGATCGGCGGCCAGTTGATGCGGTTGCCATAGGTCACCGGCTGGCTGACCGTCTGGGTGTATTCCTTGCGCGGGGGAAGAGGCACGGGGGCCGGGCGGAAGTCCACGGGCTTGAGGTTGGGGTAGCCGACCTGGGTAGGGGCGATCTGATCGGAAGCCGCCAGAGAGTCATAGTTGAGAAAGAGCGCTTGCAGAACCGACTCGAATTCCGCGGCCACTTGCCATTCCTGGCTGGTGGGGTCATAGCGCCGCCGATCCTCCGGCACCTGGGTGCGCAGGCTGCTGATCACCAAATGCAGATTCATGGCCCGGTCGATCTTGAAGGCGTAATCCCCGCCCCGACGGCGCAGGTAGGTCAGCCAGGCCACGGGCGTCTTCTCCTCCTGCTTGGGATGGCGATCCGTCAGCAACACCCCCTGGCGGGGTTCCACCGGCACCTTGATGGAGAAGTCGATGGACGTGTCGATGACCACCTCGTCCTCAGGCAGATCAAAGAGCGCGGCCCGCCGCCGCAGCCGGGCATCATAGGCCATGCGCGCATCCGGCGAACTGAGCACATCGTGGGCCTCCCGCAGATCCCGCAGCCGGGTGCGCACATCCCCACCCTCGGTATAGCCCGACTGGTAGAGGCTGCTGAGCCGCTTGTATGAACTTGTGATCACCTCATGGCTGGCCGAGGGATCGACCTGGAGGATGGCGTAATAGGTGCGGTTGTTGATCATGGCGGATGAGCGAATAGCGATTGAGAGATTGAGAGATTGAGCGATTAAGCGATTAAGCGATTGCGAGATTGGCAAACCCAGTTCCCGATCATACACCAGAGGGCGGCTCCTCGTCATATCTGCCTGGGGCGGGACGCAGATCTCCCTCCAAACCCCTGGCGGGACATATTGTCCCATTAACTCAGTGACGCCGGTCTCATGACAGAAGGACAGACCATTCGGTATAGTATACCCAGGAATTTCTGCTCCAGCCCCGCCGCTTCCTTCGCCACCTGACGCCTCTCATCACCGCCCGGCGTATCCATCGCATCCAACCTATCCCATCATGCCCGCCCCAATTCGGTTTCCGTGATGATTGTCTCTCATTCAGGAGGGTGCCGTGACCTCGGTTTGCTCCAGCCGCACAGATGCCAATTTATCGTCGGTCCAGTCGCGCCCATAGATGGGCAATGTTGATCCTTTTCCTCCTGATCCTGGCAGGCTGTTCGTCCAACTCGGACCAGAAGGTGACCCTGCGCACGGAGAACTTCAAGTTCAACCAGAGCGAGTTGCGGGTAAAAAGCGGCCATCCCGTCGCCTTCACCCTGATCAACAAGGACGGCTATCGCCCATTCCTTTGACGTGGACGAGTTCGACATCCACGTCCCCATGCCCGCCAGCCAGACCCAGACCCTCACCTTCACGCCGGAACAGCCCGGCACCTACCGTTTCTATTGCGCCACCCCCGGCCACCCAAGTGCGGGCATGACCGGAACGTTGATCGTTGAACCCTAGAACAGGAGAACCTTCATGGGCTTTCTACTCTCCCTATTGCGCTTTATCCATATCTTCTGGCGCCATTTTCTGGGTGGGCACCACCCTTTTCATGGTCTTCTTTTTAGAACCGGCCATCCGGGCTGCGGGACCGGACGGCGGCAAAGTGATGCAAAAGCTGATCGGCGGTAGCCGCTTCAGCCTGGTGATCGCCGCGTCCGGGGTGGTGGTCGTGCTAAGCGGACTGTTCCTGTACGGCCCAGCCACAGCCAACTCCGTGGCCATCATGCTGGGCCAGCGGCTGCCCTTGACGCTGGGGGCTGTCGCTGGCATTGCCTCTGCGGTGGTCGGAGCCATGTTCCAAGGCAAGGGGTCGGCCGGACTCAAGGCCCTGGGCGCAGAGATGGCGGCCCAAGGCGGCCCACCCACCCCCGCTCAGTTGAGTTGAGATGAATACCCTGCAAACGCGCATCCGCTGTGGGCGGCCACTATAGCGCCATCCTCATGGTGATCGCGGTTGTGGGCATGACTTGGTGAAAGAATTTTCTAGCAAAAGAGGAGGCGTTCTATGGGTGCAAATTTGAGTATGCTGTTGGTTGTCTTTTTGGTGATGGTGTTCTTTGCGTGGTTGACATGGCGGTCCCTGCGAGCCGAACGATTGTGGGTTAAAATTCTTGGGGGCATCGGGGCCGGGCTGCTGACATTGGCCCTGGCTGGGGTGACCTTCTTCGGCGGCAAAGGCATTGCCGCCGCCTACTTCCCCAACGTGCCGGACGCCCCGGATCTGACCGTGGCGGGCACGCCGGAACAGGTGGCCCGGGGCGACTATCTGGTCAACCTGAGCTGCATCGGCTGTCACAGCACCGTGGGCGCGGACGGCAACCCCACCGAAGCCCACCCCCTCAACGGCGGCTGGAACATTGCCGCCTCCGAGGGCTTTGGCTTTGCGGGGGACATGATCGCCGAGAACCTGACCCCAGGCGGCAAGCTGGCCAACTACACGGACGGCGAGATCTTCCGGGTTCTGCGCCACCGGGTGACCAATGATGGCAAGCTCTTGACCTTCATGTCCCTGCTCCCCACCGCCCAACTGAGCGACGATGATGTCCAATCCATCATCGCCTATCTGCGCACCCTGCCCCCCGTGCCCCAACCGGCCACCACGGGCGACAAACTCAGCTTTCTGGGCGGGGTGATGTTTGGGGCCGGTATGTTTGGCACACCGGACAAGGGCGCGGAGAGCGTTGTGGCCCCGCCCGTAGGCCCCACTGCGGCCTACGGCAAATATGTGGCCACCTTCGCCGAATGCCGGGGCTGTCATGGGGCAGACGCCACGGGCATGCCCGCATCCCCCGCCGGACCGGCCACCCCCAATCCTCGGCTGCTGGTCGGCACCCTCAGCCTGGACCAATTCGCCCAGATGATGAACACCGGCATCAAGCCTGACGGCGTCCCCTTCCCCGACACCATGCCCTGGCAGATCGCCTCCCGCTTGACCGACGGGGATCTGGCCGCGCTGTATGCGTATCTCACGACCGCGCCGTAGGGATTGTCAAAGCCAGTGCACGACCAAAAAGTCTAGGCTGAGGATGGCCGTTCGCACCCCCTGGTGCAAACAGGTCGGTAGAGCCACACTTCTTTCATGGAGCACTGCCACAAAGGGGGACCGCGACTCATGGAGACCATACAAACTCCTGAATGGACACGCTCAACGGGCATAGCGCTCTTGGTCACCACCATTGTCTTTTTGCTCGGCGCCTTCTCTGCCGCCTACTTTCGCCGCTGGCCCTTGCCCTCGACCCCCTTGGATCAACTGACCGTGATCGCCGATGACCGCCTGGGCTGGACGGCCCAGGCGGTCATCTTCCCCGTGGCCTTCGTGGCGACGGCGGGGATCTTCGGCTTCATGGCAGGACGGCTCTCTGCCCCCTTGCCCCGCTGGCTGGGGATCGCCGCCACCCTCCTATTCGTGGCCGGCGCGCTGCTCTGGCTACCCATCAGCGTGGACCGTCTGCGCCTGGGCGCGCAGGCCGCGGCACTAATCCGCACCTTCGACCCGGCTGCGCCCCCCGAAATCTTTCGCAACAGCCACACCTTCTGGCCCCACACCCTCTGCATCCTGGCCGCCCTTGGGGCGATGGGTACGGCCCTGGCCCTGGGCGGTGTATTGCCCGCCCTGGGCTGGGTGGTCGCCGGGCTGAGTGTGTTGGGACTGGTGGGCGGCCCGCTGATCATGCGGGACTGGCCGCCCTTCTTTAGCTATGTTTTTCTGTTGGTCATGGCCGTTGGCCTGATTCGGCGCTGATGTTGCCCTGTCTCTGGTCAAGTACGGAGGAACAAAAATGAAAAGGTTGACATGGTGGTTCCGAATCGTGGGTGCGTTCTATCTTCTGCTGGGCGTTGATCAACCTGTACGGCATGTTTGTTGACCAAAGCTTCTTCTCGTCAAACATGCCCTATGCCGCGGACGCGTTTGTTCTACGCGCCTTTGTCGAGGGGTGGTCCCCCTTTGCATTTGAGGTCATCGGTATCGGCTCCTTTTTGCTTTGGGCGTCCCGGGATGCCCGCAAGTTCGCCGCCACGGTCTGGCTGATCGCCTGGTTGGAGATCTGGCACGGGGTGATCGATGACCTCTATCTGATCAGCCAGGGGTACAGCGCCGGGGGGTACCTCGCCTTCATCGCCGTCCATTTGCTGATTGCCGGGCTGGGCATCTATTTCGTCCGCCAACTCCCGGACGCGGGTTGATCAACAGGCTATGAATTGACCCAGCCAAATTTCGACGCTTGACAATCGACACCCTTCGCGTGCATGATCCTGTCCGCAAAGACCGCACTCCGCGCTATTTCCCAGGGGACGGACCCGTGAGTGGACCCGCGACAATTGGCTTGGACCATCTCCTCTTCCCACCCACCCGGCCAGGACGCAGTCGGCTCTTCCTGGCCCGGTTGGCGTGGCTGATCTCTGGCTGGGCTGGTCTTGGGTCTCTACATCTGGCGGCTGTGGGAGAGCGGGGCGTATCGCAGTGTGCGCAGCGTGGCCTTCACTTTTGTGATGCCCGCGGGCTATTTTGTGGCCGCGGGCATCATATTTTGGGGCAAGTCCAAGGATCTCATGGGGTTGCTGGCCGCCACCATGCTGCTCTTTGCCGGGCCGTACATCACGTCGGGCCTCAACGGCTGGGTGACGGAGCGCTTGCCTGGTCTCAACATGCTGTTGGACAACCTGGGCTTTGCCTCCTTTTTCCTCTTCCTGCTCGTCTTTCCCGACGGCCGCTTTGTGCCCCGCTGGACCGGCTGGGTCTATCTGGCCAACGTGCCCATCGGCCTGGCCGCCAACGTGCTGCCCATCTTCGACGACCCCACCAGCCAGCCCACCCAGTGGGTGATGCTCCTGGCCGTGGGCATGGCCGGGTTGGGGCTGGCGGCCCAAATCTATCGCTATCGCCGCCACTCCACCCCCATGCAACGCCAACAGACCAAATGGGTCACCGTGGGGCTGGCCGGGCCGGTGATCGCCAATGCCACCTATATCATGGCCCTCAACGGCATTGTTCTGGTCGAATGGCTACGCCCCGGCACCCAGGGCCAACTGATTTTGGGTCCATTGCTCACCCTGCTTTTGCCCGTGACCCTGGTCTTTGCCATCCTGCGCCACCGGCTGTGGGACATCGACATCATCATCAACCGCACGTTGGTCTATGGCGCGCTGACCCTGGCGGTGATCGGCATCTATGTGGGCAGCGTGGGCATTCTGGGCCGCCTGGTTCAATCCGATGACTCGCTGGATGTCTCTCTGGTTTCCACAGCCCTGGTGGCGGTAATCTTTCAGCCCTTGCGAGATCGCCTGCAAAGGGGGGTAAATCGGATCTTCTATGGTCAACGGGATGACCCTTATGGGGTGCTTTCTCGGCTCAACGACCGGCTGGCCGCAGCCATTGCCCCTGCCTCGGTGATGGACACCGTGGCCGAGACTGTGGCCCAGGCCCTCAAGTTGCCCTATGCGGCCATCAGCTTGACCGAGCCGTCCAAGGAGACAGCGTCCATCACCGCGGCCTGGGGCGATCCCCAGAGTGAGATCGAAGCCTTCGCCCTGGCCTATCAGGGCCAGCCCCTGGGGTCCCTGTTGGTGGGGCGGCGGGCCGTGGGCGAACGCTTTACCAGCGGGGAACGGCGGCTGCTGGAGGACATCGCCCACCAAGCCGGTCCCGCCATCCACGCCGTGCGCCTGACCCGGGACTTGCAACGCTCCCGTGAACGGTTGATCACGGCAAGGGAAGAGGAGCGCCGCCGCCTGCGCCGGGATCTGCACGACGGTCTCGGCCCGCATCTGGCCAGCCAAACCCTGACTTTGGACGCGGTGGAACGGCTGCTAGAGCGGGATCCGGCCACGGCCATCCGGCTGCTCCAAAACCTCAAGGCCCAGTCTCAAGAGGCCATGAGCGAGATCCGGCGGCTGATCTACGAGCTACGCCCGCCGGTGTTGGACAACCTGGGGCTGACCGGGGCCATGCTCGAAGTGCTGGATCGCTACACATCCGCCGGGGTGACGTGGCGACTGATCGCGGAACCTCCCTTGCCCCCCCTGCCCGCGGCGGTGGAACTGGCCGCCTATTTGATCCTGCAAGAGGCCGTGCAAAATGTGGTCCGCCATGCCCAGGCCCGCACAGGCCGGGTGGAGATCAACCTGGAAGCGCAAGATGGGCGGGACGGTCTGCGCCTGTGCGTGTGCGATGATGGCCGGGGGCTGCCCGCCCATGGCCAGCCGGGGATCGGGCTGCACTCCATGCGGGAGCGGGCGGAGGAGTTGGGCGGTCTCTTTGAGGTGGATAATGGGGGCGGCCAGGGAACGCGCATCTATGCGTGGCTGCCCTTGCCCCAAGAAGACGATGACGGCGATGAGGATGGGGATGAGGATGGGGACGTTGGGGAGGACGAAGCATGAAAGAGATCCGAGTGTTGATCGCAGACGACCATCCGGTCTTTCGCTTTGGGATGCGGGCGTTGTTGACCGCAGAGCCGGACACAGAAGTCGTGGCGGAAGCGGCCACGGGCCAGGAGGCGCTGGATCTGGTGGCGTCCACCCAGCCGGATGTGGTGCTGATGGACATCAACATGCCGGGGATCAACGGCATCGAGGCCACCCGGCGCATCGTCCAGGAGTTCCCCCAGGTGCAGGTGCTGATCGTGACCATGATTGAGGATGACACAGTCTTTGCCGCGGTGCGGGCCGGGGCCGGCGGCTATTTGATCAAAGGGGCGGAAGGCGAGGAGACCCTGCGCGCCATTCGGGCCGTGGCCAACGGCGAGTCGATCTTCAGCCCCAAAGTGGCCCAACGCCTGGCCCGCTTCTTCTCCAACACCCCGGCCCAGATCACCCAACCCTTCCCCCAGCTCACCCCCCGGGAACGGGAGATTTTGGGCATGATCGCCCAGGGATACACCAACACGGCCATTGCCGAACAGCTCTTCCTCAGCCCCAAGACCGTGCGCAACCAAGTCTCCACCATCTTCTCCAAGCTAGACGCCGCCGACCGCTCCGAGGCCATCATCCTGGCCCGGACGGCCGGGTTGGGGTTATGAAACGATAGGGGTTTGGGTGGGGTGGGATGCAAAAGCGGCACGAACCTTGCAGGTTCGTGCCGCTTTTTGCATCCCACCCCACCCAAACCCCCACGCGATCAATCCGCAGGAAGCAGGTACAGATTCTCGCTCAACAATTCCAAATGCACGTGCGCGCCCACGGGGAAGAGGTCAGCCTCCTGGGGGTCAAAGAGGACCACGGTGATCATGCTGCCCACCACTTCGATGTCGTATTCGATCATGGAGCCGAGATAGGCCGTGCGGTGGACCGTGCCCATCAGCGGCACATGGCCCGCCGGGGTCTCGGCGTGCAGGCGGATGGACTCCGGGCGCACGAGGAGTTGGGCGGCGTCCCCGGCTTGGAAGTCATGGAGCTTGGACTTGGGGGCGATCAGGGGCACGTCCTGAATTTTGACCGCCATGTGGCTGGTCGACGAGTCGGCCACGGTGACGGGCAGGAAGTTGGCCCGGCCAATGAAGTCAGCCACAAATTTGGTGGCGGGACGGCGGTAGATCTCCACCGGGTTGTCCACCTGCTGGATGCGCCCCTTGTGCATGACCACGATGCGATCCGAGAGCACCATGGCCTCGTCCTGGTCGTGGGTGACATAGACGCTGGTGATGCCCAGCCCTTGCTGGATGCGCCGGATCTCGCTGCGCATCTGCACCCGCAGCTTGGCGTCCAGGTTGCTCAGGGGTTCATCAAAGAGCAGCACCTTGGGCTGCATGACCAGGGCGCGGGCCAGGGCCACCCGCTGCTGCTGACCGCCGGAAAGCTGATTGGGCTGGCGATTTTCCAGCCCGATCCAACTCGGTCATCTCCAAGGCCTGGCCCACCTGTTTGCGCAGGGGTGCCCCGCTGATCTTCTTGATCTTGAGACCGTAGGCGATGTTCTCAAAGACATTCAAGTGGGGGAAGATGGCATAGCTTTGGAAGACCATAGCCATATCCCGGCGGTTGGGCGGCTGCTCGTTGATCTCCACGCCGTCCAGCACAATGCTCCCCTCGCTGGGGAACTCGAAACCGGCGATCAGGCGCAGGGTCGTGGTCTTGCCACAGCCCGACGGTCCCAACAGGGTGAGGAATTCCCCCTTGACGATCTCAAGGTTGATACTGTCCACCGCCCGCACAGCCCCCATGCCGTCACGGCTGGGGAAGATTTTGCTTAGATTTTCAAGGTTTAAGAACACAGCATGCTCCGTTGGAGGAGATCAGGTGATCAAATGAGACTGGCACGGATCGACGGATTGCATCTTATCGTAAGATCCGATCAATCTTCCACCCGATGGATAGATCCACATTGTCCGCTGGCGGCGAAGGTGCGGCCTAGCCAGAGGTAGACGAAGCCGATGGCGATCAGGACGATGGTGATCAGGATGACCGAGTAGGCGGCGGCCACGGACATGCCCCCCTGCTCCACTTCGCTCAAAATCCACACGGTCAGGATGGGCCACTCGGCGGTGGTGAGGAAGATGATGGCCGAGAGGCTGGTCATGTGCCGGGCAAAGGCGAAGATCAGCCCGGCGATGAAGGCGGGCAGTATCAGGGGCAGGGTCACTTTGCGGAAGGTGTATTGGGCATCCGCGCCCAGGTTGGTGGACGCTTCTTCGATGGACGGGTCGATCTGCTGCAAAGCCGCCACCCCGGCCCGCACAGAGGCGGGCAAGCTACGCACGGCATAGGCGGCGATCACGATGTAGGGCGTCCCCACCAAGGCCAGGGGCTTGCCCTGAAAGATCAGGGAAGCGGTCACGGCCAGGAAGAAGACGGTCAGCACAGGCCGCACATTTTCTCGCAGCCGCCCCACCAAGAAGATGCCCACGCCCAGATAGGTGAAGCCGATGATAGCCGGGGTGGGTTCGGTGAAGACCCGAATCATGCTGGCGGTTTTGACCATCAGCCTGGAGAAGAATTGGCTGTCCTGGGTGCGTCCCCACACGGCCATGGGTTGGAGGACATGGGGGCTGACGGTCAAAATCAACATGCCCAGGGCCATCAGCCCCAAGGCCAGGGTCGGTCCCCGGCGCTTGCTTGGCTCCGAAGAGAACCAGGCCATCCCGGCCAGCACCAGGAAGAGGGCCATCAACAACATGCGCCAGCCGTTCTCATCCAGCCCCATCACCGAGGGCAGCCAGTTCATGTAATAGCCGGCCGCACTGCCCAGGGCCAGCACCAAGACGCGCTGGGACCAGCCCTTCCCAATCTGGCTGACCAGATACCCGGCCAGCATGGCGTAGATCACCACCACCACAAACCAGGGGGCATTGATAAAGGCCACGATATAGCCGATGCCCAGAATGGTGCCGGGCACAGCGCCGCCCAGATTGGAAACAAAGTCCAGGGTCTGCTTGCCGGAGAAGTTCTTGCGCACCACCAAAAAGGCGATCACCATACCGGCCAACCCGGCGATGGGGGTGGCCACGGCGGAGAGGAAGGTGGTGGAGAGGATGGCGTTCAGCCCCCGACTAAAGGCGGTGGCATAGTTGGTCAGAATTCAGCGTGTAGTTGATGCCCCACAGGGTCGTGAAGGATCCCCACAGAATGGAGAAATAGAGGGCCATCACCAGGAGCAAGGTGAGCACAGTCACGGTGATAAAGCTCCAGCGGATCACCGGCTCCTTCACCGGCAGTTGACCGCCGGTGGGCTTGCCCGTCACCGCCACATAGGAGCGCTTGCCCACATAGTAGCGCTGGAGCAGAAAGACGGTCAGCGTGGGGATGAGCAAAACCAGGGAGAGGGCCGCGCCCTTCTGCTGGTCAAATTGGCCGTTGACCGCCAGATAGATGTCCGTGGCCAGCACGGAGCGGTTGCCGCTCAGCAGCAACGGGTTGCCCAGGTCGGCCAAAGATTCCACAAAGAGCAACAAGAACGAACCGGCCAGCCCCGGAATCAGCAGGGGCAGGGTCACCGTGCGGAAGATGTGGCCTTTGCTGGCCCCCAGGCTCAGGGCCGCCTCTTCCATGGAGGGGTCCAATCGTTCCAACATGGCCCGGATGATCAGATAGGCCACGGGGAAAAAGGTGATGATCTGGACAAAGACCAGCCCGTCCATGCCATAAATGTCGTTGACCCCTGGCCCAAAGGTCGATGCCCAGCAACCCCTTGGTCACCAAGCCGGCCCGGCCAAAGAGCAGAATGGAGGCGATGGCGATGGCAAAGGGGGGCGAAATGGTGGGCAGCAGGGTGAGGACGTGCAAGGAGCGGGCGAAGGGCATGTTGCAGCGCACCATGGCATAGGCAAAGACAAAGCCCAACAGGGTGCCGCCCGTAGCGGTCAACAACCCCATCATCATGGTATCCCGCACCACCCGCCATTGATAGGGCGCATAGTAGGGATCAAAGTATTGGGCAAAGTATTCGAGGCTAAAGTTGCCCGTCACCGGGTCGAAGAAGCCCTGCCAGGCCACCCGCAGCAGGGGCCAGGCCACAAAGACGAAGACAAAAAGTCCCGCCAACATCAACCCCATAGCCAGCACAGGGTCCTGGCCGATCAGCCGGATCTCCTGCCAGCGTCGCCACAGACCGGAGCGTTTTGGGGATGGAGGAGGTGGGGAGACAGGAGAAAACTGAGTGGGTTGTACCGTCATGAGACCATCCAATACAGTGGAACCAACATAGTGGAAGTGTTGAGAAAGCCACAAAAAACTAGGGGAGTGGGCAGACGATTGCCCACTCCCCTAGTTGACCTCATCCTACTCCTTCAGGGAATCTGCACCGGCCATCTCGTTGGTGAACTTATCCACGATAGCCGTCTTGTTGGCGCCGCACCACTGGAAGTCATAGCTGATCAGATTGACGTCCAACAGCTCGGGCATGGAAGCCGTGGCACCGTTGACCGTGGGGGCCTGATAGGCCTTGTAGTTGGGGCCCAGTTCCTGGGTGGCGGGTTCCAACGCCCAGTCGAACCACTTCTGGGCCGCGTCCAGGTGCTTGGCACCCTTGATGATGCCCATGCCGCCGATCTCGTAGCCCGTGCCTTCCTCGGGGAAGGTCAGGACCAGGGGCGCGCCCTGCAACTGCTGGTTGACGATGTCATGGGAGAAGACGATGCCCACAGCAGCTTCGCCCTGGCCGACAAAGCCAGCCGGGGCCGCACCGCTCTTGGTGAACTGGAGCACCTGGCCGGCGTACTTGCGTAATGTATTCCCAGCCCGCCTCTTCGCCCCGGATCTGCAGGACGGTGCACAGGGCCGTGTACGACGTGCCGGAGCTGGAAGGATGGGCGACCATCAACTGGCCCTTGAACTCGGGCTTGAGCAGGTCATCCCAACTGCGGGGCGGCTCCACACCAGGATTGGCATCCAGCCAGTTCTGGTTGGTGGCAAAGCCCAAAGAGCCGACATAGATGCCGGCCCAGTAGTTGTCCGCATCCTTCATCAAAGTCTGATCCTTGATGTTGGCCATGTTGGGGGAGTTGTACTGCTCCAACAGCCCCTCTGCCTTGGCAGCGATGAAGCTGTCCACCGGGCCGCCCCACCAGATGTCGAACTGGGGATTATCCTTCTCGTTGCGCAGGCGGGTCAGGCTTTCGCCGCTGGACATGCGCACCCAGTTGACGGTGATGGTGGGGTTGGCCTTTTCAAACTCGGTCTTCATGCCTTCGCACCACTCCACCTGGGGCGTACACAGCACGTTGAGCTCCGTGCTGGCGGCGGGCGCGGCGGCTTCCCCTGCAGCGGGGGCGACAGCACCAGCAGCCGGGGCGGCGGCAGGGGGCGGCGGGGCGGCACAGGCCACCAGGGCCATAGACGCGATCAGCAACAGGCCAATCAACAAAATGAAACGGTTTGATCGAAACATAGTTCCTCCTTTGGAACAGGGTGTGGGAAATGAAAAGACGGTAAGACGAACGAGCTTTGGAATAGGCTGGAAACGATCCGTGAGCTTTGGGATTTGTGGTAGGAATCGTCGCTGAAGAGCATCGTTGAAGATGGGGGAGAGGCATGACAGGGTTCTATTATCTTCCGAATCGGAAATAATGGCAAGTCCCGAAATATGGCGTTTGGGGGGACCGATCTCACAACAACGCCAGCAGCCGAACCCGCAGGTCGCCGTCCGGGGTGAGGAGGGTGGCGGCCTCGTAAAGCTGGCGGAAGCGGGGCAGGTCGATCTGGTCGATCACCGCCGGGTCGGCCAGTTCCGGGGGGAGGAGGGAGTGGAAGCGGCCCAGTTCCAGCACGGCTTCCAGCCGGGGGATGAGGATTTGGCTTTGACGCCGGGTCACGGCGGGGTTCCACGTCGGCAGGGTGATGATGGATTGGGTCAGATGCAGACAATGCTCGTTGCGCCGAGTGGCCAGAAAGGGGGCATGCTCTCGGTCCAGGGTGGCCTCAAGCAGCCCGGCCAAGAGATCCCCGTAGACATCCCCCCAGAAGTGGAAGAGCCAGGCCCCGGCCTCGTCGTGGATCAGGGCGCACTGGCCGGGCGCAAGGCCCAAAAAGGCCGCCACGCCTTGGCTCACATCCAAAGGCACGGCGAAGGGGGCCGTGGCGAAGCGCAGTTCCTCGTCTGTACGCGCCCCGCCCACCACTTGCACGCCGATGCGGTAGCGGTCTCGCCACACCACCTCCATCACCCGCCCGCCCATGAGCAGGGTTTCGCCTTCCAGGCGGATGCGCTCGGTCTGGGCCAGCACCTTGCCGCTGAAGGCGTCCACCACCACGGCGGCCAAGGGGTCCGCGCCGATGTTGGAGTAGATCTCGTGGG
Source organism: uncultured Chloroflexia bacterium (assembly GCA_963704975.1). Taxonomy (GTDB): domain Bacteria; phylum Chloroflexota; class Anaerolineae; order Caldilineales; family Caldilineaceae; genus JAGNDO01. The sequence continues at coordinate 273,957 of CAVPIK010000003.1, read as the reverse complement.
CGTCCACCAGTTCGTCCAAGGCCGGTCCCGCCCGCCATTCGCCCATGCGCCCAGGGCGCAGAAAGTCGATCTGGGTGAGGTGGGCGAAGAGGCGGCGCACGGTTTCGTCGAAATCGCCGTAGAAGCCGGGCTTGGCGGCAAAGGCCCGGCGCTCGGCCTCCGGCACAATCCGGGCCACATCAGCCAGGCGGATGCCCCCGGTGGGGCTTTGTTTGAGGATGCTGAAGGTCTGCTGCACCAGGACCGAGGGGCGAAAATGATAGGCGGCCTCGTTGTGAAGATGGGGATCGGCCTCGATGGGAGAGGGTGAGCAAGGCCCGAAAGCGCACGTCCTCCAAGGCGGAGCGGGCCAGACAGAGGACACGGGTGGTGTCGGCCCGACGTCCGCCCCGGCCAATGCGCTGCAAGAAGGAGGTGAGGGAGGGCGGCGGCCCCAGCAACACCACGTGATCCACGCTGCCGATGTCGATGCCCAATTCTAGGGTGGAGGTGCAGACGCACAGGGCCACGGGCGCGGCGGCGAAGCCGTCCTCCACCTCCCGGCGCATGGCCGGGTCCAGGTTGGAATAGTGGACGAAGATGGCGGCTTCGTAGCCCAGGTTCTCACGCAGAAAGGCGGCGGTCTGCTCGACTTCGTTGCGGCTGTTGCAGAAGATCAGCGCCTTGCGCAGGCCGGTTTCACCGCGCCGGGCCAGACCGAGGGCAGACACCAGATCTGCCAAGCCGCCCATGGGCAATATCCTGGCCCGCAGATGGCGCTGTCCAGAAACTTGGACGATCTGTGGCCCCCCGGTTGTTGACCCGACAACTTCGTCTTCATTTTCAACCAAATAACGCGCCGCCACCCCGGCGGGATCCGGCACCGTGGCGGAGAGGGCGACGCGCTGGATGGGCACGAAGTCCGCGCCGGTCTGGGCGCGGTCGTAGGCGCGGATGTGGGCGATGCGGCCCAGGAGGCAGCGCAGATGGTCGCCGCGCACGCCGTTGTCGAAGAGGTGGATTTCATCCAAGACCAGGGCGCGCAGACCGATGAAGAGGCGGGGGGCGCGGGTGAGCAGGGAGTCGGTGGATTCGGGCGTGGTGATGAGCACCGTGGGCGGGTTGAGGGCCGAGACCGGGCCGGTGTCCCCGCTCTTCATGGCCAGAGGTGACGCCCAGATCCGCCAGGGGCAGGGCCAGCCGCTCATACAGATCCCGCACCAGGGCACGGGTGGGGCAGATGTAGAGGATGGTCAGGGTTGGGGTGTGGGGGGAGGGGGCGCCGAGTACGTGGCGTTCGAGCAGGGGGGCGATGGCGGCCTCGGTCTTGCCCGCGGCGGTGGCGGCGATGATGAGGGTGTTTTCGCCGTCAAGAATGGGCGGGATGGCCTGCAATTGCACGGGCGTGAAGTTGCCGTGGCGGGCGAAGAAGACCGGCCAGGTGCGGGGGAGGCGGGATTTGAGGATGACGGGACGTCACGGGATGGTCATGCTGTCGCCCAGATTCTACGAGCCAGATCTTTCCAATTCGCCGGTTTTCATCGCGTTCGTCGCACTAGCAGATCGAAAATGTGGCCCGCATCATCGGTGACGAGTGTCGATACCCTTTCGGGATACGGAGCCACGGCGCATGGCTACAAACCTGCGTCGAATTGCGCCGCCAATAGCGTCGGTTGACGTAGTCCGCAGCTCGGATCTGCGGACCATTCAGGTTCTCGGCGGCAGTATCGAAGCCAGAGCCGGGTTGACCCATCTTCGGTTTCGATACGCCCTTATTCCAAGGCAGTATTCGGAATGCGCAGCATGTGTCGTCGGGCTACTCAACCTGCGTTCGGATTCCACGTGGATTCAGCGTCGGTTGAGTCAGCCGCCGCCGAGATCTGCGTTGACCATTCAATGTTCTCGGCGGCGTATCGAAACCGAATAGCGGGATCTGACCACTTCGGTTTCGATACGCCCTTGTTCCAACGCGGATATTCGGAATGGCAGCCGTGCGTCGGGCTACTCAACCTGCGTTGGATTCCTATGGTTCACCGCATCTGCTCGCGTAATTCGTCCAGCAATGTGGCGGTATCGTATTCGGGATGCAAATAGAGCAGATCGTACAACTCCACGGCCAGGCGCACGATGCCGCGGATGCTGAGTTTGTCGTTGCGCATGCCCAAGGCCAGGTGTTCCGCCGCGCCCCGGCGGATCTGGCCTTGGCGCTCGCCGGGTTCATAGCCATAGGCCTGGCCGTGATAGACCATGACTTGTTGCAAAAATTGGCCGATCTCCTGGGGCGTGTGCTTGGGGGCCAGATCGATGATCTGCTCTTTGGACAGCCAGCTTTCCAGGGGCATGCGGTTGTCGCTGCGGGTGACGGTGAAGAGGAAGAAGAGGGATTGGCGGTCCGTGTAGGCCAGGGGATACTCTCGCCAGCGGTGCTGGGGGAAGGCGTCCGGGCTGATGCGGGATTGGCGATCCTGCTGGGCGGCGTAGATCACGGCGCTGAAGAACTGGGTGGCCTTGGGCTGTTGATATTTGGCCAACAGTGAGTAGCTTTCGGCCTCGTCGATCAAAATGCACAGTCCGCTGTACCCGGCCAAGCGGGCCAGCACGCTCACCCCGCTGAGCAGATAGGCGATCTGGCGGGCGTTGTGGCCCACCCGATAGATGGAGGGGAACCGCACTCTTTTTGGGCGCGGCCTTGTTCATGCTCTTGACCTTGCGCCCGCCGGCGATCCAGTTCTCCCAGGCCCGGCGCTGACGGGAGGAGGAGGTGTTGTCCAGGGCATAGAGGGCCACGGCCAGGGGATCGTCGTCCACGCCGGAGAGTTCCCGCAGTTCGTCGTGGAGGCGACGGTTGCCCCGCACCTTCTCCATCAACACGCCCAGCCCCCGCTCGTCCCCGTCGGGAAAGCGCAGATTGCGCATGAGGGCGGCGTAGACATCAAAGGCCCGATGGGCGGGCAGTTCCAGCAGATCCAGGCTGGCGGCGGCCACCAAAAAGCCTCGATCCAGGGCGTCTTGGGCGGTCAACTCCACGATGTGGCTCTTGCCATAGCCGTAATCCCCCAGCACGGCCAAGGCCCCGCCCCCGGTCTGGTGGGCCTGGACGATGCCGGCGCTGAGGGTGGCCCGCTCTTCCACCAGGCCGATGGTCAACTCCTGGATGTGCTGGGCCGGGGCCACGCCCACCCGCAGGGCCTCCACCAACTGGCGGGCCTCAAACTGGGTGCGGGACATGGGCAGGGTGTCCGGCATGGGCATGGGCGACGCCGGGGCCAGGGTGACGCTCTCCTGGCCCGCAAACTCCGTGCGGGGACGGCGGAAACGCAGTCCGCTCTCGAACTGCACCATCCACTCCGCGCCGTTGCGGAAGAGGGCGGTCACGCGTCCGCGGCCATATTGGGGGTGCTCGACGGGGTCGCCGATTTGGGTTGTGGGTTGGGAAGGTTGTTCAGTCACAGAATGCTCGTCGATTCAGGGTTGGCATGAAAGATGGAAGATGGGCAAAGGATCACATCGATTTTCTTGATGGTCCATTGAGGGCTTGTGACTCGCCAGCCAATTGGGCCAACTGCTTCTTGAGCGCCTCGAATCGGATCGGGTCCATCCCCGTGGCCGTGGTGATCAGCGACCAGTCCACGCCGACATTCAACAGATCCTCGATGGTCTCGATCTTGCCTTTGATCTCGCCTTCCTGATCTCTTTGCCTTTCAGCAGCCTCGCCTTCTTGAAGTAACTCATCTGCGTACGTCAACATATCGCCTCCTATCTTCTCTGCATGTCGATTGATCGTCTCGACAAATTCCTGCACAGTTCGTCGTTCCTGGGTCGCCGCCAGATAGAGCACGAAGACTTTGGCATAGTCGATGCCGCCGGTCTGCTCCACCTGGGCCATGAGTTGCGCCGCCTGCGTCAATGCCTTCTGCACGAACTTCTGGAAAGCCGCCATCATCAACAATTGGGCGATGCGGGCTTTCTGCGCCCCTTGGATCTGCTCTGGCGCTGCGCCCGACTGATCGATCAGATGATGGGCGAAGCGGGGCAAGAAAGCTGTGGCCCCGTTCGCTTTCTGGAAACAAGATCGGCGAACTCGGTGGAGTAGTTCCAACGTTGTCTCGCCCTTGATAGAAGACCAAAGGCAGGATGGGGATCAACTCCTTGCTGATCCGACTCCGCCTTGAAGCTTTCATCCCAGATGCGGCACATGTATTTGAGCAGCCGGAAGCGCATCCACCTGTCCGGCGAGGATTGATGCTCGAACAGGATGTAAAGATGGACCGGCTGTTCCGTCTCCCGCACCTGCACCGTGAAGAGCAGATCCGACTCGCTCTCGGCCATCGCTTCGTCCACGAAACTGGTTTCCACCAGGGTGAGGGTTGTCCCATGCCAGCCGCTCCGTCTCAGCTTGGCGGCAGATAGGCCCGCAGAAAACTCTCGGCCTCGTCATGGGATCCGAGAAGACCGTGCGAAAGAGCTTGTCGTGGGGGCGTCTGCACCGATGCGGACATGGGTCATCCTCCTTGGGGAGAGCAAGACATTGCCATTCATTATAGCTACAGCATGTCAGTTATTATAGCACGAGCTCCTGTGAGCAGGGGATCGACGTAAAAGTCTTCCTTTAACGCGTTGGCGAATCGGCTAATCTGGTCCGGCTGGATATTTGCCACGAGATCTGCGTCCATCGTGTTGCGTATTACCCCGTGTGTAATACTCGCCAGTGAACCGCCGATCAGGTAGGGTATGCCAATTTCATCCAGCGTACTTGTCACCAACAGAGTAATCTCAGGCGCAATAAGTTCAGCCATTGCCGGCTTGCTCCTCTTGTTCGTGCGGACCATACACGCGCGCCGCCAATTCAGGGCCAAGCAGCATGTCCGCCAGATACCGCTGCAACTGCGCGTCCGTGGCGACGGGGTGCCGTTGACGCAGACCACTCAGGGCCAGCGTACGCGCCATTTGGTTGAGTTGAGAAGCAAGCTCCATCTTTTTCCACACCGGGGCTGACCGGTAGAAAGCGAACTGGATGGCTTCCACCTCCGGCGTCGTGTCCATGTGCATTTCCCGCCATGTGGGGAGTCTACGCATTATGCCACTCCTTCCCCGCTCAATACGGCGGCGTCTCGCCCCCGCTGAGTTCGTCCACCTGGCCGCGGATGATGGCGACGGCCTCTTCTTCGGAGAGGACGTGTTGGCTCGCCGGCGTCCTGGCGGGCCAATTCGGTGACGAAGGCTTTGACGAAAAGGCGGCGGTGGCTGATGTCCAGAAAGACATCCCGGGCCACGTTGGCCAGGATGGCGGCGTTGGCGTATTGGATCTTGACGTCCAGCACGGTGTCAAAGGCCGTGGCGTAGATGGGGATCAGCTTTTCGCCGATGGCCACCATGAGGGCGTTTTCTTCCAGATCCAGATGGTCCAGGCTGATCTGGGGGCTGAAGTGGTTGGCCCGGGAGAAGCGGCCCGGCGCCCGCACCCGCTGTTGCAGGGCCGGATAGCGGGGCACGATGTCGTTGATGAACTGGGGCGGCACGGCGTAGATGAACATGGCCCCCGGCAGCTCGTCCCGGCAGCGGTCGATCACCTCCCGCAGGTTGTCCGTGGCCAGCTTCTCCGCCTTGCCGCCGATGCTGGCCATGCGGTCCACTTCGTCAAAGAGCAGGATCAGCCCGCTGAAGGAGAGGGCGCGGATGGTCTGGACCAGGGAGCGCAACATGCGGAAGGCGTTGGGCTTGGTGATCTTGCCCGTCACCCCCACATCCCGCAGGACCTTGGTGTCGTCCGGCGTGGTGGTGGAGCCCATCAGCCAGCGGGTGAGGGACTCCATGCGCTCGTCCTGCTCCCGGATCAGGGCCTCGAAATAGGCCAGGACCGCGTTGCGGTAGGCCAGGCTGTCGATGGACGAAGCTTCCACCGTGTCCACCAGGCCGATGTAGTTGGGGTGTTGCAGGGTCTCCAGGCTCAGGTCATCCGCCCACCGTGCGGCGCAGGGTGCCTTCCAGGAAACGGGTCAGCCCGGTCTCGTCGGAAAGCTCGTCGTCGGCCTCGTGCCAGATCAGGTTGCGGGCCACCGCGGCGTAGACCGAGCGCTGATCGTTGTAGGGCGTCTCGATGGGGCTGAGGTCCACCTTGGAGACGGCGAAGCCCCGGTCCCAGGCCATGTCCCGCAGGCAGTAGAGGAAGTGGGACTTGCCGCTGCCGTAGTCGCCGACCACCATCTTGTAGGTGGCCCCGCCGTCCCGCAGATAGGACGAAAGATAGAACTCGTCCAGGGCTTCGAGCAAAGAGGTGTTGCCCACGTTGAAATACTGCACCCCCTTGGTCGGCGGCGTGCCATAGCTGCCCAAGGCCTCGACAATCTGCCGGGCCAGGGGACGGGTGAGGGTGGATGTTTGAGACATGGATTTCCTCCGGGAAAACAAATGGAACAAATGGAACACGGATCGAACGGATTGGACGGATCAAAACGGATTTCAAAAGATCCGCAAAAATCCGTTGCATCCGTTCAATCCGTGGCCGATTTTTTATTCAAACCAAATGCTGGCGTAATAGTCCCCATCCAGCGCCGATTTTGGGCACCCAGATGCTGCGGGCGGCGCTTTCGGCCTGGTTTTTGGTGGCTCACGCCCAAGAGCAGACGCACAGGTTTTGCCATCCACGGTGAGGCCGGGGGCGTCGTGGGCCAGGACCAGATCCCGCACGAAGTGGGCGCGCTCGTAGTCCTTGAAGGTGCTGCGGGAAGGGGCATTCCAGAAGCGGGGGATCTGGCGGTTCATGACCACCTGGCTGTAGAGTTCGATCAGGTTGATGCGTCCGCCGGACGGGCCGTTGGCTGCGCTTGGCCAGCAGTTCGTTCCAGGCCGTGTGCAGTTCGGTCAGGAAGCCGGTCACATCGATCTTGCGATCCACGATGGATTTGCGCTGCTGGTCATAGGCTTTGATGATGCCGTTGATGGAGAGGGGAATGGGCTTGGTCAGGGCCTCTTTGCCGTAGAACCACTGGGCCTTGCGGGCATTGATGTCGATCTGGAGCACCAATTCGCCCACGACCAACGTGGGCGGACGACCCGTCACGGTTTCGCCCCGCTGCTCGAAGACCTCCTTGAGATCGTGGGCGAAGTGGAAGGCCAGATCGTCCAAGGCCTGGCGGGTGACGGCGGCGAAGTCGGCCACGGCCTGGGTGAAGGCGGGGTCCGTCACTTGCTCGGCGGCGGCTTGCAGCTTGGCCAGGGATTTCTGCATGGCCAGGGCGTCGGCTCGCTCTTCGGCGGCCAACTTCACCGCCTGGTTGAGCGCGCCTGTGGCGACGCGCAGGGCCTTGAATTGGGGGTCCAGCGCGCCCTGGGCGGCCTGGACGCTTTCGAGTAGGGCTGTGTTCATGTGAGATTGAATCCTGTTGAGAGTTGGGTGCGGGCGATTGAGCGCCTGCAGGGTCCGAAGAATGATTACAGTCAAGTTTACAATGAAGGGTGGGCAATTGACAAGGTTTGTGATTCCGCATCGGACCCGCCCCCTTTTTGCGGTTTGCGCACAAAGAGGGCGGCCACGGCCAAGAGCAGAGGGATGACGGCCAGAAGGTTCAGCGCTGTGTTGTAGCTGCCCAGCAGATCCCGGGCGATCCCCATAGGCATGGGACCCAAAGCCGATCCAGCGATCAGGATGGTGCTGGTGACCCCGGTGATGGCCCCCAGGTGTTTGCGCCCAAAATAGTTGGCCCAGATCACGCTGCCCACGGAGCGGGTGAAGCCGGTGGTCGCCCCCAGGATCACGCCATAGACCAGGGCCATGCCCACGCCGGTCAACCGGTAGGCCAGCACAAGCGAAGCGGCTTGGCAGAGCAGCCCGGCGGCCAAAATGTAGCGGGCGGAGATGCGGTCCACCAAGATCCCCGCGCCCAGGGTGATGAGGGCCGTGGTCATGGCCACGGGCACAAAGGCTTGGGCCGCCACCACCGCGGAGAGGCCATTGTCTTGGAAGATGCTGACCACATGAAACATCAACCCCGTGCTGAGCATGGAGACCGAGGCCAGCCCCAAGGCCACGATCCAAAAGACCGGGGTGCGGATGGCCTCTTCCAGAGTCCAAGCCTCTTCCGAGATGACGGATTCCCCGACCACAGGATCAACATTGGTCACATTGGACGGAGTCTGGCCCCCATCGGGTCGTAGCCCGTACCGTTCCGGTTCATTTCTAAAAAAGAGATAGCCAAGGGGAGCCATGATCACCAGAACCAGCCCGCCCAACATGGGGAAGGCCGTGCGCCAGCCGTAGAGGTCGATCAGCCAGTAGATGAGGGCGGGGAAGCTGCCCAGCCCCAACAGGGAGACGACCAGGTTCGAGACCCCCATCACGCTGCCCCGACGGCGCACCCACCATTGGTTGACGGTGTATTGGCTGACCAGGCTTAGGCTGCCTTGGCCCATCATGCGGATGGCGATGAAGCCCACGAAGAGCATGGCGGCGTTGGCGACAAAGCCCATGTAAAGGCAGGCCAGCCCAAAGAGCAGGGAGATCAGCACCACGGTGGTGCGGGGACCGCGCCGGTCGATCTGGCGACCGATGAAGGGCAGGGCGAAGCTGCCCACCAGGGTGCCCCCGGTGTAGAGGGTGCTGACCAGGGAGCGGCTGATGCCCAGGTCGGCGATAAAGTGCTCGATAAAGATGGAGACGGCAGTAGGTCTGGCCGGGGCTGGTCATGATCATGCCCACCGTGCCCACGGCGGCCACGATCCACCCGTAGAAGATGGGGGAGCGGCTGATCACGCGGCTGGTTTGGGCGGGCGAAGGGGAAGAGTGGACTTGAGCAGGCGTAGAAACCAAAAGAAAACCCTCAATGGAATGAATCAGATTGAATTGGCGGCTAAAGCAGTTTAGTCAAACCACTCAATCTATCACAGGCTTGGTGCTGTGCAAAACCAGTGCTTCCCGCACAGCGGCGGGGATGGGGGCCTTGCGCCCGGCGGCGTAGTCGAAGGTGACGACGACCCCGTCTCCCTCGGCGGCGATGCGGTTGTGGCGGCGGCTGACCACCCGGTGGTGCATGGTGAAGCGGTCTTCGCCCACCTCGGTGATCTTGGTGCCCACGGCCACGGTGTCGGGGAAGGTGAGGGGGAACTTGAATTTGCAGTCGATGGACGCCAAAATCGGCCCCACGCCGTCCGTGGTGGTGAAGCCCTCCACGTTCAGGGCGTCGAAGAAGGCGATGCGTCCGCTCTCAAAGTAGCGGAAATAGACCACGTTGTTCACATGGTTGAAGGCGTCCATCTCGCCCCAGTGGATGGGGAATTCGATCACAGCAGGGTAGTCGGCCAGCAGGTTGTCCATGAGGTGTGCTTTCTTTTGAGTCGTTGGATCAGGCGTGTACGGCGGGAGTTTTGGCTGCTTTGTCAATGCGCTTTTTCAACTTGACGAATTGGTCCTCCACCTCAAGCACGGCGGCCTGGCCGGCGGCCATGCCCTCTTTCCATTGAGTCGAGTCGAAGAACGCAACCTTGTCCATCTCGGGCTGCAACAGGATGTCCGGCGGGTGCAGGGCCAGGCGGGCGTTGAGGGAGGTGCTGGAAATGATGTCGTTGATGGCCGAGATCACCTGCCAGGTGCGCCGGGTGTGGGGGATGGGCAGGGCGTCCAGCAGACTCGACCCGCTCGATTTGGCCTCCGGCTCGATCTCGTAGGGCAAGGTGTTGGAGAGGTCCACGGCGATCACAAAGGTGGCCCCCCGGCCCCGGGCAATGTCGAAGGGGGTGTTGTTGAGTACGCCCCCATCCACCAGCGCACAGCCATCCCGGATCACCGGCGGCAGGAGGACGGGCAAGCTGGTGGTGGCCATGATGGCGGAGACCAGATCCCCCTCGTCCAGGATCACCTCCCGGCGGCTGACCAGATCCGCGGTCACCACGGCCAGGGGAATCTTAAGATCCGCAAAGGTGATGCGGCCAAAAAGCTCTTCCAACATGCGTTCCACCTTGGCGTTGCTGCTGAAGGCGGGCACGCTGTTGGGCAGGGCATAGATGGCGGTCAGGCTCAGTTTTTGAAAGAAGGTGGTCATCTGGTCCATGCTGTGGCCCGCGGCCACCATGGCCCCCACCAGCCCGCCCACACTGGTCCCGGTGATCAGATCCGGTACGATGCCCAGGCGATCCAGTTCCTTCAAGACGCCGAAGTGGGCCGCGCCGCGGGCACCGCCTCCGCCTAGTGCTAGTCCGATTTTCATGATTTTCTCCTGTTGCGTCAATGACCGTTCGCACCAGGGGGTGCGAACTCTGCGAGCATAGGGGAGTCTGTGTGGTGGGGCGGTTCCACCCCAGCGAGACTTTGGAAACGAAGGGGGCAATCCCGGAAAGGGCCGGTTCTTGCTGCGTTTGGGCAGATTCATCGGCCCATTCCGGGATTGGTGGGCGGCTTTCGACCTTTCCGGGAATGGGCCAAGACCATTCACTCAACCCAACAAGAACCGGCCCTTTCCCGGAATGCCCATCTTCATCAAACGCAGGCCACTCGCATCCGAACATTCTTGTTTCAAAAAAATGTGACGCCCACCCCGCAAGACGAATAGCTCAATCGGCCAACGCTTTAACCAACGCCTCCACCAAATGCACCGCCTCCCGCTCGGTGAAGTCGCCGATCTGGTGACGGCAGCTTGTGCCGCTGGCGACGATGACCGTGTCCGCGGCCGCGGCCCGCACGGCGGGGAGCAGCCGGTCTTCGCCGATGGCCCGGCTGACGTCGTAGTGATCCCGCTCGTAGCCGAAGTCCCCGGCCATGCCGCAGCAGCCGGAGGGGATGACCTCCACGCTGTAGCCAGCGGCCTTGAGCGCGGCCACGCTGGACTCGTTCCCCACCAGGGCTTTGTGATGGCAGTGGCCGTGGAGCAACGCCTTGCCGGGGTTGGCCTTCCACTTGGGCGCAAAGCGGCCCGCCCCGATCTCCCGCACCACAAACTCCTCAACAGTGAAACAGTTCTCCGCCACCAGTTTTGCCCGCTCTTTGTCCGATGCCAGGGTCAAATATTCGTCCCGGATGGTCAGAATGCAGCTCGGCTCCGCGCCGATGATGGGGATGCCCTGGGCCGCGTAGGGGGCCAGCAAGGCCACGTTGTGATCCACATTGCGCCGGGCCTTGTCCGCCTGGCCGCCGGTGATCAGCGGACGTCCGCAACATTCCCGGCGGTTGTCCACCAAGATCTGATAGCCCGCCGCCTCCAGCAGCTTCACCATGTCCCGCCCGACCTGGGTGTCGTTGTAATTGGTCCAGGTGTCGGCGAAGAACAAGACGGGGGTTGGGGATTGGGGATTGGGGATTGGGTCGCCCGCCCCATTGTGCATTGTCAATTGTGCATTGTGCATTGCAAACCAGGCGTCAAAACTCTGCGGATCATACGCGGGCAGGGTGCGTTGCGGGGAGACGCCGATGCGGGCCATGATGGCTTTGGCGATGGCGGGTGCGCAGACCCCAGTTGACCGCGGGGATCAGCGCCGGGGCCAAGCGGAAGAGCAGTTTGTTGATCTTGGGCAGCCAGCCCATCAGCCGGTTGAACCAGGGCAGGCCGTTGGCGTGGTAATAGTGGACCAGATATTCGGCCTTGATCTTGGCCATGTCCACGGCGGAGGGGCATTCGGTGGCGCAGGCCTTGCAGCCCAGGCAGAGGTCCATGGCCCCGTACATCTCGTCGGAGAAGAGTTCTGTCGGACGGGATGCGCCCGGCCAGGGCGTTGCGCAGGGAGTTGGCCCGGCCTCGGGTGCTGTCCCGCTCGTCTCGGGTGGCCTGGAAGCTGGGGCACATGGTCCCCGCGCCCAGCTTGCGGCAGACCCCGGCCCCGTTGCACATTTCGATGGCCGGGGCGTAGCCGCCGTCCGCGCCCCAGTCGAAGACGGTTTGCAGCTCGATGGTGTGATAGGTGGGGCCGGTGCGCAGGGGTTTGTCGGCCCAGAAGTCCGTCTTCGCAGACAAATCAGACGTCTTCGCCGCCGGGCCGTCCACAATCTTGCCTGGGTTGAGCCGATTGTTCGGGTCGAAGATAGCTTTGACTTCTTTCAACGCCGCGTAAAGCTCCGGCCCAAAGACGATGGGATTGAGATCCGTGCGGGCCAAGCCGTCCCCGTGCTCGCCGCTCATGATGCCGCCATATTTGACCGCCAGCCCGGCGGCAAAGCGGCTGACCTCGGCCAACAAGGCCAGCCCGTGCTCGGTCTTGACGTTGAGCAGAGGCCGCACATGCAGACAGCCCGCGGAGGCGTGGGCATAGACCGCCACGCCCGGAATGCTGCGCCCGCCGTCGCTGCGCTGCTCGCAAAAGGCCAGAATCTCGCCCAAATAGTCGGCCAAGCGCTCCGGCGGCACGCTCACATCCTCGATGCCGGGCACGGGCTTGAAGTCCCCGCGCCGGGACATGAGCAGGTTGAGCCCGGCCTTGCGCACGCTCCACACGTCGGCTTGGTGAGCGGGATTGAGCAGCCGGGTCACCGCGCCCCGCCAGCCCCGAGCCGCCATGTGTTGCTCAAAATGGGCCAGCTTGACGGTCAATTCGGCCTCGGTCTCGCCGTAATATTCCACCAACAGCACGGCCTCCGGGTCGCCGGTCACAAAGTGCAGCTTCTTGGCCCATTCCGGCTGGGCCCGGGCCAGGTCCATGAGCTGTTTGTCCAGCAGTTCGGCGGCGCTGGGGTCGGTCTCCAGCACATCGGTGATGGCGGCGCACGCTTCCAACAACGTGGCGAAGGGGATCACCGCCAGCCCGGTGCGGGTGGGCCGGGGCACCAAATTCATCACCAATTCGGTGGTCACGGCCAACGTGCCCTCGCTGCCCGTGAGCAGTTGGGCGATGTTGAAGCGGTCGATGCGGGTGGGGTCCACAATGGCCGGGCGGAAGGGGCTGGACGCGCTCAACCGTCCCCGCTGGTCCGCCGGAAGCAGGGCGGCGGCCAGGCGGTCCAAATTGTAGCCCGAAGCCCGCCGCCAATGCTTCGGCCAACGGGCTAGGATTTGTGCCATATTTTTGTTGATGAAGCTTGGGCAGCTCTCGATAGATTTGCCCTTTGAGGCCCTCACTTCTTCCCAACGCGTCCAGGTTCTCCACGGGTTCGGGACCAAACACGGCCCGACTGCCGTCCGCGAGGATGGCGCTGATCTCGTGGACATTGTCCGCCATCATGCCATAGAGGATGCTGTGGGATCCCGTGGCGTTGTTGCCCACGCTGCCGCCCATGGTGGCCCGATCCCCGCTGGCCGGGTCCGGTCCCAACATCAGGCCGTGGCGAGCCACCTGCCGGTTGAGGGCGGCCACGCTGATCCCCGGCTGGGTGCGCACCCGGCGGGCCTCCGGGTCCACGGCCTCGATACGGTCCATGTATTTGCTGAAGTCCATCACCAACGCCGTGCCCACGGCCTGTCCGGCCAAGGAACTGCCCGCGCCCCGGGGCAAGATGGGGATGCCGTGGCGGGCCGCAATCTCCACCGCGGCCTGCACATCGTCGGCGTGCTTGGGGATCACCACGCCCACGGGCATGATCTGGAAGAGGCTGGCGTCCGTGCTGTAGAGCATACGGGTGAAGCCGTCAAAGCGCACCTCCCCGGCCAGGACCCGGCCCAGTTCCGCGGCCAGGTCGGCGTGGGCATCGGTCACGGCGCGCATGTCTTGGGCAGAAAGGGTGGACGAAGGGGCGAATTGGGTGGTCATGGGAGCCTCTTGGGAAGGGTGAATACTGGCGGTGGGGAAATCTGTGCTATTCTTGACCAGTCGGACCGACCTGCGGGCGGGAGAACCCATCAAACCGAGGAGAGCACATGCTGACGAATAGCCAGACGAGCGAAAAGTTGAAGATTATTATGTACACAACCAAATGGTGCCCAGACTGCTGGCGGGCCAAGCGGGTCATGGACAGCATGGGCGTGGCCTACGACGAGATCAACATCTCCCACGATGTGGATGCCCAGGCCATTGTGGAGCGCATCAACCGGGGCAACCACAGCGTCCCCACCCTGATCTTCCCCGACGGCAGCACCCTAACCGAACCCCGCACCGCCGAACTTTCGGCCAAACTGAGCGCTATGATGTAAGAAAAATCTCCCAATCTTCTTAATCGCAGCGATTAAGAGATTGGGAGATTTTTAGTCCACCAGGGCTTGATAGACCAGATTGCGGAAATCCCGACGGGCGTTGTAGGTGTCCGAGGGCATGAACTGGGTCATGAAGAGGCCGATGATCTCCTCTTTGGGATCGACCCAGAAGTCGGTGTTGGCCGCGCCGCCCCAGCCGTACGCCCCCACACTCCCCAGGCGCATAGACGCCGCCACATTTTCCACCACTTGCACGCCCAGGCCAAACCCGCAGCCCCGCACGGGCGAAATGCCGACGGCGATGGGCTTGAGCGCGGCGGGCAGATGGTCCAAAGTCATCAACTCCACGGTCTTGCGCCCCAGCAGTCGTTCCCCGTCCAACTTTCCCATATTCATCAACATTTGGGCAAAACGCAGATAGTCCGCGGCGGTGCTGACCAGTCCGCCACCGCCGCTTTGGGCGCGGTCGGTCTGGGTGAACTGGCCGGATGTGGGTGCGTCCACCACCTGGAGGCCCGGCCCATAGACCGCGGCGAAGCGATCCACCTTCTGCGCCGGGACGTGGAAATCTGTGTCGGTCATGCCCAGCGGCCCAAAAATACGCTCTTGGAAGAAATCGCCCAACTTCATGCCGGAGAGCACCTCCACCAGACAGCCCAGCACATCGGTCGAAATGCTGTAGCGCCACGCCGCGCCAGGGTGGCTGACCAGAGGCAGACTTGCCGCCTTTGCCAACCACTCGTCCCGACTGGCAGCCGGTTCCATTATATTTGCCTTGCGGTAGAGGGCATCCACCGGCGTGTCCTCGAACCAGCCGTAGCTGAGACCGCCGGTGTGGGTCATCAAATGGTGGATGGTCATGGGCGTGGACGGCTTGACCAGTTCCGGCCCCAGCACGCCCGGACCGCGCGCAGACCTGCACATCCTTGAAGGCGGGCAGATAGTCGGCCACCGGGTCGTAGAGGTGAAAACGCCCCTCCTCGTACAGCATGAGCGCGGCCACGGTGGTGATGGGCTTGGTCATGGAATAGATGCGATAGATCGTGTCCGGGGTCAGGGGCTGGGCGTCCTCGATGGTGCGCATCCCCACGCATTCGTGGTGGATCACCTGTCCCCGGCGCATGATCACGGTCTGCACCCCGGCCAACTTGCCCGCGTCCACATAGCGCTGCATGGTCGGGCGGATGCGGGAGAGTCGGGCGGGCGAAAAGCCAAGTGAAGCGGGGTTGGTGATTGGGGTGAGATCGGTCGTCATGGGTGTGCCTTTCTGAATAAGAGTAGCGTCGGTTGAGTAGCCGCCGCCGAAATCTCCGCTGACCATTCAGGTACTCGGCGGCGTATCGAAACCAAAGCGGGTTGACCCGCTTTGGTTTCGATACGGCCTTCTTCCATTGATCGCGTAAATCCGTGGTTAACCCGGCCTACTCAACCGACGCTGGCATGGATGGTTCGAGCAGAAACCTGGTCAACCACATTCATACCTCGATACGCATTACTCGATTGCTGTCAACGCCTGGGCCAAATCCGCCACCAGATCCGCCGTGTCTTCAATGCCCACGGCCAGGCGGATCAGCCCGTCGCGGATGCCCAGGCGGGCGCGCTCGGCGGGCGGGGTTTCGTAGTGGCTGAGGATCCACGGCTGGTGGATCAACGAGTCCACCCCGCCCAGGCTGCCGCCCAGGGTGGGCAGGGTGAGGGCGTCGGCAAAGCGGGCGGCCGCGGCGTGGTCCGCCAGCTCGAAGCTGACCACGCCGCCAAAGCCGCTCATCTGCGTCTTGGCCAGCTCGTGGTCCGGGTGGGAGGGCAGACCGGCGTACCAGACCCGCTCCACCGCCGGGTGGCTTTCCAGAAATTCGGCCACGGCCTGGGCGTTGGCGTTGTGCCGGGCCATGCGCAGGCCAAAGGTCTTGACCCCGCGGATGATATTGTAGCAGGTATTGGGGTCCGCCACCATGCCCAACTCGTTCTGAATCCCCCGCAGCCCGGCCATCTCCCACGCCGAGCCGATGATGACCCCGGCCATGAGGTCGTTGTGCCCGGCCAGATATTTGGTCACGCTGTGGACGACGAAGTTGATGCCCAGATCCAGCGGGCGGCTGTTGAAGGGGGTGGCGAAGGTGTTGTCCACCACGGTGAGCAGGCCATGTTTTTGGGCAAGCTCGGCCAGTCCCCTCAAATCCAAACAGCGGTTGAAGGGATTGGACGGGCTTTCAGCCAAGATGAGCCGGGTGTTGGGTCTGATAGCGTCAGCGTAAGCGGTCAGATCCGTGCCAGGGACCGCGGTGGCCTCGACGCCGTAGCGGGGCAAAAACTTGGTGCAAAAGTTGTGGGTTCCGCTATAACAGCTCTCGGTGACGATCAGGTGATCCCCGGCCTTGAGCAACGTCAGCAGCAGCCCAGTGATGGCCGCCATGCCGCTGGCCGTGAGGATGGCGTCGACCTCGTCGTAGGGGTTGCCGTCGGCGGATTCCAGGGCGGCCAGTTTGCGCTCCGCGGCCCGGCGGGTGGGGTTGTCATAGCGGCCATAGTCCATGCGCTCGCTCTCGCCGGTCAGCTTCTTCTCTTGGGCAAAGTCGAGCATGGCCTCGGTGCTGTCGAAGGCATAGGTCACGCTGTGGACGATGGGATCGACCAACAATTGGTCACCCGGCTTGCGGGATTTGCCGCCGTGGACGCTGGCGGTGGAGGGGCCGGTCTGGGATGGATTGGGCATGGAATTATGGTTCCTTTTGTTCGTAATAGGCGTTAAAGCGTCTACTACGAGCTAATCGTAACAACCAAGGCATACAAGCCAACGCCGGTTGAGTAGGCCGAGTTGACCACAGATCTCCGCTAACCTGAGAGGGAGGCCGTATCGAAACCAAGTGGGTCAACCCGCCCCCGCTGGTTTCGATACGGTCGGAAACTGCCCCGACCTACTCAACCGGCGGGGGCTAGCCTGCCTTGGTTGTTACAGCTAATCGTTTAACGCAGCATGACCTCCGTCCAGGCCTTGATCCAACTTTCCCGGTTGGCCTCGATGGCGGCGGGATCGACCTGGGCCGGGTCCGTGGGGGTTTCGCCAAACTGGACGAAGAGATCGGGCAGGGCCGCGCCGGTGTTGGCGGGATAGACAAACATCTGCAGGGGGATGTCTTCTTGGAAGGGCAGGTCCAGCAGGAAATCCACGAAAGCCTGGGCCAGGGCGGGCTGCTTGGTGCCCTGCAAAATGCCCACAAACTCGATCTGGCGGAAGGTGCCGTCCGCCGGGTTGATGTTGACGCTGGCCGGTTCCGTGCGCCCGTCCTCGGCGTAGAGCACATCCGCCGGGGGGCTGGTGGTGTAGCTGACCACCAAGGGCCGATCCCCCGCGCCGCCGGAGCCGACGGTGAAGTGATTAAAGTAGGACTCGCTCCAGCCGTCGCTGATCAGGACATCATTTTCCCGCAGAGCGCGCCAGAAGTCCAAATAGCCGTCGGGTCCAAAATGGCCGATGGTGGCCAGCAGAAAGGCCATGCCCGGCGACGAGGTGGCCGGGTTCTGCACGGCCAGCAGCCCTTTGTAGGCCGGATCGATCAGATCTTCCAAGGTGGTGGGCAGGGCCAGTCCCTTGTCGGCAAACCAAGCCCGGTCGGCGTTGAGGTTGATGAAGCCGAAGTCCACGGGCAGCAGACGATTTTCCGGGTCCAACTTCAGCTCGTCGGGGATCTGGGCCAGGTTGGGCGAAGCGTAGGGCACAAAAATGTCTGCGGCCAAGGCTCGGCTGAGAAAGGTGTTGTCCGTGCCGTAGAAGAGGTCGGCCAGGGGCGCGTCCTTGCTCAGGATCACCTTGTTGAGGGCCTCGCCGGCATCGCCCAGATCCAAGAACTGGACTTTGGCGTTGTGAAGATCTTCAAAACCAGCGATCACCGCTTCGCTGACGGCGAAGGAGCTATGGGTGGCCACGACCAGGGTCGTGGGGTCCGGGGACGCCGGTTCCCCAACCCCGCCCATGGGCAGATCTGCGACAGGCTGGCAGGCCACAAGTAGGCCAGCCAACAGCACCATCACCCCAATTCGGGGTAAGACTCTAAAAATAGGACTTGAACATGGGTAATCTCCTTGGTACAATTGGGCGGGGGGCGAATTGCGAGGGGCGAGTGATGCGTTACGCATAGCCTACCCACCTCGCCCCTCGCAATTCGCCCCTCGCATCTCTCAACAAAAAAAACGGCACCCACAAGGAATGCCGTTACGAACCTACGGATGTTCCCTACGCTGGCATTATCCAGATCAGGTTTGAAGGGTTGGCGACAGATTGGTCGCTCTCTCAGCCCGGCACTTCCGAGCCCCCCGTTGATTTGTAGCGTAAGTATAGCATACTGTGTTGCGTATTGCGTGTTCCGTGCCACGAAAGACGCAATACGCAACACGTCTCAATAAAGGAGACCCCCTATGCGTGCATTTGTTTTTAGTGGCGGCGGCAACCGTGGCCCAATTCAGGTTGGGGCGGTTCGGGCCTTGCTGGAGCGGGGCATTCGGCCTGACATGGTGGTGGGCTGTTCCGCCGGGGCGTTGAACGCGGCCTATTTGTCCCGGGAATTCTCTCCGGAGATGGTGGAGGAGTTGGCCCAGGTGTGGCGAGAGACGACCTTGGACGACATCTATCCGGGCAGCCGGGTGGGGACATTGTGGCGCATTGTCAGCCGCAAGGACAGCTTTTACGACAATCGCAATTTCTACGATTTCTTGCAGCGCACAGGCACCACCCCGGCCCAAACCCTGGCGGCGGCACCGGCTTTCAAGCTCTTCATCACGGCCACGGATCTGGAGAGCGGCGGACTGCATGTCTTTGGCGACGATCCGGGGGATCACATCCTGGACGCGCTGATGGCCAGCACGGCCCTGCCCCCCATGCATCCGCCGTGGGAGGTGAACGGTCGCCAGTATATCGACGGCGGCACGATCACTCCCCTGCCCTTGCGGGTGGCTTTGGAACGGGGGGCGACGGAGATCTATGCCCTGCATTTGGCGGATACGAGCAAACGTGAGGGGAATTTGGTCAAGGGGGTCATGAATGTGATGGGGCGCAGCGTCAGCACCATGTTGCGGCTGCAAGCGGACCACGATCTCTTTTTGACCGAGAAGACCGGCAAGGTGAAGTTGCACTATGTGCCCCTGACCATGCCCAACCCGCCCAGTGATCTGGACTTCACCCAGGCCGACCGCATGATCGAGGCCGGGTACGTGGCCATGCAGGAGTTCTTGGACACGTTGCCGGGCAGCCGGCCTCACCTTGCCGTGGAACCAAGATCTGTCCTGAGCCAGCTTGGCAACCGGGCCAGGCGCATGTGGGCACGATCGGTCCCCGCCGCCCCCACGGTCGATGACCAAAAAAGTAGCCTTGGCGGTACGGATCATCCATCCACCCAGGCTAGTGCGTGATTCAAAAAAGAAAGCTAACCGCAGAGGTCGCAGAGGGCGCAGAGAATCTCTGCGCTCTGCGAACCTCGCGTCTTGCGGTTAGCCTTTTCCCCTTCCACTCGGCCTCGCATTGGGGGCAGTGGGCGGGGTCGGCCAGGTCGATCATGTGGGTGACGCAGACGGCGAAGCTGACCTCGACCCGCTGGCGCAGGAAGGATTTGGTGACTTTGCCCTCCAAGAGCAGATCCCGGCAACTGCTGGTGATGAGCAGTTCGGGGACGGGGCAGGTGTCGCACAGTTTGCGTTTCCAGTCCGTGCGGCTGCCGGGGGTGGACTCTAGGAGGCGGCAGGTTTCCTTCTCTTTGCCCCGGAAGTAGTCGCCGTAGAAGTAGCGGCAGTTGACAGGTTTGTGGGTGGTCATAGGCAGGTTGGGTGGTTGAAATCTCGCCCCCCGGCCCCCAATTCTGGGGGAGACGGTGGACAGTTCCCCCAAAGTTGGGTGGCCGGGGGGCGAGTGGTGTGAATAGATGAAAAAGGACCGTCGGGATAGCCCGGCGGTCCTTTTTGGTGGGCGGGCTAGTTTTCCCAGAAAGGCGGGCCGTCCATGTCCGAGGTGTCCATGTCGTCGCCAAAATTGTCGTACATGCTGTCCGGGTCGATGAAGAGCCGCTCGCCCAGTTGGATCTTGCGGGCCTCTTGATCCGGCATCAGATAGCCAAATTCATATTCCAGGCTGACCAAGCCTTCCAACTCGGCCTCTAGGAGATGGTACTCATCGTGGCCCAGGGGGGTGTCGTCAAAGTCGAGGGTTTCGTAGACCTCCAGATAGGCCTGATAGTCGGGACAGGGCAGGTTTTCAAGATCGTCCGGGTCGAGGACGTTGTCTATGTCCGTGTATTCTTGATATCCCGCTTCATCGGCCAGGGCTGCGTCGTCGTCATCCCACAGGGAGACGTTGTCGATCCCCGAATTGTCATCAAGGCCATATCTCTGGCCAAACAGAAGGGACGGGTCGGTTTCGAGAAAGGGGTCAACCTTGGCTGGGGCGCGGCCATCGAACGAACCGTACGCTTCGGCCAAGGCATAGCCCTTGCCTGGGTGATAGTGGAGGGTGCTATAGCGGGCCAGGATCAGGTGCAACTCGTCCGGGGGGACCGGATCCTGGAAGAAGCCCTGGCCGATGAGGAGGGCGGCCAGATCCCAGACGGGCATGTAGGTGCGTAGCTTGCGGTCCAGGCGCAAAATCTCTTCGGCGACGAGGGCCACAGCCAGGTTGCGCCGGTCCATCGCCTCGGCGTCCCGCATCTCTTTGGGCTGCAAACGCAGGGTGAAGCGGCGGGCCTCGGCGTCGTCCACCCGGATCATCACGTCGTCCTGGGGCTGGCCGCCGGCGGCGTCCACCCACTTGGCCAGGCTCTCGCCAAATTTCAGCGCCCAGACCTTGCGGTCAATGGTGATGGGGATGGAGAGGGGCTCGCTCTCGCCGATCAGGGTCAGGTAGACCGGTTGCAGATCCATGCGCTGGGTCTGGAAGAAGTCCGGGGCCAGGACGCCGTGCAGCATTTCGTCCAAATAGAGCACGCCCCGGCGCAGTTCGACCTTGCTCAACGTGTGGCGGAAGGTGTTTCCCCGCAGCAGGGACGAGAGCCAGCCAAAGTGTCCCTCGCTCACAGGGATGGCCTGATAGAGCTTGCCCATGGCCTGATAGACGGCGCTACGGGCGCTCTTGGTCAGGGGGCGCATAGACTCGACCGCGGCCAACAGCTCATCCATGCTCATGGGGCCGTCCGCCTCGCGCAGAGCCAGGGTCACACACTCTGTATAACTTGGGTAAATCGATGTTTTGGGCATATCGATGGTCCTCCCTGAATAGAATTGATGGCCCAATTATGGCACAATCGGGGGCAATTGTCTATACACGAAAGTCAAAAGCAATTGCCAACCCCACCCTAGCCCTCCCCAGATTAGGGAGGGAACAGATCAGGTTTACCGGACTCTCGTCTTCGTCGATCCGGCCTCTCGGCGGCGATCATGCTCCTCCCCCAATCTGGGGGAGGTTGGGAGGGGGTTGGTAGTTACCTTGCAAGCAGCAAAACGCCAGGATCTGTGATCACAGATCCTGGCGTGGGTTGAGTATCTATGCGATTGCGCTATTTCGGGATGGCTAGGCGGCCAGGGCCATCATGGGGCGAAATTTGTAGCCGTAGATGATCTGGCCCTCCTCGCCCTCTTCCCGCAGCTTGCGGGTGACCATCTCCACCTTCATGCCGATCTTGACATCGGACTCGTCCACATCGGTCAACTGGGCGGTGACCATCTCACCCTCCTGCAACTTGACCAGGGCGATGGTGTAGGGGGCCTGATCGCCAAAGCCCTTGGGGACGCTGTACATGGTGCTGAAACTGTAGACTTCGCCCAGGCCGCTCATGGTGTGGGCGGGGCCGGCCTGCTCGCTGCAATGGGGGCAGACATCCCGGGGCGGGAAGATGGCTTTGTGACACTCGGGGCAGACTTCACCGGTCAGGCTATAGCGCTGGTTCTTGGTCCGCCACATGGTTGCGATGCTCATAAATAGATGTCCTCTCGGAAGTGCTTATCAAAATTTTAGGTTGGATACTCGTCACATAGGGCTGAGTATACCAGGATGTGGCCGCCATTTTCTACCAAAAACGGGTCGTTTTGGCTTCTGATAGCTTTTGACAGTAGGATTTCTTCCTCAAAATCAGTACATTATGTAACCTACCCGAATGCTCTACCAGATTCTACGTAGTTTTTGGTGTGTGGTCTCCCGGATCAAGAAGACGTCCGACTTTTTGAAAAAGTCGGACGTCTGGGTTGCAAACCGATTCTTCTCTGCTCTGGCCGGGTCAGTCTTCCAGGACCTTCTGCGGTCAACCCGCATCCTCTGGCTTCGATACGGTCGGAAACTGCCCCGACCTACTCAACCGGCGGATGCTGGCGTTCGGTCACACCCCCAAAATATGCGTCAAAATGGTGGCCCCGCTGCCGCCGATGTTTTGGGCCATGCCGATGCGGGCGTTCTTGACCTGGTTGGCCCCCGCCCCGCCGGTGAGTTGCAGAACGGTCTCGACGATCTGATAGACCCCGGTGGCCCCCACAGGATGGCCCCGGCTCTTCAGCCCGCCCATGGTGCTGAGGGGCAACTGGCTGTCGATGCCGATCAGCTCTTCTTGGGCAAAGCGCCAGCCCTCGCCCCGCTTGGCAAAGCCGGACGCTTCCAAACTCAGCGCGGCCATGATGGTGAAGGCGTCGTGGACCTCGAAGACGTTGATGTCCTGGGGGGTGAGACCGGCCTGCAAATAGGCTTTTTGGCTGCTGATGTAGGCGGCGTTCAGCCACAGGGGATCCTTGCGGTCGTGGACGGCCAGGGTGTCCGTGGCGCTGGCGCTGCCGATGATCTGCACCGCGCCCCGGTGGTTGCCCGTGGTATATTCCCGCACCATCTGGGTGGGGACCAGGATCACGGCGGCCGCGCCGTCACAGACCGGGCTGCTGTCCATCATGTTGATGGGCGAGGCGATCATGGGGGCGTTTTGATAGGTCTTGAGGCTGATGGGCTTTTGGAACATGGCGTTGGGGTTGTTGGCCCCGTTGCGGTGGGCGTTGATGCTAAAGTTGGCGAAGCCTTCCATGGGCACGTTGTACTCGTACATGTAGCGCTGCATCACCAGGGCGTTCAGCCCCACAAAGCTGACGCCCATCAGGGCCTCATAGTCCGCATCCGATGCGGTGGCCAGGCCGGCGGTGACATCCATGCCCACGGAATCGGTCATTTTTTCCACACCGGCCACAATCACCACGTCGTGGAGGCCGCTGGCCACGGCCATGTAGCCCACGCGCAGGGCCGCCGCGCCGCTGCCGCAGGCCGCCTCGATCTTGGCCGCCTCGATGCCCCGCAGACCGCAGAAGTCGGCGATCAGGGTGGCCAGATGCTCCTGGCCCAACAGGGAACCGCTCATCATGTTGCCCACATAGAGGGCGTCCGCCCGCTCGATGTTGGCATCCCGCATGGCCGCGGAGACCGCGTCATAGCCCAAGTGGCGGATAGACCGATCCCAATGCTCGCCCACAGGCGTCTGGCCGATTCCGACGATAGATACGTTGCGCATTCAATGCCTCCGGTTGCGTGAAACGTGATGCGTGTAACGTGAGGCGTGAAACATGAAATTTGAGGAGTATGAACAGACCTCATGTTTCACGCTTCACGCATCACGCTTCACGTTTCATTTCAAAATATAATACGTGGCCCGTTTGGCCCCAATTTTCAACAATAAATTCTTTTCCACCAAATCCGCCAGATCCCGGCGGATGGTTTCGGGGCTGACGTCGGGGACCAGGGTTTGGTAGTCGCTGTTGGCGATGCGCCCGTTGGTCTGCACAAAGGCCAAGGCCTTCTCCTGGCGCTCGTTGAGAAAGCCGTGGGCCCAGGGCTGCTCTTCGGGACGGTGCGCTGACCAGGGCGGTTCCGGCAGAGAAAAGGGTGACTTGGAAGCCCGCCGCAGTCTCCTCGAAGACGGGTTCGGGCAGGCCAGCCGCGCTCATGGCCGCCATCATGCGGTCAATCCCATAGCCTAACCGCTCGATGTAGCCGAAGTCGGTCAGCACCGCTACAATCGCCTCGTTGCGGCTGTAGCGCTCGTCCACCAGGTTCTGCAAGGTGACATGGCCGGGCAGCCGCCCTGGGCTGTAGATTTGCAGCCGGTCGCTGAACATCAACAGGCGGATGCCCTCGCCCCGCACGCTGTAATCTCGGTGGGCGATGGCGTTGACGATGGCCTCCCGCACCACGGCCAGGGGATATTCGGTGGTCTCTTCCCGGGCCAGGCCGGCAATGCGCATGCCCCGGCGCATGTTGCTCTGTACAAACGCTTCGGCCTGGCGGGCTTGTTCCATCAAAGAGCCGCCGAAGTTCCCGGCGCTCGAATTCATCGCTCATGCTCTCCCCGGCATAGCGCACGCAGATCACCTCGGCGCTGCGCAAAAAGCGCTGGGGTTCCTTGCCAAAGAGCAGCAGCCCGGCGATGGTGGGCACCCATTCGGCCTTGTGTCTCCGGGTCGGCCCCCAGGCTGAGGCAGCCCTTGCCCTGCAAGATCTGGGTGGCGTCCAGGTTGGGGGCGGCGGCGATGCGGTCCAGATAGTCCTCCACGGCCTTGGGGTCCAGATCGGTGAGGACGGCCCCTTCCACCGGGCGCACCTCGAAGCCGGTTTCGCTGCGTTCCAAGAGCAGCCGCCGCAGTTCCGCGGTGGAGAGGGCCCGGTTCTGATCCCCGCGGCGGGTCAGATAGCGGCCCTGGACGTTGTAGACATGGGGCAAGCCCGGCGGCACCTGCACCACCACCACCGGGGCGGAATCGGCCAGGGCCACCACCTGGGCCGAGGGCAAGATCAGGGGCGGATCTGTGAGCAGACCGGCCTGGGCCGCGGTTTCGGCCATGAGATCCGGGTCCGCCTCCTTCTGCACCCCGCCCTTGGCCGTCACCCCCAGGATCAGCAAGCCGCCGTCGGCGTTGGCCAAGGCGGAAAGATGCTCGGCCACCGTCCGCCCGGAAGATCGGCCCGAAAGAAAGATCACGCTTTCGGACTGGCCCTGGCGCAGGGTGGCTTCAATATGGGTGGCGTTGAGGACGGCATGGCGGCGCAGGATCATGGGTTAACCGCGTCGATAATCAGCCACCGATCTGACCGGCGGTCGGCGGCATCCGTCGGCCATCAAAACTGGGCGGCTGGTGCTGGAGGACAAAGGTGATAAACCGGGTGCGGACTTGGTCGTCTTCGGTGACCACCAATTCGGCCACCACGTTCATCTGCATGGTTTCCTTCTGGAATGCATCGGCGCTGGTTTCGACGTCCCCCAAGGTGGTGTAGTAGGTGAGGGATTGGACCCGGGGCGACTCGCCCAGCCACCCATCGATCTTTTCCAACAGAGCCGCATCGCCCGAAACAAGCTCTTTCATGCTCTTGGTGTTCACCCGCTCGGTTTGGGGGTGGAGCAAAAAGGCCAAAACCGTGGCTTCCGGATAATAGGTATAGGTGGGATACGGCGTGCCCGTGGCGAATCTATCGCTGGGGCAGAAGGTAAGACCCTGGGGGCGGGCGGTGAAACCCAGGGTGTATCGGTAATCGTCGGCATCACGCTCGGTATCGGCGGGCACGGCGCGATCATAGGTGACTTTTCGACAGAGGAGGCTGCGGCTGTTCTCTTCGGGGAAGTAGCCATCCACCTCCACAACGGTGGAGGCATTATCCTGGCCAGACCAGTCGGTGATATCCAATCCGCCGGGCGCGGCCAGGTGGGTGACCCCGTAGCCTTTGGCCGGGCCTTGCCACCACACGATGGTCAGGTGGGTCAAGAAATTGGCATCCCCAAAGATGATCACCTCATCGACGCGATCGTTGTCCTTGTCGCCCACCACTTGCTCCGCCGGGCGCTGGACTTGGATGAAGGTGGGTACCTGGCCCGGCCCGGCGATAAACCCCTCACCGGCATTCCGCCAATAGCTGGGCAGCAGGCGATAGGGGATCAAGGAGACAGAGGGTTGGTTGGGCAGGGCGAGACTGGTCGGTGCCCCAGCCACCGGGGCAAACTCGGTGTTGGTTTGGGGATCATAGATCACCCCGCCCACCTGTCCGCCCTCGTAGCGATAAAAGAGTAGGTACTCCGGCGTCTCATCTTCGTCGATATTCACACTCTGCCAACTGCCCAAAGGTTCCCATTCCACGGGCAGCAGGCTGGTGTAATCAATGCCCAAATTGCTCTCATCCCGGTTAAACCAACTGCACCCGGACAGCAGAAAAGTGGCCGCCATCAACACCACGACCACCACCAGGGTTGATCGGCTTTTATTTGGCGTCGGAACTGTCCACTGAGTCGATTTCTCGGTCATCGTTTGGTTTCCCTTGTGTCAATACGCCGGTTCGTGGCTCAACTCGAAGACCCAATCTGCGGGGTCAAAGGCTTGGGGATAGCGGCTGGCCCACACTTCCCGCAGCTCTGCGGCCACGAAGACCGAACCGGTCCCCACCACCACCCCGTTCGCCGGTGTCAGCGCAATGGCCAGGTCCAGGGCATGGGCCATGGAGTGCCCAGCGTAGATCTGGGGCATGATGCGCTCAGGCCCTGGTGCCGTTGGATGCCACTGGGCTGTCCAAAAGCGTGGCCGCCAAGCTCATAAACTCATCCACAGGCGTCGCCCTGGGGTGGCGGCTGCTCACCAAAATTAGCCGGGGCACGTGGCCCAACAGGGCGGTCAACATGGGCTGCACTTGCTTGTTAAACCCCGCCCCCATGATGGCGGTGACGGGCCGGGCCGGGTAGCTTTGGGCCAGGGTGTCCAGCAAGCGGTTCATGCTGTCCAAGTTGTGGGCACAATCCACAATGATCGGCTGGATGGGCACCGAGTCCGTGCCCGACAGATCCCCCGGCACGGGCAAACGCTCGAAGCGTCCGGGCCAGTTGACATCGGCGATGCCCGCTTCCAGGGCGGCGAAATCCGTGCGGATCAGTCCCCGCTGGGCCAGATTTTCGATCATGGCCTGGGCCATCCCCGCGTTGATCTGTTGATGCACGCCCACCAGATTACGGGGCGGCTGGGTCTTGGCCTGGGTGACGGTCAGGGGCGCCGCCTTGGCCAGGGCAACCTGCTGGATGGCAACCTGGGCCTCTGGTTCCTGGGTGCACGTGAAGACCGGCACCCCCGGCTTGATGATGCCGGCCTTTTCCCTGGCAATCAGGCTCAGGGTGTGGCCCAGCACATCCATGTGATCGTAGCTGATGCTGGTGATGCCGCAGACCGCGGGCTGCACCACGTTGGTGCTGTCCAGCCGTCCGCCCAGCCCCACCTCCACCACGGCCCACTCCACCTTTTGGTCGGCGAAGTATTGAAAAGCCAGGGCGGTGATGCGGTCAAAAACAGTCAGATCCGGAAAGAGATCAAAGGTGGGGCGCAGACGACCCATCAGCGCCGCCAGGGCCGGGGCCGGGATCAGCGCCTGGTCCACCCGAATCCGTTCGCGGAAGGTGTGCAGATGGGGGCTGGTGAAGAGACCCGTGCGATAGCCCAGGCGGTGGAGCATGGATTCACACAGGGCGCTGGTGCTGCCTTTGCCCTTGGTGCCGGCGATATGCACCACCTGAAAGCGCATCTGGGGATCGCCCAGGGCCTGCATGAGGGGGCCCATGCGGTCAGCCGTGGGGGGGCGAGGCGCTCCCCCGGCGGTGCGGTTTAGATAGTCGGTCTGGTCGAACAGATAGGCCAGAGCTTCTTCATAGGTCATGGAGATTTCTTCGGCAGCGGCTACCCCCACGCCAGGGCTGTTGACAAATGAACTTGCCGGGCCAGGAGACAGGGGCCTATCTGCCAAGGCGGTACCAGAGATTGTATCCCAGGCCGGGAAGGATGTAAAAACCGCTCTTCCCGGCGGCGGGGATGTGGCGAAAGGCAAACACCAAAGCCATTGCGCAAAGGCGGGGAATCTTCTATAATGATCTGCATGTCACCGATACATTTTGGGTTTCCCGTTAATTCATCTGCCCGCGGCCGTTGGCGCTCTTTTTTGCGCCCTGGCCTCTATGTAAAACGCTGGCTGCTGCTTCTGATCGTCGGCATCACCTTGAATGGGTTAGGGTTGACCCTTTTGTTGGGGGATGTCTATCTCTCCGGGCGGCTGCCCGAAATTGTACATCTGCTGGCCCTGAGCTTTCTGCCCAATTGGATGCGGGCCGTCATCCTGGTGAGTGTGGGCCTGTTGATGGTAGGACTAGGCGTTTGGTACCTCAACCGTAGCATCGTGCTGGCCCTGCTGCCCCCCAGTTCCACCCCCAACAATATGGAGATGATGGACCAGATCATTTTGCGCCGTGTCCGCCGCCAGGGGCCGAACATTGTGACCATCGGCGGGGGCACGGGGATGCCCACCCTGCTGCGGGGGCTGCGCGCCCACACGGACCATATCACCGCCATCGTCACGGTGGCGGATGACGGCGGCAGTTCCGGGCGCATCAGCCGGCAGATGGGCATGTTGCCCCCCGGTGATTTCCGCAACAATATCGCCGCCCTCAGCGATTCCGAAGAACTGATGACCCATCTTCTCCAATATCGGTTTGGCAATGCCAAATTCGCATCCCAGCCAGAAGCGGAGGCGTCCGATCGCAATGGCAACGCAGAAGGTGCGGCCAATGGGAACGGGCACGGGCGTGAAAACGAGAGCGTGAACGAGTTGGGCGGCCATAGCTTTGGCAACCTGTTCATCACCGCCATGGCCGCCATCACCGGCAGTTTTGAGCAAGGGATTGCCGAGAGCAGCCGGGTGTTGGCCGTGCGGGGACGGGTCTTGCCCAGCACCTTGGAACATGTGGTCCTGTGCGCCGAAATCGTGCGTCCACAGCCAGACGGGCAGGACGAGTGGGTCTATGTGCGGGGCGAAAGCCAGATCCCCGCGGCCGGGGGCCGGGTGGTCCAGGTGCGGCTGGAACCCCAAGAGGTGCGGGCCTATCCCGAAGCCATCCGCGCCATCCTGGCCGCGGACATCATCATCGCCGGGCCGGGGAGTTTCTATACCAGCACGATCCCCAATTTACTGGTCCCCTCTGTGCGCCAGGCCGTGATGTCGTCCCAGGCCAGCCGCATCTTTGTCTGCAACGTGGCCAACCAGCCGGGCGAGACCGACGGATACGGCGTGACAGACTACATGGATCAACTGCGCAAACACGCCGAGGATGCCTTCACCACTGTGCTGGCCAATGACAACTATCATCCCCACATGCAACCCAGCAGCACTTCCTCTTGGGTGGAACTGCCCAAGCCGGGCCAACCCACAGACTTCACCCTCTACACCGGGGATCTGATCAACGAAGACTCGCCCACCCGGCACGACTCCGCCAAGCTGGCGGCCAAGATCCTTCAAATCCATGCCGACATGCAAAGCAAACCCCACACCAAGAGCGTCTACAAGGCTCAATCCTATGATGCCCTGCGTCTTCTGGACATTCGCTAGGCCACTTTGATTGGCGCGCCCGGCCATAAATCTTGCCAGAGAATGGGCAGGATTTTTCCGCTGTCATCCGGGCAAACCTGCACCAAGTTGTGGGATGCGCATATTCGCAAAAAACCACAAATGATGGTAGCATATGTATGGTGTATGAAATACACCAGATAGGCTTAACAGAAATAAAATATGGCGTCCACACTGTTGTGGCTGCACTGCTCTATCACCCCGCCAGCGCCTTTCGCATTCAGCCTGGGCTTCTTGCGGAGTCAAATATTATCGGCTATTCAACATTTCAAAACCCCTAAACATTTCCAAGCAAAGGAGAGTTTCATGGCTACAAAGATTGCAATTAATGGCTTCGGCCGCATCGGTCGTCAGGTCACCAAGGCCCTGCTCGAAGGGTATCCCAACGAGTTCGATCTGGTTGCCGTCAACGACCTGAGCGACGTCAACACCAACGCCCACCTGTTCAAGTATGACACCAACTACGGCACCTTCGCCGGCACCGTCGAGGTTGACGGTGGTGACATCATCCTCAACGGCGACCGCGTGAAGGTGCTGAGCGAACGTGACCCCAGCAAGCTGCCCTGGGCCGAGATGGGCGTGGACATCGTCGTCGAGAGCACGGGCATCTTCACCTCCCGAGAAAAGGCCGCCATGCACATCAGCGCCGGCGCCAAGAAGGTGATCATCAGCGCCCCGGCCAAGGGCGAGGACATCACCATCGTCATGGGTGTGAACGAAGACAAGTATGATGCGGCCAACCACCACATCATCAGCAACGCCTCTTGCACCACCAACTGCCTGGCCCCCGCGGCCAAGGTTGTCAACGACACCTTCGGCATCGTCCAGGGCGTCATGACCACGGTCCATGCCTACACCAACGACCAGCGCATCCTGGACCTGGTCCACAGCGACCTGCGCCGGGCCCGTGCCGCCGCCATGAGCATCATCCCCACCACCACCGGCGCAGCCAAGGCCGTCGCCCTGGTCATCCCCGAGCTGAAGGGCAAGTTCGACGGCATGGCCATGCGCGTCCCCACCCCCACGGTCTCCGTGGTGGACTTCGTGGCCCAGGTCGAGCGACCCGGCACCACCGCCGAGCTGATGGCCGCCTTTGACGCCGCCGCCGCCGGTCCCATGAAGGGCATCCTCGGTCGTGCGCGAACCCCTGGTCAGCATCGACTTCAAGGGCGACCCCACCAGCAGCTCCGTGGACGCCGGTTTCACCGCCTTCTACGGCGACCTGGTCAAGGTTGTGACCTGGTACGACAACGAATGGGCCTACAGCGTCCGTGTCACCGACCTGGCCAAGTACATCGTGGACAAGGGTCTGTAATTCAGTCAACTATGATTGAATTGTGATTGAATCGAGTTAACCATGAAACGTGAAACGTGAAATGCCGTCAAGGTCTCACGTTTCACGTTTCATTTTTTTAGAGAGGAACCTCCAATGAACAAACAGACCATCAAAGATATCGACTGGCAGGGCAAACAAGCCCTGGTCCGGGTGGACTTCAACGTGCCCATGGACGAAAACAGAAACATCACCGACGACGCTCGCATCCAGGGCGCGCTGCCCACCATCGCCTATCTGCTGGACCACGGCGCGTCCGTGGTGCTCATGAGCCACCTGGGCCGACCCAAGGGCGGACCGGATCCCAAGTACAGCCTGGAACCCGTGGCCGCGTATTTGGGCACGCTGATCTCAGCGCCCGTTAAATTCGTGGGCGAGACCGTGGGGGCCGCAGCCGAAGCCGCCGCCACTGCCCTGAAGCCCGGCGAGGTGCTGGTGCTCGAGAACACCCGCTTTGCCCCCGGCGAAACCAAGAACGACCCGGAGCTTTCGGCCCAAATGGCCAAGCTGGGCGACGTCTTCGTCAACGACGCCTTTGGCAGCGCCCACCGCGCCCATGCCAGCACCGCCGGTGTCACCGAGCATCTGCCCGCCGTGGCCGGTTTCCTGATGGAAAAAGAACTGGCCTACCTGGGATCTGCCCTGGAAGATCCAAAACGACCTTTCGTGGCCATCCTGGGCGGGGCCAAGATCAGCGACAAGATCGGCGTCATCGAGGCCCTGCTGGCCAAGGTGGATGCCATCCTGATCGGCGGCGGCATGGCCAACACCTTCCTGGCCGCCCAAGGGCTTGAACATGGGCAAAAGCCTGGTTGAGGCCGAAGCCCTGGAGACCGCCAAGGCGCTGATGGAAAAGAGCACAGGCATCATCCAACTGCCCGTGGACTTCCGCGTGGCCGCCGCCTTCTGCTGCGGACGCCGAGAACAAAGTGGTGAGCGTGGACGAAGTGCCCGACGGCTGGATGGCCCTGGACATCGGCCCGGCCACCATCGCCCACTTTGCCAACCGGCTGGCCGGTGCCCACACCGTGGTCTGGAACGGTCCCATGGGCGTCTTCGAAATGCCCACCTTTGCCCAGGGCACGGTCGCCGTGGCCGAAATTCTGGCCGAGCTGGCCGACGCCATCACCATCATCGGCGGCGGGGACAGCGCCGCGGCCGTGCGCCAATCCGGCCTGGACGAGAAGATGTCCCACATCAGCACCGGCGGCGGGGCCAGCCTGGAATTTCTGGAAGGCAAAGTCCTGCCCGGCGTGGCAGCGTTGAATGACAAATAGCACAACAACAATCTTCCAGGAAGCTTTCAGCTTCCTGGAAGATTAGCACCCCCACCCAAGGAGAAGCCATGAGCTTATTCGACAGCCTAAAAAAACTCTTCAGCGGCGGGTCCGGTGGGGCCAGTCAGAGCAGTCGCCAAGCATTCACCATCTATGTGCAGGATCACCGCTGCGGCGAGCCTGTGCAGGGGGAGGTGAACATGCTCAACGAACTGAGCAAGGGCGACGACAACGCGGAATTCTACGTACGCAAGGTCCTGCACACCACCGGCAAAAAGCGCTGCTTCAGCCAGGTGGAGGTAGAGCTCTGGTTCGACACAAGGCGGAATTTCCTGCGCCACCAGATCACCGGGGGCAAATGGCTCACGGCAGACGAATACACGGCGGCGCTCGAACGCTTCAACGCTCCGCCGGAAGAAGAAACCGATACCAACGAAGCGGAGAACGAATAGAACACAGATTTTACGGATCAAACAGATTTTTACGGATTAAAAAAGAAAAATCCGTTTTGATCCGTAAAATCCGTTAAATCTGTGTTCTATTTTTCCTTCGCATAACGCTCACTCACAATCACAGGAGAAAATCCCATGCGAAAACCCATGATGGCCGGCAACTGGAAGATGAACAAGACCATCGATGAAGCCGTGGCCCTGGCCCGGGCCATCAACAGCGCCGCCCACAGCTATGACAGCGTGGACATGGTCGTCTGCCCCACCGCCGTCTGCCTGCCCGCCGTGGCGGATGTCTTGGCCAAGAGCCCCGTGGCCGTGGGCGCCCAGAACATGCACTGGGAAGCCAACGGCGCCTACACCGGCGAGATCAGCCCGGCCATGCTCAAGGGCTTGGCCACCTACGTGATCATCGGCCACAGCGAGCGGCGGGAATACTTCGCCGAGAGCGACGCCACGGTCAACAAGAAGCTCGTGGCCGCCCTGGCCGCGGGGATCGTCCCCATCCTCTGCGTGGGCGAGAGCCTGGCCCAGAACCAGGCCGGCGAGACCCACAGCTTTGTCGGCGGCCAGGTGAAGGCCGCCCTGGCCGGCCTCACCGGCGAGCAGGTGGAGAGCCTGGTCATCGCCTATGAGCCCATCTGGGCCATCGGCACCGGCCTGGCCGCCACCGCGGAGCAGGCCAACAGCATCTGCGGGCTGACCGTGCGGGGCGCGGTGGCCGAGTCCTTCGGCGAAGCCGTGGCCCAGAACACCCGTGTCCTCTACGGCGGCAGCACCAAGCCGGAGAACATCGCCGAGATCATGCAGCAGCCGGACATCGACGGCGCGCTGATCGGCGGCGCTGCCCTCAAGGCGGACGGCTACGCCGACATGGTGCGGTTGACCGCTGAGGTCTACGCGTAGCGACAACCTTCCCGGAAGGGGCCAACAAATCTTGTCGTAAGCGAGATCTGCTGGCCCCTTCCGGGAAGATATTTGGTCAAGCCCGATCAAAAAGCGCCGACAGGAAATTCCTGTCGGCGCTTTTCATTCTGGAAGATGAGGCGGGGGAAGCCCATCTTCCAAATGGGGTCCCATGGGAAAGTGAGGGACATGAAACCGGTAATGTTGCCCGATCCACCCCTCAGTGTTACATTGTACAGGAATTTCTCTATCAGTGATCTATCAAACATCTATCACAAGTCTCTCATCTTTTGAGAAGATTGGTCGCTGAGGCATATCCAGCCACTGTCCAGCCCACCCAAACCCAGCCACACCCGCACCCAAACCCACACATCCATGTCATCATCTACCTTCGCCTCCATTTGGCCCAGCCTGCTCGGACTGATTCTCAGCCTGGCCGCCCTGGCCGGGCTGAGCCGTTTGCTCAGTCGCTATGTGCAATACACAGTCTTTTATCTGACCCGATCCCAAGATATGGCCATGGTGATCTATTTCCTGATCTTCATGCCCGGGGTCTTTGTGCATGAGTCGGCCCATTGGCTCATGGCCCGATTGTTGGGGCTGAAGACGGGCAAGTTTCGAGTCTGGCCGCAACGCCAGGGCAAGTATATCGGCCTGGGCAGCGTCCAGGTCAGCAGCGGCGGGGTGATCATCGACAACCTGGTGGGGATGGCCCCGTTGATCGCCGGCACCCTGCTGATCACCCTGATCGGCGTGGGTGTTTTCGAGACCGACAGCTTGGCGTCCGCCTTGCAGCAAGGGCGAGTTGGGGCCGTGGTGCAGACCGCTTGGCAGACCCTGGGCCAAGCCGACGGCGGCGTGTGGGCCTATCTGATCTTCGTGGTGGGCAATATCATGATGCCCAGCGCCAGCGACCGCCACCAGCTCGCCCCCTTCCTGCTCTATCTGCTCCTGGCCGTCATCCTCTACCTCTTGCTGGACTTGCCCAGGCAGTGGCTGACCATCGGGCTGTCCAACCTCACCGCGCCCATGGATGTGTTGACCAGTGCCATCTTCTTTGTGATTGTGCTGGATATCGTGGCGGTGGGGATCTTGTTTGTGCTCACCTGGCTGCTGGGGGTGCTGACGGGGACTCGCATAGCTGGGCGATAAACCATTTGCTGCGCAAAAAGCAGAGAGCCGCCGAGATCGTAATCTCGGCGGCTCTCTGTTTTTTGATGGGGTGACCGATTGAGTAGTGATTGACCGATCTGCGCGGCGCAGACGACTCCGCTAACTCATGGGGATTATTCGATGTGGGGCAGGTTGGCCAGGCTGGCTCGGATTTGCTCCTCGGGATACTCGTAATCCTGAAGTCCGCCGGCCAGATAGGACTGGTACGCGCCCAGGTCGAAGTGGCCGTGACCACAAAGATTGAAGACGATGGTCTGGCTCTCGCCGCTCTCCTTGCACTTGAGGGCCTCCTGCATGGCCCCCCAGATGGCGTGGCTGGGTTCCGGGGCGGGCAGGATGCCCTCGGAGCGGGTGAAGCTCATGGCGGCATCAAAGATGGCCTTCTGCTGCACATTGACGGCCTCGATCAGCCCGGCTTCCTTCAGGGCGCTGACCTGGGCGCTCATGCCGTGATAGCGCAGGCCCCCGGCGTGGATGGGCGCGGGGATGAAGTCGTGGCCCAAGGTGTGCATCTTCACCATGGGGGCCAGTTTGGCCGTGTCGCCGTAATCGTAGGCATAGACGCCCTTGGTCAGGCTGGGGGCCGCAGACGGCTCCACAGCCAGCACACGGGTCTGCTTGCCGCCGGTGATGTTCTCCCGCAGGAAGGGGAAGGCAAAGCCGCCGAAGTTGCTGCCGCCGCCCGTGCAGGCCACGATCACATCCGGCCAATCGGCCCCGGCCACCTCAAGCTGCTTGATCACCTCTTGGCCGATGACGGTCTGGTGCAGGAGCACATGGTTGAGCACGCTGCCCAGGGCATACTTGGTATCCTCACGGGTGGCGGCATCCTCCACGGCCTCGGAGATGGCGATGCCCAGGCTGCCCGTGCTGTCCGGGAACTGGGCCAAGATCGCCCGGCCCGAATTGGTGTCCATGCTGGGGCTGGCCACCACGGACGCGCCCCAGGTCTCCATCAAAATCTTGCGATAGGGCTTCTGCTCGTAGCTCACCTTGACCATGTAGACCTTGCACTCGATGCCATACATCTGGCAGGCAAAGCTGAGGGCGCTGCCCCACTGGCCCGCCCCGGTCTCCGTGGCCAGCCGCTTGACCCCCTCTTTCATGTTGTAATAGGCCTGGGGCACGGCGGTGTTGGGCTTGTGGCTGCCCGCAGGGCTGGTGCCCTCATATT
The DNA here is from genome assembly GCA_963704975.1 of uncultured Chloroflexia bacterium. Taxonomy (GTDB): domain Bacteria; phylum Chloroflexota; class Anaerolineae; order Caldilineales; family Caldilineaceae; genus JAGNDO01. The sequence continues at coordinate 238,209 of CAVPIK010000003.1, read as the reverse complement.
TGTAGTAGATCTTGGCCGGGGTGCCCAGCGCCTTCTCCCAGCGCCGGGCCCGGAACATGGGGGTGGGCCGCCACAGCTTGTAGACCTCCTGCACCTCGTCGGGGATCTCGATATAGCGCTCGGTGCTGACTTCCTGCATGATCAGGGCCATGGGGAAGAGGGGGGCCAGATCCGCCGGGCCCAAGGGCTGCCCCGTGCCAGGATGACGGGGCGGCGACATCTCGATGCCCGCCGCAGGCAGGTCGGCGTTGATGTTGTACCAGTGGGTGGGCATGTCTCGTTCGGACAGGATGATTTTGTTCAATTCAGCCATGGGTCGCTCCCGGTTGTTGAGTGGTTGATAGGTTGATTTCGTGGTAGAGAAAGGTGGGGCGGTTCCATTATACCAGTCCGAGACAAGAGAGCAAGGTACAAAAAAGGCGTCCTACTTCTTTGCGAAGCAAGACGCCCTTCTCGATCAGATACCACTTAAGTTGCACGCTCGGTCAACCAGCCCACTGGCCCACAACCCGACCAAGCAACAAATCAACCAACATGCCTAATTCAGATGCTTGGCAATCTTCCCCAACAACTGAGCCTTGGGCATATAGCCGACCAAACGCTCCACCGGCTCGCCGCCCTTGAACAGAATCAGGGTGGGGATGGACATGACGCCATAGGCCATGGCCGTGGAACCGCTGGCATCCACGTCCAGCTTGCCGATGGTCAATTTGTCCGCCATCTCCGTGGAGATCTCGTCCAGAATCGGGGCGATCATCTTGCACGGCCCACACCACTCGGCCCAAAAATCCACCAAGATCGGCGTCTCGCTGTTGGCAATCACGTCGTCAAAACTCGCATCAGTCAACTGAACTGCATTTCCCATGAGTATCTCCTAGTTATGAACCCGCTATGGGTCCGAATGGTAAAAGTTTATGTCGTGCCAGAGGAAGTTCCCGGCTGATTATCCACTACACACATGGTAAATCTATCTGTGGGTTCTGTCAAAAACTGGGCGAAATGGGGCCATTTGCCTATCCTGATCAAATCTTACCAACTTGTCCACAGCAAATGGTATAATAGACCCAAGCGTACCCTGGCGAAGTAAGATCGGCTACAACTGGCCGCCACCTAAGTCTATCGCCGGATAGTCAACATTTTTCAACCTAGACCACCGGAAGGAACAGGACATGAACCGACTACAGGAACTAGAGCAAGCGGGCCAGAGTGTGTGGCTCGACTATATTGAGCGCAACATGATCCACAATGGCCAGCTTCAATCCCTGTTGGATCAAGGGGTGTTGGGCGTCACGTCCAACCCCTCCATCTTCGAGAAGGCCATCACCAGCAGCCCGGCCTACACGGAGGATATCCGACGCTTTGCCGCGGAGGGCCTGGACGTCAAGGCCATCTTCGAGACCCTAGCGGTTGCCGACATCCAGGCCGCGGCGGATGTACTGCGCCCGGTGTACGAGCGCACAAAGGGTACGGACGGATACGTAAGCATGGAAGTGGCCCCGGACTTGGCCTACGACGAAGAGGAGACTGTGGCCGAGGCCCTGCGTCTCTACGCGGCGGTGGGGCGACCCAACGTGCTGATCAAAGTGCCGGCCACGGCCCCCGGCGTCAACGCCATCGAGCGGCTGATCGCCGCCGGACTGAGCATCAACGTCACCCTGATTTTCAGCCTGGAGCGCTATGCCGAAGTCAAGGAGGCCTATCTGCGAGGGCTGGAACAGCGGGTCAAGGCCGGACAAGCCGTGGATCACATCTCGTCCGTGGCCAGCTTCTTCATCAGCCGAGTGGACAGCAATGTGGATGCCCGTCTGCAAACTCTGATCGATCAGGCCCCCTCCGCCGGAGATCAGGAATGCTTCCAATCGGTCATGGGCAAGGCCGCCGTGGCCAACGCCCAGATCGCCTATGAGCAGTTCACCAACAAGTTCGCCGGTCCTCGCTGGCACGCCCTGCAAAAAGCTGGGGCCCGGGTGCAGCGTCCCCTGTGGGCCAGCACCAGCACCAAGAACCCGGCCTACCGGGACGTGCTCTATGTGGAGACCCTGATCGGTCCCCACACGGTCAACACCATGCCCCAAGAGACTATGGACGCCTTCGAGGATCACGGCATCGTCGCCCGCACCGTCGACGCCGACCTGTCCGCCGCGGCCGCGGCCCTGGCTGGGCTGGCCGCCATCGGCATCGACATGGCCGAGGTGGCCGTGGAGTTGGAGGACGAAGGGGTGCAAAAGTTCGCCGACTCCTATTTCAAGCTGCTCAAGGCCATCGAGACCCAGGCCAAGGGGTAGGCGTGGGGCATTTTGCGTAAAACGTGAGGTGGTGGTGAAATTCACCTCTTGGGTAAATCAAAAAGGGGAGGCGGCGCAATATTGCGTCGCCTCCCCTTTTTGTTTTACCCCCCAGATCGCTCTCGGCGCAGAAAGGCGGCAAACTCCGCCGCATCCAACCCCTTCCCCCCGGCCCGGCCAGCGGGAGGCGAGTCCGGCGGATCGTCCTCGTAATGCAAAACCAGATCATCTTCCATCCGAGGAGGATCCTCGTCTTCTCGCAGATGGGCCAGGACTGCCGGGATCAAGTCCACCACCGCTTCCAAGAAAAGCACGCTGGGCGCAGCCCCCGCCGGCAGGTTGATCACCAGGGTGCGGCCTCGAATCCCCGCCACGCCTCGATCCAGCAAGGCCAGGGGGGTCTGTTCCTGGGCATGGGCGCGCATGGCCTCGGTGAAACCGGGCAGGGTGCGTTCCACCACGGCCAGGGTGGCTTCCGGGGTCACCTCCCGGCCGCTGGGGCCGGGGGCGGGCAGGGTGCCGCCCAGGGTGATCACCAGGTCCAGCTCCTCCTCATCGCACCAACGCACCAAGATGTCTTCCAAAGCATAGCGCTGTCCGCCCACACTGCGTTCTAGCATCACCACACAGCCGGGCACCCGGGCGCGCAAGGTCTTCCCCACCGCGGCCAGGGCTTCGTCATCCAGGGCAGGAACACAAAGCAAGCCAGTTTTTATGGGTTGGGGCATGGTGGGGTCCTTCTTGAAAAGAGAACACAACAGTGCAAGAAACGCGCAGAAGCGATGGTCGCCATGACCATCGCTTCTGTCGATTTAGCTTCAAACAACCGGGTCACGCCAAACGGTTTAGCGCTTGGTGTACTGAGGCGCCTTGCGGGCACGCTTGAGACCGGGTTTCTTCCGTTCCTTGGCCCGAGCATCTCGGGTGAGAAAGCCGGCGGACTTCGAGCGCGGGGCGCATGGTGATGTCCACGAGGCACAGGGCCCGGGAGATCCCGTGACGCACGGCGTCGGCCTGACCGCCATCACCGCCGCCCTTCACCTGGACGCTGATGTTGAAGGCAGCTTCGTTGCCGGTGAGGACCAGGGGCGAGCGCAGGGCCATGCGGTCCAGGTCTCGGCCAAAATATTCTTCCATGGGCAGTTGATTGACCACAATCTCACCGGTGCCAGGGTACAAACGCACCCGGGCCGATGCGGTCTTGCGGCGTCCAACTGCTTCGGTGTAGCGAATTACTTCAGTCATGAACGATTCTCCTACAGATCCAGAACTTTGGGTTGCTGGGCTTGGTGAGGATGCTCACCACCGGCATAGACTTTGAGCTTCTTCATCTGTGCACGGCCCAAACGGGTCTTGGGCATCATGCCGTGGACAGCTGCCGTGATGATCCGATCCGGGAAGCGCGCCATCTGCTCGCGCATGGTTCGGGTCTTCAGACCGCCAGGGTAACGGGAGTGGGTGTAATACTTCACGTCATCCATCTTGTTGCCGGTCACTTCGATCTGCTCACAGTTGATCACGATGACGAAATCACCACAATCCATGTGCGGGCTGAAGGTCGGTTTGTGCTTGCCGCGTAGAATTGAGGAAATTTGGGTGGCCAGTCGGCCCAGGGTCTGCCCGGCGGCATCAACAACCAGCCACTCTCGGCTCTCCTGGGCTGCTTCGGCGTTAGGACTATAGGTCTTCACGCGACTTACTCCTTTATGCGAATGGCTCCATCAACAGGTTGAACCGTTGTCACAAACCGCTTTTGTGCCGGCTGTGTGGGTCTGCTGCTATAGAAGCGGTGCCTATAAAAACGGGTCTACCTCTTCTGGATACTCGACAACTTCCAGAATCAATCCATTGGGCAGAGCTGGGGACGCCGAGCGATTTCGCTCTTTGGCGGCCAAAGCCACTGCCACATCTTCTGGGGTACGCTGGCCCAGTCCTACCTCTAACAAAGTGCCAACCAGGTTGCGTACCATGCGCTGCAAAAATGCATTGGCGCAGATTGTAAAGACCAGACATTGTTGGGTGTTGACTTGAGTCCCCAACTCCGGCAAGGTTGTGCGTACCTCTTGCCAGTCTGCCTGGAAGACTGTGCGCACTGTGTTGACGCCCTGGGGAGGGCGGCCAAAGGTGGCAAAGTCATGTTCACCCACCAACAAAGCGGCGGCCAGATTCATGGCTGTCAGATCCAAGGTCCGGGGCAAGTGGAACGCTGTGGCGTCTGTCAACGGCGATCTGGGTGGCCGTTCTTCGATGATAGCGTCGCCCTGGGGTGACGCAGTGAATACTGTATATCGATACGTGCGCCTGAGCGCACTAAATCGAGGATGAAAGTCGGGTGATGCCTCAGCCAGTCGCCGAATCACAATGTCGGCTGGCAGATAGGCATTCCAGGCTCGCATTAATGCCGCTAAGTCGTGTCGCCAGGGTAGCTCGGTGACAATCACCTGGCCCCTGGCGTGGACACCTGTGTCCGTGCGTCCGGATCCCACAACTCGGTACGGGGCGTTTTCCCCGCTTCGAGTCGGATCCCCACACAACGGGCCAGGGCAGTCTCCAATGCACCTTGGACCGTGGGCACGCCCACCTGCAATTGGAAGCCGTTGTAGGCACCCCCATTGTAGGCAACCAGCGCCGCCACACGGATAGGCGAACCGGAATCGGATGCCTGGTGCGCCGTTTCCATCTTAGCTGATGGTGACGGTGTTGTCTACCAGCTCAAGCAGAACCATCTCCGCTGCATCGCCGTGGCGCATCCCCAGCTTGATGATCCGGGTGTAGCCGCCGGGGCGGTTCTCATAGCGGGGGGCAAAGACCTCAAAGACCTTTTTGGCCACGGTCTGGTCGCCCAGATAGGCGACGACCTGGCGTTGCTTGTGAACACGGTTGCCGCCATCGGCCATGCCATGCTTGGCCTTGGTGATCAACTTTTCGGCATCGCCACGGATCGCCTTGGCCTTGGCCTCGGTGGTGGTGATGCGCTCGTGGATGAACAATTCTCGCACAAGACCGTGGAAAAGCGCCTTGCGGGGGCCGGCCTTGCGGTTCAGGGTACGTCCTGCAATTCGATGTCGCATACAATCAACTCCCTTAGTTTACGCTCGTTCGACCGTTGCTCGGTCGATACTGTCATGAAGAGCCGGCCACGGCCAGAACCTCAGAGAATGCCAACGATACGCAGATCTTACCCTTCGTCCTCGTCGTCATCACCGAGTTCGGCGTCTGTCGCTCGATTCAAGAAGGCGCTCAGGTCTACACCTGCCACATGCAAGTAGCCCTTTTCGTCCAGTTTCTCAACCAGTTCATCCAAGGACTTGGCGCCAAAGTTGCGGATGGCCAGCATCTCATCTTCGCCCTTTTCCATGCGCTTCAGGATCTCACCAACCTTGGTGATCCCCGCACGCTTGAGGCAGTTATAGGCCCGCACGGTCAGTTCCAACTCCTCAATGGGAGCCTCAGCAACCCGAGCGGGGATGCCTTCTTCTTCTTCTTCTACCGTCTCTACCACACGGGTTTCAGTGCCCGATAGCAGAGAAAGATGCTCCACCAGGATGCTGGCGGCCTTGTGCAGAGAATCTTCTGGGGCGACGGTGCCGTCGGTCCAGATCTCCAGGTTGAGCTTGTCGTAGTCGGTCTGTTGACCAATACGCGTATGCTCGACCTTGTAGGCGGCCTTGCGGATGGGGCTGAAGATAGCATCCACAGGAATTTCACCCAGAGGCAGGCGGCGGCGCTCTTCTGCCGGGCTATAGCCACGGCCACGCTCCACCACCAACTCCAAGTCCAGTTCCACGTCGTTGGAATCCGCGGTCAAAAGATAAAGATCCGGGTTGACAATCTCGATTTCAGGCGGGCAGACCAGATCGCCAGCCGTAATCGGGCCTTCGCTAGTCACTTCCACATGAATGCGGATGGGATCCTCGCTGTAGCTGCGCATGCGAATCTGCTTCAGATTCAAGATCAGCCGCGTGGTATCTTCCCGCACATGGGGAATGGCCGTGAACTCGTGATGAATCCCACTGATGCGCACGGAGGTCACCGCGGCACCTTCCAGGGAAGAGAGCAGCACCCGGCGCAAAGAATTGCCCAGGGTAATGCCATATCCCCGTTCCAGGGGACTGATCACGAAATGGCCGTAATTGCGTGAAAGCGATTCAGTTTCAATTTTAGGTAGCACCAAGTTTAGCAACAGCTACACTCCTGTCTTTTTTCAATTCAGGCAACGCGAGCCATAGGACAGGCAAACCATCGTCTCCTCAACCGACACCTTTTTGCATCGGCCAGGAGAACTGGTTTGCATAAACAGCACACGTCGATTAGCGGCTGTAGTACTCGACAATCAGCTGCTCGTTCAGCGGGATGGCGACATCTTCACGGGTAGGTTCACCCAGGACGGAACCGCGCATGGCGGCCATCTCCATCCCCAACCAGGCCGGGACCGTCTTGCCCTGCAACTGCGGGGCACGCTCCTTGAAGTACTCATTGCCTCGGCTGCTTCTCCCGAACCGTGATCACGTCACCCAAGCTGACCTGGAAGGAAGGAATATCGGTCTTGCGGCCGTTGACATCAAAGTGGCCGTGCAGCACCAACTGGCGGGCCTGGGAGCGGCTATCCGCAAAACCCAAGCGGTAGACCACATTGTCCAAGCGGCTTTCCAGAATGGACAGTAGCACCACACCGGTCAACCCCTTGCGACGGGAGGCCTCTTTGAAATAGCGGCGGAACTGACGTTCCATCACGCCGTAAATACGGCGCGCTTTTTGCTTTTCGCGCAACTGCATGCCAAAGTCAGAGACCTTGCGCCGGAAGATGGTCTTCTTGCCGTGGCTGCCGGGCGGATAAGCGCGTTTTTCAATAGCGCACTTGGGGCTGAGGCAGCGATCGCCCTTCAAAAAAAGCTTCTGACCTTCACGCCGGCAGAGCTTGCAAACTGCATCTGTGTACCTTGCCATCTTGTCCTCCAAACTGAGCCACAAGCGTATTCAATGATTGACGCCTGAATAGCGGCTTGATCGGGTTCGACAGAATCCTGTCGTCCCAAACGGTCTTCGAGAAGACCTGCCAAAAAGCCCCGCAATCGATAATTTGCGGCGGATCCTGCGACGGCTATCACGCCATCGTCTTTAACGAACGGAAAGCGAGCAAAACTTCTGCTCGCTCCGAAAGACCTGCTGCCCTACGCCTGGTGCAGTTCGCCGGATTCTCAGCCATCGCTTCGTTCCATCTCCAAAAACCAGGAGAAGGGAACCGGCGTGAGCCAACAAGGCGATCAGCGCCGCTAGTTTCAGACCTAGACTCGGCGCTTGGACGGCGGGCGACACCCGTTATGGGCAATCGGGGTAATGTCGGTAATTGAGAGAACCTGGATCCCAGTGGATTGCAGGGATCGAATGGCACCCTCTCGGCCAGGGCCAGGGCCCTTGACGAAGACGTGGACCTGTCGCATATTAAAATCGCTATAGGCCGTGCGCCCTACGCTCTGGGCAGCCAACTGAGCCGCAAACGGCGTGCTCTTGCGGCTGCCTTTGAAACCGGCAGTCCCACTGCTGGCCCACGTCAACGTGGCCCCAGTCGGATCTGTCACGGTGATAATGGTGTTGTTAAAAGTCGAATGGATGTGGACTTGGCCACTGGGCACATTCTTCTTTTCGCGTCGGGCCTGTCGTCGACCGGTACGCCGTCTGGGTGCAGCCATGATCTCTCCTTGCTCGTTCTGCTGGCCAGTCCGCTCTGGCAGAGTGCCATGCGGACGACTTGACTTGATGCCGTGGTCCGGCGGGCACAACTCCCCCCAGACATCACGTCTTCAACCTACTTGCGCAGCCGCTTCTTGCCGGCGACCGTGCGTCGCACACCACGCCGCGTACGGGCATTGGTGCGAGTGCGCTGGCCTCGGCTTGGCAGATTGCGTCGATGACGTAGCCCCCGATACGAGCCAATCTCGATCAGGCGCTTGATGTTCATGTTGACTTCGCGGCGCAGGTCACCTTCCACTTGGAAATTGCGGTCGATGTACTCGCGCAAACGGGTCACCTGGGCTTCATCCAGATCCTTGACACGAATGTTGGGATCAATCTGGGTAGCTTCCAGAATCTTTTCACTAGTGCTGTTGCCAATCCCATAGATATAGGTCAGAGAAATTACAACCCGCTTGTCTCTAGGAATGTCAACGCCGGCGATACGCGCCATACTCTCTTCTCCTTACTGCCCAAACCTGTTTACTTTGAGTACCTATTGTTTTATCTTCTGCTTTGTTCTAAATGTTGCCCCCGCAGGGGCCACTGCCTCGCTGGGGCCTTAGCCCTGGCGTTGCTTGTGCTTGGGGTTTGTGCAAATGACGTACACAATGCCACGTCGTCGCACAATCTTGCACTTTTCGCACATCCGCTTAACAGATGGTCGGACCTTCATGGTGACTGACTCCTTCACTGCGCTTGGTTCAATGTGCTAATTGGAACATGCTGATCAAGATTGGGCCGATAAGACAGGCTATGCTGACCAACACGCTCTCCGGCTGGACGATTTTCCACGAAACCAGCCGTCCGAGAGCGACAATAGGGCATCTGAGGCCCAATAAGTCTTGTTAGCGCAACTTTGCTAGTTTATCACACCCTCAGGGCAGAGTCAAAATTTCTGGCCCATTATTCGTTATTGCAATGGTGTGCTCGAAGTGGGCGGTCATGCTGTAATCCTTGCTGATGACCGTCCAATCGTCCTTCAGGGTTCGGGTGAGGGGAGTCCCCAGTTGCACCATAGGCTCCAGGGCAAAGACCAGCCCTGGCTGCATGACCATGTTGCCGTCAGCATCCCCCGCCACATAGTTGAGCACTTGGGGGGCCTCGTGCATGGATCGTCCCACACCGTGGCCCGTATACTCCCGTACAATATGCATGCCATTGGCTTCCACAAACTGCTGGACGGCCCGGCTTACATCCTTGACCTGGTTGCCTGCCATGGCCTGTTCAATGCCTCGATAGAGGGATTGCTCGGTCACATCCATCAGACGTTGGGTTTCCGGGGCAATGTCCCCCACCGTATAGGTCCAGGCACTATCTCCCACAAAGCCACGATAGAAGACGCCGACATCAATGCTGATGATATCGCCAGTCTGCAACACTCGCCGCTTGCTGGGGATGCCGTGGACCAATTCTTCGTTGATGCTGGTACAGGTGTGGGCCGGAAAGCCCCGATAGCCCAGGAAGCAGGACCGGGCACCAAGCTTTTGCATCGTCCCGGCGGCCAGCTGATCCAGATCCCATGTGCTGACCCCAGGGTGGATAGCCTCACGCAGAGCCTGATGTACCCGGGCTACCACTCGGCCAGACTCCCGCATAATGCGAATTTCCTGGGGCGTCTTCAGGGTAGGAGCCTCTGGGCGCTGCGCTGTTTGGCGCTGGGGTCGCCTAAGAAAGCGACTCCGGCCCTGTTTGAGCATGGTTCTCTGCTGCTGATTCATCCTACACCCTTAAACTTGGCTTTATCAGCCGTTTCATCCAACTACACAACTGCTTAGATCTCGCCCACCAGGGTTTTTAACTCAACCTGCACCTGATCAATCGGGCGGTTTCCGTCGATTTCCGCCAGCAGATTGTGGGCAAAATAGTAGCCCACCAAGGGAGAGGTCTGTTTGTAATAGACGTAAAGACGATTGCGCACGGTATCCGGCGTGTCGTCGTTGCGCTGGTAGAGCTCTCCGCCGTCCTTGTCACAGATCCCTTCCTGCTGGGGCGGGTTGAAGTCCATATGGTAGACCTCGCCACAGGAACGGCAGACCCGGCGGCCCGTGATGCGGCGCATGGCCTCGTCGTCGCTGATGGTGATCAACGGGACCAAGCCGACACCCCCGGTCTCGGCCGTCATGGCATCAAAGGCTCGGGCCTGGAAGAGATTGCGGGGGAAGCCATCCATGATGGCCCCGTTCGCGCAATCTTCCCGCTGCAACCGATCCGCCACCATCCGAATGGTGACATCGTCGGGCACCAGATCCCCCCGGTCCATAAAGCCTTTGGCCAATAGACCCAGCTCGGTGTTATTTTTCAGATTATACCGAAAAATGTCACCGGTTGAGATCTGGGGCAAGCCCAAATCTATTTCCAACAATCGCGCCTGAGTACCTTTGCCGGCACCCGGCACACCCAACAATACCAAGTAGGTGCGTTTGCCTTGGCTCATGTGATTTCTCGCTCTCGATTTAGTTTGGTTGAAAAGAACCCGGCGTCGACCAGGACCAGCCAGATCGACGCCGTGCTCACAGGTTCAACTCTATAAAGCAAGCAAATCCCGCTGGAGCAGACTAGCGGATGAAGCCCTCATAGTTACGCATCATGAGTTGGGCTTCAATCTGCTTCATGGTGTCCAGCACCACACCCACCACGATGAGCAAGCCAGCGCTGCTGATGATCAGGGTGTTGTACCCGCTCACCACACCGCCGCCAAAGAGCACACCGGCCAGGTAAGGCAACACAGCCACCAAACCCAGGAAGAGCGCCCCAACCATCGTGATGCGCCCAAGCACGCCGTTCAGATACTGCTCCGTGCGCGGGCCGGGTCGGATACCAGGGATGAAACCACCCTGCTTTTGCAACGTTTCGGGCAGATTCTGCTGCTTGAACATCACATCTGTGTAGAAGTAGGTAAACGCCACGGTCAGCACAAAGTACATGAACCAGTAGAACCAGTTCTCAGGCCGCATGACCGTGTAGATGCCGTTGGCGACCGTGCCGACCCAGCCAGTGCGATTGACCAAATAGCTGGCGATCGTGCTGGGGAAGAGCAACAGACTCTGGGCGAAGATCAGGGGAATCATACCAGCCGTGTTGACCCGCAGGGGCACATAGGTGCTGCGACCCCCAACCATCATCAGCCGATTGCCCCGCATGGTGCGAACGCGCTTGCCATACTGCACCGGGATGCGGCGCTGACCCTCCTGGACCCACACGATCAGGGCCACAGTCAGGATGGTGATGATGGTGAAGACCACCAGAAGCTGCCAACGGCTGGCCAAGGTGGCAATGTGCGAAGGCACAGACGCCACGATACCGGCAAAGATGATCAGCGAAACACCGTTACCAATGCCCTGCTCGGTCAACATCTGGCCCAGCCAAACCGCAAACATGGTGCCGGCGGTCAGGCTGATGATGATGGTCAGCGTGGGCAACAAGTTGGGTCCGGTAAAGCCCCAATTGGGGAGAACCGGGCCGACGCTGGTGCTCAAAGATTGGCTCAGAATCGACGCCTGGCCGATACCCTGCAAAACAGCCAAGGGCAAGGAGAGCCAATAGGTATACTTGTTGATCTGGTTGCGGCCCGACTCACCTTCCCGGCTCAATTCCTCAAGCTGGGGGACGATGGGGGTCAACAACTGCATGATAATGGAAGAGGTGATATAAGGATAGACACCCAGGGCCACAATCCCCATCTGCGCCAAAGCGCCACCGCTGAAGAAGTTCAGCAGATTTAGCAGGATGTTGGCATCTTCCCCACCAAACAGGGAAGCCAGGGCTTCTCGATCCACGCCCGGCACGGGAATATGAGCGGCAAAACGGTAGAGCACTAGAATACCGATAGTGATCAACAGCTTGCGCCGCAGGTCCGGCAAGCGGAAGGCATTTCGAACAGCGTCTATCATGGTCTCTCTCCGAAGATTAAACCAGGACCGGCCCAGAAAATCCTAGGCCGGCGAGAATCCACGATCAGAGTGGGCAGGAATAATCCGTCCTAAGATCGAGGAAGGTTTTTGTTGATTTCCAGGGGCAGCAGCTCGACGGAGCCACCGGCCGCTTCGATTTTGGCCTTGGCACCGGCGCTGACCCGATGGGCCTTCACCGTCACCGCCTTGGCAAATTCATCACCACGGCCCAAGATCACCACCGGCTCATTAACACCTCGCAACAGACCGGCCAGAGTCAGGGTTTCCGGGTTCACCTCGGCACCTGCCTCAAACAGACGATCGATGCTGTCCAGGTTGACCGGGTTATAGGACACCTTGAAGCGGTTGTTGAATCCACGCAGCTTGGGGAGACGCTTGACCAGGGGCAGTTGACCACCCTCAAAGGTGGGGCGAACGCCACCACCTGTGCGGCTGTTCTGGCCCTTGGTTCCACGGCCGGCGGTTTTACCCTTACCGGACCCCGTGCCACGACCTACTCGCTTGCGCTTTTGTGTTGCACCCTCTGCGGGGCGCAGGTCATGAAGTTTCATTGCTTGCTCCTGCTAATTCGTTCTGTGTCTGTACCCTTTGGGACGGAGAACTCTCCGTACAAAGGACTGGGCGTTAATTACGCCTCGGTCACTTCGACCAAATGGGTGACTTTGTTGATCATGCCCCGGATGACGGGCGTATCCTGCCTGCTCCACCACCTGGTGCATCTTGGTCAGGCCCAAGGCCCGAACCGTCGCCTTCTGGCTCTTTTCATAGCCAATCGGGCTGCGTACCAGTTTTACAGAAAGTGTCTTAGTCATTTCGCTTCTCCTTGACCCAGAAAGGTGCCAGATGAGAAGCGGAGACACCACGGCGCTCGGCCTCGACATGATAGTCCTGTAGATCTTTCAGGGCGGCAAAGGTGGCCTGAGCCACATTCAAGATGTTGTCGCTGCCCAAGGACTTGCTCAAAATATCCTTGACCCCTGCGGCTTCCACCACGGCGCGCACACCACCACCGGCGATAACGCCGGTACCGGGGCTGGCGGGCTTGAGCAACACTTCCCCTGCCCCAAACCGAGTCTGGACCATGTGGGGAATGGTGGTACCCAGCAAAGGCACATCCACCATCTCCTTGCGAGCTCGCTCACCGGCCTTGCGGATGGCGTCCGGCACCTCGCGGGCCTTACCCACACCCACGCCGACCTTGCCGTTGTTGTCACCAACCACGACCACGGCTCGGAAGGCGAAGCGACGACCACCCTTCACCACCTTGGAGGTGCGGGCAATATGGACGACGCGCTCGTCTAGAGAGTCGCGCTCCTCTTTTTCCTTACCCTTGCGTCTATCTTTACGATCATTTTCTTTGCGTGCCATTGTTCAGCTCCTATCGCCTGCCTCTAGAACACCAGTCCGCCTTCACGGCTCCCATCGGCCAGGGCTTTGACCCGACCGTGATAGGGATAACCGCCCCGATCAAAGACAACCTGCTCGATGCCCGCGGCCTTGGCTCGTTCAGCCAAAACCTTGCCCACGTGTTTAGCCTGGGCTTGGGGATCCAGCTCTACCACTTCTTCCCGGATACCACGATCCAGGGTCGAAGCGGAAGCCAGGGTATGACCCTGCTCGTCGTCGATGACCTGTGCATAGATGTGGTGCAAACTGCGAAAAACGTTGAGTCGGGGCCGGCTAGCCGTACCGCTGATTTTGCGGCGAACTCGCGTATGGCGCCGAAGCCGGGCCTGTGACCGATTGACCTTTGCCATGTTTATATCCCTCGTCGTTCAATCCTATTTCAACCTGAATGTTGCATTCGCTCTATGCCAAAGGCAACGAGCGAAATCCAATGCCCAGGCAGAGTCGTTGCTACTTCTTGCCGACCTTGCCAGCCTTGCCAGCCTTGGCTCGCACATATTCGCCCTGATAACGAATACCCTTGCCCTTGTAGGGCTCCGGCGGTCGCTCCTTGCGAATGACGGCGGCCAACTGGCCCACATCGCACTTGTCGATGCCGTGGATGGTCAACGTACGCCCATCCTTGGAAACCTCGAAGCTGGTGTCTGCGGGCGGTTGGTAGATCACCGGGTGGCTCTTGCCAACCTGCAGGGAAAGATTCTGCCCCTGCAACTCGGCACGATAGCCCACACCCCGAATCTCCATGACCTTCTTGAATCCATCGGTCACACCGACCACCATGTTGTTGATCAACGCTCGGGCCAAACCGTGCTCAGCCCGATGATGGCGCAGATCCGTGGGGCGTTCTACCACCAACTCCCCATTTTCCTGTACAATTTTCAGGTCGGAATTGACCTTTGCGGTCAACTCGCCCTTCGGGCCGGTAACGGTGACCCGGTTGCCTTTGCCCACATTCACAGTCACTTTGGCTGGAATGATGACGGGCATGCGTCCAATACGAGACATGTTATCCCTCCCGAACTACCAGATTTCGCAGATGATCTCGCCGCCAACCTTGCCCCTGCGGGCCTGGCGACCAGTCAACAACCCTTTGGGGGTCGAGACAATGTTGATGCCCAAGCCGCTGCGTACCCACGGAATATCCCGATAGCCGGAGTAGAGCCGACGACCAGGCTTGCTAATCCGTTTCAGACCGGTGATAACAGGGTTGCCTTTGCCCGTGTACTTCAGGGCCAGGATCAGGTTGGGCTGGGGTTTCTCATCGGTGACGACGTACTCACCGATAAAGCCTTCTTCTGCCAGGATGCGGGCAATCTCTACCTTCAAAGTGGAGCTAGGCATGACCACATGACGCTGGCGATTGAGACTCGCATTACGGATGCGAGTCAGCATATCAGAAATTGGATCAGTTAACATTTTATCTCCAAAAACACTCTTGCAACCCGGCTGGAAATCGCTTCAATTTCTGTTTTGGTCGATTGCCGTGTCTGTCCACCCAGGGCAGACAACACCGAATTGTAGTTAGATACCGGACTTCAGCAGATCCCATCCCCTGCCATAGCAGGAGAAATCGGGAAGAGAAGCCGGGTCAAGCTCTACCAACTAGATTTAACAACGCCGGGCAGATTACCCTTCAGGGCCTGCTCGCGGAAGCAGATGCGGCACAGACCAAACCGGCGCATATAGCCCCGGGGACGGCCACACATGCTACAGCGATTGCGGACTTGAATCGTGTATTTGCGATTTTTCTCGCGGGCGATCATGGACTTCTTAGCCACGATATTTCTCCTTAGCGGCCCACAAAGGGCATGTTCATCAGGGTCAGCATACGACGGGCTTCTTCATCGGTGTTGGCAGAGGTCACAATCGTGATCTCCATGCCCCGCACCTTGTCGATCTTGTCGTAGTCAATCTCGGGGAAGACCAACTGCTCACGCAGACCCAGGCTGTAGTTGCCTCGGCCATCAAAAGAATCCGGGGAAATGCCTCGGAAATCCCGCTTGCGGGGCAAGGCCACGCCGATCAGGCGGTCCAGGAAATCCCACATGCGGGCGCCTCGCAGGGTAACAGACACGCCCACGGGCATGCCTTCGCGAAGCTTGAAGGTGGCAATGGATTTTCGGGCCTTGTTCACCACGGGCTTTTGGCCGGTGATAATCATGATGTCACCCACAGCCGCATCGATCGCTTTGCTGTTTTGCAGGGCTTCACCCATGCCAATGTTGACCGAAATCTTCTTGACGGTCGGCACTTGCATCACATTGCTATAGCCGAACTCTTTCATCATGGCCGGTACAATCTCGGCCAAATGCTGTTCTTTCAGCCGGGGGGTTGGCCGCGGAGTCTTGCTTTCACTCATTTGGTACGCTCCTTGCCCGCAAGCACCGGCCTAGTTCGGTGCCAGTTCGGGGGCGTGAAATATGGTTTATACGACGCCGATGACGCCAATCCTGCCTAACGACGAGGTCGGGGCAGGGGATCGCCGGAACGGCGGTCAATACGTTCTTTGTCTTCGCCCGCACCATCAAAACCGGTGCGGGTAGCCTTGCCATCCGTCCCCACCAGCATCACATTGCTGATGTGGAGAGGGGCTTCCTTCTCGATACGGCCCGTCTGGGTCTGGACACCGCCGGTTGCAGCCTGGTGACGGATCACCAAGTTTGCACCCGCCACGATGACACGGACGTTGTTGGGATTATAGGTGCCGTTTTTGAACTTCTTGCGGATGATCCGCTGCACCTGGCCCCGATGGCCTTTGTACTCTCCAGCGATAATCTCAACGGTATCGCCTTTGCTGATTTTGAGTTTCATGTCCTGCTCTCCTGTCAGAGTACTGAACTGCTCAGCACTGGTCTAAAGAACTTCGGGGGCCAGAGAGATAATCTTCATGTAGCCTCTATCCCGCAGTTCCCGAGCCACCGGCCCAAAGATACGGGTACCCTTGGGATTCTTGTTGTCATCGATGATCACGGCGGCATTTTCGTCGAAACGAATGTAGCTGCCATCGGCCCGACGGGTGGATCGCTTTGTGCGCACGATCACCGCTCGCACAACATCACCCTTTTTCACACTGCCGGTGGGCGAGGCAGATTTGACCGTGGCCACGATCACATCACCGATGGAACCGTAGCGTCGATGGCTGCCGCCCTTGACCCGAATCGTAAGTATCTCTTTGGCGCCGGTATTGTCGGCGATTTTGAGTCTGCTTTCCTGTTGAATCATTGACGTACCCTCACGCGAATGGGCAGCACCCCAAGGAGGGTAGTGCCGCAACGATTGATGGACCCAGCGGTGTAGCCCACTGTTGACTTCGGCTGCCAAAGGGCAACCTGCATCCTACAGACTAGACCAAATCGGACCGCTGCAAGATTTCCTCCATGAAGAAGGATTTATCTTTGCTGATAGGCCGACACTCGCGAATTCGCACGGTGTCGCCTGGGTTGGCCTGATTATTCTCGTCGTGGGCCTTATATTTCTTGTGCTTACGGATGGTCTTACCGTAAAGAGGATGACGGGTGACCCGTTCTACAGTCACCACAATTGTCTTATCCATCTTGTTGCTTGTGACCACGCCGATCAGCGCTTTTCTTCGATCTCGCATCTGCCTGCTCCTGTAACTGCTTGGCCTATTCGCCCATCTACCTGTTTGCTAGTTTGTGCAACGCTGGTTTTAGGCCAGTTCACGTTCCCGCAGAATCGTCTTCATACGGGCGATACTCCGACGCACAATGAGCTCTCGGGAGGTGTTCTTTACCTGTCCCGTCGACTCCTGGAATCGCAAGTTGAAGATTTCCTGATAGGAATCATCCAGCTTATTGGCCAATTCCGCATTGGTCATGGCGCGCAACTCTGTTGCTTTCATACAGCCACCTCCTGATTTACCGGTCTCGTGGTTGCCGGTCTAGCTTGGCCGGATTGACTCAGCCGCAAAAACTTAGCCGGTGAAGTCGTCTCGGACCACAAACTGGGTGCGCATGGGCAGCTTGTGAGCCGCCAAACGCAGAGCCTCTCGGGCCTGATCTTCCCGAATACCGGTCATTTCAAAAATCATGCGGCCGGGTTTCACCACGGCCACCCAATGATCCACCGAACCCTTACCGGAACCCATACGGGTTTCGGCGGCACGCATGGTCACCGGCTTGTCCGGGAAGACCCGGATCCACAGCTTGCCACCACGGCGCACATAGCGCACAATGGCCCGCCGGGCTGCTTCGATCTGGCGGCTGGTCAGCCACTGGGGTTCCAGAGACTGTAGGCCGTAGGTGCCGAAGGCGATGGTGCTGCCCCGCTGGGCCTTGCCCCGCATGCGCCCACGGTGCTGCTTGCGAAACTTGACGCGTTTTGGCATCAACATAGTTGCAACTCCGTTATTCTCAATTCGTGACGATGCAGCCCAATGCCGCCTCATCATTACAGGTCACAAAGATAGATCCCTGTGACAGGTCGTAACGATGTGCGCCAGCCAGACTGCAACCCGCTTCGGCCAACAGCCCCCCACCAGAACCGGCAGGAAACGGTGACCGCCTAGTTGCTGCTCTCGGTCACTTCGCCATACTTGGCATGGTATTCTTCACCGGGCAATACTTCGCCCTGATAGATCCACGCCTTGACGCCGATAATGCCGAAAGTGGTCGCAGCTTCTGCTGTGCCGTAGTCGATGTCAGCTCGCAAGGTGTGCCGGGGCACCTGACCCTCGCGGACCGTATCCACACGACCCATTTCGCTGCCGCCAAGACGACCGGAGACGGTGATCATGATGCCTTCGGCCCCGGTGCGCATGGTGCGCTGGGCAGATTGCTTCATGGCTCGCTTCCAGCTTACCCGCCGCTCCAACTGCTCGGCGATGCTTTCGGCCACCAATCGGGCGTCCAGTTCTGGCCTGGTGATCTCCCGCACATCCACCTTGACCTTCTTGGCGGTGATGTCCTGGAGCTTGCTGCGCAGGGCGTTGACACTCACACCCTTGCGGCCAATGATCACACCGGGTTTGGCGGTGTCGATGATCACATGCACCTGGCCGGGCTGACGCTCGATCTGGATGTCGCTGATACCAGCCTTGGGGATGTCCGTTCGCACAGTAGCGCGAATGAAACGGTCCTCGGCGAGAAGATCAAGATACTCTTGACCCTTGGCAAACCAGCGACTCTTATGTTGTTTGATGATCCCTAATCGGAAACCGATAGGATGTACTTTGCGACCCAAGAAAGCCTCCTGTGTCCTAGTTAATGCGTTCTTCCAACACGACGGTGATGTGAGACGAACGACGAATCCATGGTTTGAAACGGCCCCGAGCGCCAAAACGACGCCAGCGGCGCATGGGGGCATCGTCCACCATAATAATGGCGATGTACATGTCGCTCGCTTCCAGACCGAAGTTTTCGTTGGCATTGGCCAACGCACTCTTAATAGTTTTGGCTACCTCTGGGGCAGCAGACTGGGGCATGTATTGGAGCAAGGCCAGGGCAGCTTCTGCCTGTTTGCCTCGCACCTCATCCACCACCAATCGGGCCTTTTGGGCGCTGATTCCTGTGAATTTATTGACAGCACGAACCTGCATCTTCTTACTCCTTCTCTTTCAGCGGGTCTCTACTCTGACTCCCCACGAATGGGTCCCTACTCTAATGCATGGACCCATTCAAGGCCTAGCGGCGCTTGGTGCCCTTTTCGGCCCGCAAGTGGCCACGGAAGAGGCGGGTTGGCGCAAACTCACCCAACTTGTGGCCCACCATGTTCTCGGAGACATAGACAGGCACGTGACGACGCCCATCATGCACAGCCAAGGTGTGACCCACAAACTGAGGGAAGATGGTGGAAGCACGAGACCAAGTCTTGACAGCCTTGCGCTCGCCCTTACGATTCATTTCTTCGACCTTCTTCAACAGCTTGGGGTCGACGAACGGTCCCTTTTTAAGTGAACGAGACATCTATTCCTCCTACTTCCGGCGGCCAGAAGACCGGCGGCGAACGATAAGTTTGTCGGTCTGCTTGTTCTTGCGGGTCCGAGTGCCCCGGGCAGACTTGCCCCACGGCGTCTTGGGTCCAGGCATACCGATGGGTGAACGACCTTCGCCACCACCGTGGGGATGGGAGGACGGGTCCATAGCCACACCACGAACTTCGGGCCGACGGCCCTGCCAACGCTTGCGGCCAGCCTTGCCCAAATTGATATTGGCATGATCAGGGTTTGAGACCTGACCGATGGTGGCCATACAGCTCATGGCAATAAAGCGAACCTCACCGCTGGGCATACGCACCTGGGCCATATCGCCTTCTTTGGCCACCAACTGGGCGGACACACCGGCGCTACGAGCCAACTGACCGCCACGCCCAGGATAGATCTCAATGTTGCAGATCTGGGTGCCCGGGGGAATGTTGCGCATGGGCAGCGCATTGCCAGGGCGGATTTCAGCGTCAGGACCGGACATCAGCACGTCCCCGACCTTCACACCCACCGGCGCAACGATATACCGCTTCTCGCCATCGGTATAGACCAGCAGAGCAATCCGAGCGCTGCGGTTGGGATCGTACTCAATCGAGTCGACCCGAGCCTCTACGCCCAGCTTGTCCCGGCGGAAGTCAATGATCCGATAACGGCGCTTGTGACCGCCGCCGCGATGACGGACAGTTATGACACCTCGGTTATTGCGGCCACCACTCTTCTTCAACGGAACGACCAAGGATCGCTCAGGCTCCGTACGAGTGATGTCGGAATAAACCGAGACACTCATATTACGGCGGCCCGGTGATGTGGGTCGATAAATCTTCACAGCCATCGCCAAATCTCCTTATTCCATACGCCAGTGTTGCAGGTCAGGGTGTTCGGTAGAACCGGGTAACCCGGATTACACGCCCTCGAACAGAGCAATACTATCACCCTGAGCCAAAGTCACCACGGCCTTTTTCCATTTGGGCTTGCGAATCGCTACCCGTCTGGCCCGTTTCACCGTCTTGGCGGGCATCACCATGATGCGCACGTTCTCGACCGTCACCTTGAAGGCGGTCTCAACGGCATCTTTCACCATGAATTTGTTGGCCCGCATGTCCACCTCAAAGGTGTAATGGTTGGCCAAATCCCTGGCGATCACCGTCTTTTCGGTCACTACGGGTCGTTTCAAAGTTTCATAAACATGCATGTGCCGTTCTCCTCACTCTGGCCAGCATCCTGACCACTCTGGGCCAGAATCCCAGTTCTTTAGCTCAACCAGATCTCGATCTGCTCCACAGACTGCTTGGGCATCACAACCACATCGTAGCCCAACAGGTCACGGATGTTGAGGTAACCGCTGAGCAGGGTTTTGACCTTGGGCAGGTTGTTCGCACTGCGTTGCACGGCCATGTCCTTCTCGGGCAGAACCAGCAAAACGCTGCTGCCAGCCAGGCTCAGGGCGTCCAACACTTGCAACATCGCCTTGGTCTTGGGGGCGTCCATAGCCAGCTCGTCCAAAATCACGATCTGCTCGGCGCCAGCCTTGACCGACAGGGCGCTGCGCAGGGCAGATCGCCGCATCTTCTTGGGCATGCGCTGGGCATAGCTACGGGGGGACGGTCCAAAGACCGTGCCACCACCCACAAAGTTGGGGGCGTTGGTGCTACCCTGACGGGCGCGACCGGTGCCTTTTTGCTTCCAAGGCTTGCGTCCACCACCGCGCACAAAGCCACGGGTTTTGGTGCTGTGCGTCCCCTGGCGCGCATTGGCCAGTTGGCGGATCAGCGCCTGGTGCATAAGATTACTGTTTACCGGGGCAGCGAAGATCTCATCGTTCAGATCAATTTCGCCTACATTTTCCCCAGCCATATTTTTGACAGGTGCCAACATAATTTCGCTCTCCTCGTTGCTGCATTCAACCTACCCGCAACTGATCACGTCCTGGCCATGACAGCCAGATGAGTCAGGACAGCCGACAGGTCAACGGCGTGCTTCCTACTTCGCCTTGACTGCGGCGCGCACCAAGACCAGGGAATTGCGTGCACCGGGAACGGCGCCCCTGATCGCGATCAAGTTGCGCTCGGCATCAACCAGCGCCACCTTCAGATTTTGAACTGTTACTCGCTTGTTGCCCATTTGGCCGGGGGCTTTGCCGCCGGGCCAGGTGTGGCCAGGCGTTGTGCCCGCACCACGAGATCCAGTGGCGCGTTCCCGATCCGATTGACCGTGGGTCTTGGGGCCACCGGCAAAATTGTGCCGCTTGACGGCACCGGCAAAGCCCTTGCCTTTGGAGGTGGCGGTCACATCGACCATTTCACCTTCGCTGAAGATGTCGGCCTTGAGGATGTCGCCGAGGGAAAATTCCGGGGAACTGTCAGAACGCAGTTCACGAAGGTGACGCAAAACAGGCGAGCCCGAGACCTTAAGATGGCCCTTCTCGCCCTTGGTGAGCTTGCGCTCCGCCACTTCGTCGAAACCGATCTGAATGGCATTATAGCCATCAGACTCTATATTTTTTATCTGTGTAACGTAGCACGGACCAGCCTCAATGACAGTCACGGGCACAACAACACCGTTCTCATCAAAGAGTTGGGTCATGCCAACTTTTTTACCTAGAATACCCTTCATTATTTCCTCCTGGGACTGACGGCCGCTTCATGGTTCAAAGCACCATACCTCATCATCCCGATGCAATCCATAGCTAGGCCGGGACAATTGTCCCAAAGCCTCCATGAATGCAAGGTTTGATACCTCTATAGGATGATCTTAATGTCCACGCCGGCCGGCAGATTAAGCCTGGTCAGGTTTTCAATCGTCTTGCTGCCAGGATCGACAACGTCGATCAAGCGCTTGTGTGTGCGAACTTCAAATTGATCCCGGCTGTCCTTGTCGATAAATGTTGACCGCATCACCGTGAACTTCTCGATGCGTGTCGGCAAGGGAACGGGGCCAACTACCTGGGCGCCAGTTCGTTCAGCGGCGTCCACAATGCGCTGGGCCGAAACATCCAATACCCGATGATCGTACGCTTTCAGCTTGATTCGAATTCGCTGCCTTGCCATATTTTTCCCTCTGTAAACGTGCTAGGTTTGAAGGCGTCGTCTCTTTTTTGAACGACCCACCTAATTGCCGTGCGACGAGCAGTCCCTATCGCCTCAAGCAACCGCAGTGGCGATAGAGAAGCAATTGGGAGGGGCCAGTTAGCCTGCCCCCTCCCAATTGACTTGATCCTTACTTGATGATCGAGGTGATGACACCAGCGCCGACCGTGCGACCACCCTCGCGGATGGCGAAGCGGCTGCCGTTCTCCAACGCCACCGGGGAGATCAACTCCACCTTCATGTTGACGTTGTCACCAGGCATCACCATCTCCACATTCTCCGGCAACTCGATGTTGCCCGTGATGTCCATGGTGCGGATGAAGAACTGGGGGCGATAGCCCTTGAAGAACGGGGTATGTCGTCCACCCTCTTCCTTCTTCAACACATACACCTCACCCATGAAGGTCGTGTGAGGGGTGATGCTGCCCGGCTTGGCCAACACCTGCCCACGCTCCACTTCCTCCCGCTGGATGCTGCGCAGCAGACAACCAACGTTGTCGCCCGCCTGGCCTTCCGGCAACAGCTTGCGGAACATCTCAACACCGGTCACCACCACCTTGCGGGTGGGGGCCAGACCGACCAACTCGACCTCTTCCATGGGATGAATCACCCCACGGTCGATACGACCGGTCACCACCGTGCCACGTCCCTTGATGCTGAACACATCTTCGATGGACATCAGGAACGGCTTGTCGGTTTCACGCACGGGCGTCGGCACATATTCGTCCACCGCTCGCATCAGATCCCAGATACAGGCGTATTCGGGGGCTTCCGGGTCCTTGCTCTCAGACAACAGAGCCTTCAAAGCGCTGCCTCGCACAATGGGAATGTCATCGCCGGGGAACTTGTAGCTGTCCAGCAGCTCCCGCAATTCCATCTCCACCAGCTCCAACAGCTCTTCGTCTTCCATCATGTCACATTTGTTCATGAAGACAACCATGGACGGCACTTCCACCTGGCGAGCCAGAAGGATGTGCTCACGGGTCTGGGGCATGGGGCCATCCGGCGCCGCCACCACCAGGATCGCCCCGTCCATCTGGGCAGCTCCCGTGATCATGTTCTTGATGTAGTCGGCATGGCCGGGGCAGTCCACATGGGCGTAGTGACGGGCTTCCGTCTGATACTCCACATGGGAGATGGCGATCGTGATACCACGAGCCTTCTCTTCCGGCGCATTGTCAATCTGATCAAAAGCGGAGAAATCCGCCCAGCCCTTCAGCGCCAATGTCTTGGTGATGGCCGCCGTCAGGGTCGTCTTGCCATGGTCAATATGACCAATCGTGCCCACATTTACATGGGGCTTTGTTCGCTCGAAAGTTGCTTTTCCCATCGAAATTACTCCTTACAACACGTTAGGAATGAACGTAACGTTTCGAGTCTTCCACCCACACGAGGGAAATCCTGCCTGGGCTTGCCTTTAGGCATAACTGCACCGCCGAAAGTATAGTCGGCGGTGCAGGTAGAAAGACTCTACTGTACGAAATCCGAAATGTACTAGAACTGTACTATTATACTTGATGGCTGGTTGATTGACAAATCCAACAGGCTATCAAATTGATCTAAACTGCTGTCATCCATGACCAGCGCCTTGAGCGCGCCTCTGACCTACAGTTGCTTCAGGACCTTCTCCGCCACACTTTGGCTAACCGGCGCATAGCGGTCAAATTCCATGGTGAAGGTGCCGCGTCCACTGGTCATGGAGCGCACGCTGGTGGCATAGCCGAACATCTCGCTCAACGGCACATAGCCGTTGACAGCCGTGATGCCGCCCATGCGGGGCTCCATGCCCAGAATGGTGCCACGACGGCTGGAGATGTCACCCACCACGTCGCCCACATATTCTTCGGGCACGATCACTTCTAGCTTCATGGTCGGCTCCAACAGAATGGGGCCAGCTTTCTGGCACCCTTCCTTGAAAGCCATACTACCGGCAATCTTAAAGGCCATTTCGCTGGAGTCCACATCGTGATAGCTGCCATCCACCAGGCGGACCTTGACGTCCACAACCGGATAGCCAGCCAGCACACCACTGTCCATGGCCCCCACAACGCCCTTCTGCACACCGCCGATGTATTCCTTGGGAATCACACCGCCAACCGTGGCATCTTCAAACTCGAAGCCTTTGCCACCTTCGTTGGGAGCAAGTTCCAGCCACACATGGCCAAACTGTCCACGGCCACCGGACTGGCGCACAAAACGACCTTCCACCCTGATGTTCTTGGTGATGGTCTCGCGGTAGGCCACCTGGGGGCGACCCACGTTGCACTGCACCCGGAACTCCCGCTTCATACGGTCCACGATGATGTCCAAGTGCAACTCGCCCATGCCGCTGATCACGGTCTGGCCGGTCTGGTCATCGTACGCCACACGGAAGGTGGGATCCTCTTCGGCCAGCTTGATCAGGGCGTCGGTCATCTTGTCCTGGTCCGCCTTGGATTTGGGCTCCACGGCGATCTTGATCACCGGTTCGGGGAACTCGATGTTCTCCAGCAGGATCGGATGATCCGGGTCGCACAGGGTCTCGCCGGTAAAGCTCTGCTTCAAGCCCACGATGGCGGCGATGTCACCGGCCTCACAGACCTTGATCTCATCTCGCTTGTCGGCGTACATCTGCAACAGACGGCTGACCCGCTCTTTGCGGTCCCGGTTGACGTTGTAGACATTGCTGCCCGCTTCCAAGGTGCCGGAGTAGACCCGGGCATAGGCCAGACGGCCCACATAGGGGTCGGTGACAATCTTGAAGACCAGGGCGGCAAACGGCTCGGTCGGGTCGGCATGGCGCACGATGACGTCGCCGGTGACCGGGTGGGTGCCGTTGATGGCGGGAATGTCCGCCGGGCTGGGCAGATAACGCACCACTGCATCCAACAGGGGCTGCACACCCTTGTTGCGCAGGGCAGTACCCGTGAGCACGGGCACAATCTTGTTGTTGATCACGGCGTTGCGCAGGCTCACCATCAGTTCAGGAATGGAGATCTCTTCGCCTTCCAAGAACTTGAGGGTCAGTTCGTCGTTGGTTTCGGCGATGCGCTCGACCATATACTCTCGAGCCGCTTTGGCCCCAGCCACCAGTTCGGCCGGAATCGGCTCCACGGTCGGCTTGGCCCCCAGGACGTCGGAGAAATAGAGGGCCTCCATGCGAATCAGGTCGATGACGCCCATGAAGTCATCCTCTGCGCCAATGGGCAGTTGGATGGGGACCGGGTTGCAGCCGAGCCGATTGATAATCATGTCGATGGTGCGCTGGAAATTGGCCCCCATGCGGTCCATCTTGTTGATGAAGCAGAAACGGGGCACGCCATAGCGATCCGCCTGCCGCCACACAGTCTCGGACTGGGGCTCGACACCGGCCACGGCGTCAAAGACCACCACGCCACCATCCAGCACACGCATACTGCGCTGCACTTCGGCAGTGAAGTCGATGTGCCCAGGGGTGTCGATGATGTTGATCTGCACCTCTTCGCCGGTCATGGAGTCGGTCCAGGTGGTGGTGATGGCGGCGGCGGTGATGGTGATCCCCCGCTCCCGCTCCTGCACCATCCAGTCGGTGACCGCCGTGCCTTCGTGCACTTCACCCATGCGGTGAATACGCCCGGAGTAGAAGAGGATGCGCTCGGTGGTGGTGGTTTTGCCCGCGTCAATATGGGCAATAATCCCAATATTACGTGTCTTTTCTACAGAAAAATCGATGCTCATTGTCTATTTCCCCAACCATTCAACGGTCGGCAGGTTTCCCAGCGGCTCGCACAAAAGTCGATCTTGATCAACCCTTATGGAAACCTCAGGCCGGAAGGCCGCCGAACTAAAGTTTGTACTCTTTGATCCCAGAGTCTTCCAGGATGGTCTCAAAATTATGCCCGGAAACATGTTTCTGCTCTAGGCATAAACATACGGCGCCCCTAAATGATTGACCAAGCCCCTGCGTCAGAAACCCTGTCAACCGACAACCTTAGTTGTCGTTGTTGGTGGGTTTTTGCGGCAGACAACCAATGGCCTAGGGCGCCGCAGCTATTTCTTTCTCTGTTCCGCTCTGCCAAAAGCCAATTTGGACTTCGACAGGACGGAAACGCTAACCGTTCGGCTCAAGCGCAGCTGCCAGAGCCGGACAGCGACCGAATCTAGAAGCGGAAGTGGGCGAAGGCCTGGTTGGCCTCGGCCATGCGGTGGGTCTCTTCCCGCTTGCGCACGGAGGCGCCTTCACCCTTGGCGGCATCTTGCAGCTCACCGGCCAGACGGGTAGCCATATCACGGCCACTGCGCTTGCGAGCAAAGGAGATCAGCCAGCGCATGCCCAGGGCTTGGCGACGATCCGCCCGCACTTCCATGGGCACCTGATAGGTAGAACCACCCACCCGGCGAGGCTTGACCTCGACCATGGGCATGGCGTTCTTCAGGGCCTCTTCAAAGACCTCCAGGGGCGGGCGATTGGTGCGCTCGGCGATAATATCCAACGCCTCATACACAATCCGGGAGGCCAGGCTCTTCTTGCCGCGCTCCATCAGATTGTTGATGAACTTGGCCAAAACCACATCTTTGTAGCGAGGGTCCGGTGTAACCGGGCGCCGCTCGGGACGATTTCTTCGGGACATTGCTGACTTCTCCGTTACTTTTCCATGACTTGTACGCACATGCGTCGTACGCTGCGTTAGGGGGACAGGTCGAACCGGCTAGAGGTCAACCGATCCGGGCTGACTATTTGCCCTTGGGCCGCTTGGCACCATACTTGCTACGGCTGCGTCTGCGATTGCTGACGCCGGTGCTGTCCAAAGCGCCACGCACGATGTGATAGCGCACACCGGGCAGATCCTTGACACGACCGCCGCGCACCAGCACGACACTATGCTCCTGCAGGTTGTGGCCTTCACCGGGAATATAGGCGGTGACTTCAATTCCGTTGGTCAGACGCACACGGGCCACCTTACGCAGAGCCGAATTCGGCTTCTTCGGGGTGGTCGTTCGCACCTGGGTACACACACCGCGCTTCTGGGGATTGCCCTTAGCGATACGCCGGGTCTTCCCTGTCAAGGTGTTCTGGGTATAGCGGAGCGCCGGAGCGGTCTCCTTACGCGGTTTATCTTTGCGGCCCTTGCGAACCAGCTGGTTAATCGTAGGCAAAGGAACCCTCCATCAGGTCTGACATTATGCCGAAAGTACAGCAGTGAATTCAATAGTTGACAGCCCAAATTCCGAATCAACCATCAATCCGGTCGAATTGGGCAAAAAAGTAACAATTCAAGACCAGGCGATCTGTTTAATAGACAGTCCTGGTTCAACGCAAAAAATAACTGGTCGCGGGATCTTTTCTGTGCAAGCCCACGATCTCCGATTGTAACACATCCCTTTTGCCCGGGTCAAGTTTTCCCCGTCTGGAAACAACATGACATTCTAATTTGACCCGACTTCAGTACGTAGTTGGCGCTTTAGCGCCCGGATTTGGTCTAGCCAATCCGGGCGCTAAAGCGCCAACTACGTACTTTTTAGCTCATGTCAACATCTAGGTGGTCGGACTCATCGCCGTCGTCGCCCAGGGAGTCGAAGTCCAGATCCATATCATCGTCGTCGTCATCCAGACCGGCGCTGGCCAGGACAGCATTCATCATGCCCAGGGGGCTATTGCCCATCTCCACCAGGCCGCTCAATTCGCTCATATCCAGATCTGCGAAGTCCAGATCGGACATTTCCAGCTCATCGTCCTCGTCCAGCAAGGAATCTTCCATATCCTGCAATTCCTGGGCGGCCTCGGCCATTTCAGCCTGACGGGCGTGGAAGCCCGTGCCCACCGGAATCAGCTTACCGATGATCACGTTCTCCTTGAGACCTCGCAGCTCGTCCCGCTGACCGCGGATGGCGGCCTCGGTGAGCACACGGGTGGTCTCCTGGAAGCTGGCAGCGGCCAGGAAGCTCTCGGTGTTGAGGGCAGCCTTGGTCAGCCCCAGCACCACGGGCTCGCCTCGGGCCGGCTTGCCGCCCTTGGCCACGATGGCGTTGTTGATATCCTCGAAGCGGTAGCGGTCCACCAACTCTCCGGGCAGGAACTCGGCGTCCCCGGTGGCCCGGATCATGATGCGGCGCAGAAGCTGGCGCAGGATCACCTCGATATGCTTGTCGTGGATACCCACACCCTGGCTGCGATAGACCTGCTGCACCTGCTCCAGCATGTAGAGCTGACAGGCCTCCACGCCCTGGATGCGCAGGATCTCCTTGGGATTCTTGGCCCCCTCGGTGAGCTGATCACCGGCGTGGACCTCGTCACCCTTGGACACCCGCATGCGGGCATTGGCCGGGATGTCAGAGTCCCACACCACCGAATCCTCCCGGCGTACGATGACCGTGATCTCGCCAGAGGCGCTCTCGGACTTCTCCAGGAAGACTTCGCCCTGCATGCCAGCGGCGATGGTCTGCTCGTCCTCTCCTTCGACGGTCAGCGGGCCAGGATGGTCTCATCCTGCACCCGGTCGCCGTCGGCCACGCTGACCGCGTAGCCGGCGGGGATGACCACTTCTCGGCGCTTGAGATCCGTGCGGCTGACCTTCAGCTTGCGCGTCTCGCCCTTCCCAGAAGATGTCCACCACGCCGTCGATCTCGCTGATCACCGCTTCACCCTTGGGGTTGCGGGCCTCGAAAAGCTCTTCGACACGGGGCAGACCCTGGGTGATATCGTCGCTACCGGCCACACCACCGGTGTGGAAGGTGCGCAGGGTGAGCTGGGTGCCCGGCTCGCCGATGGACTGGGCGGCGATGATGCCCACCGCCTCGCCCATCTTGACGGCCCCACCACGGGCCAGGTCCTCGCCATAGCACTTGTTGCACAGAGCCGAAGCGGGTCTCGCAGGTCAAGGCGCTGCGCACATAGGCCTGGGTGATGTCGTGGCGTTCCAGGGTAGCCAGGGCGCCCTCGCTGAGCAAGGCCCCCTTCTCCAGAATCACGTCGCCGCTCTCCGGGTCGGTGATGGTGCCGGCCAGGTAGCGGCCAACGATCCGTTCGGGGAAGGTCTGGCCCATCACCTTGGCCTGGACATCGTCGATCCAGATGCCGGCGCTGGTGCCACAGTCGTCCATGGTGATAATCACATCCTGGGCCACGTCCACCAGGCGGCGGGTCAGATACCCGGCATCGGCTGTACGCAGGGCCGTGTCGGCCAGACCCCTTGCGGGCGCCGTGGGTACTCAGGAAGTATTCCAGGGCGGTCAGCCCCTCGCGGAAGTTGGAGCGGATGGGCAGGGGGATGATGCGACCGTTGGGGTCGGCCATCAGCCCACGCATACCGGCCAACTGGCGGATGGGGTTGATACCACCCTTGGTGGCGCCGGATCGGGCCATAGCCCCCAGCCCCTCCACCGGGTTGAGCAGATCCCGCACCTTGTCGGTCACTTCGTCCGTGGCCCGGGTCCACAACTCCACGGTCTTGTTGTACAGCTCTTCCTCGGTGATCAGGCCACGGCGATATTGGCGCTCGGCCTGCTGCACGGCGATGGTGGTCTTTTCCAGGATGACCGGTTTTTCCTCCGGCACCTTAATGTCGCTGACGGCGATGGTGATGCCGGAGCGGGTGGCGAAGAGGAAGCCGATATCCTTGATGGCATCCACCACGATCGCGGTGACGGCCCGGCCCAGGTGCTTGTAGCAGCGTTCCACCACCACGTTGACACCCTTCTTGTCCATCACTTCGTTGATGAACCAGAGCTCCTGGGGCATGATCTTGTTGAAGAGGATGCGGCCCACGGTGGTGCGCATGAAGCGCTCTTGGGGCCACAGGGCACCCAACAGACCGTGCAGACGCAGGGCTTCCCGCACTTCCGTCATGGCGGCGACGCCAAAGGCGGGGATCTCGTTGACCATGCGGTTCTCGCCCTGGCTGAAGTGGTCCATCACCTGGCCGATGGTCGTGACGCCGTAGTCGGTCAAGGCATCGTGAACCCGCTCGCTGATCTCCAACTCGTCGATGGAAATATCATCGTACTTCGAGGTAAACAGCACCTTGATCGGCTGGCGCAGCTTGAGATTGTCCGTATCGTAGGCGTATTCCGCCTCTTCCATGTTGGCGAAGGTGGGGATGTCGCCCTTCTTCGTCGGCTCTTCCACGGTCATGTAATAGACACCCATGACCATATCCTTGGACGGCCCCACGATGGGTTCGCCGCTGCTGGGTTTGAGCAGGTTCATGCTGGACAGCATCAGCTCCCGGGCCTCTTTGACCGCCGGCTTGCTCAGGGGCACATGCACGGCCATCTGGTCGCCGTCAAAGTCGGCGTTGAAGGCGGCACAGGCCAGGGGGTGCAGGTTGATGGCGCTGCCCTCAACCAGGGTCACCTCGAAGGCCTGGATGCCCAGACGATGCAGGGTGGGGGCCCGGTTCAGCAGCACGGGGCGCTCCTTGCAGATCTCCTCCAGCACATCCCACACCTCGGCGGACTGGCGGTCCACCATGCGCTTGGCGCTCTTGATGTTGTGGGCATAGGCATATTCCACCAGGCGGCGCATGACGAAGGGCTTGAAGAGTTCCAAGGCCATCTTCTTGGGCAGACCGCACTGGTGCAGCTTCAGGTCCGGGCCGATCACGATCACGGAACGACCGGAATAGTCCACGCGCTTGCCCAACAGGTTGCGGCGGAAACGGCCCTGCTTGCCCTTGAGCATGTCGCTCAGGCTCTTCAGCTTGCGCTTGCCGCTGCGGCTGACCGCACGGCCTCGGCGGCCATTGTCGATCAGGCTGTCCACGGCCTCTTGCAGCATACGCTTCTCGTTGCGCACGATCACATCCGGCGCGCCCAGCTCCAACAGACGCAAAAGACGGTTGTTGCGGTTGATCACCCGGCGGTAGAGGTCGTTCAGATCGCTGGTGGCAAAACGGCCACCGTCCAACTGCACCATGGGGCGCAGGTCCGGCGGGATGACCGGCAGGGAGGTCATGATCATCCACTCGGGGCGGTTGCCGCTCTTGCGGAAGTTTTCCACCACGCGCAGACGCTTGGCGGCCTTCCGGCGCCGCTGCTTGCTGCGGGTGGTGCGGATCTCCCGGCGCAGTTCCTTGGACAGCTTGTCCAGGTTGACCTTGGCCACGATGTCCCGCACGGATTCGGCCCCCATGCCGGCGTCAAAGACGTTGCCCCAGCGGTCGGCCAATTCTCGATAGCGGCTCTCGGCCAGCAATTGCTGCTCGGACAGCCCCTTCAGTTCGTCCAGATCCTTCTCCATGTTGGCCCGCAGACGGTCCTGGCGGTCGGCCAACTCCTGGCGGGGCTGGCCGGTCTTGGCCTCCAGCTCGGCGCGCAGGTGGTCACGCTGGGCCGAGAGCAGCAGGCGGATGTCCGCCTTCTCCTCGTCGGATTCAGCCTGGAATTTGTAGGTTTGGTCCTCAACCAGCTTGCCCACATGGGCTTCCCGGTCGGCGGTGATGATCTCACCGACTTCGATGATGGGATCACTGGCCCAGGAGAGGCTCTTGGACACGTCGGCCTTTTTGCCCACCCGGGTCGCCAGCCAGGTCTGCAAAGACTGGGCCTCGGCGATCATGCCCGAGATGGTGGCGCTGATGCGCTCGTCCAACTGGGCGATCTTGGTCTCTTCGCTGGCGTCCAACTCGGCCATGCGGGTGTCGAAGTGGGTCTCTTCCGCTTCAAGCTGACCCTGCACTTCGGCTTCCATGCGGGTGAGCCGCATTTGCAGCTCCCGCTCGTGGCGCTGGATGGCCCGACTGCGGGCGTCCTCGTTGACATTGGTGATGATGTATTGGGCGAAGTAGAGCACCCGCTCCAGATGCCGGGGGCTGATGTTGAGCAGCAACCCCAGGCGGCTGGGCACACCCTTCACATACCAGATATGGCTGACCGGGGAGGCCAGTTGGATGTGGCCCATGCGCTCGCGGCGCACTCGGCTGGGGGCAACCTCCACCCCACACTTGTCACACACAATCCCTTTGTAGCGGACGCGCTTGTACTTGCCGCAAGAGCATTCCCAGTCCTTTTGGGGGCCAAAAATGCGCTCGCAGAAAAGCCCGTCCCGTTCCGGGCGCAGGGTTCGATAGTTGATGGTCTCGGGCTTGGTGACTTCACCATAGCTCCACTCCCGGATCTGCTCCGGGGAGGCCAAGGAAATTCGGATGGCGTCGAAATTCTTTACTTCCATATAGCTTCGCTCTCCTGATCGCTAAACGTAGAGGCGAGTTGCGAGTTATGAGATGCGAGTTGCATTCCAGGCAACTCGCATCTCGCATCTTGCATCTCGATCCTATTCCTGGCTGCGGGCCATGGGACTCGGAATATTCAGGCTAAAGCCCAACTTGGGCAGGCGCTCCTCGGCGTCGTCCTTGCCGAACTGGATCACCTCATTTTTATCGTTAATCACTTCCACGGCCAGGGCCAGGCTCTGGAGTTCCTTCACCAACACCCGGAAGCTCTCCGGCACGCCGGGGCTTTGGATGTCCTCGCCCTTGACGATGGCCTCGTAGGTCTTGACACGACCGCTGACATCGTCGGACTTGATGGTGAGCATCTCCTGCAAGGTGTAGGCCGCGCCATAGGCTTCCAGCGCCCACACTTCCATCTCGCCGAAGCGCTGACCGCCAAACTGGGCCTTACCGCCCAAAGGCTGCTGGGTGACCAGGCTGTACGGGCCAGTGCTGCGGGCGTGGACCTTGTCCTCGACCAGGTGATGCAACTTGAGCATCTGCACCACGCCGACGGTGACAGGCAGATCATAGGGCACGCCGGTCTTGCCGTCATAGAGCCGTTGCTTGCCCGTGGTGGGCAGAGGCATGACCAGATCGTCGCTCAACTCCTGGGCGGCGGCGATCAGTTCCTCGCCGCTCAGGTCGTTGTGCTCGCCGCCGTGGTAGCTCATCCATTCGCGCAGGGCTACTTCAATCGCCGCGGCGTTGGACTCTTCATTGGCCCGATCGCTATCGTAATCATCCGGGAAGAGCAACTCGGCATCATAGCCGGACTCGCCCAACCACCCCCGCACACAAGCGCGCCGGGCATAGGGGATGCTATTAAAGATAGATTCAGCATCATAGCCCAAAGGCTCCAACCAGTCGGTCAGATAGATGCGCAGGGCGTCGATGTCGTCTTCCAACTCGCTGCTGGGGATGCCGGCCTCGGTGGTCACGGCCCAAGCCTTGCGCCGGGTGGCGTCCCAGGCTCGATCCGTCAGCCAGGAACGGGCCAGTTCGGCCTCGATCTCGTCTTCCTTGGCGCCGTCAAAGACCGGGGTCTCGGCCATGAAGCCCATGCGCAGGGCCGCCCAGCCCAAGTGGGCCTCCAGGATCTGGCCGATGTTCATACGGCCAGGCACACCCAGGGGGTTCAGGATGATGTCCACGGCGGTGCCGTCTTCCAGGAAGGGCATGTCCTCGACAGGCACGACCTTGGAGATGACGCCCTTGTTGCCGTGGCGACCGGCCATCTTGTCGCCTTCGGTCAGGCGGCGGCGCTGGGCCACGCCCACCCGCACAATCTTCTCCACACCGGCGGGCAGATCTCGATGCTCGTCACGGGCGAAGACCTTGACATCCACCACCTTGCCCCGTTCACCGTGGGGCAGGCGCAGGGAGCTATCCTTCACCTCTCGGGCTTTTTCGCCGAAGATGGCCCGCAGAAGCTTCTCTTCCGGGGTCAGCTCGGTCTCGCCCTTGGGGGTGATCTTGCCCACCAGGATGTCGCCGGGGGTCACTTCCGCACCGATGCGGATGATGCCCTCTTCGTCCAGATCCTTCAGGGCGTCCTCACCCACGTTGGGGATGTCACGGGTGATCTCTTCCGGCCCCAGCTTGGTCTCTCGGGCCTCGATCTCGTGTTTCTCCACATGCAGAGAGGTATATTTGTCGTCCTGCACCAGCCGCTCGCTGACCAGGATGGCATCTTCAAAGTTGCCACCCTCCCAGCTCAGATAGGCCACCATCACATTCTGGCCCAGGGCCAACTCGCCCCGATCCGTGCTGCTGCTGTCGGCCAACACGACGCCCTTGGCGACGATGTCACCCTTGAAGACCAGGGGGCGTTGGTCGATACAGGTACTCTGGTTACTGCGATGATACTTGCGCAGATGATAGCTGCGTCGGGTGCCGTCCTCTTCCATGACCACGATCTCGTTGCCGACCACGCTGACCACTTCGCCAGCGTTGCGGGCCACGACCACCTGGCCGGAATCGATGGCCGCCTGATATTCCACACCCGTGCCCACGATGGGGGCATCCGGGCGCACCAGGGGCACGGCCTGGCGCTGCATGTTGGAGCCCATGAGCGCCCGGTTGGCGTCATCATGCTCCAGGAAGGGGATCAGCGAGGCCGAGACGCCCACGATCTGCTTGGGCGACACATCCATATAGCGGATGTTTTCCGGCAACTCAAAGCGGAAGTCCTCGGCATGACGGGCCGACGGACGCGGGTTCTGAAACTCGCCCAACGCATTCAGCCCCGAAGTGGCCTGGGCGATGGAGGCATTTTCTTCCTCGTCGGCGTTGAGGTAAACGACCTC
Organism: uncultured Chloroflexia bacterium; assembly: GCA_963704975.1. GTDB lineage: Bacteria > Chloroflexota > Anaerolineae > Caldilineales > Caldilineaceae > JAGNDO01. The sequence continues at coordinate 203,371 of CAVPIK010000003.1, read as the reverse complement.
TTCGCTGGCAAAGGGCTTGACCGTGATCTGCTTTTGACCAGCCAGGGCGGCCACGGCGACCAGCCGTTCGGCCATGGCGGCGTCGATCAAGGTCTCTCGCTCGGCGATGATCTCATTGGTGTCCGGGTCGATGATGTCGTCCCACAACAGGCGACCCACCATCCCGGCGGCATCGTCAGCCGGAACAAAATTGTAGACCCGGCGGTAGGGCGTCTCGATGAAGCCATAGTCGTTGACACGGGCAAAGGAGGCCAAGGAGCCGATCAGCCCGATGTTGGGGCCTTCCGGGGTTTCGATGGGGCAGATACGGCCATAGTGGCTGTAGTGCACATCCCGCACATCGAAACCGGCTCGCTCTCGGCGCAGACCACCGGGTCCCAGGGCGCTGAGGCGGCGCTTGTGGGTCAGTTCGGCCAGGGGGTTGGTCTGGTCCATAAACTGGCTGAGCTGGCTGCCCCCGAAGAACTCACGGGTGGCGGCCACCACGGGCCGGATGTTGATCAGGCTGAGGGGTGTCACCTGCTCTGGGTCGCGGATGGACATGCGCTCGCGCACGACCCGCTCCATGCGCAGGAGGCCGATGCGCAGTTGGTTCTGCACCAGCTCGCCCACGGTCTTGATCCGGCGGTTGCCCAGGTGATCGATGTCATCCGGGCGCTCGGAGCTGTTGTTGATGTTGATGATGCGCTTGATCACCGCGATCAGATCCTCGTTGGTGAGGATGCGGGTGTTCAGGCTGGTGTCCAGACGCAGACGGCGGTTGAGCTTGTAGCGCCCCACCTTGCCCAGGTCATAGCGACGAGGGGCAAAGAAGAGATTCTGCATGAAGCTCTTGGCGTTGTCCAGGGTGGGCGGATCGCCTGGGCGCAGCTTCTTGTAGAACTCCAACAGGGCATCGTCCACACCCTTGTCGGTGTTGTCCGTGGGGTTGGCCGTGGTGTCCCGCTCCAGGGTGGACTCGATGAAGGGATGGTCGGCGTCCGTGTCCACGTCGGTGAACAGGGCGCGGATCTCTTCGTCCGTGCCAAAGCCGATGGCTCGCAGCAGAATGGTGACCGGCAATTTACGCTTGCGGTCCACCTTGACGCTGATGATGTCCCGGCGGCTGGTCTCGAACTCCAGCCAGGCGCCCCGGCTGGGGATCATTTTGGCCCCGGCCATGTCCCGCCCGGTGGACCGATCTTCTTCCACGGTAAAATAGACACCCGGAGAGCGGATCAACTGGCTGACCACGACCCGCTCGCTGCCATTAATAATAAAGGTAGCGGAATCGGTCATCAGGGGGAAGTCACCCATAAAGACTTCCTGCTCGCTAATTTCACCGGTATCGTTATTAATCAGCTTCACCTTCACCCACAAGGGTGCGGAGAAGGTGATATCTCGTTCCCGGCATTCATCTTCTGGATACTTGGGTTCGCCAAAATAAAAGTCGCCCAAGTGAAGCTCCAAGTTCTTATTGAAGCTGACAATGGGGGAAATCTCTTCGAAAAGTTCGCGCAGACCTTCTGTGCGAAACCAGTCAAAGCTACGCAACTGTACTTCAGTCAGCCGGGGCAGCCCCATCACCGCTGGGGTACGCGGCATAGGACTTGCGCGGGATGCCAGCAAAGGCATCGCCGCCACCGAGATTGCTGCCATTGACAGAGGAAAGGGTTTGAAGAGGTTGTGTCATGTACAATGGGCTCCTTACACTTACTCTTGATCATCTTGTTGTCGATTCGCAGACCACGCAAGCGATCCACGCACCAACCCACACATCCGACGTCCAGACCCATTATCGGGCGGTGGCCCCTCTAACCGGGGTCCGCACCAATCTACCAACGAGCCTGTCCACTTCCAAAAAATCCAACTTCATCTTACAGCCCGCAAAAACCGGGACAGTAGCCACGAAGACACGAAGACGGGAAGGTCCACGAAGAAGCAGAGAAACGAACTCCTTTTCCTTCGTAGAACTTCCCTTCTTGCCAACTTTGTGGCCACTTTTTTAACCAACACCTAACAACAAGATGGCACCTTGCAGCCAGCGGGAGCGCAGCGTCTATGCTGATCTCACATGCTCTGCCTTCAGGTGCCTTGGCTTGTGGGCAGTTTCCGCTGCCGAACTGATTACACCACCCACACCGCTTCCCCACCCACACCTGTCTACAACAGGCGCTCCAGGTTAGGGCCGGTTCCAGGGCAGCAGAAAAGCCCAACCAGAATTTTTCTTGGGCTGGGCATCTTGAACAGGAAACCACCTCGTTATTGAACTTGACTTTATGTGAATCACCACACTGCGAACCATTTGCCTGGAATCGATCTTTCAACTCAATCCGATTCCCAACTGACTGACTTGGTCCACTTGTAGCCTACCCCACCCAGTTGAAAATGGCTTGATAAAATTTGAATCGCCCCAAGGCTTTCGTACACCTTAAGGCCATTCATCCACACCCAGCCAGGTGGTACCGCAACTTGAAAGAATAGCACAGAGAGAGGGCATTGTCAACAATCGATTTGGGAAAATTTGGGATTGGGTCCACTGGCCTATCAAAACACCTTTGCTGCCCAAACACCTTCTCGATGTGCCGCCCAGACGTACCATGTGCGAAATTACAGTATAACGGTAAAAACGTTAGCGGGAAGTAAGGCCTTATCCCGTCTCAAACAGGTTAGCGTGGCAATTTATCACCAATTCACCCAAATTCGTCAAAAACAATCCCAAATAACCCAAAAATAACCCTAATTGATCCTAGACAGGGAATCCATCCCTGTGGTAGAATATGGGACAATGTGGGACAATATCCCTATAATCTTGCTTCTTGCGGGGCAATGTGGGGCGATTAGTACGCATGTTCTACAAAAGTTATCCCAAATTTCCAACACCGACCGCTTAAATCCACCCATCAACGACCCTTGATTGAGGCCCGCCGTGTTTCTTGGCACATACACCCACAGCCTGGATAGCAAAAGTCGGCTCACGATTCCCGCAAAATATCGGGAATCTGTGGCCCGGGGCCTTGTGATCACCCGGCATCCCCAGGGCAATTGTTTGATGGCCGCGCCCCAGGCGCACTGGGAGACCGTGGCGAAGCGGGTCAGCGATCTGCCCGTGGCCAACGCCTCCTCGGCCATGCTGCGCCGCTTTCTCTTCAGCTCTGCCGAGGACCTGACGCCGGACAAGCAGGGGCGCATTCTGATCAGCCAGCGTCTGCGGGAGATGGTCGGGATCGAGAATGATGTGATTGTGGCCGGTGTGGACGCCTATTTTGAGTTGTGGACCCCGGACGAGTGGGAGAAGACCCTGGAACCGTTGAACGACCCGGCCATCATGAACGAGATGTTCTCGGCTTTGGGCATTTAGGCCATGCCCCACTTTGCCCCACCCCCGGATCCTCAGGACGCGGATCACATTCCGGTTTTGCTGGCCGAGGTGTTGGACGGTCTGCAAGCCCAGCCCGGTGGACGCTATATAGATGGCACAGTGGGGGGTGGCGGTCACACGGCCCGCATTCTAAGCGACAGCGCACCGGATGGCCAAGTCTTGGCGGTGGACGCGGACCCGGCGGCCATTTTGCGGGTGGCCCAGCTTCTGCCCCAGGCCGTGGCGGATGGGCGGCTGATTCTGGTGCAGGGCCGCTTTGAAGAGATGGCCCAGCTCGCCTCGGACCAGGACTTTGCGCCGGTTGACGGCATTTTGTTGGATCTGGGGGTGAGCAGCTTCCAGTTGGAGACCGGCGAACGGGGCTTCTCGTTCTCCCAGGAGGGGCCGCTGGACATGCGCATGGACCCCACGGCCCCCCTCTCCGCCGCCGAGATCGTCAACACCTGGCCGGAGTTTGACCTGGCCGACCTGATTTTCCGCTATGGCGAGGAGCGAAAAAGTCGGCCCATCGCCCGCCATTTGGTGAAAAATCGGCCCATTATGACCACGTTGGCCCTGGCCGAAATCGTGGAACGGGCCGTGGGCGGACGCCGAGGCAGCCGCACCCACCCGGCCACCAAGACCTTTCAGGCCCTGCGCATTGCGGTCAACGACGAATTGGGCCAATTGGAGCGGGTATTGCCCGTGGCCCTGGACCTGCTCAAACCCGGCGGCAGGCTGGCCGTCATCAGCTTTCACAGCCTGGAAGATCGCCTGGTCAAGCAGTGGATGCAAGCCGAAGCCCAGGATTTCGTCCCGGATCGCTTCCACCCCTACGGGGGCACCGACCGCACGCCTACCCTGAACATCATCACACGCAAGCCCATCACCCCCGGCCCGGACGAACTGGCCGCCAATCCCCGCAGCCGATCGGCGAAGCTGCGGGTGGCGGAACGGGTGAAGGGGTGAGCGGGTGAAGGGGTGAAAATCTGCCCAGTCGCCCAATCGTCCAGATCATCTAGCCTCATTACTTTATTACGCTTAACTCATTACCCTTTCCCCACCGGAGACGTGCCGTATGCTACAACAGACTGCGATCCCTTCTTCTCTTTCATCGGCTCCCGGACAAATGTCCGGGGGATTGACCGGGTCTATCCGCGACACGTTGCGCCACAATCCGCTTGGCACGGTGATGCGCATCTTGTCCATGCCCTTGGACCGCACGGCTTTTGTGTGGTGGGTGGCGATCATGCTGCTGTTCGGGGCCGGGGCCGGGGTGCATATCTGGCTGTCAGTGCAGATTGCCCAGGCCGAGAACCAGTTGGCCCTCTTGCAGGCGGAGCACGCCGAATCTGAGCTGGTCAACGCCGAGTTGATGTGGCAGATCAGCCAGTATACGAGCCTGCCCGTGGTGCAGAACCGGGCCACCAGCATGGGCTTCCAAAAGGACTACGCCAACCTCTACATGCCCCTGGCCGCGGACCTGCCCCCGGTGGTGATGACCACGGATCCTGTGGTGCAGGCCCTGCCCACGGTGAGCGCCAACTTGCCCGTCGTCGCCAATCAACCCGCCGCCCAAGGGAATGGAAACCCTGATATTTCCAGCCGTCTGGACTTTGGCCGCCTGGGCATTTCGGTACCGCGCACAGACTGGGTGCAGGATCTGCGTGTGCGCACGGATGGCTTTTTCACCGACCTGAACCTGGGATTTGGCACCCTGTGGGCAGACTTGCGGGTCTATGGCCAGCAAACCTGGCAGCGCATGGCCGGGGATCCAAGCACGACGGAGACCACCATCGCCGCCACCCGATAGGGGACCAGCGATTGGGCATCAGGATAACCCACCCAATCAACCAATCAACTCATCAACCCATCAACAAACAAACCGCCCATGTCCCTAAGCCCGAACCACCCTGGACTACCAACCCTATCCACCGATGCTGCCGAACTTGAACGTCGGCAGCATCGGCGTTTTATGGTCCTGGTCTTTCTTCTGGCCGCGGCCGGGATATTTATTGTCCTGCGTCTCTTCCAATATCAATTGGTCAACTGGATGCGCTTTGAAGCCCAAGGCGGTCTCCCTGTCCCCAGCCTCTCTCTGGAGGCGCCCCGGGGCGTGATCGTGGATCGGGACGGCGAGTTGCTGGCCGCGGATCGCTTCCGCTATCAGCTCATCGTGGATCCCAGCCTGATCCCCCAGGAGCAGTGGGCGACGTTAGCCTATTGGCTGGAGAGCGCGGCCGGCATCCCCGCGGCGGAGACATGGCAGATTCTGGTGGAGCGCGAAGGCACCAACTATGCCCTACTGGCCAAGGATCTGGATCTAACTTTGGGGCAAGCGCTCAAAGACGCCAAGGCCGCGGAGTTGGTTGAGACCGAAGCGGCCATTGAAGAGGCCGCCACCCGAGGGATAGACCGAAAAACCGCCCTGGCGAACCTAAAACGCAGTCCTGTGCGTTATCTAACCATGCGCCCTGCCCCCAGCCGCTACTATCCCCAAAACCAGGTCGCCTCTCAGGTGGTGGGCTTTGTCAACACAGAGCGCCAGGGCTTTTATGGGCTGGAAGGCTATTACAACCTCTTTTTGCGGGCGGACGGGGTGGGGCTGCCCAAGGGCCGGGTGACCGGCGTAGAGAGCCTGAGTCCCCAAGTGCGCACCCTGGTTCCCTCCACCACGGGCAAGGATTTGGTCCTGACCCTGGACCGCACGGTGCAGTGGATCATCGAAGAAGAGCTGCGGGATGCCCTCTCTTTCTATCGGGCCGAGGCGGGCACCATCATTGTGATGGATCCAAAAACCGGGGCTATCCTGGGGTTGGCCAATCTGCCCACCTATGATCCCAACCACTTTGATCAAGTGGACGACTATCTGGCTTTTCGGGACAGCGCCATCAGCGCCCAATATGAGCCGGGATCCATTTACAAGATCATCACCATGGCCGCGGCGGTGGACACGGGGACGGTCAAGCCCACGGACATCTTTACCGACACCGGCTCCATCAGCGTGGGCGGGCGGATCATCCAGAACAGCAGCCGCAACGCCGCCGGTGCGGTCACCGTGGCCGATGCCCTGGCCCTTTCGTTGAATGTGGTGACGGCGCAAGTGGCCGAAAAAGTGGGGGCCGAAGCGTTCTATAAATATGTCAACCTCTTCGGCTTTGGACAGTCCACAGAGATCGACCTCTTTGGCGAGATGGACGGGTTGGTCAAATCACCCGGCGATCCCACATGGAGCCAGGCGGACTTGGGCACCAACAGCTTTGGCCAAGGCTTGGCCGTGACGCCCATCCAGATGATCAACGCCGCCGCCGCCATTGCCAACGGCGGCACCCTGATGCGGCCCTACATTGTCCAGGCCCGGGTGGAGGGCGACCGGGTGCTGCAAACCCAGCCCACGGTGGTGCGCCGGGTCATCTCCCAAGAGAGCGCGGCCACCATGACCGAGATGATGGTCCACACGGTGGAAACGGGCAACAGCCGGGCAAAGGTGCAGGGCTACAGCGTGGCGGGCAAGAGCGGCACAGCCGAAATCCCCTCGCCCGAAGGCTACTTGGAGGACGAGACCATCGTCAGCTTTGTGGGCTTTGTGCCGGCGGATGATCCCCAATTCGTCATGTTGGTCAAGATGGACCGCCCGGATCCCAAAATCAGCCCCTGGGCCACCTACACCGCCGCCCCGGTCTTTGGCCGGGTCGCCATCCGCCTTCTGGAGCATTTGAACATCCCGCCGGACAGTGTGCGGCTGGGGAAATAGGGGATTGGGGATTGGGGTTTGAGGATTAGGAAACAGGTCGCCCCGCCCCGCCACATTTCGCAACTCGCATCGTATTATTCACGCAACACGTTTCACGAAATACACCTATGCCAATCATTCCGACCCACATCACCCAGCATACCTTGTGGCAAGCCCTGACGGGACAGATCCCGCCCCGGGCCTTGGCGGCTGCGCCCATTGGCCGGGCTGTGCTGGACAGCCGGGATGTGCTGGCCGGGGATCTCTTTGTGGCCCTGGCCGGACAGTTCACCGACGGCCACCGCTTCATCCCCACGGCGGTGGAACGGGACGCCGCCGCCATTTTGTGCGAAGAGCGGGGCCGGGACGCCGCCGCCCAAGCCGGTGCGCTGATCATCGACTGCACCGCCGGTCCCCAGCCTGTGGGCGGGACGAAGCCGGGCCTCTCTGCCGAAGAACTGGGGCGATTGGCTGAGTTGGGCGTGCAATTGGCCTTTGTGGTCCCCAACACGGAGCAGGCCCTGCAACAGGTGGGGGCCTTTCAACGCCTGCACCGCAGCCGGGCCGACCTGCGGGTGATCGGCATCACCGGCAGCGTGGGCAAGACCAGCACCAAGGAGATGGCGGCCAATGTGCTGGCCAACCGCTTCACCACCCTGGCCTCCACGGGCAATTTGAACAACGAACAGGGCCTGCCCCTCACCCTGCTGGGGCTGGGGACGGAACACGAGCGGGCCGTGCTGGAAATGGGCATGTACGCTATGGGGGAGATCACCCGGCTGTGCGAATTGGCCCGGCCCCATGTGGGGGTGATCACCAATGTCGGCCCCAGCCATTTGGAGCGATTGGGCACCATCGAACGCATCGCCCAGGCCAAATCCGAGCTGGTGCAGGCCCTGCCCCGGGCCGCGGACGGCGGCGTGGCCATCCTCAATTGGGACGACGAGTTGGTGCGGCCCATGGCCGACCTCACCAAGGCCCGCATCTTCCGCTATGGGCTGACCCCGGAGGCGGATCTGTGGGCCGAGGGGATCGAAAGCGCGGGCATGGACGGCATCCGCTTCCAGTTCAACTATCGTTCGCCGGACAAATCCGGGCTCGGTGGAGACCCTGCATGTGCGGGTTCCCCTGCTGGGTCGGCACAGCGTCCACACGGCCTTGCGGGCCGCGGCGGTGGGCTTGGTCGAGGGGCTGAATTGGCAGGAGATCGTGGCCGGTCTGCAACGCAACGCCAGCCAACTGCGCCTGGTGGTGGTGACCGGCCACAACGACAGCACCCTGATCGACGACACCTACAACGCCAGCCCGGCCAGCACCATCGCCGCCCTCAACCTGCTGCTGGATCTGCACCCGGACCTGCCCGGTCGGCGCATCGCCGTGCTGGGGGACATGCGGGAGCTGGGCAGCTATACCGAGGAGGGCCACAAATTGGTGGGCCGCCGAGCCGCCGGGGTGGCCCAAGTTCTGGTCACCGTGGGCGACCTGGGCCGCATGATGGCCGAACACGCCCTGGAGGCCGGGGCGGATCCAGCCACGGTCCACGCCATGCCAGACGATGCGGCGGCCGTCGGTCTGCTCAAAGAGATCCTGCAACCCAAGGATATGGTACTGATCAAAGGCAGCCGGGCCGTGGGCATGGACCAGATCGTCACCGGCCTCAGCCAAGAAACGAGAAACTAACCCATGTCCTATCCATTGGCCCTCGGTACACTCAGCTTCTTCATCGCCGTGATCTGGGGCAAACCCCTGATCAGCCTGCTCAAACGCCGGGGGATCGGCAAACAGATCCGCATCGAAGGGCCGGACACCCACCAGGTCAAGACCGGCACGCCGACCATGGGCGGCATTCTGATTGTGCTGCCCGTGCTGCTGATCACCGGCTTTTTGAATGTGGCCAACCTGTGGGGCTTCAACTATGTGGGCCAGAGCACCCTGCTGCTCTTCTTCTGCCTGGCCGCCCACGCCACCTTGGGCGGCATCGACGACTGGCAGGGGATCAAGGGACTGCGGGGCAAGGGCGAGGGGTTGAGCGCCCGCACGAAGAGCGGTGTCCAGTTTCTGATCGCCACAGCCATCGCCCTGGTGCTCTATTTTGGCCCGCCCCACCTGGACTTTGTGGGCGTGCCCGGCATCCCGGATTTTGTCACCGTGGGCTGGCTCTTCATCCCCGCCGCCATCCTGATTTTGGTGGGCTTTAGCAACGCCGTCAACCTGAGCGATGGGCTGGACAGCCTGGCCGGCAGCATCAGCGCCGTGGCCTTCGCCAGCTACGGCGTGATCGCCTATTTGCAGCGCCAGACCTATCTGACCATCTTCTGCTTTGTGATGGTGGGCGCGCTCTTCGCCTTTTTGTGGTTCAACGCCCACCCCGCCGAGCTTTTCATGGGGGACACGGGCAGCCTGGCCCTGGGGGCCACCCTGGGCCTGGTGGCGCTGATGACCGGCCAATGGCTGCTCTTGCCCGTGGTCGGCTTCGTCTTCGTGGCCGAAGCCGGGTCGGTGATCTTGCAGGTGGCCTCGGCCAAATTCAGCCGCAAATATCTGGGCCGAGACATCCGCCCCTTCAAAATGACCCCCCTGCACCACCATTTCGAGCTCCTGGGCTGGAGCGAGGTGCAGGTCAAAGAACGCTTCTGGCTGATCGGCGTCCTCAGCGGCATGTTGGGCGTGGCGTTGGCGTTGCTGTAGCAGTTAAGCCGAAAGCCAACGCGTTAGTCCGCGCGATTCAGCCATTCATCCGTGGCGGCGTATCGAAACCGAGTGGGTTAACGGCGCTGGCATCGCAGACTAACGCAGGTTGAGTAGCCGCCGAATCCGCCAACCATTCATTCCGTGGCGGCGTATCGAAACCGAAGTGGGTAGAACAGACATAAACCATGACACCGAGTGAATTTTCCGGCAAATCGATCCTGATTCTGGGGCTGGCCCGTCAAGGGTTGGCCTTGGCGCGCTTTTTTGTGAAGGCGGGCGCTCAGGTCACCGTGAGTGACGCCGCGGCAGCGGAAAAGCTGGCCGAGGAATTGGGGGCGTTGGGGGACTTGCCGGTCACCCTGGCCCTGGGCGGTCACCCCCTCTCCCTGCTGGACGGCTGTGATCTGCTCTGCCTGAGCGGCGGCGTACCGGCCCAACTGCCCATCGTGCAAGACGGCCATCGAGCGGGGCATTCGGTTGAGCAACGACAGCCTGCTCACCTTGCAGATGGCCCCGTGCCCGGTGATCGCCATCACCGGCAGCAGCGGCAAGACCACGACGACGACACTGGTGGGCGAGATGCTGCGGGAGAGCTTCGCCGGGACCGGGCGCACGGTGCATGTGGGCGGCAACATCGGCACCCCCCTGCTGGACCGGCTGGATCAGGTGCAGCCCACGGACATCATGGTGCTGGAACTGAGCAGCTTCCAACTGGAACTGTGGGACCCGGCCCTGGCCTACGGCATCGTTGGACAACCTGGGGCCGGACATTGCCGCCATCCTCAACATCACGCCCAACCATTTGGACCGTCACCCGTCCATGCGCGCCTATGCGGACGCCAAGTTCAACTTGTTGCGCCATCTGAAGCCCGACAGCCAGATTGTGTTGAATGGCGAATGGCGAATGGCGAATGGCGACCGGGAACTGGACGATCTTTTGGCCGACATGGCCTTGCAACTTGCCAATCGCCCCGCGCCCCCCCTTCTCTTTAGCCGAGAAGAATCTTTGATCACAGGGGCTTGGTTGGACGAGGATCGGCTTATTTTTGACCAAAAAGAAATCTGTCGCCGAGATCAGGTCAAGTTGCGGGGGGATCACAACGTCAGCAACCTGCTGGCCGCCGCGGCCATCAGCGGCGCGGCGGGGGCCACGGTGGCGGCCATGACGAAGGTCGCCACCACCTTCGCCGGGGTGCCCCACCGCCTGGAAGTGGTGGCCGAGATCGGCGGGGTGACGTGGATCAACGACAGCATCGCCACCGCGCCGGAGCGGGCCGTGGCCGGGCTGCGCTGTTTCCGCCCCGGCGCGCAGACGTTGATTTTGCTGGCCGGGGGCAAGGACAAAAATCTGCCCTGGACGCCCTTTGCGGACGAAGTGCTGGCCCGGGTCAGCTTTTTGATCGGCTTTGGCCACGCCGGCCCCATGATCGTGGATGTGGTGCAGGAGCGCATGACCCTCAACCGGCTCTCGGCCCCCACCTGCGCCGTGGTCAACCGGCTGGACGAGGCCGTGGCCCTGGCCGCCCGCATCGCCGGGCCGGGCAGTGTGGTCCTGCTCTCCCCCGGCGGCACCAGCTACGATGCGTATAAGAATTTCGAGCAACGGGGCGAACATTTCCGGCGCTTGGTGATGGAGAATTAGTTGATTGGTTGATACGACTAACCCCACCCTAGCCCTCCCCAGATTGGGAGGGGACAGTCAGTTACCGGACTTTCGTCTACGGCGATCCTGCTCCTCCCCCAATCTGGGGAGGCTGGGAGGGGGTTGGCAGTCAAATTCGTGAAGATTCGTGGATAGCCCTAGAGGAAAACGTACGATGGCGGCCAAATCGAACACACGCATGGCAAAATCGAGCGGCTCGTACGATCTCACCCTGGTGCTTTCTGTGCTGGGGTTGGTGATGGTGGGGCTGGTCATGGTCTTCAGCGCCAGCTTTTATCAGGGGCTGGCGGGCTATGAGGACGCCTATTACTTTATCACCCGCCAGGTGATATGGGTGGCGTTGGGGCTGGTGGCCATGGTGATCGCCGCCCGCATTCCCTATCACTTTTGGGAGACGTGGAGCGTGCTGCTGTTGGGCGTGGCCCTGCTGCTGTTGGTGGCCGTGGTCGTCCTGGGCAGCGATCTCTTCGGCTCCACCCGCACCTTCTTTGGGGGCAGCGTGCAGCCCAGCGAAGCCGCCAAGATCATCGTGATCATCTACATCAGCGCCTGGCTGACCAGCAAGGGCGAGCGCATCAAGGATGTCAACGTGGGGCTGATCCCCTTTGGCGTGCTGATGGGGGTGGTGGCCGCCCTGGTGGTGGCCCAGCCGGATCTCAGCACGGCGGTGCTGATCGTGCTCACCGCCTCGGTGCTCTTCTTCATCGCCGGGGCAGAACTCCGCCAGATTTTGCTGATTGCCATTTTGGCCGGCATCACCCTGTGGATTGTGATCACCCAAAGCGACTATGCCGGCAACCGCATCGACCAATACATGGCCTCCACCGGAAATCCCATGGCCAGCACATCGTGGCAGATCCGCAACGCCACGGTGGCCGTGGTCTCCGGCGGTCCCTTGGGCGCGGGCATCGGGGCCGGGACCATGAAGGCGGGCTGGATTCCCCTGGGCTGGTCGGACAACATCTTCGCCGTGATCGGGGAGGAGGTGGGGCTGTTGGGCAGCCTGTTGATCGTGGTTCTCTTTGCCCTCTTTGCCTATCGAGGCTTCCAGATCGCCCTGCGGGCCAAGGACAATTTCGGCATGCTCATGGCCACGGGCATCACCTCTTTGGTGATCTTCCAGGCCGTGCTAAACCTGGCCGTGATCCTCTCGTTGGTCCCGCCCACGGGCGTCACCTTGCCCTTCATCAGCTATGGGGGCAGTTCCATGGTGGTGCTGCTAGGCTCTGTGGGGCTGTTGCTGAGTGTGAGCAAATATGGCACAACCGCCCAGGCCAGCACCGCCAAGGTGGCCCGGCGTTCACCTATAGGAGAAGCGACCTATGCGCGTCTTGATTTCGGGTGGCGGAACCGGTGGTCACGTCTATCCGGCTCTGGCAGTCGTCGATCAACTGGTGGGGCCAAACGGCGGATCAACCAGAAAACCAGCCGCCAAGTCAACCCGCACAACCCGCACAACGCGTACAGCCCGCAAGCCCAAATCCGGCTCATAGCCCCGACGGGGTGCAGATCCTGTGGGTGGGGAGCAACAACGGGCTGGAAAAAGGGCTGGTGGAGCGGGCCGGGCTGGCCTTTCGGGGCGTTGACACGGGCCAACTGCGGGGGATCAACCCGTTGACGGCCCTGGCAAATGCTGGCAAAATGGTGCGGGGCGTGGGCCAGGCCCTGGCCATTTTGAAAGAGTTTCGCCCGGACGTCTGTTTTGTGACCGGGGGCTATGTGTGTGCGCCGGTGGCCGTGGCCTGCAAACTGCGGCGGATTCCCCTGCTGATCTACCTGCCGGACATGGTGCCGGGGCTGGCCATCAAATGGCTCAGCCGTCTGGCCCAAAAGGTGGCGGTCTCCTTTCCCGGTGCGGCCACCTACTTCCCCGGCAAGGCCGTGGTGACCGGCTACCCCGTGCGGGCGGATCTGGTCCAAGCCGCCCAGGATCGGCGGGCATCCCGGCAAGCGCTGGCGGACGCCCTGAAGCTAGATCTGGGGCTGGGCGAGCCGGAAGTCCCACCGCTGTTGCTGGTTTGGGGCGGCAGCCAGGGCTCCCGCAGCATCAACAAGGCCATCCAGGCCAGCCTGGCCGACCTGTTGCCCGTGGCCCACATTTTGCACCTCACCGGCACCCTGGACTATAACCGGGTGGTCGGTGGATTGGCCGATCTGCCCACGGCATGGCAGAATCGCTATCATCCCGTGGCCTATTTGCACGCCGAGATGCCCCTGGCCCTGGCCGCCGCGGATGTCAGCGTCTGCCGGGCCGGTGCCAGCACCTTGGGCGAATTGCCCGTGGCCCGGCTGGCGTCCGTGCTGGTCCCCCTGCCCATTTCCGGCGGACACCAATGGCCCAACGCCCGCCAGTTGGCCGACCACGGCGGGGCCATCATCGTGGCCGACGACGCATTGGGCACGGAGTTGGTCCCGGCATTGACTGAATTACTGCAAAACCCGGCCCGGCGTCAACAAATGGAGACGGCCCTGATCACCCTGGCCCAACCCGCCGCCGCCGCCAACATTGCCCAGGCCCTGGTCGAGTTGGCAAAAACCAATTAACCGCCGAGAGCGCAAAGGGCGCAGAGATTCGCAGAGAGAACTTCTTTGCAATTCACGTTTTACGTTCCACGGGAACACGACCTATGGCAAACCAAATTCAGGTTCTGCTCACCTTTATCCTCTATTTATTCTTCTTTGGCTGGATAGGCTATCGCCGCGGGATGATGCGCGAACTGATCGTGTTGGGCGTGGTGGCCGGCAGTTGGATCGTGCTTCAGCAGTTCGGCGACGTCCTGGTGATCATCACCAACCTGGGTGGACGCTTCATCTCCATCGTGCCCACGGGCGCGCTGACCAAGGGCGATGCCGCCCTGGTCGAAGCCCTGAGCAACGCCAAAAACTGGGTTTCGCCAGAAAACGCCGAGACCTTTCTCTTCCTGATCTGGGTGGTCCTGCTCATGGCTACCTACGTGCTGACCGGCATTTTTGTCAAAGATGGCAAAAGCAAGCGCAACGGAAGCGCCGCCATCCTGGGCGCGGCCAACGGCCTCTTCTATGCCGTCGTCCTCCTGCCCAAACTGGCCCAGGTCTTCCTGCCCGGCGGGGTGACGACCACCGCCGCCACCGGGGACGTGGGCGACATCCTGCGCACCCTGGGCGGCAGCTTTGGCGTGGTGGGCCAAAGCTTGGGAGATCTGTGGACCGTCTTTGAAGCCCAGCGCCCCTTTGTGCTGCTCTTCCTGCTCACCATCCTGCTGTTGACCGCCGCCAGCACCCTCTCCGGCACCGGGACCAGGGCAAAAAAATCGTGATCACCCAATTCTTTCATGGCATCATCCATGCCGCCTGGCAGGCAAACTATGGGTCCTGTTGAAGCAGTTTTTATCACAATCGGCATACTTGTCGCCCTGATCGGCATGGCCCGGGGCTATGACAAAGAACTGGGCAACACGGTGATCATCCTGGTGGCCATCTTCATCCTGGCCTTCTTTGACGCCCCCATCACGCGCTTGCTGGACGTGGTCGTCAACCGACTACCCGGTCTCGGCGGTGGCAGCCCAGAGGGCAAAGGCCTGATCATCAGCGGCGCCTACACCCTGGTTTTCTCCGCCATCGTCTTCGCCAGCTATGCCGGACGCACCCTGAACATGGGTGCCCGCCCAGCCAAACCGCCCGTGGGCACCGTCTACACCTTTCTCATCGCCCTCCTGAACGGCTATCTGGTCAGCGGCACCATCTGGTACTATCAGGACAAGTTCGACTATCCCCTGCAACGCCTGGGCTGGGTCGTCTTGCCCCTGACCAACGCCGCCCAGGCCATGACCGAACTTCTGCCCCAAACCCTCTTCCCCTCGCCCATCTATTGGATGGTCCCCGTTTCCATCCTGCTTTTGATCCGGGTCAGGGGATAAAGAAATTTTGGATTTTAGCTTTTGGATTAGCGAGCACACACGAGTATGAGTCAGCAAAGTTTATGGCAGGAACGATTGGCCGCCGCAGATCCCACTTTGCGTGTCCACCTGATCGGCATCGGCGGCACCGGGCTCAGCGCCATCGCCACGGTTTTGGTGGAAATGGGGGTAAGCGTCAGCGGCAGCGACCGTCAGCCCAATAGCCACACGCAGCGTTTGGCCCTGGGGGGCGTCCACATCTTCCTGGGCCAACAGGCGGCAAACCTGCTCGACTTGGCTCCGGCCCAACGCCCAGACGTGGTGCTCATCAGCAGCGCCGTGGGGACGGACAACCCAGAGCGCCAGGCCGCCGAAACCCTGGGATTGCCTGTAGTCAAACGCAACCAATTTCTGTCCGCCATGCTGGCCAACCGCCAAGTGATCGCCATTGCCGGCACCCACGGCAAAAGCACCACCACCGCCATGACCGTCCAAGTTCTGCGCGAAGCCGGGCTGGATGCGGGCTACATCATCGGCACGGTCCTGCCCGGCTATGGCAACGCCGCCGCCGGCAGCAGCCCCTATTTCGTGATAGAAGCGGATGAATATGACCGCATGTTTTTGGGTCTCCATCCCGCCATCGCCGTGATCACCAACGTGGAATGGGATCACCCGGACTGCTACCCCACCCCCGGCAGCTATCGCCGGGCCTTCATGCAATTCTCTGATCTCGTGTCCCAAGACGGTCTGCTCATCTCCTGCGCCGACGACCCAGGGGCCGAAGAGATCCGGGCCTATCGATCCACCCACGGCCAGTCGTGGATCACCTATGGCATGGATCTGGCGGCGGATCTGCGGGCCCTGGCCCCAATTCCTGGCCCGGACGGTGGCTATGTCACCGAACTGGCATGGCAAGGGACGCCAACCGGCCGGTTGAGTCTGCAAGTGCCGGGGCTGCACAACCTGCGCAACGCCTTGGCCGTGTTGGCCGTGGCCCAGGGTTGTGGCATCCCCACAGCCCAAGCCGCGGCCACCCTGTCCGATTTCCACGGCACCGACCGCCGCTTCGAGCTAAAAGGCAGCGCAAAGGGCGTCACTGTCTACGATGACTATGCGCATCACCCCACGGAAGTGCGGGCCACCCTCTCCGGGGCACGCCATCGCTTCCGGGATCAGCGCATTTGGGCCATCCTCCAGCCCCACACCTTCAGCCGCACCCGCACGGTGCTGAAAGAGATGGCCCGCAGCTTCGGCGACGCCGACCAAGTGATCGTGACCGACATCTACGCCTCTCGCGAGACAGACGACGGCACGATCAGCGCCCAGGATCTGGTGGCCGCCAGCGCCCACCCGGCCATCCGCCACATCGGGGATCTGGCCCAAGTCGCCGCCACCCTGGCCAGCGAAGTGCAAGCCGGAGACGTGGTCATCACCCTGGGGGCCGGAGATGGCTACAAGGTAGGCGAGCTGTTATTGGAGCAACTATCCTGTGATTGACGAACTGATGGCTATCCGAAAGTTAGACTATTCCATCCCCGAAGGGTTGGGCATTCGCGTCCAGCAAGAGCATCCCCTGGCCGGGCTGACCACCATGAGAGTCGGCGGGCCCGCCCAATATTTCGCCACGGTCACGACGGTGGATCAACTGCTCAAACTGGTGCGCTGGTCTCGATCCATGGAGCTGCCCTATTTTGTCCTGGGCGGGGGTAGCAACATGCTGATCAGCGATGCGGGCATCCGCGGGCTGGTGATCCACAACCGCTGCCGGGATGTGCGCATCGACGCCGCCCCCTGCTGCGTCTTCCCCTACGACGAGCGGCCTTTTGTCTATGCCGAGAGCGGCGCGGCCCTGGCCGGCGTGGCCCGGCGCAGCGTGCAGGAAGGGTTGACCGGGCTGGAATGGGCCGTGAGCGTGCCGGGCACCCTGGGCGGTGCGGTGGTGGGCAACGCCGGTGCCCACGGCGGTGAAATCAAGGACAACTTTTGGAATGCCCTGCTCTTGGACGAGCACGGAGATTTGCAGGATTGGGGCGTGGACGAGTTCGGCTACGCCTATCGCACCAGCACGGTCAAGCGCATGGACCCCGCCCAGGCCGGGTTCAAGCCGGTGATCCTGAGCGCCAACTTCCGCCTGCCCTATGCGGACACGGAGGAAGTGCGGGCCAGGGCGGACCAATTTCTGGCCCACCGCCGCCGCACCCAGCCCGTGGAACCCAGCCTGGGCAGCACCTTTGTCAACCCGCCCGGTGACTTTGCCGGGCGATTGATCGACGCCGCCGGTCTCAAAGGCCATCGAGTGGGCGGGGTGGAGGTCAGCCAATTGCACGCCAATTTCCTGATCAACCCCGGCGGCGTAGGCAGCGCCACAGCCCAGGATGTGATGACCCTGATCCGCCACATCCAAGCCGTGGTCCAAGACAAATTCGCCATCACCCTCACCCCCGAAATCATGTTGGCGGGCGAGTGGGAGAGCGAGAAAGCATCTAATTCCTATGCGAACTAACAACCTATGCGGGTCGGCGTCCTCTTTGGCGGGCGCAGCGGGGAGCATGAAGTCTCCTTGGCCAGCGCCCGCAATGTGATGAAGTCCTTGACCGAGGCCGGCCACACGGTGATCCCCCTGGGCATCAGCCGCACGGGGCGTTGGATTACGGCCAACGATCCCCACCAGCAGTTGACCGTGGCCAGCCACGCCCTGGGGGACGGCAAAAGCCCAGCCCCCCGCCCCGCGGACGAACCCGACGGCTGGGCGCTGATCCCGGCGGGCAGCGGGGACAGCAGTTTGGCCCAGGTTGAGGTGATCTTCCCCGTGCTGCACGGCCCCTTTGGCGAGGATGGCACGGTGCAGGGGCTGTTGGAGATGGCCAATGTGCCCTATGTGGGCTGCGGGGTGCTGGCCAGCGCGGTGGGCATGGACAAAGCGCTGTGTAAACAGGTCTTTGCGGCGGCAGGCTTGCAACAGTCGGTCTACCGGCTGGTTTTACGCCCCACGTGGCAAGCCCACCCGGAGCGAGTTTTGGGTCAGATCGAGTCGGATCTGAGCTATCCCCTCTTCATCAAACCGGCCAACATGGGCAGCAGCATTGGCATCAGCAAAGCCAAAAGTCGGGCCGAATTGTGCGAGGCCCTGGACTTGGCCGCCCGGTATGACCGGCGCATGGTGGTGGAAGAGGCCGTGCCCAACGTGCGGGAGATCGAGGTCAGCGTGCTGGGCAACGACGATCCCATTGCCAGCGTGCCGGGGGAGATTGTGCCGGGCAACACATTTTATGATTATGCCGCCAAATATGTGGATGACAACAGCGACGCTGATCATCCCGGCGGACCTGACCGAGGCCCAGAGTAACCAGGTGCGCCAGATGGCCGTGGAGGCCTTTCAGGCCATCGACGGGACCGGTCTGGCCCGGGTTGATTTTCTGATGGACCGGGAGACGGGCGAGTTTTACGTCAACGAAATCAACACCCTGCCCGGCTTTACCCGCATCAGCATGTATCCCAAGCTGTGGGAAGCCACGGGCATCGCCTATCCCGACTTGGTGGATCGGCTGGTGCAGTTGGCCGTCGAGCGGTTTGCGGAACGGCAGGAAACGAGTACGGTAATAAATTAGTTGATTGGTTGATTTGGTCGGTAGAGGCCAGCATCAGCCCTTCGACCAAAAACTCTGTCAACCCAACAAAAAAAATCAACCTATCAACAACCCATTATGCCCAAATCAACCGTCAACCGAACCACAAACGAACGCCGCACGGCCACCAACCGCAAGGGAACCCAGCGCAAACGCGCCCAGCGTCGGCGTGAGGCGGGGAATGGCATGCGCCGGTTGGAGTCGGCCCTAGTGCAAAGTCTGCCCCAAGGCTGGGAAGGCGGGCTGCGTTGGCCCACCCTGCCCACATTGCCCCGGCCAAAGCCGTCCCTGGTGGGCTGGACCGGGCTGCGGCCCAGCAAGATCGCCAGTCTGCTGCTCTTGATCTTGGCGGCCATGACCCTGTATTGGACCGAGACCAGCCCGGCCTTTTATGTCTATGCGGACTCGGTGGAATTTGGCCCCTTGGCCTATCTCAGCCCGGATGAACTCTATGCCCGCACCCAGTTGGAGGGGTTGAGCATCTTTTGGGTGGAGGCGGATCAGGTGCAGGCCCAGATCATGGCCCATCCGTATGTGGCCGGGGCTAAGGTGCGGGTGGGGTTGCCGGGGCGAGTGGTCGTCTCTGTGCAGGAGGCCAGCCCCGTGGCCGTATGGATCACAGACGGTGGGGAGCTTTGGTTGCTCCCCGACGGCACAGCCCTGGGCAGCCGAGCGGACACCAATCCGGATTTGGTGCGGATCATCGACGGTCCGCAGAGCGCACGGTCTCCCCAGCTCCCCACGGCGGGCAACGGGGCAGAGAGCGGGATCAAAATGGAAGAGAATCTGCTGCAAAGCGCCCTGACCCTCTCCCATTATTTGCCCGGATTGACCAGCTTCCGCTATGCTGTGGGTCCAGGGCTCTATTTCACTTTGCCGGACAGCCAAACCCTGGTCTATTGGGGCGATGGGACCGCCACGGACGCCAAACTGACAAACCTGATCTCCATCCTGCGTACGCTGGACAGTACCCAACAGACCGCCCAACGCATCGACGTGCGTTACGAAAACAAGCCGTATTATAAATAGTTGCGAGATGCGGGATGCGAGTTGCGGGTTAGGCATCTCGCAATCTCGCATCCCGCATCTCGCCAAAAAGGATCGACCTGTGCCCCGAGAGATCATTTCTGCCATTGATGTTGGCACCACCAAAATTTGCGCCTTGATCGCCGGCGTCACCCATGACAATTTGGGCAATTTGGCCCTGAATCTGCTGGGCAGCGGCGTGGTGGCCAGCCGGGGGATTCGCCGCGGCGTGGTCATGGACGTGCCGGAAGTCACCGCGGCCATCGGCGAGGCGGTGGACCGGGCCGAGCAGGCCGCCAACCAGCAGATGACCAGCGCCTATGTGGGCATTGCCGGCAGCCACATCCAGACCTCCAACAGCCGGGGCATCAGCCCGGTGGACCAGCGCCAAGGGGTCACCATTGCCGACATGCAGCGGGCCTTGGACGCGGCCAAGGCCATCTCCCTGCCCCAAAACCGAGAGGTGATCCACACCATCGCCCGCAGTTGGATCGTGGACGAGCAGAAAGATGTGCAGCAACCCCTGGGCATGACCGCCTATCGGCTGGAAGTGGATGCCCATATCGTCACCGGCAGCAGCACCGCGGTCAACAACCTGGTGCAGTGCATCTTGGCCCACGGCATCGACATCGACGAGATGGTGCTGGAGCCCTTGGCCAGCGGCTCCGCAGTGCTGACCCCGGAAGAGCGTCACATGGGGGTGGTGATGGCGGACATCGGCGGCGGCACCACGGATCTGGCCGTCTTCACCCACGACGGTCTGCGCCACACGGTGGTGCTGGACCTGGGCGGCAACCAGATGACCAACGATGTGGCCGTGGGGCTGCGCGCCCCCTTCGAGACGGCGGAAGAGCTAAAACTGCGCTATGGGCACGTGATCCCCGACCGCATCGCCGAGGACGAATTGGTGCAGGCCCGGGTCTTTGGCGAAAAGGCGGAGATGACGTTTAGCCGCCAGTTTATCAGCCAGATCCTGGAGGCCAGAGCCGAAGAGACCTGTGAAATCATCCAGCGGGAATTGAAAAAAGCCGGCTATACGGATAGCCTGCCCGCTGGCGTGGTGCTCACTGGCGGATCCAGCCTGCTGCCTGGGTTGACCCTATTGAGCCGCCGCCTGTTTGGCATGCCCGTGCGCATCGGTGTCCCCAGCGGCCAACTGCCCATCCGCGGGTTGACGCGAGAATTGCAAAGCCCGGCCTTCGCCACCAGCGTGGGGCTATTGATCTGGGGCATGAACGAAGATGCCCGGGCCATCCACAAACGGATCGATGTGGGGACCACCGAAGAGAGCGTTTGGCGGGATCGCATCGGCCACTGGCTGCGTGGGCTGTTGCCCGGCTAAACAGCTTTGCAATCTGCGTGGGAGTGTAGTACCATTTGCGTTGGATTCTCATTTCGAAACTAAATGACTATCCCCGAACCATCCCACGCTGCACCCTGCCTCCTAGCCAATCCTATGTGCGGATCGACGACTATGCGCAATCCGCCCAAAACAGGACGGTTCTGGGCAAGTTTCAGGGGGCGGTAGGGCACTTTTTTGAATCTTTAGCGCATTTCATCAGGCCAATGCCGGCGTGGACCCAAGAATTCGCCGACAGCCATCTAGTCACGGTCCAGAGGATAACCCCACATGAGTCGACCTAGCACAACCGCACAATTCGTGGATAACTTTGCTCAAATCAAAGTCATCGGTATCGGCGGTGCCGGCCAAAACGCGGTCAACCGCATGATCACCGAGGGCATCCAAGGCGTCGAGTTTATCGCCGTCAACACGGACGCCCAGGCGCTTATGCTCTCCACCGCCCCCAAACGGGTGCGGATTGGGGACAAATTGACCAAGGGCCTTGGCTCCGGCGGCAAGCCGGAGATCGGCAAGCAGGCCGCTGTCGAGAGCCGCAACGAAGTGGAAGAGATTCTGCTAGGGGCGGACATGGTCTTTGTGACCGCAGGCATGGGCGGCGGCACGGGCTCCGGTGCGGCCCCCGTGGTGGCCAACGTGGCCCGAGAGATGGGCGCGCTGACCATTGGCGTGGTCACCAAGCCCTTTGGCTTTGAAGGCAGCCAGCGTCGGCGGATTGCCGAGGCGGCCCTGGAAGAGCTAAAAGAGAATGTTGACACCCTGATCGTGATCCCCAACGACCGGTTGCTGCAAATTTTGGACAAAAAAGCCAGCATCGGCGAAGCCTTTAGCTCGGCGGACGATGTGTTGCGCCAGGGCATTCAGGGCATCAGCGAGCTGATTACCGTGGCCGGGTTGATCAACCTGGACTTTGCCGACGTGCGCAGCATCATGGAAAATGGCGGCGCGGCCCTCATGGCCATCGGCAAGGCCAGCGGCGAGAACCGGGCCAAGGAAGCCGCCGAAAAGGCCATCCACAGCGCGCTGTTGGATGTCTCCATCGACGGCGCTCAGGGCATCCTCTTCAATGTGAAGGGTGGGCCGGATATGAGCCTGTTCGAGGTCAACGAGGCCGCAGAGCTGATTCGAGCCAGCGCCCACCCCGAGGCCAACATCATCTTCGGCGCCGTGATCGACGAAGACATGGGCGACGAACTGCACCTGACCGTGATCGCCACGGGCTTTGACCGCACGCCGACCCTGGAGCAGCCCACCCGCTTCCGCAGACCGGCTGCCCCGTCCGGCGTGGCCCCTGTGCCGCCGGCCCCCACCCGTCAGGCCGACCCCAGCCCAGATTTCCCCGTGCGCTCCTTTGACCGGGACGATCTGGACATCCCCGCCTTCTTGCGGCGCAAGCGCAACAGCTAGAGCGTATTGCACCCAAGCAAGCCCACTGTTCAATTCAAACGTGCCGGGAGAAATTCCCGGCACGTTTTTGTTTGCCTTCTTTGCAGGTGATAGAGACGCAAGATTTTGCGTCTCTATCACCTAAACCGCTCAATTTCGGATAGCCGTATCAGATTCCCAGATCCGTTGCCAAAGCACGAGATCTGTCAGCTTTGTAGCCAAAACCAGATTGCAGAAATGATTACGCGCAACTTTATACAATTGGCAGGGTATGCCAAAATTGGTTTGAGAAAAGTAGTGAAAAAGGCCATTTTGCGGTCAAAAACAGCCAACTTTCACTTGCGGAGCCGTTGAAGCTGTGATATACTTCTGTCTCCAACCGCCCAACATCTTGTGGTGCTCCGTTTCCATAACACTATATGTCGTAATAATACCGTAATGGTTGTCATTCAGGTTGAGGCAGCTCGCTCAACCCCATTGCCACGGCATGGCGGATGCAAGACACGTCCAAGACGCAGAATTTTGACCGATTTTCTCGACCCGCCTCACAAAAAAAGCTGCACACAAGGCAAATCGCCAGAAATCAGGATTGCATCATGTTCTGTCCCCACTGTGGATCGGATCAGCACAAAGTCATCGACACCCGGACCGTGGCAGACACCATCCGCCGTCGCCGTCGCTGCATCAACTGCGATCAACGGTTCACCACCTATGAACATGTGGCCCCCAGTCTGTTGGTGAGCAAGAGCGATGGACGACGGGAGCCTTTTGACCGCCAGAAGCTGTTGGCCGGCATCCGCATCGCCGCAGCCAAACGCCCCATCAGCAGCAGCACCATCGAGAGCGTCTCCACCCAGATCGAAGATGCCCTCCACGGCCTGAACCGCTCCGAGGTCAAGAGCGATGTGATCGGCAATCTGGTGCTGGATCATCTGGCCGGAATCGACCAGATCGCCTACATCCGTTTTGCCAGTGTCTACTTGGAACTGGATGATCTGCCCGCCGTACGCACAGAGATCGACCGCCTCATCGGACGCACCTCGGTCAACGACTGACCCCACGCATCCGTCCTGCCGCGACACCCGTTGATCCAAAACCCTGATCCGCTCTTTCCTCATTTCTGCGCGGACACCCATTGTCTCTTAAAGCATGCAACGTCGCTGCCGGTGCTTAATCGCCCCGGCGTTTCTATGTTCGATTTTTGCCAGACTGCCCGAACCGACCGCAAAGTATTTCAAAGAAAACCCATATTTAGTTGACCTCAGGAGTATTTCTATGTCCACAAATTTCGCCCCTGTTGCCCCGGCTCCGGCTCCGACCCATGCCCCAGCCCGAACGGTCTTTGAAGAAGTCAAAGGCCAGCCCATTGAGATCGTTCCGCCTGCCTATGCGGATGATCAGGCCATCAATTTGAGCAAAAACAGCACGCAGGTGCTGGAAAAACGCTACCTACGCCGAGGTCTGGACGGCAAGGTCCTGGAAACCCCGGCGGGCATGTTCTATCGGGTGGCCCATCATGTGGCCAAGGCCGAGGCCGAGCACGGCGGGGATGTGGACGCCACCACAGAGACCTTTTACCGGCTGCTGTCGGATCTGCGCTTCTTCCCCAACAGCCCCACCTTCACCGGCGCGGGGACGCCCCTGGGCCAGCTTGCGGCCTGTTTCGTCCTGCCCATCGCCGACGACATGGGCCGGGATTCGGACGGCATCTTCAGCACCCTGCGGGTGGCGGCCCTGATCCAGCAGACCGGCGGCGGCAACGGGTTCAGCTTCAACCGGCTGCGGCCCAAGAAGGATGTGGTCCACACCTCGGCCGGTCGGGCCACCGGGCCGGTGGGCTTTCTGCGCGTCTATGATCAGGCCTTTGGGGAGATCGCTCAGGGCGGCTGTCTTCTGCCCGAAACCCTTGTCTTTACCGAAGCAGGGTTGATGCGCCTGGACGAACTGGTGGACATCAACAAAGAGGGCTGGCAATCCCACACGCTGAATGTGCCAACGGACGAGGGCCGACGCTCCTCGCCCCGGGGCTTTAACAACGGCGTGGCCCCCATCCTGCGGGTGGAAACCGAGCAAGGGCTGACCATCACCGGCACGCACAACCACAAGGTGAAGGTGATGACCAGTGAAGGGTCCCATGTGGCGGCAACTGGATAGTCTGGAGTCAGGCGACTCTATTCTCGTCATGCTGGGGCAACATCAAGGCAAGTTGCGCGCCCTGCGACATCCGCAAAAGAGCCACGGCAATCAGACTCCAATCGAATTCCCGGCTATTTTGGACGAAACCCTGGCCTTTGTATTGGGCTATCTGGCCGGAGATGGCTTCGTGGCCGAGGGAGACAAGGATCATCGCATTGGCTTTAGCGTGGCCCACAATTCATATTTGATCGAAGAGTTGCCCCGGCTGCTCCAGATCGTCTTCCCTGGCTGCACGGTTCACACCCAGCAAAAGAGCGGAGACGCGTCGGTCACATTTGTGATCGACAGTGCGTTGGTCAAGCGCTTCCTGCAGGACAATGGCTTGGTTAAGGGCAAGAGTCACGAGGTCAGCGTGCCCCGGCTGATCCGCCGCAGTTCGGCTTCAATTGTTGGGGCCTATTTGCGCGGTCTGTTCGAGGCTGACGGAACACTCTCTCATCACTATCCTCAACTGAATACAACGTCAGAGCGCTTGGCCCAAGAGGTCGCAACCCTGTTGATTGGCCTGGGGTGCCCGGTCACCGTCCGATCTAACGAATATGAGGACCGTTGGGGCGACAAACCCCAATGGATCGTGCGCATTCAGTCCCACGAAGGCTTGGCTGCCTGGCGCGAGCAGATCGGTTGCGATCAGCGCAGTCGTTTTGTTGCTTGCTATACCTTCCAGCCCAACCTGGAACGGGAAACCAGCTACGTGCTGCCCAATCCCGAATGGTGGACGGGATCTGTGTTGGACGCCATTACATTGCCTCAAATCGACCAACGACAACGAGGGCAAGGGGTGAATCTGCGGGCCACCGACCCAGCCCTACGCAGAAAGTTGCTCCGATACAGTCGCGGGGATCGCCAGTTGACGTTGAGCGGCTATCGAGAATTGGCGGCGGCACATCCTGAGTTTGCCGAGTACGCCCGTCCGCTCAACAACCTTTGGTTTGTGACCGTCACAAAAACCGTGGACGCAGGCGAGGCACTGACGCTTGACCTGGAAGTAGACGGCAATCACACGTATTTGGCCAATGGTTTGGTCACGCACAATACCCGACGTGGGGCCAATATGGCCGTCCTGCGGGTGGATCACCCGGATATCGAGGATTTCATCGTCTGCAAGTCCGAAGAGGGCACAATCAGCAACTTCAACATCTCCGTGGCCATCACCGACGAGTTCATGCGGGCGGTCAAGGCGGATGGGGACTTCGATCTGCGCAGCCCCCGGGACGGATCCGTGTGGCGCACCGTGCGGGCCCGGGATCTCTTCGACAAGATCGTCACCTACGCCCATCACAACGGCGAGCCGGGCGCGCTCTTTATTGACGCCGCCAACCGGTCGAATCCGGTGCCCCATTTGTATGATCTGGAGGCGACTAACCCTGCGGAGAGCAATGGCTTGGCCCCTACGAAAACTGCTGCCTGGGTTCGATCAACCTGAGCCAGCATGTGACCACGGACGCGGACGGCGCGCAGATCGTGGACTGGGACGCCTTGGCCGTGACCGTGCAGGAATCCACCCACTTTTTGGACAATGTGGTGACCGCCAACGCCTATGTGCCTTCCGTGCCCCAGGTGAAGGAGGCCGCCCTGCGTGCCCGACGCATCGGTCTGGGCATCATGGGGCTGGGCGACATGATGTACAAGCTGGGCATCCGCTATGGCAGCGAGGAGGGCCAGGAGTTTTCGGCCCAGATCATGGAGTTTGTGCGCTTTGTGTGTATGCAGAAGAGCATCGATCTGTCCGAAGAGCGGGCGCCGTTCCTGGCCTTTGAGGGCAGCATCTACGATCCAAACCAGCCCGGCGGCATGATGTGGCAGACCCCCACCCCGGTCTTCCCCCACAGCCGGGATTGGGGACGCCCCCAGCTCGATTGGCGGCAGATCGTGGACGGCATCACCGCCCACGGCATCCGCAACGCGGCCCAGACCACGGTGGCCCCCACGGGCACCATCGCCACGGTCACGGGCTGCGAGGGCTATGGCTGCGAGCCGGTCTTTGCCCTGGGCTACATCCGCCACTTCAAGGATGGGGACAAGGATGTGGAGTTGGCCTACACCAGCCCCCTCTTCGAAGATGCCCTCAACCGCACGGACCTGAGCGAGGCCCGCAAGAAAGAGATCGTGCAATATGTGGCCACCTACGGCCACTGCCAGGATCTGGCACGGCTGCCCGAAGATCTGCGCCACACCTTTGTGGTCAGCAGCGACATCAGCGCGGACGAGCATGTGCGCATGCAGGCGGCGATTCAGGCGTTTGTTGACAACAGCATTTCGAAGACCTGTAATTTCCCCGAAGGGGCCACGGAAGAAGATGTGGCCAAAGCCTACACCCTGGCCTGGGATCTGGGCTGCAAGGGGCTGACGGTCTATGTCACGGGCAGCCGCCAGGAGGTGGTGCTGGAGACCAAGGCCACCAAGGATGCCAAAAGCACCGAGACGGTCATGGCCCCGGCATTGCCCGAAATTCACGCCAACGGTCATGTCAACGGCCACGAGAACGGCCACGCCCCGGCCAAGGAGGTCAAGCCCGTGGGCATGAAGCGGCCCCGGCCCAAACTGCTCCACGGCAGCACCTATCGCAAGGATACGCCCATCGGCACGGCCTATGTGACCGTGAACAGCGACGAGCAGAACGAGCCTTTCGAGGTCTTCCTGAATGTGGGCAAGGCGGGCAGCGAGGTGAGCGCGGTCAGCGAGGCCATCGGGCGGCTGATCAGCCTGGTCCTGCGTATGCCGGCGGCCCTGCCCCCGTCCGAGCGGCTGCGCTGGGTGATGGACGAGATGGCCGGCATCGGCGGCGGGCGGCCCCTGGGCTTTGGGGCCAACCGGGTGCGCAGCCTGCCCGACGGCCTGGCCCAGATCATCGCCGACCATCTGAACGAGTTGTCCCCGGTCCCCGTGGAGGCAGAGAGCGCCGAGCAGTTGGCCCTGCCCATCCACGAGCGGCCCATCGGCGACATCTGCCCGGACTGCGGCGAGGCCAGCTTCCTCAATATCGAGGGCTGCCGCAAGTGTTATGTCTGTTCGTACAGCGAATGTTAAAGATAGCCGTTAGCTGGTCAGCAGGTTAGCTCGTGGTAAAAAGAGGGCCTCTCGAAGTTCGAGAGGCCCTCTTTTTTGCTATCGACTATCGGCTGTCAGCTAACCGCTACCGGCTCACCAACCACATGACCTGATACGGTTCCAGCACAATATCCGTTTCCAGCCCGATCTCCCGCTCGGAGATCAGGTCGGTGAAGGCGTAGCCCAGGCCGCGCAGACGGAGTTCGTTGGCGCTGATCGTCTGCTCTCGCTCGGTGAAGCTGGCCAGGACCAGCACCCGTTGGCCCTGGTTGGCCCGCACATAGCCGAAGACATGGCCGTTGCCCAGGTTGATCACCTGCATGTCATTGCCGCCAAAGCCAATGTGTGTTTTGCGCAGATGGATCAGCTTGCCCAGGGCCGAATAGATGCGCCCCTCCACGGTCTCCATGTCGGTCCGGCGCTCGTTCCTGGCCCAATCCGTGCGGGGACGATGGACCCAGCGGCTGTCGTGGCCCTTGGCCGGATCCTCACGGAAGCCGTAGTCGTTGAGTACGCCGGTCTCGTCGTTCAGATAGATCAGCGGGATGCCGCCGATGCTGAGGATGATGCTGTGCAGGAGCAAGATGCGGCGGATGGCCAGCTCGATCTCGGCGGCGTCGCCCATCTGCACGGCCCGTTCCAGCCCGGCCAGGGAGGCCAGGGAGCCGGAGATGCGGGCGTCGCCCGTGGCTGGGTTCTCTTGAAAGGGCAACCCCCTGGCAAAGCTGCCGGGGAAGCGGCCCGTGTAGAAACTGTTGAGAAAACGGCGATGGTCGTAGCCGTTGATGCCCAACTGCTGGGCGTCGGTGTCGTCAAAGGTCCAGCCGATGTCGTCGTGGCAGCGGATATAGTTGACCCAACTGGCCTCCGCCGGAATCTGGAAGCGATGGCTCAGGGACTTGAAAAGCAGCCGCACCTCCCGGGTGGCCAGGCTCTCCCACATCAGGGCCATGAGCAGGGGATTGTAGGAAAGCTGGCACTCCTCGGCCCCGATGTAGCGCACCACTTCGTCCGGGTGGACGATGGCCTCGGATTTGAAGAGCAGGGTGGGGGCGGCGATGCGGGCCACCCGGTTGAAGGCCCGCACCAGGGTGTGGGCCTGGGGCATGCTTTCGCTGACCGTGCCCTTCTGCTTCCAGATGAAGGCCAGGGCGTCCAGACGCAGCACCTCGGCCCCGGCGTTGGCCAAGGCCAGCATCTCCTGGGCCATCTTGCGGAAGACCACGGGGTTGGTATAGTTCAGATCCCACTGGAAATTGTTAAAGGTGGTCCACACCCACTTGTCCACCTCTGGCCGATACGAGAAATTGCCCCGGCGCACATCCGGGAAGATCTCCCGCAGATGGCGGTCGTATTCGTCCGCCTCGGCGCGGTCGCGCGAACATGAAGTAATATTCTTGATATTCGGGCACCCCGGCCAGGGCACGCTCGGCCCAGCGGTGTTCGTCCGACGTGTGGTTGAAGACAAAGTCCAGCACCAAGCTGATGCCCTCGGCCCGCAACCCGGCGGCCAGATCCTCCAGATCTTGCATGACGCCCAGCTTGGGGTCCACCTGGCGATAGTCGCTGACCGCATAGCCGCCGTCGTTCTCGCCTTCCGGCGAAAGATAGCAGGGCATGAGGTGCAGATAGGTCAGGCCCAATTCCTTGAAATAGGGAATCTTGGCCTGCAATCCCTTGAGATCCCCGGCGAAGAGGTCCACATAGCAGACGCCGCCCAGCATTTGCTCGGACTGGTGCCAGGTGGGATTCTGTCTCCCGCTGGGCGTCCAGATCATGCAAGGCCTCGGGGCGGGCCAGCCACATCTGGCCCATCATGATCGTGATCTGCTCCAAATGGTAGAAAAAGTCGTATTGACCCCCGTACAAGTCCACCAAATAGCCAAAAAGATCCTCAAAATTCTCGTTTAGCCGGTCCATAAAGGCCAGCCAGGCCGGGGTCTCCAAATAGGCGGCAAATTCCCGCTGCAAATTGGGCAAAAGCCGCCCCAAAGAACGCGCCGCTTCCCGTCGAATGCCAACTGAATCAAGCATAGAAAAACTCCTTTGATTTTGGGATTTCAAAAAAATAGGCCACGGATTGGACGGATGCAACGGATTAAAACGGATTTTTGTTTTTGAAAGGCAAGATCCGTTTTGATCCGTCCGATCCGTTTAATCCGTGGCCTATTTTTCGCGATTCGCCATTCGCTATTCGATTGGCTTTCTGGCCCAGAAGATCAGGCGCTCGCTGGCGTCGTCGATGGGGTTGCCGTCGAAGTCGCCCCAGCTTTCCACCACGTCGAAGCCGGCCAATTCCAGCAACAGTTCGCCCTCGCTGGGCCACAGGAAGCGCAGATTGAAGGGGCAGGGCGTGCGCTGCACCCGGCCGTCGGGGAAGATCTCTTCGTAGATGAAGAGGGTCTCCTGGATCTGCTCGGCCAGGTTGAGGCGGCGCACCACCCATTTGTAGACCGTGGCCCCGGTGGCCGGGTCGGGCCAACTGTCGGCCAACTCCTGCAAGCCGTCCACCTGGAGCAGGCGGGGAATGTCCGGGCTGAAGAGGTCCAGCAGCAGCCAGCCGCCAGGGCGCAGATGGTCGGTAGGCCCGTTCCAAGGCCATGCGCTGATCCGCCTGGGTGGGCAGGTGCATGAGGGTGTTGCTCATGCAGCAGACCATGCCAAAGCCCTGGGGTGCCGAGGCCGAGAGGTCAAAGGTGCGCATGTCTCCCTGGATCAACGTCACCCGCTGGGCCAAGTTGGCCTGGGTGAGCTTGGCCTTGGCCACGGCCAACAGGGCCGGGCTGAGGTCGATACCGGTGCAGTCAACGCCACCGGCGGCCAGGGGGAGCAGCACCCGGCCTGTCCCGCAGCCCATCTCCAGCACCGGCCCACCACTCTCCTGCACCAGATCCGTGACCAGTTGCAGATCCTCTGCATAATTCCGATAATCTGCATCATAAAAACGCGGCAAAGGCATCAAAGTTGGCCGAAGCTGGGTGCCGGATCGGCTGGATCATTTATGTTTTCAAATAAGGCGGGGTTCATTTTGCAATCCTCGACAAATACGCTATACTTAATGGGCTAAAAGCTGATTGATTCAAACAATTGGCTCACGGGTTAAGCAGTAGCACCGCCGGCATCTGCCAGGCGGTTTTTCGTTGTATACCCCGCGTGACCCCTATTCTCTTGCCATGCACCTGTGTCACAAGGCACCCTTTCCGAATCGACAACACTTGTTGTATTGACTCACAGGACTGGCGGTGTGCACGCACACCCTTATCCAGCCTGCATTTTAACTGTACTCTGATTGTACAAAGGCCATTAACTGTATGAACAACACTGACCGAACCGTTTATTTGACCGAAGAAGGGTTGATCAAGCTCCAAGAAGAGCTAGACTACCTGATCGCTACCCGCCGCCCAGAGGTGGCAAACCAGATCGCCGAGGCCAAGGCCGAGGGGGATCTGCGTGAAAACGCTGGCTATGATGAGGCCAAGAATGCCCAGGCGTTCATGGAAGGCCGCATCCGCGAGCTGAAGACCAAGCTGAAATTCGCCAAGATCATCGACGAAAACGACGCCCCCAGCGACGAGGTGGCCCTGGGCCGCACAATTGTGGTGCGAGAAGTTGGCACCATCTGACGAGGAGAGCTACTCCCTCGTCGGCTCCTCCGAGGCGGACCCGGCCAATGGGCGCATCAGCAACGAAAGCCCCGTGGGGCGCGCCATCATGGGCCGCAAGGTGAACGATATTGTGGAGGTCAAGTCGCCCGGCGGCGTCTTCAAATTCAAAATCATTCGCATCGACTAATCCAACAAACCCACCAGCCAACTTTCCACCAATTGTAGGCTGAATCTATCAAAAGGTAAAGCGGCGTGAGCAATCCGACCGATTTTTTCAATCCAGAAACCATGGGCGACCAAGAGTTAGCCCGCTACGAGAAGTTGCAGGCCCTGATCGCGGCCGGCATCGACCCCTATCCGGCCCGCACGATCCGCACCCACACCATCGCCGAAGCCCGTGCGCTATACGAAGGCGACCCGGACGGCGAGACCGTGGTGAGCGTCACCGGGCGGCTCAAGGCCATCCGGGTGATGGGCAAGGTCAGCTTTGCCGATCTGGAAGACGGCACGGGGACCATCCAGATCCTGGTGCGCCGGGACAGTCTGGCCGAGGGCTGGTACAACGAGGTGTGGAAGCGCATGATCGATCTGGGCGACTTTGTGGGGGCCACCGGCACCCTCACCGTCACCCGCACCGGGGAAGTCAGCGTGGCCGCCGAGTCCATCCAATTCCTGAGCAAGACCCTGCGCCCCATGCCGGACAAATGGCACGGGGTGAAGGATCAGGAAAAGCGCTATCGCCGCCGCTATGTGGACCTGATCGCCAACGCCGAGGTGCGGGACATCTTCCGCACCCGCTCGGCCATCCTGCGGGCGATTCGGGAATATCTGGACGGCGCGGACTTTCTGGAGGTGGAGACGCCGATCTTGCAGCCGGTCTATGGCGGCGCGGCGGCCCGGCCCTTTGTCACCCACCACAACCAGTTGCACCAGGATCTCTATCTGCGCATCAGCTTTGAGCTCTATCTGAAGCGGCTGATCGTGGGCGGCTTTGACCGGGTCTACGAGATCGGGCGGGACTTCCGCAACGAGGGGGTCAGCTTCAAGCACAACCCGGAGTTCACCCAGTTGGAGTTCTACGAAGCCTACGCCGACTATAACCAGGTCATGGCCCGCACGGAGGAGATGGTGGCCCACGTGGCCCGCACCCTCACCGGCGGCACGGTGGTCACCTGGCAGGGCCACGAGATGGACCTGACCCCGCCCTGGCCCCGCATCACCCTGCGCCAGGCCATTCTGGACGCATCGGGCATCGACTACGAAGCCTTCCCGGACGCCGAGTCCCTGAGCGGCGGAAATGCGACGACTGGGTCAGCTCGCCGGACCCCAAGAGCAATTGGGGCAAGTTGGTGGACAGTCTGCTCTCCAAATATGTGGAGCCGAACCTGATCCAGCCCACTTTCCTGATCGACTATCCCAAGGATGTCAGCCCCTTGGCCAAGGGGTCGCCGGACAATCCCCGGCAGGTGGAGCGCTTCGAGGGCTTTATGGCGGGCATGGAGTTGTGCAACGCCTTCTCGGAGATCAACGACCCCATCGACCAGCTCGACCGCTTCTTGGCCGAGTCCTACGCGGCCACCCGGGGAGATGAAGAGGCGCACCCCGTGGACGAGGACTTCGTGGAATCCCTGAGCTATGGCATGCCCCCCACGGGCGGCTTTGGCATGGGCATCGACCGTCTGACCATGCTCTTCACCAACAGCGACACCATCCGCGAGGTGATCCTCTTCCCCCATCTGCGTTCGGCGGCGCAGACCGGAGAAGAGGAATAAAAGACAGAAACAAAAAAGCGGCCAGTGCAATTGCACTGGCCGCCTTTTTGTTTCTGTCAGTCGGGGCGAGAGGATTCGAACCTCCGACCTCGTCGACCCGAACGACGCGCGCTACCGAGCTGCGCTACGCCCCGTGACCAACCAGATCAGTATACCCCAGGCCCCCATAATCACAAAATTTGGGCGTTTTCAGTAACCATTCACCTTGCAGGAGTGGGGGAGATGATCCACGAATCTTTGAAGCCGTTCATCACCCCGGATTTTTGCCCAAGGGGTTGGGTTATGTTACACTAGCCGATGGCCGCGGCGAGGGGAAGGGCATGACTGCCATCCCCTCGTTCTTTCTGTTCGCAGGATGTACCTGCGGGCAAACCCATGGAAAGAATAGCAAAGGAGAGTATTGCGGGAATGAGCAGCCAAACTGAAGTACACGTTGAAGTAAATGAGTATGAACTTGTCTACATTCTCCAGCCCAAGCTGGACGATGACGGCATCCAGGCAACGATGGATAAGATCAACGATGTGATCACCAACGGCGGCGGCGAGATTCTGACCACCGAGCGTTGGGGAATGCGCAAGTTGGCCTACCCCATCAAGCGTCACTTCGAGGGCTATTACGTCCTCCAACGGATGAGTATGCCGCCAACGGTGACCCAACCACTGGAGCGATATTTCCGCCTCAGCGAAGATGTGATCCGCCATATGGTTCTGCGCACGGACGCCTAATTCCAGCCAGGGGACTAGCCCCAAGGAATTGCGCCACCTGTTGCACAACCATCGTCCGTTGAGCCTTTCGAGAATAAAACACCGGTGTACCTAATTCAGCACCGGCTAGACAACGAGGAAACCCATGACCGAAGAGACCAAACCCGAAGAAATCGTGGAAAGCCCAGAGGCTGCCACACCCGCCCCAGAGGCTGCGCCAGAAGCAGCCCCAGAACCAGCCCCGGTGGCCCCAAAGGCCGCCCCGGCCGTGTCCAAACCGCCTGCCAGCGTCACTTTCGGCGATGACGACGACGATGATGACGATGACGACGACTTTGATGATGACGACGTCCCCCCTGCAACGGATGACGACGACGATGACGACGAGTCTGATGAGGTTGCAGGCCCCTCCCAGTTCCAATCTGCCCAACGGGGCAGCACGGATCGCCGGGGCGGCTTCCGAGCCCGGCGCCAACTGCGCAACGAGACCCGCATCGAAGAGATCAACTACAAGAATATCGAGATGCTGAGCAAGTTTATCGATCCCCGGGGCCGCATTCTCTCTCGGCGCAAGACCAAGATCAGCGCCAAGATGCAGCGCCGGATTACGACCGCCATCAAGCGGGCCCGTCACCTGGCCCTGCTGCCCTACACAGCCGAGCATATTCGCATCACACGCAGCGGCAGACAGTAGGGGTTAAACTATGGCCAAGCGAAATAAACGCAAAGTCGAAGAGCCCAAGGCCCTGACTCGTAAAGACATGAAGGTTCGGGCCAAGGATCAGGCAAAGAATCGCAAAGTGCTGCTGGGGGCGGGTGTCGCCTTTGGCTTGGTTTTGTTGCTTGTGATCATGGGGGCGGTGAGCGAGTTTGTCTTGACGCCAAGAAGCGCCGTGGCCACCATCGGCACGACCAAGATCGAGACCAGAGATTACCGCAAGCGCGTGATATTCGAACAGGCGAATCTACAGAATCAACTGTTCCAATATCAGCAGTTCGAAGCCCAGTTTGGCGGGGGACAAAGTCTCTTCGCCAGCCAGATCGCCCAGATTCAGGGTATCCTGGCCAGTCCGTTCTCCTTGGGTCTGGATGTCTTGGACACCATGATCGAGGAGGAAGTGCTGAAACAGAAGGCGGTGGAGTTGGGCGTCTCGGTCAGCGATGACGAGGTGAACACGGCCATCCGGGAAGAAGTCGCCGCCATTCAGGGCGAAGTGACCATTCCTCAGGCCACCAGCACCGCCGAGGCCGAAGTTGCGGCCACGGCGACGGCTGCGCTCTTCACCCCCACCCCCCTGCCCACGGTGGACGCCAGCGCCCCGGCCACGGCCACGGTGGAAGCACCGGCCACGCCGGAGCCTCAGGCCACCCGGGCTCTGCTGACCGATGCCTCTTATGAGGCGGGGTTGCAGACCTTGGAAAGCAACCTGCAAGAGCTTTCGGGCATGGATCTGGCGACGTATCGGGAGATCACCCGGTCACGGTTGTTGCGGGCGAAGTTGAACGAGCAGATTGGCCCGACCTTGGTGACAAGCACCGAGGAACAGGTCAACGCCCGTCACATCCTGCTGCGCTTCCAAGAAGCCGCGGCACCGGCGGTTGACCCCACGCCCGTGCCCGAGGGTGAACCGACACCGGAGCCCACCCCCGTTCCCCGTACCGACGAGGAGACCCTTGCCCTGGCCAACACAATCCGCCAGCGCATTGTGGATGGGGAAGACTTCGCAGCCCTGGCTGCTGAGTTCAGCGAAGATCCGGGCAGCGCCGTCAACGGCGGTGACCTGGGTTGGTTCCCCAAGGGGATGATGGTGGCCGAGTTCGAAGACGCTGCCTTCAGCCTGCCCATTGGCGAGGTCAGCGAACCGATTCAGACCCAGTTTGGCTATCACCTGATCCAAGTGACGGAGCGGGATGAGACCCGAGCCAAGGATGCCAGCCAGATCGCCCAGGAAGAGGGCCAAGCCTTCACCACCTGGATCAGCGAGCAGGTTCTGGCCGCCAATGTGGAACGAGCGGCAAATCTGGACGCCAAACTGCCTTTGGGTCTCTAGGGACACTGGGTGGCAAAGCAGAAAAGTAGAATCAAAGAGCGGTTTCGGAGAATTCTCCGAAACCGCTCTTTTTTTGTTGGTTTGTTGGTTGAGGGTCAGGCTCGCGCATCCGGGCGGTGCTGCCAGATGAGGGCGGCGTGGTCGGCGGTGTGCATGGACATGGAATAGAGGAAGCCGAGGAAGGAGTCCCGGCCAAAGCCGGTGTAGGCGACGGTGCCAAGCTGTTCGTCGGTCAACTTGTCGAAGATGCGCAGGGTGCGGCGGTGATAGGTGGTCAGCCAGTCCACCAGATCGATCAGGGTGTAGTCGATCTTTTCGGCCATCAGCCGGTCGTTGGTGGCGTCGCCCTCTTCCCCAGCCACAAGCCAGTGGGCCAAATCAACGCCCTCGGTTTGGGGCCAGGGCGCGATGACGGCCCAGGTGAACTCCTCCCAGCACAGGACATGGGTCAGCACGTCCCGACTGGTCCATGTGCCCTCCACGGGCTGGCTGACCAGCCACGCCTCGGACATGCCGCCGATGGCGTCCATCAAGTTGGTGTGCTGTTTGATCAGGAAACGACGCCAGCCGTCACGGCCCCAGCGGGCCAAAGAGTTGCAAAAGCCCATCACCTCGCCGGCGTGTTCGCTGCACATGGTCGGCCATGTGGGTGAGCAGTGTGTCGATGGAGAGGGTGCGGGTCCCGCTCGGGATAGATGGCGGCCAGGATTTCGGGGGAGAGTCCGGCGGCGAAGTCGATCATGCGTTGGCGGGCGGTGTCGGCTTCGGCCAAGACATCGGCCCATGCTCGGCCCTCATCCGCCGTGGCCCGGTCGTTGTTGTCCGTCTTGGGCCAGGGGGCGGTGGCTTGGGCCTCCGGGCCGACCAGGGCGGCCATCATGCGCTCGGTTTGGATGTGATCCCAGTAGGCGACGTGGGCGAGGAGGGAGGTGGGGGTCCAGCCGCCGGGCAGGCGGGCTGTGGCCAGCTCCTCTGGGTCCAAGAGGCCAAGGGTGCGGATCAGGCTGTCGTAGCTGCGGCGCAGGGCTTGGGCGTGGTCTGTGGCGGCCATAGGATGCTCCTCCTTCTCGGTTGATGCCAGGGTTGGGTAAAAGGTTGCGGTCATTCTAACACATACGGTTTGGGCCAGGGGTTCCGATCTGGTTTTGGCCTCCCCAATAGCTTAACCGGTTTGGAGATCATTGCAAAACGGCCAAAATCAGAGTACAGTTGGGGGGCGTTTGTTGGTTTGCGACGCATGGCCATTCAGAGCCAGCCATGCACGCAACCGCCCCATTTTCGTAACGTGGCGATCCTATCGCCACCCACCGTTTCATAGCGAGGAGATCGATCATGTCTTTTATCGAAAAACGACCCTTTGGCCGCACAGGACACATGAGCAGTGCCACCCTTTTTGGCGCGGCGGCTCTTGGCAATGTCACCCAGGCCGAGGCGGACGCCACGTTGGATCTGATCCTGGAATACGGGGTCAACCACATCGACACCGCGGCCAGTTATGGGGATGCGGAGTTGCGGATTGGGCCGTGGATGCCCAAGCTACCGCAAGGAGTTCTTCCTGGCCACCAAGACTGGGGAGCGCACGTATGCGGCGGCCAGGGAGGAGATCCGGCGCTCGTTGGAGCGCTTGCAGACCGACCATGTGGACCTGATCCAGCTTCACAACTTGGTGCACCCGGACGAGTGGGAGATGGCCATGAATGATGGCGCGCTGCGGGCGGCGGTGGAGGCCAAAGAAGAGGGGCTGACCCGCTTCATCGGCGTCACCGGCCACGGGCTGACTGTGGCGGCCCAGCATCGCCGGGCCTTGGAGCGCTTCGATTTTGACTCGGTGCTCTGCCCGTACAACTATCCCGACCATGGCCGATGGGGTCTATGGGCCGGATTTTGAGCGGCTGTATGCCCTGTGCCGGGAGCGCAATGTGGCCGTGCAGACCATCAAGACCATCACCCGGGGGCCGTGGGGGACCACCGCTCGCAACCGGAACACCTGGTATGAACCCCTGGAAGAGCAGGCGGACATCGACACGGCGGTGCATTGGGCGATGGGCAAGGAGGGGGTCTTCCTCAACACGGTGGGGGACATCCACCTGCTGCCCAAGGTGCTGGACGCGGCCAGCCGCTTCACCGTGCGCCCGACGGACGAAGAGATGGCCGCCGTGGCGAAGAAGCTAAGTATGAGTTCGCTTTTCGTGAGTTAAGAAAATAGGCCAACATCAAACTATTTGAGATTAGTGCTATTTAGCCCTTCCTGGTAAACTTCTTTTCAGCACGTTTTGGTGAATTTTTGCCCACGAGGAGAAGTTATGTCGACACAAACAGAGGTCAATCGCCGCAAAGTAACCGTGCGCACCCTGCAACAGCGCAAGGACAAAGGTCAGCCCATCACCATGATCACCGCCTATGATTACAGCCAGGCCACGGTGGTGGAAGCCGCCGGCGCGGATGTGATCCTGGTCGGGGACTCCCTGGGCATGGTGGTCCTGGGCTACGACTCCACCCTGCCCGTGACCATGGCCGACATGCTGCATCATTGCAAAGCCGTGGCCCGGGGCGCCCGCACCCCCCTGCTGGTGGGCGACATGCCCTTCATGTCCTATCAGGCCGACCCGGTGGAGGCCCTGCACAACGCCGCCCGCTTCCTGGCCGAGGCGGGCATGGACGCGGTGAAGTTGGAAGGCGGGGCCGCCGTGGTCCGCCACCATCCGCCGCATGGTGGACGCGGGCATCCCGGTCATGGGCCATGTGGGGCTGACCCCCCAGTCGGTCCACGCCTTGGGCGGCTACCTCTCCCAGGGGCGCACCGCGGTCACAGCCCGGCGCATCTTGGACGACGCCCTGGCCTTGCAGGACGCCGGCTGCTTCGCCATCGTGCTGGAAGCCATCCCCGCCCGGCTGGCCGAGTTTGTCAGCGAGCGGCTGACCATCCCCACCATCGGCATCGGCGCGGGGAACGGCTGCGACGGCCAGGTCCTGGTCCTCCACGACATGCTGGGCCTCTTCGACCGCTTCGTGCCCAAGTTCGTCAAGCAATACGCCCACATGCACGGCGACATGGCCGAGGCCATCGGCCACTACATCACCGACGTCCAAGCCCGCACCTTCCCCAGCGAGGAGCACACCTTCGCCATCAAGGACGCCGAGTGGGAAGCGTTTGTGGCCGGGTTACCGACTCCGTAGAGGTTTGAGTGGCCGAGGGCGAGGGGATCTCTAACCCCTACCATTTTCTTCAAGGAAATCCCTATGCAAATCGTCAAAACCTTACCCGACCTCCGCACCGCCCGCCGCGCCCTGTCCGGCAGCTTCGGCCTCGTCCCCACCATGGGCTATCTCCACGCCGGGCACCTCTCCTTGGTGGCGCAGGCCAAGGCCGAGAACGACCACGTGGGCGTCAGCATCTTCGTCAACCCCACCCAGTTCGGCCCCAGCGAAGATCTGGCCAGCTATCCCCGCAGCCTGGACCAAGACCTGGCCCTGCTGCGAGAAGCCGGGGTCGATCTGGTCTGGACACCCCTGCCCGAAGACGTGTATCCGGCCAACTTCCAAAGCTGGGTGGATGTGACCGAGATGACCCAGCACTTGGAAGGCGCGCACCGGCCCGGCCACTTCCGGGGCGTGACGACGGTCGTCGCCAAGCTCTTCAACGCCTTCACCCCGGACCGGGCCTACTTCGGCCAAAAGGACGCCCAGCAGGTGGCGGTGATCAAGCGCATGGTGCTCGACCTCAACTTCCCGCTCGACGTCATCGTCTGCCCCACCCAGCGGGAGGCGGACGGCCTGGCCCTGAGCAGCCGCAACGCCTATTTGACATCTGCCCAACGGGAGGCCGCCCCGGTCCTCTTCCGCGCCCTCAGCGCCGCCCAGGCCGCCTACGGGGCCGGTGAGCGCCGGGGCGACGAGTTGCGCCAGCATCCTGCGGGAGACGGTGGCTGGGGAGCCCCTGGCCCTGGCCCAATACGTCAGCGCGGCGGATCCGCTGACGTTGGAGGAGCTAGATTTTGTGGAAAATGGGGTGCTTCTCAGTTTGGCGGTCTTCGTGGGCAAAACGAGATTGATCGATAACTTCTTGTTAGAATAGGGCCGAGGACCGGGATGGACGAGGGCACCGGAGACGGAACCGTCATCAGACGTGGGGCAGTTTGCCGAGGCGGGGATTGGGGTGGATCGGATCTTTGCATTTGGGTAAATGCTCAAGCCAATCGTAAAGACTGGCCAGGGCCCAAGTGGCCAAAACTCAACCAATATCGTAGTTCTTGCAGATATTGTCCAGGTCGCATGACCGTTATCTGCCCTTCAGTAGGCGTGTAGTGACGCAAATTAAAAGTCAATAGTCGTTGACAGCCTGCCTGAATTGCAGCAACGAGAATCGGCAAATCCTTGGGATCGGCCTGTCCTGCCAGTATACCAATTCCACCGATGTGGGATCTGGTAAGACCTTCAGACTTCGGCTCACAATCAATTGAAATTCCGGCAGTTTTGCTGGCAATTTCAGGCGCAGATTTCGCTCAACCTCAGTCACTGCTTGCTCCGAAGTCACACACTCCAGCATCGGTCACTTCGCCCAAAGACAAGATCACCTGACTGGCACTATGCTCTTGAGGGGATGCCGAACCGGCGAAGATCACCGGCATCCAAGAAGACACGGGGTCTATTAATCGAGATCACCATACTTCTCCGTCACATATCGTTCCCGCTGCTCATCGCAACGAAATCAACATCTCCTCCGTCTAAGCCCCGCCTCGATCCGTGCCCGTTCGATTTCTCTCGCTAATGCAGGAAC
Organism: uncultured Chloroflexia bacterium; assembly: GCA_963704975.1. Classification (GTDB taxonomy): domain Bacteria; phylum Chloroflexota; class Anaerolineae; order Caldilineales; family Caldilineaceae; genus JAGNDO01. The sequence continues at coordinate 162,514 of CAVPIK010000003.1, read as the reverse complement.
CATTGGCGTCATGGGCACGAGAACCAAAATGCCGTCCAGATCGACCAATTGATACGTGTCACCGTCTTGAATTCCATACCGTTGCCGGACATCCACGGCAGCGTCATTGTCCCCCGCTGACGAACTTGAACTGTACTCATTCTTCACTCTCCTTTTCGTCAGAAAATCTGCCGAGACTGATTTGCTGAATGGATTGCTATTCTAGCATTCGGGTAAGTCGAAAAGAAGCAATCGAAAGAAGAATTCTCGGCGGAGTTCCGCCGGGCATTTCCTTACTTTCATTGCTTCATAGCTTCTTTACCTCTACTCAATCACAACCCGATCACTCCCACTACGCCCGAACACCTCCGGGCTGTACATCTCCTCCGCCTTGGTCGGCGGGACGACGAAGGCGCCGGGGGTGGTGGCCCTGGCCACGTAGGTGTATTCGTGGATGCCTTCCCAGAGCAGGCTGGCGAAGGCTTCCGTGCGCTCGTCCCGCAGATTTTGATGCTCGTACCAGGTCCAGGACCACCACCAGTAGGGGCTTTTGGCCTGGACGCTGGGATCCTGGGGCAGGCTGCCGGTGACGGCCAGGGCCGGGTTCAGGCTCTCGAAGCCGGCGGGCAGGGGATCGACCAGGGCCACGTGATAGCGGCGGTTGGGGGCGACCATGGTCAGGCGCACCCGCACCCGGGCCCCGGCCTTGACATGCCAGACGCCGTCCTCGTCCTGGCGCACGTCCGCCGGGTCGTCCACGGCCTCGTAGGTGCGCAGGACGGTGAAACCGGCGTCCAAGGGGCCAGGTCCAGGCTGACCGGGGCGTAGTTCAGGCCCAGGCGATAGTAGAGGCGGCCATCCCCCTCCTTGCTCAGGATCAGATCCTGCTGACCCTGCTCGGCCAGATAGCTCATGGGCACGCTGACGGATTGGTAGTCCGTGCTGCGGCCTTCGAAGGTGAAGCCGGCCACGTACTGCTCGCCCAGCCAGGCCTTGGCCACGAAGTCCGGGGTCTGGGCCTCGAAGGTGTTGAAGTATTTGTCCAGAGCCAGGAGGACGAAGACATTCTCCTGGGTGTTGCCCCAGCGGCCCTGGGTGCGGTGGGCCAGCAGACCGGTCACCAGTTTGGGGATCAGGTCGCTGTCCGGCTGGTCGCTGATCAGCGCATCCAGGATCACGGCGTCGGCCCGGCGGTTGGAGGCCAGGAGCAGGTAGCCGTCCTCTTCCCGATAGGTGGTGGTGAAGTTGGCCGCGCCCGCGGTCTCCACCACCCGGTTGCCCAGGAAGCGCACGGATGGCCTCCAACTCGGCAGCGGAACTGGCGTCATCCACCATCACGGCGTAGAGCCAGCCCACGGCTTCGGGCTGAAGTTTGTCCACGCCAGCGCTGTTGAGCACGCTGCGGGCCTTGACCGTGTCCACATCCCCCATCTGCTTGCGCACGAAGAGGGCGTAGCTGGTCAGGGTGTTGCGCACATCCTGGCTGTAGTAGCTGGGATAGTGGGATTCCACATTGCGCAGATAGGTGAGGGCGTCGGCCATCATCTGGGCGGGGACGGTGAAGCCCTTTTGCTGCGCCCGCACCAGGGCATGGGTGGCGTGGATGCTGTAGAACGGCCAGCTCTCGTCCCCCTTCTGCCAGATGGGGAAGCCGCCGTCATAGTTCTGCATGCCTTGCAGCTTGGCGATGTCCCGATCCACGGCGGCCAGCAGCACGTCCGGGGCGGGCAGGCCATCGGCCTGGAAGGCGGTGAGCACGTCCTTGCAGGGCGGCCACGCTGAGGATGCGGGAGGCCAACTGCTCGGAGCACTCATACGGATAGCTGGTCAGATAGAGCACGGCATCGGTCAGGGCCTGCAGGGCCGTGGACGAGGTGCTGATCTCCAGCCCGCCGAACTGGGTGAAGACGCCCGTGGGGGCGATCACCGGCTGGGCGATGGCCCCGGCGTCGATCGACGCCGTAGACGGCGAAGGCTTCGGTGGTGGCCGGGGTGTAGACCGGGAACTCGAACTGGGCCGCATCCGCCCACTCACCGGCGGTGACGGCGACCTGGAAGCGGGCGGTGCCGGCCTGCTGCGTGGTCATGGGGAAGCGCACTTCCACCCGGTCGTTGGCCGGGACGGTGATGCGCTGGCCCGCGTCGCCCAGCAGCTGCATGTTGATGGCATCCACCGCCACGTCCACGCTGAGGGCTTCGTCGGTCTGGTTTTGCACCACGATGGGCAGCTCGATCATGTCGCCAAAGTTGGCGAAGCGGGGAGCCGAGGGCCGCACCATGATGGGCAGTCGAGCGGTCAGGCTGCTCTCGCCCTTGCCAAACTGCTTGCCGCCCGTGTCCACGGCCACGGCCATGATGCGATAGCGGGTCAGGTTGTCGGGCATCTTGACCATCACCGTGGCCGAGCCGTCCGGGCCGGTGCTGCTGGCCGGGGCCCAACTGGCCAAGGGGTTGAAGTCCGTGCGCAGGCGGATGGGTTGACCAGGGGCCGGGGCCGCCTTGGCCACCATGTCCATGCAGCGGACTCAGCCATGGGCATTTCCATGGCCGGTGCGGCATGGGTGCCGCCGCCGCCAAGGGCCATGCCATCCCGTGACGGCATGACCTGGGCCACCGCGCCGCCATTCTCCAGCAGCTTGTTCGGGTCCACCAGCAGGATGCTGCCCCGCAGGTGATAGTCGGACGTGTCCGGCCCGCGCTGGCTGTAGAAGGTCTGCATGGGGTCGGCCAGGTTGTAGCCGGTGAGGGCCAGGATGGCTTCGTCCACCACCACCACGGCCACCTCGGCGTCGGCGACCGGATTGCCGGTCGCGTCCACCACGGTGACGGTGACGCTGGTCTCCGCCCCCGGCTCCAGCTTGGCCGCGTCGGGCACAGCCGTCACCGAGAGGGTGCGGGAGAGGGGGGGCACGCTCAGGTTGAGGCTGCCGGAGGCGTAGGCCGGGCGGTCGGGCAGGGTGGTGTCCGGCTGGCCGTCGGGGTTGAGCCGGGCCGCCGCGCCCACCAGATCCACCTGGACGAAGACGTTGGGGATGTAGCCGTCCTCGATGGGAATGCGCAAAGTCGTCGAGCCTTCGGGCATGGAGAAGCGCTCGGTGTGGATGATGCCGTTGCGGCGCAGGGTCAGCAAGCCTTCCGCCGGGGCGAAGGGGGCCTGGACCAGGATTTCGGCCACGTCGCCGGGCTGATATTCCTGCTTGTCCGGGATCAGTTGGGCCTCTTCCTGCTCCACATTTTGGGCCGTGGGCCAGGTGCCGCCGCTCACCCAGCGGGTGATCTGGCTCTTGTTCAGCCGCTCTCGGCTGTCCCGGAGGGTGGCGGTGATGCGATATTGGCCGCCGTCCGTGGGCTGGAAGGTGCAGTCCAGGGGCTCGGTCGTGGAGGTGAGGGCGCAGGATTGGCTGTCGGCCTCCACTTCCTGCCACGAGCCGCTCTTGTATGTCCAATCCAGGCGCACGGCGGTGACGTCCACGGCCACATCGGCCACGGGGTTGCCGTCCAAGTCCACGACGATCACGCTGATGTCGATGGGCTCGTCGCCCTGCACAAAGTAGCGGTCGCTCTTCATGCCCACGTAGAGATCCGGCGGGATGGACCAGCAGGGTCGAGGAGGCGGTCCACGCCTGGCGGTTGACATCCATCACCGTGGCCTCGGCGGTGACCGTGGTGGCCTGGGGATCGGTCATGGATCTCGAAGGCCATGTTGACCGTGTGGTCGCCGCCAGCGTCGGTCTTGCCCTCGAAGGATTGGGCCGTGCTGACTTCCACGCCGAAGTCGCCGTAGCGGCCCCAGCCCCACCAGGGGGTCCAGGTGCCGAAGGTGAAGTCGTCCCAGTTGGGCGGGGTGTAGCTGCCCGGCGTGGAGGTGACATTCCAATAGACGTCCGCGTTGGCCAGGGGACCGCCGGCGAAGTAGGCGGCGTTCACCGTGGCCGTGGCGCTGTCGCCCACAAAGTGGGGACCGTCCGACGCCGTGGTGGTGACTTCAAATTCCGGGCGGCGGAACTCCTGCACCTGGAATTGGTGGTAGTAGTCTCGGCCATTGTCGGCGTCGATGACGCCGTTGGCATAGAGTTGCAGATTGGCATAGCCCAAGTTCATGTTGGTGGGCAATTCGACCACAAAGTCGAAGCCACCCAGGGCGTTGACCTGGGCCGATCCCTCGCTCAAGCGGTTGCCCCGCTCGTCGCTCAGGCTATACGAGACGTTCTCGTGCCCCGTGCCCAGGGATTCCACATCCCCGCCTTCGCTATAGTCGACCACCCGCATCCAGCCCTTGACGTGGACCTCCTCGCCGGGGCGATACATCTGGCGGTCGTCGAAGACATACCAGGCCAGGGATTTATACTGGGCCTGGGCTTGCCACGCCCCGCTGTACCAATAGGGATTTTCGGGCAAGAAAGCCGTGTCATCCCCCAGGGTGGCGACCAGGTAGGCCGGGACATTGGAGCCGGAGCGGGTGAGGGCCAAGGTAGCCGTGCCATCCGCCGCCGTGCCCGCCTTCACATCGCCGGGGGAAAGGGTCAGGCTGACATCGGCCAGGGGCGCGCCGTCGGTGAGGCTGTTGGCCCAGGCGGTCATCTCGCCGCTGTCCACAAAGGCGTCCAGGCCGATATTGGTGACCTGCACCCACACATTGACCGTGGGCACATAGCGGTTGAGCAGGGTGCCCAACAGTCCTCGGTCCGGCTCCACCACCAGGACCACGTTGCCCTTGCCATTGGTCAGGGCGTCGGCCAGATCGATGGCCGTCTCGGTCCAGGCGTCGGCGTCACCGCTCACCCGGACTTTGGTATCCAGCACTTTGGTGCCGGGAGGCGTGGGCGGATTGTCTCGGCGATAGGCATTCTGGCGATAGTCCAAATAGGCGGGCCACTCGTCCGGGCTGACCTGATAGGCCTTGACCGTGAGGGCGGCGTAGTTGATGCTGAAGACCGAGAAGTTGGGCGTGGCCGCGGCCGGGTCCAAGACCACAAAGTTGTCCGCCGGGGAGTAGAGGCTGGGTTCCGCCGAGCCGACGGCAATGGTGACCGTCTTGTCTTCGGCCAGCACTTGGTCGTAGATGTCGGGGATACCCGCCTTCAACGTGACCTTGTAGGTCGTGCGGCCGGCGGAACGACCTTGGATATTCATGTTGTTGCCATAAATATCAATTTTGGCCCCAGGCAGGGCCGGATCAAAGACCACCATCGCCGGGTCAAAGCCGTCCATGTTGATGGGGTTGCTAAAGTTGACGTACCAGGGGGCCAGGGGCGGACAGTCCTGCCCCCAACTGCATCCGGCATCCGTGACGCTCATGGGGCCAAAGGTGGTGAAGGTGAAGCTCTGCACGGTTTCGGTCGTGAGCGGGCCTTCGGCAGAGGGGATACCGGGGCCGATGTTGACCGTCACCGTGGTGTTGTAGGGCAGCAGATCCTCGGCCCGGAAGGCCAGCCAGCGGCCATCCCCGGCGCTCTTGGCCAGCTTGGACCACGCTGAGATCCGCCGGCCATCTCGTCTGCCGTGGCCAGGGTGGCGGTGAAGCTCTGGCCGCCCGCCGTGATCGACACGGTTTTCAGCACGGCGACGGGATCGATCTGTTGGTCAAAGGCGGCAAAGAAGATCGGGTTGCGCACGGTCTGGCCGCTGGGATAGCTGTTCTGCAACGTGGGCGGTGGCGTGGTGAAGGTCCAACTCACGGCCTCGTCCAGGGATTTCCCAAGCACGGAGGAGAGGCCAGCGGGCACCGTCGCTTCGTAGCTTGTCGCCATGGGGAAGCGGGTGGTCGGTTCAAACACGACCGTCTTTGTTCCCACCATACGCCATACACCCTCAGGCTGGGGGTTGAGCTTGACCGGTATATTCATAGCGGCCAGATTATCCAGGCTGGTCAGGGGGACCATGGGCTGGTTGAAGGTGACGCTGAGGAAGGGGGCCAGGGAGACATCGCCTTCCGGGCTGTAGCGTAGGACGGCCAGGGGGCCGGGGTCCGGCTGGACGGGCGGCGTGAGGGCCTCTTTGGGCGGGAAGGTGCTTTCCACCGTGTCGCCGGGCCGGGGCGCCGGCAAGGTCTCTTCGGGCAGATTGAAGTCCACCTTGTCCCCGGTCTGGCCGGTGAGGGCGGGGAGACGGGCCAGCAGGGCCGCGGTCTCGTCCGCGGAGAGGGCATCCGCCGGGGCGACGGGGAGTTGGGCCACCGCTCCCCCATCCGGCGATCCGTCGCTCAATTCAAAAACAAGGCCACCGTCCCCGCCAGACTGACCGGGGCCGACGACTTCGCTGACAGACATGGACGAAACCATCACGGCGTCACCTCCTTGGTGGCTGATCCCGACTGTGGCCGCCTGCACGCTGCCCGCCGAACTGGCGGAGGCGCAGCCGATCAACAGCAGGCCCAGGATCAGGGCGAAGACAAGACGCACAGGCCGGTTGCGGGCGGCACGATGGGTTGATTGGGTTTGGGGTTGGGCGTTTCTGTGCGCCATGTTTCCTCCTGGGTAGTGGAATGTGGGAAATCCCGGTGGGGTTGTTTTCATTATCATAGACCAATCTGCGCCCCCTGTCGAGGGGCAGTTTAGGGTTAGTGCATTCTAAGACGGACCCCATCCCCCAATTGTTCCACCCGCGCAGAGACCCGGCCAGGATTTGGCCGGGTCTCTGGATTGACGATTCTTGATTTCAGAAATCCAAAATCACCCTATTCGGCGACGATCTCAATCGTCACAATTTTATCGCCCTGCACGATGGCGTCCACCACGTCCTGGCCGCTGGTGACGGAGCCGAAGACCGTGTGCTTGCCGTCCAGCCAGTCGGTGGCGACGTGGGTGATGAAGAACTGGCTGCCGTTGGTGCCGGGACCGGCGTTGGCCATGCTCAGGATGCCGGGGGTGGCGTGGCGCAGGGAGGCGTCAAACTCGTCCTTGAACTTGTAGCCGGGGCCGCCGCGGCCGGTGCCCGTGGGGTCGCCGGTCTGGACCATAAAGTTCGGGATCACCCGGTGGAAGACGATGCCGTCGTAGTAGCCGTCTTGGGCCAAAAAGACAAAGTTATTGACGGTGACCGGGGTCTTGGCCGCTTCCAACTTGACGGCGATATCGCCCCGGTTGGTCTTGATGGTGGCCGTGTAGCTCTTGGCCGTGTCGATGACTGTGGAGGGGGGTCGGTTGTATTGTTTCATGGTGTTGCCTTTCGTGTTGAATGTTGCGTGTTGCGTATTGCGTGTTACGTATTACGTGGGCGGGACGAGAATCGCCAGCTCTACCCACGCAACACGCAACACGTTCTATTCCGTCACAATCGTCACAGAGACGATCATGTCTTCAATGGTGAGGGCGTCAAGCACATCCAGCCCCTCGGTGATCTGGCCGAAGAAGCTGTAGAAGCCCAGAACTTCGGTGGGGACATCGCCCATGGCCACCAGGATGATGCTGCTGCTGCTGATGGTGGGGGCCGGGGGATTAATTTGCAGCGGGATATAGCTGACGATGCCCTTGGTCAGGGAGATCTCCGCGCTGGTTTCGCTGTTGAGAATATAGCCGGCGTCGCCGCTGGGCGTGTTGTCCAGGGCGCCGAAGATCATGGCCTCGCCTGGGGTGACCTGGTTGACCGGGGTACCGTCAAAGAGACCCAGGTTGGCCAGAAGCACAAAGTTGTTGACGCCCAAGGGGGCCTTGTCCACAAAGAGATCCATGGTCATCTCGCCCTGTGTGGTGGAGATGACGGCCTTGTAGGTCAGGCTGGTGTCGATGACCAGGGCGGGCTCGGTGTTGAAGTAGGCGATGCGCTCCGGCGCGGCCATGTCGGCCAACAGCCGGTTGGAGCCATCGATGCCACCCTGCACGTCGCTGGGGGCGAAGGGGGTGGGCGTCACCGTGGGCGTGGGTGTGGGCGGGGCCGGGGTGGGGGGGGCCAGCACGCTGGCGTCCCGCTCATCGATGGTGACCGACATGATCAGGTCGCCTTCAAAGTCCGGGGCGTTGTTGGGGTCGCGGCGTGTGATGGCGTCCAACACTTCGGCGCCTTCGATCACTTCGCCAAAGATGGTGTGGGCGTTGTTCAGCCATTCCGTGGGGGCCAGGGTGATGAAGAACTGGCTGCCGTTGGTGCCCGGTCCCCGGTTGGCCATGGCCAACAGACCGGGGCGATCAAAGCCCAGGCCGGGGTAGAATTCGTCGGTGAAATCATAGCCGGGGCCGCCTGCGCCCGTGGCCGTGGGGTCACCGGCTTGGGCCATAAAGCCATCGATCACCCGGTGGAAGGTCGTGTTGTTGTAGAAGCCTTCCCGGGCCAAAAAGACGAAATTGTTCACGGTTTCCGGGGCGCGGTCAGCAAAAAGCTGGGCCACGATCACACCCTTGTCGGTATCGAAGGTGGCAAAGTAGAACTTGGCCGGATCGATGGTCATTTCCGGCGGGGCGGCGTACATGCCGTCCCGGGCCATGGGGTCCGCGGGCATGTCTACTGAGGAGACGGGGGCGGGCATGGGGGTGCTCTCCGCGGCCGGGGCGGCGGTGGGCGGTGTCCGCGGCGGTGGGGGCTTCGATGCCAGGGGCGACGGCTCCGCCACAGGCGGCCAGGGCCAGAACGGCCAAGAGCAGGACGGTCAGCACCAAAAAGCGTTGACCTTTTGAGATTGATTGACGAGATGACGAGAACAAAATTAGCTCCTTTGGTTGCAAATTGTGAGTTGTGAAGTGCGAAGTACAAATAACGTATTGGGTAAGATCGTAAGACGAAAAGGTGTTTTACTCCGTATGGAATCCCCAGTTGTCCGATCCCGGATCCCCAGCCATCTATGGGCGCACGCCGCCTTGGCGGAACTCAAAGCGCCAGATCCAATAGGCGGCGGTGGCCAGGACGGTTGCGGCGACGAGAATGGCTTCGAGCAGGGTGGCCTCGGCCACGAAGACGGCGGTCAGCCCCACGGCCGCAGCCAGCAGATAGCAGATCAGCACGGCTTCCCGGCGGCTGCCGGTGAGAAAGGCCAGCCGATGGCTGATATGATCCTTGCCTGGGGTGGTGAGGGGGTTCTGTCCCCGGCGCAGGCGGCTGATGAAGACCAGGCTGGTGTCGAAGATGGGCACGGCCAAGACCAACAGCGGGATCATCCAGGTCACGGTGATGCTGTTGGAGGGGAAGCGCAGTTTGATGGCCACGGCGGCCAGCAGAAAGCCCAAGAAGAGGCTGCCCGCATCCCCCATGAAGATATAGGCCGGGTTCCAGTTGTAAAAGAGAAAACCAGCGCTGGCCCCGGCCAGGGTAGCCGCCAAGGCCCCCACCAGATATTGGTTGCTGAGGGCGGCCAACAGGGTGAAGAAGATGGCCGCGATCATGGCGATGCCCCCGGAGAGGCCATCCATGTTGTCCAGCAGATTCATGGCGTTGGTGATGCCCACCACCCACAGCAGGGTGATAGCCACATTGAGCCAGGCCGGCCCCAACTGCACCTGCACCCCGCTCAACACCAGAACCCCGGCGGCGATCAGCTGCCCGGCCAGCTTGACATAGGCGCCCAGCCCCCGGCTGTCATCGATGGCCCCCATCAGGCTGACCAGGGACGCCCCCACAAAGATGCCGACGACTTCGTTCACATAGCGTCGATCCCCAAAGAGAAAGAGGGCCACGATGAACGCGCCATAGATGGCCACACCGCCCAACAAGGGCACGGGCGCAGCGTGGATCTTGCGGGCGGCGGGCTTGTCGATCACGCCCAGTTTCAGGGCCAGCCAACGCACCGCAGGGGTTCCCCCGACGGCCAAGACCAGGGCGCTCAGGGCCATCAGCAGATAGGGGGTCATGGGGTAAGAGAGTCCACGAATTGTTGCACGGTTGGGAGCTGTTCGGCTGGGGCCAGTTGCAGGGCCTGTTGGGCAAATTGGCGAGCCACCTCGACCTGGGCCAGTTGGGCATAGATCTGGGCGATGCGCAGCGGGTGTTGATAGTTCGTCGGTTCCAGTCCACTCAGCCGTTGCAATATCTCCAGCGCCTCGTTTTGGCGGCTCTGTTGCAGATAGAGGTTGACCAACTGGTTCAGGATGCCCGTATCCTCCGGGGCCAGGGCGCTCATGCCTTGATATTGCTGGACCATGCCGTCGGTGTTGCCCAGAAGCTGATAGAGACCGGCCACGACTTGACGCATTTGCATCTCAGTGGCGGTATCCCCGCCCACTTGGGCCAGGGCGCGCAGCCCCCATTCCACCGCCGTCTCGGTCTGGTTGAGATCCCGATAGAGCAGGGTCAGGTTGCGCAGGGTGACCAGGTCGGTGGGGGCCAGGTCGATGGCTTCCAAGTTGGCATCGACAGCACCTTGCAGATCCCCCTGGCGGGCCAAAACCACGCCCAGATAGCTGCGCACCTGCACGTTGCCGGGCGATTTCTCCCTGGCGGTTTCCAGAATTTGCATCAGCTTGTCCGTCTCCCCGGCCCGCTCGTAATATTCGGCCAGGAGCAGATAGGTCTGGTCGAACTTGTCGTCCAGGGAGAGGCTCTTCTCGTAGGCGGCCAGGGCCTGGTCGTTCTCGCCGCGGGAGACGTGGAGGATGCCCTTTTCGTTCCACAGATGGGCGGCGTTGGGGCTGAGACGCACGGCGATGTCGTAGTATTTGAGGCTCAGATCCAGCTTTTCTTGACGCTGTTCGGGGGAGGTGGAGAAGTCCGCCCAACTGCGGTAGAGCCGGGCCAGATTGGCCGTGTGGTCCGTGTTGAGGGGGTTGAGCCCCTGGGCTTCCAGCAGCACGGTCTCTGCCCCGCGCAGGAGTTCGTTTTGGCTCATAGCGGCCACCAGCTCGGGGCGGGTGTTTAGCACCTCTTGCAAAGTCAGGTCGGCGGGGAAGCTGTAGGTGCCCTCTTGGGGGGCTTGGCGGGCCTGTTCCAAATAGCCCCGGCCCAGGAAGAGCAGATAGTGATCTTCCGTGGGGCGCACTTCCAGGGCTTGGCGATAGAGTTCGATGCTGCTGACCCAATTGCCGCTGCTGTCGAACTGTTGCCCCTGCTTGTAATAGATGTCCGCCCGCACAAGAGAGATGTTGACGTTGCTGATAAAGCTAAAGAAAAGCACGGCCAAAACCGCACCCGCGCCCAGGCTGATCCAGAGGCGGCTGCCTGCGGCTGCGGCCCGCTCCTTCATCCACGGCCAGGCGTAGACCGTGCCCGCGGCCACAATCCAGAGAGATCAACAGCCAGGAATAGGTGGTGAAGTGGCCGGCCACCCGGTCCAACTGTTCGACCAACGAGGCCGAGGCGGTCATGGGGGTGAGGCGGCTGGCCTGGACCAGGCCGTAGATCAGCCATCCGCCCCAGATCACCGCGGCGTGGAGGCCCAATCCTTTGGCCCACCAGCCCAGCCCCGGTGCCCGACGCTGGCGCAGGGCTTCCACGGACAAGCCCGATCACCCCGGCCATCAGCCAGGAGAAGAACATGAGCAAGAGCAGACCCGGGCTGAAGACGCTCACCCCGTTGTCCATGCGGGTGGTGATGCTGCCAAAGAGGATGGAGAAGGGGTTAGATTTGCCCGTGGGGTTGGACGAATAGATAAAGACCAGGGTGAAGAAGATCATCAGATCGGTCATCACCGTGGCGGGCAGGGCGGAGGGTTGGCCGCCGCCCCGACTGCGCATGGGAGCCGGGGTGCGCCGGGACTTGCGTCCCTTGCCTTTGCGCCCGCTCGCTGCGGGATCGGCCACCTTTGCTGGGGGTCGGCTGATCGTCGGTCACCCGCTCGAAGGCGATGGGGTCGGGCTTGGCCAGATCCATGCCCAGGGTGAAGATGAAGGCGCTGAGAATCCAGAAATAGGTGCGAGAGGCGGCGATGGCGATGCCGAAGTGGATCTCCACAAAGTGGGCGGCGACCGTGGCCAGCAGGGCGATCAGGAGCAGTTGGCGGGGGGTGTTGGCCCGATCGAACTCAAGTTTGGGGTGCAGAAAGAGCACGGCCAGGGTGACGTAGGTGATAAACCCAATGATGAAGCCCAGGGGTAAGGCCACCCCGAAGTAGGCCACGCCTTCCTCAAGCAAGGCCACAAAGAGTCCGCTTACCAGGGCTCCCATCCCAAGCCAAAGCCCGATGAAGAGCCACGAATCTCGGCGGTTGGCGATCAGGCCCAGCCAGCGCAGGGTGTAGTAAAAGACGGCAAAGAAGAGGGCCACGTAGGCCACAAAGCCCAAAATACCGGTGATGGCCAAGCTGTCCCAGGTTTCGTTGTGGGAGCGATCCGGGCTGGCGTTGCGGGCCTCGATCTGGGCCAGTTCGGGCGGATAGAAGTTGTTGAAGGCCACCCACATGGCTTCGGGACCGTAGCCGACCAGGGGGCGGATGGCGTTGACCGCGTCCGGCGTGCCATCGGGGAAGACCAGGGCTTCGTGGGGGGCCACCATGTTTGAGGCGCCCTCCCAGATCAGCACACGCACCCGGCCTGTGCCGCCGCCGGTCTCCAAGATCTGGGCCAGCCGTCCCACGTAGGGGATGGGCCGCACGCTATCGGCAAAGACCGTGTTGATCAGCCCCAGGCCCACGGCGCCAAAGATCAGCAAAGCCACCCAAATAGAAGTGAGAAGGCGATAGTTCTTGGGGCGCAGACCTGAAACGAGCAGCAGGACAAAAATGTACAACCCGGCGGCCCAGCCCAACCAGGGTCCACGGCTCTGGGTGAAGACGATGGCGATGGCTTGGACGAGGAGAATGAAGGTGAAAATGCCCCCGGCCAGGGTGCTGGGCAACTCTTTGCCCGAATCGTAGCCAGCGCTGTTGGGGTCCGTGGTGAGCAGATAGGCAAAGCTGCTGTAGACCCGTTCCAAGGTGAGGAAGAAGGCCATGATCAGATAGGCGCTGAGGAAGATGGCGTTGCCGGCGTTGCCCGCCACCCGCTCCACCACGTCACCGCCCCAGGGCAGGGGATCCAACTGCATCTTCTGCACGATGCCATAGATGGCGATGGGCAGACTGGTCAGGATCACCGCGTGTTGCAAGACGCCGGATCTGGTCCGGGGTGCGCAGGTGGGCGGCGGTGAGCAGGGCGATGATCACGTAGCTGACAAAGGTATAGGTGCCCTGGAGCCGCTGATAGGATCCCCACCAACTGACCCGGGGGGCCACGCTCAGGGCCGTGCTGATGGCGTAGGAAAAGAGGATCAGGAGCACGGGCAGCACAAAGGGGACGCGGACCATCCGCCCCAGCCAGGATCGTTCCGGCGTTGCGTCCGCCTGCGCGTCATCCCCGTGGGGCGACGATCCGTGGGCGGGCAAGAAGGCGGGTCCGCCGTTGATCAGCTTGATCAGCCAGGCCAGCAGCATGATCAGCGCGGTGGTGCGCACCAGGCTGATCTTGTCCGGCTCGAAGACTCGGCTGGAAAAGACGTTGAAGAAGAGGGGGGTCACGATCAACGCGGCCAGCCATCCGGCTTCGATGATGGCTTCGCACCAGTGGTCTAGTTTTGTTCGTAGCATGGCATTCGTTCCCAATTCGATCCAATTTCGATCCCAAATGGCGTGGAAACGCGCCCACATCGTATGATCCGGGCGCGTTGGTCGTTTCGTCAACTGCAATAGTATAGCATAGGTCTGCCGCAGGGGGGATTAGAGGACGGTGAAAGGCTGAAACGCCGCCAGCGCCTCAAACGCCAACGCTGGACCATTGAGCGTTCTGTTCGGATTGTTGCCTGTGTTATAGGTGAGGATGGCTTCCCGGCGGGCGCGGGTGATGCCGACGTAGAGCAGGCGCAGGCGCTCGCCGCCGATCTCTTGGCGGGCTTGCAGGGTGGCCGCGCCGGGGATGTACTCGTCCAAGGTGCCCATGTGGATGAGGCGGGTCTGGGCGATGGCCTCGGCCACCAGGTTGAGGCTGTCCCGCACGTACCAGCGCTCACCCCGATAGCCCTGTTCGTCGCCGCCGCTGGGGAAGCTGTAGTCGTTGAGGGAGATCAGGTAGACCCGGTCCCACTCCAGCCCCTTGGCCGAGTGCATGGTGGAGACCGTGACCACGCCGGGTTTGGGGGCGAAGCCAAAGGCATCGTCGCTGAAACTCTGCACCCGGCGTCTGTTTTGGGCGATATTTTCCATCTCCCCGGCCAATTCGGGCAGCCGCCAGGTCGGGTTCTCCCGGCCCAGCTTGGCCAACAGCACGGCCAGATGGTGGGTGAGGGCCAGATCCGCCGGTTCGGTGAAGAGATCCGCGCCCAGGATCAGCACCAATTCGTCCACGGGCAGCTCGGTGGTCCGGGTCCAGCGTTGCAGATCGGCCCGGAAGGCCTCGGCCACGGCCCGGAAGCCCTCGGCCTCGTCCAGCCACGAGAGGCTGTCCAGCCAATCCTCCCCGGCCTTGGGGAAGACGAACTGCTCCGGCTGGCCCAGCTTGCCCAGGGCGCGGCCAAAGGTGATGACGGGGTCGGGGAGGGTGGATTTTGGATTTTGGATTTTGGATTGGGTGCTCGCCGCCTCGTCTCCCTGTCTCCCTGTCTCCTTGTCTCCTTGTCGCCGGCCACCACACGTCGATCCACAGACTCTCCAAGAAATTGGGCACTTGGGGCTTGGTGATGTAGGCCAGGGTGGTGGAGAGGGCTTTGGCCGCGGCCCGGGTGGCGCTGTCCGAGCGCAGAAGGGTGTCGTCGAAAGGGAGGTGGGCCGTTTCCAAGGCCTGGGTGATGCTGAAGCCCCGATTGTTGTCCGGGGCGAGGATGGCCACAGTCTGCTCCGGGTTGGTGGGCAACCAACGGGCCAGACTTTTCACCAACACATCCACCTCTTCATCCGGGGAAAGCGCCCGGTCGAAGACCATGAAGGGCACGTCGCCGGGGGCCGGGTTGGGTTGGGGATCGTCCGGGGCGCGTGGGCAGGATCTCCGGGAGGGTCAGGTGTCTGATCCGGCCCCAGGACCGGGTGGGCGGTGCGGGACCATTCGGCCAGAAAGTTGGCCCGGTCGATGATGGGCTGGGCGCTGCGGCCAGAGTTGGGCAGGGGTTTGGACTGTTGGGGATACTTCTCCATAAAGCGGCGCAGGAATTTCTGGTCCGCGCTGGTGAAGGTGGTGTTGATGGCCTGGTTGGGGTCGCCGACCCGCACCCAGTTGGTGTGCCGGGCGGTCAGGCGGCGCAACATCTCCTCTTGGAGCAGGCCGCTGTCCTGGGCTTCGTCTTCCAAAATGTAGGGCCAGCGGTCTTGCAGCCGGGAGAGGTAGGCCGGGTCCGCGTCCAGGGCTTGCAGGGCCAGGACGATCAGGTCGTCGAAGTCCACGGCTCCCCGCATGTTCAGGCTGCGCTGATAGATGGAGAAGACTTCCCCGGCAAATTCGAGCAGAGGCCAGCTCCCGGACTGGCGCATGAGGGCAGTTTGGAATTGCACCGGCCCCAGGCGCAGTTCCTTGGCCGTGCGGATCACCCGATCTGCAATGTCCAGGGCATCGGCCATGAGGGCCTTTTCGATGCGCCGGGGGTTTTGCAAAAAGTCGGGCAGGATGAAGGCGCCGAAGGCGTCCGGGTGGCTGTTGAGGTAGCCGATCACCGCGTCCCGCTTGATGGCGGCGGCGGTGCGGTCGTCCACAATGTCGAAGCCCTCGGCCAGCCCCACCAAGCTGGGCCGCTCCCGCAGGATGTCGTGGGCCAGGCCATGCAGGGTGCGCACCCGATAGCCCACGCCGGGGAGCAGCCCCCGCTCCTCCTGCACGAACTGGCTGATGCGGGTGCGGAAGTTCTCCACCGCGCTGTTGGTGAAGGTCACCACCAGCACCTCCCGCTCCCCGGCAAAGCCCTCGCCCATGTTCCCCTCGGTCAGCCGCTCCACCAGCCGGGCGGCCAGCAGACTCAGCGTAAAGGTCTTGCCGCTACCCGGCACCGCGCTGATCCCCATGGGACCGCCGGTGTATTCGAGAATCTTGGCTTGGGCGGGACGGGGTGTGAAGGGCATGGAGAATTTGGAATTGAAAATTGAAAATGGAGAATTGAGAATGTGTGGTGGACGGGCGATTGGGAGATTGGAGTAAGATTTCCCGGTGTCACCACCGAATCTCCCAATCGCCCAATGACTCAATCGCCCAAAATCTGCACGCCGCTGGCGGTGGCTTCGGCCACCCAGCCGGCGGAGCCGTTGACGTCGATGCGCCACCAGACCAGGTTGTCGGCGGCGGTGGGGCCTTCCAGAATGGTGACGGTGTCACCGGGCTGGATCTGGAGGACCACGTCGTCGCCGGGCTTGCCCAGATAGCCGGGCGTCGCGGCGCACGTTGACTTTGCTGTTGGTGATGTTGCGCACGGTCTGGCCCACCCGGAAGGTGGCGACCAACACCGGCGTGGGCGCGGACGCGGCCTCATCCACCGTGGGGGTGGCGGTTGCCGTGGGCAGGGGCGGCGGGGTCCACACCGGGCCGGAATTGCCCAGGTTGGCCAGCTCCACCGGGTTGATGCCTAGCATCAACGCCGCGCCGCCACAACTGGTCAGGGCGAAGAGGGTGAACCCGATCACAAAGCCGGGTAGGTATAGGTTGCGGGATTTAGGTGGGAGTGACATAGGCTTTGGAAGGCAAAAGGCAAAGTGCAAAAGGCAAAAGGTAAACGTGGTTTAGATTATTTCGGCGATCTTCGTGCCGATCGGGGGAATCAACGACTCACAATATAACACACACGCCAGCCGTCCGCAGAGTTGACTGCATCAAGCTGGCGTGTGAACGGTCACAAGCTAACCGGAAACTCCGGCGGTATCGGTTTGGTTCAATCCTACAGACCGCTGAGGACCGTCAGGGATCCCACGGCCTTGCCCTGCATGTCCAGGCTTTGGTGCTGTAGCAGGACGGAGGCGGAGCGGCCATCTTCCAGGACCAGGGTCATCTTTTGGTCTCGGTGCAGCTCAACCATGACCTTGCTGGCGTTGAGTTGGGCGGCTTTGAAGAAGACCCGACGGCCAAATTTAGCATGGTTGTCATTCATCTGCACCACCTTGACCTCGTCAAACTCGGCGACCGGCTTCTTGGCATCTTCCATATATAGCGTTGCCTTCATGACGATAGATCCCCTTTGCGTGTTTGATCTTGTACGTGGGTAAAGAGAGTTGAAACAATGGCCCAATTGTAGCAGACCGAACCGATCTGTGGCAAACAGGCTGCACCCGAAACAGCCCTAGCCCATGACTACCCCATCACGGTGGCCGGTCTGCGCCGCACCACGTCGAAAAGGGCCACCATCAGGGCCGGGATCTCCCGACTTTCGGACCAGGAGATGGAGGCCGCGGAGTACGTGCGCTGATCCGCCACCACGCCGGTCACGTCCAGGCCCAGGGCATCACAGGTGAAGAGGGCACGGGGCAGATGAAAAGCCTGGGTGACCAGCAGGGCCGACTCCACCCCAAAGAGGGCTTTGGCCCGATAGCAGGTGTCATAGGTGCGCAGACCGCTGGGGTCCGTGAGGATGGCCGCGGCGGGCACCCCCCGGCTGATGGCGTAGTCCCGCATGTGGCCGGGTTCGTCGTAGTTTTCGGCCCGGTTGTCCCCGCTCATGAGGAGGGTGTCCACCTTGCCGGCGTGGTAAAGCTGCACCCCGGTCTCCACCCGATCTTGCAGCATGGGGCTGAGCCGCCCGCTGGCGTAGACTCGGGCCCCGTAGATGATGGCCACCCGCCCTTCGGCTTGATCCGTCGGTGGGCGCAGCCACAGCCTCGTCCAGCGTGACCATCTGGTCGGCATAGGCCCAGGCCACGGCGCGCTGAAGCAGAAAGGGGAAGCTGCCAGCCAGCGACAGCCAGGATCAGCAGGACAACCAGCCAGCGGCGGCGTTTTCGAGGACGGGGCGAACGGGATTGGGTCATGGGTCAATACGGTTCCTGGGCAATCGGTCAAAATTCAAAAGATGGGGCCGACAGTTCTACCGTCGGCCCCATCCATTTACCCATGTTTGCACGTCCGTGGAAGTTAGAATCCTTGCAATTTGCTCAGATCCGCCACATCTTCGGGCAGACGGGCGATGTGTTGGATCAGGGCCTGGCGGGCGGCTCGCACGTCGGCGTCGTCGGCGTTGACCAGGACTTCGGTGAAGAAGCGGTCGATGGGGGCTTGCAGATCCGTGCAGGACGTCGCCCAGAGCTTGGCCCGCATCCTCGGCGTCGGCCAGGGTTTGGGCGGCGGCCATGTAGGCGGCGTGCAGATCCCGCTCCACTTCCTCCGTATAGGCAGTCGAGGCCAGGGGCAGGGATGTCGTCCAAGCTGCGCACGATGCGGGCGCAGCGGGCATAGGCGGTGAAGGTCGTCGTTCCACCACGGTTGTGACAACCGCGGCGCTGACGGCTCGGCAGGCTTGCAGGGCGGCGAAGGGGTTGTCCCCCCGCACGGCCACCACGGCCTCCACCACGTCGTGGGCAAAGCCCATCTCCAGCAGGACGCCCTGCAAGCGGCGCTCCACAAAGGCGTGGGCGTCGGCCAGGGCGGAGGGGGCGATGTCGATGGGTTGCAGGGCCGCGGCCTGGGCCAAGGCCTGGTTCAGGCTGAAGTCGGCCTCGGCGGCCAGCAGGTTGTAGACCATGCCCAGGGCGGATCGGCGCAGGCCCAGGGGGTCGGCGCTGCCCGTGGGCTGGAGACCGGCCCCGAAGAAACCGGCGATGCTGTCCAACTTGTCCGCCAGGCTGAGGGCCAGACCGGGCAGGGAGGCGGGCGTGGCGTCCCCGGCGGAGCGGGGCAGGTAATGCTCCCGGATGGCCTGGGCCACGGCGGGGGTTTCGCCGGCATTGAGGGCGTAATATTCGCCCATGATGCCCTGCAAGCTGGTCATTTCCACCACCATGCTCGTGACCAGATCCGATTTGCTGAGGGCGGCGGCCCGGGCCACGGTGGTCAGATCCTGGGCGCTGCCGCCCAGGTTTTGGGCCAGTTGGGGGGCCAGCTTTTCCATGCGCTGCACCTTGTCCAGCATGGATCCCAGCTTCTCGTGGAAGGTGAGGGTGGCCAGCCGGGGGGTGAAGCTCTCCAACTTGCGGCCCGTGTCCTGGCGATAGAAGAAGGCGGCATCGGCATATCGGGCCCGAATCACGCCCTCATTGCCCGCTTTGACCACCTCCGGGTGGGCCAGTTCGCGGCTGTTGGCGATGGTGATGAAGTTGGGCAGCAGCGCGCCCGTCTCCGGGTCCACCAGGGGGAAGTAGCGCTGATGCTTTTTCATGACGCCGATCAGGACCGGCTTGGGCAGATCCAGGAATTTGCGCTCGAAGCTGCCCAACACGGCGAAGGGGGCCTCGACCAGATCCGTGACTTCGTTGAGCAGATCCGCATCCTCCGGGGTGATGCCCCCGGCGGCCACCGCGGTCTTTTCCACCAAGGCGGCGATGGCGGCCTGGCGTTCGCTCCGATCCAGGACACGCCTTGCTCGGCCACGGCGGCTGAAATAGGCTTGACTGTCGGCGATCTCGAAGGTGGTGAAGCCGCCGGCAGGCAGCGTGGCCGCGGCATCGGCAAAGCGGGGGCCGCGGCTGATGCGTCCGCTGGTCACCCCGGCCCAGGTGAAGGGCACGATCTGGTCGCCGTAGAGGGCCACGATCCAGCGCAGGGGGCGGGGATAGCCCTGGTTGCTGGTGTTCCAGCGCATGACTTTGCGCCAGCGCAGGCTGTCCATGAGGGCGGTGAGCAGCCCCGGCAGCACCGCGGAGGCGGCCTGGCCGGTCACTTTTTGCACGGCCCAGACGTAGTTGTCCCGCAGTTCCAGGTCGGCCACGTCAATGCCCTGGCCGCGGGCGAAGCCCTGGGCGGCCTTGGTGGGCTTGCCCTCGGCGTCGTAGGCCCGATCCGCGGACGGCCCCTTCTTCTCCACCACCTCGTCCGGCTGGTGAGGGGCCAAGCCGACCACATAGGCCGCCAGCCGCCGGGTGGTGGCGGTGACGATCAGCTTCTCATAATTCAACTTGTAGTCGACCAATAGGGCCGCTAATTTCTCCTGAACCTGGGCCATGCCATCCAACACATCCTGGGGCGGCAACTCTTCCGAGCCGATTTCCAGGAGCAGGGATTGGGGGGTGGTGATTGGGGATTGGGGAGTGGGGACTGGGGATTGGGTCGTGCACGTCCCGATCCCTGACTCACCCGAGCCAGGGATATTCGTCGTGCTGGCGCTGGTGCGGCATAGAGTTCCGAGACGGCGCGGGCCTGGCGGCGCATGTCGGCGAAGAATTTGGCCCGCTCGGTGACGCCGATGGCCCCGCGGGCGTCCAGGAGGTTGAAGGTGTGGCTCTGGCGCAGGACGTAGTCGTGGGCCGGGGCGATCAGGCCGCGGGCGATGCAGGCGTCGGCCTCGGCTTTGTAGATTTCGTAGAGCTGCTTTTGGCGGTCCACGTCGGCCAGCTCGAAGTTGTAGACGCAGTGCTCGATCTCCTGGTTGCGGTACATCTCGCCGTAGGTGTGTTTGCCGTCGTAGTCGATGGCCCACACCTCGGTCTTGTGCTGGAGATACATGGCGATGCGTTCCAGGCCATAGGTGATCTCCACGCTGACCGGGTCCAGGGTCTGGCCGCCGGCCTGCTGGAAGTAGGTGAACTGGGTGATCTCCTGGCCGTCCAGCCAGACTTCCCAGCCCAGGCCCCAGGCGCCCAGGGCCGGGGACTCCCAGTTGTCCTCCACAAAGCGGATGTCGTGGCGGGTGCGGTCCAGGCCGATGGCTTCCAGGCTGCCCAGGTAGAGTTCCTGGGGGTTGCCGGGGTCCGGCTTGAGGATCACCTGATATTGGGTGTGCATCTGCATGCGGTTGGGGTTCTCGGCATAGCGGCCATCGTCGGCCCGGAAGGAGGGCTCCACATAGGCCACGCTCCACGGCTCCGGCCCCAGGACGCGCAGGACGGTGGCCGGGTTCATGGTGCCCGCGCCGACTTTTTCGCTGTGGGGCTGCCAGATGGTGCAGCCCTGGGCTGCCCAATAGGTGTGCAGGCGGTCGATGATGGCTTGGAAAGATAGTGGTTGGGTCATAAAGGCTCTCTATTCTTGGATTCTTGCTCGTTATCGTCATTCAACCGGTCTATTGTATCAACACCCGCGGAACCTGTGAAATCTCAACCCTGGCCTCATCAAAAGAAGCGCCAGGGCACGGGCGTGAAGGTGACGATGAAGACCAGAATCACGAAGTAGCCGATCCAGCGGCGGCGAGCGTCCAGTTGGGTGACGTCGTCCAGGGCCGGGGGGTGATGGGGGCCGATGACGAAGAAGATCAGGCCGATCCACATGAACCAGCCGGAGAAGCCGACGGTTTCCAGGGCGGGGATGTATTGCTGAACGATGGCAAGTCCTGCCACGGCGAAAAAGGCCATTAGCCCCAAGGTGATTTTGTTGATCCTCCGCGCCTTTTCACCAAAAAGAGCGAAGACCGTGTGACCGCCATCCAACTGGCCCACGGGCAAGAGGTTGAGCGCGGTGACCAGCAGGCCGATCCAGGCGGCAAAGGTGACCTGGTTCATGAGCACGTCCAGCCCGGCGGTCCAGTCGGGCAGGGCGCGGCCAAAGACGGCGATCTTGGCGAAGTAGTAGAGCAGGCTGTTGCCCTCCAGCATCATGTTGGGACCGGGGGCGAAGTCGGTCATGGGGCTGGTGCTGAGGCCGATGAAGAGCAGGGGCACGGCCAGGACCAGCCCGGCCAGGGGACCGGCCACGCCGATGTCGAAGAGCTTGCGCCGGTCGGAGATGGGTTCCTTCATGGCGATGAACGCGCCCATGGTGCCGAAGCCGATGGGCATGGGGATGAAAGTAGGGCAAGGTCACCTTCACCCCGTGATAGCGGGCGGCGAAATAGTGGCCGAACTCGTGGGCGGTGAGGATGCCCAGCAGGGTGAGGGCGAAGGGCCAGCCGGTGATCAGGAAACGCTGGGGAGAGCAGGCTGTCCGGCATCTCCAAAGCGCCATAGGTTGCCCCCACAAAGAGGGTGCTGAGTAACGTCGCCACAAAAAGCACCAAATTGACCCACGGCTTGCCCGTGGATCCGCTGGCCGCGCCTTGGGCGATGCGCAATTCCACATGCTCCGGGGTCAATCCGGCCGGGTCCGGGCGCAGGAAGGGCGTGTAGCCCAGCCGGTTCAGCTTGGTCAGCCAGCCGGGAAAGACTTCGTGGCTGGGGCGCAGCAACTGTCCCCGCACGACCAAAATCCCGTCCGTGGCCGAGTTTTTGGTCGTGGCCACCGAGTCCACGTTCATCTCCCCGGCCAGCATAGCCCGCACCTGGTCCGCCAACAGTTCAAGTTCTTGGGGAGACGGGGGTTGGGGGAGTCCTTTATTTTGTTTATAAGAAAGCGGCATTTTCGTGTTTGGGGATGGGGGGGCCAGAGAAGGTTCGTTCATAGGTCGGTTATCCAGTGGTTTTGAAATGCGTTGGCGTCGTGGTAGAGTTTGGTTGATTTTCGAAATTGGTTGATTGGTTGATTGGTTGATTGGCCCGTAACGACCATGTCAATCAGAATAAAATCAACCAATCAACACATCATCTACCAATTCTACCCTACCCTGAATCGCTAAATCTGTACGCTTGGAAGGATTTCACACCATGCACCCATTTTTGACCGAACTAGCCAAACGCCCCCTGCTGATGGACGGGGCCATGGGCACCATGCTCTACGCCAAGGGCGTCAGCAGCGAGGAGTGCCTGGAATATCTGCTGATCAGCAAGCCCCAGTGGATCACCGAACTGCACACGGCCTATGCCGCGGCCGGCGCGGATGTGCTGCTCACCCACACCTTCGGGGCCAGCCGCCCCCGCCTGGACGCCTATGGCCTGGGCGACAAGGTGCGGGATCTCAACTTCCGGGCGGTCAAGCTGCTGCGGGATGTGCGGGAGGTGGCCGGGCGGGCCATCTTCATCGCCGGGGACATGGGTCCCCTGGGCAAATCCCTGGCCCCCAAGGGCGACATGACCCCGGAAGCAGCCTTCGCCGCCTTCCAAGAGCAGATCCTGGCCCTGTGGGAAGCCGGCGCGGATCTCCTGCACATGGAGACCTTCTCGGAACTGGCCGAGCTGGAGATCGCCGTGCGGGCCGCCAAGGCCACCTGCGACCTGCCCATCGTGGCCTCCATGAGCTATGGCCAGGACGGCCTGACCCACGGCGGCCAGACACCCGAAGAAGTGGTCGCCAGCCTGCAAGCCTTGGGCGTGGATGTGATCGGGGCCAACTGTTCCGTCGGCCCGGCCTCGTTGCAGCAGACCTTGGGCAAACTCCACGCGGCGGGCGGCGAGTTGCCCCTGAGCGTCAAGCCCAACGCCGGTTTCCCCACCCGGGTGGAGGGCCGCTTCTACTATCCGTCCAGCCCGGAGTATTTTGGCGAGGCGGTCCAGAATTTCCTCAAAAGTGGGGCCAAATTGGTGGGCGGCTGTTGCGGCACCACCCCCATGCACCTGCGGGCCATGCGCCAGGCTCTGGATGCCGCGGCCCAAGGACAGAGCGGCCCGGCCAGTTCCTGGGCCCAGGTCGCCGAGCCTCTGCCCGAAATGTGGGTCAGCGGCGGCACGGACATCCCCGCGGATGACGAGGAGCGGCCCACGGGCTTGCTGCAAAAGCTGGACGCGGGCAACTTTGTGATCAGCGTGGAGGTGGACCCGCCCCGCAGCTTCACGGCCCAAAAGCAGATCGAGGGGGCGCGCCATGCCAAGCTGATGGGCGCGGACGCCATCAACGTGGCCGACAGCCCCATGGCCCGGGTGCGCATGGGCGCGCTGGCCCTCTGCACCATGATCCAGCAGCAGGTGGACATCGAGACCATCCTCCACTTCACCACCCGTGACCGCTCGCTGATGGGCTCTGCAGGCCGACCTGATCGGCGCCCACGCCATCGGCGTGCGCAATATCCTGGCCCTGACCGGGGATCCGCCCAGCCTGGGGGACAGCAAGGGCAGCACCGCGGTCTACGACGTGGACAGCATCGGCCTGGTGCGCATCATCGACCAGTTCAACCAGGGCTATGACCAGGCGGGCAAGCAGATGGGGCGCAAGGGCAGCTTCACCATCGCCGTGGCCTGCGACCCCACCCGGCCCGATCTGGAAGAAGAGGTGGACCGCTTCCAGCGCAAGGTGAGCGGCGGCGCCCACTTCACCATGACCCAGCCCATCTATGACCCGCAACTGTGGCTCAACTTTCTGCACCTGTACGAACAGCGCCACGGCCCCTTCCCCGTGCCCGTGCTGATCGGCGTGCTGCCCTTGCAGAGCCACAAACACGCCAGCTTCCTGCACCACGAAGTGCCCGGCATCACCCTGAGCGAGGAGGCCCGGGAACGTATGCGCCTGGCCGGGGCGGATGGACGGCAGGAGGGGGTGAAGATGGCCCAGGAATTGCTGTTGGAACTGAAGGAACTGCCCCACGTCCAGGGCGTCTACCTCATGCCCAGCTTTGGGCGGTATGAGGTGGCCTGTCAGGTGTTGGAGGTGTTGACGCCGGCGGAGCGGGGGGTTGCGTAGTTGATTGGTTGATTTGTTGATTGGTTTGAGCGAAAGAGAGAAACCGATGATTCTTAGAATTGGAGATTCCTGAACAACTTCAGAGTGAGTTGGTTGATGAGGCCATGTCAGGTGGGGTTGCCATTGCCTGATTATGCGCTTCTTTTGCTAATGAAACGACGCGTCACGGATCTATCAGTATCCCGCCAATTCATTCCGGCTCAGAATTGGTCGACTATCTGGGAACAAGACGGCCTGATCGGGACACGCTATGACATCGGGAACAGCTCAGACTCGCATGCCCGGATCTGGCTCGCGAACGAGCGCAGCAGAGGGATGAAAGCTGATGATTCTTGCTCATGATATCTCGACTATTTTGATCGAAATTCAGCGAGTTGGACGTCCACCATGCGCTGCATCTGCTTGGTTCCGCAGCCTGGATCTGAACTTCCCAGCGTGCCAGGATTCGTGATCATGGAAGTTGATTCAAGGTGCCCAAAACGCACGCCAAGTGAATCAGGTTCTGCGTCTCTGTTGCGCCTCTTGCCGAGTGGTTTGGCCCACCAAAGAGGATTGCGACAACGCGCTATCCATCTACACAACGTTTCATCTATCCCACAAGATTGGGCTTTTAGACGCCATGATTGACGATCTTGCGCGACCGGTTTATCTGCCTCTTTGTGTACATTCAATGTCAAGCACTATCGCGTTGTGCCGGGCTTGACGACTGCTTCAGCCCTATCGAGCGATAGCATGCACCAAATCCGATCCCACACTCACCACACTCCTCGACCGCTTTTCCGCGGAACAGTGCTGCTGGTTCGCGTCCACCCGCCCGGATGGACGCGCCCATTTGGCCCCGATCTGGCATGTGTGGCATGAGGGCTGCGCCTATGTGGTCACCCAGGCCACGTCTGTGCGGGCCAAGAATATCGCCGTCAACCCCGCCGTCAGCCTCTCCTGGCCGGACCCGGTGAACCCCCTGATCATCGAGGGCACAGCCCGCCCGGCACCGGAGATGCGGGACGAGCTGCGCCCTCTCTTTCAAGCCAAGTTCGATTGGGACATCGCCACGGACACGGACTATACCCTGATCCTCCAGATCACCCCGACCAAGATCATGGCCTGGGGGGAGTTTGGGGAGGGACGGTGGCCGGGGTGATTGCAGCGTTTGGAAGGAGACACCCATGACTTGGCAAAAGACGATTGCGGCGATGGCGTTGACCGAAGGCCAGTTTGACGCCATGAAAAACCGGCTGATCGACCGCATGGGCTGGCGGGACCCGTTGCAGATTGTGGCCTATCGGGGCTATGGCACGGCCCAGGCGGTGACCGTGCGGGGCCGGGTGTTGGAAGATCCGGGGCTGTCCCCGGCCGCGGACAACGATTCGGTGTGGACCAATTTGGCCAACATGGCCCGGCGCTTTGCCAGCGATGAGGTGCCCAACGCCCAGGTGCGGGTGAGCGGTCTTGGGCCACAGCGTGGTCGTGGTCACGGACGAGGAGGGCTATTTCGAGGCGATCCTGACCCCATCCGCCCCCCCTGCCTTGACGGCGACATCCTCCTTTTTGCACCGGATCGAGCTTGACCTACTATTCCCCCCTTCAAAAAATAATACCAAAATCCATGCCCAGGGCGAGGTGATGATCCCTGGGCCGGGGGCGCGTTTTGGGGTGATCAGCGATGTGGATGACACGGTGCTGGTCACGGGGGCCACGGATGCGGTGGGCATGGCCCGCACGGTCTTCACGGGGAATGCGCTGAGCCGCATGACCTTTGACGGGGTGGCGGAACTGTATCGGGCGCTGCGTGGGGAGCAGGGCAACCCGATCTTTTATGTTTCGAGCAGCCCGTGGAATTTGTATGATCTGCTGGACGACTTTTTGGCCCTCAACGGCCTGCCCGCCGGTCCGATTTTGCTGCGGGATTGGGGGTTGAGCAGCATCGAACTGCTGCCCACGGACCATCATCATCACAAACTGGGCACCATCCATGCCATTTTGAGCACGTATCCGGATCTGCCTTTTCTCCTCTTGGGGGACAGCGGCCAGCAGGACCCGGAGATCTACGCCCAGATCGCTGGCGGAGCATCCGGGGCGGATTTTGGGCATTCTGATCCGGGATGTGGGACCGGGGGCGGCGCGGGCGGCGCAGATCCGGGAGATGGCCCAAAGTGTGGCGCAATCCGGCGTCCCCATGCACTTGGTGGCGGACAGTGCCGAGGCCGCCAGACACGCTTTGGCGGCGGGGTGGATGACGCAGGATCGAAAGCCAAATTTCTTGACATTTCCGCCCCATGCCGCTATAGTTCGTAGGCTTGTCCGGGCGAATAGCTCAGTTGGTTAGAGCGCCTCGCTTACACCGAGGAGGTCGGGGGTTCGAGTCCCTCTTCGCCCACACAGAAAACCACATGGCCAAGACGAAAAGTGACAGCGTGTTGCCCCGAAAGCCGGCCCGTGCCGGCTTTCTCCATTCCTTCCACCGCCGGCTACCCATCCATTGTGAAGAGGTGACCCCGTGCAACGAATCCTAGACCGAACCCAATCTGACTGGATGGCGGCAATTGTGACTGGCGTCGCGCTGGTCGCCATTTACTTGATCGCCCTGGCCGCGCCGGTGGAGGCAACCCTGGGTGCGGGCATCCGCTCGGTCTATGTGCATGTGGGCTTGACTTGGGCGGGCATGGCGGGGCTTTATCTGGCTGGGGCGGTGGGGGTGGTCGTGGTCTTTTGGCCGCAGACAACGTTGCTTCGCTGGATGCGGGCTGTGGGGATTGTGGGGTTGAGCCTCTTTACCGCGGGCACTGTTGTGAGTCTGTATGCCCAGCAAGTCAACTGGGGGGCTATCTCTTGGGTGGAGCCTATCACGACCTCCATGTTGCGCTACACCGCCGTGGGGATCATCGTGCATATTTTGCTCAGTTGGCCCATCGGTGACCGGATCAAGGGTGGGCTGAGTTTAGCCCTGGCCCTTTTCCACGTCTGGTCCGTGGACAACACCGCTTTGATCCTGCATCCCCAGGACCCCATCGGCACCTCCACCTCTACGGGCATCCGAGACACCTTCAGTGCTATCTTTGTGGTCAGTTTGGTCCTGGCCGTGTGGCTGGTGCTGTATGTGGGCCAACGGCTGGAGATCTCCCCAAGACGCCGCTGATTTTCAATGATCCCACATTGGATTGCGGAGTCCAATGATTTCGCACAAACCCTATCCCACACAGGCCCCAGCCCCGCCGTGGCGTGGTTCCAACAGCCTTGCCGCCACGATCACATTCAGGGTCATGATCCCCACGCCCAGCCCCAAGAGAAGGGGATAGGAGAGGATGGAAAGCACGCCGCCCACTGCCAGGGGCAGCAGGGCCACGGGCGTCAACAGGGTATTTTGCAGGGCCACACAGGTGGGCCGCAGCCCCAAGGGAGCCATTTCCAGGATGAAATTGCTGTAGCCCAGACGCATCCCGCTGATGGTGGCGCCCAAAAAGACGAAAACCGGCACAAAGAGCAGGGGCGAAACGGTCGGGGCCAGCAGGGCCAGCAGGGGAGCCATTCCCCCGGTCACCGCCACGCCGACCAGCACCGAGCGATTCCCAAAGCGATCCCCCAACCATCCCCACAGCAGATTGGACAGGGCGCCACCGGCCATTTGGGCGGACAGATAGAGGCCCACCATCCCCGCGCCCACGCCCACTTCCTGACGGGCATAGACCACATAGAAGGGAGCCAGGGCCAGCCCGGCCGTGGTCAACGCCCGGGCGAGGAGCAGACGGCGAAAGTTGCTGTTGCCCTGGGCCAGCTTGATCGACCGCCGCAGGAGTGCGCCCATGCTCTGGGAAACCCGCTGCACGGGATAGACCGGCTCCCGGATCATGGCGAAGCCGGAAAAAGCGATAAAGAGGCCGACCGAACTCAACAGAAAGATCAGGGCGTAGTTTGATGGGATAGGGAAATTGGTCGGGTCGATCCAGGATCAGCTTGACCAAATACCCGGCCCCGATGGCCAGGGTATAGCCGAGCAACTGCTTCCACCCGACGAAGCGCCCCCGGTGCAGGGTGGGGATGGCCTTGGAAAAGACATCCGCATAGACCACGGTGCCCACGCCCCCGGCGATGGAGAAGAGGCTGAAGAGGGCGACCAGAATCCACAGGATCAGCTCGGGCCGGGTGGTGCCAAAGGTGAAGGTGAGCCAGGCCAGCACGGCCCACGACACCCAGCGCACGGAGATGATCCAGAGCAGATAGGGCTTCTTGCGGGGCCGATCCTCGATGAGATAGGCCGTGAACATCTGGGGCACGATCTCGCCAAAGCCCTGGAGTGCGGCCATCAACCCCACGGCCAGGGTGGACGAGGTGAGCAGGGCCAAAAAGGAGGGCAGGACCGTGTTGATGTCCCCAAAGGCGGCGGCGGCCTGGAAGGAGACCCCATGCACCAGCCCAGCGGCAAAGTTACGGCGCAGATAGCGCTCGCTTTCGGCCTCAGAATCGAGGTTGGCCGCCCCGGCTGTGGTTTCAGCCATTGGAGCGGCCAACCCTGTTGCTTCAGTCATGGTGGTGATTCCCCGGTTGGTGGGCCAAACGGGGATTGTGGGCCAGACTGCCGGCGAGGTAGTCGGCCAAGATCTGGTCGATGTCCGAAGAGACCGAAAGCACCAGGATCAGCCCCTGGGCTTGAACCGCATCCCGCACGGGGAAGCCCATCCCCCCGGCGACCAAAACTTGGCAGTCCGTGATGGCGGCCAACATGGGGGCGTGGTCATGGTCGTGCCCGTGTGCATGGTCGTGGTCATGCCCGTGATCATGATCGTGATCATGGTCGTGATCATGGCGGTGGCTGCCGTGGCCGGTCCTGGCCCGCATCTCCCGGCCCACAATCTGCCCATCCTCCAACGTGACCACGAAATAATTCTTGGCCTGGCCAAAGTGACGGTTCAGAACAACGCCATCATCGCTGACAAAGGCGACCTTGGCGGTGGTAGGCAAGTCAGCGACCGTCTGGGACAACTTTGCGCCTGGGACACTGGCTGACATTTTGGTTGAATCTGTGGCTGTGACAGAAATGGTTGTTTTGTGCATGGTAGACTGCCTTCTATTTGTATGGTTTTTGGTTTGGCCGTAACCTTGTGGTCACGGATCATCTCTAAGATGCAGGGAAGGCAGCGACACGGTTACCAGTAAAAAATAAACAATCCGATATAATTCACCAATAAATTGTGAAATATTCAATTTCAATCTTAACCTCGATCGCATATGGAGCAAAATATGAAGAAAGTCCTGATCGTCATTAGCAGCCTCATCTTTGTCCTGGCCCTGAGCGCCTGCGGAGCCAATGAAGCGGCCCCCGCGGCGGCAGACGCTGCCTCGACTGCCGCACCCACCGCCGTCACAGAGGCGGCCCCATCAACCGGCAACGGCATGATGGGCATGGGCGGCGGTATGATGGGCGGCGGCAACAGCATGATGGCCCGACACAGCGCCCCCATCCCCGCGGACTACAAGGGGCTGTCCAGTCCCGTGGCCGCGGACGAAGCCAGCCTGGAGCGGGGGGCACAGCAATACACGACCCTGTGCGCCACCTGCCACGGCGATGGCGGCATGGGGGACGGTCCTGCCGGCGCAGCCCTGGACCCGGCCCCCTCGGCCATCGCCCACACCAGCCAGATGATGGGGGACGACTACCTCTTCTGGCGCATCAGCGAGGGCGGGGCGTTTGACCCCTTCAACTCGACCATGATTGCGTGGAAGCCGGTCCTGAGCGAGGAGCAGCGCTGGGATGTGATCAATTATATGCGGGCCTTGGGCACAGGGCAGGTGCAGCCAGGGATGGGCATGGGCGGGGCCGCCTTTGACCCGGCCAGCAGAGCAGGCCCAGCGCACAGAAATGATCGCCGCTGGCGTGGAGCAGGGCCTCTTCACCCAGGAAGAGGGGGATATGTTCCTCCACGTCCACGACCACATGGACCAATGGCGGGTGGACAACCCCTCCGCCGAGATGACGGGCACGGGCATGGAGATCCAGGCCGCCACCTTGGTCGCCATGATTGAGGCCGGGGAACTCGAACAGGCGGATGCGGATCTGTTCAATCTGGTGCATGAGAAGTTGATGGACGCAGGATTGATGCAATAGGGTTTGGGTTGTGAATAAAAAGAGGCCGACTGGATTTTCAATCCGTCGGCCTCTTTTTATTCACAACCCAAACCCCTACTTTTGTGACCTTCCCGGCCACGGCGGCTTCCATCAGCATTTGGATGCGGGCGGCCATGTCCGCGGGGTTGGGATGCAGGCCCTCCAACAGCAGGGCGTTGTCGAAGAGTTGCTCGATGGCCGCGTCCACCAGGGCGGTCTCGGCGTCGTCGGCGACCATGTGGGCCAGGTTGCCGACCATGCTGTGGCGGCGGTTTAGCTCCAGGATCTTCTTGGGCACTTCGTAGTCCTGCTCCATCAAGCGGCGGATGCGCTGCATGTCCCGGTCGTAGCTGTCCTCCGGGGAGACCAGGCGGGCCGGGTTGTCCACCAACTGCTTGCTCTCCCGCACATCCACCACCCGCTCGCCCAGGACGGCTTTGAAGCGGTCCACCAGGGGGGTGAACTCGGAGGCATCCACGGCTTCGGGCTTGTCCTTGGCCTCATCCTCGTCGCTCTTCTCCGGCAGATCCAGCCCGGCGTCGTCCACGTTTTTGAGGGTCTTGCCCTTGATCTCCCGCAGGCCCGTGGTCATGAAGCCGTCGATGGGGTCCACCAAATAGAGCACTTCCACGCCGTTGGCCCGGAAATAGTCCAGATGGGGGCTGCGGGCCACGGATTTCAGGCTCTCGCCCAGGACGTAGTAGATCTCGGTCCTGGTCCGTGGGCATGCGGTCGATGACCTCCTGGGCGGAGACCAGATCTTCCGGGTTTTCGGTCTTGGAGGAGTGGAAGCGCAGGAGATCCACGACCGAATCCCGGCTGGCGAAGTCCGTGGCCGCCCCCTCTTTGAGGAAGACGCCGAACTCGTTCCAGAATTCCCGGTACTTGGCCGGTTCTTCGTCGGCCAGCTTCTTCAACTCCTTCAACACCCGACCGCTCAACGCCTTCTTGAGTTGGCGCATGACCGGGTTGGACTGCACGGTCTCCCGGGAGACGTTGAGGGGCAGGTCTTCGGAATCCACCACGCCCTCCACAAAGCGCAGATATTCGGGCAGCAGATCCGTGTTGCGCTCCTGGATCAGCACCTTGCGGCTGTAGAGCTTGAGGCCCGGCTCCCGGTTCATGCCCATCATGTTGCTGCGTTCCCGCTTGCTGGGCACAAAGAGCAGGCTGCGCACATTCACCGGCGCGTCCGTGACCAGATGCACGTGCAGCGTGGGGTCGCTGAAATCGTAGGTGAGCTGCTTGTAGAATTCGTTGTACTCGGCCGCGTCCTCGACCTCCCGCGGGGCTTGCCGCCACAGGGCCTTGCGCCGGTTGATCATGCGGTTCGTGGTCTCGGTTTCGCCGGTCTCCTCGCCCTCGTCGTCCACGCACGGGCTTGGTTTCGACCAGATAGATGGGGAAGCTGACATAGTCCGAGTGCTTCTTGACCACCTGCTCGATGCGCCAATTGTCGGCGAAGTCGGCGGCGTCCTCGTCGCCCTCGTGCTTCAGGGTGATGACGATGGTGGTGCCCCGGTCCGCCTTGTCCGCCGGGGTGAGGGTGAAGTCGCTCTCGCCGCTGGAGGTCCAGGTCCAGGCCTGGGCGTCGGGCAAGAACGAGCGGGAGGTGACGCTGACCTGCTCGGCCACCATAAAGACCGAGTAGAAGCCCACGCCAAACTGGCCGATGATCTCCTCCAAGGTGGCCTGCTTCTCCTGGGCATTGGCCAGGAAGGTCTTGGCCCCGGAATGGGCGATGGTGCCCAGATTTTCGATCAGCTCGTCGTGGGTCATGCCGATGCCGCTGTCCCGGATGGTGAGGGTGTGGGCCTCCCGGTCGGTCTCCAGCCAGATGGCCAGCTCCCGGTCGTGGTCCAGCACATCGTGGTTGGTGAGCAGTTCAAACTGGATGCGGTTGAGGGCATCCGAGGCGTTGGAGATCAGCTCGCGCAGAAAGATCTCCCGGTCCGTGTAGAGGGAGTGGGCCAGGATGTTGAGCAACTGCTTGACTTCCGTGCGGTACTGCATGGATTCGGGAGCGGTGGTTGTGGTGTCTGTCATAGGAACCTCCGGAGAGATTAATTGGTTGATTGGTTGATTGGTTGATTTTGGGTGCTTATGTAATGGGTTGATCATAAGCCGAGGAGGGCACGCTGTCAAAGATTGGGGCGACGCAAAGGGGCTGTTTCGGGGTGATTCAACGATTTGCTGATGGAATGCAAACGCATCTCTAACGCCAGGGGTGAATTTCCGCAACAAGATGGCTATTCTCGTTCCCACGCGGAGCATGGGAACGAGCGGGGATGTGCCCGGCATGTGACCCGGCATATTACCTCCGGCACTGGCGAGGGTGACCCGGTTTGGCCTATTCTGGGGACAAGGAATTCGCCCAAGCCATCATTTATCTCGCCAAACCGGAGACAATCATGCTTTCCATCATCCACACCGCCATCATCACCCTGCACATCCTGGCCGGGATCACCGCCTTGCTCGTGGCCCCGGTGGCCATGATCGTCCACAAAGGCGGCACGGCCCATCGTCGTTGGGGCAAGGTCTACTTTTGGGCCATGTTCGCCATCTGCCTCAGCGCCGTGGGCATGCTCTTCTTCCGCTTCAACCCCTTCCTGGCCGGGGTGACGGCCATGAGCTTCTATTCGGCCCTGACCGGCTACCGGGTGCTCTATCGCAAGCGGGCTTTGGCCGGGGCCGCCCCGCTCTTTGACCGCATGGCCGCTTGGCTCGCCCTGGCCGCCGGCACGGGCTTGATCGGATGGGGCATCAACGCCCTGCTCAACCAGCGGCCTGGGTCCAGCCTGACCTTCGCCATCCTGCCCTTGGTCTTCGGCCTCTTTGTCTTCAACCAGGGAGTTGTGGACCTGCGTCTCTTCCGCCAGCCCGCCGCGGATCGGCGCTGGTGGTGGTATTATCACATGGAGCGCATGTTGGGGGCGTATATCGCCACCGTCACCGCTTTCCTGGTGCAGACCGTGGCCCCCCGCCTGCCCGCCTTCGACCTTGTCTGGATCGTGTGGGTGGCCCCCGGCGTCATCGGCGGCGTCTTGATTGGGGTTTGGATCAAGCACTATCGGCGCAAATTCACCCCGTCCCAAGTCATCGCCCCGGCCCTGGCCGCCAGCGGTGACTAGGCCAACCAGTTTGACATGAAGACAAGATTGTCTGATGATTGACGAGTGCTGTGTTGATTTTTTCTGGCAACCCCAAGAGGAGACCAAACATGACAACTGACAGTGGTTCCAATCACTACGCCGCCCCGGTTCGCCCCACCCAGCGGGTGCAGACCATTGATGTGCTGCGGGGCTTTGCCCTGCTGGGCATCTTGCTGGTCAACATGGAGCTGTTCACCAACTCGGTCTATGCCATGGTCAACGGCATGTTGGCCATCCACGGCCCTTTGGATCAGGCGGCCCGCTGGTTTGTCACCTTTGCCGCCGAGGGCAAGTTTTACTCCACCTTCTCGTTTCTCTTTGGCCTGGGCATGGCCATCCAATATGCCCGGGCCCAGGAGCGGGGGGTCAACTTTGTGCCCCTGTGGCTGCGGCGCATGGGCGCGCTGCTGATCATCGGCCTCGTCCACGCCTACCTGATCTGGGTGGGGGACATTTTGATCGCGTATGCGGTCTTTGGGGTGATCTTGCTGCTCTTCTTCCGCAACCGCAAGCCCCGCACCCTGTTGATCTGGTCGTTCATCTGTCTGCTCATCCCCCTGTTGATCAACCTGGGGCTGTGGGGGATGATCGAACTGGGGCGCATGACCCCGGAAGGCGCAGAGATGATCGACCAGGTCTTTGTCGAGCAGACCCAGATCATGGCCGACCAAATGGTCCAGGCCGACACCATCTACGCCACGGGCAGCTTTGGCGAGATCACCGGCCAGCGGGTGCGGGACATGAACTTCATGTTCTCCACCTGGCCCTTCATCGCCTTCAACGTCCTGGCCATGTTTCTCTTGGGCCTCTATGCGGGCAAGCGGCGCATCTTCTTCGCCATTGACGAGCATCTGCCCCTGATCAAGCGGGTCTTCGTCTGGGGGTTGATCATCGGCGTGCTGGGCAATGGCCTTTATGTTACCATGATTCAGGATGTCAGCCGCAACATCCCTTCGGGCCAGTTGATGCTGGCCTTGGTGGGCCAAACCTACGGCGCACCGGCCCTGGCCCTGGCCTACATGAGCGGGCTGACCCTGCTCTTCCGCACCCAAACCGGCCACCGGCTCCTGACCCCCCTCTCCTATGTGGGGCGCATGGCCCTGACCAACTATCTGCTCCAATCCCTCATCTGCACGTTGATTTTCTACAGCTATGGGCTGGGCAGATATGGCACCGTGGGCGCGGCCGCCGGGTTGGGGCTGGCCCTGGTGATCTATCTGCTCCAGATCCCGTGGAGCATGTGGTGGCTGGGCCGCTTCCGCTTTGGCCCCATGGAGTGGCTGTGGCGGTGGATCACCTATGGCAAACGTCCGGCCATGACCCTGGCTGGGGAGATGACCGGAGAATAAGCGCATGTTTCACACCCTGAAGGATATACGCACGAACTGGATGGCTTCTGTGGCCGGGCTGCTCACCGTGCTCGTCATGGGCAGCTATGGCATCATCACCTATTCGCCCGACGGCCAATGGCTATGGTTGGTGATTACGCTGATCTTGGGGCTGCTGGTGGGATTTATCTTTGACCCCAACGAGAAGGCGCCGATCTGGGTGCGTGTTGTCTATTTGATCCTCATGACCGCCGGGGTCAATGTGCTGCCCTTTTTGGGGGTCACCTTCACCGCCGTCTACGTGCTCAATTTTGTGATCAGCGCCCAAGCTGCCGGGCTGTTGAGCCGCAACGGAGCCATCCTGTGGGTCGGGGTCCTGGCCCTGCTCAGCTTCGTCACCCTGATGCAGTTCACCCCCCTGTCCGTGGCCATCACCCAGAGCATCGCCCTGGGCGCAGGCTACTTCGCCATCGCCAGCTTCATGGTGGCCTCCAAAGAGGCGGACGCCGCCCGCAAAGAGAGCCAACATCTGCTGGAAGAGTTGCAACGCTCCCACGCCCGGCTCCAGGAATACACGACCCAGGCCGAAGCCTTCGCCGTGGCCGAGGAGCGCAACCGCATGGCCCGGGAGATGCACGACACCCTGGGCCATCGCCTGACCGTGGCCGCGGTGCAGCTCGAAGGGGCGCAACGGCTGATCCCCAAAAATCCCGGAAAAGGCCGAGCAGATGGTGGGCGTGGTGCGGGAGCAGGTGGTGGAAGGGCTTGAACGAACTGCGCCGCACGGTGGCCGCCCTGCGCACCCCCATCCAAGACGAGTTGGCCCTGGATCGCTCCATCCTGCGTCTGGCCCAGGAATTCCAGACCGCCACGGGTACCATCGTTCATCTCGACCTGCCCGACAGCCTGCCCGCCTTGGACGAAACCGTCCGCCACACTCTTTTCCGCGCCGTCCAAGAGGGATTGACCAACATCCAGCGCCATGCCCAGGCCCGCCAAGCCTGGATCAGCCTCAGCCAAGGCCCAAACACCATCGTTCTGAGCGTGTGCGATGATGGCGTCGGTCTGTCCGAAGATTCGCCCAGCGGCGGCTTCGGTCTGCGCGGCCTGGGCGAACGGGCCACCGAGTTGGGCGGCGACTTCCACTTCTCCCCCCGCCCCGGCGGCGGCACACAGATCGAAATGACCTTGCCAAGTTAGGAGCCACCCCATGACCCACCCAATCCGAGTCCTGCTGGTTGACGATCAACGCCTGATGCGGGACGGTCTGCGCACGTTGTTGGAATTGGAAGACGATATCGAGGTGGTGGGCGAGGCGGGGGACGGCCAAACCGGCGTGGATCTCTACGCCACCTTGACCCCGGACATCGTGCTCATGGATGTCAACATGCCCGGCATGGACGGCGTGGAGGCCACCCGGCAGCTCAACAGCCTGCACCGGTCGCCCCGGGTGATCATCCTGACCACCTTTGACAACGATGAATATGTCTTCGAGGGGCTGCGGGCCGGCGCCCTGGGCTATCTGCTCAAAGCCGCGTCCGGGGAGGAGTTGGCCAACGCCATCCGCACGGTCATGCGGGGGGACGCCCTGCTGGACCCGGCGGTGACCCGCAAGGTGATGGCCCAGTTCGCCCGCTTCTCCGCCCCGGCCCGCCCGGTCAACGCGGGCCTGGCCGAACCCCTCACCGAGCGGGAAGTCGAGGTCCTGCGCGCCCTGGCCGACGGTCTCTCCAACCGGGAGATCGCCGACCGCCTCTTCCTGGCCGAGGGCACGGTCAAGAATTATGTCACCAACATCCTGGGCAAGATCGGCGTCCGCGACCGCACCCAGGCTGCGTTGCGGGGGCGAGAATTAGGGCTGCTGTAGAAATGGCCAGACCAGAATTCAACCGATTGCACAGACGCCCAAAATGGTGTAAATTGCCAGTGGCGCTCTGACCCGTGGACCCGCTGTTTTTGCGTCCACGAAATGGCCGTCCCACAGCCAAAAGGAGAACATGATGAATCAACGCAGGCGGGAACTGGGCACATCTCAAAGGGTGATTATCGGGTTGACCGTGATCACCGCACTTATCCACCTCGTCCTGGGCATCAAGATGTTGCCCGATGCTCTGGGCGTACTATTTCTCTTTAACTTCATCGGATATAGCGCACTGGTCACCGGTCTTTACTTTGTGCCACAACTATCCCCCAAACAGCGCCAGATCCGCTTCGCCTTGATGGCCTTTGCCGCCATCACGGTGATCGCCTGGATCCCCACTGGCACCAAAGACGCCCTGGCCTATTTCGACAAATCGGTCGAAGTCATTCTGGTCGTCCTGTTGTACCTGGAGAGCCGGGCCTAATCGCAGCAAAATCTTGACAAAAAAAGGCGACGCCGGGGGCAAAAGATGATCTTTTGCCCCCGGCGTCGCCTTTTCCGAATCAGCCCATCGCTCGTTGCAGCCGCTGCCGGATCACCGATGCGGGCTGCACCCCAACCATTTGATCCACCAGCTTGCCCTTCTTAAAAATGCCCAACGTCGGGATGCTCATGATGCGGTAGCGCTGGGAGGTATCCTGGTTTTCGTCCACGTTGAGCTTGCCCACCACGGCTTTCCCCGCAAAATCTCGTGCCATCTCCTCGATGGTCGGGGCCACCATGCGACACGGTCCGCACCAGGGCGCCCAAAAATCCACCAGCACAGGTTGATCCCCGGCGATGATTTGGTCAAAATTACGATCCGTCAGGGTGAGGGGCTTGTCGCCGCCAGCGGATTTTTCGGGTGCCGCCACTGGGGGCTTGGGGCCACTCCCGACCAAATAGGCCAGCCACGCCTTCAGATCGCCCTCGGCCAACCCACTGATCGCCGTTCCCTCGACCTTTCCACCTTTCCCAAACCCATATGCCGGGGTAGCCCCAACGCCAAAGCGCCCAGCCAGGGCGGCCTCGTCGCCCAAATTGATGCGGGCGATCAGCGCCTTGCCCGCGTGGGCAGCGGCCAAGCTATCCAACATGGATTCAGTCTGGCGCAGGTTGGCGTCCGTAGATCGCCAAAAGGCCAGCACCACGGGCAATCCCGCGGCCAGCACTCGGTCAATGCTCTGTTGATTGGTATGAATTGGGGCGGAAATGGGCATGGGTGGGTCTCCATTTGTGGATAAGTAGATTCGGTCAAAACAAATGTGCGGGGCTAGCTGAGACGATCAACTAGCCCCGCACCTATCAACTTAGATGTGCTTCGCCATCACTCGGTTACTTCTGCTTGGCCTCGATGGTCTTTTGCCCATTGGCGTTGATGGCGATCTTCTTGGGACGCAGTTCCTCGGCCTTGGGCAGGGTGAGGGTCAACACGCCGTTGTCGTAGGCGGCGTCCACCTTGTCGGACTGCACGGGCACGGGCAGGGTGATGCTGCGCATGAAGCTGCCGTAACGCCGTTCCCGCAGGTGGTAGGTCTCCTCGTCGATCTCCGTGTCGGCCTTGGTTTCGCCGCGGATGGTCAGCACATCGTTGGTCAGGCTGATGTCCAGATCATCCGGGTTGATGCCGGGGACCGACGCCTTGACCACGAAGCCGTCTTCCTTCTCGGCCACGTCCAAGGCGAGGGCCAGGGCATCGTTGCGCACGGGCTGGGCCGGGCCAAAGGTGTCTTCGAAGACACGGTCCATCAGGTTGCGCATGGTGGCAAACTCGCGGTAGGGATCCCATCGCATTAGGGTACTCATAGTGTGAACCTCCTTGGAAAGAACTGAAATCCGATGACGTTGACAATGTCGACCAGTCTGCTATTCCTGACTGCCGCCGACAATTACTATCATCGCGCCCTAACGTCAGATCCACGTTATCGCAATGTTAGAGCTATGTCAGATCTCCCCAAGCCCGGCCAGATCGGCCAGGGTGTCCACATCCCGCAGCCAGGTTTCCGGGGATGTCACCGGGCAAACCCTGGCCGCATGGGCTTTCAACACAGGTCGCCCCCCCACATCCCCGGTGACGGCCCGCAGTTCGGCCCACACATCCCGATCAAAGAGGGCGGGCGCGCCCCGCAGTTGTCCATCCACCTGGGGCGCGGCGATCACCGCGCCCGTTCGCCAGCCCTGGATCAGCCGGTTCAACAGGCTGGGCGGCACAAAGGGCTGGTCCACGGGCAGGAAAATGACCGCCTCCGCGCCGGGGTCCAGGCTGTCCAAGGCCAGGTGCATGGAGGTGGACTGACCCGCCGCCCACGCCGGGTTGTGGACCACGCGCAACCGTCCGCCCGCTTGCTCGACCAACGGGGCCAGGGCCGCGTCCACCGCGTCCGCATGGGCCCCGGTGATGACCCACACATGGCGGACGTGGCTGTCCAACGCCGTGCGCGCCGCCCGCACCACCAGGGGCACGCCGTCCACCGTCGCCACCTGTTTCACCCCGCCAAAGCGGCTGCCCTCCCCCGCGGCCAGGATCACCCCATCCACCGGCCCCCAGCGCTCCCAGATCGGCTCCACCTCCTCCCCGGCCCAGGCCCGACCCACGGAGCCGATCAGGGCTGGACGCCCCCCCTGGGTGATGGCGTGGGCCGCCAGCCGCGCCGACAACTTCGCCACCGGACCCATCCGCCTTGTTCAACAAAGGCACCAACCGCACCCCAGCACCGCCCCCCTTCCCCCCGCCGTCCGGGTGGGTGAGGAGGTGAGCAACGTCCCGGGGTGTCAACCGCCATTGTGCATTGTCCATTGTCCATTGTGCATTGAGCAAAGCGCTGATGCGTTCGGGCCGATGCACATGCTCGGCGTCCACGGGCAGGCCGATGGCGTCCATGCCGGCGATGGGGACGAGGTGGGTGGTGGTTTTGGGGAGGACCGGCTCGTAGTCCGCCGGGGCTTTGATGGGGAGCTTGCGGCTGCCGTCGGCCTCGATGAAGAGGGCGGCGACGCCCAGGCGCTCGGCCTGGGCGGCCACGGCGTCCATGATGTGGGGGGGCACGCCCACGGCCTTTTGCATGGTGGCGGAGGTCACCAACATGACCTGGCCGTGGCGGTCCAGGAGCCGGGCCAGCTCGTCCCAATCCGGCAGGGCGTCGCCGATGGCCAGATGGCAGGGGGCCTCGAAGACCTGGGCGGCGAAGATGCGGGTGGTGGTGGCGGTGATGGCCCGCTGGCCGCCCGCCACCACTTCGTCCGCGGCCCGGAACATGCTGCTGGTCTTGCCTCCGCCGCCCACGAAGGAGACGACGTCCGGGTGGGCGGGGTTGAGGGCGAGGCGGAGGGCGTGTGTGAGATGCATGGAGCCTTTATCCTGTGAATGGAACGACTCCGGGGTAATTTCCCGGAGTCGCGAAGATTAGCTGATTGGTGGCGGCACGTACGACGCAACACGGCTATGATCCTGAGTACGAAAACAGCCTGCATCGGAGGTGTCTTCGTTGGCAAACGCCTGCACCACATACCGATATAGGGCTCCGACCCGGTTCTCGCAATCGCACCAGCATGATCCGTGTGCGAACCGGGAGCGAATCGCGCAGATCAGAGAAATCAGATCCTGCGTGATCAGAATCGCCCCTCTTCTGGCAACCGCCACACTTGAGGATCGGTGGCCCAGCCAAGCCCTCCTGGACAACCGTATCCACGTCATGCCCCAAGGGTGTCAGCCTTCGACCAGACTCGCCGGGAGATTCTCGTCCAATTTGATCTTCATGCTGGCACAGGGATCTGTTGCAACGGAGATCATCCATTGCCGATGTCGCCAGCAAAGGCCACCGCCGCCTGAATATCCATAGAACCGTCAGGGGTGGGAAATCGCCAAAATCTCGTCCACCGTGGACCCTTCGGCCAAACTAATCCAGGACCGTGCGGATGGGGATTCAGTTCCCGCACCACAGGAACACCCCCGGCAATCATTGGATTGCGTTCAATAAAACGTCTGGAAATTCATCATAAATCATCCCTCCCCATCAATCTCTCAATCACTCCTACCCTCGGGCAATCCCCGTAATCCGAATCCCGCTGTTCTTGATCTTGTTGCGCATGTTGATGCCGATGAGCAAGGAGGTCATCCCCTCCACCACGGAGGCGTTGGCCAGGGGGCCGGCGTCCACCGGGGTGAAGCCAGCCGCGCTCGACCAACTGCATGGTGATGGCCTTGGCCTCTTTGTCGTCTCCGGTGACCAGGACATCGCAGTCCACCTCGGCCTCCAACTCCTGGGCGTGGAAGGCGCTGATGTTCTGGAAGGCCGTGGTGACCCGCACGCGGTCGCCCAGGAAGTTCTGGATCTCCTTGGCCGCGGACCCGGCTTCCGGCTGCCAAACCACGGCCACCTTGGGCGGCTTGAGGGGCACGACCACGCTGATCAGCACCTTGCCGTCGCAGTGATCCTTGATCTGCTCCAGCGTGGCTTCCTGGGCGGAATAGGGCACGCTGAAGACGACGACGTCGGCCTGCTCCGCCGCGCTGCCGTTGTCCGTGCCGGTGAGGGTGGCGCTGTCCCAGGGCAGGGATGCGGCCAACTCCGCGGCCACGGTCTCACCCTTCTCCGCCATGCGGCTGCCGATGATGACGGTGTAGCCCGCCGCGGCCCAACGCTGGGCCAGTCCCGATCCTTCTGCGCCCGTGCCGCCGATGACGGCGATGGTGGGGTTTGTCATGGGGTGTTGCCTTTCGTTTTTGGGTTTGAGATTGCGAGATTTTGAGATTGGGAGATTGGGGGCGTGTGTCTACTTGGCGTCTAGGGCGGCGGATACGTTGACTTGAAACTCAGGATACGTGACCGATGTGGCGGTCTGTCCGCGCTCGAAACGGCCATGTTCGGCATAGCGATCCCCGTCCAACTGCAAAACCAAGATCAGCTCCGACCGCGGATCGATGATCCAATACTCGGGAATGCCCGCTTGGGCATACTCGAAGCGTTTCTTGACCAGATCCCGGTTGGGATCGTCCGGGCTGATCACCTCCATCACCAGATCCGCACCCATCCACATGGCGTCCTGGCGGCGGGGGTCCTGGGCCGAGGCCAGGAAGAGCAGGTCCGGCTCCCGGATCTTGCCTTCCCAAACTGCATACGCAGGGGCGCGATGCGGGCTGATCCGCCCAGGCGTTGGGCGAGGGCCGAGAGAAGCATGATCAGATGGATGACGATGGCCTGATGTTTGTCGCTGGGCATGGGCAATACCTCCACAATGCCGTGGGAGAATTCGACGAGGTGGTTTGTGTCCAGATTTAGATAATCCTCCACAGCCCAATGGCCCTGGGCGGGGAAGAGGCTGGCAATGTCCCAGGCCGGTTCGGTCGGTTTGTCGGGCTTGATTTTTCTTCTTTCGAGGACGGTCATGGCTTCACTCCCCTTCAACACGACAGTTGCTGCGTGATGGTCAGTGTATCAAGGCAAAAGGCAAAAGGCAAAGTGCAAAAGGCAAAAGGGGCGTGCTTGCGGACCACCGCCGGGGGCTAAAGCCCCCGGCTGGACACATCAAGCCCGATGAATCGGGCTGGGTTGACCCGAAAATCCCGGTGAAACCAACCCGATTCATCGGGTTTCCCCGACCAGCCGGGGGATTGATCCCCCGGCGATCAGCGTCTGCCCATCCATCCAAAAACACCCATCCCGTTGTCAACCACACACATTTTTGCCTTTTGCCTTTTGCACTTTGCCTTTTGCCTTGCCCTTTAGAACTTCGCCCAATACCGCTCCCACGTGGCCGCAGCAACCTCCCGACTCCGCGCCGTAATCGCCGCCTCGTCCATCGTGCAACAATTCCCGATTCTTCATCAAAACCTGCCCATGCGCAATCGTGCTGTGGACATGCCCGCCGCTGACCCCAAACAGAATATGCCAGGGCAAATTCTCCGGACTTGAGCGGCGTGGTGGGATAGTAGTCGAGCAGGATCAGGTCGGCGAAGGCGCCGGGGGCGATGAGGCCGACGGGCTTGTCGAAGAAGGTGGCGGCCAAGGCCCGGTTGTTGTTGACCGCCATCTGGATCACCTTGTCCGCGCCCAGGGAGCGGGGATCTTGCCGGGCCAGCTTTTGCAGCAGATCGGCCACCT
This sequence comes from uncultured Chloroflexia bacterium, assembly GCA_963704975.1. GTDB lineage: Bacteria > Chloroflexota > Anaerolineae > Caldilineales > Caldilineaceae > JAGNDO01. Next base: position 119,591 of record CAVPIK010000003.1, on the reverse strand, counting down.
TCATCTCGGTGAACATGTCGTTGCTGAAGCCGTCGTTGCCCAGGCAGACCGGGATGCCGCCCCGCAGCATGGCCTCCACCTGGGCCGCGCCCACGGCGTTGTTCATGTTGGAGCGGGGCTGGTGGCTGACCCAGGTCCCGGTCTCCTTGAGCAGGGCCAGTCTCCCAGGCGTCGATGTGGATGCAGTGGGCCATGATGGTGCCGGGGCCGGTGATGCCGAAGCTGTGCAGCCGCTCCACCGTGCGCTGGCCGGACTGGGCCAGGCTGTCGAACTCGTCCACGGGATGCTCGGCCACGTGGACGTGGAAGCGCTCGGCCTCGGCTCGGCAGGCGGTCAGGGTGTCGTCGGAGAGGGTGAGGCTGGCGTGGAGGCCAAAGGTGGCCGCGAGACGGGCGGACAGGGACGAGGGCCGGGGGGCGGTGCGACCGGCGTGAACCTTTTTCATGAACCGCACATTTTCCCGAATACCGGCCTTGGCGGCATCGGCGCCGTCCCGGTCGGTGACTTCGTAGCAGAGGGCGGCGCGCAGACCCGCTGGCGTCCACGGCCTCGGCGATGGCGTCCAGGCTGCCGTCGATGGCGGTCTGGCTGGCGTGGTGATCGATCAGCGTGGTCGTGCCGTTGCGGATGGCGTCCACCAGGCAGACCTCGGCGGAACTGCGCACCCCGTCCAGATCCAGGGAGCGGTCCAGGGGCCACCACAGCTTGTCCAGAATTTCGGGGAAGTCCTTGGCCGGCGCGCCGGGGATGTACATGCCCCGGGCAAACGCGCCATAAAAGTGGGTGTGGGCGCAGATCTGGCCGGGCATGAGCACCAGCCCGCCGGCGTCCCAGCGCTCGTCGTCGGGGAACTGGGCCAGGAGATCGGCGCTGTCCCCGACGTGGGTGATGGCGTCGCCGTCGTAGCGGACGGCTCCGTTGGGCAGGATGCGGTTGGTTTCGTCAAAGGTGATGACCGTGGCGTTGTGGATCAGCATGACGGACCCTTTCGATTTTGGATTTTGGATTGGTGATTTTGGATTGGGTTGGCGGGCTGGGTTCATTGTACAATGGCTGGGACGAATCGCAAACAGTTTCGGATACACCGACAATCCAAAATCAAAAATCCCCAATCAAAAATCAAGGAGCCTTCATGAACATTCTCGTCACCGGCGCGGCCGGGTTTATCGGCAGCCATATTGCGGACACATTGATCGCCGCCGGTCACCACGTGATCATCGTGGACAACCTGCACACGGGTCACCGCCACAACGTGCCCGACCAGGCTACTTTTTACGAAGCTGACATTCGGGATGGCGCAGCACTGGCGGCCATTTTCGAAAAAGAAGAAATCCACGCCATCGCCCACGAGGCCGCCTTGGCCAACGTGCGGGAGAGCATGACCGATCCCATCCGCTATGCGGAGGTCAACATCATCGGCACGCTGCAATTGTTGGAATTGGCCCGCAAGCATGGAGTAAAAAAGTTCGTCTTCGCCAGCACGGGCGGCGCGGTCTATGGCGAGGGCCATCGGGACGACCCGGCGGAGAACCCCCTGCCCTTCACCGAGAAATTCTGGCCCCGGCCCAAGGACAACTACGGCGCGTCCAAGCTGGACATGGAGTTTCACATCGATCTCTATTATCAGAACTATGGGATGCAGTACACGATCCTGCGCTATCCCAACGTCTATGGGCCGCGCCAGGACAGCAAGGGGGAGGCCGGGGTCGTGGCCATCTTCGCCGGGGCCATGCTGGCGGGCAAGCCGACCAAGATCACCGGGGACGGGCACCCAGAGCCGGGATTTCTGCTTTGTGGGGGACATTGCCCGGGCCAATCTGCTGGCCTTGGAGAACGACAGCCCGGAGGCGGTGGGCATCTTCAACGTGGGGACGGGCGTGCCCACGGACATCAACCAGGTCCACGCCACGCTCAAAAGCATCACCGGCTATGCCCAGGAAGCGGCCTATGTGCCCCTGCCCACGGGCGAGGTGCTGGCGACCTATTTGGACAGCAGTCGGGCCAAGGCGGTGTTGGGCTGGGAGGCCCAGGTGAGCTTGGAAGAGGGGCTGCGGGCCGTGGTGGAATGGGCCAAGGCGAAATAAACAACTAATTCACCGCAAAGACGCAAAGGGCGCAAAGGAAATCAAGAATTTCCTTTGCGCCCTTTGCGTCTTTGCGGTGAAACTGTATTGCGCTGAAGTTAGCTTTCGCCTTGCAGATCCAAAGGAATCCGAGTGGTAAAGGTGGTGCCTTGCCCCGCCACACCCGCCGAGGTCACCTGCACGGAGCCTTTGTGAGCCTCGACGATCTCTTTGACGATCAATAGCCCCAGGCCGGACCCGGCAATGCCAAGGGTTGCGTTGCCGGGAACCCGGTGATATTTGGTAAAAAGGGCGGGAATTTGTGTGGTGGAGATGCCCTGGCCCGTGTCGCTGACTGTGAAGACGGCTTCATCGCCCTCGACCCGCAGAGCCAAGATGATGGTGCCACCCACTGGGGTGTATTTGACTGCGTTGGAGAGCAAATTGTCCAATACCTGGCGGAATTTATCGGCATCGATATAGGCCATCGCCGGGCTGGGGGGCAGGTCTAAAACCAGTTTTTGGTGACGGGCTTGGGCCTGAATCTTGATCAGTTGGATGCTATCCTGGGCAATTTGGACCAGATCAACCTGATGCTTGGAGAGTTTAAGGTACCCTGCGTCGATCTTGGCAAAGTCCAGGTAGTCGTTGATCAGTCCCATCATTTTGTTGGCGGCCAGTCGAATGATCTCAACCAGTTCATCCCGATCGGCTAGTTCTGCCTCCGCCGGATTCTGCAAATGCAGGTCCAGCATTTGGATGGCGGTCTGGATATACCCCGCCGGGTTGCGCAGATCGTGGGTGACCATGGAATAGAAGATAGCCTTGGCCTCTGCGAGTTGCTTCTGCGCCACCAACCCCGCTCGCCGCTCCATCGCCTGCTGCAAAGCGTAATAAAACTCGATCAGGCCGTCTTCGCTGGAGATATCCTGTTTCTCCACATACGCATCCGCCCCAAGTTGCACCGCATTGATAGCCGATTTGATCCCCCCGGCACCGGTCAGGATCACAACGGTCACGGCCTGATCCTCGGCCCGGATGCGCCGTAGCACCTCAATGCCGCCAATATCTGGCAAGATCAGGTCGATCAAGACCAGATCGACCTGTTGCGACTGCGACTGTTGGCGGAGGAGTTCCAAACCGGCCTGGCCTGTGGCGGCAACATCAACCGTTGCACCATGTTTGGTCAAGATTGTGTATAAATATCTACGAATGGCCATTGAATCGTCGATGGCCAAAATACGCTTTTCGTCGAACATTTCCTGTCCCCTTCAGCACTGCACAGTCTGGCCACAAACACAGGGATGACTTCCCTGCAAAAACCACGAATGACACGAATCAACACAAATTTTCCTCAGAAACAATTCGTCAAATTGGTGAAATTCGTGGTTCTCGCAGTCGAGTCAGGGATACATTTGTTGCGCAGGGTCAGACTAAAACCTACTGTGCCTGTCCATCTCTAAGAAAACGGTCAATATACCAGCCATTCTGAGAGAGATCGATCCAGGTAGCAATCCCCCATAGATCCCATTGATCCGGGGGTGGGGTCGAAAGAATCGTTTGCCGCCAAGATCACATGGACAACGATCCCTTGCGGAAATCGCTGTCGGCCAGGATGGCGTTGATCAGGACGGGCTGGCCGTCCTGCGTGGCCCGATGGGCGGCGGTGAGGGCGTCCTCGACCAGTTCCGGGTCGGCCAAGCGGATGCCCTGGCCGCCGAAGCCTGCGGCCACTCGGTCATAGTCCGTGTGGGCCAGGACTGTGGCCACATCGTCCCCCAGCAGGGCCACCTGCTCCCGGGCGATCTGGGACCAGCCGGCGTCGTTGCCCACCAGGGCGGTGACGGCCACGCCGTGGCGGGCGAAGGTGTCGAACTCGGCCAAACTGTAGCCGCAGGAGCCGTCGCCGTAGAGGATCCAGACATCCGCGTCCGGGTGCACCAGCTTGGCCCCCAGGGCAAAGCCCGCGCCCACGCCCAGGGTGCCGAAGGGGCCGGGATCCAGCCAGGTCAACGGGCCGGGGGGTTGTAAAATATAGCTGGCCGTGCCCACAAAATCTCCGCCATCGGCCACCAAAATAGCGTTTTCCCCCAGATGGCGGTCCAACTGGGCGAAGAGTTGCAGCGGGTTGACCCGATCCGACCCGGACGGCTCGGCCATCTGGGCGCGGATCTCGGCGTTGCGGGCGTCGTCCCGCGCCCGCAGGGTGGCGATCCAGTCGCCTCGATCTGCGGGCAGGGCTGGCTGGTCCGCCAGTCCACGTAAAAAGAGGCCGGGATCGCCCAGGATGGCCACATCCGGCTTGCGGTTTTTGGTGAGATCGACCCGGATGCGGTTGGCGGAGATAAAGGTGGCCCCCCGGCGGATGTGGTTGCCGTAGTCCAGGCGGAAGTCCACGGGGACGCCGGCCAGGATCACGCAGTCGGCTTCCTTGAGGGCGTTGCGCCGCTTGTGACGCATCTGCAAGGGGTGGTCCCGGCCCAGCAGCCCCCGGGCCATGCCGGAGAGATAGACCGGGATGCCCAGTTTTTCCACCGCGGCGGCCACCTGATCCACGGCCTCCACGGTGAGCAGGGCCTGGCTGCCCACCAACAGCAGAGGGCGTTTGGCCTGGGCGATGCGGGCTGCGGCCTGCCTGAATTTTGCCGCTCGTCCGGCATGGGGACGGCGGGGGCAAATTTGGCGGAAACCCGCTGGCCGTCCGCCCCGGCGAAGAGGCGGCGGGCGTGGAATTTCAAATAGCCCTGCACCGCCCGCGCCCCCAACGACTTGCCCCCGCTGGACTTGATCCCGTACCACTCCCGCACAATCTCCTCGCCGTAGAGCAGATCAACCGGCAGTTCCACAAAGACCGGGCCGGGCACGCCGTCCTGGGCTTGGCGGAAGGCCTCTTCCAGGCTGGGCACGATGTCCTTCACCCGCTTCACCGCCTTGGACCACTTGACCACGGACTTGAACAACGGAATCTGCTCGATGTCCTGGAGCGCGCCCCGGCCTTTGAGGGCGGTGGCCGCCGCGCCGCCGATCAACACGACCGGGGATTGGGCCATCTGGGCATTTTTGACCGCGGTCAACGTATTGGTCACCCCCGGCCCCGCGGTGACCACGGCCACGCCGGGCACACCGGTCAACCGGGCCACGGCGTCCGCGGCGAAGACGGCGTTGACCTCGTGGCGGGTGTCGATCACCCGGATGCCCCTGGCCTTGCTGGCCGTGAGGATGGGGGAAATATGGCCGCCGGTGAGGGTGAAGACAAACTCTACCCCTTGGGCTTTGAGGACTTGGGCAACCCAATCGCCGCCGTGCATGATGCGCTCCTTCGCTAAAAATCGCCTTCCAGGGCTTGACTACGGGGGTAGATGGGCAGAGGTATTCGGAGGGGACACCGAACGCAGATTGTTTCACAATTGTAGTTCCAAGGTTAGCTGGCGTCAATCTATAGGCAAAGCCCGTGGGGTTTATTGGTTCTCTTCTGCACGCAGTTGAATACGCCCTAGCAAGCATAGTCGAAACGTTTGTATTTGGTTTCAAAAGAGGCTATACTGTGAATGTTTGAGCGTCGTCCCAGCGAGCTAGGTCTGTCCATCCATGAGAACCCAAACTGCAACTATTTGATCGGAGCCGAACCCCGAGAATTCAGCGTTCAGGGTGGTAGGTTTTGGGATTTTTTCCAATGGATGCGGGTCATCCACCAAGGGTCTAATAATCCAAGTTTGGGATGTTACGGGAGGAATAATAAGACCATCAAACACAAGTTGGATATCCTCAGTTGTACTTTCAGATCATCAAGTTCAAATGTTGTGCAAGTGGGAATTCTATTCCCAGAAGGAGCAAAAAATGTCCCGTAAGTTGTTTAACTCGATTGTTGTCTTCTTGATTGCAGTATTGGCTCTCGCCGTTCTGGCGGCCTGTGGTGGTGGAACCGAAACCGCCGCGCCGGCCGACGCCCCTGCGGCCGTCCAACCGGCTGCGACATCCGGGGTTGGCGTAATTCTGCCGACCAAGGATGAGCCCCGCTGGTTGCAGGACCAAGCCGTCTTCCAGGCTGCGGGCTTCGAGCCTCTGTTCAGCCAGAGCGACAGCGCCAAGGAAATGGCCAATGTGGAAACGCTGATTAGCCAGGGCATCAAAGTGCTGATCATCACCCCGCAGGACGCCACGGCCGCTGCTGCCGCCGCCGACGCCGCCCATGCCGCTGGCATCAAGGTCATCTCCTATGACCGCTTGATCCGCGACACCGACTCCGTCGACTACTATGTGACCTTCGACAGCTACGCCGTCGGCGCCGCATGGAGCGCATACCTGATCGAGCAGGCCGGTGACACCACGGGCAACCCCCTGTACCTGTACGCGGGCGCCCCCACCGACAACAACGCCTTCATCTTCTTCGCAGGCGCCTGGGAGTCCATCCAGCCCAAGATCGCCGATGGCACCTTCGTGATCAAGAACTCCAGCGAAGCCATCGCCCTGCATGGACAAGCCCACCCTGACCCGTGACGAGCAGGCCAGCATCATCGGCCAGGTCACGACCAACTGGGACTTCAGCACGGCCTTGAATCTGGCCGAGGCTAACTTGACCGTGGCCCAGGCCGCGGACAAGGGCACCGTCTACATCCTGGCCCCGAACGACGGCACGGCTCGCGCCATCGCCGACGCCTTCGCCGCCGACAAGGATGTGACCCAGTACTTCATCACCGGTCAGGATGCCGAGAAGGCTTCCGTCCAGTACATCATCGACGGCAAGCAGTCCATGACCGTCTTCAAGGACGTGCGCACCCTGGCCGCCGATGCAGTCGCTGCGGCCAACGCCTTTGTCGCCGGCACCACCCCGGAAGCGACCAACTCCTACAACAACGGCAATATCGATGTCCCGGCCAAGCCGTCCGCCATCGTGACTGTCACCTCTGACAACGTCGTGTCGGCGTTGATCGATTCCGGTTACTACCAGGCCAGCGACTTCACCGGCCTGGGTGAAAGCGTTGCCCCTGCGGCCCCTGCCGCCATGACCTCCGAGGTGGGTGTGATTCTGCCGACCAAGGATGAGCCCCGCTGGTTGCAGGACCAAGCCGTCTTCCAGGCTGCCGGCTTCGAGCCCCTGTTCAGCCAGAGCGACAGCGCCAAGGAAATGGCCAATGTGGAAACGCTGATTAGCCAGGGCATCAAAGTGCTGATCATCACCCCGCAGGACGCCACGGCCGCCGCCGCCGCCGCCGACGCCGCCCATGCCGCTGGCATCAAGGTCATCTCCTATGACCGCTTGATCCGCGACACCGCCTCCGTCGACTACTATGTGACCTTCGACAGCTATGCCGTCGGTGCCGCATGGAGCGCATACCTGATCGAGCAAGCCGGTGACACCACGGGCAACCCCCTGTACCTGTATGCGGGCGCCCCGACCGACAACAACGCCTTCATCTTCTTCGCAGGCGCCTGGGAATCCATCCAGCCCAAGATCGCCGATGGCACCTTCGTGATCAAGAACTCCAGCGAAGCCATCGCCCTGCAGGACAAGGCCACCCTGACCCGTGACGAGCAGGCCAGCATCATCGGCCAGGTCACGACCAACTGGGACTTCAGCACGGCCTTGAATCTGGCCGAGGCTAACCTGACCGTGGCCCAGGCCGCGGACAAGGGCACCGTCTACATCCTGGCCCCGAACGACGGCACGGCTCGCGCCATCGCCGACGCCTTCGCCGCCGACAAGGATGTGGCCCAGTACTTCATCACCGGCCAGGACGCCGAGAAGGCTTCCGTCCAGTACATCATCGACGGCAAGCAGTCCATGACCGTCTTCAAGGACGTGCGCACCCTGGCGGCTGACGCCGTCGCTGCGGCCAACGCCTTTGTCGCCGGCACCACCCCGGAAGCGACCAACTCCTACAACAATGGCGTGATCGATGTGCCGGCCAAGCCGTCTGCCATCGTGACTGTCACCTCGGACAATGTCCAGTCGGCGTTGATCGATTCGGGTTACTATCAGGCCAGCGACTTCACCGGCCTGAAGTAAGCGACGAAATCGTAGTTAGTTAGTCAGCGCGGGAAGCGTGATGAATCGTGCAGACGGTTCATCACGCTTCCCGTAGTCCTTCTGTACTTTGTGTGAGTTGGACTTGGTCCGAACAAAGATCTTCGATTAAGCCTTCATCCCCGCCCCCCTAGCCCCCCAACTTTGGGGGGAACTGTCCACGACCTCCCCCAGAATTGGGGGCCGGGGGGCCAAGGGACTGAACGAAACCGATCTTCGATTAAGCCTTCCTTCGAGAACCATCATCGTACAGCCAAAATCCACTCTCTCACTCTTGACCTCATCAGGAGATAGTGCAATGCCAGAACAACCTCCTATCCTAGAGATGAAAAACATTATCAAGGAATTTCCCGGCGTGAAAGCTTTGGACAATGTTAGCTTTCGCGTTGCTGCCGGTGAAATCCACTGCCTGGTCGGTGAAAATGGCGCAGGCAAGTCTACGCTCATGAAGGTCTTGAGTGGCGTCTATCCCTTCGGTGCCTACTCGGGAGACATCCTTTTCGACGGACAAGTGCAGAAATTCTCGAGCATCCGCGACAGCGAGAAGGTCGGCATTGCCATTATCTATCAGGAATTGGCCCTTGTCCCCGAAATGACGGTCTATGAGAATATTTTCCTCGGCAACGAGATCAGGAACGGCTTCCTGGTTGACTGGAACGAGACCATCAAACAGGCGGGCGAAGCCCTCAAGAAAGTCAAGCTGGATGTCAACCCCGCCGAGAAGGTCCGAAACCTGGGCGTGGGCAAGCAGCAACTGGTCGAAATTGCCAAGGCGCTGAGCAAGAATGTGAAATTGCTGATCCTGGACGAGCCGACCGCAGCCTTGAACGAGAACGACAGCGACAATCTATTGAAGCTGCTGCGTGAACTCCGGCAACAAGGTGTGACCTGCATCATGATCACCCACAAGCTGAAAGAAGTCATCGACATCGCCGATACGGTGACAGTTTTGCGCGACGGCCAAACCATCTGCACCCTGGATGCCCACAAAGGCGAAGTGTCTGAATCCATCCTGATCAAGCACATGGTCGGGCGTGAAATTAACAACATTTATCCCGAAAGACAACGCTCTCCCTTCAAGGCGACGGCTGCCGCCGTGGAAGAAGCCAAAGCGGCCGGCGTCAAGGTGATCTCATACGATCGCCTGATCGGCAACACCAAGGCGGTCGATTATTATGTAACCTTTGACAGCATCGCCGTCGGCGCGCAGCAGGGGCAATATCTGGTTGACCATGTCACAGGCAAGGGCAATCCGTTGTACCTCTATGCAGGCGCATTGACGGATACCAACGCCTTCCTCTTCTTCCAGGGTGCCTGGGAAGTGCTACAACCCAAGATCGTTGATGGCACCTTCGTCATCAAGAATTCAAGCCAGGCGGTCAAGCTCCAGACGAGTTATGGCCTGACGAACGCCCAGCAAAGATCGATCTTTGGGCAGATCACCACCAACTGGGACGTCAATACGGCCAAAAATCTGGCGCAGTTCAATTTGAACGTCGCCACCGAGGCGGACAAGGGCAATGTCTTCATCCTTGCCCCCAACGATAGCGCCGCCCGAGCCATTGGCGATGCCTTTGCCGCTGACAAAGCAATCAAGAGCTACGTGATCACCGGCCAAGACGCAGAGGAAGCGTCCGTCCAATACATTTTGGATGGCAAGCAGTCCATGACCGTTTTCAAGGATGTGCGCACCCTGGTGCAGACCGCAGTCGATGCGACAGTCGCTCTGCTTAAGGGCCAGACCCCGGCGGTGAACGGCGCGTACAACAATGGCACTGCGGAGATCCCCGCCCTGCAATCCCAGGTTGTCTCTCTGGACAAGGGGACGATCAAAGCCGCTGTGATCGATTCCGGCTATTACAAGGCCGGTGACGTCGCCGGTGCGGCAAGTACGTCTGCGTCCTCGGCCAAATTGGCCGTTGGGATCGTCCTGCCCACCCAAAACGAACCCCGCTGGGTTCAAGATGCCGCTCGTTTCCAGAAGGCATTCAAGACCGCCGGCTATGATGTGGAGATCCTCTTCAGCCAGGGAGATGCGGCTCGAGAGAAGGCGAACGTCGAGGCGTTGCTGGCCAAGGGCATCAAAGCCCTCATCATCTGCCCCCAAGGCGGCGGAGAAGTCGTGCTGGATGTGAAGAATTGGAACGCCTTTGATCCGGCCGTGGGACGCGTAATCCTCAAGGATGTGAACTTCAACGTCAAGAAGGGCGAAATCGTCGGCTTTGCAGGGTTGATGGGATCGGGGCGCACAGAACTGGCCCTGAGCCTGTTTGGCAACCCGAAGGGCTATCGAGTCAATGGCGATGTATTTGTCAAAGGCAAAAAGCGCGCCTTCCTTCACCCCCAAGAGGCGATTGCCGCAGGCCTGGCCTATGCAACCGAAGACCGCAAGGCCGCGGGCCTGATCTTGATTCAGGACATCAAACAGAACATCTCGCTGGCGAATTTGCAGGAAATTGCCACCCGTAACATCATCGACAACAATGCCGAGATCAAGGTCGCCGAAGAATACCGGAGTTCGATCAACATCAAGACGCCAACCATTGAGCAAAAGGTGGGCAACCTAAGCGGCGGCAACCAGCAGAAAGTCTCTATCTCCAAATGGTTGTTTGTCAAGCCCGACCTGCTGATCCTGGACGAGCCAACCCGAGGCATTGATGTGGGTGCCAAATACGAAATCTACACGATCATGAACCGGTTGGTAGAACAGGGCATGAGTATCATCATGATCTCATCCGAACTGCCCGAGGTGCTGGGCATGAGTGATCGGGTGTACATTGTCTCGTCAGGCAGGATCACCGGCGAACTGCCTATCGAAGAAGCAACTCAAGAAAAAATCATGGAATTGGCCACCAGCTAAGGAGGATCACAATGAGTGCACAACAAGCGAGTATGGTCGAAGGCGACGGCGCGCCCCAGATGTCGTTCATGCAGAATTTGCAGAAAATGGTCCGGCTGAATATCCGTGATTACGGCATGTATATCGCCCTGTTCGTGATTATGGCCTTCTTCACCTGGCAGACGGACGGTCTCTTCATTTCGTCGAGAAACATCTCCAACCTGCTGAATCAGACGGGCTATATTGCCGTCCTGGCGGTCGGCATGACCCTGGTGATCGTCATCCGGCATATCGACCTGTCGGTCGGTTTCCTGTCGGGTTCCCTGGCCGCGGTGACGGCAATCGGCATGGCCCAATATAACATGCCCTGGTTCGTGGTCATCCCCCTGGCGTTGGCCCTGGGCATCGCTGCCGGTGCGATCACCGCTTTCCTGGTGGCGCAGGTAGGCATTCCCGCCTTTGTCGCCACCCTGGGCGGTTGGCTCGTCTATCGGGGGTTGTTGCTGGTTGCCCTAGCCAAAACAGGCACGATCATTATTGCGGATAACACATTCAACGCCATCGGCAATGGCTATATTCCCGACATCTTTCCAGCAGACACCGGGTTTTTGCCAGGCGTCCACAAATTAACACTTCTTCTTGGCGTTCTGTTCATCGTTGTGTTCATCATCGGCCAAGTCAACAGCCGCCGCCAGAAGCAAGCGTACAACTTTGAAGTGCTGCAGATGAGTCTTGTTCATCCTCAAATTGGTCTTTGTGACGGCGCTCCTCGGCGCCATCACCTGGGTGCTGGCCGGGTATAACGGCCTTTCGTGGACCGTCGTGATCATGCTGATTGTCGTGGGTGTCTACCAGTTTATGACAACCCGAACCGTGCTGGGTCGCCACATCTATGCCATCGGCGGCAATCCAGAGGCGGCGCAATTAAGCGGCATCAACGTCAAGAATATCACCTACTTCGTCTTCTGTTCCATGGGCATGTTGAGCGCGTTGGCGGGCATCCTGTTCGCCGCTCGCCTCAAGTCCGCCATTCCCACGGCAGGCACCCTGTTCGAGTTGGACGCCATCGCCGCGGCCTTCATCGGCGGCGCCTCCCCCGCCGGTGGTATCGGCACGATCATGGGGTCGCTGATCGGTGCGCTGGTCTACATGTCCCTGACCAGCGGCATGAACCTGATGGGTACCGACATCTCCCTGCAATATGTCGTCCGGGGCCTGGTGCTGGTCTTGGCCGTGATCTTCGATGTGGCCACCCGCAAGACTGCACGATAGACTGCCCGAAGTCCCAATTCTGAAAAAGCCGAACGCCTGCATCTCAGGATGCAGGCGTTCGGCATTCCATAATTGGGGCGAGGCGAAGGGGGATCATCCTGCGTTGAAGGGCGTATCCGCTCTCAATTGAGGGGAATATGTAACGGCTCCCCCGTCCAAAACATCTAAACCCCCGATTGCCAATGAAACGTGATGCGTAACGAATAACTCGTTGTAGTCACGGCGCATTTCCGTATACCACGCTAATTACGCATTACTATTACCCAACAGGAGCCAAACCCTATGAAATTACGCTACTTCTACGACGAAAAACTGGCCCATGCCTCGTATTTTGTCGGCTGCCAGGCCACCGGCGAAGCCATGATCGTGGATCCCGGTCGCAACGTGGACATGTACATCCAGGCCGCCGAACAGGAAGGCATGCGCATCACCGCCGTCACCGAGACCCACATCCACGCCGATCTGCTCTCCGGCCTGCGGGAACTCTCCACCCGCACCGGGGCCACCGCCTATCTCAGCGACGAGGGCGACGCCGACTGGAAATACGCTTTCGCCGACGAGCTGAACGGCGTCCTGCTCAAAGACGGGGACACCTGGAAGGTGGGCAACATCATCCTGCAAGCCATGCACACCCCCGGCCACACCCCGGAACACATGGCCTTCCTGCTCACCGACAGCGCCGGCGCGGACAAGCCCATGGGCATCTTCACCGGCGACTTCGTCTTCGTGGGCGATGTGGGCCGCCCGGATCTGCTGGAAGAGGCCGCTGGCATGGCGGCCACCAAGGAGCCGGCCGCCCGCACCCTCTATGCCAGCCTGCAACGCTTTGCCGACCTGCCCGACTATCTGCAAGTCTGGCCCGCCCACGGTGCGGGCAGCGCCTGCGGCAAGGCCCTGGGGGCCATCCCCAGCACGACCGTCGGCTACGAAAAGATGTTCAACTGGGCCTTCCAGGTGGAAAACGAAGCCGAGTTCGTCAAGATGATCCTGGACGGCCAGCCCGAACCGCCCCGCTACTTCGCCATGATGAAGAAGCTCAACAAGATCGGGCCGCCCCTGCTCAACGGCTCCCCCCGCCCGGCCCGGCTCACCGGCCACCGCCTGGTGGATCTGGTCACCGCCGAAGCCGTGGTCATCGACACCCGAGAGAGCGGCGCCTTCGCCGAGGCCCACGTCCCCGGCACGTGGAACATCCCCCTCAGCAGCAGCTTCACCACCTATGCCGGGTGGCTGCTCAACTACGACGACCCCTTCTATCTGATCGTGGACGATGCCCGGCTGGACGAGACCATGCACCTGCTCCACTCCATCGGCCTGGACACCGCGGCCGGCTACGTCTGCCCGGAAGCCATCCACTTCTGGAGCCGCTTCACCGGCCAAGAGTTGGCCAACATGCAGCAGGTCAGCCCCCAGCAGATCAAAGACGCGGTGATGGATGGCCGGGTGCAGGTGCTGGACGTGCGAGGCAAGGCCGAGTACGACGAAGGCCACCTGCCCGGCGCCTTCAACATCCCCCTGGGCTACATCCCCAACCGGGTGCAGGAATTGCACACAGACCGCCCCGTGCTGATCAACTGCCTCAGCGGCGTGCGCAGCGCCATCGCCTCCAGCTTGCTGGAAAGCCAAGGCTTCCACCAGGTCATCAACCTGCGGGGCGGCTACATCGACTGGGCCGCCGAGGGGCTGACCATTGAACGGATGAACGGTTAAGCGGATGAAGGCGTGATAAAAAACGAGCGAGTGATTTGGCCGAATTTGCCAAATCACTCGCTCGTTTTTTTTGAAATGATGATCTTCTGCGGTTTACACCATGAGTGTCGTTAGAAATTTCTTCCTAAACTTGGCCACCTTGGGGGCGACGACGACCTGGCAGTATCCCTGGTTCGGGTTGGTTCGATAATAATTCTGGTGATAGGCCTCGGCTGCGTAGAAATGATCCAGCGGGGTCACCTCGGTGACGATGGGATCTTTCCAGATGCCCTCGGCCTCAAACCCCCGGATCACCGCGTGGGCGACCTCGACCTGTTCTTGGCTGTGGGTATAGATGGCCGACCGATATTGGGTGCCCCGATCCGCGCCCTGGCGGTTCAGCGTCGTGGGATCGTGGATGGTGAAGAAGACCTCCAGCAGTTGCAAATAGCTCACCACCGCCGGGTCAAAAGTGACTTGAATCACCTCGGCATGGCCCGTGGTCCCCGCGCACACGGCCTGATACGAAGGGTTGTCCACATGGCCCCCGGCGTAACCGGACACAACCTTGGACACCCCCTTCACCTCCTGATAGACCGCCTCCAAACACCAAAAACAGCCCCCGCCTAAAGTAGCGACCTCAGTCTTTTTCTCGTCGAGCAGTGAATTAAGGTTCATTTTCCCTCTCCCTCTGATCCGTGGGTTCAATTTGCTTTCACAACACGCTTCAGAATACCGGATAAGCGGAAAATTTCCTGCAATTGCCCCTACACTTTCAGAATCACCGGCAACGTCCGTGATCGAAAAGCTAGCGCAGGTTGAGTAGACGTCGCTTCAGAAAGCGGGGGCAGTTTCCGGTCGTATCGAAACCGTAGCGGGTCGACCACGGATGATCCCAATGAACTGCTTTCAAGGTTTGCGGCCAATCAACCCATCAACTTTTCCCCCAACCAACCCGCCACCTCGCCCACGGCCACATCCACCTGCTCGCCGCTAACCAGATCTTTGATCGCAGCGTTGCCCGTCTCCAATTCCCGCGGCCCAAGCAGGACGGCGAAGCGGATCTTGCGCTCGTCCGCATACTTGAACTGCTTGCCATAGCTGTCCTTGAGTTGCGGATAGAGATCCACCCGCAACCCGGCCCGGCGCAGTTCATGGGCCAGGCGGAAGCTCTCGCCCACCGTGCTGTCGTCATATTGGGTCACCAACACCTGGGGCATCCCGGCCAGGATCTCCGGGAACATATTGCGTTCTTCCATCAACAACAGAATGCGCTCCAACCCCAAGCTAAAACCACAGGCCGGGATCTGCTGGCCGCTGAACATGCCCACCAGATCGTCGTACCGTCCGCCCCCGCCGCCGGAGCCGCTGAGGCCAGGGAACTCGATCTCGAAGATGGGGCCGGTGTAATAGCTCAGGCCCCGAGCCAAATAGGGATCAATCCGCACAAAGTCCGCGGCGGGGCCGTGGGCGCACATAGGCCACCACCTGTTTCAGCACCGCCACCCCTTCGCTGCCCGCCTGGGTGCTGGCCAATTGATCGCCCAGCCAAGCCAGAATTTCCTCAGTCTTGTCGATGCCCTGGGGCGCGTCGGCCATCATGGTCGAGCAGGGTCTCCGTGGCCGACTGGTCAATGCCCCGGCCCAGCAGTTCGGCCCGCACCCCGTCCATACCGATCTTGTCCAGCTTGTCGATGGCGACCAGGGCCGATGCCTTCCTGATCCGGCGGCCACCCCGGCCACGGTCATCAACCCCTTCAAAATCCCCCGGTGGTTGAGCCGGATCTGAAAATCCTCGGCGGTCTTGAAGCCCAACTCCTGCAACACCTGCGCGCCCGCGGCCAGCACCTCCGCCTCCACCGTGGGGCTGGTGGAGCCGGCAATGTCCACATCGCACTGGTAGAACTCCCGATACCGCCCCTTGGCCGGCCGGTCCGCCCGATAGACCGGCTGGATCTGATAGCGCTTGAAGAAGCGGGGGATGGCGTTGCGATACTCCGCCACCACCCGGGCCAGGGGCACGGTCAGATCGTAGCGCAGACCGGCGTCGCCCACGCTGTCCTCCGTGGGGCTGTCGGCCAGGGCCTTGGTCAGCTTGTCCCCCCGCTTCATCACCCGGAAGATCAGCTGATCCCCCTCGTCGCCATACTTGCCCAGCAGGGTGTCCAGCCGCTCCATGGTCGGGGTCTCCAGCGGCTCAAAGCCATAGCTCTGGTAGACCCGCTCGATGGTGTCGATCACAAAGTTGCGGCGCAGCACATCCAAGGGCAGGAAGTCCCGCATGCCGCTCAGGGGTTTGGTGTTGGTTTTTGCCATGATGGTGCCTCGTATCGAGTGTCGTGTATCGAGTATTGGTGGGGGCGATACTCGATGATTTGGGTTGAACCAAGTCGAGGAGTTCGCACCCCCTGGTGCGAACGGGTCTGCGTCAGGGGGTGCAGACGCCTCGGCCTGTTCCAATTGATTGGGGTTAGTTTACCACAGAGGTGGGAGGGAGGGCGAAGAGATTAGTCGGCGAGGTCGGGGAATTCAAGGAGGTCAGGTACGGTTCGCAGCATCACGTTTCTCTTGGCGATACCGGTGTACTTCGGCGACGATTTCGTCCATGCTCATCTCGTTTTCGTCGGCCCGCTCTGCAATGTCGGACAGTCTTGGGCTGCGCATTCGATACTCCGGAACAGGCGTAGCCGTTACCTGGGCAATAACCACAGGCAACTTGCCATACGCAGACCGCACCCGCATCGCCAGTTGACGCATGTCATTATCGGCGTCGAGAACCCGGTCATCATAGAAGGCGACAAATTGATCGGGATACTGAGCGTAAAGTTCCGTATGCTTGGCCCAGAAGCGCTTCGTTTGCGCTTCAAGCCGCTGACGACGCAGGGAACTTAGTGTTGGCGCAACCAATCTTCGGCGATTTCAACAGTCGTCTTGCCCATCTGTTGAGCCTCGGCCTCAAGCAGTAATCCAATTTCAGATGACAGGGTTAAAGTCTCCATAATCGGACCTCCTTTCTATCGCGATCGTAACATGGGCCGGACGTTTCATCAATCCCAGAAATTGCATCGGGTCCGCAATCTGGTATCAAGTCCCTACCGCAACCCACTCCTCAACACCTGCCGATACGCCCCAATCCGCGCCCGTCGCATCTCCCGCTGACTCCCCAACCCCAGCTTGATCCCCTCGATCCCGATCTGCACCCGATACTCCAACAACAAATACCGGCGCAGGATCTCGGCAATCAACTTGCCGTGATATTTCCGCGTATAGCGCACCTTGCTCGTGTTGAAATGCACATGCCGCGCCGCCACCACTTGACCGCTGCTGCGCCCTTCGTAGTGGATCACCGTGGCCTCCGGCACAAAAACCATGCGCCAGCCCGCGGCCTTGACCCGCTTGCACAGGTCCATCTCCTCGCTGTACATGAAGAAGCCCTCGTCGAAGACCTCGCTCTCCCCCAGCTTGACCGCCTCCAACGCATCCCGGCGCATGAGCAGGGCCGCGCCGACCAGCCAGTCCACCTCCTGGCGGAAGGTGTCGGGCCAGTCGGCCAGGTGATAGCGGCGCGCCCACGGGTTGCCCGGCCAGGCGTTGCCCAGCCATGTGCTTTCAAAAAAAGGGGTGAGTTTTGTGGGGAAGCGGCGGCGGTTGCTTTGCGGGGAACCATCGCCGTAAACCAGCGGGGGCCAGCGCCACCCACCGTGGGATCCTCGTCCACGGCCCGGAAGAGTTGCCACAGGCTGTCGTCCACCAGTTCCGTGTCCGGGTTGAGGAAGTAGACCATCCGCCCCCGGCTGACCGCATAGCCCCGATTGTTGCCCGCGGTGAAGCCCAAATTCTCGTCGCTGGCGATGACTTGCACCCAGGGGAAAAGAGAAGCCAGCAGATCCACCGTGGCGTCCGCGCTGGCGTTGTCCACCACGATCACTTCCAGGGTGGGCGCGCCGGGTTGATCCATCTGCGGTCCAAAGGCGCGCAGATCCGGCGCATCCGCCACGGGACGGCTGACCCGCTCAATCGAGCGCAGACAGGCCCGCAGCAGATCCCATACATTCCAACTGACGATGATGATGGAGAGGGTGGGGGATTGGGGATTGGGGATTGGGGATTGGGGGTGGTTGATTGGTTGATTGGTTGATTGGTTGATTTCGTGCGTCATGGTAGTTTATCCGTTCTGACGCTTTGTCAACACGCCAATCAACAAATCAACCAATCAACTAATTCCTTCTCTGCACCACAAAATCGCACAGCCCCAGCATGGACTCTTTGAAGATGTTGTCCGGCAGGTGATCCAGGTTGCGCCGGGCTTTTTCGACGAAGTCCAGGGCCTCTTGGTTGGCCTGGTCGATGGCGTCTGTGCGCCGCACTTCGTGGACCACCTCTTGGATGGCCTGGGCCAGGGCGGCCCGGTTGCCGTCCTCGGCCTGCCAGCGTGCCTCGTCCAGCCGGTCGATGATGGCGTCCGGGTTCGGGCATTGTTGCATGAAATAGAAGAAGGGCAGGGTGAGGGTGCCCTGGCCCAGGTCGCTGCCCGCGGGCTTGCCCAGGCTCTGCTCGTCCCCGGTGAAGTCCAGGATGTCGTCCACGATCTGGAAGGCCATGCCCAGGTTGTAGCCGTAGGCTTTCAGATCCTGCACCCGGTTTTCGGCCAGGCCGGAGAGGACGGCGGCAGACTCTGTGGCCGCGGTGAAGAGGCTGGCGGTCTTGGCGTAGATGCGCTGATAGTAGGTGCTGCGCTCTTGCTGATAGTCGTGCCGGGCGTGCATTTGGTGCAGTTCGCCGTTGACGATGATCTCCAAGGGTGTTGCTGAAGATGTGGATCACCCGCATGTTGCCGGTCTGGGCGGCGAAGCTGGCGGCCTGGCCAAACATATAGTTGCCGGCCAGCACCGTGGACCCCTGGGGCCAGTTGGCGTTGAGGGTGGGCGCGCCCCGGCGCAACATGGCCCCGTCGATCACATCGTCGTGGACCAAAGAGGCCGTGTGCAGCATCTCCACCGCCGCGGCCAAAGAGACCACTTGGTCATAGCGGGCGCTGTTGCGGATGGGGCCGTTGAACTCCGCGGCCATGAGGGCGATGGCCGGGCGCACCCGCTTGCCGCCGCTGTTGATCAGATCCACAAAGGCATTGGCCAAGGGCGCAAAGAGGGCGGATTCCACCCCCTTCATCTTGGCCTCCACCTGCTGCAACCCGGACCGCACAGGGGCCAAAAGCTGCTGACCGCTCTTCACGCTTCCGGCGCGATCCGCGGATCGCGCCGGAAGCGATGTGGGGGAGACAGCCGTTTGGGGCGATCTGGGTCGATTAAAGATGGGCATGGTTTTCTGAATAGGACTCAGCACCGGTAAACGTCTCCAGTCCGAAAAACGATAGGGCAAGGGCTGTGCTGGCAGCGGCCATCCCTTGAACAGAGACGCCGGTCAGCTCGGCAAGTCGATCACAGATGAGCGGAATGTAGCTCGGCTCGTTGCGTTTGCCCCGGTAGGGATGGGGCGTCAAGTACGGTGCATCGGTCTCCAACATCAGCCGGTCCCGACGCAGATGGGGAACCAAGTCATGCAGATCCCGTGCGTTCTTAAAGGTAACCGGTCCGCCCAGACTCAACACAAAGTTCCAGTCGTAGGCCTCTTCCGCCATAGCCAGATCGCCGCTGAAGGCGTGCAGCACGCCGAGAAAGGGGCGAGTTGCGAGTTTTGAGTTGCGAGTTGCATCGCTGTGGACCCATTCTCGCAACATGCGGGCCACGTCTTCGCTGGCGTCCCGGTTGTGGATGATCACGGGCAAGCCCAGTTCGGCGGCCAACTCAAGTTGAGCTTGGAAGGCCACGGCCTGTTTGGCCGGAACCACGTCGTCCCAATAATAATCCAACCCGATCTCGCCGATGGCCACCACTTTGGGATGGGCCGCCAACGCCCGCACTTCGTCCAGCATGGCCGGGCCGAAGTCGTCGCTGCTGTTGGGATGAATCCCCACGGCGGCGTAGACTTGGTCGTACTGTTCGGCCAAGTCGATGGCCCGGCGGCTGTGGGCCAGATCGATGCCGGGGTTGACAATCAGCCCTACCCCGGCGGCCTGGGCCCGTGCCAAGATTTCGTCCCGGTCCGCATCAAACTGGTCCAGATCCAGATGACAGTGGCTGTCAACCATCATCGGTGGCCGACGATCTTCGGCGTTGGCAGGGGCGAAAAGGTCCAAAAGTGTCTCCTAAGTACCCAATCGCCCAATCCCCCTGCACGGCAGAGTGTTGGGAGATCAGGCGATTGGATTGCCTGGAATCACGAATTCCAGGGTGGTTGTGCTTTTTATCACAGATGCTACGATTCTAACATAGCCCCTGGGGCGGGGAAAGTAGTGGGGATTGCAGTAGGGACGATTTTGGATTTTTGATTGTGGATTTTGGATTAGGTGTCCAGCACTCAATCCAAAATCGAAAATCTAAAATCCAAAATCCCTACACTCCCGCCACCTTTTTGCCGTCTTCCAAAATGCCGTCCACGGCGCTTTCGTCTGTGGTTTCGGTGTAAACCCGAATCAACGGCTCCGTGCCGCTGAAGCGGACCAGCAGCCAGCCGCCGTCCTCCATGACGAACTTGTAGCCGTCGATGGTGACCAACTCGGTGACCTTTTTGCCGCCCAGGGTGAGGCCGTCGATGCCATTGACTTTCAGGCGCATTCAAGCCGACTCTGGGCCGCCACTTTCATTTCGTTGTCGGTGAGTCGGGTGTCGATCCGTCCGTAGAAATGCTCGCCCACCTTTTCAAAAAGAGCCGTGAGCAGTTGGGTGGGCGTCTTGCCCGTGCGCACCATCAGGTCCAGCAGATAGAGGTTGGCGATGATGCCGTCCCGCTCGGGCACGTGGCCGTGGAAGGCGTAGCCGCCGCTCTCTTCGCCGCCGATCATGGCGTCGTGTTCCATCATGGCCGGGGCCACGATATTTGAAGCCCACGCCGGTGTTGACCACGGGCACGCCGTAGAGTTTGCCCAATTTGTCCAGCATGGAGGTGGTGCTGAGGGTCTTGACGATGGTGCCCCGTTGGCCCCGGATCTCCAGCAGATAGTAGGCCAGCAGGCCGTAGACCCGCAGTTGGTCGATGAACTCGCCGTGCTCGTCGCCAAAGCCGCAGCGGTCGGCGTCGCCGTCCATGATGCAGACGCAGTCCGCGCCCACCTTTTTGCCCACGGCCAGCCCCGCGTCCACGTTGGGCGGAATCGGCTCCGGGCGGCTCATCTCCGGGAAGCTGGGGTTGCGCTCGGCGTGGACCTCGATGATCTCGGTCTTGCCGCCGCCCAGGATCTCGCTCAGCCAGCCCGCGCCGTTGCCCCACATGTTGTCGACGACGACCTTGAGGCCGGCGTCCTTGATGGGCTGCACGTCGATCAGCTCGGCCACCCGCACCAAATAGGCGGGCTTGGCGTCGAAATATTGCACCAGCCCTGCGGCCAGGGCTTTGTCCAAGCGCATGCGCTTGACCGCGTCCACGTCCGCCGCCGTCGGGAATCAGCGACTCGATCTGCTTCAGCCCGTCCGGGGGGATGGCGCCGCCGTTTTCGTCCCGCACTTTGAAGCCGTTGTCCTCCGGCGGGTTGTGGCTGGCGGTGACGTTGACCGCCCCCACCGCGCCCCGGCTGGGCACGCTGAAGCTGATCACCGGCGTGGGCGTGGCCTTGTCGGTCAGATCCACCCGGAAGCCGTTGCCCGCCAGCACCTCGGCCACCGCGGCGGCGAAATGCTCGCCGGAGAAGCGCTTGTCGTGGCCGACGATCACCTTGCTCCCCGCCAGGCCGTTGGCCGTCAAATAGTCGGCAAAGCCCTGGGTGCAGCGGCGCACGTTGGTATAGGTGTAATCCTCGGCAATGCGTCCCCGCCAGCCGTCCGTCCCAAATTTGATGTCACTCATGTATCGCTCCTCGTTGAGATGAAAGAAGGAATGGAACACGGATTGAACGGATTCGGACGGATCAAAACGGATTTTCTTTTTTGAAAAAGATCCGTTTTTAATCCGTCAAATCCGTTCAATCCGTGTTCTATTTGTTTAGAGTCCCGCGGCCTTGAACGTTGCGGCGACCATGGCCTGGGCCTCGGTTTGGATTTGCTTGAGATGGGTCTCGCCTTTGAAGCTTTCGGCGTAGATTTTGTAGATCTCCTCGGTGCCGGAGGGGCGGGCGGCGAACCAGCCGTTGGCCGTGGTGACCTTCAGGCCGCCGATGGCCGCGCCGTTGCCCGGGGCATGGGTCAGCCGGGCGGTGATGGGGTCCCCGGCCAGGCTGTCGGCCGGTCACCATTTCCGGGGAGAGATTGGCCAGCACCGCTTTTTGGGCCGTGGTGGCCGGGGCGTCCATGCGCTCGTAGACCGGGCTGCCGAAGCGGGCTTCCAGATCCCGCGTAGTGCTGGCCGGGATCCTTGCCCGTCACCGCGGTGATCTCCGCGGCCAGCAGGGCCAGGATCGGCCCGTCCTTGTCCGTGGTCCACACCGTGCCATCCATGCGCAGGAAGGAAGCCCCCGCGCTCTCCTCGCCGCCGAAGCCGTAGGAGCCGTCCACCAGGCCATCCACAAACCACTTGAAGCCCACGGGCACTTCGGCCAATCGGCGGTCCAGGCTGGCCGCCACCCGGTCGATCATGGACGAGCTGACCAGGGTCTTGCCCACCGCCGCATCCGCCCGCCAGTTGGGGCGGTGTTGGAAAAGATACTTGATGGCCACGGCCAAATAGTGATTCGGGATTCATCAGCCCCACGCTGGGGGTGACGATGCCGTGGCGGTCCGCGTCCGGGTCGTTGGCGAAGGCGATGTCGAAGCGATCCTTCAGCCCGATCAGGCTGGCCATGGCGTCGGGGGACGAGCAGTCCATGCGGATCTTGCCGTCCTTGTCCACGGTCATGAAGCCGAAGGTGGGGTCCACGTAGGGGTTGACCACGGTCAGGTCCAGGCCGTACATCTCGGCGATGGGCTGCCAATAGGCCACGCCTGCCCCGCCCAGGGGATCCGCGCCGATTTTGATCCCGGAGCGGGCGATGGCTGCCATGTCCACCACCGCCCCCAGGTCGGCCACGTAAGGCGTCACATAATCTATTTCCCCCACAAAATCCGAGCGCATGGCCCGTTCCAG
This sequence comes from uncultured Chloroflexia bacterium, assembly GCA_963704975.1. GTDB lineage: Bacteria > Chloroflexota > Anaerolineae > Caldilineales > Caldilineaceae > JAGNDO01. The sequence goes on along the minus strand of CAVPIK010000003.1, from coordinate 96,591 downwards.
GGGCATCCGGCGCACGTCGGCCAGTCCCCCGGCCAGGATCTGGTTGGCCCGATCCTGGATGATCTTGGTGGCCCCCGTGTCCGCCGGGCCGCCGCTGGGGGGATTGTACTTGAAGCCGCCATCGTCGGGCGGGTTGTGGGAGGGGGTGATCACCACGCCGTCGGCCAGGCCGGCGCGCTTGCCCCGGTTGAAGCTGAGGATGGCGTGGGAGATCACCGGCGTGGGGGTGTATCCGCCCCCGGCCTGGATGCGCACATCCACCCCGTTGGCCGCAAAGACCTCCACCGCGCGTGGCCTGGGCCGGCTCGGAGAGGGCGTGGGTGTCCATGCCCAAAAAGAGGGGGCCGGTGGTGCCCTCGTGCTTGCGATATTCGCAGATGGCCTGGCTGATGGCCAGGATGTGGTCTTCGTTGAAGCTGTTGGCCGTGGAACTGCCCCGGTGGCCCGAGGTGCCAAAGCTGACCGCGTGGGCCGGGTTGGCCGGGTCGGGTTTGTGGGTGTAATAATCCGAAATCAGCCGGGGGACGTTGATCAACATCTCTTTGGGCGCAGGTTTGCCTGCAAGTGGGCTGCGTGCCATGAGGATCTCCTGGTTGGGTGGTGGATGGGCGCGTCAAAAACTTAGGGGAATTTTACCACAGGGTAGGGCGGATCGCGTTAACCGTGATATTCAGTAGGGGTTTGAGTGGGGCGGAGGACGAAGAGAAGCCCGGCTTTTCCAAACAGCCGGGCTTCTCTTCGTCATTCCCCCACCCAAACGCTTATCGGCGCTCTTGCAGATCCATCAACACATCCCCATTGGGCCGCATGGTGCCCACGAACTCCGGTTTGATGTCCAGGCCGGGGAGGAGTTGCAGCTCGAAGCGTTGGGCCACGGTGGCCAGGGCCAGGATCGCCTCAAGCTGGGCGAAGTGCTGGCCGATGCAGACCCGGGATCCTGCGCCAAAGGGATAGTAGGCGTAGCGGGGACGCTTGGCGATCTCTTCCGGGGTGAAGCGTTCCGGGTCGAAGGCTTCCGGGTTGTGCCAGAATTCCGGGTGGCGGTGGGTGATGTAGGGGGTGATGGTCACCAAGGAGCCAGCGGGGATGTGATAGCCGTCGATCTCGTCGTCGGCCAGGGGGTCTCGGGCCATGACGGCCACGGGGGAATAGAGACGCAGGGCCTCGTCCAAAACCATGCGGGTGTAGACCAGGTTGGGCACGTCGGCCAAGGTCGGGGTGCGCCCGTTGAGGACCGTGTCCACCTCCGCGTGCAGCTTTTCCCGCACCAAGGGGTTCTTGGAGAGCATGACAAAGGTCCAGCTCATCAGGGCGGCCGTGGTCTCGTGGCCGGCAAAGAAGGTGATCAATACTTCGTCCCGCAACTGCTTGCGGTCCATGCTCTGGCCCTCGTCGTCCTTGGCCGAGATGAGCAGGGAGAGCAGATCCTCCGCCGGGGGCAGTTGCAGCCGCTCGTCGATGATGCCGTAGAGGAATTCGTCGATGGCAGAGAGGGCCTGCTTGAAACGGCGATTTTTGGTCGTGGGCACAAAAAGGGGCGGATCGATGAAAGACGCCGAGCCGGAGGCCACATATTCCAGGATGCCCAGCAGAGCCTCCCCGGCGTCCGCATAGCTGTCGCTGATGTCCACGCCGAACATGGAGCGGGAGATGACGGTCATGGCAAAGCGCATCATCTCGTCGTTGATGACCAGGGGCGCGCCATCTTTGGGCCGATTTTGCCAGCCGATCAGCATCTTCTCCGTGGCGTCCACCATCAGGTCAGCATAGACGGCCACGCCCTTGGGGGTGTAGGTGGGCTGCATCAGCTTGCGCTGACGGTTCCAAAAGGGGCCGTCGCTGGTCAGGAGGCCGTTGCCCAGGGCGATGCGCAGTTTGTCGTGGCTGTTCCCCTTGGGGTAGTTCTCCACGTTGCTGACCATGATGTGGCGGATATGTTCGGGCCGCACAAATTGGTGGATCACCATGGGGCCAACCTGGACCCGGGCCACGTCGCCATAGGTGCGCCACATCCGCATATTGGAGGTGATGAGATCCTCCGGGTTGCGGCCCAGCACGGTGCGGGCAATGTCCATCATGCCGGGCTGGGGGCCGGGGGCCTGGGTGGGTACCGCGTTCTTGGTGATGATGGGGGCGGTCTTGATTGGGTCTGTCATCGGTCGTCTCCGTTTTATGGTAAAGGTGGAAATGGACATAGTTGTGGAACTTTGTGAATATTGTAACACAGTTTTGGGTCGCGAAATGTACGCGCGTAGGGGTTTGTGGTGGAAAACGAAGAGAAGCCCAGCTTTTTGAAAAAGCCGGGCTTCTCTTCGTTTTCCACCACAAACCCCTACAGGATCGCCGCCTCCGTATACTCGCCCCACACATCCCGCAACACGTCCATCATCTCTTGCAACGTGGCGTATTCCCGCACGGCCTCCAAAATCGGCGGCATGAGGTTGGCGCTGCCCTGGGCCGCCACCCGCAGATCCGCCAGTTTTGACATCACCGCCCGGTTGTCCCGGCTGCGGCGCACATCGGCCAGGCGGGCGAGCTGGCGGCTGTAGCCGTCCACGTCCATCTCCAGGATGGGCACTTTGATATCCTCCTCCTGCACAAAGTCGTTGACCCCCACGATCACCCGCTCGCCCCGCTCCACCTCTTGCTGATAGCGCACCGCGGCCTCGATGATCTCCCGCTGGAAGAAGCCCCGGTCGATGGCGGGCAGGACGCCGCCCAGGTCGTCGATGCGCCGGAAGTAGTCCCGGGCTTGGCGCTCCATCTCGTCGGTCAGGGCCTCCACAAAGAAGCTGCCGCCCAGGGGGTCCACCGTGTTGGTGACGCCGCTCTCGTGGGCGATGATCTGCTGGGTGCGCAGGGCCACGGTCACCGCGTCCGCGCTGGGCAGGGCCAGGGCCTCGTCCATGGAGTTGGTGTGCAGGCTCTGGGTGCCGCCCAGGACCGCGGCCAGGGCTTGCAAGGCCACCCGGGCCACGTTGTTGAGCGGCTGCTGGGCGGTCAAACTCACCCCCGCGGTCTGGGTGTGGAAGCGCATGAGCCAGGATCGGGGATTCTTGGCCCCGAAGGTCTCCCGCATCTCCGTGGCCCAAATGCGCCGGGCCGCCCGATACTTGGCGATCTCCTCAAAAAAGTCGTTGTGGGCGTTGAAAAAGAAGGAGAGCCGGGGCGCAAAGTCGTCCACATCCAGCCCCCGCTCCACGCCCCAGCGCACATATTCCATGCCATCGGCCAAGGTGAAGGCCAACTCCTGGGCCGCGGTGCTCCCCGCCTCGCGGATGTGATAGCCGCTGATGGAGATGGGGTTCCAGCGGGGCATCTCCTGGGCGGCGAACTCCACCGTGTCCGTCACCAAGCGCATGGAGGGCCGGGGCGGGAAGATGTACTCTTTCTGGGCGATGTATTCCTTGAGGATGTCGTTTTGCAACGTGCCGCCCAATTTCGACCGGGAGACGCCCCGCTTCTCCGCGGTGGCGATGTACATGGCCCAGATCATGGCCGCCGGGCTGTTGATGGTCATGGAGGTGGTGATGTCGCCCAGGGGCAGGCCATCGAAAAGGATCTCCATGTCCCGCAGGCTGGAGACGGCCACGCCGCACTTGCCAAACTCCCCCTCGGCCTCCGGCGCGTCCGTGTCGTAGCCGTAGAGGGTGGCCATGTCAAAGGCCACGGACAGCCCGGTCTGGCCCTGGGAGAGCAGATATTTGAAGCGCGGCGTTGGTCTCCTCCGCCGTGCCGAAGCCGGCGAACATGCGCATGGTCCACAGCCGCCCCCGGTGCATGGTGGGGTGGACGCCTCGCGTGTACGGATACTCGCCGGGCAAGCCCAAATCCCGCGCATAGTCCAGATTTGCACTGTCCGCCGGGGTATAGAGCCGTTGGATGGGCACGCCGGACAAAGTGGAGAATTCATCCTGGCGTTCGGCCTGGGCATTGGCGGCCCAATCAGCGCTCTGCTCTTTGATGCGGTCCACGGCGTCTTTGTCGTAGAGGGTCATGGGGTTGGCTCCTTTGGGGTCGAAAACGGAGGCGGGGAGGGGTAAACTGGCTTCAATTCTAAAGCATTTGGCGCTTTCACGGCAAAGATGGCATCATGTTATCCTTTGTGATCGAAAGGCCGACTGGCCAACTGATCAATTTTAAGGACGGATTTCCAATGGTTCTGTTGAATAAACTCAATCTCTACCGCCAAGCCGCCAAGATAGCAACGGAGCGCAGGGGTTCTCTTTTGCGATTTACGCTAAACTCAATATTGATCCTCATTGTTTTCACTCAGCCGCTGATGGCCTTGGACGTGGCCGCTCCGACCGGCCCGGTGGCTGGCGATTGTCTCCCGTCCCACTGGGCGGGGTCGGGGTACAAGCTAAAGGATCATACCATCTTTTATGCAGACGGCTACTATTATGGCGCGTCCATCTATCTTTCGCAGCAGAACTACGAAGATCGCTTTGCCTATGCCCGCTCCGCAGATCTGTGTACCTGGACCGAGCTTCCCCCATCCTGACCCAACGCATACCGGGCACGTGGGACGCCTTCCGCATCTGGGCACCCTTTGTGATCCGAGAGGTCGAGCCGACCGGGGGTGATCCCATGTACTTCATGTTTTACACCGGCGTGACCGCAGACATCACCCAAAGCATTATGCTGGCCACCACCACCACGCCCCACGACCCCGCCTCCTGGCAGCCCCAGGGCATGGTCTTCCAACCCGATCATCCTGGCATGATCTGGGCTGGAGCCGGGAGGTGGTCCGACGCCCGGGATCCCATGGTGGTGTACAGTCAGAATCGCTACTATCTGTATTACACCGGTTTGGATGTAGACGGTGGCATTTTAGGCGTAGCTGTGGCCGACAGCATCTTCGGTCCCTGGCAAGATCTAGGCCCCACCCTCACCTTGGCCGGGGCTATGCTCGAGAGTCCCACCATTTTGGAGAAAAACGGTTTCTTCTTTTTGGTCTATCATCGCGTTTTGGATGGGGTAGGGCCAGAAATACGTATGGCACCCTCGCCCACGGGACCTTGGACCAGCCCAATCCCCGTCGCCCTTGGCTGGGCGCATGAATTCTTTCAAGCCGCAGACGGAAGCTGGATGACCTCCTATTTGACCGACTACTCGGTCACAGTGGACCGCCTGGAGTGGGTGCAGCGGGGCACCATCTATTGGCCCTCCGTGCGCTTCCGGTGGCAGATCTGGCTGCCCCAGGTTGCTGCGAATTGATGGCCGGTTACTCGCCCTCCTATTCTCGTGCCGGTTCGGGAATCAGCCGTCCGCCCCGCACCGTCCCGCCCAACACCAACCCCGCGCCGATCAGCACCATGTTTTTGATAATGTATTGGCCTTCCAAAGTCAGCCCGTAGGGGAAGTGGGTCCACACCACGTCGGGCAAAAGCACCAGGGGCAGAGCGGTGCCCGGCATCTGCAAAAAGAGCAGCAGCAGGGTCACCCGCATATACTTGCCGAAGATCAACCCCAGGCCGATCAGGGCTTCCCAGATGGCCAACACGGGGATAAAGAGATCCGGGTCGATGAAATAGATGGTGTTGCGCACCAGATCCTCCGCCGGGCTGAGGCCGGGGACCAGTTTGAGCAGGCCAAACCAGAAGAAGACCACGCCCAGCCCCACCCGCATGATCACCAGACCATAACGGGCCATCCACGCCGTGATCTGGGCATCCATCCGATCAAATAGGGTCATGGCAGCCCGACGCTGTTCATTGTTGAGTAAATTTTTCGTGTTGAGTCCCATTTTTCTACCTCCGTCCCCTCAAGGATTGATGATCAGCAAAGATTGCACTAATTTTCACAAACAGTCTACATTCTTTGGCGTGCGAGTTCAGTAGGAGTCTCTCCAATGGGGGGTAAATGTGTGGGTTTGTACCCCAGACAAGTATAATGGTCAGCATCTTGACGCCGCCTAACCGACGCTGACCCACTTTTTCGGGTCGGTTCACATCCGGTGGGTCACTCTCGTGGGGCATCATCTATTTTGAACAGACCCAATTCTCTCGGATAACGCTTCTATGGGCGAACTCGCCGCCATCTTCACCTCCCTGCTCTGGTCCTTCACCTCGGTCCAATTCACCCTGGCCGGACGCCGCATCGGCTCTGCCGCGGTCAACCGTCTGCGCCTGGTCTTGGCCGTGATCTTCCTTTCCATCGTCCACACCGTCGTCTACGGCTCCCCCTGGCCCGTGGACGCCGAACTCTTCCGCTGGGGATGGCTGGGCCTCTCCGGCGTCATCGGCCTGGTGCTGGGGGACGCCGCCCTCTTCCAAGCCTTCGTGCTCATCGGTCCCCGCCGCTCCATGCTGTTGATGACCCTGGTCCCCGTGATCAGCGTCCTCCTGGCCTGGGTCTGGCTGGGTGAGCTGTTGGTGCTGCCCCAACTTTTCGCCATCGTGGTCACCGTGGCCGGCGTGGCCTGGGTGGTGGGCGAGCGCAGCCCGAATGCCGCCCCCGGCCCCATGTCTACCCAAGACAGCCAGACCAATCTGAAGGGCATTCTGCTCGGCTTGGGCGGAGCCGTCGGCCAGGCCGTGGGGCTGGTGATGGCCAAACAGGGCTTGGTGGACAACTTCCCCTCCCTCTCCGCCACCCTCATGCGCATGGTCGTGGCCCTGGTGGTGATCTGGGTGTTCACCCTCTTCCAAGGCAAACTGCGCACCACCGTGGGCGCACTCAAGGACCGCCGGGCCGCCCTCTTCCTCTTTGGCGGCGCGGTCACCGGCCCCTTCCTGGGCGTGTGGATGAGCATGGTCGCCGTCCAAAACGCCCAAGTCGGCATCGCCAGCACCCTCATGAGCCTCACCCCCATCATGCTCATCCCCCTGGCCTGGTGGATCTTCAAAGACCGCATCACCCTGCGCTCCCTCCTCGGCACCATCATCGCCCTGGCCGGAGCCGCCGCCCTCTTCTTCGTCTAAGGAGCCATTCATGCCTACGCCCCGTCGTCATTTTTTGAAATTGTCCGGGCTGATCGCCGCGTACACCCTGGTGGCGGCGTGTGCCTCCGAGTCGTCTCCTCAGCCGTCTGCGCTCAAAAATCCCGCCGCCCACCCCCAGATCTTGGTGATCGGCGCCGGGATCGCCGGGCTGGCCGCCGCCCGCACCCTCCACGACCAAGGCCGCACCGTCACCGTGCTGGAGGCCCGCCCCCGCATCGGCGGCCGGGTCTGGACCGACCGCACCACCTGGCCGGATCAGCCCGTGGACCTGGGCGCGTCGTGGATCCACGGCGTGCGGGGCAACCCCATCAGCGACTTGGTCGAGGCCGCGCGCCATCACCACCGCGGCCACGGATTATGACAACCATCAGGTCTACGACAGCCAGGGTGCCCCCCTCTCCCCCGCGGCCCAAGATCGCCGCTGGGCCCAGCTCGAAGCCCTGATGGAACGGGTGGCCGACCTACAGGACGAGACCGAAACCGACATCTCTTTGCAGGCCGCCATGGACCAAGCCCTGGCCCAGATGGACCTGGATCAGGCCGACCTGCAAACCCTGCGCACGACCATCATCACCACCATCGAACACGAATATGGCGCGGACGCCGCCCAACTCTCCCTGTGGAGCTATGACCACGAGGAAGATCTCCCCGGCGGCGATGTGATCTTCCCCGACGGCTACGACGCCATCGCCACCTTCCTGGCCCGTGGCTTGGACGTGCGCCTGGGCCACCAGGTGCTGGCCATCGACTACGGCGACGACACCGTGCAGGTAGAGACGGATCAGGGCAGCTTCAGCGCGGATCAGGTCGTGGTCACCCTGCCCTTGGGCGTGTTGCAAAAGGGCAGCGTCACCTTCACCCCGGCCCTGCCCGCACAAAAGCGCGCCGCCATCACCGACCTGGGCATGGGGCTGTTGGACAAACTCTATCTGCGCTTCCCGGCCATTTTCTGGCCCACAGAGCCGGAGGTTCTCAACTTTTTGGGCAACGGCAACGGGGAGTGGGCCGAGTGGCTCAACATCGCCCACTACACGGGCAAGCCCGTACTCCTCGGCTTCAACGCCAGCCGCATCGCCCGGCCCATGGAGAGCCGCACGGACGCCGAGATCGTCGCCTCGGCCATGCAGGTGTTGCGCACGGCCTACGGTCCCCAAATCCCCGACCCGGACAGCTTCCGCATCACCCGCTGGGCCCAAGACCCCTTCGCCCTCGGGCTCCTACAGCTACCTCCCCCCCGGCACCGACCCGGAGATGATGGACGATCTGGCCGCCCCCGTCGCCGACCGTCTCTTCTTCGCCGGAGAAGCCACCTATCGGGAGCATCCCAGCACCGTCCACGGTGCCTACCTCTCCGGTGTGCGGGCCGCGGAAGCCATTTTGGATCTTTGACGATACCTTGGCAGGGATGGGTAGTTTACCAAAGCGAAAGGCCGCAGTCGGTTTCGACTGCGGCCTTTCGCTTTGGTAAACATTTATGGTTACGGCAGCCGTCTCATGCGAACACGACGGCTATCTACTACGGAGAAATGGCCCTGCCAATCTTGGCGAGAGGCGATTACGGCCCGCACAAACTCAGCGGTTTCTCGGCTTGTTCCCTGCAAAGCTCGGAAGAGAACGACACCCGATTTGGCAGAAAGTCGTCGGCTAAAGGCCAATTCTCCGAAATCTTTGTCGAAAGTCAACAGGATGCGGTCTTCCGCTTGGGCTTGGGCTAATACGGTGATGTCGTCAACCCCCGGCGAATCGGTCATGATCCATGACACATCAAATCCGGCGGTACGCAAGGCCACAACCGCATCTAAAGGGAAATTTTCGTCGGCCAAGAAATGCCAAGGAGTCCATCATGCGGCCTGTAAGGAATAAACTTTCTCTGCGCTTAGAACCTCGCTGGCATAGGCAAGACAGGCCCGAATATCATCCGTTTCCAAATTGGGATAGTTGCGTAGAATTTCGTCAACGCTCCAGCCCTGGGCCAATACATCAAGGATGAACATGACCGTCAGCCGAGTCCCCGCGATGATCGGCTTGCCTGTCATGATCGAAGGATTGGTGGTGATTCTGTCTTGCCACATTTGCGGCCTCCTATATGGGTGCCCCAGGTCGGGGCATAAACTATGTCCCCAATAGCTTATGCCAGAATCCCGATTTGCGCAACAGCCGATTTCTGTCATTCACCCCCGTCCGGGTATGACAAATCCTGATCCTCGGACTATAATCTTCCCCAAATCCACCACCCACCCTTCCATCCCAAGCGAGATCATCCCATGCCCAAGACCGCCTTTGTCTACGATCCCTTCAACGTCAAACACACCTGGGAAGGCCACCCGGAGCACGCCGGGCGGCTGGCCTCCACCATGACCCTGCTCAACCAGGATGGCATTTTGGCCGATCTGGTCCAAGTCCAGGGCCAGCCCGCGCCCATGCGGGCGGTGACCCGTGTCCATCACGAGGGCTATGTGGACCGGGTGCGCATGCTCTGCGACTGGGGCGGGGACCATCTGGACCCGGACACCTATTTGACCGCGGACAGCTTTGACGCCGCCCTGATCTCCGCCGGGGGGCTGCTGGCCGCGGTGGATGCGGTGATGGACCAGCGGGCGGACAACGGCTTTGCCCTGGTGCGGCCGCCGGGCCATCACGCCACGCCCAACCGGGGCATGGGCTTCTGCATTTTCAGCAACATCGCCATCGCCGCCCGCCACGCCCAGGACAAGTGGGGGCTGAAGCGGGTGCTGATCGTGGACTTCGACGTCCACCACGGCAACGGCACCCAGGACGCCTTCTACGCCGACCCCTCGGTCCTCTTCTTCGACACCCACCAATATCCCCACTATCCCTTCACCGGGGCCATGCGGGAGACCGGGGCCGACGCCGGCAAGGGCATGACGGTCAACATCCCCTTCCCCGAAGGCGTGGGCGACCAGGGCTGCTTGGATGTCTATCGCCAGATCCTGCGTCCCCTGGCCCGGCGCTTCCAGCCGGAGATCATCCTGCTCTCCGCCGGGTACGACGCCCATTGGCTCGACCCCTTGGCGGGCATGAATGTGACCATCACCGGCTACACCCGCTGGTCAAAGAATTGATGGCCCTGGCCGACGAACTGTGCGGCGGCAAGTTGGTGGCCGTGCTCGAAGGGGGCTATCATTTGGGCGTGCTGCCCCACGCCGTCCTCAGCACCCTGCGCACCCTGAGCGGCAGCCCCAAAGGCCCCAGCGACCCCTTCGGCGACTATCCCGGCGTGGAGCGCAAGCTGGGCCAACTGATGGACGAGCTAAAGCAAGTCCACCTGGGAAGCTGATCCATTTGACTTTTGCCGCCCCTTTCGAGATACTGGCTTGATGTCCGCGTCCGTGGTCCATTCTGAATATTGCTGATCTACGAGGGGAACGAAGCGACCGGTGCAACTGTCTGCGTGGGGAAAGGCCATTGATACTGCCCTGGATGAAGGGGAAATCCAGACCGCCGTGGGGCTGGCCCATCTGCTGTTGCGCAAGCAGCCCCGGCACTTGGCCACCTACGAGCGCATCATCCACCTGTGCTGGACCGCCCGGCGCTGGGAAGAGGGGCGGGAGTGGGGGCTGCGTCTGTTGCGGGGTGACCCGTCCAACGTGCTGGGCTGGGGGATTCTGGCCATCGCCGGAGAAAAGCGGGCCGAACGCAGCGGGCGGACCCAAACAGAGGGAGTGGCCGCGGCCCACGGTCTCTGGCAGCGGGCTCTGGCCTTGGACCCATACAACGCAGAAGTGCGGGCTGGGTGGAGCCGCACGGCCATCTCGGCCCCGACGGCGTCAAGCCCGGTGGGTGACGGCACGCCTCAGCCGATTTTGAATCAGGCCGCCCTGGCCTTTCTGCAATTGCGGGCCAAGCAGTGGTCCACCGCCCAGCCCCTGTTCAACGGGTTGGCCCGACTGGACAGCGGGCAAGTCGTCTACCAGATGGGCCAATTGCTGTGCCTGTGGCGTACCCAGGAGAGCAAGGCGGCCCGGCTCTTGGCCCAGGAATTGACCGCCGCCCACCGGGGCATGTTGGTAGGTTGGCTGGTCCTGGCCAGCGTGGGCGACGTCAACGACCAAGCCATCGCTCGGGGCCACGTGCAAAGCCTTGACCCGGACGGCGAATATGCCACCCGCTGGCTGGGCAACGCATCCCAGCGCGCTGACTTTGAAGTCAATCTTTCCGAAGAAGAACAGGCAGTTTTTGAAGGGGTGAGCGGGGGAAAGGGTGAAGGGGTGAGCGGGTGAGCGGGTGAAGCCAACGTAGGTTGAGTAGCCCGGCTAAACCAACCACTTCCGCTGACCAAAAAAGCAGGGCGTATCGAAACCGGACGGGGTGAATGGGCGACAATCGCCCAACCACAGATCCAATCAACAAATCAACAAATCACAAAAAGGAACCAAACCATGGAAAAAACATTCATCATCATCAAGCCCGACGCCGTGCAGCGCGGGCTGGTCGGCGAGATCATCCACCGTTTTGAGCGCCGTGGCCTGAAGATCGTGGCCATGAAGTTCCTGTCGGTCAGCAATGAACTGGCCCAGGAGCACTATGGCGTCCACAAGGAACGCCCCTTCTACCAAGGGCTGATCGACTACATCACCAGCTCCCCCGTGGCGGCTTTGGTGCTGGAAGGCACGGACGCCATCAAGGTCGTGCGCAACACCGTGGGCGCCACCAAGCCCGTGGACGCCGCCCCCGGCACCATCCGCGCCGACTTCGGCATGGAGATCGGGCGCAACCTGGTCCACGCCAGCGATGGCCCGGAGACCGCCGCCTTCGAGATCGGTCTCTGGTTCGGCCAGGATCTGGTCGAGTGGAGCCGGGCCGCGGATGGCTGGATCTTCGAATAGATCTGGATGAGTGAAGACAAGAAATAGAACGCAGATGACGCGGATTTGACGGATCAAAAAACGGATCTTTCTCTGAATTTCAAAGAAAGATCCGTTTTTATCTGTTCGATCCGCGTCATTCGCGTTCTGTTTTTGACTACTCGTGCTCTGCCCTTGGGATCAGGCTTTCGACTTCTTCGATCAAGAAGGGCAGATTCGGTCGGTCAAAACGAATGGCCGGTGCTGGAATACGGTTACGCTTGATCCCGCCTCGTTTTGCCGGGGGATCTGCCGAAAGATCTTCTGTGCTCCGGGGGAACGTGCTTGTGATGCGGATGGGTGCTGGCTAAGTACGGATCGTTGGGATGAGGTTGTGGGTCATACCAATAGAGCTTGTCCGCGCCCTGCCATGCCTCATAGCCGTATCGCTCGATGAGCAACGTGCCTTTGTCCCAGGTCAAGATCTCAAACACCGCCAAGCGGTAGCCGTCTGAGAAATACAATTCCCCAGAGAGCGTAGCCAATCCCTGTCCACGCCGAGCCAGCGTCAACGTGGTTTGGAGAATGGACGCATACCGATGCTGCAATGTATAGACGAATTTCTCGTATTCACGCAGGGACTGGAATGGACTCATGTCTGGCGGTCCGTTGGATGATGGCGGCAAGAACCGGTGTGTGATTCTGAAGCTCCCGCATGACCGATCGGTACTGCTCCCGACGGCGCAGCCAGATCTCGTATGTGCCAGCCCAAGCCGACCAGTCCATGACCCAGGTGTCTTCCTCCGGCTCCTCACCGTTCATGTAGGACTGGTAGAAGGTCTCAGACAGGACGCCATATTTTCGTTCCAGGGTCTGTAGATCCTGTTCCAAGACATGAATGTCCTGCAAGATGTCGTCCAATGTCATCGTTGTCACCTCTGTTTCCGTAAAATCAGCTACATCACCTTCACAACCACCTTGGCCTCGCTCCATAACTCTTCGAGCTTGTAGTGGGCACGGGCCTCTTCGTCGAACATGTGGACGATGACGTCCCCATAGTCCAGCAGAAGCCAGCCGCCGGCGCTGCCCGGCTTGCCTTCAATGGCCAAGGGGCGGATATTTTGCTCCATTTTGAGCGTTACCTTCACTTCGTCTTCCATGGCCTTGGCCTGACGTTCGCTGCCAACCGTGCCGATCACGAAATAGTCGGCAATGGAAGTCAGTTCCCGAATGTCCAGCAAAACGATGTCCGTTGCTTGTTTATCCTCGACAATCTCTAATAGACGTCGAGCTAATTCCATGCTTGTCAGAGAACCCTCCTGATGGGTAATGGTCGTTCGGTTGACTTGTCCGTTGACTTGTCATTGGCAACAGTGTAGCACAGAAGAGGGGCGGACTCAATCCCTCGGTGAGGTTGTGTGTGTTGAGCGGAAACCCCTTTGGTTGCACCGTCGCTTTGTGCTATGGTAGAGCCATGAGCAACCATCACCGAAAAGCCCAAGCCGACCCCGTCTTCCCCACCCTGGCGGTGGAGGCGCGCCTGTGGCAAAGCTGGCTTTGTGCGGGTGGCCGGTGTGGATGAAGCGGGACGGGGCGCGCTGGCCGGGCCAGTGGTGGCCGGCGCGGTGATCGTGCCCATTTTGCCCCACCCCGACGCCCCGCCCCCGCCCTGGGACCAGGTGCGGGACAGCAAAATGCTCTCCCCGGCCCGGCGGGAGGCCCTCTTCCCCCTGGTGCAGGCCGCCAGCCTGGCCTGGGGGATCGGCGAAGCCTCTGCCCAGGAGATCGACCAGATGGGGATTGCCCCGGCCACCCGGCTGGCCATGCAGCGGGCCATCGAGGCCCTGGCCCCGCCGCCGGACTATCTGATCATCGACTGGGTGCGGCTGGATCGGGTCAACCTGCCCCAGGAGAGCTTTGTCAAGGGGGATGCCCGCATGGTCTCGATTGCCGCCGCCTCCATTTTGGCCAAGGTGCATCGGGATCGGCTGATGGTGGCCCTGGCGGAGATCTACCCCGACTATGGCTTTGAGCGGCATAAAGGCTATGGGGCCGCCAAGCACCTGGCCGCGCTGGCTGCTCTTGGACCCTGCCCGGCCCATCGCCACACTTTTTCGCCCATTTCTCAAAAACCCACGCTTTTTGATCAGGAGATCGCTCCCCATGCCTAGCGTCCGCCGCGCCCTGGGGGACGCCGGGGAAGATCTGGCCGCCCAGGCCTTGACCGAGGCCGGGCTGACCCTGATCGAGCGCAACTGGCGTTGCCCCGCCGGGGAACTGGACATCGTGGCCGAAGAGATGGCCCCGGATCTGCTGACCGGGCCGGGGCTGGTGACGTGGCGGGTCTGCGTGGAGGTGCGCACCCGGCGGGGGACGCGCTTTGGCACGGCCAAGCAATCCATCACCCCCCGCAAACAGGCCAAGCTGCGAGAGGTGGCGGCCCACTACATCCAGTCCACGGGCTGGGCCGGCCCCTGGCGCATCGACGTGGTGGCCGTGCAAATGGACAGCCAGGGCCGACTTTTGGAGATCGACCATATTCGCGGCGCGGTGACGGGATAAAATCAATGGACAATGGACAATGAACAATGCACAATGGGTGGACGGTGACCTCACCCCTTCACCCCTTCACCCCTTCACCCCTTCACCCCCTCACCCGCTCATCGTCCTCATCGGCCCGACGGCGGTGGGGAAGACGGCGTTGAGTTTGGATCTGTGTGCGCGTTTTGGGGGCGAGGTGATCAACGCGGACAGCCGCCAGGTCTATGCGGGGATGGACATTGGCACGGCCAAGCCCAGCCCGGCGGAGTTGGCCGCCGTGCCCCATCATCTGCTGGACATCCGCACGCCGGATCAGGTGTTGAGTTTGGCCGAATATCAGACGATGGCCTATGGGGTGATCGATAATCTGCACCGGGCCGGGACGGTGCCCTTTTTGGTGGGCGGGACCGTGCTCTACGTGCGGGGGGTGGTGGAGGGGTTGCGTATCCCCGACGTGCCGCCCAACCCGGCATTGCGTGCGGAGTTGGAGGAGGTGGCCGCCACCCAGGGCTGGGAAGCGCTATTCGCCCGCCTGGAAGCGTTGGATCCGGTCACCGCAGCCCGCTCGGATCCAAAAAATGTGCGCCGGGTGGTGCGGGCCTTGGAAATTGTGATCACCACGGGCAAGTCTAAAAGCGAGTTGGAGGGGGCGGATCCGCCGCCCTATCGAATGCTCCAGATCGGCCTGGACATGGATCGGGAGGCGCTCTATGGGCGCATCGACCGCCGGGTGGATGCCATGATGGAGGCCGGGTTGGTGGCCGAGACCGAGCGCTTGCTGGCCGCCGGCTATTCGCCCGCCCTGCCCGCCATGACCAGCCTGGGCTATCGGGAGATCGGGGCCTATTTGCAGGGGGAGATGACCTTGGCCGCGGCGGTGGAGCGGATCAAGACCGAGACCCATCGCTTTGTGCGCCACCAATACACCTGGTTTCGGCGGCTGCCTGGGGTGCGCTGGTATGGTCTCGATCCGGACACATCCGCCCAGCGGGAGGCGATCCGTAAGCAAATCGTTGGGGATGTGGCCACATTTTTGCGGGACAGTGGGTGAGCAACGGGCCATTTGTCCCCTAAATGATGTGTTTTTTGCCATTGCGGGGGGATCGAATTGGCATTATAATGGTGGGAATATCAAAGTGTCCCAAGCGTTCACGCCCCTTGGCCCCCCGGCCCCCAATTCTGGGGGAGGCCGTCCACAGTTCCCCCCAAAGTTGGGGGGCTAGGGGGGCGGGGGTGAATAATCGCAAAGTATCCTAAGCGCACGAGCGCGCAGCGGAACACAATGATTGGCAACGATGACCGTGTAAGTCGGACACGTTTCGAGCAGTTTCGGCCCCTTGGCCGACGAGGAATCCTATGGCAGACCTTGGCAACAGCCCACCACCCACCCCCGATGACAGCAATGACCAGACCGATCCCGCCAGGTCTGACCCTGCCCAAGAGCCTGGGCAGGAGACGCCGCCCGAAACCCCCACTGGTGCCTCCACGGAAGCCCCGTCCGAAGCTTCGTCAGAAACCCCGACTGAAACCCCGTCCGAAACTCCGCCCGAATCTGCGGACAGTGTGAACAGCGGGCTGCCCGTCGGCCCCCAGTTGGTCCCTGCCTTCACCCCTGCCATCGATGGGGATTCCCTCATCGCCCAGCTCAACAGCCTGCCCCCCATCCCCGATGTCACCGATGGCGCACCCATCGTTCTGGCGCCGGAACCCACGGAATTGGCCGCACTCAGCCAGTTGATGGCCGCGGTGGCCAGCTTTTTCAAGCCAGCGGATCGCCAACTGGTCTTGCGGGCCTATGCCGTGGCCAGCTATGCCCACCTGGGCACCCGGCGCAAGACCGGGGAACCCTACATCATGCACCCCCTGGCCGTGGCCAAGATTCTGGCCGAACTGCGGCTGGACCCGGAGACCCTGGCCGCGGCCCTGCTCCACGATGTGGCCGAGGACACGGACTTTGACGTGGCCTATGTGCGCAAACATTTTGGCGAAAATGTGGCCATGATGGTGGACGGCGTCACCAAGCTCAAGCGCATCGACGAACTGGGCAACATGCGCGAAAAGCAGGCGGACGCCAAGATGGAGTCCCTGCGCAAGATGTTCTTGGCCATGGCGGACGATGTGCGGGTGGTGCTGATCAAGCTGGCCGACCGGCTGCACAACATGCGCACCTTGGAGGGCCAGAAGCCCGAATCCCAACAGCGCATCGCCCGAGAAACCCTGGAAATCTTCGCCCCCCTGGCCAATCGCCTGGGCATCTGGCAGATCAAATGGGAGTTGGAGGATCTGAGCTTTCGCTATTTGGAGCCGGAGACCTACCGTCAGCTCTCCCAATCCATGGCCCAAAAGCGCACGGAGCGGGAGGCCTGGGTGAAAAGTGTGACACAAACCCTGGAGGAAGCCCTGGTCCAAGCCGAGATCAAGGGTGAAATCAGCGGGCGGCCCAAGCATATTTACAGCGTCTATAAAAAGATGCAGCGCAAGGGCGTCGCCTTTGACCAGATCTACGACATCCACGGCTTCCGCATCACCGTGCCGGATATCGGGGCTTGCTATGCCGCCCTGGGCATCGTCCACAGCAAGTGGCGGCCCATCCACGGCGAATTTGACGACTATATCGCCAACCCCAAGGACAACCTCTACCAGAGTCTGCACACCGCGGTCCTCGGCCCCGGCGGCGGGCCGATGGAGGTGCAGATCCGCACCACAGAGATGCACCGCTTGGCCGAATATGGCATCGCCGCCCATTGGCGCTACAAAGAACAGACCAGCCACGACACCAACTTTGACGAGAAGATCGCCTGGATCCGCCAGTTGATGGAGTGGCGGGTGGATGTCACCGACGCCGACGAGTTCGTGGACGGCATGAAGACCGACGTCTTCCAGGACCGGGTCTACACCTTCACCCCCCGGGGCGAGGTGATCGACCTGCCCGCCAAGTCCACCCCGGTGGATTTTGCCTATCACATCCACACAGAATTGGGCCACCGCTGCCGAGGGGCCCGGGTCAACGGCAAACAGGTGCCCTTGGACCACCAGCTCTCCAACGGCGACCAGGTGGAGATCATCGTCACCAAGCGGGGCAGCCCCAGCCGGGACTGGCTCAACCCCAGCGCCGGCTATGTCACCACCCAGCGCGCCCGCAGCAAAGTGCGCACCTGGTTCCGCAAACAGGCCAGGGAAGAGAGCATCCACCAAGGCCGCCAAATCGTCGAGCGGGAGATGAAACGTCTCTCCATCAACTGGTCATTCGATGCCCTGGCCAAGCTCTTTGCCTATGAAAAAGTGGATGATTTCTTCGCCGCCGTGGGCTATGGGGACATCAACACCCAGCAGATTGCCCAACGATCCCTGGACGCCGAGCGCAAAGAGCGGGAGAAGACCGAAGAAAACTCCCTCACCAAGATCGACAACGAGACAAACGGCTCTCGATCCGTCAGTGGGGTCTATGTGATGGGCGCCGAAGGGCTGCTGGCCGAACCCGCCCGCTGTTGCAGCCCCGTGCCCGGCGACCCGGTGATCGGCTATGTCACCCGGGGGCGGGGGGTCACCATCCACAAGAGCACCTGCCCCAACATCACAGCCAAGGTGAAGAGCGGGGACAACTCGCGGCTGGTCGAGGTGCAGTGGGGCGAACGCAACGAAGAGACCTACCCGGTCAGCATCCAGGTGTGGGCCTACGACCGGGCCGGGCTGCTGCGGGACATCACCAGCCTGGTGGCGGACGAGAAGATCAACATGCGCAGCGCCGAAGCCCTCACCGGCCTCAAGGACAACCTGGCCCTGATCAACGCCACCCTGGAAATCCAGGACATCTCCCAACTCTCCCGCATCATGACCAAGATCGAACGGCTGCCCAACGTGATGGATGTGAAGCGGCGGGTCGTGTAAAGGAGCAAAACAGGCCGATTGTTCCACGAATCTTCACGAATCGACACGAATCTTTTTCTTGAGATTCATGTCGATTCGTGAAGATTCGTGGATCTTTTTTGAAAAAGGAGGAAGACCTATGGCAAAGTTAAAGACGACCCTAACCGGGGCAAGCGTGGCAGAGTTTATTGGGGGCATCGAGAACGACCAAACCCGTCAGGCCTGTCTCGTGTTAGCGGAAATGATGGCCGAGGTCACCGGTTCCCCGGCGGAGATGTGGGGCACCAGCATCGTGGGCTTTGGCCGCTACCACTACACATACGCCAGCGGCCGGGAGGGGGACTGGATGATCACCGGCTTTGCCCCCCGCAAACAGGCCCTCACCCTCTACATCATGGCCGGCTTCGCCGAATACGACGACCTCATGGCCCGCCTGGGCAAACACACCACCGGCGTTTCCTGCCTCTACATCAAAAAACTCGCCGACGTAGACATGGACGTGCTGCGGGAATTGGTCGCCCGGTCCGCGGCGCACATGGCTGCCACCAATTCATAGAAAGCGTGGGGATCAAAGACGCCCGGCTTTTTGAAAAAGCCGGGCGTCTGCGCGGGTAGGGTCATGCGTCTTCGTTCAAATCACCAGATAACGCGGTCATAGAACTGTCGAATTGGCCCATCTGATGTCACTAAAGGGCAATTGTTCAGCATGGCTGTCGCCACAATCACGCGGTCTGCCGGGTCTCGGTGATCCCAGTCCAGCGCAACGGTTTTGAGCCAAATATCGGCTGTCGTAGGCAGAAATTTCACACGATCAATTTTATGAAGTCGGTCATACAGCACTTCAGTCGTTATGGGTAAGCGAAGTTTACCCATCTTAATCTTCCAACCAACTTCCCAGACGGAGATGGTGGGGATGCCTATAGTCTCAGCATCATTGATTGCCGTCAGGGCTGCGTTTGAAAGCATGGATCGATTTTGGGACCAGAATAGTATGGTTGAGGTATCAAGTACGATCATGATAGATCGAGCCAATCGTCGCTGGTTGGTGCGTTCGGATCTTCGAGAAACTCAATCTGACCATAGATGTCTGCAAATGCCTCTTCAACGGTCACCTTGGGCTGAAACTGAACCACACGCAGGATCGGGCGATCACGATCCGTGACGATCAGATCATCGCCATTCTCTTCTAACTCACGGAATATCCGTAGCATGTGGGTCTTCAATTTGGTTTTCGAGATGGTTAGGGTCATGGATTACCTCACAGTGAACATGGTTAAATGACTATAGTCATGACTGTAGTCATTTAACCATGTTTTTTCGCTTTGTCAATGCAAATAGAACTATCAATCCACATTCTCTGGTGCCCCGTCCGCGCACACCCATCCGCGGAGTTCGCACCCCCTGGTGCGAACGGGTCTGCGCCCCCAACTCAATGCAAATACACCGTCACCCAATCCCCCTGGCGGACGCCCCCGCTGTCCAGGGGGATTTTGATCGACCCGTCCGCGTGGACCAAGGTATAGATCAGGTTCGACTTGCCAAAAACCGGCACGGCCCACAGTTCGCCGTCCCGCTCTTCGATCTGCACTTGGACATAGT
The DNA here is from genome assembly GCA_963704975.1 of uncultured Chloroflexia bacterium. Lineage (GTDB taxonomy): Bacteria > Chloroflexota > Anaerolineae > Caldilineales > Caldilineaceae > JAGNDO01. The sequence goes on along the minus strand of CAVPIK010000003.1, from coordinate 76,832 downwards.
CTTCCCGGCCCGTGGTGGAGGCGACGTTGCGGGCGAGGCGGGCTTGGACCTGCTGCTGCGCCGGGGCGGATGCGCCCAAGAGCAGGCGGATGGTGGGGGTGACAAAGAGGTCGAAGATCACCATGGCCGAGACCGGGTTGCCGGGCAGGCCGAAGACCGGCACGCCGTCACACACGGCCAGGATGGTGGGCTTGCCCGGTCGCACGCTGACCCCATGCACCAGCACCCCAGGCCGCCCCAGGCCGTCGATCACGTCCGCGCTCATGTCCCGATAGCTGACCGAACTGCCGGCGGAGAGGACGACCACGTCCGCTTCTGCGGCGGCCTTGGCCACCGCGGCTTCCAAGGCCGCCCGGTTGTCGGGGATGATGCCGCCGAGGAGCGGCTCGCCCCCGGCCCGGCGCACCAGGGCGGCCAGGGTGTAGGAGTTGATGTCCCGCACCTGGCCGGGGCCGGGGGTGCGGTCGGGGGGCACGACTTCGTCCCCGGTGGAGAGGATGGCGACCCGGGGGGGCACGGCCACGCTCAACTCGGTGATGCCCAGGGCCAACAGCCCGCCCAGATCCTGGGGGCGCAGAAGATGTCCGGCCCCCAATACCCGATCCCCGGCACGAATGTCTTCGCCCACTTGGATCACGTTTTCCCCTTCGGCCACGGGCTTCATCACCTCAATACTGGCCTCATCCACCCGCTGGGTGTTTTCGACCATGACCACGGCGCTGGCCCCATCCGGGATCATGCCGCCGGTGTGGACGAGGACCGCCTGGCCCACGCCCACGCTGACCGTGGCGGCCTGGCCCATGGGCACCTCGCCCGCCACATCCAAAAAGGCGGGCAGGCCGGGGGAGGCGCCGTAGGTGTCCGCCGCGGCCACGGCGTAGCCATCCATGGTGGAGCGGGCGAAGCTGGGCAGATCTTGGGCGGAGTGCAGATCCTGGGCCAGGATGCGGTCCAGGGCGTCGATGGTGGGGAGGGTCTCGGTTTTGACGGTGGGCGAAAAGTGGTCGAGGAAGACGCGCCAGGCGTCCGGCGGGGTGTGGACGGTGAAGAGTTCGGACATGGGTGGGCTCCGATGGGTTGATTGGTTTGTTGGATGGTTTGTTGGTTGGATGGTAGCACAGGGAACGGGTGGGGTTCAAATGTGGTTGATGGAGGTGGGGGTTTTGCCCGCGCTGGGCTTGAGGGGTAGAATAGAGAATCGATTTTTACTAAACCGCTTTTGTTGTTGGTGGAATGCGTTCACTGCAGAAAGGTCTTTCAACGCAAAGAACGCAAAGAATCGCAAAGATCGGAAAGATTTCCCCTCTGCGCTCTCTGCGTTTCTCAGCGAACTTTGCGTTGAAAAGCAGGTTTCGCAGTATAGTCATTTTTATCGTTGAAACCCAGGAGCACTGATTTATGAGCACGTCAATTGGCCACAACCAGGCCATCAAGAGCACCACCGCTCAGGCCGAACCGACTTTTTGGTCCCGGATGCTGCACCCCACCTTTCGGGTGACATCCAAGCGCAAGGCGCAGGGCAGCAAGGCCCCGGCCTGGTTCTATGCCTTCTTGCCCAACAAGATCGGCAGCGGCAGCACCATCAGTTTGCCCGCTATTTTCATCACTGAGATCTTGGGCGGCAGCGTGGCCATGGTGGGGCTGGCCAGCTCCATCACCAGCGCGGCCACGGTGCCTGCGGTCGCCCTTTGGGGCTGGCTGAGCGACCGGTACGGCACCCGCAAGCTCTATTTGATCCTGGGCTTTCTGGGCTTCGGCATCCCCACTTTGCTCACGGGGATGAGCACCACGGTGACGCAATATATTCTGCTCTCGGCCCTGGTGGGGGCGTTGAGCGTGGCCGGCACCCCGGTCAGCAGCACGTTGATCATGGACACCACGGCCAAGGAAGAGTGGGACGAGACCTTTGGCCGCTTCAACCAGATCAGCGGCTGGGGCGTGGTGTTGGGCCGGGTGGTGGGGTTGGTGTGCATCACCTATGGCATCGGCTTTTTTGGCAATGAGTTTACCCAACGCAGCATGTGGTTTTTGAGCGGCGGCCTGAGCATTTTGGGGGTGATGTGGGCGTGGCGCATGATCCCGGAGCCCCGCATGGCCAAGCCCCGGCAGCCCCGAGAGCACGACGCCGGAATCTCTCTGCGGTCGGGCTTTTCCATGGTCGAACGCTCCCGGTTTCTGCCCAACTCCCTGCATCATCTGCCCAACCTCAACCCCTTTCGGGCCGCGGCAAGGCTGGCCGTGGGGGTGGTGAAGTTGCCAGGCCGAGTGGGGCGGCGCTCTGTGCGGGAGGTGCATCGGGGGGTGGATGCCCTGCACAAGCCCCTGGTGGCCTACTATTTTGCCAGCTTCTTCCTCTTCACCATGTCGGTGATGGCCTATACGCCCTTCGCCGTCTGGCAGCGCCAGGAATTGCTCAACAGCAGCGGCTCGGTCTTCTTTTTGGGCATGATCAACAGCATCGCCGCCGCCTTCAGCTATCGCTGGGTGGGCAACCTGATCAGCAGCCGGGGCAGTTTGCGGGTGCAGATGCTCACCATCAGCCTGCGGATTGGGGTCTTTGCGGGCTTTGCGCTGGTCTCCCTCTTTCAACTGCGGGGGATGCAGAGCCTGATCATCCTGGCCGTGTTGCAGTCCTTGAGCGGACTGGGCTGGGCAGGGATTGCGGTGGCAGGCAACTCCACCGTGGCGCATCTGGCCCCCAAAGGCAGCGAGGGAACCGCCGTAGGCACCTATACCTCGTTTATCAGCATCGGCTCCATTTTGGGCGCGCTGGTCAGCGGCTATCTGGTGCTGTGGGTGGGCTATGCGGCCGTCTTTGCCATCGGCGCGGTCGGCATCGCCGTCACCGTGCTGCTTTTGGCCTACATCCGCCGCCATGCGCCCACGGATGCGGCGTTGCATTTGTAAGGGGTTGGGGATTGGGGATTGGGGATTGGGGAGTCGGGATTGGGGATTGCAGAAGAATTGCTCGTGTTCCTCTATCCTGATCCCCTATCATCTAAATTCAGCCCGAATCCCGAATCCCAACTCCCCAATCCTCACCCATCTCCATGAACCCAATCACACTTGAACTGATCATCATCTTTCTCTTGATTCTAGGCAACGGCGTTCTGGCCATGTCGGAGATCGCCGTGGTGTCGGCCCGCAAGGCCCGGCTGCAACAGTTGGCCGAGGCGGGAGACAAGCGCGCCCAGGCCGCCCTGGAACTGGCCAAGGATCCCAGCCGCTTCCTCTCCACCGTGCAGATCGGCATCACCTTGGTGGGCATCCTGGCCGGAACCTTCGGCGGGGCCACCTTGGCCGGGGAACTGGCGGCGCTCATGGCCCCCATCCCCGGTTTGGCCGAATATGCCAACGTCCTGGGCGTGACCCTGGTGGTCCTGGGCATCACCTTCCTCTCCCTGGTGGTGGGCGAACTGGCCCCCAAGCAGATCGGCCTCTCCAATCCCGAACGCATCGCCTCGTTGGTGGCCCGGCCCATGACCATGTTGGCTCGGCTGACCTCCCCGGTGGTCAGCCTGCTGGGCGTCTCCACCCAGACCGTCCTGCGCATGGTGGGGGTGAAACAGGCCGCGGAGAGTCCCATCAGCGAGGAGGAGATCCGCATCATGCTGGACGAGGGCGCGGCGGCAGGCACCTTCGAGCGGGCCGAAAGCGACATGGTGGATCGCATCTTCCGCCTTGGGGATCGCACCGCCGCCGCCCTCATGACCCCCCGGCGGCAGGTGGTCTATCTCAACATCGACGCCACCCCCGACCAGATCCGGCGCAAACTGGCGGACAGCGGCCATTCCCGCCTGCCCGTGGCCGAAGCCGAGAAGGACGGCGGGCTGGACAACGTGCGGGGTGTGGTGGTGGCCAAGGAGCTGTTGATCCAGGCGTTGGAGGAACAGACCCTGGTCATGGACCAGCTCATGCACGCCCCCCTCTTTGTGCCCGAAACCACGCCCGCCCTGACTGTGTTGGAACATTTCCGGCGTAGCCGATCCAAGCTGGCCCTGGTGATCGACGAGTTCGGCGGGGTCCAGGGCGTGGTCACCCTCAACGACATTTTGGAATCCATTGTGGGGGATCTGCCGGACATGGGGGAGACCGTAGAGTCCCCGGCCATCCAGCGGGCCGATGGCTCCTGGCTGATCGATGGCGCCATGCCCGTGGACGAGTTTATGGATCTGCTGGGGATCAAAACCCTGCCCGGCCAGGACGAGGGGCTCTTCCAGACCGTGGCCGGCTTTGTGATCACCTTTCTGGGCCACATCCCCAAGACCGGGGACCACTTTGCCTGGGCAGGCTGGCAGGCCGAGATCCTGGACATGGACGGTCGGCGGGTGGACAAAGTGCTGGTTTCCGCACAGGTTTCTGCCCGTCTTCTTGCGGAGGATGAATAGCCCATGCGTCGAACTTTGCGTGTTGGGGGCATCTTGGCCCTGCTGGCTTTGGGGCTGATCGGCGGCGTGCTGCTCTATTTTCAATTTGGGCTGGGGGGCGGGTCGGGGCAGATGTGGCGGCTGCGGGCCTGGTTTGCGGACCCGGCGGCCCACCCGGAATGGCAGTTGACCGGCGGCGAGCGCTGCCCCGGCGCGCCCATGCTCCTGCCCACGGACGGCTATGTGGGCTTCGGGCGGGGGGACAGCTTCCGCCCCGGCCACACCCATTCCGGCTTCGACATCTTCAGCCCGGACGGGGAGGTCAACGTCACCCCCATCTACGCCGCCTATGACGGCTACTTGATCCGGGAGGCGGACTGGCGCAGCACGGTGATCCTGCGCCACAAGGATTTCCCCGGCCTGCCCGCTCTTGAAGCCTACCCGGATCTGGACGCCCCCCCGCCCGGTGACCAGATCTGGACCTATTACACCCACATGGCCTCTGCGGACGGAGAGACTTCTTTTGTCTCTGAAAAATTCCCGCCGGGCACGTACAATCTCTTTGTGGCCGCGGGCACCCTTTTGGGCTATCAGGGCACTTGGTCCGGCACGCCGAGCCGGCCCACGGGGCTGCATTTGCACTTCTCCGTGGTCAAATCCACGCAAACCGGCGGCTATGCCAACGAAACCGACGCCGCCAACACCTATGATCCCGGTCTCGTTTTTGGGGTTGGTGCAGGGGGAGGATGGGGTGTGGCGGTGCAGATGACTGAGGAGCGTTTTATGGAGCGAGACAAATTGAAAGTGCCCGTCAGTTTTTTGTTCGAAGGCCAGTTTCAACATGGTTTGCTTTTGGCTTGCTTAGTGCCAGGCGCTATCTATTTGGCCTCCCCCGCGCTTGATGGCTCGTCATGGCTCGGCATCCCCGACCAAACATGGTTTTACGCCTCAATCATTCTGGCAATTGTCCATCAACTTGTGGGCTGGTTTGCCTTCAGATTTCAACTCGTTTTTTCCCTATTCTCGCGGCTTTTTGGGCAATACGATATGGTGGCATGGGGAATACTCTTTTTCCCATTGCTGTTGTTGCGCCCTATTTTGGCGGTGGGGTTAGGGTTAGCCGATTCTGGTTCACTTGAGTCTTTCAGGATGATCCAAATTATTGCTGGTATCGTTTTGCTCATTCCTGCCATTTATACGGGATGGTCCATTGAAAAATACTTTGGTGTACCTCGTGCGTTAGGAGGCGACCACTTTCGCCAAAAGTATCGCGAAATGCCTCTCGTCAAAGAAGGGGCATTCAAATATAGTTCAAACGCCATGTATACTTTTGCCTTCTTGCTGTTCTGGTCGATTGCGCTGTTTACAGGTTCACGGGCTGCGCTTGCATCAGCCTTGTTTCAACATGCCTATATCTGGGTTCATATGTACTGCACTGAAAATCCAGATATGAGAATAATTTACGGAAAAAGCAACTGATAAAAACATGCCTCATCACGAGCCATGACAAACCGCCCAACATCGGATCCACCGGCGCGACGCCGCCGGCAGAGCGCCGGTGAGCCATTCCGTCATATGCAGTAAAGATAGAAAATACCGTAAATCAAAATTTTGAGGGAAAACCATGAAACGTGAACTTAAATTGTGGTGGTGTGGGGCAAGTCTTCGCTTTCTCCGTGTAGCCTTGGGCTAGTACGTGGCGGCGCAAATGAGTCCGAGAAATCCTCACTGGCCTTACGTGCTCATGGCGACCATGGCCGGTCTGGCCTACGGCTGGGTCTGGCGCAACAGCGACAAGATCACGTCGGCGGCTTTTACCATAAACGTTTGTTAACTTCATCTGGACCATTCTATTCGGCAGTTGAGCAAAGGAGCAGATCATGCAGGGCAAACTGGAAGCAATCTGGAACAAGCGGGCGCATCGGGGCGTGATGGATCCGGTGGTGACGGCCACGCTGGTAAAGGGAAAGGGAATGCTGGACAGCGCGGACCAGGGCGGACGCCGACAGGTGACGATTTTGCAGGCAGAGGTGTGGGAAGCGCTCATGGCTGAACTGGGCGGAGAGTTGGACCCAGCGGCCCGGCGGGCCAATCTGCTGGTGCGAGGGGTGGATCTGGCGGACAGCCGGGGCCAGGTGTTGCGTATCGGCGATTGTCGCATCCGCATCTATGGGGAGACCAAGCCCTGCGAGCGCATGGACGAGGCCCTGCCCGGTCTGCGGACGGCCATGAATCCGAACTGGCGGGGCGGGGCTTTCGGAGAGATCCTCACCGGCGGCGAGATCGCCGTAGGGAATGGGGTGGAGTGGGAGGATTAAGCGCAGTTATCGGGAACTTTCTTTGACGTGCGAAAGCTATAAGGTTTATTGATGAAAACACGGATGACCGCTTTTGCTGACGATATTGCACAGCAGCCCGCCCTCTTGCGGGTGCTGGCCGACTTTTACGCTGTTGGGCCGGGTCGGGAACTGCTCGCCAACCTGCCGCCCGTCCGCCGACCGCTCCTCACTGGCATGGGCGCATCGCTCAATGCCGCCCGCATTGCCGCCACCTATCTGCACACCATGGGCATTCCCGCGGTGGCCCATGAATCGACTGCCCTTGTCTTCCACAGCGCACGGCTGCTGGAATCGTGCGATCACCTTGTCTTCATCTCGCAGTCGGGCGAGAGTGCTGAGGTTGGCCCGCTGACCCAAACCTTGGGTGCTGAGAAGCCGCTGATCGCCATCACCAATACGCCCGATAGCCGACTGGGACAGCGGGCTGCCACCGTGCTGCCCGTTCACGCTGGGGCAGAGCAGGTTCCCGTCGCCAGCCGTACCTACGTCAACTCGGTGGCAACGGCGTGGCTGCTGGCCCGGGCCTGGGGTGGCAGGATGGACGGGAGCGAACGGGACCAGCTATATGCCCTGGCCGACGCAGCCCAAGCCATTATAGAGAATGGGGCGCAATCCACCGCACAGTGGCTGGACCTGTTGGGGTTGGACGCGCCAGACGAAGCCCAGACCTTGCTCTTCATGGGCCACGACCCCCACGCAGTCACCGCACAGCAGACGGCGATGATGGTCAATGAGTGGGTCAAGCGCCCGGCCATGGGCGTGAGCTGCGGTGCATTTCGACATGGCCCCATCGAGATTGCCGGTCCACGGTTGAGTGCAGTGATCTTTGCCGCACCGGGGCCAACCCAAGCGTCCGCACACGCCCTCGCTGCAGAGCTAGACGAATACAGCACGCGCGTGCTGCTCGTTGAAGCCGGAAACCCGCGTCCGATAGCCTCGCTGCCGAACGCCAAAAACGAGGTCAACGAATTCCTCGTCCCCATCCTCGATGTGATTGCCGCCCAGCTTTTTGTCGAAGCGCTGGCCCGTCATCAAGAAGTCAATACCGAGTTTAGGCACATCGGCAAAATCATCACGCGTCTATAGGACAATCTCGTTCACCTGCCATATGAAAAAATACGTCATTGGTGTTGACCAGGGCAACTCGAAGACCGAAACCGCACTTTGTGATCTACAGGGCACAATTGTGGGCATTGGCCGATCCCGCGGTGGGTATGCCATGCGTGATATGGCGTCCACAATGGCCGAAATCGAACAGGCTGTGACCCAAGCGCTGGCTTCTGCGGGTGTGGCATCGAATCAGGTGCAACTGCTCTACGGCGGCATCACCAGCGCAGACTGGCCCGACGAGCACGAGACGATTCGACAAGCGGTGGCCGCACTTGGGCTGGCGCAGCAGGTCGTCATCGCCAACGACAGCCTGATTGCCCTGCGCGGCGGCACGGATGCACCGTACGGTGCAATCATCGTGGCCGGTTCAGGGGCCAACTGCATGTTACGCGCGCCAGATGGCCGCACATTCCACTATCATTATTATGTGGAGCAAGAATTGCAGGGCGGTCATGCCTTAGGTCGGGCGGCGCTGACAAAAATCTATCGCGCCCATACCGGACGTGAGCCTTTGACGGCATTAACGGATCTGGTGCTGATGCACGCCAAGCAGCCCAATGTCGATGCCTTGTTGCGGGCTGATTCTGAAGGAACCCTGTCTGCTTCTCGAATCAGGCAAATTGCGCCCCTCGTTTTTGCTGCGGCTGACGCGGGTGATGGGGTGGCGCACCAGATTCTCGTGCAGTTTGGCGAAGGGCTGGCCGAGCTGGTCACCGCGCAAGTGGTGCAGATGGACTTGCAGAATCGTGCGTTCGATGTGGTCACGTCGGGAAGCATTTTCAAGGGCCGTGGCAGGCTGCTTGAGGAAACCATCGCCCGTGCGATTGCGCAAGGTGCGCCCCAGGCACGGCTGGTCAACGCCCGGTATGAGCCAGTTGTGGGCGCTGTCCTGCTGGGGTTAGAAGAGCTGCAAATAGAGATTTCGCCTGCAATCAAAAAACAAATCGACGCCAGCGCCCAACAGTGGGGGTTGCTCCGCGAAAAAGGAGAATAAAACAGTCCATGGCAGCAATCAAACTTGTTTACATCGGCGGTGGCGCAACCCGGGGACCGGGCACGGTGGCTTCTATGATTCAACGGGCCGCCCACTTTGCGGGTAGCGAAATTGTGCTGGTCGATATTGATGAAGAGATGCTCGAACTGGTGCGAGCGGGTGGGGCAGCGCTTTATTGACGCGCAGGGAGCAGATCTGACCCTGCGCACCACCACCAATCGTCAAGAAGCACTGCAAGGAGCCGATGCCGTCCTCACTTCCTTCCGGCCCGGTGGCTTTGCCGCCCGGCGGCTGGATGAACGAATTCCCCTGCGGTACGACATCATCGGTCAAGAGACCCAGGGACCGGGCGGCTTCTTCATGGCTCTACGCTCGATAACCGTTTTCAAAGAAATTGTGGCCGATATGGAGCGCATCTGCCCCAAGGCTTGGCTGATCAACTACACCAACCCCATCAACATCATCAGCGAAGCGGTCACCCATCACAGCGATCTCAAGATTATCAGCCTCTGTGAAGGGCCAATTGTCTTTCCCCGCGAAATTGCCGAGACTTGCGGCCTGGACCCAGACCAACTAGATACGACCATGATCGGCCTGAACCACGCCTGTTGGAGCGTGCGCCAGCTCTATCAGGGTGAAGAGATCATGCCGCTGATCGATGCCGCTTACGACCGCGTCATGGCCGCGCCAGAGGTTCCAGCGCCGCGCAAGCGCGTGGTCGAACTGGCCTGCGCCATGCGCCACCTGCCGCCGCACTACATGCAGTACTACTACTATCACGACGAGATTTTGGCCGAAATGCAGGCCGCAAAACGCACCCGCGCCGAAACGATCATGGCTGCCGTGCCGGACTACATTGCCCACTACCGCGAACAAGCGACTGCGACCACGCCAGCCTTGGATCCAGCACGGTCCCGCGGGGGCATCATGGAGCTGGAACTGGCCATAGATGTGCTGGACGCCATCGTCAACGACCGCAACCTGGTCTTCCCCTGCAACGTGCCGAATCGGGGAGCCATTGATAATTTCCCCAATGACCGCGTGGTCGAAGTGCCGTGCCTGATCAACCGGCATGGGGCGCAGCCCCTGGTCTCTGGTGCCCTGCCGATGGCGGTCTCGGGGCTGGTCGAGATGCTGGGCAACTATCAAGCCAACGCGGCAGAAGCGGCCTGGTGCGGCGATCGCGCCGCGGGCATCCGTGCGCTGGCCAGCAACCCGCTTGTCGTTGATCTCAAAAAGGCCACGGCCCTCTATGATGAACTGGCTGTGGCGCATCAGGATTATCTCCCCAAACGTTTAGGCGGCACGCTTGATGAGTAGGTTTACTGAAATTGGCCGGGTGGGAAAATTGCAGATCACGCCAGGCTACAGGCCGCCCACCCAGCATGAGCCGCTGGCCCAGTCCGCCCAACTCCCCCCACTCGTGGTAAAATACCTCCCTAAACTATCAACCCCTCACCACAGTTCAAGGAGGAACAGTGCTATGCGTATAAAACCGTTTACCCCCCAATCCGCCGCCCCATTGTTGGAAAAGCTGGGCCTGAGCGCGGTCAATTCCGGGGCGTGCATCGGCCCCGGCGGCTGGATCGACAACCCCGGCGGCGAGGTGCTGGTCTCCCTCAACCCGACGACCAACGAACCCATCGCCAGCGGTGATCCAGGCCAACGCCGCCACCTATGACCGGGTGGTGGACGCCGCGTCCGCCGCCTTTTTGGACTGGCGCACGGTCCCCGCGCCCAAGCGGGGGCTGGTGATCCGGGATCTGGGCGACGCCCTGCGGGAATACCGGGAGCCCCTGGGCGAACTGGTCACCCTGGAGATGGGCAAGATCCGGGCCGAGGGCATGGGCGAAGTGCAGGAGATGATCGACATCTGCGACTTTGCCGTGGGTCTCTCCCGGCAGCTCTACGGGCTGACCATGCACTCCGAGCGGCCCGGCCATCGCATGTACGAGCAGTGTCATCCCCTGGGGCCTGTGGGCATCATCAGCGCCTTCAACTTCCCCGTGGCCGTGTGGGCGTGGAACGCGGCCATCGCCGCCGTGGCCGGGGACACCATGATCTGGAAGCCCTCGCCCTCCGGCCCGCTGACCGCCATCGCCGTGCAGCACATCGCCAACCGGGTGATGGCCGACCACGGGCTGAGCGGGCATCTTCACCCTGGCCATTGGGGCCAACGAGGTGGTGGGCGAGGGCATGTTGAACGATCCCCGCCTGCCGCTGATCAGCTTCACCGGCTCGATCAAAGTGGGGCGGCATGTGGCCAGCACCGTGGCCGGTCGCCTGGGCAAGAGCATTTTGGAGTTGGGGGGCAACAACGCCATCATCGTGGACAAGGCGGCCAATTTGGACATGGCCGTGCGGGGCATCGTCTTTGGGGCCGTGGGCACGGCCGGCCAGCGCTGCACCAGCACCCGACGCATCATCGTCCACAAAGAGATCGCCCCGGCCCTCACCGAGCGGTTGATCCGGGCCTACGAGCAGGTCTCCATCGGCGATCCCATGCAGGACGGGGTGCTCATGGGGCCGCTGTCCAGCGAACGGTCGGTCCAGGCCATGATGGACGCCTTGGAAGCCGCCACGTCCGACGGCGGCGAGATTTTGGTGGGCGGCAAGCGCATCCCCGAACTGGGCGTCAACTTTGTGGAGCCGACCATCGTGCGTATGCCCGCCCAGACCGCCATCGTCAAGGAAGAGACCTTTGCGCCCATCCTCTACCTGCTGGAAGTGGCGGACATGGACGAGGCCATGGCCCTGCACAACGGCGTCACCCAGGGCCTCTCCAGCGCCATCTTCACCGGGGATCTCTCCACCAGCGAGCGCTTCCTCTCCCCCGCCGGGTCGGACTGCGGCATCGCCAACGTCAACATCGGCACCAGCGGCGCGGAGATCGGCGGCGCGTTCGGCGGCGAAAAGGACACGGGCGGCGGCCGGGAATCCGGATCGGACGCGTGGAAGGCCTACATGCGGCGGCAGACGAATACGATCAACTATTCGGACAGTTTGCCCTTGGCGCAGGGGATTGAGTTTGGGTGAGGCAATCGAGTATCGTGTATCGAGTATTGACATACCGAGGCAAAATACTCGATACACGATACTCGATAAAACAAAGAGACCGGCTTGGGGATTATTCCCAAGCCGGTCTCTTTTTCTATATAAACTGCCGTCGGGGTGGCGGCAGGCTGTCACATAGCCTTAGTTGGACGGGGGCAGGATGACGGCGTCGATGACGTGGATGACGCCGTTGCTGGTCTCGATGTCGGCGGCGATGATGTTGGCATCGTTGATCATGACCCCATCCCATGGTGGAGAAGGTGACGCTGGCGCCGTTCAGGGTCTCGGCTTCCAGGCCATCGGTGACGTCAGCGGCCATGACCTTGCCGGAGACGACATGGTAGAGCAGGATGCTGGCCAGGGCTTCCGGGTCGGCGAACAGAGCTTCGACGGTGCCATCGGGCAGGGCGGCGAAGGCTTCATCCGTGGGGGCGAAGACGGTGAAGGGACCGTCGCCCTTGAGGGCATCTACCAGGCCAGCGGCCTCGACGGCGGCCAACAGGGTGGTGAAGCTACCGGCAGCGACGGCGGTGTCGACGATGTCCATCAGGGCAGCCTCGGGGGCCGGGGGCAGGATGACGGCGTCGATGACATGAATCACACCATTGCTGGCCTCGATGTCGGTAGCGACGATGTTGGCATCGTTGATCATCACCCCACCCATGGTGGAGAAGCTGACAGTAGCGCCGTGCAGGGTTTCGGCTTCCAGGCCATCGGTGACGTCGGCGGCCATGACCTTGCCGGGGACGACGTGGTAGAGCAGGATGTCGGCCAGGGCTTCCGGGTCGGCCAGCAGAGCTTCGACGGTGCCATCGGGCAGAGCGGCGAAGGCATCATCGGTGGGGGCGAAGACGGTGAAGGGACCATCGCCCTTCAGGGCATCGACCAGGCCAGCAGCCTCAGCAGCGGCCAACAGGGTGTTGAAGCTACCCGCGGCGGCGGCGGTGTCAACAATGTCCATCAAGGCAGCCTCGGGGGCCGGGGGCAGGATGACGGCGTCGATGACATGGATGACACCATTGCTGGTCTCGACGTCGGTAGCGACGATATTGGCACCGTTGATCATGACCCCACCCATGGTGGAGAAGGTGACGCGAGCGCCGTTCAGGGTCTCGGCTACCAGGCCGTCGGTGACATCAGCGGCCATGACCTTGCCGGGGACGACGTGGTAGAGCAGGATGGCGGCCAGGGCTTCCGGGTCGGCGAACAGAGCTTCGACGGTGCCATCGGGCAGAGCGGCGAAGGCATCATCCGTCGGGGCGAAGACGGTCAGGGGACCGTCGCCCTTCAGGGCGTCTACCAGGCCGGCGGCGTCCGCAGCGGCCAACAGGGTGGTGAAGCTACCGGCGGCGGCGGCTGTGTCGACAATGTCCATCAACTCCGGCGCAGGCACTGCTGTGGGTTCCGGCGCCATGGTGGGGACGGCGGTGGGAGAAGCTGCGGGAGCCGGGGTGCTGCAAGCACCAACCAGCAGAGCAAGGACCAACAGGATGGACAGAACAGAGAAACGTTTCATTGTGGGTTAATTCCTTTCGTGAGAATTGAAATTGGTGAAAAACCTTGACAAAAAGGGTTTCTCGTTGAGATTTACATGGTTTATCTGTGAAATAGTTGTGCATTTGCTGTACAACATGTGGATACTATAGCGGCGTTGGGAGCCATCTACTGTGATGGTGCTTCCCATTCGGCATACCCAATCCGCAAAATGTTTGCGTTTTCATCTTTCTCTCATCTTTGTGCGGGGTAATTTGGGCAGAGTTATCGAGGAACGGATGATTGGGGCCGAACGACGCAGGGTTCCATCTGCATCACTTGGGGCGGATATGGTAAAATAGCCCAAGACGTTTCTGGTTGGTCTTTGGTTTAAGTAAACAATAGGACCGTTATGTTGGGGTTGATTGGAAAGACAATTGAATTTACCCAAAGCGGTGGCGGAGATGGCGGCTTTCCGTCCCTGGCGCAGATCGCCGCGTCCATGGACCCTGTGGCCTGGATCTTAGTGGGGTTGCTGGGGGCGGCGGTGGTCGTCGGCATTGTCTTCAACATCACCACCCGCTATTCCTTCTTGCGCACGGACGAGGAGGAGACCACCCCGGAGATCCTGCTGGACCGGCTGAAGGCCAACCCAACCTATCTGCCCGCGGCCAATGTGGTCAACCGCCTGGGCGCGGAGTCGACATTGGAACTATTGATCTACGGTGACCGGGTGACGGCCAAACGGTGGCGCTACAATTGGAGCGGTCCCCGGGAAGAACTTATTGCCCTGCTCAGTCAGCAAAACGCCTTTGCCCCCATCTATGCCCTGGCCCGCTACTATGCCAGCGACAACCTGGACGAACCGGCCACGGTGCGTATCCGCCGCACGGCGTTGATCCACAAACTGGGCCAGCGTCGGCATCTGGAACCAGGGGCCGACGGCACCCCGGCCCGGCTGCGCATTGTGGCCGATGCCCGTGAAGAGCACGGCGAGTTGGGCTTTGACGGTCAAACCTATTGGGTATTGGAAGGAGAGCCTCTCCCACCGGTCGAAGGCCCGGTGGTGGAGATGGAAGCCATCGAGTTTGCCACATTGGACGATGCCAAAATCCGCATCCGCATCCGGCGCACACCGACCTTGGGCGGGGGCTTTGTGCTCACCCTCAAGCGGCGGGCCAAGATGTGGGTGGTGGTGAGTGAGGAGATCGAGTGGGTGAGCTAGGGTTCGGCTGGACCGAATTGCTGGCCACCATCAACGTGCTGGTCTCTTCGACAGTGGTGATCCTGGCCTTTTCGCTCCTTGCCTACAACTTTACCTATAACTTCCGCAGCCCCGTGGCCCGGCGCTTTGCCCTGCTCTTGGCCTGTGTCGTGGTCACCTTTGCCGCGGATGTCTCCCTGACCCGGGTGCTGACCGCGGAGTCGGCCAACCGCTGGCTGCGCTTGCAGTGGCTGGGCATCGCCATGTTGCCCGCGGCCTATTACACCTTTTCCAACGCGGTCCTGCGCACCACCAACTATCGCACCACCCGGCGCAGTCGCATCAGCCTGGTCTTCTATGCCATCTCCTTGGCCAGTGCCGGAATTGCCGTCTTTGGTCACCAATTGGTGGGCCAGGTGCAGTTTGACCCCCTGATCAGCTTTTTGGAGCCGGGCCCGCTCTTCTGGCCCTTCACCGCCTACTTCACCCTGGCTGTGCTACTGGCCTTTAACAACGTGTGGCTGGCCCGGCAGCGCTGTCTGACCGAAAACAGCCGCAAGCGCATGGGCTTTCTGCTTTTGGGCTTGCCCGCCCCGGCCCTGGGCATCTTCCCCTATCTGATCGCCCTCAACTGGGGCGCGATGGGCCCGGCCAACGGCCAGAGCGGGGACGTGCTGATCCTGCTGCTCTCCTTTATTGGCAACGGGGCGGTGGCCACCCTCCTGGTGATCATGGCCTACACCGTGGCCTATTTTGGCGTCCTCACCCCGGATCGGGTGGTGCGCTATCGGTTGATCCGCTTCTTTATGCGCGGGCCGATTGTGGCCATTTTGGTCATCGGCGCGGTGCAGACCCTGCCCACGGTGGAGCGCATCCTGGGCCTGCCCCGGGACATCATCCTGTTCAGCGTCATCACCGGGATGATCATTGTCAGCCAACTGATCCTGAGCGTGACCAAAAGCGTGGTGGATCGGCTGATCTATCGGGAGGACCGGGACGAGATCGCCTGGCTGCGGGAACTGGACCGGCGGCTGTTGACCAGCAGCGATCTGCGCCAATTCTTGGACAACAACCTCACCGCCCTGTGCGAACTGCTGCGCACCCCCTCCGGCTTTGTGGCCGCCATCGTGGGCACGGATCTGATTCTGGAGTCTGTGGTGGGGCCGACCGGCACCCGGCAACAGGTCACGGCCATCGATGATTGGTCCGACGCCCTCAGCCACCTTCTGCGCCAGCGCCGGGATCAACGGCAACCATGAGGCAGCGGGGCGACGAGGCCCGACCTGTGCAACGGGCGCACAATCTGCCGGTCAACCATCGGGGCTATTGGGTGTGGCCCCTCATGGAGCCCGTGGCCGTGGGCGACGAAGAGCGGGTCCTGGGCATCCTGGGGGTGCAGGCCCGCACAGAGGCCCCCCTCTTCAGCCAGGACGAACTGGCCGTGCTGGCCCAGATGTTGGAACAGGTGGCCCTGGCCCTGGCCGACCGCCGCTTGCAGCAGCAGGTCTTCGTGGCCCTGCGCTCCATCATCCCCGGCATCGACCGCATCCAGCGTCTGCGGGGCAACGTGCCCTATGCCAGCGCCGAAAACGGGGACCGCTCCGCCGCCCTGCTGGACCCCAGCCCCATCCACGAGCCGGAGTTTGAGGCCTGGGTCAAGGACGCCCTGAGCCACTATTGGGGCGGCCCCAAGCTGACCACCAGCCCGCTGATGCAGTTGCGGGTGGTGGGCAGCGCCATCGACCACGCGGACGCCAACCCCACCAAAGCCCTGCGCCTGGTCCTGGGCACGGCCATCGAACGGCTCAAACCCGAAGGCCGCCGGGAGATGAGCACGCCCGAATGGCTGCTCTATAACATTCTGGAAATGCGCTTCATCCAAGGCCGCCGGGTGCGGGAGATCGCCGAGCGGCTGGCCATGAGCGAGAGCGACCTCTATCGCAAACAGCGGGTGGCCATCGACGAAGTGGCCCGGGTCCTGGCCGACATGGAGCAGACCGAGAGCGAAGATCTGATCATCTTCACCCCCACCGGCTCCCCGCCCGAGGATTTGCCGGCGGAGTTGCGCATGATGGAGTAAGAGAATTTTCGATTTTCGATTTGGGATTTTGGATTCAATCGTCGCGACCAAACCACCAATCGAAAATGGAACGCAGATCTTCATGATGCACGCAGATCACCGCTGATTTTTCCCAGGATCAAAGAGGGAATCAGCGAAAATCTGCGTGCATCAGCGGAAATCAGCGTTCTATTCAGCGGCCTTAGCAGATACATTCACGCCAATCCAAAATCCAAAATCACCAATCCAAAATCCTATGTCACGTCGTAAACGCACAAAAAACGTCCAAACCCAAGGGCTTCAGGAAATTCTGGCCGAACTGCAAGAGAACGTCAGCCGCGAGGCGGTGGGCGGGATCTTGTTGGTGGCGGGCGGCTATTTTCTCTTTACCCTCTTTGGCCCGGCTGGGTTGGGCGCGCCGTGGCTGGCCGCCATGTTGGGGTGGACCGCGCTGCCCACCGCCCTGGTGTTGATTCTGGTGGGCCTGGTGCTGATTTTCGGCGAACGGGCCGGCTATTGGAGCGCGGAGGCCCTGGTGGGGGCCGAGTTGCTGCTCATGGTCCTGGCCGTGGCCACCTTTGTGTGGCAGACCCAGACCGTGGATTGGGCCCCCACCATGACCGGTCAAAAGGGCGGTCTGCTGGGCTGGGCCTTTGGCAGCCTGCTCATGGCCGGGCTGGGACGCATCCCGGCCCTGGCCGCGCTGCTCCTTTTGGGGATGGTGGGTGTGGGGATGGTCATGCGCTACACCCCCTTGGTCTACATTTTCCCGGCCCTTTCCGCCCTCTTCCCGGCCCTGGGTGCCCTGCCCCGTCCCCACTTTTCCCTGGATTTTCTGCGTCGATCCGCTTCGCCCAGCCGGCCCTCTCTGGACGAACGCTACGAACAGATGCACACGCCCCTGCCGGACACCCCCAACTTTGTCAAGGCGAATCAGTCGCTTCAAATTGAAACAGAAGAAGAAGATCTCGAACCGATCCTCTCCCGTGGGGCCGCCCCCGCCGACGTGCGCCCGGCCAAAAAGAGCCAAAAAAGCCAGCACCACCCCCACCATCAAGCCCGTGCGCAGTGCGGAAGAACTGCCCGGCACGGACCTCCTGGACGCGGATTCGGGCATCTACGGCAGCACGGACGCCAAGGCAATGGGCCAACTGATCGAGACCACCCTGGCCGATTTCAACGTGCCCGTGCGGGTGATCAACGTGGAGAGCGGCCCCACGGTGACCCAGTTTGGCGTGGAACCCCAATATCTGGAGCGCTCCGGCCAGCGGCGCAAGATCCGGGTCAACCGGATTGTCAATTTGGCCGATGATCTGGCCCTGGCCCTGGCCGCCCCGGCCGTGCGCATCGAGGCCCCGGTCCCCGGTCGGCCCTATGTGGGCATCGAGGTCCCCAACAGCACCAAGAGTTTGGTCGGGCTGCGGGGCATTATGGAAAGCAAAGAGGTCAACACCAAGGGCGGCTACCTGCCCCTGGCCCTGGGCCGGGACACCTCCGGCGCGGCCATCGTCACGGATCTGACCCGGTCGCCCCATCTGCTGATCGCCGGGGCCACGGGGTCGGGCAAGTCGGTCTGCCTCAACGCCATCATCACCGGGCTGCTCATGCGCCACGGGCCGGAGAGCCTCAACTTTGTGATGGTGGACCCCAAAATGGTGGAACTGCCCGGCTACAACGGCATCCCCCACCTGTTGGGCAAGGTGATCACCGATGTCAGCACGGTCACCGGCGCGCTGACCTGGCTGCTGATCCAGATGGATGACCGCTATATGCTGTTCAAAGATGCCGGGGTGCGCAACATTGCCGACTACAACGCCCTGGTGCGCCGCCGCAAGGATGTGGACCCAACTGCCCTACATCGTCCTGGTGGTGGACGAATTGGCCGACCTGATGATGACCGCGCCGGAAGAGATCGAAAAGCAGATCTGCCGTCTGGCCCAGATGGCCCGGGCCACGGGCATCCATCTGATTTTGGCCACCCAACGCCCCAGCGTGGACGTGGTCACCGGGCTGATCAAGGCCAACTTCCCCTCCCGCATCGCCTTTGCCGTCACCAGCCAGATCGACAGCCGGGTGATCTTGGACACCCCCGGCGCGGAAAAACTCCTGGGCCAGGGGGACATGCTGCTCATGCGCCCGGACGAGTCCAAACTCTTCCGGGTCCAGGGCTGCTTTGTGGCCGATTCGGAGATCGCCCGGGTGACCAAGTTCTGGCGGGAGGCGGACAAGGACGGTGACCTCAGCCCCAGGTCGTGCCGCCGTGGAACGGGCTGGCGGACCGCATGGACGACGAAGACGAGCTGATCATGGACGCCATGGACGCCATCCGCGGGCTGGAATCGTGCAGCACCAGTTTGGTGCAACGCAAGCTGCGCATCGGCTATCCCAAGGCGGCCCGGTTGATGAATCAACTGGAGGCCCGGGGCGCGGTCGGCCCGGATCTGGGCGGCGGTCAGGGGCGGCAAGTATTGCTCAAGGCCGAAAACGAGGATGAAAATCAAGAAGAGGAAAACGAGGACGACTATCTATGAGATCTGAAACAAGTCTGCCCGAAACAACCATCGCCGAATTGAAACGTGAGGCGGCAGAGCACGCGGTCACCTTTATTGAACCGGGCATGGTCGTGGGATTGGGCGTGGGCAGCACGGCCATCTTTGCCCTGCGCCGCATCGCCGCCCTCCTGGCCACGGGAGATCTGGGCGACATCATCGGCGTCCCCTGCGCCGAGAGCGTGGCCGCAGAGGCCCGCCGCCTGGGCATCCCCCTCACCACCCTGGAAGATCACCCCGTGGTCGATCTGACCATCGACGGGGCCGACGAGGTGGACCCGGCCCTCAACGTGATCAAAGGCGGCGGCGGTGCCCTCCTGCGGGAGAAGATCGTGGCCCAGGCCAGCCTGCGGGAGATCATCGTGGTGGACGAGGGCAAGCTCTCGGCCCACCTGGGCACCCAGTGGGCCTTGCCCGTGGAGGTGGTCAGCTTTGGCTGGGGATCCCACCTGCCCCTCCTGCGGGAGATGGGCGCAGAGCCGGTCCTGCGTCTGCGGGCCGACGGCACGCCCCTGATCACCGACCACGGCAACCTGATCCTGGACTGCAACTTCGGCCCCATGACCGCCCCCAACCTGGACCCGGCCACCATCTCCGCCATACTAGACCGCCGCACAGGCATCGTCGGCCACGGCCTCTTCCTGGGCCTGGCCACGGATTTGATCGTCGCCTCGTCCAGAGGGATTGAGCATCGCCAAAGATAAAAAATAGGCCACGGATTGAACGGATCAAACGGATAAAAACGGATCTTTTTTGAAAAAGAAAAATCCGTTTTTAATCCGTCAAATCCGTGTCATCCGTGGCCTATTTTTGAACGCAAAAAAGAACACCGGGAATCCGGTGTTCTTTTTGTTTCTCTCAATGGATGGCCCGCCAGATTGGCGAAACCAGCCCGGACTAAACGCTGACGAAGCGTTTTTCCTTCAGGCGGGCAGCCTTGCCCTGGCGATCCCGCAGGAAGTAGAGCTGGGCTCGGCGAACCTTGGCCTTGCGCAGGATTTCCACCTTTTCCACAACCTTGCTGTAGAGCGGGAAGGTACGTTCCACACCCACGCCGTGGGCAGCCACGCGGCGCACGGTATAGTTGGCGCTGGCGGTCGTGCCGCCCTTCATGGCGATCACCACTCCCTGGAAGATCTGGATACGCTCCGTGCGGCCTTCGGTAATGCGTTGGTGTACGCGTACCGTGTCGCCCGGGTGCATCTCCGGCATGTTAGGATTGGCTTCCGGCTTCAGAGATTCCATCAGTGCGTTGGTCATAATTTCTTCACCCTCGGATAGCTATTACACATTATGTCTGCAAACTGAGACAAATTCAGTCACAGAAAACGTGTTGATTTTGGCCGCTGGACAATGTGACACAAGAACCGGTCACAAAAAAAGAGTATACCACAAGGCCCATGGGGGAGCAAACATTTGGGCGTTTGGATTTTGTTGGGATTGGGGATTGGGTCAACCCGCTCTGGTTTCGATACGCCGCCAGCACCTGAATGGTCAGCGGAGATCTCGGCGGCGGCTACTCAACCGGCGCTAGCCTCTGATCCCCAATCCCCGACCAATTTGTATTGCGCTCATTCGGTGATACAATGTCAAACTGTGGCTTAAAAGGCCAGAAGGTCAGCTTATGTCAAAAATCGACCTTCTATTTGTGCGGCGTCCAGCCTTGCTCTGCCAGAAAGCGCAGATCGGCTGGGCTGAGGTCCAGATTAGGCAGCAGATCGGGACGACGTTGCAACGTACGCAACAGCCCCTGCTGCCGTCGCCATTTGGCCACATTGCCATGATGGCCGCTGAGCAGGATCTCCGGCACAGCCTCTTCCCGGAAGACCGGGGGGCGGGTGTATTGGGGCCCTTCCAGCAGCCCATCCAGACCGGGCGAATGGCTGTCCTCGTGGGCGGCCAGGGCATAGCCCAAGGCCCCGGGCAGCAACCGGGTGATGGCGTCCACCAGAATCATGGCCGCCAACTCGCCGCCGCTGATCACGAAGTCCCCCAGGCTGATCTCGTCGGTCACCACTTGGGTGCGCACTCGTTCATCCACCCCTTCGTAACGGCCGCAGATCAGGGCCAGACGGGGGTGTTGGCTCAATTCTTGGGCCACGGTTTGGGTGAAAGGACGGCCTTGGGGGGTCAACAAAATCACTGGCGTTTGCAGGGGCAGATCGGGTGGTGTATCATCCGGCCAGGGCGGCAGGTTGACATAGGCATCTTCTGCGGCCAAGGCCCAACCGGCTTCCCGGCCCAGCACGGTCTCCACGGCGCGGATGATGGGGTCCGGTTTCATCACCATGCCGCCGCCGCCGCCGTAGGGCGTGTCATCGCACACATGATGGCGGTCCGTGGTGAAGGCGCGGATGTCGTGAACGGCCACCGTGAGCAATCTCTTTTCCAATGCTCGGGCGATGATGCTTTCGCCAAACGGGCTCTCGAACATCTGCGGAAAGAGCGAGAAAATATCGAAGTGGATGTGCGGGTTTTCTAACATAGTCGCCAAGTTTCATCGTCGAATGAATGTCCTATTCAAGTTCATCCCATTCTATCATAGTTCCTGATTCTCATGTCATCGTCTACGCCTTCCGCAGTCTCCGGTCTTTTTCTCAATAAGATCAAGTCTGCAAAATCTTTTGGTAAATCTACCCTAAACACCGGGTTGCGTCTTGTGCGCGCGGTGCGGGGATCGGTCCATCTTTCGGGCACGGCGCTTCAGGTTGCCACGCGGGCGACGGCGGCCTGTCTGGTTGTGGCCGCTTTGTGGATGCTTTGGCCCAGAGAGGTCTCCCCGATTTCGGCCCAAGGCCAGCTTCTCCAAGCCCCAGTCAGCCTCAGCGTGGCCGGCAGCCTGGGCAGCGCCGTGGCGCAGGACATTTCCCAGGTCAACGACGTCTCCGCCGTGCAGTCTGTGGGCACAATGGCCCACTCGCCCGCCGAACGGGTGGCGGAGGCAGTGGCGCAGATAGCAGCACCGGCCCGGATTTTGGACATTGAGCGGGGCGGCAACAGCATTCTGGGCCGTTCGCCTGGAAACGTGTTGGCTACGCCGACTTTTACCCCAACCCCCACCTCGTCCCCGACCCTGGTTCCGGTGGAAGCGCTCAACGCCGAATCGTTTCGGGGCACCCCTACGCCCACGCCGACCCCCACCAACATGCCCATCCTGCGCCCCACCCCCGAGCCGGTCGTGATTCCGGCGGTGAAGGGTCGCATTTGGGCTAATTTTGCCCCGGCCCCTGCCGAAGTCGCCGACCACTATTGGCTGGAAAACCCCTTTGCACCGGGGACGGGTGGACGCTTTGCCTCGGCCCTTTACCCTTTTGGCACCACAGCCGGTGGCAAATATCTGCTCCATCATGGGGTGGACATGGGCGGCAATTTGGGGACACGTCTGCTGGCCGGTGCGGCCGGCGAGATTGTCCATGCCGGACCGGACAGCGAGCTCGTGTTGGGTCCGTACCCCAATTTCTTTGGCAATGCAGTGGTGATCCGGCTGGATCAGCGCCTTTCCACCCCGAATGGGGAACAGGATGTCTTTGCCCTCTACGGCCACATGAACCAAGTCGCCGTGGAAGTGGGTCAGCGGGTGGAGACCGGGGATGTGGTGGGCTATGTGGGCATGACCGGCATTGCCCTGGGGCCGCATCTGCACCTGGAGGTGCGGGTGGGCAACAATGACTATAGCAGCACGGTCAACCCCTGGCTGTGGCTGAAACCCTTCCCCGGCCTGGGCACCCTGGCCGTGCGGGTGGTGGCCGCGGACGGCTCCACCTGGCAGGCGGCCCGACTCAGCCTGTACCAGTTGACCCGAGATGGTGCCAATTGGGTGCGCACGGTCACGACCTATTTGGATGCCGAGAACATCGGCCCGGACCCGGCTTGGGGCGAAAATGGGGCGATGGGGGATCTCTCCGCCGGCACGTATGTGGTGGCGGGCAAGATCAACGGCGAGGCGGTGGAAGCCCAGTTTGTGATCAACCCCGGCCAGACAACGTTTGTGGAGCTACGCACGACTCAGCAGTAGGTGCAGCAAAAAAGTAAACCGCAGAGAACGCAGAGAGTCCGCTTTTCTCTGCGACTCGGCGCTTTTTGGGAGAGGGAACGCCCACGCTCTCGTAGGGTGTTTTTCCTTTGCCGATCTCGGCGCTCTTTCCGCGGTGGAACGAAACAATTGGGAAGGGATGGCATCTTTTTGGGTAGCGAACAGACGGTCGTTGTATATACGGACGGCGCGTGCAGCGGCAACCCTGGTCCCGGCGGCTGGGCGGCGATTCTGCAATTTGGCGAACACCAAAAAGAGTTGAGCGGACGCTTCCGGGACACGACCAACAACCGGATGGAGTTGCGGGCGGCGATTGAGGCGTTGGAAGCCTTGAGTCGGCCCTGTCGGGTGGTGGTGCATACGGACAGCCAATATCTGCGCCAGGGCATCACCAAATGGGTGGTGGGCTGGCAGCGCAACGGCTGGCGCACGGCCTCGAAGAAGCCGGTGAAGAACCAGGATCTGTGGAAGCGATTGCTGGCCGTGGTGGAACGCCATCAGCCCGCCGGGGGCGTGACCTGGGAGTGGACCAAGGGCCACGCCGGGGATCCCCTCAACGAGCGGGCGGATACCTTGGCCACGGATCAGGTCCAGGCCATCACCGCCGCCGACCCCGTGGATGCCGACCCTGACGGCCCCCCTTTGGGGCGATCCTTGCTTTAAGCCCCCCCTTTGTCTGCCTACCCCATCCGCTCGATTTTTTCACAAAAAGATAAACTATGCCAAACATTTCGCTAAATTCCGAAATTGGTCGTCTCACCAAGGTCATCATCCACGAGCCGGGCCAGGAGATCGAAAATATGACCCCGGCCACGGCGGCGGAGTCGCTTTACGACGACCTGCTCTATTTGCCCAGGGCGCTTGAGGAGCATCGACAGCTCACTGCGGTGCTGCGCCAGACTGTGCCGGAGGTCTATGAACTGACCGATCTGCTGGCCGATGTGTTGGGGGATGACGAGGTGCGGCGGCGGCTGGTGGACCGGCTGTGCGTTTTGCATCACGCCGGGGAGATGGCGGACGAGTTGGTGGATTTGCCCGCACCCCAATTGGCCCGACAGTTGTTGGAGGGCACCCCTCTGCGCCGGGATACCCTGAACAAATTTCTGCGATCCTCGCCCTATGCCTTGCCGCCGCTGGCCAACACTTTTTTCACCCGGGACGCCACCATGTGCGTCAATGACCGGGTGATCATTGGGTCTATGGCCAAGTCGGCGCGGATTTCCGAGGCGTTGCTGTTGCGGGCGATCTTTAACAACCATCCCCATGTGCAGGGGGCTGGCTACTATTTTGATGGCACCCAGAATGGCCGGGACGCAGGCGCGCCGGCGGTGACCATCGAGGGCGGAGATGTGCTGGTGATCCGGGAGGATCTGCTGGTGATCGGCTATAGCGAGCGCACCTCGGTGGGGGGGATCGACATGCTGCTGCAATCTTTGGCCCAGGGGGGCAAGGTGCGCAATGTGATCGTGGTGGAAATCCCCAAGACTCGGGCCACGATCCACTTGGACATGATCTTCACCATGATCGACCGGGACCGCTGTGTGATCTACGAGCCGCTGATCACCGGTGAGCGCAAATGCCCCTGTATGCACGTGGAGTTTGAGGGGGACCGCATTGGCAACATCCACCGCCACCCGGACCTGATCCAGGCTTTGGACAGCGTGGGCGTGCCCTTGCTGCCCATCCTGTGCGGCGGCGCGGACCCTGTGGCCCAAGACCGGGAGCAGTGGTTTAGCGGGGCCAATTTCTTTGCCCTGGCCCCGGGCAAGATCATCGGCTATAATCGCAGCCGGGCCACCTTCCAGGAGCTGGAGCGGGCCGGCTATCCCACCATCCAGGCCACGGATGTGATGGCGGGGGTGGTGCATCTGGATCAATATGAAAAGTGCGCGGTCGCCATGTCCGGCTCGGAACTGAGCCGGGGCGGCGGCGGCTGTCGCTGTATGACATTGCCGGTGAGCCGGGAGGATTGAGAAACATGGACGAGTTCATCAAGCTTGACCAATTTTTGAAGGTGCAACAACTTGTGATGAGCGGCGGCGAGGCCAAACATCTGATCCAATCGGGCGAGGTGATGGTCAACGGCGAGGAGGAGACGCGCCGGGGCCGCAAGCTGCGCCAGGGGGATGTGGTGACGGTGGATGGGGTGGAGATGGCCGTGGTGTTTGAGGAATAGCCGGTAGCCGTTCAAGCCGATAGCAAAAACAAAAAACGCCGTCAGCGGGCATTGACCCGCTGACGGCGTTTTGCTATCGGCTAACTGCTGTCGGCTAACTCAGCTAACCGCTGCGGCCTGCAAGGTGGCCACGCCGTCGAAGGCGGCTTCCGGGCTTTCCGGCTGGGCGATGAAAGGCAGGGGCGATCTTGGCGACTTCGATGCCGTCGGCGGCCAGGACGGGGACCAGGGCGGCGATGGCGGCCTCCACCATGCCATCTTCCGGCTCCCGGGTGGTGAGTTTTTGCAGGGCCAGCCCAGGGGTGATCAACATGCGGACCACACGTTTGCCTTCGTGGTTGGCGCTGAAGCGCAAGATCTCGTAGGCGATGCCCGCCACGATGGGGATCAGCAGCAAGCGGGTGATAAAGCGCAGCAGCAGGGCCAACCAGAGGGGCTGAATGCCCACAAAGGTGAGGGGGGCAAAGAGCAGGATGCTGAGCACGATCACATAGAGCAGAAAGCTGGTGCCGCAGCGGGTGTGCTGGACGCTGTACTTCTGCACATTGGCCACGGTCAGCTCCACCCCGGCCTCATAGGCGTTGATGGTCTTGTGCTCGGCCCCGTGATAGCCAAAGACCCGGCGAATGTCGGGCATAAAGCCGATGGCCCACAGGTAGAGGACAAAGAGCACCATGCGGATGCTGCCTTCAAAGATGGCATCCAGCATGGCGTTGTCGTTGACAAAGGTGGCCAACCAGCGGCTGGCCATGGTAGGCAGCAGGAAAAAGAGCGCAATGCTGAAGGAGAGGCTAGCGGCGATCGTCGTCCACGCCACCGGGCCGGAAAACTCGATCTTTTCCTGGGTCTCTTCCCCCTCTTCTTGCAGGGCGACGTCTGCGCTCCACAGCAGAGCTCGGGTGCCCAAGCCCAGAGCATCCCACAACATGCCGATTCCCCGAATAAAGGGCCACTGGCCCCAGGTCGAGGTGTAGATCTTGGCGGTCAAGGGCTGCTCGTGGATCACGAGTTCGTTCTGAGGGTTGCGCACGGCCACGGCCATGCTCTTGCGGCCCCGCATCATCACGCCTTCGATGACGGCCTGGCCGCCGTAAAATTGTTTGCTCACAAGGTTCTCTCCGATTGGGTATAGCTGCCCGCCGTCTGTGATAATCGCATCAAGGCTGGGCAGATAGGGTCGAGTGATTGTAACACCGGGACCCACCGCGGTCAAAGTCGCGGCGGTATTTGTGACCTTCCGGCTTGGCGCCCTCTCATTTGGGTATTGACGGCGAATCAACGCCATTTTTTATTGCGGGGCATGTATGCATCTAACTCTCACGGATATCGCCGGGCGCTTGCAGCGGCGGGGCATCTTTTATGGCTGGATTATCGTCTTCGCCAGCTTTGTGATCGTCTCTCTGGTCTTTGGCGTGCGGCTGAGTTTCGGCATCTTTTTCGAGGCACTCACCCGGCCCGATGCAGCGGGCGTCACCGCCTTCAACTGGACTCGGGCCGACACGGCTGGGGTTTTTAGCCTCACCATGCTGGTGTTTGCTGTCCTGGGCACGCCGTCCGGCTGGTTTTTGGACCGGTTCGGTGTGCGGATCAGCTTTTCCGTGGGCTTGTTGATCATGTCCAGCGGTCTCTATTTGACCAGCCGGATGACCAATCTGGCCCAATACTATCTTTTCTATGGGGTGTGGACCGGAGTGGGCATTACCTTGCTCGGTCTCACCCTGCACGCGGTGGTGATCAGCCGCTGGTTTGATCGCCAGGGGCGGCGGGGGTTGGCCATCGGATTGGCCTTTTCCGGCACGGGCATTGGCATCCTGATCCTGGCGCCCCTGTTGGAGCGCACCATCACCCACGCCGGATGGCCGGCGGCCTATCGCCTGCTCTCCCTGGCCTTGCTGGTGCTTGGCCTGCCCCTGGCCCTTCTGTTGATGCGGGACTATCCCACCCATCTGGGGTTGACGCCGGACAAGCCTGCCCCGGATCGGGCCAGGGCGGCGGCGCCCTCGCAAACCCGCCGCACGGTCCCCGCCGTGCCGTGGACCCTGGGCAGAGCATTGCGTTCCCTCACCTTTTGGCTGATCATGGGTAGCGGGATGTTGAGCCTCTTCACCCTGCGCATGGTCTCGGTGCATCAGGTGGCCCATTTCGTGGACAAGGGAGTGCCCCGGCTGACAGCGGCCACAGTCTTTGGCAGCGCTGGCATCGTCACCGCCATCGCCTTTATCGTCTTTGGCAGCCTGAGCGACCGCATGGGCCGGGGGATGGCCTTTTACATCGGCGCTGTGGCCCAGAGCGCAGCGTTGATCCTGTTGATTGTGCTGTGGCAGGGTGCGCCCACGCCGTTGCTCTATCTCTATGCCATCCTGTGGGGGATTGGGGAGGGCAGCCGCAGCGGACTGTTGACCGCCCTGGCCAGCGACACCTTTTCCGGCCCGGCCTTGGGGACCATCGTGGGCACGCTGGGGGCCTTTTTCGGTCTGGGCGCGGCCTTGGGCAGTTGGCTGGCCGGGTACATCTACGATACCAGCGGCAGCTATCTGCTGGCCTTCGAGAATCGCCCTGGCCGCCACGGTTGTGGCCACCTTGGGGGTTTATGTGGTCAGTCGGCAAAGTGCGAGGCGGGAGGCGTTGGCATAGTGACCTTGGTTTGACACAGATCAGCATAAACGTAGAGAGAGGGCGGTCGAAACTTCGACCGCCCTCTCTCTTGAGAAAATCTATGCGTCTGTTCGATTGGGCTGGACCTGGAACCGATTACCGATTGCGACCCTGGCCCCGCATCCCACGCATGCCCTGGCTGCGGCCGTTCTGGCTGCCCGTGCCGTCCTGGAGCGCTGCATCGTTGATGCCGTCACCGTCGGCGTCGACGAAGAGGTCACATTGGCCGTCGCCGTCCGCATCCACGTAGTCTGTCTCCAAGACCCTGGCCTTGCAGCTTCTGGCTCTGCTGCATCTGGCTCTGTCCACCTCGGCGGGCCATGGTGCCGGCCTGGGCGTGGGTGCCGTCCATGAGGGCGTTGTCACACACGCCGTCGCCATCCTCGTCCACGAAGTCGGTGCAAGTGCCTGTGCCCAAGCCCGTGCCATCCTGCTGTTGCCACATCTGCTGGCCGCCTTGGGTATTGGCCGGGCCAGGACCCTGAGCGAAGACAGCTGCGCTGACCGAGAGGACCATAACCAGAGCTAGAACGAGCGTGACCATCAATTTGCGAGACATATTTGTGTTCCTTTCATCTTGAAATGTTGAGATTGAGTTGATAGAGCATCTGTTTGCCCGGCGAACAGTTGTGCTTTGGTCGATTCGCCGGGACTTGTGTTGCATGGCTCAAGTATAGCCCCAAGATGTGGAGGATGTGTGGAGGAGGAGTGGGGGAGTTGTGGAGATTGCGGTGGCACATCAGGTTGCCAATCATGCAATCGTCAATTGTTTGATGTTTGTTAGTTTAATACTAATTCATTTGACATTGAATTATATTCGTGATAAAGTGTTCAACCAGTTACACAAACAGTGTCATTTTGACCTATCGACACATCGTGATTCAACATCAACCATCTTCACAGACAAAGGACCATCTTATGTCTTGGCAGATCGATTCTTCCCATTCCCACATCCAATTCAGCGTGCGCCACATGATGATTTCCCGTGTCAAGGGCACCTTTGAGACTTTTTCCGGCACAATCGCCCTGGACGAGGCCAACCCCGCCAACACCGTGGTGAACGTCAGCATTGACGTCGACAGCATCAACACCCGAGACGGCCAGCGGGACGGCCACCTGAAATCCGCCGATTTCTTGGATGTGGCCAACTTCCCCGCCCTGACCTTTGCCAGCACCAAGGTTGAGAAGACGGACGCCACCCATGCCAAGCTTCACGGCAACCTGACCATTCGGGACATCACCCGACCTGTGGTGTTGGATGTGGAATATGTGGGCCAGGCCAAGTCCCCCTGGGGCACGGTCAGCGCCGGGTTCAGCGCCAGCACCAAGATCAACCGCAAGGAGTGGAACCTGACGTGGAATCAGGCTCTGGAGACCGGCGGCATTCTGGTGGGCGAAGAGATCTCCATTGAGATCGACCTGGAATTGGTCAAGCAGCCCGAAGCGGTAGTCGAGGGCGTAGCAGAAGCCGTGGCCTAAGCAGCACCAAAATCACAAAGAATGAGCAAAAGGCCGAGACAAAATTGTCTCGGCCTTTTGCTTTGGTGTAGTATTGGGCGGTGTTATCCGGATCGACGACTATTCGATTGAAAATAAGAACTTATTGAAATTGGAGACCTTTATGCAAGTCGAACTTCTCGCCTATACCCAGGCAAATCCAGCCCTGAATCCATCCCAACTGGCCGGGGTCAGCGATCTGGCCGCCATTTTTGACGGCCAGAGTACCTATGCGGACAACATGATCGAATATGCTGGCCGCGTCTGCTATAAAAGCACCCACCGCATGGGCACCGCCCCGGCCTTTATCCACGGGCGGGTCAAGGAGGGCCACGAGGACATCATCGAGCATGTGGTGGTCACCCTGCGCATCCGGGAGAGCCAGGAGCCCCAGAACTGGCGCATGATCAACCGCCACTGCGAAGTCACGGCCCAGCCGGATGGGTCGTGGATCGTCAGCGGCAACACACGGGTCTGGCTGGCCTTCTTTCGCATGGGGATTGCGCTGGAGGCGCTGCCATTTCTCAAGGCCATCACCCCAGGGGTTTTTAGCGAATTTGGCGACGTGACCCCGGCCATTCTGCCGGACGCTGCCGCCGTTGGCCGGGGTGGATCTTGCCGCCCTGGCCGTGGCCGAGGATGCTGCCCATGCGGGTCACCCTGCTCGGCTTCACCCAGCCCGTGTTGGACGACACCGGGCTGCTGGTGGACCACGGCTCGGCCACCTTCTTCTTTGAGGGCATCAGCCGGGCCTGCACCCATCAACTGGTGCGCCATCGGTTGGCCAGTTTTAGTCAGGAGTCCCAGCGTTATGTCGATTTGGCCAAGGGGGAGTGGGGGGCCGTGGTGCCGCTTGCGGTGTTGGAAAACCCAGAGGCCCGACAGATACTGGAGCGGGCCTGGGCGGAGCTTCAGGAGAACTATCTGGCTCTGCGCAAGTTGGGCATCCGCAAGGAAGACGCCCGCTTCCTGCTGCCCAACGCGGCGGAGACGCGGATTGTCACCACCATGAATTTTGCGGCCTGGCAGCACTTCCTGTGGCTGCGGGCCGTGGATCGGGCCGCCCAGTGGGAGATCCGTCACATGAGCCAGCGGGTGCTGGAGATGCTCTATGCCGTCGCCCCCACGGTCTTTCAGGCCCATTGGGATGTCTACCAGCGGGATTTTGTCTCTGCCGGCGTGCGCTAAGGACTGAACGCGAGAGATCCAATGAAAAAGGGCCGGTGCAGTGATTGCACCGGCCCTTTTTTGATCAAAAATGGAGTTTGGGAAATTAGCGTCCGTTGCCGTTGCGAAGGCTGCGGACTTCTTGGCGGGTCTGCTCGAAGGATTGCACCAACATGGTGTCGGAGGCTTTGTCGGTGGAGACGGTGCGGCGGGCGCAGGAGACGCAGCCCAGGGAGGCTTTATAGCTGCTCTGGTCACAATTGAGGCAGTCACACAGGCGAATCATCATCAGGGAGAAGGCCAGGGAATCCTCGCTGCCGTCGTGCTGGTGGGCGACCTGGGAAACCAGGGATTGCCAATCGTTGCCCCGCTCCTTTTTCAGCGGTGCAATGGCTCGATTGGGGAAGAGAATTTCGCTCTCCGGGTACATGAGGCCTCCTGTTGATGCGCGATTGAGAATGAGACTGGTAGGTGAAGGTGGGGCGAACAAATGCAAGTGTAGCGGTCTGTTTTCGCATAATTAATTGTAATCTATACCACAGAGATTGCGGAAATCCTAGCACAGCGCCGGGATGCTTGTCAAAAATACAGCAGGTTTTTGGACCGAATTTGGTGGATTCAAAAAAGGCCGTCCGGGATGGGCCGGACGGCCTTTAAGATTACGGATCAATTGGCAAGGAGTTGACGTTTTGGTCAGGCCAGGAGCATCCCGGCCATCAAGCCGGCAGTGAGGGCGAAAGCTACGTACGTTACCATAATGATGAATAGGGGCAGCACCAAGCTGGCCACCACCCGCAAAGGCCCCAGTTGACCTGCCTCTTGCACGCCCTTGGCATAGACCAGGAGCGCCCACAGCGCGATCACGGCGCCCAGCAGATTGCCCAAGTAGGGGATGACGGTCAGATTGGTCAAGACCAGGGGGACGGCGAAGTAGCCGGTGGCGGCGTAGAAGCGTTGCAGGGTCATGGTCGCGCCCAGGGCTTTGGCGGTCAGGGCCACCAGCAGACCATAGACCAGCCAGCTTTGCAGCCAGGCCAGGGGCAGACTGATCCACGTGCCCAAGGCGCTGAGGAACGCGGCGATCCAGCCGGGCAGGGCTTGATCCAGCCCGGCCAGGGTGTTGACGGTGTCGGTGAGGGCGGGCAGGTTGACCGGGGCCAGGCCGACGAGGCCGAAGCTGGCAATTTGGGCCATCTCATCCAGGCTTCTGGATGCCTGGGCCACGGGCAAGCACCGTGCCCAGGGACGCGGCCTGTATCCAGTTGACCATAAAGGAGAAGAAGCCGCCGACTATCCCCGCCACCAGAATCATGCCCAAAGCCTGGCGCATGCTGATCTCCCCAAAGGAGCGAGGGCGTAGTTGGACGGCGTTGCTCATCTGTTGAGTGGAAGGCAACCAGTGTCGAAGCGTCATGCGCCACCTCCGAGCCAGAAGGAGAGACCGGCGGCCAATGCGCCCCCGGCCAATGCGAAGAGCAACACGAAGCCGGCCACCAAGATCAACGTGACCAGCCCGGCCCGCTGCCAGCTCAGGTCATGGCTGATCGCCAGCGCCCGATAGACGATGAGCAGGCTCCACACCAAGGGCAGCAGGGTCCCCACGGTGACAAAGGGCAGGGCGGTGGCCAGCAGCAGGATGCGGGGGGCCGCCATCAAAGACATGGCCCCCAAGGTCTGGCCAAGCTGCCCCGTGCCCCCAAACAGGCGGGCGACGCCGTGACCGGCCAAGCTAAAATAGAGCCATTGCAGCACATACGAAAAAGGCACCAAGATCAGGGCCAACAGTTTGACCCATCCGCTGCCAAAGCCCTGTTGGGTAAAAAGCAGGGTCAATGCCTGACGCACAGCGGCTTCTGCGGCCACGGGGTCGGTGGCCTGGGCCAGGATGCCGCTGTTGGCCATGCCTTGGATCAACACTTCCAGCACGGCGGCGGGGGCGGGCAGGGTGGCCGTGAGCAGCCAACTGCCCACAAACTTGGCCAAGCCGACCAACGCCCCGATCATAACTGTGAGGAAGAGACCCTCGATCCAGGGGTTGTCATCGTCCACCATGGCCACAAAGGGATCTGGTTCCAGAACCAGGGCCTGGCCGACATATTTGGGATAGGTGCGGGGTTGAATCATGCGTCCTCCAGGGGGTGGATTGTGCCGCCCGTGGGTTGTTCAGACAGAGAAGCCAGTATCCGGGATGCGGCCCAAAATGGGTGGGCCGGATAGCACAATCATAGCACAGGGAGTAGGGAGTCGCAATACGATGTGAGAGGCAAGGGAGATGGGAGGCGGTGATTGGTTGATTGGTTGATTTGGGTGGTTTGCGTCCCGGACTCGTTCACCCGCCCACCCCGTTTGACAGCCAAAGAGGAGTCTGGGTACTCTACACTTGTCCACACAGTCGATTGGCCCCATTTGGGGAAATTTTCCAGGATCAAATCGTTATGACACGTTCCCCCATAGACCATTCATTTTCTTGGAAACGGGTTGGATTATGGCTGGCCCTCTTGGTGGCTTTTGCCGGGGCTGGGTTGATGACCCTCCCCACCGCCGCACTGGCCCAGGAGATCACCCAGGAGACCACACCGGAAGCGCCGGTTTTTGGCGAGCATGTGGTGGCCCCCGGCGAGACGTTGAGCGAAATTGCCCAGGACTATGGCCTCACCCTGGCGGAGCTGATGGCGGCCAACGGCATCCGCAACGCCGATGCGGTCAAGATCGACCAGGTGCTGCGCATCCCCGCCAGTCGCGCGCCGTTGCCGGTGGCCGACGCTCCCCAGGCTGACCCAGCCGCCCCAGCCGCTCCACTGTCCATCTCCATCCACAGCCTCAACCGCCGCTATGTGGTGGCGGAGGGGGACACGGTGATCCGCATCGCCGACCGCTTTGGGCTGAACTTGGCGACACTGTTACAGCTCAACGACCTCGACGCCGAGCAAGCCAGCCGACTGGTCATCGGCCAGATTCTGGTTTTGCCCGCCACCCCGGACGAGTTGATCGTCATCTCCCCCAGCAACACCTACATCGTGCAGCCCGGCGATTCGCTGGGATTGATCGCCGAGGCCCACAACCTAACCCAGGCCCAATTGCAGACGGCCAACGACATTGCCAACCCCGAACTCCTGCGGGTGGGGCAGTCGTTGATTATCCCCGGCCAATCCGCGTCCGGCGGCGGGTTCAGCCTGGGGTTGGCCGTCAGCGGCTATGACTATCACATCGTGCAGCCCGGCGACACCTTGTCCGAGATCGCCCGGGAGACCAATACCACCGTGGCGGCTTTGGTCTCCACCAATGGCCTGCCCGACACCGAAAGCGTCTATTCCGGTCTCTATTTGCGCATCCCGTATGGCCCCGCCGCCCTGGATCAGCGCCGGCCCCCGGTTCCCCACTCGGGCACCAGTTTCTTGGTCAGCATCAGCCGCCAGCAGTGCTGGGTCTTCCAAGGGGACCGGGTGATCGACAGTTGGCAGTGCAGCACGGGCAGCAAGGAGTGGGTTACCCGCACGGGCACCTTCCCGGTCAAAACCAAAATGGAGATGGCCCAGAGCAGTGCCTATCGGCTGGATATGCCCTACTGGATGGGGCTGTACGACGTGGGCGACTTTGAGAACGGCATCCACGGCATCCCCATCATTTGGGAGACCGGCCAAAAGCTGTGGTCCGGGCTGATCGGTCAGCCCGCCACCTTTGGTTGCGCCATGCTCAACGATGAGGATGCCGCCCGCCTCTTTGATCTGGCCTATTTGGGCATGCCGGTGCATATTGTGGAGTGAGGTTCGTGAATTGGGCGTCATCGTAGGACAACGGTCCGATTCGTGATGGCTGCCCGTCCCTCCCCGGTCCGTCAGGCTGGACGATTCTCTGGTAAACTTGCCGCTGTGAATCAATTGTGTTGCTTCTGGCAGCCATTACAGCGATGAGGAACCACCCATGTCCCAACACGACGACATTCGACTGACCGATGTACTCCTGGCCCTAAGCCTGCTGGTGATGATCGTGATTAACGCCGCCAGCCACATCGTCGGCGGCTGATCTTCTTCATACATCCCATCCTGACCGAACATACTCTCTGCGGATTTCGTGCAGATTTGCCACAGATTTGCCCCAGTTCTGGGCATTCGGTACAATGCCCAACCATGACAACCCACCCGCAAGATCCCAACTCAGCAGCCCAAATTTTGTCCCCAGGCAAAGTCCCGGGGGATCTGCTGGCCCGCTTGATCCGCCGCCTGCCCACCCAACACCCCAACCTCCTCCTTGGCCCCGGCCTGGGCGAGGACGCGGCGGTGATCGATTTCGCCCCGATCTCTTCCACCGGCAGCGGTAGCGGCCAACTTTTGGTGGTCAAGAGCGATCCCATCACCTTTGCCACGGATGAGATCGGTTTTTATGCGGTCAACGTCTGCGCCAACGACTTGGCCGTGACCGGAGCCACCCCGCTATTTTACCTGCCCACCCTGCTTCTGCCCGCCCACGCAACCACAGCCGAGAGCGTCCAAGCCATCTTCGACCAGATCGGCGCGGCCTGCGCGGATTTGGGGATTGTGGTGGCCGGTGGCCACACAGAGATCACCGGGGCGGTGAATCAGCCCGTGGTGGCCGGGACCATGTTGGGCCAGGTGGAGCGGGGCCAATTTGTGCGCACTGGCGGCTGTCGGCCTGGGGATGTGGTGCTGCTCGCCGGGTACGCGCCGGTTGAGGGGGCCAGCATCATCGCCCGAGAGAAGCGGGACGAACTCTTGGCCGCCGGCTGGTCCGCCGGAGATCTGGACAAGGCAGCGAATCTGCTCTTCGCCCCCGGCATCAGCGTGCGGATCCCCGCCCTGGCCGCGGCCCGATCCGGGCTGGTCACCGCCATGCACGATCCCACCGAGGGAGGCGTGGCCACGGGGCTGCTGGAGGTGGCCTTGGCCGCCCAGGCGGGGCTGTCCGTGGATTTGGATGCCATCTCCATCTTGCCCCTGGCCGCAGATCTGTGCGCAGTCTTCGGCCTGGACCCGTTGGGCACCATCGCCTCCGGTTCCCTTTTGGCCACCTGCGCCCCGGCAGATGCGGATGAGTTATTGGAGGTCTGGGCGTCCGTCGGCTGGTCGGGCGGGGTGATCGGGCGGATTTTGGAGGCAGGGCGAAGGGATCACCGCCCAGCGGGGTGGGCAACGCGTTGAATTCCCCCGTTTTGAGGTCGATGAGATTACAAAGTTGTGGCATTGAGAGCAGAGTAAACGCAAAAGGCCCCACCTCCCGACGGGAGGTGGGGCCTTTTGCGTTTACGCTCACTTTTTACGTCCCGATCTTCGTCTCGGCGATCAGATGGTCCACCACGGCCTTCATGTCGCCGTCCGTGTCGTCGAAGACGCGGAGTTGGCGGTCGGCGCTGCTGCCGGTCTCCAACATGCGGTGGATGACTTCGATGTGCCGCCAACTGCCCAGCTCTTCAAACTCTTCGCCCAGCATGGCGAGGAGTTCCCGGATCAATTGCCGGGAGGGCAGTTCGGCGACCTTGCCAAAGTCGATCAGCTTGCCGTCCAGCCCATAGCGGGCCGCCCGCCACTTGTTCTCGTCCAGCAGATCCCGGCGATAGACCCGAAAGGTCATGTTGCGGCGGCGCTGCTTCCATAGCCAGAGCACAATGGCCTGGAAGAGGGCGGCAATAGCCAC
Organism: uncultured Chloroflexia bacterium; assembly: GCA_963704975.1. Classification (GTDB taxonomy): domain Bacteria; phylum Chloroflexota; class Anaerolineae; order Caldilineales; family Caldilineaceae; genus JAGNDO01. The sequence continues at coordinate 40,506 of CAVPIK010000003.1, read as the reverse complement.
GGCCTCGTCCACCCGGGTGACCAGATCGCAGACCCGGAATTCCAGGGTGGGGTATTGGTGATGGGGCCGCACGTCCCACCAGATCTTGCTGGCGTTGGGGATGCAGTTGGTCTTGACCATCATGTCAATCAGTTGCTGATATTCCGCATCCGACCGGAAGACGTCCGGCAGGCCGCTGCGGGGGAAGTCCTCGAAGATCAAGGCCCGATAGCTCTTCAGCCCGGTCTTGCGGCCCAGCCAGAAGGGGCTGCTGGTGCTGAGGGCCAGGATGTGGGGCAGCATATAGCGCACCACGTTCATGGCGTCCACGGCAAAGCGGCGGTCTTCGATGCCGATGTGGACGTGCATGCCAAAGATCAACAGCCGCTTGGCCAAGAGCTGCATCTCTTCCAACACGCCTTTGTAGCGGGGGAAGGGGGTGATCTCCTGATTTTCCCAGCGGCTGAAGGGGTGGGTGGCCGCGCCCACGATGGCCAAGTCTTTCTGGGCGGCCAGGCGGATGATGAACTCCCGCTGTCGGGTCAGTTCGTCCAGGGCCTCGTCGGCCGAGTGACAGACCGGGGTGCCCAACTCCACCATGGATTGGTGCAGTTCGGGCTTGATCTCCCGCTCCACCATCACCACTTTGCCGTCTTCGATAAACTGGGTGATGAAGGACTTGAGTTCCCGGGTCTCCGGGTCCACCACCTGATATTCTTCCTCGATACCGATGGTCAGGGAGGGTCGATCGATCATGAGAGCTTCTCCGTTTCTGCAACACAGTGATCCACCACTGCCTTGGTATCTTCGCCGCTGGCCCGCCACACGCCCAGTTGTTGGTCCGCGCTGGACCCCCGCTCGATCATGGTGTAGACATGCTCGAATTGGCTGCGGCTCTTTAGGCGGTCCACCATTGGCTCCACAAACTGCATGAGCTCCCAGATCAACATGCGGGCGGGCACTTCCTCTTCTTTGCCGAAATCAACCAGCTTGCCGTCCAGCCCATAGCGCACGGCCCGCCACTTGTTTTCGTTGATCAGCGCCCGCTCGTAGATCCGGAAAGACATATTGCGGCGGCGCAGATCTACCATCCACGCCACAATGGCCTGGATCAGGGCGGCCACGGCCATGGTGTCTTTGACATTCGGCATCACATCACACAGACGGATCTCCAAGGTGGGAAAGCGATGATGCGGGCGGATGTCCCACCAAATGGCACCGGGATCCGGGATGCTGTTGGTCTGGACCAAAATATTTACATATTCCTGATACTCACTATAACTATTGAACTGGTTGGGGATGCCCGTGCGGGGCAGGGCGTCTAGCAGCACCGAGCGATAGCTCTTCAGCCCCGTGTTGCGCCCGGACCAGAAGGGGGAACTGCTGGCCAGGCAAAGGATATGGGGCAAGACATAGCGCATGACGTTCATCACATCTATCGCCAGGTTGCGATCTTCCACGCCGATGTGGACGTGCATGCCAAAGGCCAGCAGGCGGCGGGCGATCAACTGGGCATCTTGATGGATGGCCCGATAGCGGGGCAGGGGTTCGGCCTTCTTGTTCCACTGGCTGAAGGGATGGGTGCCGGCGGCCATGATCTCGGCGTTGTTGGCCTGGGCGATCTCCAGAATTGACTCCCGCAGCCGGATCAGATTCTCCGTGGCCTCGCTGATGTTGGCCGCCACGGGCGTGCCCACCTTGATGGTGGCCTCGCCCAGTTGACGGCTGAAGGCCACATCCGTGTCCCGATCCTGGGCAATCAACTCTTCCCGGCTCATGGATTGGCTGACAAAGCCCAGAAGTTCGCGGCTCTTCGGGTCGATAAATTGGTACTCTTCCTCAATACCGATGTTGAGGGTCGGTTCGGGATGATACATAGGATTTCCTCACTCCTCCACTACAAATGCCGGAACCATGGAGCCACCCCCCGCGGTGACGTTGAGCAGTGTGACCGTACTGAGTCGCACAAGGCAACTGGGGGCCGAATTGCCGTTAAACAAGAAGGGATCACAGTCCACCAACCGCTTGCCCACCACCACTTGCCCGGCGCTGTCCAAAGAGGGGAAGGGCTCATAGGCGATGGTGGCCCGCTCTTGCACAATGCTGGGATCTTTGATGGCGTCGGCCAAGGCCTTCTCCCAATCCGCCTGCTCGGTCTCCCAGCCGATGAGCACGCCCTTGCCGCCGTATTCGTCGTTGGGCTTGAGCACCAAATGGTCCCGATTGTCGCTGATCCAGGGCAGCAGATCGATGGGCTTGCCATGCTGGTCCAAGGTGGTGCGCTCCTCCACCGACCGGGTCCAGGGGATGTGGGCCTTGATCGCTGCCCGCTCCACCGGGGTGAGCAGATGGGCGTTGCGCTCGTCGCTGGCCACGGCAAAGCTGGCCTTTTTGTGCAACAGTTTGCAGTTGAAGGGGTTGGCCATGCAGATGGCCCCGGCCTCCAAGGCCGCGACAATGGGGTGGTTCAGCCCATAGGTTTGCAGCAGTTCGGTGGTCAGCACCCGTTTGTAGACAAAGTCCACGGGGATGCCCTTGGCGTACATCTGGCCGTTGACAAAGTCCAACTCTCCCGGTGTACAGATCACCACCTTGATGCCGTGGCGGCCCAGATAGGCCTGGATCAGATAAAACTCGGTCATGGTGGGCACGCCGGCCCAGTCCACAATCGCCAAGTCGGGCAATTTGTCCCGGTTGCCCCGCCATTGATAGTAGATGTTCAGAATTGTGTTCAGCAGGTGGGGTCGGGCGGGCAGGGGCGAACAGGTGAACTGCTTGCCAAACTCGGCCATCAAGCGGCGTCTGCTGGAAGAGCTCGGTCATCACATCTTCATAGGCCATGCCCGCCGGGCTTTCGCCGTTGAACTCGATGTAGTTGAGGGTGTAGGGATCCCCCAGGGCCTCGTCCGGCTCGTAGGTGAAGAAGCTGTCCAGCCGGGCCGTGGGGATGTTGGTGTCGTAGCCCGTGGGCAGGGTGACCAAATACTCCTCGTCCGGGGTCAGGAAGACCTGGGCGCGCACGGCTTCGTCGTCCAGCATGGCCTGGGTCAGCTTGTTGAAGGCGCTGAGCACCAACTCCGTGCGCTTTTGCAGATAGCTCCAGCCCTTGCGGGTGTGGAGCAGGGGGCGCAACACCGTACACAGGGGACGCCCGCCAAAGGTCAGATCCCGCTCCACCAGCCCTGGCCCCAGCACATTCCAGGTGTCCGGCCCCAGGGTGCCGGTCTGGGCCAATTCGTTGTATCGGTCGATGATCTCGCTGTGCTTCATGGGGTCTCCAAGAAATCAAAAGGCAAAAGGCAAAGTGCAAAAGGCAAAAGGATCGTGTTGAGTGATGGCTTCGTCTCAGCCTTTTCAGGGACGAGAGATGGACGCAAAAGGATCACCTTTGGCACCAAGCTGGTACTCAACCACGCCCTTTTGCCTTTTGCCTTTTGCACTTTGCCTTTTGCCTTGTTTTTACAAAAACCGCGCCCACCGAATCTCATCCACCTGAGACCGCCCGGCCAACGCCTTCTCAATCGCCAGATCCGCCATGCTCTTCACCGCCCATTCAAAATAGTGGGGGGTGATGCTGTTGATGTCCATGTCCGGGGCCGGGTTCATGAAGTCGATGGCGTAGGGGATGCCGTCCTTGATGGCAAACTCCACGCTGTTCATGTCATAGCCCAAGGCCCGGTTGAGCTTGCGGGCGTCGCCGATGATGCGCTCATTCAGTTCCGGCGACAGATGATCGTGGGAGACGATGTAGCGCCGCTCCTTGGGATCGTACTGGATGGGCATGATGTTGTCCTGGCCCACGCAGATGCAGCGCACATATTGATCCCACTCGATGAACTCTTGCAGCATCATGCACAGTTGGCCGGTCAGGTTGTAATAGTGGATCAACTCGTCCACGGTCTCGACCTTGTAGACATGCTTCCAGCCGCCGCCCCAGGTGTCCTTGAGGATGGCGGGCATGCCCACATAGTCCAGCAATGCATCCCAATCCAGGGGGTATTTCAGGTTGCGCAGGCTCTCGCTCACCACCCCTTCCGGGTAATCCTTCATGGGCAGCACCACCGTGCGGGGATGGGCCACGCCCAGCCGGGTGGCCAGGCTGGCGTCGAAGAACTTATCATCCGCGCTCCACCAAAAGGGGTTGTTGATGATATACGCACCCTGCAACATGGCGTTCTTCAAATAGGTCCGGTAATACGGAATCTCGTGGCTGATGCGGTCGATGATCACCGCATAGTCGCACGGCTCGTCCATCTTGGTGCCGCCCAACTTCACATACTCGGCCACCACCCCCACATCCCGCCGGTTGATCTCTTCAATAAAGGCCGGGGGAAAGCTCCACTCCCGACCCACAATCACCCCCACCTTCTTTACATCGCCCATATTGCCTCCTGTAATTTTAGATTTTGGATTGCCGATTTTAGATTTTTGTTTCTGCGGCAGGAGTGCGTCATGCAATCCAAAATCCACAATCAAAAATCAAAAATAGGGTCAGCCGCTAATATACTGCCGCATCATCTTCTGCCAGTAGGGCCAATCGTGGGACCAGCCGTCCCACACGTGCAGGGAGTGCTGGATGCCTTTGCTCCACAACGCGTTGCTCAGGTGACGGTTGTTTTCGATGTTGGGGTCATGCTCCCCGGCCACCAAAATGATGTCCATGCGGTTGAGCGCGTTGATCTGGAAGGGGTCCGACAGGTTAGGCACAAAGTGGCTGGGGGTGTTGAAGTAAATATCGTCGTTGTGATAGCCGTCGAAGAAGTTGCTCATGTCGTACATGCCGCTGAAGGCCAGCACCCGGCTGAAGAGATGGGGATGGCGGAAGGCAATGTTGACCGCATGATAGGCCCCAAAGCTGCACCCGTGGGCGATCAGAAAGGGGTTCTGGTTCTTGTGCCACGTGAAGGGCAACACCTCATGCAGCAAATAGTCCTCATACTGCATGTGCCGGGTGATGCGCCCAGTCGGGTGACACCAGCGACAGTAGAAGCTCTCCGCATCCACGCTGTCCACGCAGAAAATTTGCAGCCAGCCATTTTCCAGATGATCCGACAAGTTGTCGATCATGCCCCGATCTTCATATTCAAAAAAGCGCCCTTTGCTGGTGGGGAAGACCAACATCCTGGCCCCGGCGTGGCCGTAGACCTTCAATTCCATATCTCGGTTCAAGCGCGGACTGTACCACTTGTGGTATTCGACATTCATGAGGATAGGACTTTCTGTTGAATGGTACCGTTCACCGCCCTCGGCCCCCCGGCCCCCAATTCTGGGGGAGGTTGTGGACAGTTCCCCCCAAGGTTGGGGGCTAGGGGGCAGGGAAGTGAACGGCTACGTTGAATGAGAGGCTTATGATGCCACAGCCACACTGTGCGGCTGCACATACCCGCTGGCCGTGCGGCTGGGATTTTCTGGATCTGGCACCCATTCGCCCTGGGGCATTTTGGGATCTGCGACCCAAAAACGATAGGGATGCGCCCCCTTGGCAAGCCGCAACACGCCATGCCACCATCCATCTGCGCACGGGACAAGGGACATACTATGGGGTTGCCAACTGTTGAATGGGCCGATCAGACTGACGGATTCCGCCTGGGGGGCGTAATATCCAAAATAGATCAGGGCTGACTCGGACGGCGCGCCATTGTCGCCTGGGGAACTTCTTTCGGCTACTTTACCCTGAATTGTGATTTTCTGCAACTCGTCAGCAGAAAATTGATCCGATCCCATGCTCAACCCACTCACAGGCCGGCCCTGCCGGGGACCGCCGGGGGCGCGCAAGGCCACGGCCACGGCCAACGCAGGCTGCATCAGCCCCGCCCCCTGCTTGTCCGCAGGCTGATGGGGCAAGGGCATGGCCGTCTCCCGCAGGATGCGGTGCACATCCGCCGGGGTCAAGCTGGGGTTGGCCTGGAACATCTGCGCCGCCACCCCGGCCACCAGCGGAGCCGCCGTGCTCGTCCCATCCACATGCTGGGTGAAGGGGGCCACCCACTTGTGCCGGTTGCGCAGCCGGGCCACCGCCCGCCGCACCGCTTCCGGCCTGGCCTTGGCCGGGTCCGCCAGCCCCAAAACCGCAGCCCATTGGGCCAGCAACCGACGCAACTCTCCGTCTCGGCCCAACGCCAGCGCCCGCAAAATAGAGCTGGCAGCCATCAACTCCGCAAAGACCGAGCTGACCGGCAAAATCGGGCCGGGCACCCATTGGGCCGGGGCCAAAATATCCGGCTTGCTCTGCCAAGCCGCATAGCCCTCGATCCAATCCCAATTGTGATGATAGAGACCCAACTGGCCGATCTCCGCCGGCACATACCGCCGCCAGGGCCGGTTGTGATCGTCCAGCCCGCCCACGGTCAACACCGCCGGGGCCTGGGCCGGGGCCAGCAAAGATTGGCGTCCGCTGTTGCCCCCTGCGGCCACCACCAACACCCCCCGCTCGCTCAGCTTTTCCATGGCCAAACAGACCGGGTTGTCCCGCCAGTGCATCGGCTCATCCCCGCCCACGCTGACGTTGAGCACCCGCACCCCATAGCGCCGCCAATTGTCGTTGCGCAGCAGCCACTCCGCCCCCCGCAAAATATCCGCCTCGGGGATACGCCCATTCTTGCGCCCGATCTTGATGGGCAAAATCCCCGCCTCCGGCGCAAAACTGGCGAACTTGCCCCCGCTCAGCCGCCCGTTGCCCGCGGCCAACACCGTGGTCATCTGGCCATGCCAACTGTCCCCGGCATCGTCCCACAGGCTGGCCTCGGTCAACCCCTCCCGCTCCGCCCCATCCTGCTGGTCCACATAGTGGACAAACCGATTGGCCAGCAACGAGACATCTCCCCGTCGGTGGGCCGGGCTTTTTTGGGTTGAAAGGGCTGATCGTCCCCAGGTCAAGTCAACGGGGGGCGGCGGGATCGGCGTGCCGCTGGACAGCCCCAGGTCGGGGTGGGGATAGAAGCCGCTGTCCAAAAAGGCAATGGTGACCCCCGCGCCCGTGAACTGCCAATGGTGGGCCAAGCGCTGGCTCTGCGCCAGCACCGTGGCCTCGTCCCGATGATAATAGGGAAAGGTGCCGTGGGGTTGGGTCGTCTGTTGCAAAGATTCGGGGCTGCGCCGATTGGCCAAATGTTGGGCAAAGCGACCCGGCACACTCGGGGCACAGCCCGTGGCTGGGCTGCCAATCCGGGATGTTGGGCGCGGATCAAGCCGACCACCGCCGGGGTCAGGGCATGGGCGACTGTGCTTTTGTCTAAAATCCTGGAATCACATGGGGATGCGCAGAGCGGACAGGTGCCCAAGAGCGAACTCCTAGGCGTTGGGGGTGGAAGGCAGGCAACCGACGGGGCCGATTGTTCGTCATGGTCCTGGGCAAAGCCAAAGCCGAAGCCCCGTTGCCCTTCTTCCGGGTCGCGGAATTCCAGCACCATGTCAAACTCTCGATGGTCCAGCACCTCCACAGTCTGGCCCATGCCCAAAGAAAGCTCGGCCAGCACCCGATAGGTCACGCCCGGCTCCGGCTTGCGCAGATGCAGGGTGCTGTTCACCTTGTTCTCGGCGTGGGCGATCAGGTAAATGCTGTTGTTCTCCGAGCCATCCGGGTTCATCACCCGGATCTCCACATTGGGATTCTGGTCCAACTTGGCCACAATCCACGCCCGCACCCAGATCCGCTTCAGGTCCGGGTAGGGGAAGAGCAGAACCTGCTCGAACTTTTGGGGTTCATCGTCCTGAAAAAGATTGATTTCCATAATTCCTCGAATTGAAGGCAAAAGGCAAAAGGCAAAGTGCAAAAGGCAAAAGTGGTGTGCGCTCGCGGCCCACTTTTGCCTTTTGCACTTTGCCTTTTGCCTTTTGATTTTCTTGCGGGAAGGCGTGGGAGTCGAACCCACCGCAGCCGACTATGCGCCACCTGCCACTGATTTTGAAGACCAGGGCGCCCACCGGGACACATCCCCTCCCGCCATCTATTGTAATGGGCGGGGCGGGATGGGGCAAGAATAGCGGTTAGCCGGAAGCGGTTAGCCGACACTTGCGCTGGCTACGAAAGACGTGCCCAATACCGACTTTTTCCGGTCATGCTTGAGGCTTGTCAGTCGATGGTGTATAATGTCAATACTATGAACGAAAATGAGTTTTTCATCCCTCTGCCCGATGCTGCGACATTACGTGTGCGATACCTTAAGGATCGCGGCCGACATTTTGCGATTTGTCGTACAACTAGAAATATTGATCGATCAGGACTGGACGCCAATTGTGCGTTATGACAACGCCCATCCAGTTTGTTCATCGAGATGACCTCAAGCCCGACGGCTCTCAGATCAAAACACCGCCCATGGCTTTTACGAACAACGCTGACGCCTTCGGCTTTGCGCTACAGGACCTGCGAACAAATTATCGCTTCTACGTGCAACGCTATTTGCAGTGGAGAACAGAATGAATACACAAATCTTAGCTGATAAAATTATCGAATTGACCGAGCATTTCAACCGATACGTTTTCGATCATCCTGAAATTCTCGATCGGATTCCGAATAAAGCCGTACTCGTCTTGCTGGATGTGGATGACCCCGAATTTAATCTGGCCAACCTTGAATTGGCAGAGGCTACGCCATTATCTGCCGGTGGTCAACGTGTTCATATCAGGATGAAGAAACAGATGCGTACGATCAGGCAAGTTCACTGGGAGGCTGACATCCAGCCAACACCGCAGTTGGCCTGATCCTCGGTTTTGACTACCTTTTATCTGTCCAATTCCAACCATCTTCTGAATGACTGTACGCATTCACCCCCGCCCAACCTTGGTTACTCAAGGTTGGGCGGGGGTGAATGCGTATACCCCCTACGCCACCCACCCATCCAAAATCGCCTTGCTCTCCGAATCCACAAAGTAGTGGAAGTGATTCCCCGATGTGACCGCCACGGTCGCATTGGGATATCGCCCGCTCAGGACCGCCTTGGCGCTGGTCACCCCCACGGCGATGTCGTTGTCCCCCAGGACGGCGTCCAGCCCCATGTCCAGCGCCCTTGGCCATGCCCGCCTTGGTGAAGAGCCGGGTCCAGTTGACGCTCTGGCTGGCCATGCCGCTGTTGGTGCCGATCTGCACAAAGTAGGGCACTTTGATGGTCTTGGTCGATCCGTTGATCTCCTGGAAGAACTCGGAATCCGGGTCCATGTCCTGGACACCCACGGCCAAATCGGAGATCTTCTTCAGCGCCCAGGCCGCCACCACCACCGGCGGCACGGCGATGGCCCCGCCGTTGAGCATGACCGTGCTGATCCAGGGCAGCAGCTTCCCCGCCTTGGCCAAGGCCGAGCCAGCGTTGAGCGCCCCGCCCATGAAGACCCGATCCACAAACGTCCTCGCCGCCCCACAGCTCGATCATGGCCCGGCTGACCTGGGTGCCCATGCTGTGGCAGAAGATGTCCAGCTTCACCCCATCGTTGGGGCCAAAGCCCAGGGTCGTCAACTGCTCGTGCAACATGCGCCCGTTCTCTTTGAAGCCCGTGTTGAAGGTCTCGTAATCATAGGTCAGGCACAGGTCATAGCCGTGCTTTTTGGCCCAGGGCCAGGCGTGCCAGACCAGCCATTCCGTGTCGCTGGTGAAGCCATGCACCATCAGCGCCACCCGCTTGGCCCCCCGCACATCGTCCGGGTGGACCGCGGCGTACGCGGCCTGGCCCCGCACATCCAGATCCGCCTTGCGCACGCCCATCCCTGGCGGCAGGTCGTTGTGCATGATCTTGTAGAGGAAGAGGCTGACCGTGCGTTTCAGATCCCGGGTCTTCCACATCGTCCGCATCCGGGCACGGGCAGGAAGTCGATGCTCACGGCCATGCTCTGCTTGTCCGACGCCACGGACCGGGTGCCCGTGGCCGCGGTCGGCTCCCCGGCGATGTAGTAAAACTCCCCGTCATAGGCGATGGGCAGCAGCCCGGCGATGTTGGGGTCGTTCTCCACATTGACCTGCAAGGTCATGGGGTCTTGCGGGGTGATGGCCTGGAACTGGCTCGGGTTCGGCCTCAAATTTCAGCACAGCCGGCGCGCTGTCCGCCGACCGGGTGCCCCCGGCCCCCATGCCCACGGGGACAAAGTAGCGATCTGCGTTCAGCCCGGTCATCCCTGGCGGCAAGGCGCGCGCCCCGTCGGTGATGTCCCCGGCGGCCCGGCTGCCGCCGCCGAAAGCTGCCGGCCAGCAGTTTGCCAAAGAAGCCCTTGGGCTTTTTGACCGTGATGTCCAGGGTGGTACCGGCGTCCACCTCGTCGGTGCCTTCGGGCAGGGCGATGTCCTGGCTGGCGGCCATCACGGTGACTTCGACCTGGGCGGTGGTCCAGTCGTCGTCCGCGTTGTCTCCGCGCCAGGGCGACGGGTGCCATCGTGCCGACCGGCGTTGAGCAGTTGGCGAGGGCGATGCCTCGACTGCACGGGTCTTGGACTCCGTGCGCTGGATTGAGCGCTGGCAAGATCATCGCGTCAAACTCCGTCGGCGCTCTTGTGGCGATCACCTTGAAGATCTCATCGCCTTGGTCAGGTTCGTCGCTCAATGCGATGCCGAAATGGGCGACAAGGAGATCAGTTTCGCGGCAGGCACGACCTCGTTGCACGTTCGGCTGGGCCAATCGATCTCAATGCCAAAATCCGATCGCAGATAGAAAATGGCCATGTACAGGGTTTCGGATGAGTTGTTGGTGAGCGGAGATCTGGAAGGGCTGCCCGCTCGTCACGGTGGTCTCGTTGCCCGCGTTGCGGATGGATCGGGTATTCCGCAACGCCGCTCCGGCCGTAGAGTCGCCGGTCACAATATCCAGCGTGACCTTGCCCGCCAGAGCTCGCTGTAGGCCACCGGGTTGTGCAGGGTGCGAGTGTTGCTGAATTTGGCCAGATGTTCCAAATTGCTCACCACCATCCTCGGCCCCTTCCGACCGTGGCCGGGGGCATGGCGTGGACAATCTGCGTGCCCGCCCCGTCCTGGATGGACATAGTTGCCGTTGATTACCTCAACCCGGAAATCGGCGTCGTCCGCGTCTGGCGGGCACGATGACAAAGAAGGGCGAGGCTGTCCGCCATAGGCCGCGCCACGGCCTGCACATCCGCATCGTCCGTGGCGACTTTGTAGACCGTGCTGCCCTACGCCATAGGAGGTGACCACGGCCCGGCTGCCCAGTTGGCACCGTGACCGGCGCATCCAACTTGGCCCAACTGTGGTCAACCTTGACGTCATCCACCGTGGCCCGCACCAGGGGCGTACCGTTCATGTCGCTGCCCACGCCAAGATGGCGACCCGGCTGCCTTCGGTCAACCCCATGGCCACACCTGCCGCCAGCTTGACATAAATTGGCTCGTTCGGGTCGATCTGGTCTCCTACTCTGACATAGGGCGCCATCCGCTCGCCCACCCCGCCAAAGACCTCGATCTCCCCCGGCCCCTCCAACTGGGGCGACTGGCGGGCATAGACGGCGTGGACGTTGCTCTGCACATAGTCATGCACCTCGCCCCAGGTCATGCCCGGCTGATAGCCCGCCAGCTTTTTCATCAGAAAATAGGTGGTGGCCCCTTGCCACTGGCCGGTCTCCGGCGAGCGGTATTCGTGGCTCAACTCTTCGTCCCGGCAGCCGGCCAGAAGCACATGCTCGCTGAGGGGCAACATGCCGCTTGGCCCCTTGGGACCGCTGACCGATCGGGTGCCGCTGGGCGCGGTGACCACGGTGCTCATGGGCCGCTCTCGGTCGTCCCCGGCGGCCATGCGGGTGCGGGGCGCGTCCTCGTTCACGTCGATCACCTTGCGGGTGCCGCTGCCCGAATGGCAGCAATCCATGAAGGCGGTCACCTTGGCCCCGTTGGCCTCCACCCCGGCGATCAGGGCGGCCAGTTCCTTGTCCAAAATGTCGAAGACGCCGGGGGTGCGGCTGTCCGCGGGGACGATGGTCTCGTCCAGCCCGTCCGGCTCGTTGACCGGGTCGATGGTCTTGGCCTGGGCGCCGTGGCCGCTGTAGTGGAAGAAGACATGGTCTCCCTCCCCGGCCTTGGTCAGATGCTGCTGCCAGCCGCGCAGGATATTCTCCCGGGTGGCCCGCCGATCCGCTGGCTCCGAGCGCTCCATGGTCGAGGTGAGCCACAAAATGCGATCTTCCGGCACTTGCAGCCGGGTGGTGAGGAAATTGTACATGGCCTGGGTGTCGGCCACGCACCCCCGCAGATTGGGGGCCTGTTGCGGGTTGTCATAGCGGTCAACGCCGACCAAAAGGGCATAGATGCTGGGGTTGGACATGGGGTTTCTCCTCTGGGAATGATGAACGGGTGAGCGGGTGAATGGGTGAGGACGAACAAGGTTCAAACGTGGAAGGATTATAGCATGAGAGGAAACCGCGCGCTAGGAGCGGTTTTTTGCCGGTCGGGACACGGGTCGGTTGGCCTCGGCGACAGCCTTTGCCAAAGCGGGCAGGATTTCCCCCGCCGGTCCTTGCAGAAAGAGATCCGCCATGTGGGAGATGGGACTGGAATTCGGGTTGATGTCGATCACCTTGGCCCCATGGGCCTGGGCCACCCCAGGCAGCGAGGCCGCCGGATAGACCATCCCGCTCGTCCCCGCCACCAGGAGCAGATCGCAGCGTTCGACCGCCTGCCACGCCTCGGTCAACACGGATTGGGTCAACATTTCGCCAAACCAAACCACATCTGGACGGACCAGCCCGTCGCAGCGCTGACAGTGGGGCGGCTGCTCGGCGGTGCGCTCGGCGGGCCGCAGGGTATGCGCCCGGCCACAGCGGTTGCACTTGAAGCGGGCGATGGTGCCGTGCAGATGCAACACATCCCGGCTGCCCGCCTGCTCGTGGAGATCGTCCACGTTCTGGGTGATCAGGCTGAAGCTTGGCACAAGATCCGCCAGCTCGGCCAGGGCGAGGTGGCCGGGGTTGGGCTGCACCCGCTCCACCAGATCCAGCCGCCACATATACCAGCGCCACACCAGCCCCGGATCCGCCGCAAAGCCCTGGGGCGAGGCCAAGGTCTGGGCATCATACCGGCTCCACAGCCCGGTCTGGGCATCCCGAAAGGTCGGCACGCCAGACTCCGCGCTGATCCCCGCGCCGGTCAAACAAGCCACCCGGCGGGCGGAGGTGAGGAGGTCGGTTGCGATGGTGAGATTTTGTGGGGTCATGGGGATTGGGGATTGGCGATTCGGACGGAATGCGTCCGAATCGCCAATCCCTAACTCCTGTTCTTAGGCGCCAAACCTTTTCAACCGCCCTGCATGGCCCATGGCCTGGGGGATCATGTTGGTGGCGTGGAAGGTGCCGAAGTGGCCGCCGGCGCAGGCTCGTTCGCCAAAGCTCTGGGCGGCGTCGGGGATGGCCTTGGGGCTCCACAGCAGGGTGGGGACCGGGTGCCAACTGTGGCTGCGCAGCTTGGCCGGGGTGCTGTGGTCCCCGGTGACCAGGACCGCGCCGGGGTTCAGGGCCAGGATGCGGGGCATCAGCGCGTCCACGACCTCGATCTCGTGGACCTTGGCGTCAAAGTTGCCGTCTTCGCCATAGCTGTCGGTCTTTTTGATGTGGATGAAGAAGAAGTCGAAGTCGTCCCACACCCGCTCCAAGGCGTCGATCTCGTGGTTGGGCCGGTCGCCCTCAAAGTCCACGATCTCCATGCCCACCAGCCGGGCCACGCCCTTGTACATGGGATAGACGGCGATGGCCGCCGCCTTCATGCCGTAGATCTCGCCGAAAGCGGGGCAGACCGGGGTCCAGGGCCAGGCCGCGCAGGTTGAGGCTGTTGGCCTTGGGTTCGTCGGCGATGGCGGCGCGGGCGGCTTCCACCCACTTGTTGACCAGGGCCGCGGTGTGCGCGCCGCTCTCCGTGCCGCTCTCGTCGGTAACGGGCAGGGGCTTCTTGCCCGTCACAAGGGGATCGGTCTCGGTCAATTGGCCGCCCAAGCCGTCGCCCCGGATCACCAGGACGAAGCGATGCTCCTTGACCGGCTTCACGAAGACCTCGTAGCCGGGCAGCAGATCCCCCGTGGCCGCCTGCAACTTGGCCGTCAGGCGCTCGCACTCCTCCGTGCTGATGCGCCCGGCCCGGCGGTCGGTGATGGTGCCATCCGCCGAGGCCGTGGCGAAGTTGCCCCGTGCGGCCAGATCCTTCGGCCCCAGGGGGAAGTTGATGCCCAGGGCCTCCAACACGCCCCGGCCAATGGGATATTTCACCGGGTCATAGCTAAAGAGGCTGAGATGGGCGGGGCCGCTGCCCGGCTCCACCCCTGGGCGGATGGGCACGCTCAGCCCCGTGGTGCCTTCGGCGGCCATGCGGTCCAGGTTGGGGGTGACGGCGGTCTCCAACTCGGTCTTGCCGTCCGGGGTCATGGGCAGGCCGCCCAGGCCGTCCAGCACCAGCAGCACAATTTTGCCGCCGGGCTGGTTGCAGATCTTTCATCAGGTCGAATTCGGTAAAAATGGTCATAGTTCGTGATTCCTTTTGTGTCGAGTATCGTGGTTCGAGTATTGGGTATCGTGTCATACTCGATACACGATACCCAATACTCGATATTCTACCACCGTCGGGCGCAAAAAAACAGCCGGACCGCATAGCGCAGTCCGGCTGTTTGGGTCAAACAGGGTAAAACCTAGCCACTTACCCGGCCAGACTGACCTCAGTCTTGGCGTCAAAGATGTGGGCGTTGGCCATGTTGGCGGCCAGCAGCACGTCGTCGCCATTGGTGCACCCGCACACGGGGATCAACACGGGCGATGAACTGCTTCTCGTCCTTGGTCATCAGATAGAGGAAGATCTCATTACCCATCAACTCGGTCACGTCGACCTTGGCGGTCAAGTTGGCCTCGATGATGCCAGGAGGCGTGAACTCTCGGGAATGGATGTCCTCCGGGCGGATGCCGAAGACGATCTCCCGGCCCTTGAACGGACGCCATTCGCTGGCCTTGGGTTCCGGCACTTCCAGGCGGAAACCACCGGCGTTGATCTCCAGCTTGCCATCGCTCTCCACCAGGGTGGCGTCGAAGAAGTTCATGCTGGGGCTGCCGATGAAGCCACCCACGAAGACGTTGGTCGGGTGGTCGTACAACTGCTGCGGGGCGTCGATCTGCATGCAGCAGACCGTCCTTCAGCACGCAGATGCGGGAGGCCATGGTCATGGCTTCCACCTGGTCATGGGTCACGTAGATGAAGGTGGTGGCCAGACGCTGGTGCAGCTTGGAGATGTTGGCACGGGTTTCCACCCGCAGCTTGGCATCCAGGTTGGACAGAGGCTCGTCAAAGAGGAAGACGGCGGGATCACGCACGATGGCGCGACCCACGGCCACACGCTGGCGCTGACCACCGGAGAGCTGCTTGGGCTTGCGGTCCAGCAGGTGCTCGATGCCCAACTGGTCGGCGGCCTCGTTCACACGGCGTGTCGATCTCGGCTCTTGGGCGTCTTGCGCAACTTCAGGCCGAAGGCCATGTTGTCATAGACGCTCATGTGGGGATAAAGGGCATAGCTCTGGAACACCATGGCGATGTCCCGGTCCTTGGGGGGCACGTCGTTGACCACACGGTCACCGATCTTGACCACACCGTCGCTGATCTCTTCCAGACCGGCCAACAGGCGCAGGCTGGTGGTCTTGCCACAGCCGGACGGGCCGACGAAAACCAGGAATTCCTTGTCATCGGCGTGGAAGGTCAGGTCGTTGACGGCGGTGACATCGCCCCATCGTTTGTAAACATGATCGTAGGTTACACTTGCCATGAAAAATAGCTCCTTTGGAGTGAGTAGGTGTCCAAACGCTAGCAGAACTTTTCGGTCACCGGAACTGAGGCGAGCACATCTCCTGTTCAGCCCGGCGGGTATACACCAAAACCGTCTAGCAGGTGGACCTCAAAAGTTTGGTTGAAAAACATCTTGCTTGCACAACTTGCTTGCACAACAAAAAACGCACCTTCTTTGAAATTTACAACCTGGTTTGGCTGGCTTCCTCCATTTCTCCCAATCGAAGATCGGGTTCACGTGCGCCGGGGCGCGGCGGAAATGCGTTGGTTTGAGGGGCAGTCTGCAGGCCACAAAAATTGGCTACAGGACTTTGGCTAGTATAACATGATAAAAACGGGATGACAACCCCCAAAAACGGTGAATTTTGGCACCTGTGCCACCCCAACCAGCTTGACGGCCCTTCGGCCCAACTGGTATCCTTGGCCCATCCCTTTCTCTACCTCTATCTCTATCCCTATCTCACTGCACGCCACCCAGGAGCCCCTATGGCCGATCTCTTGCTTTCAATCGACCAGCATATCGCCACCATCACCCTGAACCGACCGGCCCAGCGCAACGCCATCAACTACGAGATGTGGTGCCAGTTGCCCGAACTGTGCATCCGGCTGGAAAGCAACCCCCAGGTGCGGGTGATCGTCTTTCGGGGGGCGGGTGACGAAGCCTTTAGCGCCGGGGGAGACATCCGGGAATTTGCAGACCCGCCGCCGAGATCCCTGGCAGGCCAAGATCTACAACGGCAAGGTGGAGATGGCCCTGGCCAACATCCTGCGCATGACCAAGCCCACCATCGCCCTGGTCAAGGGCTATTGCGTGGGCGGCGGCTGCGAATTGGCCGTCCACTGCGACCTGCGCATCGCCGCCGACAACGCCATCTTTGGCATGCCCGTGGCCAAGCTCAACACCCTGATCGGCTATGGCGAAATGCAGCGTTTTGTGGAGATCATCGGCGTGGGCCACACCTCGGATCTGCTGCTGACCGCCCGGCTGGTGGATGCCCAGGAGGCCCAGCGCATGGGCCTGTGCAGCCAGATCCACCCCCTGGCCGCCATGGACGCCGCCTTGGACGAGCTGACAACCCAGATGGTGGATCTGGCCCCCTTGGCCCAACGCTGGCACAAGCAGATGCTCCAAACCATTGTCCACAAACCCGATCTGCTCGACCTCACCCCGGACGAAGCCATGCTGCCCGACGAAATCTTCAACACCGACGACTACGCCGAAGGCGTGCGGGCCTTCTTGGAAAAACGCAAACCCAACTTCAAAGGCCGATAATGCCGACCACCTATCCCGAACGCAATCCTGCCACCCGAACCACCACCCGACCCCTACCGTGGATCGGGCAACTCGAAGAAGAACGCCCGGCCAAGGTGATCATCCACAACGACGACGTCACCCCCATGGACTTCGTGATGATGATCCTCTTCACCCTCTTCAATCTCTCCGAAGAGTTGGCCGAGCATATCATGTTGGAGGCCCACACCAAGGGGCTGGCCCTGGTGGTCACCCTGGCCCGGCCAGAGGCCCAGCGCCTGGTGACCAAAGCCCACAGCATCGCCCGCAAGGCCGGCTTCCCCCTCACCTTCACCGTCGAATCGGACTAAAGAATCGGACTAACCCATGCCCCATCACGACGATCCCCTGCACCCCCACGCCCACGATCCCAACCCAGCGCCCCCCTCGGCCCACGCCGATTTTGTGCTGACTTTGCCCGACGGCAGCCACCACGCCCTCACCCCGGCGGACTTGGCCGGCCTGCCCGCCGTCACCGTGGCGGACTGTTTTGTGGTCAGCACCGGCCACGGCACCTCCGGCCCCTTCGCCTTCACCGGGCCGCGGCTGCTCGATTTTGTGGCCCATTTTTGGCAAGACGAGTGGGATCAAGTCGAGGTGATCAGCGGGGACGGCTTCGGCACCAGGGTGTTGCGGACAGAGTTGGCAGATCCCGGCGTGACCCGGCCCATCATCCTGGCCGTGGAGATGGACGGCGCGCCCCTCACCCGCGCCCAAGGCCTGGTCCGCCTCATCGTCCCCAGCGAGACGGACGACGCGTTGCGCCAGGTGAAGTGGGTGGGGCGGGTGAATGTGAAGGGGTGAGCGGGTGAAGGGGGGATGACCAACGCGGGTTGAGTTGCCCGGCTTCACGAACCAGGTTCGCTGACCATTGAGGAAGAGCGTATCGACATCCGGAAGAGGTGAAGGGGGGATGACCTACGCAGGTTGAGTAGCCCGACTCGACGAATCACGTTCGCTGACCAAAAAGGATGGGCGTATCGAAACCGGACGGGGTGAGTGGGTGAAAGGGACTCAACCCAACAAAGTCGCCTCGGCCCATTCCAGCGCTTCCTGCTCCCGTTCCTCGTCTTGGGCCATTGCAGCATATCCTGCTTCCAAATCTGGAAAGAGCACATGGGGGCGCACCAGATTTTCAATAAAGTGGCTGATCTTGCCAGACCCCACCATCCGATAGAGGCCCTCGTACACTTCTTCGTCAATGGTGATGGTCAGTTTTCTCTTCATGCGATCCTCCTCCATTGCGGGTCTGCCCTGAATACATGTGTTGCACATTCCGCATATCATACGGCGACCGGGCTCCTTTGGCAACCACGAAAGTTCAACCCATGCACCAATCCACAACCCTCATCGGCATCGACGTCGGCGGCACCTTCACCGACTTCGTCGTCCTCACGGCGACACCCTCCGCGTCCTCAAAGCCCCCACCACCCCCCACGACCAAAGCGCCGCCATCGCCACCGGCCTCGCGGATCTCGGCTTCGCCCCAAATCCCCAATCCCCAATCCCCAATTTTGAAGTCGTCCACGGCACCACCGTCGCCACCAACGCCCTGCTGGAGCGCCGGGGCGCCCGCATGGCCCTGATCACCACCGCCGGGTTCAAGGATGTGCTGCTGATCGGACGCCAAAACCGCCCCCACATTTACCGCCTCTTCCAAGAGCGCCCGGCCATGCTGGTCCCCGATGACCTGCGCCTGGAAGTGATCGAGCGGCTGGCCCCGGACGGCTCGGTTCTGACCCCCTTGGACGAAGCCGACTTGGCCCAAGTGATCGAGCAACTGGCCGATCTTCAGCCGGAGAGCGTGGCCATCGTCCTGCTCTACGCCTTCCAAAACCCGGCCCACGAGCGCCGGGTGGCCCAACTTCTGGCCGAAAGGTTGCCGGACCTGCCCCTCTCCCTCAGCAGCGAAATTCTGCCCGAATATCGGGAATACGAGCGCACGGCCACCACCGTGGTCAACGCCTATGTGCAGCCCCTGGTGGGCCGCTATCTCGACCGCCTGGCCGCCCGCCTGCCGGGGACGCCCATCCGCATCATGCAGTCCAACGGCGGGGCCATTGGCCTGGCCCAGGCCGCGGATCAGCCCGCCCGCTTGGTCCTCAGCGGCCCGGCGGGGGGCGTGGTGGGGGCCTTTGAGCTGGCCCGCCAGGCCCAGAATGACGACACGCCGGTCCAGATCATCACCTTTGACATGGGCGGCACCAGCACGGATGTGGCCCTCTGCCCCGGCCACATCCCCCACAGCGCCGAGAGCGAGATCGCCGGGCTGCCCCTGCGTCTGCCCATCATCGACATCCACACCGTGGGCGCGGGGGGCGGCAGCCTGGCCCAGGTGGACCCCGGCGGTGCCCTGCGGGTCGGCCCCCAGAGCGCCGGGGCCGTGCCCGGCCCGGTCTGCTATGGCCGGGGCGGGATCCAGGCCACGGTCACAGACGCCAATCTGGTTTTGGGGCGGCTGGATGCGGCCCAATTTTTGGGTGGGGAGGGGGCGGTTGGTTTGGATGAAGAGGCCGCGCTGATCGCGTTGACCCAATTGGGGCAAGAGTTAGGCGGTAGGTCGGCCCAGGAAGCCGCCTTGGGGATCATCCGGGTGGCCAACGCCGTCATGGAGCGGGCCTTGCGCCAGGTCTCCGTGGAGCGGGGCCACGACCCCCGGGACTTTGCCCTGGTCCCCTTTGGCGGGGCCGGTCCGCTCCACGCCTGTGATCTGGCCGACGCCTTGGGCATTCGGCGCATCTTTTTGCCCCCCAGCCCCGGTGTGCTCAGCGCCCTGGGGTTGCTTCTGGCCGACGTGGTCTACGACACCTCCCATGCTGTGCTGCGCCTAGCCGACCAAGTGGCCGAGGATCTGCCCGCGATCGAGGCCCTCTTCGCCGCCCAAGCCGACCAGGTGCGCGGCCGTCCTGGCCGGGGAGGGCTTCGCCGACCCGGATCTGGCCGCCTCCCTGGACATGCGCTATCGGGGCCAGAGCTATGAGCTGGCCGTGCCCCTGGCCCTGCCCATCACCCCGGCAAGTGTGGCCGGGGCGGTGGACGCCTTCCACGCCGCCCATGCCCAGCGCTATGGCTATGCCATGCCCGACCAGCCCGTGGAGGTGGTCACCCTGCGGGTGCGGGGCAGCGGTCCCGGCGCCCGGCCCGTCTTTGCCCGTCACCCCCTGGGGGAGGCGGATCCATCCTCGGCCCGACTGGCCGACAAAGCCGGTCTGGTTCGACGCCCACGTCCCCACCCCCACGGCTTGCTATGATCGATCCGCCCTGCGCCCCGGCCACCACTTCGTCGGCCCGGCCATGATCTTCCAATTCGACACCACCACCGTCGTCCCCCCCGGCTGGTCCGCCCAGGTGGATGGCTTGCACAACATCTGGCTGGAGCGGGAAAATTCAAAATAGAACGCGGATGACGTAGATTTGCGACCTTGCCGCAACACCTTGGCGCACACTGGAATGGACTGTGCAAGGGTGTTATAATAGCCAACGTTGCCCGCAGATCTGGGACCCACCAGAGCACAACCCCCGGCGGGCAAGACGGCGTGAGGAGAATCCATGAACGGCTGGTTATACGACCTAATCACCGGCGGGTTGCCCCTGATCGAGCAGATCCAAGGCTTCCGCACCCCATTTTTGGATGGATTTTTCAAAGCCGCCACCTTTTTGGGCGAAGCTGATTTCTTTCTGTTGTTGGTGCCGCTCTTCTTCTGGCTGGTTGACAAACGGTTTGGGCGCAAGTTGGCCTATCTGTTGGTCCTCTCGTCAGTGCTCTTTACGGGGATCAAGAACATCCTCAAGATGCCCCGCCCGCCGGTCGAACTGCATCTGATCGATCAGAGCGGCTACGGCTTCCCCAGCGGCCACGCCGTCAACGCGGTCAGCCTGTGGGGATATATGGGCGTGGCCTGGCATCGCCTGGGTCGCTGGGTGTGGCCCCTGGTGCTGGGGGTGATGGTGGCGGAAGCCTTCAGCCGCCTCTATTTGGGCGTCCACTACCCCCTGGACACAGTCGGCGGCCTGATCCTGGGCGGGCTGATCCTATTTCTGTGGACCCGCTGGGAGCGTCGATTGGACGCCTGGGCCGGCGGACTCAGCCTGGGGCAGGTGGTGGGCGGGTCGGTTGTGCTGGCCCTGGCCGTGCTTCTGCTCGTCCCCGGCGACGGCAGCTATCCGGTGCAGGATGCGGCCACCTTGGGCGGGCTGCTGTTGGGGGCCAACGTCGGCTTCTACATGGAGGCCCATCGAGTCCGATTCGCCACCGCCGGAAGCTGGATGCAGTTGGCGGGCCGGTTGATTCTAGGCTTTGTGGTCCTGGTGGTGGTACGAGAGGGCATGGCCCTGGTCTACGGCGCGGTGCTGCCGGACTATGAAACGATTGTATGGGTCGAACGCACCCTGCGCTTTGTGCGCTATGGGGTGGTGGGGTTGACCTTGACCTGGTGGATCCCGGCCCTTTTTGTACGGGTGGGGTTGGCAAAAACAGAATAACCGTGTAGGCCCCCGGCCACACGGTTCGCAACAAGAGAGCAGGTATACCAGAATGAAAGCATTTGTAGCCGTAGGGCGGGCTTTACGGGCGCTCTATGATGATCTGTTCGCCTATATGTGGCTGAGTCTGTTGTGGTGGCTCGGTCTGGTTTTGGTCTTGCCGGCGGGACCAGCCACCTTGGCCCTGCAACGGGTGGCCAATCGATCCGCCAACTATAAACGGGTCGATACCAGCGATTTCCTCCCCACCATGCGTCAGAATATTTGGCCAAGTTGGCTGCTCTTTGGCGGCAACCTGTTGGCCTTGGTGGGGGTGGTGGTCAACATCTTCTTCTACCTGAGCCGGCCCGGCTGGTCTCTGATCGCCGCAATTGTGTGGGGATGGGTGCTGATCCTCATGCTCTTGATGGGGCAATTTCTTCTCCCCCTCTTTTGGCAGCAGGATGATCGACGACCCCTGTTGGTTGTGCGCAACGCCGTGATTTTGTCCTTTCGTCGCCCGCTCTTCAGCCTGCTGTTGTTGCTGTTGCAGCTGATCTTGTTGACCATCAGCGCCATTATCCCGATCTTCCTGGTGTTGACCACCCCAGCCATGATCGCCCTGATCGGCAACTTCGGCATGGCCTATCTCCTGCAAGAGATGGACATGGCCCCGTTGCCCCCTGTCACTGATAAGAACTAGCGGGTAGCAGCCGCCACCCACTACACCCTGGAGAGAACCCTATGTCCTTTCATACTTTGACCGACAACACCCAGATCGTCAAACTGATGCAGTTCAGCACCACGGCCACCCTGATCACCGCGGCCCACGGAGAGCGGCGCACGGTCTCGACCAACACGTCGGTGATGTTGCTGCCCACCTTCCCCTTCCGCATTGCCGTGGGCATGTTGCGGGAAAACTACACCTATGAACTGATCAAGGCCAGCGGGGAATTTGTGGTGCACAGCGCGGGCGAAGGCATGCAGCGGGTCTTGGTCCAGTGCGGCACCATCTCCGGCAGCAGTATGGACAAGTTCGACCTCACCCGGCTGGACACCCAGCCGGCCACCCATGTGGCCGCACCGCTGATCACCAACTGCTATGTGGCCGCCGAATGTCGGCTGGTGGAAGAGGTAGAATTTGACATGACCAGTCTGCTGGTCGGCGAGGTGCTGGCCGTCCATGCGGACGATCAATTGGTGGACCTGGGCCGCAATCCCCGCCCGCTGATCTACAACCCCCGGGGCATCTACAAACTGGGCGAGCAGATGATCCGGGGCACGGATTGGCTCTCCCCCCTGCTGCGCAAACTGAGCCATGAGGCGGACGACAACGCATCGGGCGAAGGCGAAGGGGCCTAGCATGGGGCGCACCCCAGGCTTTGCCACGGCGGACGGCACCCAACGCTATGCCCGCCGCTTCCCCCACGCCGCGGCAGACCACTTCCGCCAGCGCTATGGCCTGTGGATGAGCAGCATCGGCCTGGGCACCCAGTTGGGCGCGCCCACAGCGCCGGTCAGCCAGGGCTATGTGGCGAGCATGGTGGCCGCCTTGGCCGCGGGGTGCAATGTGATCGACACCGCCCCCACCTATCGACTGGGGCGCGCCGAGGGGGACGTGGGCATGGCTCTGGCCCAGGCATTCGCCCAAGGCACGGTCCAGCGGGACGAGGTGATGGTCTGCACCAAGGGCGGCTACATTCCCCACGATTGGCCCGCAGAATCCATGCCGGGGGACGTGGTGGCCGGTCTCCATTCCCTGGACCCCGACTTTTTGGCTGCGCAGATCAGCGCCAGCCAGGCGGCCCTGGGCTTGGAGACCCTGGATGTCTTCTATTTGCACAGCCCGGACATCCGCCTCGTGCATGAGAATCATGGCCTCTTTATGCAGGCCATCCAGCGCGCTTTTGAGGGGATGGAAGCGGCGGTGAGCGCAGGCGCCATCCGGTTTTACGGCGTGGCCGCAACGGAAGGGTTTTTGGTCAACCCGGACGCGGTCAACTACCTCCCCCTCTACAAGCTGGTGCAGGTGGCCGAGGCCGTGGCTGGGGCCAATCACCGCTTTCGCTTCATCCAGTTCCCCTATTCCATGGGGCAGGATGCCGGGCTGGCCAACAAGAACCAGCCAGTCCGCTTTCGGGACGGGGATGCAGTGCGGCGGGGAGACATGCCCGTCCTGGCCGCGGCGGTGCAGTTGGGCATCACCGCCGTCACCTGCGGTGGCCTGGCCCACGGGCTGCTGGCCGACGAGATTCCTGAGGGGGTTGGGACAGAAATGGGCCCGGCGTATGGGCAAGATCCAGGGGCAGCGGCCCACTCCGGCCCAGGCGGCTCTTCATTTCAATCGCAGCACGCCGGGCCTCACCACCACCCTGGTCAGCATGGCGAATCCGGCTCATGTGGCCGAGAATCTGGCCCTTTCCCCAGAAGATCCCTGGAAACCGGATCCCTTCCTCAGCTTCTTGGGTGTGCCGAAGTTGGCCGAACGATGATGAAGGGGCGTATACAAACGCAAAACGGGGACCAGCAAGTGCTGGTCCCCGTTTTTTTTTCAATCAACCTTCCTGGAAGCTTTTAGCTTCCAGGAAGGTGTGTGCGCCTACCCCTCGCTTTTGACAGCGGGCTTGGCTTTTGCGGCGGGTTTGGCTTTGGCCGCAGGTTTCGCCTTGGTCGCCGTCTTTGCTTTTGTGGTCGTTTTCTTTGCTGTTGTCTTCGCCTTGGGTTTGGCTTTAGCTTTCGGTTTTGCTTTTGCCTTCGCCTTGCCCTTGATGCCCTTCTGGGCCGCTTTCTCAGCGATCCAGCCCAGGGCCATTTCCAGAGTCACCTCTTCGGGCTTGATCTCTTTGGGCAGAGTGGCGTTGATCTTGCCGTGGTTGACATAGGGACCGTAGCGGCCGTCCAGCACATTCACCGGCGCCTCGTCCTCCGGGTGGACGCCCAACTCCTTGAGGACGCTCTTGGCCGAGCGACCCTTTTTGGCTGGGGCGGCGGCGATCAACTCAAGCGCACGGGCCAGGGTGACTTCCAGCACATGGTCCGGGGCTTTGAGGCTGACATATTTGCGGTCGTGGACCACGTAGGGGCCAAAGCGGCCCACGCTGGCCTGGACCGGCTTGTCGTCCTCCGGGTGATTGCCCAAGGTGCGGGGCAGGCTGAGCAGCTTGAGGGCCAGGGGCAGATCCACATCCGCCATCTCCATGCCCTTGAGCAGGCTGGCCCGCTTGGGCTTGGCCTTGCCCTTGGCGTCGTCGTTCTCGCCCAACTGGACATAGGGGCCGTAGGGGCCGATCTTGATCAGGATGTCCAGCCCGGTTTCCGGATCTTGGCCCACCACTTGGGGACCGTCCGCCTTTTGGGTGAGCAGGGTCTCCACCAACTCGGCGTTCAGATCCGCCGGGGGGATGTCCGCGGGCAGCCCGGCGGTGACCCGCTCGTCGTTTTCGCCCCGGGCGATGAAGGGGCCGAACTGGCCGATGCGCACCTCCGCGGGCAGGTCGGCAAAGTCAACCCGGCTGGCGTCTCGGGCCTCGATGCTGTTTTCCTTCTCCTTGACCTGGTTTTCCAGCCCGTCTTTGCCCAAATAAAAGGCCCGCAGGAACTCCAGCCAGCCCTGCTCCCCGGCGGCGATGTCGTCCAGCTTTTGCTCCATCTCGGCGGTGAAGCCGAAGTCGACCAGGTTGCTGAAATGCTCTTCCAGCAGGACCGTGGTGGCAAAGGCGGTGAAGGTGGGGACCAACTCCTTGCGCTGCTTGAAGACGTAGCCCCGCTCTTGGATGGTGTCGATGATGGTGGCGTAGGTGCTGGGTCGTCCGATGCCTTCGGCTTCCAGCGCTTTGACCAAGCTGGCCTCGGTGTAGCGGGCCGGGGGCTTGGTCTCGTGGCCGATGGGGTCCAGTTCCCGGCAATCCACCTCTTCGTCCACGGCAAAGGTCGGGCAGCAGGGAGTCCTGGTTTTCCAGGGCGGCTTCGGGATCGTCGCGACCCCTCCACATAGGCCCGGAAGAAGCCGGGGAAGACCACCTGGCGGCCGCTGGCCTTGAAGGCGGCATCCTCGACCTCGATGGTGACCGTGCTGAATTTGAGCTGGGCGTTGGCCATCTGGGTGGCGACCGTGCGCTTCCAGATCAGATCGTAGAGCGCCTTCTCGTTGCCGGAGAGGGGCTGCTGATCCGCGGGCAGCATCTGGTCCCCGGCGGGGCGGATGGCCTCGTGGGCCTCCTGGGCGCCCTTGGCCTTGGTCGCGTAGCGCCGGGGCTTGGGGATGCAGATATTCGGCGCCGTAGAGCTCGGTGACCCGGCTGCGGGCGGCGTTGACCGCCTGGTCGCTCAGGTTGACCGAGTCGGTACGCATGTAGGTGATGAAGCCATTTTCGTAGAGCTTTTGGGCGATCTGCATGGTCTGTTTGGCCCCCATGCCCAGCTTGCGGTTGGCTTCCTGCTGCAAGGTGCTGGTGGTGAAGGGGGGCGACGGCGCAGCGGGTGGCGTCCCGGGTCTCGACCCCGGTCACCCGCCACAGCCCGGCCAGCAGGCGGGTGCGCAGGGCCTGGGTTTGGGCCTCGTTGAGGAGCAGGACATCTTTGCCCTCGGCGATCTTGCCCGTGTGTTCGTCAAAATCTCGCCCGCTGGCCACCCGCACGCCGCCCACGGAGACCAGTTGGGCCTCGAAGCGATGGTCGGCCTTGTCCGGGCGCTTGTTGAGCAGGGCCTTCAGATCCCAATAGCTGCCTGTGCGGAAGGCCCGCCGCTCCCGCTCGCGCTGCACCAGCAGGCGCACGGCCACGCTCTGCACCCGCCCGGCGGAGAGTTTGGGGGCGATCTTTTTCCAGAGCAGGGGGGAGACGGTGTAGCCCACCAGCCGGTCCACAATGCGCCGGGCCTCCTGGGCCTGCACCAGATTGGTCGTCGATCTCCCGGGTCTCGCTGAGGGCGTGCCTGGATGGCCTCCTTGGTGATCTCGTGGAAGACCATGCGCTTGACCGGCACCTTGGGCTTGAGCACCTCGAAGAGATGCCAGCCGATGCTCTCGCCCTCCCGGTCCTCGTCTGTGGCCAGGATCAGCTCGTCGGCGTCCTTGAGCAGCGCCCGCAGTTTGGCCACCACCTTTTTCTTGGACGCCGGGGATGACGTAGAGGGGATCGAAGTCCTGCTTCCACATTGACGCCCAGGCGGGCCCAGGCTTCCTTCTTCACCCCCGCCGGGATCTCGCTGGCGGACGCGGGCAGATCCCGCACGTGGCCCATGCTGGCTTCCACCTTGTATTCCTTGGGCAGGAAGTTGCGGATGGTCTTGGCTTTGGTGGGTGATTCGACAATAACAAGTTTGGTCATGGGTGTGTAGTCCGGGTTAAAAATAGAACGCGGATGACGCTGATTTGGCGGATTTCCGCAGATTAAAAAGCTTATCCACGAATCTTCACGAATCGACACGAATCTTTTGTTCAAAAAATCCGCGCTGATCCGTCAAATCCGCGTCATCCGCGTTCTATTATAGGATTTTGCTGAATCATTCATCTCACATCAAAGGCCGGGTGATCGTGATCCCCGGCCCGAAGCGACTGGCATTATAGGGTATGGGCCCCATAATACACAACATCCGCGCAGGGGCAAAAAGAACGCGGCCCGGCGGTTGACAGGGTTTTGGGGCGCGCATATACTCAAATCAGCGTAAATTCACCCGCTCCCACACCCCCTTGAACCGCAAAGATCGCCATGCCTCGCCAACGCCAGACGCCAACCAAATCCAGATCGTTTTCCCTTGGCCGGACGGCTTGGGCCGCGCTGTTGGGTGCAACCCTGATCCTCGCCGCGTGTGGATCGTCCCCTCGGCCTGCCGCGGATGCTCGACGCCCCCATGGTACCGGTCAGCGTGAGCCGCCTCCCCTTGGCAATGGACTCGTCTCCCTGCACGGGCACCTTTTTTCCCCAAGATTTGGACCATATCACCACCACGGTTGACGGGGTGATCCGCGCTTTCGAGAGCAATGGGGCCGGGGTGGCCGCGGGGGATCTGGACGACGACGGGGATCTGGACCTGGTCTTGGGCAGCCACGCCGGGCCGGACACGATTTTGTGGAACGAGGGCGGGCTGAATTTTCGCAAAGAGTCCTTTGGGCCGGGGGCGACCCGGTCCGTGGCCATTGTGGATGTGGACGGGGATGGGGCGTTGGATATTGTGCTCACCCGGCACAGCGGCGCGGTCAATTTGTGGCACAATTTGGGGCCGGATGCGCCCGATGCTCGCTTTGCCCCGGCCTTTCTCTCCGGCGTGGGCAGCCCGGCCTATGCCCAGGATTGGGCGGATCTGGACTTGGACGGGGATTTGGATCTGGTGACGGCTTCGTATGATGCGGCCCTGCTCAACGACCTGGGCAACGCTTTTTTGATGGGCGGCGGGGGCGGCGTGCATGTCCACACCCAGGCGGATGGCCGATTTCGCACGCTTTCTTTGGCTCAATCCGCCCAAGCGTTGGTGCTGGCTTTGGTAGATCTGAGCGGGGATGGTCGGTTGGACATCCTTGTGGGCAACGACTTCGCCGTGCCGGATATGGCCTGGGCCGTGGTCGGGGAACGCGGCGGCGGGGGGCTGGCAGCCCATCACCCCCTTCGCCCACACCAGCTATAGCACCATGAGCTTTGACGCCGGGGATGTGGACAACAACGGCGAACTCGACCTCTTTGCCACGGACATGAAGCCGCCGGACCAGTCGGTGGAGACCCTCTCCGCCTGGCTGCCCGTGGTGCAGGAGCGGTGGAGCAACCATGCCAACGATGACCCGCAGCGCATGGAAAACACGCTGCAACTCCAGGCCGAACCGGGCCGCTTCGACTATGGCGGCTACACCCGGCGCATCGACGCCACGGGCTGGAGTTGGTCGGGCAAGTTCGGGGATCTGGACAACGACGGCTTTTTGGACCTCTACATCGTCAACGGCATGATCGAGGAGAGCGTCTTTGCCCATCTGCCGGACCACGAATTGGTGGAGGCCAACAAGGTCTTCCGCAACGATGGCCAGGGGGCTTTTCTGCCCATGGACAGTTGGGGGCTGGGCTCCATCCGCAGTGGCCGGGGCATGGTCATGGCGGATCTGGACGGGGACGGGGATCTGGATATCGTGGTCAACAATCTGCGATCCCCGGCCCAACTTTTCGAGAATCGCCTGTGCGGCGGGGCCGGGATCGAGGTCGATCTGCGCCAGCCGGGGACGGGCAATAGCCACGCCATCGGCGCAGCGGTCACCCTGCACACGGATCGGGGGGAGCAACTGCGGGCCGTGCGGGTCGCCAGCGGCTATCTTTCGGGCGACAGTTCCCGGCTGCATTTCGGCGTGGCGGAGGGGGCTGCCATCACCGGTTTGAGCATCCGCTGGCCGGACGGGGCTGTGTCCGACGTGGACGGAGTGAAGGTGGGGGAGCGGATCACGATCCTTCGTGAACGGTAGTGGTTTGCCACCCCACCACCCGGGTATAGACCGCCACCGCCAGGGCCAGACAGACCAGGATAGCGATCATGGTGACAACGGGGCCAGTGGATTCAAAGAGTTGGCCGATGATGTAAGGGACGGTCATGCTGCCCAGGCTGGCACCGACGAAGAACCAACTGGTGACTTGGCCGGTGATGGGCATGCGCCGCTCGGCCAGGGAGAGGGTGGTGGGGAAGACCGAGGCCATGAAGAGCCCGGCCCCGATGCTGCCCACCCAGGCCACGGTGATGCTGGCGGGGTAGACCAAAATCAGCCCCACCGCGGCCATGCAGCCCAGCAGATCCACCAGCAGGATGGTGCGGGGCCGGAAGCGGGCGGCCAGGGGAATGGCCAGCAATCGCCCCACGGTCAACGCCCCCCAGAAGCCGGAGGTGAGGTAGGCGGCCGCGGCCGGAGTGGCCAACCCCAGGGCCACGGCATAGGTGGAGATCCAGCCGCCAAAGCTGATCTCCGCCCCCACGTAGAGGAAAATAAAGAGGGCAATCAGCGCCACCAATGTCGGGTTTGCCGGCTTGGCGGCGTTTTCTTCTTCCACCACATCCTGGTTGACCGGGCTGGGCTGCCGGGCCATGTAGAGCACCACGGGCAGCATGAGCAGGGCCACAATCCAATAGGCCCAGGTGATCTCCCCGCCGCTGCGCAACAGCACTTGCCCCACGATCAGGGGTGAAATGAACGCGCCCACGCCGTAGAAAAAGTGCAGCCCGTTCATATACGGCCCCACGTCGCCCCGATGCACCCAGACGATCAGGGTGTTGCCCCCCACATCCACCACGCCCTCGGCCACGCCGATCAGCAGGATCGCCCCGGCCAACAGCCAGAGCAGGCTGAGGCCCGGTGCCAGGGCCATGCTGGCCACCATCCCGGCCAGCATCAACGCCATGACCGGGTGGCCGCGCATCCGGTCAAAGAGCCGTCCGCCCAACAGGGAACCGAGCAGATAGCCAAAGGCCCGGGCGGTAAAGAGAATGCTGATCTGGCTGATGGCCGTGCCCGTGTTGGCGGCCAACCCGGAGAGGGTCGGCCCCAACGAGGCCGAGGTGAGGCCCAGGGCGATGAAAGCGGCATAGTAGCCCGCGGTCTTGCTCAGGCGGGCGCGGTGTGCGGTCATGGGTGGTGCCTTTCGGTGGGTAAGAAAGTAGGGGTTTGGGTGGGTAGAGAGAACACGCACCATGGCGGGTGCGTGTTCTCTTTACCCACCCAAACCCCTACAATCATTTGTCTATTTCGGTTCCAGCACCAGCACATCCCCGGTCACATTTTCCCGGCCCCAGGTCATGGGCAGGTATTCGACGGCTTGGTGACGTTCGATCAGGTCGTCGTAGTGGGGGCTGAGCAGGTTGCCCGACTGGCCCGTGGTGTGCATGAATTGGCTGGCGTTGAGGTTGCTCATGATCCACCAGGTGGCGGTAGCTGGGCACCCAGCGCTGTTCGTAGCGAGGCTCGAAGCGCACGGGGGCCACGTTGACCGTGTAGGTGTCCCCGCCGTTGGCGATCTTGCGGTCAAAGATGCGGTTGAGCGGGCTGACCTCGGTGAAGGGGTTGTGGGGATAGTAGGTGAAGTGAATATCCCCCCACTGCCATTTGGTCATGTCGTCGCCCAGCCGCTCGGTCAGATCGTCCAAAGCCGTGTCCAGGGCTTCTTGGGCGATGTCGGCGCAGCTTTCGGCGGGGAAGCTGCGCACGTTGTCGCACCAGGGGCTGTCGGTCTGGGCCATGATGTCGGCCAGGAAGGTGGGGTGCGCCCGGTTGGACATCTCGTCGTAGAGGCTCTCGCTCAGGTCATCCTGGAAGATGGCGGGGCCGAGCTGCATGTACCAGGCCATGTAGATGGCCGCGGCCGCGCTGTCCGCGCTGCTGGGACCGTCCCAGGCCTGCAGGATGCCCAAGGCCTGGGCCTGTCGATTGTCCTTGGCCTCGGTGGCCAGCATCAGGGGCAAGAGTTCCTTGCACTTGCAGGCTGGTCTGGTCCCCTTGGATGGTGGCCATATCGGCCAGGGAGAGGGTCTGGCCGCCGCTGCTCATCTCCAAAATCATGTCGGTGATGCGTTGCGCCCGATACGGGGGCGCCCACTCGTTGCTGACAAAATAGGGATAGTCGGCGGGGATGGCCTTGTTGTTGGCGGTGACGATGTAGCCTTCCGCCGGGTTGTAGGCGTGGGGCATCTCCTCGAAGGGAATCCAGCCCTGCCATTCGTATTGGCTGTCCCAACCGGGGACCGGGGTCATGCCGTCGTGGCCCTCGGCGCGCACGGGGATGCGGCCGGGCGCGTAGTAGCCGATGTTGCCCTCTTTGTCCGCATAGACAAAGTTCTGGCTGGGGGCCACATAGTCCCGCAGGGAGGCGGTGAACTCTTCCCAGTTGGTGGCGGTGCCAGCGTTGGCAAAGGCGGTGATGGTGGTGTCTGTGGCGTCCAAGGCGGGCCAGCGCAGGGCGACGGGTGATGTGGTGCCCCCGCTGACATCACTCAGCAGAGGTCCATGTCGAGTGCTGCGGGCAGCCCAACGCACGGGTTCGTCCTCTCCCTTGACCGTGATCAGCTCCTCGACGATCACCATATCCACCCAGGCCCCATCCACCTCGTATTGGTTCAGATTTTCCGGGTTGACCCGCTCCATGTAGAGATCCTGCACATCCGGCCCCAGGTTGGTGACGCCCCAGGCGATGGAATCGTTGTGGCCCGTGGCCACGCCGGGCAGACCGGGGAAGGTGGCCCCGGTGACGTGCAGGGGACCGCCCTGCAACTCGACCAGATACCAGATCGAGGGGATGCGGCTGCCCAGGTGGGGGTCGTTGGCGAGCAGGGGCAGGCCGGTGTCCGTGCGGCTGCCGGCCACCACCCAGTTGTTGCTGCCCACGTCGATGCCCCCCAGTTGCAGGTTGAGTTGCATGAAGCTGTCCAGTTCCAGCAAGCTGTCCGCGGTGGCCGGGGCCAACTCATTGGCGGCCAGGATGGTGACGCCGCTCTGGGGATAGTCGGGCATGAGCTGGGCCGTGCGTTCCGGTCCCAGGGTTTGCAGCAGACGCACCCGGAGCAGTTCCGTGTCGAAGTTGCCGCCCAGGTCATAGGCCATGAGCTTGGCCCAGGCCAGGGAATCGGCGGGCTGCCAGGGTTCGGGCGTCACCCCCAGGATGGTGAACTCCACGGGCAGGGTGTGGCCCTCGCCCAGCCAGGCGTTGACCCCGGCGGCGTAGGCGTCCACGATGGCCGTGGTGCTGGGGTCCAGGGCCTCGTAGGCGGATTGGGCCATGCGATAGACGCCCAGGGTGCGCATGAATTTGTCCGTGCCCAGGGTGGCATCGCCCAGCATTTCGCTCAGCCGTCCGGCCCCGATGCGGCGGTTGAACTCCATCTGCCACATGCGGTCTTGGGCGTGGACATAGCCCAGGGCGAAGTAGGCATCGTCGCTGGTGGTGGCGAAGATGTGGGGCACGCCGTCGGCGTCCCGCACGATCTCCACCCGGCCATCCAGCCCGGCCACGTTCACCGTGCCGGAGGTTTTGGGCAAGCTGGTGCGCAGATAGAGCCAGCCGCCCAGGGGGACGACAATCAATAAAGCCAACAGCACAATCAATGCGATGGTCAAGACGCGACGCATGGGCATTCCTCCAATTTGGGATGGATGATGGATGGATGGATGGTTTAGGGAAAGAGGGAAACGGTCCCGAGGTGTTGAACAAATTCACTTAACCGATTTTGGAAATACGCAGAGCAGTATACCACCGTCATCGGATGGACACAACGAAATCATGGGGTCGTGGACGCGTCGGGACAAGTGCCCTCGCCGCCCTATTTGCTCTGGAACAGAAGACATGGTACAAAATTGATGGACCGATTGGCGACCACTTGGCCGCCATCCCATCCCCCCCGTTCAGGAGATTGACCCATGGCCAAACGCCCCGCCCCGCCCACACCCGCCACCGCCCCAGGAGATTGAGGCCAAGTTCTCGGTCAGCGATGAGCCGCTGCTGGACCATCTGCGCCAGTCGCCGGAGCCGATTCCCGGTGCCGTGGTGGGGCCGGGGCGCACGGTGACGGCCACGGACACCTATTACGACACGCCGGATTTCGCCTTTCTGCGGGCGGGCTATGCCCTGCGTCTGCGCACGGTGGCCGAGCACGAAGACGAACCGGCCATCGTCACCATCAAGGGGCTGGGCAGTCTGCCCAGGGCCTCAAATGCCCCACCGGTCCATGCCCGCTTTGAGGTTGAAGGCCCGGTCACCCCCGGCAAAGCCCCGGCGCAGATGGCGTCCTGGCCCAGCGCCGTGCGCAAAAAGGCCAAGGAGATCACCGGGGGGCGGCCGGCCGTGCAGCCCATCTTGATCCTGACCCAGGTGCGCACCAAGCGTTCGGTGCGAATGGCGGGGCATGATCCGGAAGCTGGGTCCTCTGGCCGAATTGAGTGTGGACGGCGTCGGTGGTCTTTGATCCCAAGGGGTTGGGCGCGCCGGAAGTGGGTAATTTTTCAGAAATAGAGTTGGAACTTCAACAGAGCGGGGAAGACGCCCTGGCCCAGTTCCATGCCGTGGCCGAAACCCTGGCCGCCCAGTCTGGCTTGACCCCGGTGGGCCAGAGCAAGTCGGCCCAGGGGCTGTGGCTGATCAGCACCCATCCGGCGGGCAGTGCGGAGCCAGAGTTGGGCATGCGCCCGGCCCAGAGCATGGCCGAGGCCGGGCGGGTGGTGTGGCGGCACGAGTTGATGAAGATGCTGCTGGCCGAGGCCGGGGTGCGCCAGGGCGAGGACATGGAATATGTCCACGATATGCGGGTGGCCACCCGGCGGGCCAGGGCGGCATTGGCCATGTTTGGTCCCTATTATCAGGCCAAAACCTTGGACGAGTATGCCAAGCGGCTGCGCAAGACGGCCCGGCTTGTTGGGCGGTGTGCGGGATATGGATGTGGCCTTGGCCGGGCTGGATCGGGCCATGCGGGGCAAATCGGAGAAGCAGATCGCGGGCAGCCAGGATCTGCGGGCACAATGGGCCAAGGAGCGGGACACGGCCCAGGCGGATCTGCTGCGCTGGTTTGACAGCCAGAAGTATCAGCGGTTCATTGCGGACTTTGCGGCCTTTTGCACCCACGCCCAGGTGGGGGCGTTCAACTTCACCCAGCAGCCGGGGATGCCCCCCGTGCCCCATCAGGTGCGCCACGTCCTGCCCGGCGCCCTGTGGGAACGCTTTGAGCAGGTGCGGGCCTATGAGATCCTCTTCACCGAGGACGAGGACACGGAGATCCCCGACGACACCCTGCACAAACTGCGCATCGACGGCAAGGCGTTGCGCTACAATCTGGATTTCGCCCAGCACCTTTTGGGGGCCGAGGGGCAGATCCTGCTCAAACAGCTCAAGCAGATGCAAAACCACCTGGGCGATCTCAACGACGCCGTGGGCAAGGCGGCCAACCTGGAGGCCATGCGCCAAGCCGGCGCGGACGCTCCCTTCCTGGCCCACTATATCGACGTGCAAATGGAGCGCGCCGACCGTCTGCGCCGCACCTTCCCCGCCTTTTGGGAGCGGTTTAACAAGTTGGAGACGCGGGCGCGGTTGGCCCGGGCGTTGGCGCGGATTTGAGTTGGTTGATTGGTTGTTGTTTGATTTTGGCACACAAAATCAACTTCCTACAGAAAGTGGGACATACGGTCATGATGGATACAAGAACCACATCGGAAAAGTAGAATCGACGACGAAGTGGGGATCTTCCACGGAGAGGTCATCAATTTGCGAGATGTGATCACGTTTCAGGGCAAACCATCGATGAACTGAGCAGGCGTTTCACGATTCCGTGGACGATTATCTGGAATTTTGCAAAGCGGGGAAGACCGCTTCGGTTTCGATACGCCGCCAAGTCGTGAATGATCAGCGGAGATCTCGATGGCGGCTACTGCTGATTGCGTTGGAGCCGAACTTAGTGAGGGAAACGGTTCCCGCGTGCGAGTGGCGCTAAACGGCGTGCGGGCGGTCTTTCATCGTCCTCATCCACAAAAAGAAACTGAAAAAGGCGCGGTTCGATCCATGCGCAGATTTCTACAGGAAGCAGGCATACGGCCATGATGGAATATAAAAAGTATATCGGCAAAGTAGAATTCGACGACGAAGCGGGCATCTTTCACGGAGAGGTGATCAATCTGCGGGATGTGATTACTTTTCAGGGCGAAAGCGTGGATGAACTGCGACAGGCGTTTGAAGACTCCGTGGACGATTATCTCGAATTTTGCGCCGAGCGTGGGGAAGCGCCCGAAAAGCCCTTTTCCGGTAAATTCATGGTGCGCGTCCCGCCCGAACTACATCGAAAAATCAATGCGCAAGCAAAAATGTCGGACAAGAGTCTGAATCGCTGGGTCGTGGATGCGCTTGAATCAGTTGCCGCACAGGCATAGCCGCACCAAAAATGGGCGGACGGGACAATGTCCCATCCGCCCGTTTTCATATCACCCCTTCACCCGCTCACCCCTTCACCCGCTCCCCCGTCTGCACCCGCCACAGCCCCGCATAAACGCCGCCCTCGGCCACCAATGCCTCGTGGCGGCCTTGCTCCTTGAGTTGCCCCTTTTCCAGCACAAAAATCTGGTCGGCGTTGCGCACGGTGGAGAGCCGGTGGGCGATCACAATCGTGGTGCGGCCCACGGTGATGCGCTCCATGGAGCGCTGGATGGCGGCCTCGGTCTCGTTGTCCACGGCGGAGGTGGCCTCGTCCAGGATCAGCACGGGCGGATCCTTGAGCACGGCCCGGGCGATGGAGAGCCGCTGGCGCTGGCCGCCGGAGAGCTTCTGCCCCCGCTCGCCCACGATGGTGTCGTAGCCGTGGGGCAGGGTGAGGATGAAGTCGTGGGCCTCGGCCACCCGTGCCGCGTCCACGATCTGGGCGTCCGTGGCGTCAAAGGTGCCGTAGGCGATGTTCTCCCGCACGGTGCCGTGGAAGAGGAAGACATCCTGGCTGACAAAGCCGATGGCCCCCCGCAGGCTGGCCATGCGCAGATCCCGCATGTCGTGGCCGTCCAGGGTGATGGCCCCCTGCTGCACATCGTAAAAGCGCAGCAGCAGCTTGACCAAGGTGCTCTTGCCCGACCCCGTGGCCCCCACAATGGCCGCGGTCTCCCCGGCGGGGATGCGCATGGTGAGGTTCTGGATCACGGTCTGCTGGTCGCCCTTGAACTGGGTGCCATATTCAAAGCTGATGTTTTCGAAGGCCACATCCCCCTGGGCGACCTGGGCGGGCAGGGTTGTCTTGCCCTCGACCATGCCGGGCTGGGTGTCCAACACATCCAGCACCCGGCTGGTGGAGGCCATTGCCCGCTGATAGAGGTCCAAGGTCTCGCCCATGCGGGTGAGGGGCCAGAGCAGCCGCTGGGTGAGGAAGACGAGCACGCTGTAGACGCCCACATTCAGTTGGCCGGTGATCACCAGCCGTCCGCCAAAGACCATGATGGAGGTAAAGCCCACCACGATCACCATGCGGATCAGGGGCACGAAGGCCGAACTGAGCACAATGGCCGCCCGGTTGCGCTGGCGATATTCGTCGCTCAGGCCACCGATGCGGGCCGACTCGTGGGCCTCGGCGGTGAAGCTTTTGATGGTGGCGATGCCGCCGAAGTTGTTGGCGAGTTGGCCGTTGAGCATCCCCACCTGTTCCCGCACCCTGGCATAGCGAGGGGCCAAGCGGCGCTGGAAGACCAGGGATCCCCAGAAGACAAAGGGCATGGGCAGCACAGCCATCCACGTCACCGAGGGCGCGGAATAGAGGAAGATGGCCCCGATCACAATCACCGTGGTCACCAATTGGTAGATCTCGTTGGCCCCGCCGTCCAAAAAGCGCTCCAGCTGGTTGATGTCGTCGTTGAGGATGGCCATCAGCCCGCCCGAGCTGCGGTCCTCAAAATAGGCCATCTCCAACCCCTGCACATGGCCATAGGCGTCCATGCGCAGTTCATGTTGCAGGGTCTGGGCCAAATTGCGCCAAGCCACAGAATAGAGGTATTGGAAGACCGACTCCAGCGCCCACACGATCACCGTGATCACCCCCAGCACCATCAACTGGGCCGATGAGCCTTGGATGCCCAACGAGCTCATCAGGTTGGCCTCCGGGGTCACCACCACATCCACCGCCGCACCGATCAACAGGGGCGGGGCCAGATCAAAGACTTTGTTGAGGATGGAATAGGTGGAGGCCAGGATCACCTCCTGGCGATGGGGCTGGGCATAGCGCAACAAACGGCGCAAGGGGCCGGTCGGTTCGGACGGGGCAACGGGCTGCTGGGTCATGGTAAAATCCTTGGCTCTTGTGTGGATGGGGTGCGTTTGTTGGATTAAAAAACGGACCGAGTCGGTTAAGAAGCTCTCATTTTAACAGGGAGGGGGCGGGTAGACAACGTGGGGGCGTGCAGGGAGCAAGGCGCGTTTCATGAATCTTCAAGCCGAGTCGCCCACGGCACGCAGGGGAGCAGGGGGAAAGGTGATTTGGGCGAATTGACTATTGACCCCTGTCGAGTTATTGTACGAGATAGGAGTTTTTAAATGAGCGCACTCAATCTGCGTCTGCCCGATTCCCTTCACGATCAAGTCCGGGTATTGGCCAGCCAGGACAATGTGTCCATGAATCAATTTATCGCCCTGGCTGTGGCCGAGAAGGTCTCCGCCTTGATGACCGTAGACTATCTGGCCCAGCGGGCAAAGCGGGGCAGCCGGGAGAAATTCGACGCGGTCCTGGACAAAGTCCGGGCCGTCCGATGCCTTGCCGGACGAGGCAGACCGTTTGCCCCCAGGTGCAACCATCACATCACCCTGATCTCGATAGCCGAAAAACCACCACAACAAGACACTTACACAAAAGAGGCGGGGCGATCAGTTGATCGTCCCGCCTCTTTTGTTGTGATACATAGTGCGCAGCAACATCCTCACCACTCAAAACTCTGGGCGATGATGACACCCTGTTTCTGCGCCTCGGCGTGGACCGCGGGCCGGGCGAAGTGGGTAACCAGCAGGCGCACGACTTCTCGCTCTGGATAGAGGGGCTGCACGGCCTTCGCCTTGCGCGCTAATTGCTCTAGCACCTGCACCGCTGCATCACGCCCGCCCCGTCGCCGGTCCAGTTGCAATTTGGTCTCCCCCACCAGCACAATGGGGACGCCATCCCGCTGGCCCAGGGCGAAGAGGTCAATTTCTTCATCGTCGATCACCGTGCGCACCATGCGCTTTTCCAGCACAATGTCGTACTCGGTTTCCAGGAAGGCGGGTAACAGGCGATAGGCCTCATTTTCCAGGGAGTAGCTGACGCTGCGGGAGAGGCCGCCCATCTCCTGGGCCAAGTTGCTGACACATTGGCCAGTTCTGCCCAGTCGAACATCCGTGTCCCGTTGCGCTTGGACCAATTCCTGTTGTGACTCGGCTATCCCGCGCACAATCTCCTTCAACTCATTAAAATCGTCGGCTTTGACCAATTGGTTATAGGCGTCGTCAATGGCGACAGCCAACACCGTGGCCTGCTCCGGTGCGAAGACCGTGGCAAAGCGGCGGGTCAGGCTCTCTACGTTCATCGTCATGGCAAGTACTCCTTGAAACGGTCAGGGGAAACGCTGTGCTACTTGTCCAAATTATACCATATATCCGTCATCCCTCAACCCCTCAATTCCACCCGCCCTGAGCATAGAGCAAATAGACGCCGTAGAGCAGATAGAGGCCGACGAGGATCAGAAAAGTATTGGTGACCAATCGGCGCTGTGACCACATACGGCGCATCTCGGCCCACAATACTTTGGGCCGCACCACGGCAATCACCACCGCCAAGAGCAGCAGAAGATAAACAATTTTACGCATGTCTGATACAATCGGGAAATGATAGCGGTCAGCGGTTAGCTGGCAGCCGGTAACGGTTGGCAATCAACCAACCAGCAAACGAACAAACCAGCAAACCAACCAACAAACCAACCATGACCCAATCTTGGCTACTCTCACAACTGAATCTACAACAGCCGGGGTTGTGGCTGCTTTTGAGCGGGCTGATCGGGCTGGTGGGGATAGTCGGTCTGCGGATGGTGCCTGGGCTGGCGAAGCGGGTAGGGTGGTTGGGTCCCCTGCGCTGGTTGATCGTGCCCTATGTGGGCTTGTTGCTTGGCGCTCTTTCGCCCCGACGCATGGGGTTGAGCGAGATCGATTGGCTGGCCGGGGTCGGCTGGGGATTCGGGTTGATCCTGGTCTTGTTGGGGGTGCTGTGGCTGATCCAATCCGGCGACCGCACGTTACGCAGAAGCCGGGCGACGCTCACGGAGCTTGGCCCGGCCTCTTTTATCATCTTGATTTCCGGCTTGCAGGAGTTCCACTGGGCCTTCTTGCGGGGCGGCCTTTGGTCCCTGCTGCGCACGGTGGATAGTACATCCGCCGGATTGCCTGCCAGCCTCTTGGCCCAACCCGCCTATTGGGCGGTCTGGGGTGCGGCGGTGTTGGCCGTGATCGAGCTGTTGGTGGCCGGCACCCTGCGCCGAATCAGCCCCACAGAGGGGTTGATCCAACTCTTCGTGCTTCTGGCCACGTCCGTGCTCTTCCTCTACACCCGCAACTTCTGGCTCTGCTGGCTGCTCCACGCTGGGATGCGTCTGATCTTGGCCCGTTCTGGACCAGCGGCGCTTACAGAATGAAGCCAGCCGCCACAATCGCCGCCAGCAGCACGCCGGACAGAATCAGCAACCAGCGCAGATCCTTCAACACATAGGCATAGTCGCCTTCCCAGTTCACCGTATCGCTGCCCTTCACGGCAGCGCTGGCCAGGGCGGACGCTTTGCTCTTCTTGCCGCTGGACGGCGTCGGGATGGTGTTGCCGCCGGGCTGGTCCT
This sequence comes from uncultured Chloroflexia bacterium, assembly GCA_963704975.1. Lineage (GTDB taxonomy): Bacteria > Chloroflexota > Anaerolineae > Caldilineales > Caldilineaceae > JAGNDO01. The sequence continues at coordinate 733 of CAVPIK010000003.1, read as the reverse complement.
TGAACATATCCCCATAGCTGCGGGGGCTGACACTGCTCACACTGCTGCGTTTTTTGGTGCTTGCATCACGGTTGCTCTTGCTGACTTTTTTTGCCATGAGTTCGCCATTTCCTTTTCTGAACTGAATGATTGCAGTTAAATGCGCTTCACGGATACGGGGGCGAGGGGACACGTCCCCTGATTATACTCTTTGCCCTCCAAACCCTCAATTTTTGCGGAAGATGGATCTTGCATCTCCACGATCACCGCCCCAACCGCCGCCCCACAACCCCCCGGATCTCCTGGGCCTCGGGCATCCCCAGCCCCAACAGGGTCAGGCCATAGATCCCCGCCCCGCCGCCTCCGGCCAAGAGCAGCCACAGCAGATCTCCCAAAGAACCGGCGGGCAGCATGGGCCTCACCGCCCAGCCCAACCCCCAAATCACCGCCGCCATGATGACCGTCGCCACGCCGATCTGCAACAACCCTCGGCCCATGCGCACCTCCAAGGGGCCAATCTTCCACACCAACAGCCCCAACATGATCAAAGCGTGGCTGGCCTGCTTGGCCGAATCGGCCCACACCAGCCCCAAATAGCCCATCCCCTCCACCAAAGCCAGGGCCACCACCGCATAGACCCCCACGCTCACCACCCCGACGAGGGCGGGCCACAGGGTGTTGTTGCGGGCGTAAAAGGCGTAGTTGAGGGGGAAATCCACGGCGGCGAAGAGCATGCCCACCAAATAGATATTGA
>CAVPIK010000002.1:0-212304 GCA_963704975.1 uncultured Chloroflexia bacterium | reverse complement strand
TCTTTAATGTGATGGCCGAAGCGGCAGGTGTGTCGCCCCCCGGTGTTAGTGAAATCCGGCAGCATACGCCTTCTGCCGGTAATGCTGCGACCAATGCAAACTAGCCCGGATTGTGAATACCCCTGTACGAATACCGCAATACCCATTACGCTCGTGGCAGTGTGGCATTGGGGGGAATCAATCCCACCTCACCATTCATTTTCAACATTGATTATTCGAGCACTTTTCTCAAATTGATGAAATTGCTCCGGTCAAAACCGAGTGTTTTGAAAAAGGATAGCAAATCGGTGGAATCCCACCGGACCGAGGTGTAAACGTTGTGGATTCCTTCGGCCTTGTAGAATTTAAACACCTCGCGCGCCAAGGCTTGCTCCGACCCCCGCCCCATATATTGGGGATTCACCCCAGCGTGGCAATCCAGGCACTTTTTTCGATGCCGAACCCCAACGTCATGATATAACTTACCATAAAGCCCGCGACCCGGCCGTCAAATTCGCGACCTCATCGTCCGTGCCGCCAACGAGGTCGCCGCCGGGACGCTGGGAGCCGAATTCCCGCTCCGTGTCCGGCAGACCGGATCGGGCACCCAGTCGAACATGAACGTGAATGAGGTCATCGCCAGTCGTGCCAACGAGATCGCCAGGGGCACGCGCGGCGGCAAGCAGCCGGTTCACCCCAACGATGACGTCAATCGCAGCCAGTCGAGCAACGACACGTTCCCGACTGCGCTGCACATGGCGGCCGCGATGGAAATCACGGGCGCCCTGATTCCGAGTGTCCGCGCCCTGCGCGATGCGCTGGATGCGAAAGCCGGGACGTTCGAAGCGATCGTCAAGATCGGACGCACCCATCTCCAGGATGCCGTCCCGCTGACCCTCGGCCAGGAGTTCAGCGGCTACGTCGCGCAGCTGGACGGGGGCATCGCCAGACTCGAGGCCGCGCTGCCCGGGCTGTACGAGATCGCGCTGGGCGGCACGGCCGTGGCACCGGCTCAATGCCCACCCCGAGTTCGCCGAACGCGTCGCGCGGCGGATCGCCGTCCTCACAGGCCTGCCGTTCGTGACCGCGCCGAACAAGTTCCAGGCGCTCGCCGGGCAGGAGGCCACGGTGTTCGCCTCGGCTGCAGTCAGACGCTCGCGACGAGCCTCATGAAGATCGCCAACGACATCCGCTGGTTGGGATCGGGCCCGCGCGCCGGCCTCGGCGAGCTTCGACTGCCGGAGAACGAGCTGGCTCCTCGATCATGCCCGGCAAGGTGAACCCTACGCAGGCCGAGATGCTCACGATGGTCTGCGTCCAGGTGTTCGGCTATGACGCGGCAATCACGATCGCCGGCTCGCAGGGCAATTTCGAGCTGAACGTATTCAAGCCGGTCATCGCCCACGACCTGCTCCACGGCATCGAGCTGTTGACCGACGGCTGCCGATCATTCCGCGAGTTCTGCGTCGAGGGCCTCGAGGCCGATGTCGTCCGAATCGGGGCGAACGTCAACAGCTCGCCGATGCTCGTCACCGCGCTCGCGCCATCGATCGGCTATGACAAGGCGGCGGAGATCGCCAAGAAGGCACATCACGACGGATCGACGCTGCGCGAGGCGGCACTCGCCCTTGGCTACCTGAGCGCCGACGCCTTCGACGCGGCCATCGATCCGGCCGCGATGACCCGACCCGGCACGGACTGACCGACCGTCGCGTGTATCCGCTGCGAGTCCTCGGTCGGGTTGTGCTCGGGCTCGGCCTGCTGTTGCTCGGCGTCGGCGGTGCGCTCTGTGTCGGGTCCGCCGTCGTGGCGGGCGATCGGTGGCTCGCCGGCCAGCCGTGGATCGGGATCGGGCTGACGGCACTCGTTCTGGGCCTCGGGATCGTCGGCATCGTGGGGCTGATCCTCGACGTCATCGAGCCGATCGGGCGGGTCCGCATCTTCGCGATCCCTCCGGCCCTCATCGCCGGTTTCCTGTGGCTCACGACCTACATCGCTCCGGCGAGCGGAGCGTGCTGCGAGCAGCCGGAACGCGACATCCGGACGATGCTCTATTCGATGCCGGAAGCGCTCATCGCCCTGACGATCGCGACGCTCGGAGTCCTCATCCCGCTGGCGATCGCGCGGCGCCGGCTCGAACGGCGGAGATCTCAGGCCGGCTGACAGGCGCCCGCAGGGCAACCGGGTTCGGGCGGTTTCCTGGCCAAGGCCCCTCGCGGAGCGCGCCACTTCTTCTTCGGCGGCATCGAACGGGTGAATTCGATGGCCTTGTCCAGCCACGGGTCGAGCGCGGCGTCGTCCGCAGCGACCTCGGGTGGAAGGACGACGTAGCGACCCATGGAGCGGCCGGGCATCGGCTCGAATGGGTGCGCGCCGGGGAGTTCGAGGAGGGCGTCCCGTTCCGGCTCGGACAGCCTGACCCACCACTCGTCGGCGAACAGGCCGGTCACCATGTTGCCGTTGATCCAGGCGCACCGGTAGCCGAACATCGGCTTGACCACGACATCGGGAACGCCGATGCGCTCCATAACCCGATTGAATCGGCAACGATCTCCGGCGTCGACTTCGTGAACTTCGGCATCTCGGGCATCCTCGTCCTCCGTGTTCCATCAACGGTACTGCGCCCGAAGCTGCCGTGACACAGCGTGGCCCGGCGCGCCCCGGCGCTGATCGACGTGGTTCATCACACGGAGTCCATCCACGCCCGGCCGCCCATCGGAATCGTCAGATTTCTTGCATGGCTATGTACGTATGGTGCGATTTTGATGAACCAGATCGATCACGGCGGGCATCGCCCGATCAGACGAGGACGAACCCGCCCGGGCCCCGGCGATCGCTCCCCGCGCGCGAGCTCCCCGGCCCCGCGCCCGCGTCAGTGGCAGGTGCCGGCGCTCGTGTCCGTGAAACTCTGGCCGGCGACGGGCACAACGTGGACTCCCAGGAGTCCTCCGACAAGGTCAGTTTCAGCACGCCGAACGTCGTGTCGTTGCGGACGGCGGAATTCGCGATCGGCTTGCCGACCTTGCGCAGGCCCCTCCCACCCGTCCCCACGACGAATTCGACGATGCCGTTCGGATCGGCCCTGCCGGCCGGGGTCTGCGGGTCGAAACGCTCGTAGTTGTGGTCGTGGCCGTTGATCACGATTTCCGCACCGGCGTCGTAGAGGGCCTGCCAGATCGGCACCATCGACTCGAAGTTCCCGTGCTCGCCGGAACTGAAGCGCGGGTGATGCCAGATGGCGAGAGCGCACGCGGCCGGGTTGGCTGCAAGGTCGCCTCGAAGCCACTGTTCCTGGGGTGATCCGGCTCGACATCCACCGACTTCGACACAGTCGCTGTTGATGACGTAGACCCGCCACGTGCCGACCTGTCGCGCGTACCAGCCCTGCGTCGGATCGCCGGCCGCCCTCCCGAAGTACCCGAAATAGCCGGCGGCGTCGGTCGTCAGGTAGTCGTGGTTGCCGACGGCCGGCAGGGTTCGATCGAGAAACCGGCCCCACGTCGGCCCGTAGCAATCGCGGAAGTTCGCCGCGGTCCCGTCCTCGTAGGCGTTGTCGCCGGCGGTGAATACCGTCCCGTCGATGCCGGCGATCAGGGCAGCGGTCGCCGAATTGTCCGCTCCGGCGCAGGTCGCCACATCGCCGGCCCCAACGAGGACCGCCGGCCCAGATGGCGTCGGAACGACCTCGGTGCTCGACGGTCCGGGAGATGCGGTCGCTGCCGGGGCAGACGGCGTCGCCGCCGGTGCGCGCGTCGATGACGGATTGGGCAACGTGGATGCGGACGGCTGACTCGCGCAGCCTCCGAGGAGGATGACACCGGCGAGAGCGACGAACCTGAGCGATGAGCGGACTGGCGCTCCCGATGACGATGGCACCCGCGAAGGCTATGGCATGGAGCAGATTTCTAGGTCATGCGCGGCCTGCGCGGCCCGTGGCGCTCCGGCCTCCGCGATGGGACACTACGCGGACCCAGCCCACGGAGCCGCACCTGTCGTGACCACCGAATTGAACCCAACTGCCAGCACGCCGGGCCCGATTTCGCCGGCGGTTCAGCGCGCGCGCTGGGAGGCGACGATCAAGGCCGGCCCGACGACGCTGGCGGACGGCGCCATGGGGACGATGCTGTTCGCCTCCGGGCTCACCTTCGGCGATCCCCCGGAGTCGTGGAACCTGACCCAGCCGGACGTCATCCGGCGGATCCATCGGGGCTACCTCGACGCGGGTTCCCGGATCGTGTTGACCAACACGTTTGGCGGCAACGACTCCGGATCAGCCTCGATGGGAACGAGCACCGGGTGTCCGAGTTCAACCAGATGGCCGCGCTGCTGCTCCGGGCGGAGGTCGAATCTCGCCGATCCGATGCGCTCGTTGCCGGCGATATCGGGCCATCCGGCTCGATCATGATGCCCATCGGCACACTCGATTTCGATGAGGCCGTCGATGTCTTCGCCGAGCAGGCAACAGCGCTCGTCGCGGGTGGCGTCGATCTCGTCTGGATCGAGACGATGTCCGACCTCGAGGAGATCCGGGCCGCGATCGCCGGGGTGCGCCAGGTCGCGCCGTCGATCCCGATCATCGCCACGCATGACGTTCGATACCCGCGGCCACACGATGATGGGCGTCAAGCCCGAGACCGCCGTCCACGCGCTGGCGGAATGGGGCGCGGACGCGATCGGCGGGAACTGCGGCAACGGCCCGGACGAGATCATCCCGGTCATTGCGAAGATGCGGGCTGCCGAGCCGGACGTGATCCTGGTCGCCAAGTCCAACGCCGGCATGCCCGAGCTCGTGGACATGCAGGCCGTCTACCGGGCCGAGCCCGCGATGATGGCCGACTACGCCCTGCAGATCCGGGACGCGGGCGCCTCGATCATCGGGGCCTGCTGCGGTTCGACGCCAGCACATCTCGCGGCGATGGGCGAGGCGCTCAGAACGCGCTAGTCGAAGCATCGCGCGACGGGACGCCGCGCCGCGAAGCGACTGCTCGCCGCGCCGCGAAGCGACTGCTCGCCGCCAGCGACCCGCCGCTGACCGTCAGGGCGCCACGCGGAGCGTGAGTCCGACGCCGCCGGCGCTGAGCGTCAGGGTCCCGGCCTCGATGCGGTAGGAGATCGTTCCCGAGGCCACCTGGGTGACCGCGAGTTCGACAGCCGTCGCCGGCGCCTCGCATGCCTTCTTCGTCATCGCGATCGGCCCGAATTCGATGGTCGTGTCGTTGATCTTGACCGAGCCGCCGCCCGTGTTACAGCCACCTTCGACGATGACGGTGTTCGTCGGCGAAGAGGAACGACGCAACGACCCCCGCCGGGATACTCGAAACCGCCCCGCCGCGGATCACGCCATCGACCACCCAGCGTGTTCCGACGAGCGGCCGGTCGGGGTCCGCAACCACACGATCGACGAAGGTGACGCGGATCCCGCTCAGGCGAGGGTGAGGGTGTTCCCGTCCAGCGCGATCGTTGCGCCGTTGAGCAGTCCGGCGACCCACTGATCCTGGGCCATCAGGTCGGGTTCGCACGCCATCTCCGTGGTGGCGAGCTGCCCGACGACGAGGCGATCCCCATCGATCCGATAGGACCCGCTCATCGAGTTGCACCCGGCGTGGACGGCGACACCGCCGTCCCGGAAAGTCACCCGGACGACCGAGCCCGCGACAAGGGCCGGACCATCGACCTTGGTCGAGAGAAACGTCCGCCCATCGAGGGTCTGGCCGGTGGACTTGGGGTGGGCGAGCCGCCGCCGCAAGCGACGAACAAGGCGGCCGAGACGATCGCGAGCGTGATCAGCGTCCGGTTTCCTGGGCGAGCAAGTCTCATGTGCGTTAGACGACAAACCGCCAATTCGGTTCCCTCACATCGTCCGCCGGTCGGGTGCGGCGTAGCGAGCGGACCGTAGCGCGGCGCGGCGATTCCGCTCAACTCGAGGAGTCGGACGACCCGGGCCCGGTGGCCGCGCCATGGTTCGAGGAGCTCGAGCATCCGCTCGTCCGGCGCCGGGCGCCTGGCTCGCCCGCGAGCGCGAACGAGACCAGATTTTTGAGGTGGAAGTCGTTGACGCTGACCGCGTCGGGATCGCCGAGTGCTCGAAGGGTCACCTCGGCCGCGGTCCAGATGCCGATCCCGGGGATGGTCTGGAGCTCCGCCGCGGCCGCTCGGCCGACGTCGTCGCGCGCTCCCGGCAGGTCGGCGAGACGCTCGAGACGGGCGTATTCCCGGGCGGCCCGCCGGATGACGTCGGCCCGGCGCTGCTCCACGCCGAGCGGGTGAAATGCGTAGTACGGGAGTGCGACCAGAACCTCGGGCGCGGGCTGCAGCCGTAGTCGATGGGTCGCCGCGATCGGGCCGGGTGCCGGCTCGCCATGGCCCGCGATGAGCCCGCGGAGCGCAGTCACCGCCTCGCCGCCGGTCACCTTCTGCTCGAGGATCGCGGGGAGGAGTGATTCGAAGATTGCGCCGGTCCAGCCGATCCGCAGGTGCGGTCGCCGGTGCGCCTCGGCGGCCACGACTCGGTGGAGCGAAGGATCGAAGCCGGTCAGATCGTCTTCCAGGCCGAGCAGCGCGGGGAGTGCCTCGAGCGCGCGGTCCGCGCCGGGGCCCCACGCTTCAGCCTCCAGGCGAGTGCCCTGCAGTTCCGCCAGGAGCGTCGCGGGGCCATCGAGGGTCCTCGTCGCACGGACGAGCGAGCGAGTTGCAACCCGCCCGGTCGGGTCTCCTCGACCCCGGAAATGCAGCCCGGCCACGGAGACCAGGTCAAGGGGCAGGGTCAGGTCGATCGTCCGGCGAGGCACGAGGCCATTCTCGGCGTGATCGCGTGATCGCGTGATCGCGTGCCCGCGTCATCGCGGCGTCACGTCATCGCGTCATCGCGGCGTCACGCGCGCGGACGATGCTCGCGCCGTGCTGCTCGTCCTGGTCTTCGCCTTCATCGCCGGCGTGCTGACGATCCTGGCGCCCTGCGCGTTGCCGGTCATCCCGCTCGCGCTCGGCGCCGGGTCGAGTGGCGGCAAGCGTCGCGTGACTGGGCTCATCCGTCGGATTCGGCGTGACGTTCGTCAGCGCCACCGTGCTCCTGGCCGCCACGCTGGCATCGCTCGGGCTCACGACCGACGGGCTGCGGGCTCGTGCGTCGTCGTGCTTGTCGTTGCCGGGCTGAGCCTCGCCGTGCCGGCGGTCGAAGCCCTCATGGAACGTCGTCTCGGTCCGCTCGCGGGCGTCGGCGCCCGGCTTGCGGGTGACCAGCGAACGTCGGGCTTCGGCGGCGGCGTGGTCCTCGGGGCGGCCATCGGCCTGCTCTGGGCCCCGTGCGTCGGGCCGATCATGGCCGGGGTCATCGCGGCCGCCGCGGTCCACGGGCCCAGCCTCGAGACATTGGCGATCGCCACGGCCTATGTCGCCGGGGCAGCGGTCCCGATCGCCCTGATTGCGGGCTGGGGTCGTCGAGCCAGCGACGCGATGCGCAGCCTGACCGGCCGGCTCAGCCACCGACTCCGACGTGGGTTCGGCGTGGCGATGCTCGTCACGGCCCTGCTCATCGGGACCGGGCTGGATCGCAACATCCAGAGCGCCGTCGCGGCGCGCTACCCGCCGGCTGGGCCGGCGCACTGATCGCCATCGAACAGGAACCGGCCATCAGGCGGACCTCGACATGCTTCGAACGGATCCGACCAAGCACCCGGCTGGCGAGGGGCCGATGGTCGGCGGCACCAGCGGCTCCAGCAACCTGCCGACCCCGGTCGCGGGTTCGCTGCCGGGCAGCGTCGCTCTCGAAAACCTCGGCCAGGCTCCGGAGTTCACCGGGATCACGGCCTGGATCAACTCGAACCCGCTGACGATGGCGTCGCTGCGCGGCAAGGTCGTCCTCGTCGAGTTCTGGACGTTCGGCTGCATCAACTGCATCCACGTCGCGCCGTACGTCAAGGCGTGGGAGGCCCGCTACGCCGACGCCGGCCTTGTGGTCATAGGCGTGCACACGCCCGAGCTGCCCTACGAACGGGAGATCGCGAACGTCCGCGAGGCCGTCGTCAAGGCCGAAGATCCGACCCGGTGGCGTTCGATCCGACCTTCGACACCTGGCACGCCTACCGCAACCGCTACTGGCCGGCCTTCTTCTTCATCGACAAGTCCGGCCAAATTCGCCACGTCCACTACGGCGAGGGCGACTACGACGGCTCCGAGCAGGCCATTCGCCAGCTGTTGGCCGCGCCCGCCTGAGGGCAAGGATCACGGTGGCGATGGCTCCGTGATCACCGTGCACGATGCCTTTTCGTCGCGATATGTGCAGCGCCAGGCGTGCTGCCGGTGCGTGCGGTCCGTCGCCACCACCCGCCATGGTTGCGCCGCGATGCCAGCGGCCGTCGAGCATTCGGCTCCGGGACAGGTGCCGCCGTCAGGCAAGACCTCGTGACCCCGGGCGAACTCGTCCGGTCTCTCGCCGATCGTCGCTCCGATGAGCGCGTAGCAGGCGACCTTCGCATCGTCCGTCTCCGCGGCGGTGAGTGGCCCGCAGTCCTCGTCGAGGATCAGCTGGATCGTCCTGCTGCCGCTGATCGTGACGGTGCCCACAGGGATGGGCTCGGACGCCTCGATCTGGAGGCCGCGGAAGATTCCCGCAGCCGGACAGCCGCCGCCGAACTTCTCGTGCACCTCCAGCCGCAGGTCGTAGCCGGACTCCGTCTGCGTGAAATTCACCGTCGCGTCGTTGTCGCACATGCCGCCGAGCCACGTCAGGATGAACGCCGTCGGATCGGTCGGATCTGCGAAGACGCCCGCGTCGCGGAAGCCGATCGAATCGATATGTCCGGCTCCGATCGCGACGACGAGGTCTGTCGTATCCCGGAGCTCGACCGGCAACGGGAATTCGCCATTCAGGTTCAACAACGTGGTGCTGAACAACGTGCCCGGCTGCGGCCCGCAGGCCGCCAGCACCGCTGTAAGGATCAGGCCGGTGACGAGTGGCCTCATCGCTCGGCGTCGGTCTACGACAGCGGTTCGAATCGGGCCGTGAAGTGCCGGAGCGCTGCAGGCTGGTGCGCGATCCGGAAGCCGCGCAGGGCTGAGGCTCGCTCGGCCACGTACTGGACGACCTCGATCGCGTAGTCGATGTGGCTCTGGGTATAGGTCCGTCGCGGAATGGCGAGACGGACCAGGTCCATCGCGGCCGGCGCCTCGGTGCCGTCCGGATGCTGTCCGAACATGACCGTCCCGATCTCGCAGCCGCGGATGCCGCCTTCGCGGTAGAGCGCCACCGCCAGCGCCTGGCCGGGGTAGTCGAGCGGCGGGATGTGCGGCAGCAGGGCCCGGGCATCGAGATAGATGGCGTGGCCGCCGAACGGCTGGACCAGCGGAACTCCGGCCGCGGCGAGGGCCTCACCGAAGTAGGCCGTGGACTGGATCCGATAGCGGAGGTAGTCCTCGTCCACGACCTCGCGGAGTCCCTGGGCGATCGCCTCGAGGTCGCGCCCGGCGAGGCCGCCGTAGGTGACGAAGCCCTCGGTCAGGATGAGGAGGTTCCGGCACTGCTCGGCGAGCGCATCGTCGTTCATGGCCAGCCAGCCGCCGATGTTGGCGAGCCCGTCCTTCTTCGCGCTCATCGTCATGCCGTCGGCGAGCGAGGCGATCTCCCGCACGATGTCCGCGATCGACCGCTCACCCTGCCCGGGCTCGCGGAGCTTGATGAACCAGGCGTTCTCGGCGAACCGGCAACCATCGAGGAAGAGCGGCACGCCGTGACGATCGCAGGCCGCGCGGACGGCGTGCAGATTTGCGAGGGACACGGGCTGACCGCCACCCGAGTTGTTGGTGATCGTCACGAAGACCACGGGCACGTCGGTGCGCCGTGCGGTCAGGAACGCGTCGAGCGCAGCGATGTCCATGTTGCCCTTGAACGGGTGGATCGCCGATGGGTCGCGGCCCTCGGGGATGACAAGGTCTATCGCCTCGGCGCCTGTGGCCTCGACGTTGGCACGGGTCGTGTCGAAGTGGGTGTTGTTGGGGATGGACTTGCCCGGACCGCCGATGACCGAGAACAGGATCTTCTCGGCGGCACGGCCCTGGTGGGTCGGGATCACGTGCTTGAACGGGAACAGCTCCTGGATCGGCGCGTGCCATCTGCGCGCTGCCCGGCATACCAAGCATCACCGCGCCATAGGCCTTGCCGCGCGCGATCTCGAAGCGTCCAGGGCTGGCGCCATCCTCGCGCTCGAAAGCCAGCAGATGACCGCCCGCATCCAGCACGCAGACCGAAAGGGGCTTCAGCCCCATCTCGCGCCCCTTGGCCCGGGCGACCGAAATCATGGTGCGCGCCGCATCCAGTGTGATCATCCTGTCCACCTCTCTCTGATCGGCGCGCCATCGACGCGTCCGACCCTTCTCTGTTTCGGAAATATCCCGCGGGGTCCGCCCGTCGGCAGAGCCCGATCTGCGGGGCAGAGCCCCCGGTCGTTCCCTCAGGCGCTGCGCGGCCTTCAACTCCAGCCGGCGGCGCATGCAGCACCGGTTCGGTATAGCCCGACGGCTGCTCGCGGCCCTTGAACACCAGATCGCAGGCCGCCTGAAAGGCGATCGCCGTCAAACCCCGGCGCCATCGGCGTATAGGCCGGATCGCCGGCGTTCTGACGGTCCACCACCGCGGCCATCTTGCTGCATCGCCGTCCATCACCTGTCCTCGCGTCACCACGCCGTGATGCAGCCAGTTGGCCAGTGCTGGGCGGAAATCCGGCAGGTCGCGCGGTCTTCCATCAGGCCGACATCGTGGATGTCCGGCACCTTGGAACAGCCCACGCCCTGATCGATCCAGCGCACCACATAGCCCAGAATGCCCTGGGCGTTGTTTTCGACCTCGCGCGGTGATCTGCGCCTTCGGTCCAGTTCGGTACGCTGGCCAGCGGGATATCAAGAATCGTGTCGACATAGGCCCGCCGCCCGCCCTTGCGCAGCTTGTCCTGCACCGCGAACACATCGACCTTGTGGTAATGCAGCGCGTGCAGGGTGGCCGCCGTGGGCGACGGCACCCAGGCGCAATTGGCGCCCGCCTTGGGGTGGTCGATCTTCTGTTCCAGCATCGCGGCCATCAGGTCGGGCATGGCCCACATGCCCTTGCCGATCTGCGCGCGGCCGCGACAAACCGCATTCCAGCCCGATATCGACATTCCGGTTCTCATAGGCCGCCGATCCAGGCCTTGCGCTTGATGAAATCCTTGCGGCTGAACGGGCCCGCTTCCATCGAGGTGTGGATCTCATCGCCGGTCCGGTCCAGAAAGCCGGTGTTGATGAAGGCCACCCGATGCTTGGCGGCGCGGATACATTCCTTGAGGTTCACCGCTGGTGCGGCGTTCCTCGTCCATGATCCCCAGCTTGACGGTGTTGTGCGGCAGGCCCAGCACCTCCTCGACGCGGGTAAAGATCTCGTCGGCAAAGGCCACTTCCTCGGGCCCGTGCATCTTGGGCTTCACCACATAGACCGACCCATGCACCGAATTGCGCGCGCCGTCCGTCTCTTTCAGGTCATGCATCGCGATCAGCACCGTGATCATCGCATCCATCAGGCCTTCGAAGACCTCATCGCCGTCCCGGTCCAGAATCGCGGGGTTGGTCATCAGATGGCCGACATTGCGCACCAGCATAAGCGCGCGGCCCTTGACGCGTCACGCGTCACTGCCATCCGGCGCGGTATAGGTGCGATCCGCGTTCAGCGTGCGGGTCATGGTCTTGCCGCCCTTGTCGAACTCTCCGCCAGATCGCCCTTCATCAGGCCCAGCCAGTTGGAATAGGCCAGCACCTTGTCCTCGGCATCGACGCAGGCGACCGAATCTTCGCAATCCATGATCGCGGACACGCGCTTTCCAGCCGCACATCGGCCAGCCCGCCTGGTCGCGGCTGCCGATCGGATGGGTGCGGTCAAAGACCAGTTCGACATGCAGCCCGTTGTTGTTCAGCAGCACGACTGCATCGGGCGCCTTCGGGATGGCCGCGATAGCCCGCGAATTTCGCCGGGTCCACCAGCGGCATGATCGTCGACCAGCAAGCTGCGCCGTCCCTGCACGTGATACGCCGCACATCGGCATGGCTGGTGCCCTCAACCGGGAACGCCTCATCCAGAAACACCCGCGCCCGGGCCACAACCCGCGCGCCCCGGCCCCGGTCATAGCCGCCCTTGGGTGGCAGGCTCGCCCATCGCATCGGTGCCATAAAGCGCATCATAAAGGCTGCCCCAGCGCGCATTCGCCGCGTTCAGCGCAAAGCGGGCATTGGTGATCGGCACCACCAGTTGCGGGCCGGCAATCGCTGCGATCTCGGGGTCGACATTGCGCGGTCTCGATCTGAAATCCGGCCTTCGGGCACCAGATAGCCGATGTCCTTCAAGAAACGCGCTGATAGGCTGTCAGGGTCATGCGGCTGGCCGCGTGCGCGATATGCCAAGCATCGATCTGGGCCTGAATGTCCTCGCGTTTCTGCCAGAAGCGCACGGTTCTTGGGGCCAAGCTCGTGGATCAGCCCCGGCAAGCCCGGCCCAGAACGCATCTGGCTGAACGCCTGTTCCGGGCAAGCGCTTGTGGCTTCGACGAAACTCGACCAATTCCGGTCCACCTGCAACCCGTTTCCTTGCCGCTCACCATCTGTCATGGCGCTGCCCCTCGGATTCGTGTGCCGTTGCATGCCGTTGCGTCTAGTAGAGCGAAAGTTTCCGATAGGCAACACGCGGTCAGTTTTGTTTCCAATGCGACAGGTCAGGCCGCAGGGGTCGGCGCCCTTTGCCGGCTTTCTCGCCCCCGGCAGCGGTCCGAACAGTAGCGCACCTCGTCCCACACCTTTGCCCATTTCTTGCGCCACGTAAACGGTCGCCCGCAGGTGGCGCAGATCTTTTGCGGCAGGTCGGATTTCTTGCGCACGTTTCGGGCATCAGAGATCCAGGCCCAGTCTGCCGCCGTCGGCGCAGCGCGCCGTGGCGGCTCGGCGCCGGGGCGCGCGGTCGTTGACAACACGCCCCGTGGCCGTCCTTGCGGCTGGCGTGTCGTTGCGCATCGACCGCGCCGCCTCGCGCCGCAAAGCCCGGCGCCCTTGCCGCACGGCCCAGACCGCGTCGCGCGCGGCGCGCCGCGGCCTCCACATCGACGACCGGGTTCGGGATAGCGCCGCCCCAACAGACGCCCGCGCCCCCTCCCACTTCCACGGCGTCTGCAGATGCGCGTCGGGCACGCCGGCCAGTTCCGGCACCCAGCGGCGGGTGAAAGCGCCCGTCGGGTCCTGGTCCGCCCCTGCTTGACCGGGTTGTAGATCCGCAGCGTGTTGATGCCGGTCGTCCCCGATTGCATCTGCATCTGCGACCAGTGGATGCCGGGCTCGTAATCGGTGAACATGCCGCGCCAGATGCGCCCGGTCGCGCGCCAGTCCAGCCAGAGATGATAGGTCGCAACCGACATCAGCATCGCCGCGCATGCGGAAATTGAGCCACCCCGTGGCCGTCAAATACCGCATGCAGGCATCGACGAAAGGCAGGCCGGTCTCGCCCGCCTGCCCACGCCGCCAGCCGCGCGGCATCCGTCGCGCGCGCAGGCCCTCGTAGGCCGGAATGCAGGCAGCGCATCTCCATCGCCGGTTCATCCTCCAGCTTCTGCATGAAATGGTCGCGCCAGGCGAGCCGCGCCTTGAAACTCTTCAGCGAGCCCGCCCATCCCGCCCGCGTGCCCTGCCGCCTGCCGTGCGGGCGTGCGCCTGTGCCACCTCGCGCACCGACAGCGTGCCCAACGCGAGATACGGCGACAAGCCGCGAACAGGCCGCTCGGCCCCTCAGCGGCGAGGACATGGCGCGGCGATAAGTCCTGCCCCGCGTGTTCCAGAAAACTGTCGAGAGTCAGCCTCGCCTCTGCGTCGGTCCGCCCACCCTTTTGGCGATGCGGGCAGGGATCGACGGCCAGGCGCAGAGCCCGCGCATCGGGAATGACGCCCGGCTCGACCCCTCGACACCGCGCAGGCCCGCGGGCGGCAGAACTTCCCCTGTCCATGACCACGCGTCGCGCGCCGCGGCCCAGCCGTCACGCCCCCGCACGCGGCGCACGACGCCGCCCTGGGGCAGTTCGGTCCACGTCAATCCCGGCCGCCCGGGCCCACGCCGCGACAGCCCTGTCGCGCGCATAGCTCCAGCCGTTGCCGGTCTCCTCGTGGCTCACAATCTGTGCAATGCCCGTTGCGGCAGAAGACCCGCCAGCACCTCGACCGCCGCGCCCACCCGCACCACCAGCGGCGCGCCGAGCCGCGCCAGATCATTCCGCAGACCCGCCAGGCTTTCCGCGCACGAACCGCCCATTGCCGGGCCGAGGCATCGGGCTGCGCCCAATACTCCGGCTCGGCGATATACAAGCGGCAGAACACGCCCACCGCGCGCCGCGGCACCCAGGACCGGGTGGTCCTCCACCCGCAGATCGCGCTTGAACCAAACAAGAACGTTCCCATGGAGCACTAGATGTAGCGGGCGCGCTGTCAAAGCCACTGCCGCGCCGCTCGTTCAGTCCACGGTCGCGCGACCAATCGTCCGTGTCATCGCTGCCTGCGACCTGCAGGCGATGACCCAGATCACGCCCAGTACGTCAGCCCAACGGTCGATACCGGCTTGTGCGGCGTTCCTGCTAGCTTCGTGCCTGGCAGACAGGCGCCGCCGTGGTGCGATGGTGACGCCCGACCTTTCGGCCCGGCGCCAAAGCCTTCCACCTATGCGCCAGCGCGATCGAATTAGCCGATGGTGCCCGACACCCCCTTGCGTCCTCGGCCCGAGGTCTGCCTCGGCCCATGTGCGCCGCCTCCCGCGCGACAGGAGAGCCCATGAAAGACGCCGCCCCTCAGCCGATTCACCTCGCCGATTACCGCCCACCCTCGCATCTGGTCGAGGCGGTCGATCTGACCTTCCGGCTGCACCCGGGCACGCTCGCTGTCCTTTTGCGCCAACCCGCGGCTGGAAAACGGCAACCTGCGGCTCGATGGTGAAAACCTGAGCCTGATCCCTGTGCGATCGACGGCAATCCGCTGACCGCCCTCGACACGCTGACGCCGACGGCCTGACCGTACCCGCCGACACCTGCCCGACGGCCGCCTTCACTTGGAAGCCGAGGTGCGAGATCGCCGCCGAACCAATACCGCGCTCGACGGGCTCTATATGTCCGGCGGCATGTATTGCACCCAGTGCGAGGCGCGAAGGCTTTCGCAAGATCACCTTCTACCCCGACCGCCCCGATGTGATGGCCCGTCTTCACGTGCGGATCGAAAGCGACCTGCCCGTGCTCCTGTCGAACGGCAACCCGGCGGGCGCAGGGCGCCGGCTGGGCCGAATGGCACGATCCCTGGCCCAAACCGGCCTATCTGTTTGCGCTCGTCGCGGGCGATCTGGTGGCGCATTCCGATCATTTCACCACGATGTCGGGCCGCGACGGTCGACCTGAACATCTGGGTCCGCCCCGGCGACGAGGACAAATGCGCCTATGCGATGGACGGCGCTGAACCGCTCGATGCGCTGGGACGAAGAGGTTTATGGCCGCGAATATGACCTGGACATCTTCAACATCGTCGCGGTCGACGATTTCAACATGGGCGCGATGGAGAACAAGGGGCTGAACATCTTCAACTCCAACTGCGTTCTGGCCACGCCCCGAAACCGCCACCGACGACGACTTACGACCGGATCGAGGCGATCATCGCGCATGAATATTTCCACAACTGGACCGGCAACCGCGATCACCTGCCGCGACTGGTTCCAGCTGTGCCTCAAAGAAGGGCTGACCGTCTTTCGCGACCAGCAATTCTCCGCCGACATGCGCTCGGCCCCGGCGCTGACAACGTGAAGTGCCGGGGACGTTGGCCGGGGGCTGCGATCGTCAGGTCAAATCCATATAGATCAGTCACTTGACTTGTGATAAAATCAAGTCGTCATCGTGATTATACTTGGCCGCATAAAGGACCCGCCCATGAACGTCTTCAACCGCATTACGGCTTTGATTCTATGGCTGGCTTTGTTGATCTCTGGCCATCTATTTGGCTGTCTTTTCGCTGCAAGCCGTGGGGCAGATCCAGGCCGGGCTGAATGGGGTGGCCGCGTGGTTGATGGCGCAACAGGCCCAATCCTCCACCAATTTTCTGATCGCCCAGATTGCGTTTGGGATCGTTTCGGTGCTGCTGCTTGGGGCTGCTTTTGTGGCTGGAGATTCGACCGAATCGGCCCAAGGGGGTGCGCATCCGCACCAGCGAGGGGTCGGCGGAGTTGGACCCGGCCAGCATCTCCCGGCGGCTGGAATGGCATTTGGACCAGTTGGCCGATGTGATCACGGTGATCCCCACGGTCAAGGCCAGGGGGGACAGCGTGGACATCAACCTGGAGATCGAGACCGCCCCGGACATCGATGTGGCCATGAAGACCGACGAGGTGGTGGAAGTGACTCGGGACATCGTGGAGCAGGACATGGGGCTGAAGCTGGGCAAGCTGGATGTGCGCATGCGCCACGCCCCCTTCGAGCCGGAGTGGGTCGCCTGATGCGATCGCATAATTGGTTCGACCGCAAAGCCGCGAAAGAGCGCGAAGATGCAAAGAAGGCTTTTCTCTCGGTCTCCTCTGCGCCCTCTGCGGTTTGCTTTTTGAAACGAGACACTATTTGTGAAGCGCTTTATTCAATGGCTCAGACGGCTGTTCCGAGCTGTTTTTTTCTTCCTGCCCGCCCCGGAGTCGCCCAAAGATCCGGACCGGGATCAAGCCAAGCCTCAGTTTGAAAGTAGATCCGCGCCTATGTCTGACTCCATCGATCCCGTCGATTCCATCCCGCCCGTTGACCCGGTTTTGACTGCCCTGCCAGAGCCGGAGGAGGACGAGACTTTGTCTACGCCCCCCAGCACGCCGCCAGCGGATCCGCTTGATTTTTCCCCAGAAACCCCGATTGATGACCCCGTGGAGTTTCAAGATGAGGCGGAAGTCGAGACGCACCCGGTCGTGCCGTCCGAGTTGACGGGGATGTTGGAGGCGCTGCTTTTTGTGTGCGATGCGCCGACCGCCCGACCCAATTTGCCCAGGCGTTGGGGCGACCAGAGGCCGAGATTTTGGCCGGGCTGGCGGATCTGCAGGAGTTGTACAAGCAGACCGGGCGGGGGCTGCGTTTGCAGGAGCGCAACGGGCGCTATTCCCTGGTCACCGTCACCCCAGGCCGCCGGGGTGATCGAGGCTTTTCTGAATTTGGATCTGAGCAGCCATCTCAGCGCGCCGGCGTTGGAGGCCTTGGCCATTGTGGCCTATCGCCAGCCGGTGACCAAGGCCCAGGTGGAGGCCGTGCGCGGCGTGGACTGCGGCGGTGTGCTGCGCACCCTGCTCCAACGGGGCCTGATCGAAGACGTGGGCCGCCTGGAAACCGTGGGCCGCCCCATCCTCTACGGCGTGACGGACTTCTTCATGCAACACTTCGGCCTGGAAAACATGCAGGAACTCCCTCCCCTGCCCAGCACGGACGCGGACACGTTGTGGGCCGCCACGGAGTTGGCGGAGGAGTGAAGGGTGGATGGGTGATTGGGTGATTTTGGATTGGGGATAAATGAAGACGGGGCCGGTGAGAGTAAAGTCCACCGGCCCCGTTTTGTATAATGCGTCGCTAATCCAAAATCCCCAATCACCCAATCCACCCCTTCCGCTTTACCGTCGCTGCAACTTGCTCACCGCCTTGCGGGCGATGGAGAGGGGCATGCCTTCCCGTTGGGCGAATTGTTGGAAGATGGCGTAGAAGCGTTCCCGGTCCTGGGCGGTGATGACGGCCACGGCGTCGGCGGTTTCGATGGCGTAGGGGTAGCCGTTGCCCACCACGCACTCGGCCCGCACCCGGTCCAGGACCGATTCGGCCAGGCCGGCGTCCATGATCCAGCGGGGCATCTCCACCCGGGAGGGGGGGCGGTCGCTGGTCAGGCGCACGTAGGTGAAGGCGACTTCCCGGTAAAAGGCCACGCTGCCGGAGCGATCCGCGCCGCCCCGGGGCTGGCTGAGGGCGTCGGCCCGGGCGCACAGGAAGAGGGGCGTGCGGTCGCCCCAGTTGGTGAGGACGTTGTCAAAGAGCCGGGCGTCGCTGAGGGCGGCCACGGGTTTGCCGGCCAGGACCCCCAGCATGTTGACCACATCCCGGCTGTAGGTGCTGTCCACAAAGCCGACCAGGGGGACTTGATAGGTTTCGGAGCAGGCGAGCAGTTTTTGCACGGCCTCGACGTAGGGCTTGGCCCGCTCCGGGCGCAGTTGACCGGCAAAGCTGATGATGAAGGAGCCGTCGAAGAAGCAGAGGGGCTTCTGCTCTTGGGGCGCTTGGTCGTATTCGGCCATCAGGCTGCACAGCTTTTCGCACTCCCGCACAAAGCGCAGTTGGTTGATGCGCCAGTTGGGGAAGCCCATGCCGGCGTTGCCGTCCTCCCCGTCGTCCTCCAACTCGTCCGGGGAGAGCACCTCAAAATCCAGATCCTTGACATAGCCGCCCTGGCCTTCGGTGTGATCGTTGATGAACCAGCCGATCTGCACCGCGCCCACGGGGATGGAGAAATCCTTGGTGGGGGGCAGTTGGCTGCCATCCACGGCGATCACCGGGCGGTTGTAGAGGGTGGCCAAGGCCCAGGTGCGGGCCTCCCGATGGTCGCGTCCAGCTTTCGGGGAAGGCCAGGCGGAAGCGGTCGGCCTCGTCCACCTCGGTTGTGGGGAAGGCACCGGGCCATTCCACCTCGCTGGCCGCCAGGGCCGCCAGAATGCGGTCCGCGCTGTGATCCCGCAGGGCCTCGAACTGGTCCTCCAGTTGACGGCGCTGCTTGATCTGCGCCTCGCCGTATTGGCGGAAGCGCTCTTTTTTGCTTTCCAGAGATTTGATGACTCGGTCGCGGTTTAGCATGGCGAAAAATTGAGAATTGAAAATGGAGAATTGAAAATTGGAATTGTGGGTAGTGGGGATAGTATAACACAAATGTTCCATCCGTTGGCGCTGCCCCCATTCTCCATTTTCAATTCTCCAATTTTCAATTCCCCATGCTATACTTTCTGCCTATGCACACACCACAATCCTCTCTCAATCTAAAAATTTCTTCTTCTCGCCGAAATATGACCCTGTTCTGGCTTGGGTTAGTTTTGGCCGGGTTGCTGTTGGGCGGCTGTAAGTTGCCCTTTATCCGCGAGCCGGTGGACCCCTATTTGGCCTATATGCCTGCGCTCAAGGAGAGCTATCGGGCGGATCTGGTGACGACCAACCCGGTGGCCCAGCAGATGCCCCGCTACGATATCACCTTCAGCCTGATCCCCGACCGGGGGCGAAGAGGGAAAGCCCCTCCTGCGGGGCAGCCAGTCGGTCCACATCCTCAACCCCGGCCCGGACCCCTGGCCCCATCTGATCTTCCGCCTCTATCCCATGTTGAAACAGTATGGGGGCAACTTCAGCATCGGCAGCATGGCGGTGGACGGCCAGCCCGTGGCCTATACCTTTGTGCCCCTGGGCACGGGTCTGCGGGTGGATCTGCCCAAGCCCCTGCTGGCCGGCCAAGCCATCACCGTGCAGATGAGTTGGTCCCTCACCATCCCCACCTGGCCCGACTCCCCCGGTGTCTATGCCCTCTTTGGCCGCAGCCAGGAGATGTACAGCCTGCCCCTCTTCTATCCATCCCTGGCCGTCTATGAACAGGGACCGGCCATCGGCACGGGCGGATGGTGGGAGGAAAACGGCACGGTGCGGGGGGATGCGGCCTTCAACGTCAGCTCGCTCTTTGTGGTCACGGGCACCCTGCCCTCGGACCAGATCCCTGTGACCAGCGGGGTGATGGTGACCAGCACGGTGATGGAAAATGGGGCCACCCAGCGGGTATGGGTGACGGGGCCGGTGCGGGAATTTTTATTCCACACCAGCAATCAATTTGAACAGGCCTCGGCGGAGGTGGCGGGGACCAAAGTCACCAGCTATTGGCTGCCGGGGCAGAACGCGGCGGGACGGGCTGCGCTCAACTATGCCGTGGCGGCCATGCGGGTCTATGGGGATCGCTTTGGCGAATATCCCTTCACCGAAATGGCCGTGGCCGTGGCTCCCTTGGAATATCGGGGCATGGAATATCCCGGCGTCAGCCTGATCGGGGTGCAAAGCTACACGGACTATCGGGGCGAACTGGAGTTTCTGATTGCCCACGAGGTGGCCCACCAATGGTGGTACCAGATGGTCCACAACGATCCGGTCAACCACCCGTGGATGGACGAAGGGCTGTCCGAGTATTCGGTGCGCATCTATTACGAGGCCATGCAGGGACCGTCCACGGCGGATGGTCTGCAAAATCAGCGCTGGCAAGTGCCGGTCAACCTGTTGATCGGGCGGGAGAGCGACACGGATCTGGGCAAGCCCGTGGAGGCCTACGACAGCGGATCCCAATATGAAACCGTGGTCTATGGCAAGGGGGCGCTCTTCTTTGCCGCCGTGCGCCGCAGCCTGGGCGAACGGGCCTTCGACCAATTTCTGCACAGCTATCTGGCGGACAACCGCTGGACCATCGTCACCCCGGAGACCCTCTTCGCCGAGCTCGATCTGGCCGCTCACCCCGATTTGGCCAAGTTGGTCGATGAGTGGGGGGTGCGTTCCGTTGCGCCCACGCCGGTTGCGCCCGCTGATCCCACGCCCAGTCCCCTAAGCTCGCAGTAAGCGCTTAGAATCGCAAACAAATCACTAATTCTCCGCATACGCTCATCTAACATTACACGGCTACAATGGAGCCATCGCAGTCAACCGACTGCTTGATGAGTCAATTGTCACCGTATCTATTTGAGCAAAAGGAGATTATCCTATGCCAACCCGAATCAACTATCGCCCAGTCCGTGATTTCGCCAGCCTGGCCAACACCGTCAACCGCCTGATGGACGAAGACCTGCGCCGCCGCTATGACTATGCGGCCAATGGCGGCAGCCGAGAGAATCGCACCCTGCATCTGCCCGTGGATGCCTACGCCACGGAGAGCGAATTTGTGCTCAGTGCCAACCTGCCCGGCATTGACCCGGCCCAGGTGGAGATCACCTTTGAGGGGGACGAACTGACCATCCGGGGCGAGTTCAACCCGGTGCAGGCCGAGGCCGACTATCTGATCCAAGAGCGCCCGGTCGGCGCCTTCCAGCGCACCCTGACCTTCAACGTGCCCGTGGATGGCGACAAGATCGACGCCACCTTTGAAAATGGCGTGCTGACCTTGGTTGTGCCCAAGGCCGAATCTGTGCGACCCAAGCAGATCAAGGTGCGCACGGTCTAGCCCTTCGGCAACGCGCAGGGCGGCCCCACACGAATGACACAATCCCCCAGGGCACCTTTTGTCCTGGGGGATTGTTTTTTACCCTAAACCCGGTAGCGGGTCCGGCTTTTACCCCTCTTTCCCGGATCGGAGTATAATCAGGAAACGCTTTGCCCTCGGACCAATCGCTTGGCCCGATTTTATGGATGATGATGATGGGGCAAAGCCGGAAAATCGGAGCCGGGAGGGCACAATGAGATCGGAAATCAAAAAACGCTATTCGAGCACCCGGACATCGGCGGAGTGGAGTGGGCTTTATGGTCCCTTGGCAGTCTTTGCGGGGACAGCCAACCGCCCCTTGGCCGAAGAGATCTGCGCCTATTTGGAGATCCCCGTGGGCAAGGCGGATGTCTTCCAGTTTCCCAACAGCAATACCTTTGTGCGATTGAACGAGAGCGTGCGGGGCAAGGATGTCTTTGTGGTGCAGTCCACGGGTGCGCCGGCCAACGACAACCTGATGGAGTTGCTGATCATGATCGAGACCCTGCGCCGGGACAGTGCCGCCCGCATCACCGCGGTGATCCCCTACTATGGCTATGGGCGCACGGACAAAAAGGATCAGCCCCGGGTGCCCATCACAGCCCGGCTGGTGGCGGATCTGATCACCACGGCGGGGGCGGATCGCTTGTTGACGGTGGATCTGCACGCCGGGCAGGTGCAGGGCTTTTTCACAATCCCCACCGACGAGTTGACGGCCTACCATACAATGGTAGAATACTTCCAGAAAAAGGCGTTGAGCAACGCCGTGGTGGTGTCACCGGACATCGGATCCGTGCGCCGCAGTCGCAATTTTGCCGCAGCGTTGGATCTGCCCCTGGCTATCATCGAAAAACGCCGCGCCCTCACCGATGGCCGAAGCACCCAGATGTTCAACATCATCGGACAGGTGGCGGGCATGGATGTCATCCTGGTGGACGATGAGATCGACACGGCCGGGACCATCGTCAAGGCCGCGGAGTATTTGCGATCTGCCGGGGCGCTGGACATTTATGGCTGCGCCACCCATGCGGTCTTCAGCGACCCGGCGGCGGAGCGCATTCGTCAAAGCGAATTTACCGAGTTGGTTGTCACCAACACCCTGTATCTCGCCCCCTGAGAAGGATTGTGACAAGATCACGGTTCTGCCCATTGGCGATCTGCTGGGCGAAGTGATCCTACGCATCCACAAAGGCCTGAGCGTCGGGGCTATTTTTAACGAATAGAGGAGCAGCATGTTTCGCAAGCTATATTACGCCGTTGCCGGCGATCCAAATGAGAAGGCCCTGAAGAAGTATTATCCCATTGTGGAAGAGGTCAACGGGCTGGAAAAGAGCTTTGAGGCCAAGAGCGACACGGAACTGCGGGCCATGACCCGCCATTTCCAGGATCGCATCCAAGGCTCCACCGTGGATCTGCGGGAAGAGTTGGCCGAGGCCGAGAGGGAATATCAGGCCGTGGCCGGAACGGATGAGCAGAAGTTCGCCCGGGTGGAGGTGGCACGGATCAAGAAAGAGTTGCTGGACGCTTGAGGACGAGCTGCTCAGCGAGATCCTGCCCGAAGCCTTTGCCGCCGTGCGGGAAGCCGCCAAGCGCACCATCGGCCAGCGCCACTACGACGTGCAGCTGTTGGGTGGCATGGTGCTGCACAGCGGCACCATCGCCGAAATGAAGACCGGTGAAGGCAAGACCCTGGGGGCCACCCTGCCCATCTACCTCAACGCCCTCACCGGGCGGGGGGTGCATCTGGTCACCCCCAACGACTATCTCTCCAAGGTGGGTCTGCAATTGATGGGCCCCATCTATCAACTGTTGGGCCTGAGCGCGGCGGTGATCCAGAGCAGCGCCGGGGATCCCAACAAGGGCAGCTATCTCTACGACCCCGAATTCCCGGCTGCGGATGACCGCTATCAGGCCCTGCGCCCCATCAGCCGCCGAGACGCCTATCAGTCCGACATCCTCTACGGCACCAACAACGAGTTCGGCTTCGACTATCTGCGGGACAACATGGTGCAGCGCAAGGAGCAGATGACCCAGCGGGAGCTGCACTACGCCATCATCGATGAGGTGGACAACATCCTGGTCGACGAGGCCCGCACGCCCCTGATCATCTCCGGCGAATCCAAGGAGAGCTCGGACTATTACCAGAAGTTCGCCGTCCTGGTGCGCACCCTGCGCAACGACGCGGACTATGTGATCAACGAGAAGGAGCGGGTGGCCACCCTGACCGAGGATGGCATCATGCGGGTGGAACGGGCCGTGAACACGGACAACCTGTACAGCCCGGAAAACTTCGAGATGATCCCCTATTTGGACAACGCCCTGCGGGCCGCGGTCCTCTATCAGCGGGACAAAGACTACATCGTGCGGGACGGCGAAGTGGTGATCGTGGACGAGTTCACGGGCCGCTTGATGGAGGGCCGCCGCTATAGCGAGGGGCTGCACCAGGCCATCGAGGCCAAGGAAGGGGTGAAGGTGCAGAAGGAGTCCATGACCCTGGCCACCATCACCTTCCAGAACTTCTTCCGCATGTATGACAAGCTGGCCGGCATGACCGGTACGGCCAAGACCGAAGAAGAAGAGTTCCAGCGCATCTACAACCTGACCGTGCTGGCTGTCCCCACCTACAAGCCGGTGATCCGGGCAGATCATACGGATATTGTCTACCAGACCACCAAGGCCAAGTTCAAAGCCGTGATCGAAGAGATCGCCGAGGCCAACAAAGCAAGGGCAGCCGGTCTTGGTGGGTACGGTGGCCATCGAGACCAGCGAGTTGATCAGCAAATTGCTGGAGCGGCGGGGCGTGACCCACGAAATCCTCAACGCCAAGAACCACGAGCGGGAGGCCACCATCATCGCCCAGGCCGGGCGGCCCGGCGCGGTGACCATTGCCACCAACATGGCCGGTCGTGGTGTGGACATTTTGCTGGGCGGCAACCCGGAAGGGCTGGCCCGGGAACAACTGCGCCGAGAACAGATCGAGCTGGTCGAGATCGCCCAACATGACTGGAACGACAGCCTGGACATGCTCAAGCATGGCAAAAACCCCACCCAGACCTACCCTGAGCGCTGGGCCGAGGTGTTGACCGAGAAGTGGCACGAAGTGGCCAGAGACCGGGAATTGGTGAAAAGTTTGGGCGGTCTGCATGTGCTGGGCACCGAACGCCACGAGGCCCGGCGCATCGACAACCAGCTCCGGGGCCGTTCCGGGCGTTTGGGCGATCCGGGCAGCAGCCGCTTCTACATCAGCCTGGAAGATGATCTGATCCGCCGCTTTGCCGGTGAACGCATGGCCAGCATCATGGAGCGGCTGGGGGTGGAGGAGGATCTGCCCATCGAGGCCGGGCTGATCAGCAAGGCCATCGAAAACGCCCAGACCAAGGTGGAAGGCTACAACTTCGACATCCGCAAGCATGTGCTGCAATATGACGAAGTGGTGAACGAACAGCGGGAGACCATCTACGCCGAGCGCCAGCGCATCCTCAACGAGCCGTCTTTGCAGACCACCATCACCACCATGATCGAAGAAGAGGTGGAAGGGTTGGTCGCCCAGTTCACCGCCACAGAGTTCGAGGACGAGTGGGACTTGGACGGGATTGGGTCAAGCCCTGGGAGGCATCTTCCCCCTGCCCGAAGAGTTTGATATCACCGAGTGGGCGGAAGAAAAAATCCAGGTGGTTGCCGACGAAGCGGTCAAGATGGCCTGGACCGTCTACAATCAAAAAGAGCAAGAGCTGGGCGAAGAGAATCTGCGGGACGCCGAGCGGCAGATCATGCTGTGGGCCGTGGACAATCGCTGGGTGCGTCACCTGACCGATCTGGATCATCTGCGCGAGGGTATCGGTCTGCGGGCCTTTGCCCAGGTGGATCCCCTGGTGGCCTACAAGCAAGAGTCCTTCCGCATGTACCAAGAATTGATGGGGGATATTCGCGGCGACATTGTTAAGGCGGTCTTCTCGTTGCAGAAACGCATCGAACCCCAGGTCACCACGGCCATCGCCCGCAACATCCGCACCAATCGCAGCGGAGATGGGGGCAACGGCGGAGGCCGCCCCTCGCCTGCGCGCAAAAGTGCCATCGAAGTAGGCCGCAACGATCCATGCTGGTGTGGCAGCGGCAAAAAGTACAAACACTGCCACGCAAAGTCGGACGCAAAGTCCGGCGTCCCTGCTGCCAAATCATCGCCGACCGGACGTACGTAAAATAAGACAACGCATCCTATGAATCCTGCTTCAGCCCCACGGCTAGAACGGGGAAAGCCTGAACCTGCGCTCTCCCCACTTAGCGAAGATAACTCAAAGCGAGCGCGCCAGATCCCCATGCTGGCAGCGCTCGCTTTGGAAATTTCTGCCCATATGAACGAGACCGAGTTGGTCGATGCCGTCTTCCAGTGGATCCTTCAGGTAACAGATGCGCAATTGGCGGTAGTCTATCTCTACAACCCAGAGACAGACACCTTGCGCACTGCGGCCATCGCCGATCCCCGATACGGTGATATTGGGACGGCTATGTCCATGGACGCCGGTGTTTTGGGCGAGGTGGTTCGTCGGCGCACAACCATTTATACCAACGACTATCAAACATCCGCCCTGAAAGCCTCGAAGCTGCCTTTGCAGGCCGTAGCCATTTCCCCTTTAATCGCCCGTGATCAGTTGCTGGGTGCCATCGGCATCGGTTACGAGACCGACCAGAAGTTCGACGAGGAGGATATCCGTATCCTTGGCAAGGTGGCATCCCAGGCAGCGGCGGCCTTGGACAACCAACGGCTGTTCAAGGCCGAAGAGCAGAAGGCCCACCAACTGCGTTTGCTCAACGCCATCACCTACGCCGCCAACAGCATCCGCAACTATGACGAACTGCTCCAATACTTGGCGGACACCCTCAACACCCTGTTTGATTCGGCTAGTTGTTTCATTGCGCTGTGGGATGAGGAAAATCAAGTACCCATCCCCCTGGCAGCCACAATCTCTTTGCGCAAGCGCTTTCTGGCCATGAAATTGCCCCCCCATACGCCCAACTTCGCCGCCCACATCATGGTCGCCAATCGGCCCATATTTGTGCCAGATGTGCGGGTCTCTGACAAAGTCAATCAAATCCTCGTCGAGCAATTTTCTATTCACACCATGCTTGGCTTGCCCCTGACCTTTGGCAACAACCGCCGAGGCACAGCCTTTATTGGCTTCGATCAGGTACGCCACCTGACCCAATCAGAAATTGACAGCAGCGCCCAAATCGCCGACCAGATCTCCTTGGTAATGACAAAGGCCCACCTTCTGGGCGGGGAACGCAGACAGCGCTTTCTGGCCGAAACCCAGTTGACCTTCTCGAATCTGCTCCTGGAGACCACGTCAGCCGCCGAGGCGGGGCTGGCCCTGCTGGAGAGCATCGGCACGCTGATGGACTATGACAGCGGGTCGGTGATCCTGATGGAGGACAATCAACGCACGGGAACGATTGTGGCGTCCGCAGGCTATACGGACCCGGAAGCCGCCAGAAATGCCCTGATTGCGGTGGACGAATTTCCCCTGCTTCAAGAACTATACACGACCATCGAGCCTCTCTACATCCCGGATCTGCGCAGACGCCCGGATTGGCAGCCAGGGTCTACACCGGACAGCCAGGAGGTTTACACGACTTTCTTGATTCCCCTCCAACACCATAAAAAATCCATCGTGGGCCATGTGACCCTGAAGAGTTTTCAATTCGATGCCTTCTCGCCGGAGGATCGTAGTCAGGTCACCCTGTTGTGCAACCAGGCGGCGGCGGCCCTGCAAAACCAGCGGCTTCTCCATCAAAGTCAACGACAATCGGCAGATCTGACCGCTGCCAACGCGGATCTACAACGCATCAATCAGATTCGCGAGGAATTTGTACACAACGCCTCCCATGAACTGCGCACACCCCTCACCTTTATTCAAGGCTACGCGGGCATGTTGGTCGATAATATGCTGGGGGATCTGACGCCAGAACAGTTGGATGCGATTCAGATTATCCTCAAGCGGGCCGAATCCATGAATATCATGATTCAGGAGATGGTGGACTATCAGAAGGCGGACAGCACCCCCCTGATCCGGAAGGAAGTGGATGTCTATGCCCTGGTGCAGGGCTGTATCCGGGCAGCCCAGATCACGGCTCGGCAGGCCGGGGTACAGCTTTACGCTAACGGCCAACTCACCGCTGCCCACCATCCAGGCGGATGCCCAGCAACTGGGCCAGGTGATCGACAATCTTTTCTCCAATGCGATCAAGTTTAGCCACGCCGAGGGTCAGATCACCGTCACGTTGAGCGCTGAAGAGAAGCAAATTCGGATCGACATCGCAGATCAAGGCGTCGGCATTCCCGAAGACCAGTTGGACCTGATCTGGAATCGCTTCTATCGGGTGAAGGACACAGCCCAGAAAGTGCGGGGGACTGGCCTGGGGCTGGCCATCGTTCACCACATCATCCAAGCTCACGGCGGTAGAATTTGGGCGGAGAGTCCAGGGGTGGGCAGTGTTTTTCATATTGAACTGCCGATTGGGGAGTAGTGGATTGGGGAGTAGTGGATTGGGGATTGGAGATTGGGGGTGCGGTTAAAAACCGCACCTACGTGATAGTTTGCACCCGCACAAAGAGCAGACGGCTGCGCCAGGAGACGGTTTTGTTGAGGAGGTGGCGGCGGTAGAATTGGGCCACCTGCTCGATCTCGTCGGCGCTGAGGCGGCGGGCCAGGTGGTCGGCGTAGCTGGGGCGGGCGTCCAGCGGCTGGGTCCGTGCGGGTGAACCAGCGCTGCAACATGGCCGCGGTGATGTTGACATCGCTCCGCTCGTCCACGCCCTCAAACACGATCTTGGCCTCCGAAAATTCGGCCTCAAATAGCCCTCGCAGGGTTGCCTCACTCCAGTTGACCATGGGATCCGCCTGATCCGCGTAAATTGCCTCTTCGCCCCCTCGGACTCGTTCGGCGAGATCTTGTCTATTTTCTTCAACCTCCTCAACCAGATCCGCCCCAAATTTTTCCCAATCCACCAACTTATAGAACCGTTGGGTCTGTTGCGGCACCCGCTCGGCCAGGCTGATCACGCCGCCGGGGGCCAGCAAGCCCGCCAACAGCCGGATCACCGCGCCCTTGTCCGGCTGCTGCACCAGGACGTTGCGCCCGACCAAGGCGTCGAAGCGCACGCCCGCCAATTCGGATGAAAGCTGGGCCGGGTCGGCCAGATCGGCCAGGGTGCCGGCCAGAATGATGGGCTGGGTGATGGCGTCCAGGCGCTGGACTTGCTGGGCCAGGGCCTCGGCATCCTGGGCGGTGTGGGCCAGGGCGAAGACGCCGCCTTCCGGGGACTGGCGCAGGGCCTCCCAGGTCAGCAGCCCGCTGCCGGCGTTGAGGTCCAGCACGTTGCTGTGCCGGGAGAGGTTGGCCCCGGCCATCACCCGATCCCGCAGGTCGCCCAGGCGTTGACCGGCCTGGGAGATGGTGCGTTGCAGCCAGCGCTCCCGGGCCTGGTCTTGGGGGGAGTTGGTGAGGATTTCGCCGGGGGTGCTGCGGTCTTCGCTCTCCAACATGGCGGCCAGTTGGGCCTCTCGCCGCCGGGCCACCTGGGTGCGGATGGAGGCTTCGTAGCCCTGGTCCGTGGGCTGGTAAAAGACCTTGCCCTGCAACGCCGTGGGCAGATATTGTTGGGCCACCCAATGGTCCCGATAGGCGTGGGGATAGAGATAGCCCTCGCCGTGGCCAAAGCCCTCCTTGTCCCGGTTGCCGTCCCGCAGGTGGTTGGGGACCTCGCCCTCCGGCTCCTTGCCCACGGTTTCGATGGCGTCGAAGAGGGCAAAGGCGCTGTTGGATTTGGGCGCGGTGGCCAAATAGAGCCCGGCCTGGGCCAGGGGGAAGCGGCCTTCGGGCATGCCGATGCGGTCAAAGGCCTCGGCGCAGGACATGACCACGCCCACGGCCTGGGGGTCGGCCAAGCCCACATCCTCGCTGGCAAAGATCACCATGCGCCGGAAGATGAAGCGGGGATCTTCCCCGGCGTAGATCATCTTGCCCATCCAATACATGGCCGCGTCCGGGTCGCTGCCCCGCAGACTTTTGATAAAGGCGCTGATGGTGTCGAAGTGATAGTCGCCTTCTTTGTCGTAGAGCACGGCCCGACGCTGAATTGACTCCTCGGCGATGGACAGGCTGATGTGGATCACGCCGTCGGGGCCAGGGGGGGTGGTCTCCACGGCCAGTTCCAGTGCGTTGAGGACGCCGCGGGCGTCGCCGTTGGCCACTTCGATCAGATGATCCACGGCGTCCTCGGCCAGATCCACGGTCAGTTTGCCATAGCCCCGCTCCCGGTTGGCCAGGGTTTGGGCCACGATCTGGCGCAGGTGGGGGCTTTCCAAAGATTGCAACTGAAAGATGCGGCTGCGGCTGACCAGGGCCTTGTTGACCTCGAAATAGGGGTTTTCCGTGGTGGCCCCCACAAAGATCACCGTGCCGTTTTCCACCCAGGGCAGCAGGGCGTCCTGCTGGGATTTGTTGAAGCGATGCACCTCGTCGATAAAGAGGATGGTGCGCTGACCGTAGAGGGCCATCTGCTCCTGGGCGGAGGCGATGGCTTCCCGGATGTCCTTGACCCCGGCCAAGCACGGCGTTGAGGGCGATGAAGTGGGCCTTGGTGCTGTTGGCGATCACCCGGGCCAGGGTGGTCTTGCCCGTGCCCGGCGGACCATAGAAGATCAGGCTGCTCAGTTGGTCCGCCTGGATGGCCCGGCGCAACAGGCGGCCTGGGCCGACGATGTGATCCTGGCCCACGAACTCGTCCAGGGTGCGCGGGCGCATACGGTCCGCCAGGGGGGCGTTGGTGGAGATGCGTTCTTGGCGGGCGTGGTCGAAGAGATCCATAGAGAATTGAAAATTGAGATTTGAAAATTGAGAATGTGTGCGTTAATAGTCGATTTCGGCTAGGACGGGCACGTGATCGGATGCGTCGTAGTCGGCCATTTCGGAGAGGATGCGGCAGTCCGTGAGGTGGGGAGCCAGGGGATGCGCTGGCAAAGATATAGTCGATGCGCATGGGTTCGGGCGGAGAGCAGAAAGGAAGTCTGGCCGGGCGTGCCGAAGCGGGTGAAGGCGTCCACGTAGCCGGCCTTTTCCATTTGGGCGATCACCTGGGGACCTTTGCCGTCCATCTGGCCGAACCGTTGATCCCGGCGGCCATGTGGGCGGCCTTGGGCTGGGCGGCCAGGGCGGCCAGGGCGTCTTCCCGGCCCTCGTAGTCCCACGGGTGGATGGCGTTGAAGTCCCCCATCACCACATGGGCGCGGCTGCGATCCCGCACGGTCCACGAGCGCACGGCCCGCAGTTGCACCAGCCGGTTCTCCTCGCTGGTATAGTCCAAATGGGTGACATAGGGGTGAAGGTGCGGCCATCGGGCAAGAGAATCCGCCCCTCCAACAACCCCCGCTGCTCCAACCCGTCGATGGGGGTGAGGTGGTGGGCAGCGCTGGCGATGATGGGCCAGCGGCTGAGCAGGGCGTTGCCATAGCTGCTCTCCGGCAGGGTATCCGTGGCTGGCCACCCCATGCAGGGGCCAAAGACATAGTGAAAGCCAAGCTGCTGGGCCAAGGCTTGCAAGATCGGCTTGCCGTCGCTGCCCTCTGCGATCCGGGGATGAAAGACCTCGTTCAGCCCCACAATATCCGCGCCGCTGTCCGCGATCACCCGATGCACTGCGTCTAAATTCGGCTGCCCCCCAGGGGTGAGCCAGCCGTGAACATTGTACGTCATCACCCGCATGTGCATAGCCCAAAACTCCTCAAACATGAATCCCTCCCCAAACCGTGCCAGCCACGGTCACAACCACACCCATAGTAACATAGGACAAAAAGCAAGAAAAGCAGACCGCAGGCACATGTGCCTGAACCTCCATCAGTGGGTAGGCCTTGCCAGGCGTAGACAACCTAGGGATTGTCCAGGGATTGCCCAGACAAAGATCGGGGATAACCTGGTGCAATTGCGAGGACAACTGATCTTCTGCCGGGGATACCCGCCGGGGCGGTTTTCCCAACTTATCCCGACCCTCGCGTGGAACAAATGTGCTCGCCCTATATAGGGCGTTGCCTTTTTCTGCGCCACTATTTCGTTTCCGTCTTTCCCAAATCCACGCGACAGTTATCCCAAGTTCAATTTGTGATAACTGCTGCCTCTTCCATGACAATTTTGGTCGTCTTAAACCAGAGCATCCTCCCGACCATTGGATCTGCCCATCAAAATAGCAGGAAAGTCGAGCCCAAACTTGCCCTATCTTGTGGTATGCTAGAAACCCGGCTGGCTCAAGACCCTAAGACAGGCCAGTGGATGGCTGATCATGGAGCCTCAGCTTTTCCCCATATCCCCGGTCCCTACTAAGACAACTACAAATAACTTATATTTATTGAATAGGTGGATCTATGAAAGGAGGCTGCATCCTATGAACAAAAAACAAAGACCTCAAACCAACCCAAACCAAGCAACGTCTAAAAAGACGATCACCTTATCGGAACGCCCGTTGGTTTGGGTAATTGGCATCGCATTCTCACTTTTCGTTCTGGCTGCTTGCTTCAACGTTGCATCGGGCACATCGGTTCCATCTGCACAGCCTACCAGCACGCCCGATCTGGAACCGGTGGCTTTTATGCCGACGGTCACACGGTCGGTTGAGGAAGAGGACCAGACTTGGTGGCAGCCGTCCCCCGGCACAAGTTGGCAATGGCAGCTTTCCGGCACGATTGACACCAGCGTGGATGTGCAAATGTACGACATCGATCTGGTGGAGACGCCGACCGCCACCATCGCCGACCTGAAAAATGCCGGGCGCACGGTGATCTGCTATTTCAGCGCAGGCAGTTGGGAAGCCTTTCGGGACGATGCGGACGCTCTTCCCCGAAGCGGTCTTGGGCTCCATCATGGACGGCTGGCCGGACGAGCGCTGGCTGGACATCCGCCAGATCGATCTGCTGGCCCCGGTGATGACCGCACGGTTGGACCTGGCCGTCTCCAAGGGCTGTGACGGGGTGGAGCCGGACAATGTGGACGGATATGCCAACGAGAGCGGTTTCCCCCTCACAGGCGCAGATCAGCTTGCCTACAACCGCTGGCTGGCCAAGTCCGCCCATGACCGGGGTCTTTCCATCGGGCTGAAGAACGATCTGGATCAGATCCCGGATCTGGTGGCTGATTTTGATTGGGCCTTGAACGAGCAATGTGCGGAATTTGAGGAGTGTGACCTGTTGTCGCCCTTTGTGCAGGCGGGGAAAGCGGTCTTCGGGGTGGAATACGAGGGCGAGGCCGCCACCTTCTGTCCCGTGGTCAACGCCCTCAACTTTGACTGGCTGCACAAGCGGCTGGATCTGGACGCCTGGCGGGTAGCCTGCCGGTGAGACAAGGAGTCAAGGAGACGGGAGACAAGGAGCTGGTTCCAGCTCTCCCTGTCTCCTTCTCCTTGTCTGTCAAGGCCGACGCATTCCCGGTCGTTCGATGGCCATGCGGGGGAGTTGGGTCTCGTCGCCTGGGCCCCGGGTGCCCTCGGCATAGCGGGGCAAGCAGAATGTCCGCCGGGTCCATGAAGGCGCATGGGGTCCACAAAGCCGCCCCAGCCGTCAGCCCGCACGTAGGGGAAGATGCGGATGCCAAAATGCAGATGCGGCCCGATGCTGGCCCCGCTGTTGTCCGAAATGCCCACCATCTGGCCTCGGCTCACCCGCTGGCCGGTCTGACCACGTGGCGCTGCCCCATGTGTGCGCAGAGGGATTCGCCCCAGCGGTGCTGAAGTTTCACATAGAGGCCGAAGCCCCCGGCTTCAAAGCCCACCTAAATCACCTCGCCTTGATCCGTGGCCAGCACATTCGTGCCCGTGGCGAGCCAAAATCGATGCCGTTGTGGCCACGCAGGGGAACCCCGCTGTAGACAAATTGGCGGTAAAAATCCGGGTTTTCGCCAAATAGTTGGGTGATGGGCACCTGGCTGCCCGGGAAGGGGCTGGAGAGGTAGAGCCCCTCCGGCTCGTAGCGTCCGGGTTGCAATGGGGTAGCGGTGAAGGGAAAGGACATGGCGGCGTCTCCTGGGCATGGGCAAGTGCGGAACGGGGCGGGCGAAACGACAGTCAATCAAGTATAGCACAAAACAAAAAAACGCTCGGAGCGAAAGCTCCGAGCGTTTTGCCAACTTTGGTCGGGGCGAGAGGATTCGAACCTCCGACCTCTTCAACCCCATTGAAGCGCGCTACCGAGCTGCGCTACGCCCCGACAACCTGTTTGACAGTCCAGGAGTATAGCATGGTTTGGGGTGTCGGGCAAATTTGGGCGGGGATTGGGGATTAGAGATTGGGCTACTCGCACCCAATCCCGGTCCCCCCACAAAATCCGCCGCGCCGTTGAGAAAGCTGCGGATGTCCATGGCCCGCTTGCCCGCGGGCTGAACCGTGCGCAGAAGCAGCAGCCCCTCCCCGGTGATGACGGCGGGGCCGTCGGCGGTCATGATCACCTGGCCCGGTTCCCCGGCGGGGGAGGATGAGTCGATGACGTCGGCCTGCCAGATCTTGAAATTCTGCCCCTGCCAGGTGGTGAAGGCGCTGGGCCAGGGGGTGTAGGCCCGGATCATGCGCTCGATGTGGGCGGCGGGCGCGGTCCAGTCGATGCGCCCGGCCTCCTTGTCGATCATGCGGCAGGCGGACGGCTCGCCGGGCAGGTCGTCCTGATCCGTGGGCACCACGGCCCCGGCCAGCCAGTGGGCCAGGGTGGGCACCAGCAGATCCGCGCCGGCCTCGGCCAGCCGCTCCCCCAGGCTCAAGGTCGTGTCGTCCGGGCGGATGGGCAGGGCGGCTTGGGCCAGGGCGGGGCCGGTGTCCATGCCCACGTCCATGAGCATGATGGTGTTGCCGGTCTCCGCATCCCCGTTCAAAATGGCGGCGTTGATGGGCGACGCCCCCCGGTACGCGGGCAGCAGACTGGCATGGACATTCACACAGCCAAAGGTGGGCAGGTCCAGCACCGACGGGGGCAAGATCTGGCCAAAGGCCGCCACCACGATCAGATCCGGGGCCAACTCGGCCAATTCCGCCACGGCCTCGGGCTGACGGCGATAGCTGCGGGGTTGCAAGATGGGCAGACCCGCCTCCACGGCGTAGGCCTTCACCGGGCTGACCGTCACCTTTTTGCCCCGGCCCGATGGCCGATCCGGCTGGGTGACCACGCCCACCACCTGCCAATTCTGGGCCTCGGCCTGGGTGTGCAAGGCGCGCAGGGAGGGCACGGCAAAGTCCGGCGTGCCCATAAAAACGATGCGGGTGGGTGAGATCATGGTCGGGTGTCCTTTCAATGAGTGACGAGGGATGAGTAAAAGTGACTCATTACTCATCCCTCGTATTCTATCACACCCGCAACTTTCCCTGATCCCTTACGTACTGTTGCGCATGACCGACCGCACCTTCCCGGAAGGGGCCACAACATCTTGATTGACCAAAGATCGTCTGGCCCCTTCCGGGAAGGTTTGACCCACCAATTACAGCCTGACTACCGGAGGACACCATGAATCCTGAAAATGTAAACCCTGAAAATATCAGCCCTGAACCCGTCCAACCCAATGTGGGCGAGAGCGTGCCCGTGGAAAATGTGGGCGAGGCTTCCCCCGCGGAGCGCTGGGCCGAGACGGCCAAAGACCAAGCCACGGACGCCGCCAATGCCTTCCGCCGGGGCGAGTTCATGCGGGACGAGAGCGTGGACCCGGACGCCAACAGCGACGACAAGCTGATCGCCTTGCTCTGTTACATCACCCAGCTCTTTGTGCCCGTGGTGATGCCGCTGATCGTGCTGTTTAGCGAAAGTTCCAAAAAGCGTCCCTTCCAGCGCTATCATGCGGTGCAGAGTTTGGCCCTGTC
Source organism: uncultured Chloroflexia bacterium (assembly GCA_963704975.1). Taxonomy (GTDB): domain Bacteria; phylum Chloroflexota; class Anaerolineae; order Caldilineales; family Caldilineaceae; genus JAGNDO01. Next base: position 177,173 of record CAVPIK010000002.1, on the reverse strand, counting down.
TATCCTGATCATCCTGGTCTTGGGGGTGATGTCCATCGGCGGCAGCCTGCTCTTCATCATCCCCATCATCGGCTGGATTGCCGGCGGGCTGCTCCTCTGCCTGGTCCCCATCGCCGGGTTGATGGCCATCGTGGCCGCTTTCTACTACGGCTTCCAGGCCTACCAGGGCAAACGCTTCGCCATCCCCGGCCTGACCAGCGTCTTGCAGCAGCAGGGGTGGATCTAGGGAATGCACAATTGACAATGCACAATGGACAATGAGCAACGAGGTAAAAACAAAGTGGCCGATCCATGTGGATCGGCCACTTTGTTTCACACAATCATTGTCCATTGTGCATTGTCCATTGTGCATTGATTCACCATATTCAAACACTTCGCTAATGTAGACCACATGTGGTGCAAACATTCGTGGACTATAATGAATATTGTGAAGTTAAAAAACGATATCGGTTCGGAGAGAAATGTCGGACAGATAGCGGGACACATATCAATACGCAATCAAAATACTTTGAGAATTCTGAGGAGAACAATCATGGCTAAAATTATCGGTATCGATCTGGGCACCACCAACAGCGTGGTCGCAGTCATGGAGGGCGGCAACGCCACCGTGATCCCCAACGCCGAGGGCAACCGCACCACCCCGTCTGTGGTGGCTTTTGCCAAGAACGGCGAGCGTCTGGTGGGCATCACCGCCAAGCGTCAGGCCGTGGTCAATTCGGAGAACACGGTCTATTCGGTCAAGCGGCTGATGGGTCGTCGCTTCGAGGACAAAGAGACCGGGCGCACCCAAAAGATGGTCTCCTATGCCATCGACGCTGGCCCCAACGGCGACGCCCGGGTGGAGATTCCGGCCAAGAGCAAGAGCTACACCCCCCAGGAAATCAGCGCCATGATCTTGAGCAAGCTCAAGCGGGACGCCGAGACCTATCTGGGCGAGGATGTGAAGCAGGCGGTGATCACCGTGCCCGCCTACTTCAACGACAGCCAGCGCCAGGCCACCAAGGACGCCGGCCAGATCGCCGGGCTGGAAGTGCTGCGCATCATCAACGAGCCCACCGCGGCGGCCCTGGCCTATGGCCTGGACAAGAAGCACGACGAGACCATTCTGGTCTTCGACCTGGGCGGCGGCACCTTTGATGTCTCCGTCCTGGAAGTGGGCGACGGCGTGATCGAGGTCAAGTCCACCAACGGCGACACCCATCTGGGTGGCGACGACTGGGACGAGCGCATCGTCAAGTGGCTGACCGACGAGTTCAAGAAGGAGCAGGGCGTGGACCTGAGCCAGGACCGTCAGGCCCTGCAGCGTCTGCGGGAAGCGGCGGAGAAGGCCAAGATTGAGCTGTCCAGCACGCCCCAGAGCGAGATCAACCTGCCCTTCATCACCGCGGACGCCACAGGCCCCAAGCATTTGCAGCTGAGCCTGACCCGCAGCAAGTTCGAGCAGTTGACCCAGGATCTGGTGGATCGCTGCAAGACGCCCTTCCAGAATGCCCTGAAAGACGCCGGTATCAGCGCCGGCAAGTTGGACGAAGTGGTGCTGGTGGGTGGTTCCACCCGTATGCCCATGATTCAGGAATTGGTTCGCTCCCTCACCGGCAAGGAAGCCCATCGGGGCGTCAACCCGGACGAGGTGGTGGCCGTGGGTGCGGCACTCCAGGCCGGTGTGCTGGGCGGTGAAGTCACCGACCTGCTGCTGCTGGATGTGACCCCCCTGAGCTTGGGTCTGGAAACCCTGGGCGGGGTGATGACTGTGCTGATTCAGCGCAACACCACCATTCCCATCAAGAAGACCGAGGTCTTCAGCACCGCCGAGAACAACCAGACCGCCGTGGACATCCACATCCTCCAGGGCGAGCGGCCCATGGCCACCAACAACAAGACCCTGGGCAACTTCCGCCTGGACGGCATCCCCTCCGCCCCCCGTGGCGTGCCCCAGATCGAAGTGACCTTCGACATCGACGCCAACGGCATTCTGCACGTCATGGCCAAGGACAAGGCCACGGGCAAGGAGCAGAGCGTCAAGATCACGGCCAGCACCAACCTCTCTTCGGATGAGGTGGATCGCTTGGTCAACGAGGCCAAGGCCCACGAGGCCGAGGACTGTGAAGGCCCGAGAGATGGTGGAGACCCGCAACCGGGCCGACAGCCTGATCTATCAAACCGAGAAGACCGTGGCCGACCTGGGAGACAAGGTCAGCGATGAGGACAAGGAGCGCATCGAGAAGACCATCACCGATCTGCGGGAAGCCTTGACGGGTAGCGATGTGGACCGCATCAAGAGCCTGACCGAGCAGTTGGAGCAGGCCAGCCACGCCTTGGCCCAGCAGATGTATTCCCAGCAGGCCGGGGAAGAAGCGGGCCAGCCGGGCAACGGGGCCGGTCCCCAGGCAGGCGGCCCCGCCCCCGAGGACGAAGATGTGGTGGAAGGCGAGTTCCGCCAGGTCTAAGCAGAACCACGCCCCCCTAGCCCCCCAACTTTGGGGGGAAGAGTTGACCATCTCCCCCAGAATTGGGGGTCGGGGGGCGGCAGTCACAATCTGAGCAAGACTTTCAAATGGGCGGGGCGTTGGCCCCGCCCATTTGTGTAAAATAGAGCAGAGAGAACGGCGGAAAGAAGGTTTTTATGGCGAACTATTATGATGCATATGGGCGTCCCCAGCGCTCACCCATCACCAGTGGTCGGCAGACTGAGCGGCAGAGCGGGCGGCAAACCGGACCCGTGGCCAGCCGACCGCCCACGTTGGACGACTATCAGCGAGTGGTCGAATCCTATACCCAAACCAGCCAACGAAATGCCAAGCTGGAGGCCGAGCGACGCCAAGCCGAGGAGCGCATTCAGGGCTTGGAAAGCGAATTGGACCAGCTGCGCCAACAACTGGGCGATTGCCAAAAGGCCAACAATGGCAACGACGATGAGCCGTGGAAAGACCGCTTCATCCGCCTTCAGGCCGAGATGGAGAATCTGCGCAAGCGCACGGAACAGCGGTACGCCGCTCAGGCCGACGAACAGCGCGGACGCATCCTGCTGGACATGCTGCCCTTGGCGGATCACCTGGAACTGGCTCTTCAGCACGGGGGAACACTGACGGACCCGGCGGCGGTGGACTTTTTGGGCAATATCCAGGCCACACGGCAGGCATTTTTGACTGCCCTCAAGCGCTATGGCGTTGAGCCGATCCCAGCGGCGGGTGCGGCCTTTGATCCCACCTTGCACGAAGCCCTGGGCCACATCCCCAGCCCGGATGTGCCCGCCGAGCATGTGGCCCATGTGGTCCAGACCGGCTACACCGAGGGCGAGCGACTCCTCCGCCCGGCCCGGGTGATGGTGAGCGCGGGTTCTTCCGGGTCTAGCGCAGGTTGAGTAGACCGGGGCAGTTTCCGGTCGTATCGAAACCGGAGCGGGTCTTCCATAGGAAGTCTGCAAGAGTAATGAGTAATGAGGACTGAGTGAGAGGGGCGGGACATGGAATACAAAGACTATTACAGCACCCTGGGCGTGGCCAAAGGGGCTGATGAAAAAGAGATCAAAAAGGCCTATCGCCAGTTGGCCCGGGAATTTCACCCGGACGTGAACAAGGACAACCCCAGACGCCGAGGCCCGCTTCAAGGAGATCAACGAGGCCTACGCCGTCCTCTCCGATGCGGACAAGCGGGCCAAATATGACCGCTTCGGCTCCCAGTGGGAGCGCTACGAGAAGGCCGGGGTCAATCCCAATAACCCCTTCACCAACATGGGCGGACGGGGAGGCCGGAGCGGCTTTGGCGGCGGCGGACGCACCATCAGCCCGGAAGAGTTCCAGCAGATGTTTGGGGGCGGTGGCGGCTTTGGCGGCGCGGGCGGCGGGAGCGGGCAACTCGTCCTTCTTCGACGCCCTCTTCGGCAGCATGGGCGGCGGCGCAGGCGGATTTGGTCCCCAGCCCCGCACGGCCCAGGCCCGTCCCCGCAGCCAGGACGTGCCGGTCGAGATCACCCTGGAAGAGGCCTTTTACGGCGGCACCCGCACCCTGATTCGGGAAGACAACAGCCGCATCGAGGTCAGCATTCCCCGGGGCGTCAAGACCGGCTCCAAGATCCGCATGAGCGGGGCAGCCGGGGGCAGCGACCTCTTCCTGAAGGTGGACGTCCTCCCCCACGCCCAGTTCCAGCGGGACGGCGACGATCTGACCGTGTCCGTGCCCATCGATCTCTACATCGCTCTCCTGGGCGGTGAGGCCGAGGTGCCCACCGTGGACAGCACGGTGGTGCTCACCATTCCCGCCGGCATAAAGAACGGCAAGAAGATGCGTCTGCGCGGGCTGGGCATGCCCCATCTGCGCAACCCGGAAAATCGTGGGGATCTGATCGCCGTGCTGGATGTGCAGCTTCCCGGCAAGCTCAATGCCAAGGAAATCGCCCTGTTCGAGCAATTGCGGGCGCTGCGGGCGTAGATGTGAATTTAGCGCAAAGCAAAAGGGGCCAAGCTGTTTGCAATCAGCTTGGCCCCTTTTGCTTTGCGCATTCTATGGACGTTACGCGCCGGCGCTGAGTTTGTCCGCCACCAGCCGCATGAGGAATGTGCGTTCTTGGGAGGCGTCAAAGAGCACCGAAATCTCGGCTTCGGCCCCGGCTCCCTCGATCTTGGTGATCACCCCTGGGCCGAAGTGGCTGTGTTCCACCCGCTGTTCCGGCTTGAAGGTGGGGAGCTTGCGGCTGCGGGCCTTGGTGCGGCTGCGCTGGGCGGCTTCCTCGCTGGCGGCTTGCAGAGATGAGGCCAGCCCGGACTCCCGGTCCCGCCAGCCTTCGGCCAGGGCTGCCATGACCTGCTCCGGGTCCTTGGCGATGCGGGAGCGCAGAGCCGTGGCCCGATCTCTGGCGGCCCCCAGGGCGGGCATCCATTTCTTCTTTTCTTTATCCGGGCGGCTGCTCTGGGCCAACTCCCGGCTGGCCCGACTCATCACTCGGATCAGCCCGTCCATCTGTTTGAGGGGATCGTCCAAAGGATCCAGCAGGATCAACTGCACCCCGTTGATCTTGCACAACTCCTGGCGGGTGACGTCCCGCTGCTGTTCTTCCATCATCTCCCAATCGCTCTGGCGGCCCTGGCCCTTGGCGGTGAGGCCCACATTGCGCACGGCGATGGCCGCTTCCGGGTAGAGGCGGTCCAGCTTGAGCTTGCGCCGGGTGGCCGGGTTGATCAGCCAGGCCGGGCTGACGTTGCTTTGGACGATAAAGCCTTCAAAGATGCGGGCCTGAATTTCCTGCCACGCGTTCATGTTCAAATAGATGCCGGACATGGGATCGTGTTCCTGTGGGTGACATGATCTTCCCGGAATGGGCCACGATATCTTGGGGTACCCAAAATTCGCTGGCCCATTCCGGGAAGATGCGGATGCTTTCGCAATAAGTCCCAAAACTTTAGCACACCTGTTCCGGTGATGCAAACCGGGCGGGCTTTTCAAAAGTCACCAGTGCCCGGCAGGTCAGCGCAGGTTGAGTAGGCCGGGTCGACCCTAATGGTGCAAAACGAATGGAGGCTAGGCCGTATCGAAACCGTAGCGGGTCGACCCGCTACGGTTTCGATACGCCGCCGAGTACGTGAATGGTCAGCGGAGATTTCGGCGGCGGCTACTCAACCTGCGCTAGCTTCTTTGCATGCTTCCCGGCGACTTCTGACAAGCCCTGGCAAACCGGACGGTCAACTTCTATCGTTAGGGTGCGGATGATATAATGCCCGACATGAATCAATCGCCACTACCCACCCCCCACCCCCCAATCCCCGATCCCCCCACCCGCAAACTGGACGCCCGTTCCATCGCCAGCGCGGCGGCCTTGGTCATGGTCTTTTTTGTGTTGAGCCGGATCACCGGCTTGGTGCGGGACATGGTGATCGCCGCCGAGTTCAACCTGGGCGCGGAGTTGGACGCCTATCAGGCCGCCTTTCGTATCCCGGATCTGCTCTTTGAACTGGTGGCGGGCGGGGCCTTGGGCAGCGCGTTCATCCCCACCTTTGCCGGGTATCTGGCCCGCAAGGACCAGGTGGGGGCGTGGCTGCTCTTCAGCCGGGTGTTGAACTGGATCACCCTGCTCTTGATTGTGCTGGCCGGGCTGGCCGCCACCTTCTCCCTGCAGACCGTGCAGTGGATCATCGCCCCGGACTTCCCCCTGGCCGAGCAGATGTTGACCGCGGATCTCATGCGCTGGCTGTTGTTGAGCACGGTGATCTTTGGGGCCAGCGGGCTGATCATGGGGGCGCTGAATGCCATGCAGCACTTTTTGCTGCCCGCGGCCGCGCCGGTGATCCGCAACCTGGCCATCATTTTGGCGGCCCTCTTTCTGGCCCCCCGCTATGGCGTGCAAGGGCTGGTGGTGGGGGCGATTGTGGGGTCCGTGGGCCATCTGTTGATCCAATTGCCCATCCTGCCCCGCTTTGGCTTCCGCTATACCCCCAGCCTGACCTGGCGAGACGAGGGCGTGCAGGAGGTGGCCCGGCTCATGGGGCCACAGGGTGCTGGGTCTCTTTTTTGTGCACCTCAATTTCATCGTCAACACGGCCCTGGCCAGCGGATTGGCTGCGGGCAGCCTCAGCGCCCTCACCTACGCCTGGCGGCTGATGTTGCTGCCCCTGGGCATCTTCGCCCAAGCCGTGGGCATCGCCGCCTTCCCCACCTTTGCCGCCCAGGTGGCCGCGGGCGAACACGGGGATCTGCGCCGGGGCTTCGGCACCATCTTGCGCATGATCTTCTTCATCACCCTGCCGGCCGCCGCGGGCTTGATCGTGCTGGGCAGCCCCTTGGTCAGAATTCTCTACGAACGGGGCCAATTTACCGCCCAGAGCACCCAGGCCGTGGTCTTTGCCCTGCAATTCTATGCCCTGGGGCTGATCTTTCACGCCGGGGTCGAGATCATCGTGCGGGCCTATTTTGCCCTCCACGACACCATGACCCCGGTGATCGTGGGCGTGGCGGCCATGCTGCTCAACATCGTGCTCAGTCTGTGGTGGGTGCAGTGGCTGAGCTATGGCGGGCTGGCCCTGGCCAACAGCGTGGCCACCGCCGTGGAGATGCTGGCCCTGATCTGGCTGCTGCGCCCCAAGCTGGGCGGGCTGGATCTGACGCAACTGGTTCCCTCCGTGGTGCGCAGCCTGGGTGCCGCCGGGGTGATGGCCGGGGCGGTCTGGCTGTGGCTGGCCTGGCTCGACGGCGGCGGGGTGGATGTGGCCTGGCTGCGGGGTGGATGGCTGGCGGCTGGGGGCGGCATGGCCCTGGCCGGGGTGGTCTATGCCGGGGCCTCCCTGCTCCTGGGCAGCCCAGAGGCCCACATGATCCTGGGGCTGGTGCGGAGGCGAATTGGGCATAGATAGATCCCAATTCTCCACAACCCTCTAACACATTGCTAATAGAATGCTAATGACTAGCATTGAAACTTGTGCTAAAGTAAGAACGTACAGGGTAGCGCGGCCAGATCAATGGGTGGCCGCCACTGGTAAACTCAAAATAGGAGCAAAACTATGCTAGGTTTTGGCGGATACGGACTTTATATTCTCATCAGCTTGCCCGCCCTGCTTTTGGGGCTGTGGGCGCAGATGCGGGTGAAGAGCGCGTTCAAGAAATATTCCAAGGTTGCCAGCGCCCGGGGCATCACCGGGGCCCAGGCGGCCCGGCGCATTTTGGACGCCAACGGTCTCTACGAAGTGCAGGTGGAGCAGGTCAACGGCTTTCTCAGCGATCACTACGATCCCCGCAGCAAGGTGCTGCGCCTGAGCAAGGATGTCTATGCCAGCCCCAGCTTGGCATCTGTGGGCGTTGCTGCCCACGAAGCCGGCCACGCGTTGCAGGATCAGAAGCACTATGCGCCTCTGAAATGGCGTTCGGCCATGGTGCCCACGGTGCAGTTGGGCAGTTGGTTGGGACCGATTATCTTCATGGCCGGTTTTTTCCTCATTGGCAGCCTGGGGCAGATGGGCGAAACCATCGCCTGGATCGGTCTGGCCCTCTTTGCCGCCACGGCGCTTTTTGCCCTGGTCACCCTGCCCGTGGAGTTTGACGCCAGCAAGCGGGCCAAACTTCTGCTGGTCTCCGAGGGCATTTTGGCCCCCCAGGAGTTGGATGGGGTCAACAAAGTGCTGAACGCCGCCGCCCTCACCTATGTGGCCGCCGCCATCCAAGCCCTGATGACGTTGATGTATTACGCCTATCTTTTGATGGGACGGCGGGACTAAGGTCCGGAATTTTTTCCCGGAAAGGAAGACGATAATGTTCAATGGTTCTTCAGTTTTTATGCGCTTTGGCGGCCCCGGCAGTCGGATGGGCGGCGGGCTGTGGTGGATGTTGATGGCACCGGGCCTGGGGCTGATCCTCTTCGCCCTGGCCATCCTGATCTGGCCGGAACTGTTGGCCTATATGGTGGCCAGCGCCCTGCTCATGGCCGGGCTTTTCATGACTTCGTGGGCATTGGCCATGCGCCGGGCAAGCAAACAGACGCGCAGAGGCGAATCGTCCATGTATACGCCCCAAGACGGAACGTGGCGGGTCCAGCCTTGAAATGCAAAATCTATGAAAAATAGTGGATTTATTCGGCAAGCCAGGAACGAGCCTTACTCGTCTTGGCTTGCCGATGTTGTATGATAGAGACAGTTCGTCTCCCCATAACTTTATAGTCGTTTCGGAAGGACAGATTTATGCAAAAAGAATCCAGCAATCGTACGGTTTGGATTGTAGCCGGTGGTATCGGCATTTTACTCTTCTTTGGTCTATGTGTGATTGTATTGGTGGCGGGCAGCCTCATTTTCTCCGCCAGCAGCAGCACAACATCCACATCGCAACCTGTGATTGTGGAACAGGCCGTCGAGCCTCGGGCCGTGCCTGTGGCCCCGGTTGCGCCGACGCCGGTTCCCGTTCCCCTCTCTGCCCTCAGCGGTGATGTGGATTACGAAACCGCCCAACTGGTGAACATCTATCAGCAGTGGAACGGCTCCGTGGTCAACGTGTTGGTGCTGGGATCGGTCAGCGACCAGTTGCCCAACGAGGTTTTGCCCGAAAACACGGACCCCGATAGTCTTTTCCCCCAGGGCCAGGGCTCCGGCTTTGTGTGGGATCTGGAGGGACACATCGTCACCAACGCCCATGTGGTGGAGGGGGCGACCCAAGTGCAGGTCACCTTCGGCGACGGCACCGTGGCGATTGCCGAAGTGGTGGGCGAGGATCTGGACAGCGACCTGGCCGTGATCAAGATCAATCCGGCGGGCTATAACTCTGGTGCCGGTGATTTCGGGCGATCTGGACGAGATGCAGGTGGGCATGCGGGTGGCCGCCATCGGCAACCCCTTTGGGCTGAACGGCACCCTGACCAGTGGCATCATCAGCGCCATTGGCCGCAGCATCAGCTCCCTCTCCCAGTTCAACATTCCCGAGGCCATCCAGACCGACGCCGCCATCAACCCCGGCAACTCCGGCGGACCCCTCTTCAACGAAAAGGGCGAGGTGATCGGTGTCAACGCTCAGATTCGCTCCGAAAGCGGCTCCAATAGCGGCATTGGCTTTGCCATTCCCATCACCTTGGTAGACCGGATCGTGCCCGCCCTGATCGGCGAAGGCAGCTATGAGCACAGCTACATCGGCATCAGCGGCAGCACCTTCAGCCCGGCCTGCGCCGCGGATCTGGATCTGCCTTTGGCCATACGGGGAGCCTATGTCAACGGTGTGCAACCTGGTACCCCGGCGGCCCGGGCCGGTTTGCGGGGCGGCAACACCCCCTCCAACACCACCCTGCTCTCCATCTGCCCCACCCAGGCCGGGGGTGATCTGATCACTGCCATTGGCGACAGCCCCGTCACCCGCTTTGACGACTTGCTCATCTACCTGGAGCGCTACACCCAGCCCGGCGACACCGTCGTCCTCACCGTCCTGCGAGACGGCAAGATGATCGCCTTGGACGTGACTTTGGTCGCTCGCCCGGGAAATTAAACGAACGCAAAACGCAACACGCAATAAAAAAGGGACCGTCTCTCATCGGAGACGGTCCCTTTTTTATTGCGTGTTGCTCGTTACTCGTCAAACTCAATCACATGCTCTTCTTGCCCTTGCTGCCAGTTGCCTCGGCCATCGCCCACAGCCCAGGATGAGCGGATGCGGACGGTGCGTTTGGGCGATTGATCGGCGGCGACGGGCGTGGATTGGGGGCGGGGAGCCGGGGGCTGGGCACGCTGGGTGACGGTCTGAATGGCGGCCTTGGCCGCGTCCTGGGCCAGGCGGCTCTGGAGCAGCTTCCATCCGGCGCGCAGGGCAAAACCGGCCACGCTGACGGCCACGGGGAGCATGGCCTTGCCCACGGCCACGGGCAAATTCTGGCGCTGAATGGGCATCTGGCCGGAGATGGTATCCTGGCCGCACGCCGGGCAATGTTGGGCGTTGATCGGCGTGTTTCCGCCACAGTTGGGGCAGATGCGATAAACTTCACTCATGGTGCGCTCCCTTTTCCCATTCCCATTTCAACGATTCGGCGTGATACTCGTGCAAGATGGGGTCAGTCTATCATTAGCAATGGATCGTCGTCAACCGCACAAAATAGAACGCGGATTGAACGGATTTGACGGATTAAAACGGATTTTCCTCAATCTTCGAAAAGAAATCCGTTTTGATCCGTTCGATCCGTCAGATCCGTGTTCTATTTTTGATCACAACTTAACCGGCACCACCTGGCCTGTGCGGGCGCTGTGGAGGAGGGCGTCGATCGCGGCCATGTTGCCCCGGCTCTCTTGCATGGGATAGGCCAGGGGCGTGCCGTGGAGGACGCCGTCCGCGAAGGCTTGCACCATGAGCTGATATTGGTCGCTGCCGTCGTAGCGCTCTTCCGTTACGACTTTGCCACTCTTGATCACCTGTAAGCGCAGATTGTCGAAACGACCGGCGTTGAAGGCGTCGTCCACGCGGAGGGTGCCGCTGGACCCGGCGAATTCGTAGAATTGGCGGCCATCCGTGCGCAGGGAGCTGTCGAAGTGGGCGGTGATGGGTCCGGCCACCCCGTCGGCAAACTCGAAGCGCAGGATGGCGCTCATGCTCTCTTCCACACCCGTCTCTTCGCCAAAGTCGGCGAAAGCGGCGACGGCCACCGGCTCTCCGACATCGAGGCTGGCCAAGGCCGTGCGGATGATGTTGACGCAGTAACAGCCCACATCCATCAAGCTGCCACCGGCCAGCTCTGCATTCAGGCGAATGTTGCTGTTCTGGCTCAGTGGGAAGGTGAAGGCGCTGCGGATGGTCTGGAGCCCGCCGATGTCGCCGCGCACGAGCATAGCCAGAGCGTCTTGGGTGCGGGGGTGGAAGCGGTACATGAAGGCTTCCATAAGCAGCATGCCCGTGGATTCGGAGACAGCGATCATCTCGTCCACCTCGGCCAGATTGCTGCCCAAGGGTTTCTCGCACAGCACATGTTTGCCCGCCTGCATGGCCCGGATGGACCATTCTTTGTGCAGGCTGTTGGGCAGGGGATTGTAGATGGCATCGACTTCGGGATCCGCCAGGAGTGCTTCGTAGCTGGCGTAAACTTGGATGGGTGGGCCGCCCTGCGCCTGATCGAAGGGGGCGGCAAAGGCTTGCGCCCGGTCAAGGTTGCGGCTGGCGATGGCAACCAAGCGTCCGTTGTCGCTTTTGAGAATGGCCGGAATCACGGCCTTCTGGCCAATGTTGGCAGTGGAAAGCACGCCCCAACGCAAAGTGGTCATGTGGATTTATCCTTTGAGTGTTTTTGGAATTTAGTTTGGGAGGAGGGGGGCAAATTAGGTAGAAATGGCGCCATCAAGATGGGTTAGGCTACGTTCCAATTCGGCCATGGCGTCGGAGAGAGGGAGCAGGTTGGTCAGCGCATCTGCGGTGGAGCTATCTTCCATGATGTGGCGCAGAACGGCCGGGTTGTGGTTGCTGCGATCCATTATCTTCATTTCATCCAGGGCCTTGTGACGGCTAAGCTGAATGCCGTGTCGGGCCAGGACGGTCTTGAAATAGGGGTAGTTTTCGTTCAGCCCCAATGTGACCCGCTTGAAAGCGTGTTCGGCAATGGTCAACCGGGCGCTATAGCTCATTAGCCCTTGGAAGAACATCTCATAGTCGTCCGTGGATGGCTCGATCAGGATGATATCCACATCGGGATATTTAGCCCGCAAATTCTTGATGTGATACTTCAGCCCGCTGTGAAAGAGAATGCGCAGCACTTGGCTGATCACCGCCTGGGCGCCCTTTTCGCTGAGATGCTCCAACTGGTCCATTTGGGTGGCGTCGATGGGGGCAAGGGGGTTGATGCAGACCACCAGTTTGGCCCCGGCTTCGATGGCCAGATCCAGGCTGGCCGTGCCCCGGAAGACGCCGTCGATGTATTCTTTGCCAAAGATGGACATAGGCTTGTAGAGGATGGGGATAGCACTGCTGGCGGCCACGGCTTTGCTGATGGGCACAATGCCCTTGCCCCCCTTGCCAAAAACCGCCCGTTCTCCCGTGTCCAGCTCTGTGGCCACGATATACAGCGTCTTCTCCAACTGGTCAAAGCGGTTGACGCAGTCCGGTCGATCCAAAATCGCTTCCACATACCGTTCCAAAGCCGAGCCATCATAGAGACCGTTGGGCAACACATCGGCCAGTTCCCACAGGATGTCGGCCAGGGTGAATTCCCTGAAGTTGTGTAGATAGGTGTTGCCCGCCCGAAACAGGGTGCCGGGTAGCTTGCGCAGTCGGGAAAGGGTTTCGGAGAGGTTGCGTTGGAAGATATCATCCACCCGAATGGCCCGCAGTTCCGGGTGGGAAATGTTGAGGCTCTGCATCATCTCTTGGGTGGTGAGGCCGTTGGCCAGCATGGAGGTGACCAATGCGCCTGCGCTGGTACCAACAAAAATATCAAAATCGTTGACCGTGCGGTCAACGAGCATGTCGTTCATGGCCCGCAGGGCGCCGATCTCATAGACCGCCCCGGCGATGCCGCCGCCGGCCAGGACCAGAGCTGTTTTATAGTGGAGGGGGCGCTTGATAGCCGGCGTGGGCATTCGATGGGGATTGCTCTGGCCGGTACCATTGTTGTCTATGGGCATATGCGCAGAATCATCTCTTGGTTGATTTGCCGGTTTTATCAGCTTTGCCGGATCTTTGGGGGGTGGGAGGTTGCTCCGGATCTTCTAAAACCGTTTCCAGCTTGTCTGTCAATTCGCTCAGTTGTTCTTGCAGGGCCTGAAGCTCATTGTAGGTAGGAATGTTAAGCCGGTGCAACACGCCAACCAACCGATCGTCCAAAAGCGCCATCAGCCCCACATCATCCGTGCCCAGGGCGGGGGATCCGTCGAATTCAGTCCGTAATTCTGCGGCCTCGTCTTCGGTCAACCGACCGTTGGCCACCAGTTTTTGGAGACGGGTGGTCAGATCTCGGTTTTGATCGCCGGGGGCACCGGCAAATTCTGCGGAATTAGTGGCTTCGGAGTAGGTGAGCAGATCCGTCTGCACCCCGGATTGCAGGGTGCGGCGCAGATAGTCCAAGGTGTCGCCACCCGTGCGGATCAGGCTGGTGAGGATGGAGCGGGGCAGAAAACCAGTCTTCTTCTTTTCCTGCTCAAAGATGATCTGGCTCAGGGTCAGGTTGGTCAAGTCATCGCCAGATTCATGGTCCATCACCTGTACATCCTGGCCCTCTCGCACGATCAGGGCAATCTCGTCCAGGGTGACATACTTTTTGGCTTCCATGTCATACAGTTTGCGGTTGGGATAGCGTTTAATCAGAGGCATGGGCACACGGCTCACAAGATCCGGGTTGGGGATCGAATCACTGGCGAATTGACCAGAGAGATCAGGGGCGGGAGCAGAACACGGGGGGCGGGGGAGCCTGATCTGCCGGGCATGTTATCATAGGCAACGCAGTGCGTCAATAAAAGGTGTGAATTACCCCCTGGATTGACCCTGACAAGAGACCATCTTTGTGCTACAATCTGGTGAACAATGTGACTGCCGCCCTGTTTTATGCCAACACCGGTCCTTTTTTCCATGAACCGACGCCAACTGCTCTTTTTGATCCTTGTCAATGCCCTGATCAGCACTGTCATCGCGCTGGCTGTGGCCTTTGCGGTGGATGCCCGCCGCCCGGACGCCGAGGAGTTGGCCGCCTTGTATGCTCAACCCGGCGCGTCGGGGCCCGTGGCCGTGGTTCTGGCCACATCCACCCCCAACCCAGGGCTGGTGCCCACCTTCACACCTGTGCCCTTGGCCACCCCGACGCCTCCCGCTGCCGCTCCCAGCGCATCCGGCGGGGCGGACGGGCAGATCTACGTGGTCGAAGCCGGGGACAGCCTGGGGGGCATCTCCGTTCGCTTTGGGGTGACGTTGGACGCGCTGATGGCGGCCAACGATTTGACCAACCCGGACTTTGTCTTTGTGGGCCAGCGGCTGACCATCCCGGCCAGCGGAGCGGCGCAAAGCAGTGCGGCCCTCCCCGGTGTGACCCCGGCGGCAGTCCCGGCTGCCAACCCGGAAGGGGTGATCGTGGGATCGATCAGCGGCGGCGGAGATCTGGCCGCCGAGCAGATCCTGATCGTCAATGACAGCGACAACGCCTTCAACTTGCAGGGCTGGACGTTGCAGATCAGCGGCGGCACCGGCAGCGGGACGCCGGTCTACACTTTTGGCAACGTGCCCCTCTTCCCCGGCGGCAGCGTACGCCTGCACAGCGCCGGCGGCGTGGACACCAGCGTGGATCTCTATTGGGGCCAACCCGCCGCCCGCCTCACGACCGGCGCGGCGCTTACTTTGATCAACGGCCAGGGGCTTACGGTTCACACTTTTGCTGTTCCATGAACGGGTGAAAATCTTGTTCTTTGGGATCATGTCATTGTTCTCGGTCTGCCCTGTCGAACCCGGTCAGGCAGATGTATCAGAGGGTAAATCGTCGGGTCCAACTCGATGAAACCCATCAAACTTGTTCAATAAGGGGATGAAAAATTAACATAAGCAGCAGGATTATAGAAAAAATGGATACGAAAGTTCTGCTTTCAACCCTATGGATCGTTGTCATGATCAATATGTTGAAGGCGGATATTCTTTCACTCTACATCCCCGGCGCAGTGGATGAAGTAGCAAAAACTGCGGCCAGCACAGGCACCCCAATTCCCCAACTGATGCTGGGTGGCGCCATCATGATGGAGATTTCGATTGCCATGATCATCCTTTCCCGCGTGTTGAAGTACAGGGTGAATCGCTGGGCCAACATCATCGTCGGCATCATCACGATTGCGTTTGTCGTCGGCGGCGGCGCCTCCTATCCCCATTACATTTTCATCGCAGCCGTTGAAGTGTTCTGTCTGCTGCTCATCATCTGGAATGCCTGGAAGTGGCCTAACCCTGCAGGGTAGCCTGAGATCTCAAAGCACCGAAAATCTCCCAATCGCCCAATCGCCCAATCAACACTATCAACCAATCAACATCATCAACCACCAGAGGCACACCCATGAAAAAAGTCGGAATTCTAGTCGGAAAAGAGCGCAGTTTCCCCCAAGGATTGATCCATCGGGTGGCCGAGCGGGACGCGGGGGTGATGGTGGAGTGGGTCAAGCTGGGCGGCACGGCCTTGGACGATGTGTGCGAGTATTCGGTGATCGTGGACCGCATCAGCCACGAAGTGCCCTACTATGCGGATTACCTCAAGCACGCCCACAGCCAAGGGGTGCATGTGATCAACAACCCCTTCCGCCGCGCCGCCGAGGACAAGTTCAACGCGAATTACATGGCGCAACAACTGGGTGTAGCCGTGCCCAAGACCGTCGTTTTGCCCAACAAAGACTATATTTTGGACATCGTGGCCGAAAGCCTCTCCAACCTGAAGTTCCCCGTGGACTGGCAGGGGATCGCCGACTATGTGGGCATGCCCGCGGTGCTCAAGCCCGCATCCGGCGGCGGCTGGAAGTCGGTGAGCATCGTCAATGATGTGGACGAGCTGATCACGGCGTACAACCGCAGCGGCCAATTGACCATGATTGTGCAGGAGTTTATTGAGTGGCAGCACTATCTGCGCTGTCTGTGCGTGGGCCAAGAGAAGGTGATGCCCATTGCCTGGAATCCCAACGTGCCCCATCACGAGCGCTATTCGCAAAATCCCGGTCTGCTCTCGCCGGAATTGGGCCAGTTGGTGATCGATCAGGCCCTGGCCCTCTCCCGTGGCCTGGGCTATGACATGAACACCGTGGAGTTTGCCATCTCCGACGGCGTGCCCTATGCCATCGACTTTACCAATGCCGCGCCGGACTTTGATGTGGCCAGCCTGGGCGAATGGCACTTCAACTGGGTGCTGGATGCCATGGCCGACTACGTGATCCAACAGGCCCACGCCGCCCCCTTCCCCCGAGGCAAGGGTTATGGCGAAGGCTAGACCCATGCACCCCACGCAACAAGCCGTTGATCGCTACCACGAACTTCTGGCCCAAGAAGATGTGCCCGCCCTCTGGGAAGCCTTCAAGGGCCGGATGCAGGAAAATCTATTGGTCTTTGGCGAGCGGCCCATCTGTAGCGTGCTGCGCCCCTTCTTTCTGCACCCGGATGAATACGCCTTCATCACCCAGGCCACCGAGCGGGTGATGGGCGCACTGCACAAAGTCTATGCCGCCCTGCGGGCCGGCGAGTTGGACATGACCGGCAGCCTGGCCCTCTCGCCCAACGAAGCGGCCCTCATGCGCATCCCCGATTTCTACGGCGCGCCGGACGCCTCGGCCCGCATGGATGCGTTTTATCTCCCCGGCGAAGCGTTGGGCCAGGGGGATCTGCACTTTTTGGAATACAACGCCGACACCCCCGGCGGCCTGGCCTTTGGGGATGTGCTGACCGATCTCTTTCTGGAATTGCCGGTGATGCAGCGCTTCGCCCAGGAATATACCCTGGGCAGCCTGCCCATTCGCCAGCATGTCTACGAAACCTTGATCGATTGTTACACGGATTGGAGCCGCACCAAGGGCGTCGCCCCGGTCGACAAACCCCACCATCGCCATTGTGGATTGGCGGGCCGTGCGCACCCGGCACGAGTTCACCCTCTCCGCCCGGATTTTCGAGGCCCAGGGCAGCCGGGTGGTGATCTGCGATCCCGACGAGCTGACCTATCGAGAAGGGCCGGCTGTGGGCCAAGGGCGACTTTCCCGTGGATATTGTGTACAAGCGGGTGGTGGTCAACGAGTTTGTGAAGGCCTTTGCCACCCCGGACGAACTCATGGCCCATCCCCTGGTGCGGGCGGTGCAGGATCAGGCCGTGTGCATGGTCAACAGTTTCAACTGCCAGATGCTCTACAGCAAGGCCATCTTCGCCCTGATCAGCGATGAGGAAAACGGCCACCTTTTTGACGAGGACGAGCGGGCCGCCGTCAAAGCCCACATCCCGTGGACCCGCTTTGTGGAGGAACGCACCACCCGGTTCGAGGGTCAGGCGGTGGATCTGGTATCATGGATCCGGCAGCACAAGGATGACTTGGTCCTCAAGCCGGTCAAAGAGTACGGCGGCACCGGCGTCATCCTGGGCTGGGAGACCGACCCGGAGAGCTGGGCCGCCGAGGTGGAGATCGCCTTGTCCCGGCCCAGCATCGTTCAAAAGCGGGTGCCCACGCCCCAGGCCATCTTCCCCATCTGCGAAGACGGGGCACTGCGGCTGGTCGAGCCGCATGGCCGATGTGGACCCCTATGTGTGGCGAGGACGAACTGTGGCCCACGCCGGGGTGCGACTGGGGACCAGCAGCCTGCTCAATGTCAGCGCTGGGGGCGGGTCGGCCACACCCCTGTTTTTAGTTGAGAAAAAATAGCATTTTGAATGCTTATCCCAGGAGAAGGTTTTCATGACCGAAGAAACCCAGAAGAAATCGGACGACAAAAAGAGTGACGGCGGGGGCAATCGATCCCAGCGTCGCTATTATCGACAGCGGGGC
Source organism: uncultured Chloroflexia bacterium (assembly GCA_963704975.1). Taxonomy (GTDB): domain Bacteria; phylum Chloroflexota; class Anaerolineae; order Caldilineales; family Caldilineaceae; genus JAGNDO01. The sequence goes on along the minus strand of CAVPIK010000002.1, from coordinate 159,273 downwards.
AAGAAGAAGGGCGACCAGGGGGGCGGCTCCACAGAAGGGGCGGCGTCCACGGGCAGTGCCCCGGAGGCCAAAGGCGGGCAAGGGGAGACCAAGTCGGCCAGCGAAGGATCCGGCAGTTCATCCTCTCGGCGGCGGCGCTCGAACCGCAGCAACAAGGGCGGTGGGAAGAAGGCGCAGAGTTCGGGTCAAAACAAAGAGCGTTCGTCATCGTCGTCATCGTCGTCCAACAAGCGGCGGTCCAACAGCCGCAAGCGGCGCAACCGACGTCCACCCGCCGAACCCATGGTGGAAACCGGCATTGTGGTGCCGGAGACCGTGGGCTATGTGGAGCCAGAAGCCGTTTACGTTTACGAGCATCTGATTCGCCCGGCCTATCGGGATGCCAGCGACTATCGACCGGACTCCTTTTCCCAGCAGTTTGACCACAGCGAAGCCGGGGTTAGCCAACTTTTGGGCCAATATGTGGGGCTGTATCATCCCCAATATCCCATCGAAGAGCACCCCGAAGACGCCCCCTATCGTCAAGAGGGCGGCTCGCCCGTGGTGAATCCCAGAGAGGCCATCCGTACTTTCTTCGCCGAAAACCCGGAACCCGAAGAGGAGATTCCCCTAGAAGAGATCCCGGAAATCTACGCCAACCCGCCCGTTGAACCTGGCCCGAACGCTGATTCAACCCCGGACGCCTAGCCAATCAACAAATCAACAAATCAACCAACACCCGGAGAAACCAACCGTGCCAGTCGTTGCAATTGAATCCCTCAAAGATCATGTGGACAGCGAAGTCACCGTCCAGGGCTGGCTCTATGCCAAGACCGGCAAGGGCAAGCTACAGTTTTTGCAGATGCGAGATGGGTCCGGCATCTGCCAGGCGGTGGTCTTCAAGAAGAATGTCAGCGAAGAAGATTTCGAGGCGGCCAAGGAGCTGACCCAGGAGAGCAGCCTCACCGTCACCGGCACCGTGCGGGCGGACGAGCGGGCGCCCGGCGTCCCCGGCGGCTTCGAGATCGATGTCACCAGCTTGGACGTGGCCCAGGTGGCCGACGTCTACCCCATCAGCCTCAAGGAGCACGGGGTCGAGTTTCTGATGAAGAACCGCCATCTCTGGTTGCGATCCAGCAAGCAGTGGGCCGCCTTGCGGGTGCGGGCCACCATCATCCAGGGCATCCGGGAATGGCTGGACGGCAACGGCTATCTCAATGTGGACACGCCCATCCTCACCCCGTCCGCGGCGGAGGGGACGACCACGCTTTTCGAGATCGACTATCACGGCGAGCCTGCCTATCTGGCCCAGACCGGCCAGCTTTACAACGAGGCCAACATCTTCGCCTTTGGCAAAGTCTACTGCTTCGGCCCCACCTTCCGGGCGGAGAAGAGCAAGACCCGCCGCCATCTGCAAGAGTTTTGGATGGTGGAGCCGGAGATCGCCTTCTGCAATCTGGAACAGTTGATGGAGATCGAGGAGCAGTTTGTCAGCCACATCGTGCAACAAGTGCCTGACCGAGCGGGCCCCGGAATTGGCCGTGCTGGAACGGGATCTCAGCCATCTGCAAAAGGTGATGCCCCCCTTCCCCCGCATCCACTACGACGAAGCCGTGGCCATGATCAACACGGCCGCGGCCGCGGGCGAACTGGTCCCCGGCTACGAGGACACGGTCCCCGCCATCGAATGGGGCGACGACTTCGGCAGCCCCCACGAGACCTATATCGCCGCCCAGTTCGACAAGCCGGTCTTTGTGCATCACTACCCCACCCAGATCAAGGCTTTTTACATGGAGCCGGAACCGGGCCGGGGCGAAGTCTGCCGCAGCGTGGATCTGCTGGCCCCCGAGGGCTACGGCGAGATCACCGGCGGCAGCGAGCGCATGAGCGACCCGGAAAAGCTGATCGCCGCCATCGACAAACACGGCCTGCCCCAAGAAGCCTACGACTGGTACGTGGACCTGCGCAAGTACGGCTCCACCGTCCACAGCGGCTTCGGCCTGGGCGTCGAGCGCACCGTGGCCTGGATCTGCGGCCTGGACCACGTCCGCGAGACCATCGCCTTCCCGCGCACGTTGACGTATATGCGACCGTGATTTGTGAGGGGGTGAAGGGGTGAAAGGGTGAACGGGTGATTTTTTCACCCCTTCACCCTTTCACCCCTTCACCCCCTCAGCTTTTCACTCCTCACCATGATGATCTACCTCCTCACCTTCCTCACCGCCCTGCTGATCAGCGCGGGCCTGACGCCTTTGGCCATGCGCCTGGGGCTGCGCCTGGGCATGGTGGATCGGCCCGGCGGACGGCGGCGGCATCGGGGCGAAGTGGCCCGCACGGGCGGGCTGGCCCTCTTTGGCGGCGTTTACCCTGACCGTGCTGTTGACGCTGATCCTGCCCCGCATTTTGCCCCCGGACTGGGCGGCCTGGTTTCCTCCCCGCGAACGATCCCAAAGAGATGCAGCGTCTGATCGCCCTGCTGGTCGGGGGCGTCTTTTGCGCGGTGGCCGGCTTTTTGGATGACCGCTATCAGTGGTCCAGCGGCCCCCAATATCTGGTGCAGGTGGGCGCGGCCCTGATCGCCATGGCCGGGCTGATCTTCCTCAAGCACGTCAACAACCCCTTTGCCCCCGGCTTCTTCTTTGGCGAGGATGGCTTCCCCTGGTGGATCGTGGCCCCCCTGACCATTTTCTGGTTCATGGGCATGATGAACACGGTCAACTGGCTGGACGGGCTGAGCGGGCTGGTGACGGGCATCACGGCCATCCTGTGCGTCGTGCTGGCGGTCCACATGCTCGTGCGGGCGGAGCCGCCCCAGTTGAGCGTGGCGATCCTGCCCGTGGCCTTGTTGGGGGCGGCGGTGGGCTTTTTGCCCTTCAACTTTGCCTCCCGGATCTTCATGGGCAGCAGCGGCAGCTACTTCTTGGGCTTTGCCCTGGCCGCCCTGGGCATCATCGGCGGGGCGCGCCTGGCCACGGTGATGATGGTGATCGGTCTGCCCGTGGTGGACGTGGCCTGGCTGATCTTCTACCGCTGGCGGCGGGGCGTCTCCCCCGGCCAGGGCGGGCGGGATCACCTCCACTTTCGCCTGCAGGATCGGGGCATCAGCGACCGGGTGATCGTGGCCGGGTATTGGCTCTTCGCCGCCAGCTTTGGGGCGCTCACCCTGTTGCTGGATGATCGGATCTACAAATTGGTGGCCCTGACCGGGTTGGGGCTGATTGCCCTGGCCGTCATGATCTGGGCCAGCCGGGAAAATCCGACAGACCCTTCGTGATGCCGTTGACCGGGCCAAGCACGGATGATATACTACGGGCTGCGAACTGTGGCTTGTTATTGAATATGAGGAAATCGTGGAACAAGTGATTGCGGAGTGGCCCGATCAGCAGGCGAAATTGTCAAACGGCCTCGCATTGAGCGCCGATGACCTGTTCAATTTGCCCGATGATCGAGGCGAAAATTACGAACTGATTGAAGGGAAACTGTTTATCATGTCCCCTGCCGGTTTCCGCCACGGGCGGTTTGTCATGCGGATTGCTTTTGCCATTGAGTCGTTTGTGCAGACGCATCAGTTGGGCGCAGTCTTGGCGGCGGAAACAGGCTTTCTGCTGGAAGATGAGCGGGGCAAAGAGACTGTGCTTGCCCCAGATGTGAGTTTTATCCGCATAGATCGTCTCCCGGCTGAGGACGCGGTTGGCTTTGGGACCGTCGCCCCAGATCTGGCGGTGGAAGTCCCCTCCCCTCGCCAGACCGCCGCCTATATGGCCTTGAAGGCGCAGAAATATCTGGATGCCGGGGTTGAGCAAGTGTGGGTGATCTTTCCCGATCCACTGATGGCCTATATCTATGACCGCAACAGTACGGTGAAAATCATCCTGGCCCAAGGCACCATCGATGGCGGGCGAATCCTGCCCGGATTTACCTTGCCGTTGCAAAAGATCAGCGGTTGAGAAACAAAATGACCCGAATCCTTGCCATCGAATCCAGTTGTGACGAGACCGCGGCCGCCATTGTGGCCGACGGTCGGTTTTTGTTAAGCAACAAAGTCGCCACCCAGATCGATCTGCATCGGCGCTTTGGCGGCGTCTTCCCCGAAGTCGCCAGTCGGCAGCATGTCCTGGCCATCCAAACTGTGATCCAAGAGGCGATGGCCGATGCCGGGATTGCCCAAATCTCGGATCTGGACGCCATTGCCGTCACCCACGGGCCAGGGCTGGCGGGCAGTCTGCTGGTGGGGGTGAGCGCGGCCAAGGGGTTGAGCTTGGCAAGCGGCGTGCCCTTGCTCCCCATCAACCACCTCGAAGGCCACATTTACAGCAATTGGCTCCAACTGCCGGATCGCCCCACCTTCCCCGAAGATGAGTTCCCTGTGATCGTGCTGATCGTCTCCGGCGGCCACACGGAGCTGATCTTGATGACCGGCCACGGGCGCTATCGGCGGCTGGGCGGCACCCTGGACGACGCCGCCGGCGAAGCCTTCGACAAGGTGGCCCGCCTGCTGGATCTGGGCTATCCCGGCGGCCCGGCCATCCAAAAGACGGCCCAAACCGGCGACCCTGCCCGCTATGATCTGCCCCGTCCCCTTGGCCAATTTGTGGGCAAAGAGGAGCAGGAACATCGCTTCAACTTTAGCTTTTCCGGTCTAAAAACTGCCGTGCTCAACCTGACCCGCAAGCTGGAAGCCGAAGGCGTGGACCTGACCGCGCCGGACGTGCGCGCCGATCTGGCCGCCTCCTTCCAAGCCGCCGCGGTGGATGTGCTGGTGGCCAAATCCTTGGACGCTGCCCGCACCTTCGCGGCCCACCGCCTCTGCATCTGCGGCGGGGTCAGCGCCAACGCCGCCCTGCGCCAGACCGCCCAAGCCGCCTGTGACGCCGCCGGGCTGCCCCTGCAAATCCCCCCCCTCTTCCTCTGCACGGACAACGCCGCCATGATCGGGTCCGCCGCCTTTTATCGCAGCCGCATGGCGGGAACCCTGACCGGGGATCTGGGGATGGACATTTTCGCCAATCTGCCCCTGTCGGAAGAAAGTTAGATCGGGCCAAGCCCAAAAAGACGCAAAAAAAGTGAGCGCCGCCCCAGATGATTTGGGACGGCGCTCACTTTTTGTTTTGCAAAAAACGGGGAAGGATCGACTTCAGTTTATGCCAGCGCGGAACCCAATTCCGGGTTCTCGGCAGGGGGGGCGATAGGGTCAATCCCTGGGTCTTCTGCTTCTTGCTGGGGCCAGATCGACCGGGGAGAGCGGAGAGGTCGGCTCTTTGCCCGTGCCGTTGTTGTGCCCATCGGCCCATGTCGCGGCTCCCTCTGTCGCCGCCGCCACTGGCTCTTCCTCCTCAAGGGGTAAGCTGATCTCCTCGGCCGGTGCCACGGCAAAGACGAGATCGCCCTCCCGCATGGTTTCGTCTCCATGCACCACCCGCCGATAGAAGGTCTCATCCCCCCGCACGGGCAGAGGTTCCAGGGCCACGGGATTGTCGATCAACTTGTTGTAGACATAGGATCCCAACATGCGCAGGCTGGCGATCACCGGCGCGGCCAGAAACGCTCCCATCACCCCGGCCACGCTTGGCCCCGATCACCACGCCGCAGATCACCACCACCGGGTGCAGGTTGACGCTGTTGCCGATGATGCGGGGCACGAGCAAGTTGTTCTCGAACTGCTGGATGATGAAATAGATGCCCACGGTGAGCAGGGCAAAGGTAAAATTGCCAACGGCCAGGGTATCGCTGCCCTGGATCAAGGCCACGATCACCGCCGGGATCATGGCGATGATCGGCCCCAGGTTGGGGATGATCTCCAGGGATCCAGCCAGGATCGCCAGGATCAGCGCGCCGGGCATCCCGGCCAGGGTCAATGCCAGCCAGGTGGCCACCCCCACGCTCAACGACAAAATGATCTGCCCCCGAAAAAAGGCTTGCCAGATATTGCCGATGCGGGAAAAAAGATCGCCCAGTTCCGACTGATAGGCCCGAGGAAAGAGGCCCTCGATATACGCCCGGATCTTGGGTGCATCTTTGGTCAAATAGAGGCTGATGAAGAAGAGCACAAAGAAGTAGAAAAGGACGGTAAAGACACCGCCCACCACGCTGAACCCCACGTTGACCGATGTGCTGAGCACGCTTGTGGCCGTGCCGATGGCCTGGTTGATATAGCTGAGAATATCCTGGGGCGTGGGCAACCACTGCTGGGTCAGATCCTGGTTGATGCTGGTCTGGAACCCCTGATAGAAACCCGTGAGGTCGAAGTTGAAGCCCAGAATCTCCACAGCCGGGGGCAGATTGGCCACTGTGCGCTGCATCCACCCCACAAAAAGGTTGGCGGTGTAGGGCACGTTGAAGGTGAGGGAGGAGAGCTGGGTCAACAGCACGGGCAAAAGCAGAACGGGGGTCAGGATCAATGCCACCAACAGGAGCAAAAAGAGAATGATGGTACTGACACTGCGGGGAATGCGCAGCCGTTGGAACAGATCGACGATGGGGCTGAGCAAATAGGCCACAATGCCGCCGACGATCAACAGGCTTAAGACTGGGCGGCTGATCCAGAAGATCCCCGCGCCAATTACCAGCAGGATCACCAACACCGTGCGCTTGGTCGCCAGATCCCAGCGGGAGTCGGGTAGGACGGCTGGGGAGACCGGCGCGCTCAAATAGACCGGCGATTCTGGGCTGGCGGCATCGGCGGCGGATGTTGGCACGATCTGGTTTTCGGCGTGCGGATCTTGGGCCATAGTTCAAGAATTTAAGACGAATTGGAGATCTGTTTGGCTGAAATCGTTGCCCTTGAACAGCAGAGGTTCATTGGTTGCCTTGGCTAAAGCATATGAGAAGCAGTCCCCAAAGTTCAGGGCTGCCGGATGCCTCCCCTTGCCAAAGCGGCGATAAGCGACACGGGCTAAAGTCACTTGTTCCACGGTGATCGGTTCAATCCGAAAGCCACCAATCTCCATAAATTCATCCAGCTTATTTGCGCCGGGCAGACCATGTCGGGATTCGATGACGATGGCTGTTTCCAGCAGGGATGCACCGGATATCAAGCGGATCGGATCGGACTGAATGGCCTGGGCCATAATCGCCGCATCATTTTCATCGGATAAAATGGCAATGATAGCCGAAGTATCGATAACCATCAGCTTGGCACTCCATTGCGGGTATATCCGATGATTTCATCAGGGGTTCGGTTGTCGAATGTGGGTAGAGCGGCGCATTCCTTACCAATACGCAAAAAGTCTTCTGCCAAAGAGATGGATCGGTATTTTTTCTCCCGCTCCAGGCGTTCACGTACCGCGTTGACAATCGCTAGGGTCAAAGACTCACCAGTATAGGCGGTTAATTCTGCGGTCCATTTATTGATCTCAGGGTGATCGATCTGAATAGTCATAACTGCCTCCTCTCGGACGAATTTGGGGAACTGTTGGGCTAATTCACTTCTGTTCTTCCTCATACAGTATACGCCAGGAACGACAGGGACTCAACCTCTCTTTATGATCCCCTTATTTTACCCCCAACAACTGGGCCACCTCTTCGACAATGTGCAGGGTGGCCTGGGGATTGCCCATCTCCCTGGCCCGCTGGGCCATGACAGCCAGTTGATCCCGCTGGGGGCCAAACCAGCGGACCACAATGCGGGCAATCGCCTCCGGGTCGGTGCTGAAGGCCCCAGCCCCGTTGTCCACCACATAGGGCACATTTCCCTCCTCCTGGCCGGGGATGAAGCCGCTGAGCAGAATGGGCAGCCCCCGCACCAGGGCTTCGGCGATGGTGCCCGGCCCGGCCTTGGTGACAATGCAGTCGCAGGCCCCCATCCAGTCGGGCATGTTGTCCACAAAGCCGTTGATACGTATGGGGACGGGCCAGTGATGGGCATCTAGCTCGGCCTTCAACTTCTGGTTGCGGCCACACACCACCACCATCTGCCCCTTGGGACGTCCGCCCCGGCCCAACTCAGCCGCCACGGATCGGGCAATCTCGCCCACTGGGCCCATGCCTTCGCCGCCCCCGGCCAACAGCACCGCTGGCAGATGCGGGTCCATGCCCAACTCCTGGCGCAGGATGGCCTTGGGCCGGGGCGGTTGGGCAAAGACCGGGCGGATGGGCAATCCGAAGAGACGCAGTTGTTCCGGGCGCATCCCCAAGGCCACGCCCCGCTCAAAGGCCTCCGGGCTGGCGACAAAGCAGAGGTCTGCTTGGCGATGAAACCAGGTGGGGTGGATGGAGGCCAGGTCTGTGATCACGGTGACGAAGGGCACGTCCCAGCCCATGTGGGCCAAAACGGCCAAGCTGATATCTTGAAAGAGAGGATGAACCGAGATCACCAGATCGGGCTGCTGCTCCCGAAAGAGTTGCTCCACAGATTTGCGAGCATAGAGTGTGGCCACTTCCAAAACTGCATGGGCGGCCCGGGGGTTCCCCCCTCGATGCCAGATGAATTTCCAAACCCGAGGCGTCCGCGTGGCCAGAAAACTATAGCTCTTTGGGATCTGGTTCAGGGGAAAAGGGGTATGATCGATCCACATATCCACGATGTCTACCTGGATTTGGTCGCCGAATCGCTGGACAAAGCCAGCTTGCAGGGCCTGGGCGCTGGCTCGATGGCCGCCGCCCGTGTCGCTCATCAGAATTAGGATTTTTTTCATAAGAAGTTGGGGTTTGTTGGGTATCGAGTATCGTGTGTCGAGTATTGTGGTATCAAGTACGAAACCAAGTCGAGTTTCAGCCTTTGGGCCAGGGCCATCGCCTGGTCAATGTCGGCCTGTGTGAGTGTTTCGGCCAGTTCGCCCCGAGCCTGGGCGGGGGCCAGATATTGGGTGAGCAGGCTGACCCGGATGTCGGGCCGTTCGGCCAGCCAGTGCAACACGGGGACGGTGCAGCACTCAAAATGGCCGGGCATGAGCAGATGGCGCACCAGCAGGGCTTTGCCTTCCCGGTAGACCTGGTCCATGCAGCCGGTGACCACGGCCCAATAGTCGGGCATGCCGCCGATGCGCTCGCCACAGCTTTGGGGACCGGTCGCCGGGCCAAACTTGAAGTCCGGTAGATAGAGATCCATGGCCCCATCCAGCAGATCCAGGGCCGCATCGGTCAAATAGAAATTGGAATTGAGCACCGCCGGCACCCGTTTTGCGCGCCCCCAAGGCGGCCAAACTCTCCAAAATGAAGGGGATGTGGGGAGCCGGATCCCCGCCGATGAAGCAGATGGATCGGGCGCCCTCGTCCTGGCGCTGGGCCATGCGGGCGGCCAGTTGGGCCGGGCTGACCGTGACCCCGTACGTGGGCCGGAAGGCGAATTTGGCCGCGGTGCAAAAGGTGCAGGTGGCCGTGCAGCCGCTGAAAAAGATGGCATGGGCCGGACGCAACGGTTCTTCCTCGCCCATGTGCAACATTTCGCTGGCGATGAAGGCCCGCTGCCCCACCCGGCACACCCCTTGGGCCGTGGCCCGGCGTGTTCCGCAGTGGTGGGGGCAGAGATGGCAATCGGTCAGATGGTCTTGGGCCAACCTCACTTGATCCCCACGATTTATCCCGTTCATCACGACCAACTCCGGCCCAAAATCCGGTCCAGGGGGCTTTGGCGGCGCACGGAGATCACCCGCTTTTTGTCGGCCACGATCAACGCCTGGGTGCCCAGGGCTCCCTTGCCCAAATAGACCACATACCGATGGTTGGCTAAGCGTACCCAATTATAGTGGCGGGCCAACGCATCCACCTCTTCGTGGCCGGAGATGGGTTCATCCGGCATGTTGATGCGGACGCCCTCTTTCTCGATCATGGCGCAGGTGTCGCACAGGCCGGAGAGCCGCACACATTCGCTGCAATAGCTCTGTTGACACATGCTGCACCGTTTTGCATGCTCGGCGCAGTGGGCACGCTCGCAGATGGCGCATTCGTTGGCGCACAGGGGGCAGATGCGCTCGTGGCCGATGGCGCAGCTCTGCACATGGTCGGCACAGGCGACATGGCTGCATCCGGCGAAGCGCTGGGCATGGTTGGCGCACAGGGCATCCTTGCAGATCACACAGCGGTGGGCGCAATGGGAACAGCCAAGCTCGGCACACACGGTGCAGGCACGCAGTTCATCGGCGATGGTGTTGCAGGTCGGGCAGATGGTGATGTGTTCCAAACAATAGGCCTTGCCCGTTTTGGGGGCCATGTGGAAAAAGCCTGGCCCAAACGAGCGTTGGCAGGTGGTGCAGGTGGCGGCGCAATTTGTGCAGAAGCGTTGGCCGCTGGTGGTGCAAGTGGCCAACTGGGCGCTGTATTGATGACAGCCGGGGCAGCGGATGGCACAATCCGCGCACACCAACTGCTGATCCACCCCGTCCGCCCACAGATGGCTGCGGCACTGGCGCACGCCGCAATGGCTGCACTCGGTCTGGCAACTGTGGCAGACCGGATCCCCGCACACCGGGCAGGCGTCGATGTGATCCGGGCAGGCCCGCTCGCCACAAGCCCAACAGCTCTGGCCGCAGGTGTCACAGTTGTTCTCTCCGCACACCGGGCAAGGGGCCACCCCACAGGTGGCGCACAAAATATCCTGGCAGGTGTGGCACTGTTCGATGCAGTCGTCACAGGTGATGTGGCCGTTGCGGTCGATGGTGATCTGGGCCGTTTCCTGGCCGCAGGCGTGGCAGAGGGGGCGGCGCAAGGTGCCGTCGTAGAGATTGCGCCACACCTGAACCGGGATCTCCTGCATGTCGGCCCCGGCCCTGCCCAGCCCCAGGGTGATGTCCGCGGTGGCCACGGGCACATGGAGCAGGGCATAGCTGAAGAGCCGCACCTTCACCCGCAGCCGGTGATTTTCCACCTCTTCGGCAATCTTGCGTTGCAGATCTTCTTCCAGGCTGAGCCGCTTTTCGCCCGTGGGATCGTGGCTGTCGTAGACTTCGCTGATCTGCTCTTCGTAATAGGTGGTGAGCCGAGAGAGCACCTTGTGCAGCCGGGGCAGGATCTCCTGCTCGTGGTCCACGCAGCGCAGATCCGCATGATAGAGCACATATTTGCGAGCGGTTTGGGCGTGCCGGGCCAGTTGGGTCATGGGCGGCAGCCGGGGCGGGATGGGTTGGCCCTCGTCGTCGGTTTCTGGGGCCGGCTCGCTGGAATCGGCCAGCAGCCCGGCCAAGCTCAACCCCTGGGCGTGGCCATCTTCCTGCAAAAGCAGGCGATTGCCGGCCTCATCCAGCACCACGCTGACCAACTCTTCCCGTTTGTCATCGGCCCGATAGGTGATGTGCCAGTTGAAGACCAGCAGATTCTGGCTCTGCTCCCGCAAGCGCAAGTTGAGGATGGAGGTGTTGGTGGGCTGGACGGCCTGCATCAACTCCTCGCCGCCGCTGAATCGTTTGGGCAGTTGACGTACGGTCAGCGCCCCTTGCTGATCCAAATAGGCCATCATGCGGTCAAAGACCCGGCTGCCATAGGCCACCAGATCCGTGTCGCTGGTCACCTCGGCATTGCGGAAGACCAAATTGAGGGCGGGTTTGGCGAAGTGTTCGGCCAGTTCCGGGGGCAGGCTAATTTGAAAACGGTTCTCTGCGCCCCCGTTGCTGGGCTGGATCTCTGCGCCAAAGAACTCAAAAAAGCCCAGGGTGAAGCTGGACAGATCCGGGGCAGGCAGGGTCTTTTCCCGGCCAGGTGTGGCGGCGGGGCTTTTCGAGCGTGTTTTGCGTTGACGTTTGGGCGTGCGGGCGGCCATTGGGCGTTTCATCGTCTGGTGAGCCGATGCCATGCGGCGGCTGAGATTCGCCTTGGCATCCAGGGGGCAGACGAACCGAACATGATTATATCACAGATAGCAGGCAGCCATTTGCTGGCGGCCAAGGTCTCTTCACTGCGGTGGATTTTAGGCGCTATTTGCGCATAATTCAAGTCTGGTTGAGCGCCATTTTGGACGGGTAACGGGACTTTCGGAGGGGAATCGTATGCAAAAACTGCCCAATCTAACTTTACGTATTATGGAAAGTGTGCTATCCTTTGTAGACGGTAATGAGAGACCCTGTCCGAGTGACCGATGCCATAAGGGGAGCGAAATGGAAACACAAATAGCACGTTTTTTTGAGTATTTGGTGACGGAAAAAGGTTGTACAGACAATACGATTACGGCCTATCGCAATGACCTGGGGCAGTTTTCTGGATTCTTGGCCGATTTTTCCTCTCCAGACTTGGCAGCCATCACAGAATGGGGCCAAGTGGACGAACGTGTCCTTCAGGAATATCTCTTCTTCCTGCGCGAGCGGGAATATGCCTCCTCGACTGTGGCCCGCAAGATCGCCGCCGTCAAGAGCTTTATTCACTACTTGGTTGCGGTCGAGGTGATCGGCCGAGATCCCTCCACCGAATTGGATTCTCCCAAAGTCAAAAAGCAACTGCCCCGCCCCATCAAGCCCGAGGAGATCGAGCGGCTGTTGTCCGCCCCTGTGGCGACAAAGTCGTCCAAGGCCGCCCGAGACAAGGCGCTGATGGAAGTGCTCTATGCCTCGGGCATGCGGGTCACCGAATTAGTCAGTTTGAATTTGGAAGATGTGAATTTAGAAAAGCGCACGGTGGTTTGCGGCGCAGACAGCAAACGCAGTCGAGAGGTGCCCATGTACCCGGCGGCCAGTGCGTCCCTGGGCTACTATTTGGAGCACGGGCGCCCCAAGCTGATCAACGACGACGAGGAACAGGCTCTCTTCCTCAACCACCGGGGCCAACGGTTGACCCGCCAAGGGCTGTGGCTGATCATCAAGCGCTATGTGAAGCAAGTGAAGATCAAGGGCGCTGTCACCCCCCACACCTTGCGTCACAGCTTTGCCACCCACATGCTCAACGCCGGAGCCGGTCTGCGAGAGGTCCAAGAGCGTTTGGGCCACGCCAACTTGAGCACAACCCAGGTCTATCGCCAGGTCTCGAACGAGGGCGCCAGCGAATTGACCATCGACGGTCAGAGCGTCGATAGCAAATAGCGAGTCTATGATGCAACCTGAGTTTGTTTTGTCCGACTACAATGAAGCCGCCGAGTTTATCCGTAGCCGCACCCCCCATACCCCCACTGTCGGTTTGATCCTGGGCAGCGGTCTCAGTGGTCTGGCCGACAGTATCGAAAATGCCGACGCCATCCCCTACGCCGACATCCCCCATTTTCCCGTCAGCACGGTGGAGGGTCACGCTGGGCGGCTGGTGATTGGGCGGCTGGGCGGGGCGGTGGTCTGCGCCATGCAGGGCCGTTTCCACCACTACGAGGGCTACACCCTCCAGCAGACCACCTTTCCCATTCGGGTCATGCACTTGTTGGGGATCAAGACCGTGATCCTGACCAACGCCGCCGGGGGGCTGAACCCAGCCTTCGCCGTCACCGACCTGATGCTGATCCAAGATCACCTCAACCTGCCGGGGATGATGGGGCTGAACCCGCTGATCGGTCCCAATTTGGACGCTTTCGGCATTCGCTTCCCCAGCATGAACCAGGCCTATCCTCGCCACCTGCGGGAACTGGCCCTGGCCGTGGGCGAGGAATTGGGCATGACCTTGCGCCAAGGGGTCTACGCCTTTCTCTCCGGGCCGAGCTTCGAGACGGCCACCGAGGTGCGCTTCCTGCGGGCCATCGGGGCCGATGCCGTGGGCATGAGCACCGTGCCCGAAGCCGTGGTCGCCACCCATGCCGGCATGGAGGTGCTGGGTATCAGCAGCATCACCAACGTGGGCATCGACGAACTTGATACCGAGGCCACCACCTCCCATACGGAAGTGATGGAATCGGGCAAGCTGATCGTCCCCCCGTTGACGGCGCTGATCATGGGGATTTTGAAGCGATTGTAGACAAACACAAAATAAAAAAGAGGGGGATGTCGCGTCCAATTGGACATGACATCCCCCTCTTTTTGATCCAAACCACAATCTCCTATGCCAGCACTTCTTCTGCCAACATCCCATTCACAAAAGCCCACTCTTCGGCCAATGCCGCCTGCACGCCGGACACGAAGTCGGCCACGGGGATCTCTCGGTTCTCGCCCGTGCGCCGGAAGCGCAGCTCGACCAGCCCCTTCTTCAGCCCCTTGCCGCCCACGGTGATGCGCACGGGCAGGCCGATCAGGTCGGCGTCGTTGAACTTGACCCCGGCCCGCTCGTCCCGGTCATCGTAGAGCACTTCCACCCCGGCGGCTTGCAGGTCGGCGTAGAACTGGTCCACCTGGGCGGCCACTTCCGGGGATCGCTCGTTGGCCAAGCTCACCAAGGCGACGTGATAGGGGGCAATGCTGACGGGCCATTGCACGCCGTATTCGTCGTTGTAGGCCTCGATCACACTGGCCATCAGCCGCCCGGTGCCGATGCCATAGCAGCCCATGACCATGGGCCACGTGGCGCTGTTCTCGTCCAGGTATGTTGCGCCCATGGCCGCGCTGTATTTGGTGCCCAGCTTGAAGATGTTGCCCACCTCCACGCCGCGCACGGAACGCAGGGGGCCTTGGCAGACCGGGCAACTGTGGCCGTCGCCAGCCGCCACCAGATCCGTCACCATGTCCGCGGCGGGATAGTCCCGGCCATAGTTGACGTTGGTGAAGTGGAAACCGGGTTTGTTGGCCCCGGCCACCAAGTTGGGGCTGGCCGCCACCAGGTCGTCCACCACCAAAATCGCTTTGCTGCGATCAATGCCAATGGGCGATCCGTACCCAGCTTCCGCCCCGATGGCGCTGATCTCGTCCGTGGTGGCCGGGCGCAGACGCTTGGCCTTGACCGCGTTGGTCAGCTTGGTCTCGTTGAGTTCCATGTCGCCCCGCACCACGGCGAAGACGAATTTCTCGCTAAACTTGCCGTCCTTGCCCTCGATCTCCGCCACCATGAAGACCGCCTTGGCCGTGCGGCTTTCGGGGATGTTCAGGAAGGCGGCCAGATCGGCGATGGTGGCCGTGCCGGGGGTGGCGACTTCGGTCAGGGGCAGGGCCGCCTCGGCGTCCGGCGTGGGCTTGACGAAGGTGGCGATCTGGCGGTTGGCCTTGTAGCCGCAGGCATCGCACAGCAGCAGGGTGTCCTCGCCGATGGGGGTGACGGCCATGAATTCGTGGGCCATGGTGCCGCCCATCATGCCCGTGTCGCTCTCCACGGCCAGCACATCCAGCCCGCAGCGGCGGAAGATGTTGAAGTAGGCCTGATAGACCTTGGGATAGTAGGCGTCCAGGTCGGCGATGTCCGTGTGGAAGGAGTAGCCGTCCTTCATGGTGAACTCCCGCACCCGGATCATGCCGGCCCGGGGGCGGGGCTCGTCCCGGAACTTGGTCTGGACCTGGTAGAGCATGAAGGGCAGTTGGCGATAGCTGCTGATGGTGCGGGCGACCAGATCCGTGATCACCTCTTCGTGGGTCATGCCCAGGCAGTAGTCCCGGCCGTTGCGGTCCTTGAGCCGGGCCATGTCATCGCCGATGGCGTTCCAGCGTCCGCTGCGCTGCCACAGCTCCGCCGGCTGCACCACGGGCATGGTGATCTCCTGGCCATCGACCGCGTCCATCTCTTCCCGCATGATCTGCTCGATCTTGTGCTTGACCCGCAAGCCCAGGGGCAGGTGATCGAAGATGCCCGCGGCCAC
This sequence comes from uncultured Chloroflexia bacterium, assembly GCA_963704975.1. Lineage (GTDB taxonomy): Bacteria > Chloroflexota > Anaerolineae > Caldilineales > Caldilineaceae > JAGNDO01. The sequence continues at coordinate 143,741 of CAVPIK010000002.1, read as the reverse complement.
CTGGCGCACCAGGCCGGATCGCAGCATCAACTGGTGGCTGATCACCTCGGCCTCGTTGGGCACTTCTCGTAAAGTCTGGAAAAACAATTTCGACATGCGCATAGCGTGTGTTCTCTCCGTAATCGTATGGGATGCAGAAAAATTAAAAATTCTCAACCCTCAATTTTTTAATTTCTCCACTTTCTTCGTCAATTTGTCCAAACTGGACACCCCCACCATGCGGTCCACTTCTTTGCCGTTCTTGAAGAAGATGACCGTGGGGATGCCCATGATCTTGTATTGGCCGGGGGTTTGGGGGTTGGCATCCACGTCCAATTTGGCCACCACGATGCGGTCGGCGAAATCCTCGGCCAGATAGTCGATGTTGGGGGCCATGCGGTGGCACGGTCCGCACCAGTCGGCCCAGAAATCCACCACGGCCAGCTTGTCGCTGTCCAAGATGGTGGCCTTGAATTCCGCATCGGTGACATGGATGGGCTTGGCCCCGGCGGACGCCTTAACCGGCGCGGCCTCACCGGGACCGCTCATAGGCAACGGGGCGGCGGCGGGTTTGTGGCTCAGGCCGAGGGCTTGCAGGATTTTGTTGAACATGGTTTTTCTCCGGTTTAGGGGCCAGGCGTCAGGGGCAACGTCTGGTCTACAGATTTAAGGGCAGCGAGATTTGTGTAGTAATCGTCGTAGATGGCCATTTTTGGGCTGTCCCATTCGACAGCAAAGCATTGGAATGCATCCCGCAGTTCGGCAGCCATTTCACGGCTGATGCCGTATTGCTTGAGATCGATGATGCCTGACTTTTGTGGTATGACCGGGTCAGTCATTGGTGTCCTCGTCTGAAACCTGCGCAGTCAACGCCGCCGGTTCCCGGATCTCGAAATCATAGGTGATCTTGGCCACGCCGGCCAGGGTGGCGCTGGCGCCGCAATACTTTTCTTTGCTCAACTTGATGGCCCGCTCCACCTGCGCCGGGTCCAGCTCCACGCCGGTGATGATGTAGTGCATGTGGATGGTCTCCCAGGGCTTGGGGAAGTCGGCCCCCCGCTCGCCCTCCAGGACGATCTCCACGCCTTCGATGTATTTACGCTGTTTTTGCAGGATGCTGATCACATCCACCATGGTGCAGCCGCCCACGCCCAGCAAGAGCATCTGCATGGGGCTGACCCCCGGCCCGTCTCCGCCGGAGGACATGAGGGCGGCCCGGCCATTGCCGTCAAAGCCCATATAGTTGCTGCCGCCGATCCATTTTACATTTGCTGTGACCATGTTAAACGCTCCAATTTGGATTTTAGATTTGGGATTTTAGATTGTCGATTGTTGGATGTGGTGGATGAGTATACAGTCTTCCACCACGTCCATGCCCTGCTCTCTTGCCCAGCGGATGGCCTGCTGGGTTCTCCGCGCCGGGCTGAAACCAGAGGGCTTTGATGCCCAGGGATGCGGCCTCTTCCACCACGGGCAGGGCATTCCACGGTGGGATCACCATGTCTACCACTGTGGGGACTTGGGGCAGATCGGCCAGTCGAGCGTAGGCCGTGTCTCCCTCCACCTGAGGCTCGTGATCGTTGATGGCATAGACCGTGTACCCGGCGCTGCGCAGGGTGCGATAGATGCGATTGCCATATTTACGCCGATCGTTGCTTGCCCCCACCACAGCCCAAACCGGCTCGTGGGCATAAAATTGAATCAAATCAGCCATGAAGGGTCGCCTGACGCTACGTTGGAGCATGAATAGTATAGGGCAGTATATGTCTCCTGTGGGGGAGATGTCAAAGATTCGGCGCAAATCGGCGCAGGGCATTCTTCATTTCAACGCGTTCCGACCCCGGCTCAGGTTTGAAAGATCGAGGCAAACCAAGCATAATGCTCTCGTCGGTGCCGGAATACCCTTCGGAACCCAGTCTAAACATAAGTTTACTACAATAAAGCGCCCCACCCCGTTGAAACCCAGTTGATTCCCAAAAGTTTAGCCGCTTGTTGTGTTCTTCGCGTCCCTGCGCTGAATATTCCGTCCGTCTCTGTCCCCAGTTAACATGAAGAGCGCAGTCACTGTTCTGCGCACACCCGCCAAGAGGACCTACCCAAAAGGAGACCCTTTCCATGACCAAACCCTGGTATAGCAGTTACGAAGAAAAAGTGCCCCAAGCCATCAAGCCGGCGAATCAGTTTTTGCACCAAACCTTGGAAGCATCAGCCAAGCGCTATCCGCAGAATATCGCCGTGCGCATGATTTTGAAGTATCTGCCCTTGGGCTTGGCTATTCAGTCCAAGATGACCTATAAGGAACTGGACGACAAGGCCAGCCGCTTTGCCGCCGCCCTGCACGGTCTTGGGCTGAAAGAGGGGGATCGGGTCAGCATTATGCTGCCCAACACCCCCCAACAGGTCATCTCCTTCTATGGCATCCTCAAGGCCGGTATGGTGGCGGTCAACACCAACCCCACCTATACGCCCCGAGAATTGCAGCATCAACTCCACGACAGCGGGGCCAAGGCCATCGTGATCATGAGCGGCCTGGTGGATCGGCTCAAGCAGATCAAGGGCGACACCGCGGTCGAGCAGATCATTGTGGCCGATGTCTCGGATACCCTGGGCTTTCCCTTCAAGGGGCTGGTGGAAAAACAGCTCAAAGAGAGCGGCTCTCTGGCCGAGGTGGCCCCCGGTCCTGGCGTTCATCGTTTCTTCGACCTGATCAAGGCCAACCCGGCCACGCCGCCCCAGATCAAGGTGGGCTTGGACGATACGGTCCTCTTCCAATACACCGGCGGCACCACGGGCGTGCCCAAGGCCGCCATGCTCACCCACCGCAACCTGGTCTCCAACGTCATGCAGTTGGAAGGCTGGATGCCGGATCTGATCCCCGGCGGCGAGAAGACCCTGGGGGCCATCCCCTTCTTCCACGTCTATGGCATGACCGTGGCCATGCTCTTTGGCATCTACGGCGGCGGCGAAGTGATCGTGGTGCCGGACCCCCGCAACACGGATCATGTGCTGGAGATCATCCACCGGGAGAAGCCCACCCAATATCCCGGCGTCCCGGCCATGTATATCGGCATCATCAACCACCCCAAGGTGCAAGAGTATGACCTGCGCTCGGTCAAGGTCTGCCTGTCCGGCGGTGCGGCCCTGCCTGTGGAGGTGGCGGAGAAGTTCGGCGAAATCACCGGCGGGCGGCTGATCGAAGGCTATGGCCTGACGGAGACCTCGCCTGTGGCCTGCGCCAACCCAGTCTACGGCAAACGCAAAAATGGCTCCATCGGCATGCCCATCTCCTCCACGGATGTGGAGATCGTGACCCTGGAACCGGCGGCGGACGGCAGTTGGCCTCGGGTCGAAACTGGCAAGGAAGGCGAACTGGTCATCTTCGGACCCCAGGTGATGAAGGGCTATTGGAACAAGCCCGACGAGACCGCCAATACCATCGACAAGGACGGCTGGCTGCACACGGGTGACATCGCCCGCATGGACGAAGAGGGTTATTTCTACATTGTGGACCGCAAGAAGGATCTGATCATCGCCAGCGGGTACAACATTGTCCCCCGCGAGGTGGAGGAGGTGTTGTTCATGCACCCCAAGGTCCAGGAAGCCGTGGTGGCCGGCGTGCCCGACGCCAAGCGGGGTGAGACGGTCAAGGCGTTCGTGGTCCTGAAGCCGGGCGAAAGCTCCACCGTGGACGAAATGCGGGCCTTCTGCAAGGAAAATCTGGCCCCGTACAAGGTACCTTCCCTGGTGGAATTCCGCAGCGAACTGCCCAAGAGCCAGATCGGCAAAGTCCTGCGCCGGGTGCTGGTGGAGGAAGAGAAGGCGAAACAGGCAAAAGCGTAGTACGTGTTGCGTGTTTCGTGTTGCGTGAGTAAAAAGGGGGAGCGATGCATCAGCGTCGCTCCCCCTTTTATTTACAATGTCCATGTCAACGACACGCAACACGAAACACGCAACACGTTTAGAACCCTTCCTGCACCTCGCCAAACGCATGGTCCAAAATAGCCAGGGCCATCTCGATCTGCTCCGGCGTGGCGGTGAGGCCGGGGGAGATGCGCAGGACGTTGTTGTACATGCCGCCCTTGCCGATCAGCAAGCCCCGGGACCGGGTGGCCTCGAAAAGCTGGTTGACCGCCTTGGGGGCGGGCTCCTTGCTCTGGCGATCCGCCACCAATTCCACCCCCTGCATCAACCCCTTGCCCCGCACCTCTCCGATCAAGGGATATTTCTCGCCCATCAAATCCAGCCCGGCCCGCAGTTGCGCGCCCAGCTCCGCCACCCGACTGGGCGGGGCTTCTTCTTCCATGACCTCAATCGTGGCCAACGAAGCCGCGGTGGAGACCGGATTGCCGCCAAAGGTGCTGATGGTCAACCCCTTGCCCACCATGCTGCGGGCGATCTCGCCCGTGGTGATGGTGTTGGCCAGGGGGAAGCCGTTGGCGATGCCCTTGGCCATGGTCATGATGTCCGGCTGGGCGCCCCAATGTTCGATGCCAAACCAGTGAGATCCCGTGCGGCCAAAGCCGGTCTGCACTTCGTCGCAAATAAAGACCCCGCCGTATTGGTGGGCGATCTCGGTGACGATGCCGAAGTATTCCGCCGGCGGGGTGACAAAGCCGCCCACACCCTGGATCGGCTCGGCCATGAAGGCGGCGATCTTGCCCGATGTGGTGTGCTTGATGGTCTCCTCCACATCCTGGGCGCAGGCCACGCCGCAGGAGGGATAGGTCATTTTGAGGGGGCAGCGATAGCAATCCGGGGCCAGGGCGTGTTTGATGCCCAATACCTGGCTGCCGCCGATGCGCCAATTGGACTGGCCGGTCAAGTTCATGGCCAGGGCCGAGCGTCCGCTGTAGCCGTTGCGCAGGGCGATGATCTCCTGGTTGCCCGTGTGGGCCCGGGCCAACATCACCGCGTTCTCGTTGGCCTCCGTGCCCGAATTGGTGAAATAGGACGAGCGCAGATCCCCAGGGGTGATCTCGGCGATCTTCTCGGCCAGACGCACATGGTTTTCGTGGGGATAGAGGGTGGACGAGTGGATCAGCTTGGCGGTCTGGGCCTGGGCCGCCGCGGTCACCTTGGGGTGGTTGTGGCCCACGCTGGTGGTCAGGATGCCGCCGAAGAAGTCCAGATACTTGTTCCCCTCCACATCCCACACCCACAGCCCCTCGCCGTGGTCCAAGGGCATGGGCTCCGTGTAATAGAGCAGATGGTTGGGCCACAGATACTCTTTTTGCTTCTGCAAGATCTCTTGGGTGTTCATAGAGCCTCCTGAATTTTGGATTGCCGATTTTGGATTGTGGATTGGGAAATAGGCCACGGATTGAACGGATTTGACGGATTAAAAACGGATCTTTTGAAGATCAGTGAAAATCCGTTTAATCCGTCAAATCCGCGGCCTATTTGTTGTTTTTTGTAATGTCGCCGGGCGATCTCGCCGGTGAGGAAGCCCACGGCCAGGCCGACGATCACGTCCCCGGCATAGTGGACGCCCATGGCCACCCGGCTCCAACTCACCCACAGGGTGAGGGGCCAGCCCAGCCACCCAAAGCCGGGGAAGATGGTGCCGAACCAGGCCAACATGGCCCCCATGCGGGTGGCGTGGCCGCTGGGGAAGCTATGGACATCCGCGCCCGGCCCGTACATCAGCGACTCGGTGCCGGGGCGCTCTCGCTTTACCATCTGTTTGATGCCCAGGGTGATGGCATAGACCGCGGCCAAGGTGGCCAGCCAAACCTTCAATCGTCCCTTGGCCTGCCGGGCTCTCTTGCCGGGCGGCGTCTCGCCACAGCCAGGCGGCGATCAGCCCCCACACCCAACTGTCCCCCAAATGCGCGCCCGCAAAGGCCAGCCAAAAACGGGGCGGCCGGTCTGCCTTCTCGTCAGGCGTCAGGGCGATCCGGCCGCTCAACGCTACATCCGCCTGATCCAACCGGGCCAACAGATCGGTCTGGAACTTAGCCATTAGCGGCGGGCTCCCGATGTTTGGCCCAATAGTCCAGCACCATTTCGTATTGGAAAGCCTTGTCCACATCCATCCCCAGTTCGGCAAAGGGGGCGATGACCGGCGCGCCGGTGATGTCTATATGGTGTTCGATCACCCCAAGCAATCCTTGCAAAGTCAGCCGCCGGAAGAGCAGGCGCAACAGGGTGCCAACACCCAAGAGCTGCATCTGTTTCAGGGGTTTTTGCGATAGACGATAAAATCGTGCATCTTGGCGTGGGCGCGCAGCCCGGCGGACAGCTTGCCCAGGAAGAGATCCCCGCTGCAAAAGCGGCCTTCCCGCAGGGGCAAATAGGTGCGTTTGCTGGTGGGGAAGGCCTCCTCCATCACCTCTTTGCGCACCACGCCCCAATAGAGATCCCTCACCTCCGGCTGGCACGCCTCCACAAACCAGCGCACAATCTCCCCGGTCAACAGAGGCGAATCCGCGCTCATGGCGATGATGTAGCGGTCCGGGTCGCCCCATTGGAGCATGGCATCAAAGCCAGCCTTCAGGTTTTTCCACAGGCTGGCCTGGTTCTCCACATAATGGACCGGCACCCCAAAATCCAGGGCGTACTCCTCGCCCAGGCCGACGATCACGATCTCCCCGGCCAGGCCGCTCTCCACAAAAGCCCGCACCACATGCCAGACCATGGGCTTGCCGCCCACCTCCGCCAACACTTTGTGGTGGACACCGGTCAGTTCTTTGATGGGGTCAATCTTGTCCGGGTTATACCCTGCGGTGATGAGAATGTCGTATTTTGGTTGCATGGTTGGCTCGTTTTGTGGTGGGAGGCGGGAGGCAGATTTTATCTGTTCGTTCGATCAATGGCCAAGCGCAAGCGATATTCCTCGGCCATGAGTTGATCGATTTTGGTTTGAAGGTGGCCGATCCGCCGTTGTGTGGACCGGTCCGGCGAAGCATCTAGCGTGGGTTTGGGCCGGGGGGCCACTTGAGCTTCCAGCCGCGTCAGTTCTCGGCGGGCCTGGGCCAACCGGCCCTGGATCTCATGCTTGCGGGCGATCAGTGAGGCTTGGTCCATGATGTCTACGAATGGCGAATGGCGAATGGCGGCAACCCAGGCGAAAACTGTCCTCAGCCCTCAGCCCTCAGCCCTCTTTTACTCCTCAGAGAAATCCCGCGGCACTCTGGGGCGGTAGACGATGTAGGCCAGCCCGACACCCATAAAATAGAGCACAATCAGGGGGGCCATGGCGATGGCCATGTTGACCGGGTCGATGGTGGGGGTGATCATGGCGGCGATCACGGAGATGACCACAATGGCCTGCCGCCACCAACTCAACAGCTTGGGTCCGCTGACAAAGCCGGCCCGGGCCAGGAAGGCGATCACCAGGGGGGTCTCAAAAAAGACGCCGATCCAAAAGACGATGCGGGTGACAAAGTTGATATATTCCCGGGCCGTCCAGTTGGCCTCGATCACCGTGCCCAAGAAGGTTTGCAGAAATCCCGTGGCCACGGGCAACATCACAAAGAGGGCAAAGGAGGCACCGGCCAAAAAGAGCAGCAAGATCCCCGGCAGCAAGAAGAGCAGATTGCGCCGCTCGTTCGGATAGAGCCCAGGGGCCACAAACGCGATGCTCTGATAGACGATCACGGGCATGGCCAGCCCTGTACCCACGGTGAAGCTGACCCGAAAGAAAGAGGAGATGTTTTCGAAGGGGCCGATGGCGATCAACTGCACACCCAGACGCAGGCTGATAAACGAGATCACCCACTCGGCCACAAACATGCCCAAAATGGTCCCGATCACCAGCCCGGTCACAACCCAGATCAGCCGGACCCGCAGCTCTTTCAGGTGGGCCATCAAAGACATCCGGCTGGCGTCCACGGCGTCCGGCGCATCGGGGATGGGATCATAGGCCTGCACATCTTCGCTCATGGCTTATCCCCAGAGGTGATCGGCGCCAACTCGGCCTGGCTGTCGGCGGGTGCTTTAGCGGTTGGCTCTTTGTTTGGGGGTGGGGCAATGCGGTTCTCGTCCCCAGCATCCGCGTCGGGTAAAGCGGTGACAGCGGTGCTTGCCTGGGCCAAGGGTTTGCTGATTCCTGTTGAAATGGTGGGGGATGCCGCTGCGGCCGCAGCGGTGGATTGGGCCAACTGTTCAGCGGTGGATCGCTTGGGGGTCGAAGAGGATTTGTTGGCCGGACTCTTGCTGGGGGGATTGACCAGCTTGTTGAGGTTCAACGGATCCCGCAGGCTGTTGAGATCCCGCTGTATCTCCTTCAACTCTTCCATGTCACCAAACTCTTTGGTCAGCGTGCCCATGATTTCGGTATAGATCTCGCGGACTTGGGCCATCATCTTGGCCATTTCCCGGGCCACCTGGGGCAGGCGCTCCGGTCCCATCACCACCAGGGCGATGATCAGGACAAAGATCAATTCCATTGGACCAATGCCAAAGAGGTTGAAATTATTCATGGGCGGCAAGTTTGATCGTAAATTCGCTCAGGGCTGTGCCCAGCACACCGTTGACAAAACGAGGACTGCTGTCGCTGCCAAAGGCTTTGGCCAACTCAACGGCCTCGTTGATCACCACCTTTTCCGGGGTGTCCGAATTTTGGCTGCTGATCTCAAACAGGGAAAGGCGCAAAATATTGCGGTCGATGATGGCCAACTGATCCACGGGCCATTCTGGCGCATAGGTGATGATCATGGCGTCCAGCATGGGCATGTGCTTGACCACCCCCTGCACCAACCAGCGCAGAAACTCCCGGCTCTCATCGTCCAACTGCCTGCCCGCCATGCGCTCTTCCAGCACCAGCCCGATGGGATGGTTGACGCTGTCGATTTCAAACAGGGCCTGTAGCGCCAACATGCGCGCCCGTCGCCGCTGTTTGATAAAGTGCTGATGTTCTTGGCCTTTAGTTTGGCCCGTATCGTCCGGCGATAAGTCCGCGGTTTGCGTAGCTTGTGGATCGCTCATGGAAGACCTTTGCCTGTAAATGGTTGAAAAAGCTTGAGTTGGACCCGGCCAAATCGGCACCGCCAACCGATTACATCATAACAAGGCCACCGTCAACGGTCAACACTTGGCCCGTGATAAATCCGGAGCGTTCCGAGGCCAAGAAGAGCACGGCCCAGGCGATCTCCTCCGGCGTGCCCAGTCGCCCCATGGGCGTGACGTCGATGGTGACTTGGCGCTGCTCGTCGGTCAACACATCGGTCAGGGCCGTGGGGATGAAACCGGGGGCCACCGCGTTGACGGTGATGTTGCGGCTGCCAATTTCCCTGGCCAGGCTTTTCGTAAAGCCGATGATCCCCGCCTTGCTGGCCGCATAGTTGGACTGGCCAGCCTGGCCGCTCAACCCCACCACGCTGGTGATGTTGATGATCCGCCCGCCCTTGTTGCGCAACATGCCCCGCAGGGCCGCCTTGCTCATGTTGTAAACGCTTTTGAGGTTGGTCTGGATCACCGTGTCCCATTCCTCTTCCTTCATGCTCAAAAGCAGGGTGTCACGGGTGGTGCCGGCGTTGTTGACCAGCACGTTGATGCGGCCCAAATCCGCCTCGACCTGCTTGACCAGGGCCGTGCTTTGGGCCAGATCGCTCACATCCGCCTGATAGACCGAGCAAGATCCGCCGGCTTCTCGAATTTGGGCGGCGATGGCCTCGGCCCCCTCGGCGTTGCTGCGATAGTTGATGGCCACCTTGGCCCCCAAGGCCGCAAACTCCGTGGCAATGGCCGCGCCAATGCCGCTGCTGCTGCCCGTCACCAACACGACCTGATCCGTAAAATTCATCCCTGTCTGCATGATTTCGATCCTTTTTCTGCTCAGGCGCCCCAATCGGCCCCACAATCAACACCGGCTATTATACCCCTGTTCGATCCGGATCAACCAACCAATCAACCAATCAACCAATCCACAACCCCCGCCGGGCTGTTCACATTCACCCGCCCGGCCTTGCGGTCCACCCGCTTGACCAACCCGGTCAACACCTCGCCGGGGCCGATCTCCACAAAGGTGGTGACGCCCGCGGCCAACATGGCTTGGAGGGTGCCTGTCCAGCGCACGGAGCCGGTCAACTGGGCCACCAGTTCGGCGCGGATGGCCTCCGGCGTGGTGAGGCGTTGGGCCTGGGTGTTGCCGATCACGGGGATTTGGGGCGTCGTGAAGGTGACGGCGTCGATGGCGGCGCGCAGGGCCGCGGCCGCCGGGGCCATGAGGGGGCTGTGGGCGGCAATGCTGACCGCCAGGGGGATCACCTTGCGCGCTCCCCCGGCCTCCGCCGCCCGCATGGCCGCTTCCATGCCGATCTTGTCCCCGGAGATCACCACCTGGCCGGGGCAATTGTCGTTGGCCACCTGGGCAATCCCCCCGCTCTCCGCCGCGGCCTGGGCGCAGATCTCGGCCAACTTCTCCTCGTCCAGCCCCAAAATGGCCGCCATCAGGCCAGGGGACTCCTCACCCGCCAGCTTCATCAGCCGTCCCCGCTCCCGCACCAACCGCAGCCCATCCTCCAGGCTGAGGGCACCGGCGGCTACCAATGCGGTGTATTCGCCCATGCTGTGGCCGGCCACAAATTGGGGCCGGGGCAGGGATCCCGCCACACTTTCGGCGGCCCGCAAGGCGGCAATGCTGGCCGCCATCAACGCCGGCTGGGCGTTGACCGTGTCGGTCAGCACCTCCTCCGGGCCGTTGAAGCAGAGACCCCCCAGATCAAAGCCCAAGATTTCGTTGGCTTGATCAAAGACAGCCTGGGCGGCAGGATAGGCGTCGGCCAAAGCCTGGGCCATGCCCACATGCTGGCTGCCCTGGCCGGGAAAGAGAAAGGCCACGGGTTGGGTGCTATCGGTGAATTGGAAAGAAGGGGAAGTGGGGTTGGGTGTGGGGTTGGATGCAGACATGACAGATCTCCGCGTGGATGGGTGGGTGGAGGGGGAATAGCAAATCGGGGATTTGGTAAAATGACCAAATCCCCGATTTTGGGGTCATGCAGCCCAGGTTTAGGTCAGCCGTGTTCGGGGTTGAGGTGTGACGCAGTATAAAAACCACGAATTTCACCAATTTCACGAACTGTTTCAAAGAAAATTCGTGTTAATTTGTGCAATTCGTGGTTCTCACCTGTCCGAACACGGAACAGATTTATGCGGATTGCCTAGGTCAGCTCGTCGACCTGAACAACCTGCCGTCCTCGATAGTAACCGCAGCTCGGGCAAGCCCGGTGGGGCAGAATCGGCTTGCTGCAGTTGCTGCACGTGGACAGGTTGGGGGTGCCCAGGGCGTCGTGGGCACGACGGCGGTCCCGGCGACCCTTGCTAACTTTGCGTTTTGGCAGAGGTGTCATGTGAAAAGCTCCTTGGAAAATCAATAATCAATCAGTGCTGATAATCTGCACTCAACTACACGGGTTGGTTTTGTACTGCGCTGAAACTCGTTACGCTCTGCGCTGGTCAGTCGTTGTCGCCCAGGGTTTCCTGAAGCGGGAGCAACGCGGCCCAACGTGGGTCGATGACTTCTTCTGTTTCCCACTCATCCTCGTCGCCCAGGGTTTCGGCCAACTCTTGCAAACGCACCTGGTATTTTGGACATTCTTCCGGGGTGACGAATGCGCAAGACGGGCGCATGGGCATACTGGTCCAAATTGTCTGGCGCACCACTTCGGTGATATTTAGGATGTGGTGATCGTCGATTAGCAATGCTGCGTCGAACAGATCATCTTCGCTGCCCTCGATCTCGTCGGGCATCAGGTAGCGTCCGCTGGCGACATCGACTAAAGGGCGAAAACTCTCTTCAATCCGTACTTCTACATCCACCGTAATCGGATCCGTACACCGGGTGCAGAGGGTCTCGATGGTGAGATGCAATGTGCCCGTGGCCAGGATTCCGCTATTGGTGCGCAGAAATTGTATTTTGCCGGTTAGCGGGCTGACGGCAGGAATATCAGGTTTTAAGCTACTCAGATCTTCTTCCAGATCATACCGGCGCACTTCACCGATCGGACCCTTCATCAATCCGGCGACATTAAACTGCATGGGTCACCTCCTTGTGCCAAGATTTCCCTTTTTGCCAAAATGCCATGCCCCGGCATGTCACAGGGCGACAGAGGCAAAAGAGAGTTGGAGGTACTCGTGGGCTTTTTTGTTTTGCGGTTGGGTTTTTGCCAAAGGATTGCTAAAAAGAATCCATAGTCAAGTGCTCAACAAACAGAAAAGCCGCCAACATAAGGTACAATTCAGGACAGACAGCCTTGAATTGTACCTTGTTGCGGCAGGGTCTGTCAAAATTCACAGGTCAGAAGTCCCCGTCAATGTTGTCACACAGGGTTGTTGCACAGGGAGTTGTCGAACAAAGTCGATTTGGATGCAGCTTTATTCGTCCGGGTTGGCGGAATGATCTTCCTGCATGGTGCGCAGTCCGTTTTCCACCTCGCTGACGGCGCTGGTCAGGTGGCCGGACATCTGCTGCAACAGGCCGACCACATACTCTTCGGCCTGCTGGACCATGCTCAAGGCCCGTTGGTATCCCTGTTCCTCCAGATCCCGGGCTCGGGCGTCGGCCAAGTAGAGGACATGCTGCTCGCCCACCATCTCTTCGGCCTGGACTTCGGCCTCGCTGATGACGCGAGCTGCCTCGGCCCGGGCCTCGGCCAGGATGCGGTCGCGCTCGGACAACATGCGCTCGCCCTCCTTGATGGCACTGGGCACGCTGATGCGCATCTGGTCGATCAGGCGCAGACACTCTTCCTCGTTGACCATCAACGAGGAGGTGAGGGGCACCCGCAGCCCCCGATTGAGCACATCTTCTAATTGGTCAACTAACTGTAGAATTTCCATAGGTTCCTTCCTCTGCTTGGGGTAAAGCGCATCTCGGCTGAGATGAATAGTGCGACGGGTAAGCGTTGTTTTGGCGCAAGGACTAACCTCGGTGAGAGAGTTTGCCCCGGGTTTTTGATACTTTTTCGGAAACTGACTTGCCCGGACTGGGTAAATCGGTTCGAGCGTATTTGCGGTTCAGGGCCTCTTGAACCAGCGTCGGCGTCCAGCCTTCATAGCCGCCATCCAAACTGGCCACCTCTTTCAAGATGGTGGCGCTGAGAAAGGCATATTCGGAGCTGGTGATCAGGCAACATAGTTCAATATCTGGGGCCAACTCGCGGTTGGCCAAGCCGATCTGGTATTCAAATTCAAAGTCGGCCACGTTGCGCAGACCGCGCACAACCACCTGAGCTTGGGCATTGCGGGCGCATTGAACAGTCAACCCGGTATAGCTGATGATCGTGACATTCTCCAAATGGCTCAACGCCTGCTCGGCCATGTCCACCCGTTCTGCGGTGGAAAAGAGCAGCTTTTTGGGCGGCGTGTCGTAGACGGCCACAACCAACTCATCAAAAATATAACTGGCTCTGGTGGCAATGTCAATATGGCCGTTGTGGATGGGGTCAAATGTGCCCGGATAGACTGCTCGTACCATCTGTGGATCCTCTGCAAACTCAGCGTTTTTTGTGGTGAAAAACCAACCCCACCCTAGCCCTCCCCAGATTGGGGAGGGGACAGATCAGGGGTTTACCGGACTTGCATCTTTGGCGATCCGGCTCCTCCCCCAATCCTTGGGTTGAGAGGCCGAATGGCCGTATCGAACTGGGGGAGGCTGGTTTGGCAGTTGCTAATCCGGCAAGAAGCGGGCGAAGATTTGGTTGCCCAGCATTAGCCCCCGCTGGGTCAAACGGATGCGCTCCGCATCAACATCAACCATGCCCCACCCCTGCAATTGAGCAATCTCTGGCGCAAAGACCTGGGTGAGAGGTGCCCCATGTAGATCTTGAAAGCGAGTGTGGGCCACCCCTTCGCCGATCAAACGCAACCCCAGCATCATGGTCTCGCCCATGGCCAGCCGGGGCGAAATGGTCTCCTGGAATGCGTCGACCGATTGGCCTTGGCCAATTCGTTTGATGTAGCCCGGCACAGGCTTCCGATTGCCCCAACGCAGATCGTTCAAATGGCTGTGGGCACCGGGGCCAACGCCCAAATAGTCCTGATTGCGCCAATAGACCAGGTTGTGCTGGCACTTGAGATCGCCCTTGGCCCAATTGGAAACCTCGTAGTGGCCGTAGCCTGCTTTCCCCAATGTCTGCATGGCCAGTTCGTAGTGATCTGCGGCCAAATCTGCGTCCGGGTTGTCCACCTGGCCTGTCTGCACCCAATGATGCAGGGGCGTCTCCGGCTCGACGATCAGGCTGTAGAGGCTGAGGTGTTCGGCGTCCAGAGCCACGGCTCGATCCATGGTATCCTGCCAGGCCTCAACGGACTGGTGGGGCAGACCAAAGATGAAATCCAGGTTGATGTTGTCAAAACTGGCCCGACGGGCGGCATCAAAGGCCCGATACACATCGGCCACATCGTGGATGCGACCCAGAAAGGTCAGCTCATCGGGCTGAAAGCTCTGCACGCCCATGCTCAACCGGTTCACCCCCAGGCGGCGCAGATCCGCAAAGCGGGCCTGGTCCACCGTGCCGGGGTTGGCCTCGCAGGTGACCTCGCAGCCGGGGGCCAGGACAAAACTGTCGTGGATGGCCGCAAAGATCTCGGCCAACTGGGCGGCGCTGAGCACCGTCGGCGTTCCTCCGCCCACAAAAATTGTTTTGAGCGTTGGGTGCTGCAACCGCTCTCCCCACGCCCTTATCTCCGTAACCAGGGCTTGCGTATACGAGCCGTGCAGATCGTCCAACCCGGCGTAGGTGTTGAAATCACAATACGGACACTTGCGGGCGCAAAAGGGAATATGGACGTAGAGACCCAGGGGCGCTAAAGCGCCAACTACGAACTGGGGGTCGCTCACCGATTCTCCAGGCGGAAGCCGTGGCCGCGCACAGTGACGATATAGCGGAAATCCTCGTCGTTTTCGGCCAGGCGTTCCCGCAGCCGGCGCACTAGGGCGTCGATGGCCTGCTCGCTCACCCCTTCGCCGCTGGCCTCGGGCCACACATTTTGCACAATGTCCGTGCGGGTCACCACGCCGCCGCCGCTGTCCCACATGGCCTCCATCAGCCGATATTGATGCAGGCTGAGGGGCGGATCGACCAGTTGGCCCCGCACCCAGATCTGGCGGGTCTCCTTGTCGATGCGCAGGCCGGCCGCGCCTTCCTCGAAGGTGAGGGGGGCGGTGGCCCCGGCGTCCACAAAGGCCAATTTGAAGCGCAGGGCGATCTGGATCTCGTCGCCGTCCTGGAGCAACATGGGCCCAGCGACCTCTTGGCCGTTGAGGTGGGTGCTGTTCTTGCTGCCCAAATCTTCCACATAATAGCCGTCGTCCCGCCAAAAAATCCGCGTGTGATAGCGGCTGATCAGGCGGTCCGGCAGCACAATCTCGCAGTCGTCGTTGCGCCCCACGGTGACAGGCCGGGTGCGGTCCAGGGGCCAGCGCCGCCCGGCCTCCGCGCCCCGTTGCAGGATCAGCATGGCGCTCTCCCGCTTGTCCGCCCCAGTTTTAGGGGCAACCGAGGGCGGCGTTAACTCTTCGGTTTGGTGTTCGATGTGATCCGGTGCGCTGTCAGTCATGGTTTGTTTGGTCTTGGGTTAGGGATGTGGAGAAGTCCAGATCTATATTGACATCTGCGGGGGGCTGGCCGATAATGGCATCCATTCAGAGGCGGTATGGTCGCAATTCAGGCTGGCCCGAAAAACATCTTCTCTCCCGTTGAGTTTACAGAATCATATACGGTTGACACGATTATACCAAAAATCACCAGGATTGCATCTTCGCAAAATCGTGATGAACCGCCGACACCGCCGTACCGCTATAACCGGGCAACATGTAAGGAAAATTGACCGTGGCATACATCTTGGATTCGGGGACAATCCTGCGAGATCGATATCAGATTGCGGAACTTGTGGGCCAGGGCGGCATGGGCGCGGTCTACAAGGCCAACGATCTGCGCTTGGATGGTCGTATTTGCGCCATTAAAGAGGTGCTGCCCGACATGCTGGGGCTTGACAGCTCTCCCCAAATGATGACCGAGACCGTGGAGCAGTTTTATCAAGAAGCTAGTGTGCTGGCCCGGCTGGATCATCCTTATTTACCCAAGGTCTCGGACTATTTTTCTGATGGTAGCCGGGAATATCTGGTCATGGACTATGTGGCCGGGCGGGATCTGCAGGAGGTGTTGGCCGACTCCCGCCGCCAAAACAACTTTCTAGAGGAAAGTCAGGTGCTGAGCTGGGCCGCCCAGATTTTGGATGCCCTGGACTATCTGCACAGCCAGGATCCCCCGGTCTTGCATCGGGACATCAAACCGGGCAATATCAAGCTGACCCCCCAGGGATCCATCAAACTGGTGGACTTTGGCCTGGTCAAGCTGCTCTATCCTGAGGACACCCGCACCGTGACCGTGGTCCAGGGCCGGGGGACCGTGGCCTATACGCCTCTGGAACAATACGGGGGCGATTCCGGCCACACAGATGTGCGCAGCGATATCTATAGCCTGGCCGCCACCCTCTACCATCTGCTCTCCGGTCAACCGCCGGTGGATGCCAAGGAGCGCTTTCTGCGCCCCGGCTGTCTGCCGCCTCTGCGCCAGGTGAACCCTGCCATCTCCGCCCGCACGGAGCGGGCTGTTTTCCAGGCCCTGGCCATGCATCCCAGCGAGCGGCCCGTCACCATCGCCGACTTTCGCACTCTCTTGCTTGGCTCCATGCACATCCCCAGTGTGCTGCGGGGTGCGCCCGTGGTGGTTGAAGTCGGCTGGTTGGAGATCGCAACCCGAAATCGGGTGTTGATCGGAACCGTGGCCGGGCTGATGGCCCTGTGTGTCGCCATCAGCCTGATCTCGCCCTCGTTTACAATTCCGTAGCTGTGATGCGTGTTTTGTGGCGATACACAACGCAATACGCATCACGCACTACCTGGGGACGATTGTCACCCAAAACAAAGTATACATGTCACAAAAGCTGTGAAAATTTGCGCAATGATTGGGCTGCTGGTATAATCTGCCGAACTCAGCCATAAGACAAAGTGCGTTCAACCGATTCTATTGTATACGATTGGTCGAATCATGTGGTAAACTGTCGAAACTATGCACGATACCCGGATTGATGTGCGACAGATTGCCAAACTCTTTGCCGTCACCGCAGGTTTGCCCTTGCTTGTTGGGGTGTTGATAGATGTGTTTTTTGGCACGTCGCCCATGGCGACCATTGTGCTGGGTTTCTTGGCTATTCCGTTGGCCTCAGTTTTGGTTTTGCGCTCCACCCTCAATGAATTTGATCGGGTAATCGCCCAGGTGGCTCCTAAACCTGCGGATGAGCATGATCTTGCTGAGGGGGATAGCTCTTGGGCAGGTACAGGGCTTTTTGAGGATGATCCCCAGGATTCGGGTCTATACTTGATTGCCGATGGTTTGATTGCCGATGGTGTGCCTGACGAACCTGAAATATCTGGCATGACTCAATACGAGGCGCGGATAGCGCAAGCCAACAAGACAGAAAAGAACTAAGTGACAACCCAATCGTCACCTACTAAATGTGGAGGGTAAAGTTCAGTGAGCCGACTTATCAACTTCTTTAAGGTTCCTCGTAACGCATTCCTTAGTCTGTTCGTCCTGGTCCTGTTGATCGCCAGCTTTATTCTTCGAACCGACCCCCCTCATGTCTCTTTGGCAGCCGAAGCGCTGTTGGAAGACGGCCCTGTATGGTTCACCAACTCCGTCTTGACCATGTTGATTGTTGACCTCATCATCATCGTCTTGGCTTTGGCCACCCGCTTCAGCCTGAAGATGCAGCCCACGGGTTTTGGCAATTTCATGGAGCTTGTGGTCGAGGGTCTTTACAATCTGGTCGAGAGCGTCTCTGGCAAGAATGCCCGCAAGTTCTTCCCTTGGGTGGCCACCATTTTTATCATCGTGATCCTCAGCAACTACTCCGGTCTGATTCCTGGAGTGGGCAGCATCTATATTGAGCACGGTGCTGGCCACAGCGAAGAGGCCCCGGTGGAAGGGCATGGCTCCGTCAACAACGGCGAGTTGGCCATGGCCGATGGCGGCATCCTGCTTTTTGATACGGGTGCAGTCGTCTCCGCTGAGGAGGGCCACGCCAAGAAGGTCCCCATCTTCCGAGCGCCCAGCGCCGACCTCAACCTGACCTTTGCCCTGGCCATCATCACCATGTTCATGGTCCAGTTCTGGGGGATGCAATCCTTGGGGCTTGGCTATCTCAAGAAGTTCTTCAACTTCAAGGGCACCGGCTTCATGAAGGGGATTAACATCTTCTCCGGTCTGCTGGAGTTGGTCAGCGAGTTCGCCAAAATCATCAGCTTTGCCTTTCGTCTTTTTGGCAACGTCTTTGCCGGTGAAGTGTTGCTGGCAGTTATGGCCTTCCTCATCACCTTCTTGATTCCCGTCCCCTTCTATGCTTTGGAGTTGTTTGTCGGCTTCATTCAGGCCCTGGTCTTCATGATGCTGGCTGTCGTCTTCTTCACCACCGCCGTGGTCAGCCACGATGGCGGGGATCATCACTAAACCGTTTGCTTCCCAAGATCCTCCAGGGTCTTGGGTTTGTTTATGTGTTACTGTACGATTTGTCAATGTGTTGCGTGTCAACGAACTATCCGCTTTAATGACTTTTTCTTGCTTTCCAGGTGTTTCATAGCCTGAAAAACATGACAGTCTCTGCTATATTCATTCAAATTCGACAAGGAGTGAAACAAATGGATGCTGCTGCGATGAAAGAACTGGGCGCTGCCCTGGCTATCGGTATCGGTGCTATCGGCCCCGGCATCGGTGTAGGTATGATCGGTGCCAAGGCTGTTGAGGCCATGGGCCGCAACCCCGAAGCGTCCGGCAATGTGCAGACCAACATGATTTTGGCCATTGCGTTCGCCGAAGCTATCGCGATTTATGCGTTGGTTATCGCCCTGCTGATCAAGTTCGTCTAACTGCCCGAAAAGAATGGCCAAAACTTGTTGAGGCCAAAGATTGAGGGTGGACGAACAGTGTTGGGGTGCTGTGCCTTTGGGCGCAGATGCCGGACAAGACCATTGGATGTGAACTACTAGGAGGTGCACTTTGGGCGATGTATTGAACCAACTCGGTATTAGCGGTACCCTCCTGCTTTCTCAGATCGTCAATTTCTTGCTCATCATGATCATCCTGCGGATCTTCCTGTATGGACCGGTCCTCGGCATGCTGGACAAGCGCAAAGAGCGCATCGCCAGCAGCATGAAGGATGCCGAGCGCGCCTCTAGCGCGGCTGCGGAAGCCCAGAAGGAAAAAGGCGTGATCATGGATGCAGCCCGCCGGGAAGCCCAGGAAGTCCGGGCCCAGGCCACGCGGGATGCGGAGAAGATTGCCCAGGAGGTTCGCTCCCGGGCCGAGCAGGAATCCAGTGAGATTCGCAGGAAAGCCCAGATTGAGGCTCAGGCCCAGACCGAAGAAGTCTTGGCCCAGGCCCAGAAACAGATCGCCGAACTGGCCATCATGGCCACGGAGAAGATCTTGGGCCGTGAGCTGCAAAACAAGGGCGATCACGAGCGCTTCGTGGCCGAATTCCTGGCCGAGCAGAGCGGGAGTGGGAAATGAGCGACAAGAGCGCGCTGGCTAGTCGATACGCACAGGCTGTCATGGAGGCGATGATCGAGCGCTGGCAGTCTGCTCTGGGCGCAGTGGGGTCGGCTCTGGCCAAGGATAGACGCCCTGTTCGCCTTGATGGCGGATGGCGGCAAATCTGTGGCCGACAAGGCAAAGGCCCTGGAGTCCGTGCTGCCCAAGGGCACGCCGGACGAAGTGGTCAACCTGCTTAAGTTGATGATCCAAGATGGCAACATGGACCTGATCCCCGGCGTGTCCGGTGCGTTGGCCAAGGTTGTCAGTGGCCGCAGTGGCCCGATCAAGGCCGAGATCGTCAGCGCCACACCCCTTTCCCAGGCCGAGCAAGAGCAGATTAGCGCCAACCTGACTACCCAATACGGGGCTGATCTGGTCTTCAGCTTCCAGGTCGATCCCTCTTTGATGGGCGGTCTGCGGGTGCGGGTGGGCGACCACTTGACCGATACCTCTGTGGTCAGCCGTCTCAACGCCCTGCGGGAATCGTTGATGACGACGACTCGCTAGGTCGAGCCAAGAAGAACGACTTCGCTAGCCTGACGGCAATCAGCGATGACGGAAATAGTGCAAACATCGGATCGTTTGCCCGGCGCCCAGGCGCTGTCTGCCCCATCGGATCGGGTGGAGGCCCACGGGCCGGCTGGATCTTTGGTCCGGTTGTTAACTAGCTAAATTGGAGACAATGCCAATGGCTGTGCGTACCGAAGACTTTACCGAACTATTGAAAAAACAGATCCTCAACTTTGAACCGGCTCCCCGTATGGTGGATGTGGGCGAAGTGATTGAGGTCGGCGACGGGATCGCCATCATCGAAGGCTTGCAGGGCGCTATGTCCAGCGAGCTGGTTGAGTTCACCAAGACCGGCACGCTGGGCATGGTCCTCAACCTGAATGAAGATTCCGTCGGTGTCATGATCATGGGCGAATACACGGCGATCGTGGAAGGCGACTTGGTGCGCAGCACCGGTCGCATTGCTTCTGTCCCCGTGGGCGATGCCCTGATCGGTCGCGTGGTAAACGCCATCGGTCAGCCTGTGGACGGCAAAGGCCCCATCGACACGGACAAGTTCCGTAACGTGGAGCGGATTGCCCCCGGCGTGGTCACCCGTAAATCCGTGAACACCCCGGTGGAAACCGGCATCACCGCTGTCGATGCCCTGATTCCCATCGGTCGTGGCCAGCGCGAGCTGATCATCGGCGACCGCCAGACCGGCAAGACTGCCATTGCGGTTGATACCATTATCAACCAAAAGGGCAAGGACCTGATCTGCATCTATGTGGCCATCGGTCAGAAGCAATCGACCGTGGCCCAGGTGGTGGGTATCCTGGAAAAGTATGGCGCCATGGATCACACCATCGTGGTCACCGCCTCGGCGGCAGACCCGGCGGCGTTGCAGTTCCTGGCCCCCTACGCCGGTTGTGCCATGGGCGAAGAGTTCATGGAGCAGGGCAAGGATGCGTTGATCGTCTACGACGATCTTTCCAAACATGCCCAGGCCTATCGCCAGGTCTCCCTGCTTTTGCGCCGCCCCCCTGGCCGTGAAGCCTATCCCGGTGACGTCTTCTATCTGCACAGCCGCCTGTTGGAACGGGCCGCTCGTATGGATGAAGCGTACGGCGGTGGCAGCCTGACCGCTCTGCCCGTCATCGAGACCCAGGCCAACGATGTGTCGGCCTATATCCCGACCAACGTGATTTCCATCACCGACGGCCAGATCTTCTTGGAGAGTGACCTCTTCTATGCCGGTATTCGTCCGGCCCTGAACGTGGGTCTTTCCGTCAGCCGTGTGGGTAGCTCTGCCCAGACCAAGGCCATGAAGAAGGTGGCCGGTCGTCTGAAGCTGGAGTTCAGCCAGTTCCGCGAATTGGCCGCTTTCGCCCAGTTCGGCAGCGATCTGGATGCCTCCACCCAGCGCCAGCTCAGCCGTGGTCAGCGCATTCAAGAAGTGCTGAAACAGCCCCAATATCAACCCCTCTCCCTGGACAAGCAGATCATCAGTCTGTGGTCCGTGGGCAATGGGATGATGGATGAGGTGCCGGTGGCCAGCGTCAAGCAGTGGGAATCAGATGTGCATGCCTACATGGATGCCAGCCACCCAGAGATCGGTCAGTCCATCATGAAAAACAAGATGATGGACGATAATCTGGCCGATGCCATGCGGTTGGCTATCAGCGACTTCAACAAAGGTTGGAGTCCCGCCAAAGTAAACATCACTGATTGGGCGACCGGAAGACCCAAAAGCTGTCGAGCAAACAATCTGACGGCTTCTGGGATCCGGTCGCAACAATCCAGTTTCAGGGAGGAAGAATCCCTTGGCTAGTACACGAGAAATTCGACGCCGAATTCGTTCGGTCAAGAATATTGCCCAGGTGACCAAAGCCATGGAGACTGTGGCCGCTTCGCGTATGCGTCGCGCCCAGGCCCAGGTGCTGGGCACTCGCCCCTTTGCCGAAAAGGCTTGGGAGGTGCTCAGCTATATCGCCCGGCTGCCATCCACGGAAAACAATCTGGATCCCCTGATTCAGGCCCGGGATGTCAAACGGGTGGGCGTGGTTTTGATCACGGCGGACCGAGGGTTGGCCGGTGGGTTCAATGCCAATGTGATCCGCATGGCGGCCAAGTTCCTGCGAGACAAGCGGGCAGCGGGCTTTGAGGTGGAAGTGGTGGCCGTTGGGCGCAAGGGGCGAGATTGGCTCATGCGTTTCGACCGCTCTGTGCGGGCCGAGTTCACCAACATGACGGACAGCCCCACCACCAACGACATTGCGCCCATCACTCGGGGCGTGGTGGACGATTTCTTGTCCGCCCACTTTGACGAAGTCTACATGATCTATACAGATTTCGTGAACACCCTGGTGCAGAAGCCGACCACAATGAGGCTTCTGCCTGTGGAACCGGCGGTGGATGCCACGGATACAATGGCCCCGGATTACATCTTCGAGCCGGATGCCCAAACTGTGTTGAGCCGGGTGCTGTACGAGTTCACCGAAGTGCAGATCTTGCAAGCGGTGTACGAATCTCTGGCCAGCGAGCATTCCGCCCGCATGGTGGCCATGCGTAACGCCACCGAGGCCGCCAACGAACTGATCGATACCCTGACCCTGCGCTACAACAAGGCCCGGCAGGAAGGCATCACTAGCGAACTTATGGACATTATCGGCGGCTCCACAGCCCTGGAAGGCGCATAGAGAGAACTTTCTCTCCTTGCCCGCCCCCGCTGATAACTATCTTTGAACGGGAGATACTGGAATGGCAGAACTGAAAGGTACAGTAACCAGGGTGATCGGTCCGGTCGTGGACTTTGCGTTCCCCGCCGGCGAACTTCCCGAGATCTATGATGCCGTCTATGTCAAAATGGATGACGGTAGCACCCTTGTCTGCGAAGTGCAGCAGCACTTGGGCAACAACACCGTGCGCACGGTCTCCATGAGCACCACCGACGGTATGCGTCGGGGCATGGAAGTTACCTCCCAGGGTGAACCCATTATGGTCCCCGTGGGTCTTGCTACCCTGGGCCGTATCTTTAATGTCACCGGGCAGGCCATCGACAGCGACGAGCCGGTGAACGCGGAGGATCATTACCCCATCCACCGCCAGCCCCCGGGCTTCGCCGAGCGCAGCACCAAGGCCGAGATCTTCGAGACCGGCGTCAAGGTGATTGACCTGATTGCCCCCTTCACCAAGGGTGGTAAGACGGGCATCTTTGGCGGTGCCGGTGTAGGCAAAACCGTGGTGATCCAGGAGTTGATCAACAACGTGGCCAAGTTCCACAGCGGCTATTCGGTCTTTGCCGGTGTGGGTGAGCGTAGCCGTGAGGGCAACGATCTCTGGCACGAAATGAAGGACTCTGGGGTCATCAAGTCGACCGCCATGGTCTTCGGCCAGATGAACGAGCCGCCCGGTGCCCGTCTGCGTGTCGGTCTGACCGGTGTCACCATGGCCGAGTATTTCCGCGACGAAGGCCGGGATGTGTTGCTCTTCATCGACAACGTCTTCCGCTTTGTGCAGGCCGGTTCCGAGGTGTCTGCGTTGTTGGGCCGTCTGCCCAGCGCCGTGGGCTATGCCCCCACCTTGGGCACGGACATGGGCCAACTTCAGGAGCGCATTACCTCCACCAAGAAGGGGTCCATCACCTCCATGCAGGCGGTCTATGTGCCTGCGGATGACTACACCGATCCGGCCCCGGCCACCACCTTTGCCCACTTGGACGCCACCATCACCTTGGAGCGTTCTTTGGCCGACCAGGCCCTCTTCCCGGCTGTGGATCCCCTGAGCTCCACCAGCCGTATTCTCGACCCGCTGATCGTGGGCGATGAGCATTATGCCATTGCCCGTGGTGTGCAGCAGACCTTGCAGCGCTACCGGGATCTCCAGGACATCATCGCCATCCTGGGTGTGGAAGAGTTGGGTGAGGACGACAAGTTGACCGTGGCCCGTGCCCGTAAGATTCAGCGCTTCCTGACCCAGCCCTTCTATGTGGCCGAGGTCTTCACCGGTACGCCCGGCAAGTTCGTCAAGACCGAGGACACCGTGCGCGGCTTCAAGGAAATTCTGGACGGCAAGCACGACGATCTGCCCGAACAGGCCTTCTACATGGTCGGCGGTATCGAAGAGGCTGTGGCAAAGGCCGAGCGTCTGCGGTCCGAAGGATAAAGGATCACACTATGGGAATCCTGGTTGAGATCGTAACGCCTCGACGCCTGCTCTTTTCCGAGGAAGTGGATATGGTAACCCTGCCCGGATCCGATGGGCAGATGGGTATCATGCGTAGCCATGCCCCCTTGCTGACTACCCTGGATGTGGGCGAGATTGTCCTGCACCGAGGCAGCAAAGAAGACGAATACATCGCCATCAGTGGCGGCATTGCCGAGGTGCGCCCCAATAAGGTCATCATCCTGGCAGACACCGCCGAGCGAGCCGATGAGATCGACGTCAAGCGGGCTGAGGCGGCTCGGGAACGAGCCCGCCAGATGATTGCCGAAGGTGGCCCCGTCCAGAAACCTGTTTTGGAGATGGCCCTGCGCCGTAGCAACGTACGCGTGAAGGTGGCCCAACGTCGCCGAGCACCTAGTCGCCCCGGCGTCTATGTGGCGGACGAATAGACCCGTCTGTTGGTTCTTCACATACCCAGTTGAACAGAGGCTGGGCTCCCTCCAAGGAGCCCAGCTTTTTTGTTCTCCTTTTCTTTCTTTACATCTTCGGGGGAGGGGTTCTTTTTGTCCCCGCTGGGTGCAGACAGTATAATAAACGATAGTGTACTTGGCGTCTGGGTATGATTGTAGACGACTGTGAGCGGCGGATGCCCACACAATTTACACGAAATGATTTCCAGGCGGAGCATTGGCCTGTTTTGTTTGTCGGCAAGGGATGGAACATGTTTACGAAATATATCGGAATTGATTTGGGCACCATGAATGTCCTGGTCCACGTTAGGGGCCGGGGCATTGTGATGCAGGAGCCGTCCGTGGTGGCCATTCGGGACAACCGCATGGTGGCCGTGGGGCACGAGGCCTATGACATGCTGGGCCGTACGCCGGAGAGCATCGAAGTGGCCCGGCCCATGCGGGATGGCGTGATCGCCGACTTTGTGGTCACCGAGGCCATGCTGCGCCACTTCATCCAGGCCGTGGCCGGGAAATATCCTCTCTTCAAGCCCAAAGTGATGATCAGCACCCCCCGGGGCGTCACCAGCGTGGAGGAGCGGGCGGTTCACGACGCCGCCATGCAGGCCGGGGCCGGTGCAGCCTATCTGATCCCCGAACCCTTGGCCGCGGCCTATGGGGCGGGCTTGCCCATCGGCACGCCCACGGGCAACATGGTGGTGGACTTTGGCGGCGGCACCACCGAGGCCGCCGTGGTCTCCATGTACGACATTGTGGTGTGGAGCAGCGTGCGGGTGGGCGGCAATCGGCTGGACGAGTCCATCATCAACTACGTGCGCAAGAAATACAACCTCCTGATCGGCGAGCAGACCGCGGAGGAGATCAAGATCTCCATCGGCAGCGCCCTGCCCCTGGAAGACGAGCGGCAGATGGAAGTGCGTGGCCGGGATCAGGTCAACGGTCTGCCCCGCACCATCGAGATCACCAGCAGCGAAGTCACCGAGGCCATGACCGAGCCGCTCCAGGCCATCATCAGCACCGTGCGGGCCACCCTGGAAAAGACCCCGCCGGAACTGGCCGCGGACATCATCGACCGGGGCATGGTGCTCACCGGCGGCGGCTCCCAACTGCGCAGCATCGCCGACCTGCTCACCCAGCAGACCGGTGTGCCCTGCTATGTGGCCGAGAACCCGATGGCCTGTGTGGCCTTGGGCGCAGGCAAAGCCTTGGAAAACTACGAAATCATGCGGCGCAGTCTGCCGGCGGTGAGCAGCTAGGAACGGGTCTCCCTTTGAGCGATCAATCTGCATCCCCTTTCCATCCCCGCTCCTTGCACAGCCGGGCGGCCCATGGCGGCGAACAACGCCGCTATGGGACCAATTCGGAATCGTCCGATACCCCGTCGGCGATCCCGGTTGCCGCCCCCCTTCATCCCAGCGTCAGCTATATCTATAATCGGACCGAAGATCTGGACGCCGCCTTGGGCGGTGATCCGGATCGGTTTGTCTATCATCGCTATGGCAACCCCACGGTGCAGGCCTTTGAGCGCGCCGTCGCCGCCTTGGAGGCCCCCGAAGGGTTAGATGACGGGTCGGACGGGGAAGTGGTGGCCTTTGCCACGGCCAGCGGCATGGCGGCCATTCAGTTGGCGCTGATGGCCGCGGGCGCTCAGGCCGGTGTGCCCATCGCCGTGGCCCAGGATTGCTATGGGGCCACCTTCGCCTTGGTGGAGAAGTTGTGGAGCCGGATGGGTGCCCATGCCATCTTTGTGGATGTCTACGATCTGAATCGGGTGGAGCATATGCTGGCCGCCGAGCGCCCGGCGTTGCTCTTGGTGGAGACCATCTCCAATCCCCTGCTTAAAGTGACCGATGTGGCCGGGCTGGCCAAACTTTGTCACCGCTATGGGACGTTGTTGCTGGTCGATAACACCTTTGCCTCGCCCGCCCTCTATCGCCCCTTGGCCTGGGGAGCCGACATGGTGATCCACAGCGCCACCAAATATATCGGCGGCCATGGGGATGTCATGGGCGGTGTGGTGGTGGCGGATCAGCGCTTCCATGCCCCACTGTGGGAGCATCTCAAGACCACGGGGGCGACCCTGGGACCCTTTGAGGCCTGGCTGCTGTTGCGGGGTCTCAAGACCTTGCCCATGCGCATGGAACGCCAATGCGAGAACGCTCGACAGGTGGCGGACTGGCTGGCCCAGCATCCTGGGGTGGAGCGGGTGATCTTCCCCGGCCATGCCCAGCATCCCCAACACGAGCTGGCCGCCGAGATGTTCGGGGGCCGCCATTTCGGCGCCATGATCAGCTTTGAGCTGACCGAGGGCAGCCGGGAGAAGGTCTTTGCCCTGTTTGATGCCCTGCAAATGATCCAGCCCGCCACCAGCTTGGGCGATCTCTACACCCTGATCCTCTACCCTGCCCACGCCTCACATCGGGCGTTGACTGCCCAGCAGCGGGCCATCCTGGGCATTAGCGATGGACTCGTGCGTCTCTCTGTCGGCATCGAAGGCGTTGAAGACATTGTGGCCGATCTGGCTCAGGCGTTGACGATCATAGCTTGTTATCGCCGCCAATTTGGGCGAGTGGGCGGGATGGAGCGCAAGCGTAGGGAAATTGTTGCGTTTTCGACTGTCAGTTTTTGACTAAAGATGAGAGAACGATTAGAATTGTGTCTGCATGTCTTCGGGCATGACACTATAAAGACCGCTGGCTTGGCGAAAAACTGGGCTTTTGCGGCGAAAGAGAGATTATGAAACGAGAAATTGTTCAAACCAATGCAGCGCCCGCCGCATTGGGTCCCTATTCCCAAGCTGTTCGTGTTGGCCACCTTGTCTTTACCTCTGGTCAGCTCGGTCTTGATCCCCAAACCGGAAAACTTGCCGAAGGCATCAGCGCCCAGACCGAACAGGTCATGGCGAATCTGTCTGCTGTGTTGCAGGCTGCTGGTGTCGGCATGGGTGATGTGGTCAAGACCACCATCTTCCTGGCCAACATGCAAGATTTTGCCACGGTCAACGCCATCTACGGCCAATCCTTTAGCGCCCAACCGCCGGCCCGCAGCACGGTCCAGGTGGCGGCCCTGCCTTTGGGCGGACTGGTGGAGATCGAGATGGTGGCGCTGGTTCCGTCGGACCAAGGCGAGAGTTAAACGTATGTCAGCCGTTGCGGTCCTTTGGGGCCTCGACGGTTTTTCTTGGGCGTCGATTGCCAATTGACGGTCAAGTTTTCACGCATGGTTGTTGTTTGGATCTAATTGATGGATCCAAATATGACACCCATGTCAATCCATTGCGCTCTGTGAACGTTCTATATTTATTGTTAGGGGACCTCTTTTCCGTATGAATACTCTGCTTCAAGCTTACCTACCCACCTATGGCGGCGCCAATAATGGCGACGCTTCCCACCCCATGGCCCTGCTTCTTGAAGAAATGGGTGACCTCGTCGAACAGCCCAAAACCGGGCAAGTTCGCAACGGCATCATCATGGAAGTCGGCAACAGCGAGATTTTGGTTGACATCGGCTCCAAGTCCGAAGGCATTGTCAACAGCCGAGAACTTGATCGGCTGGGCGATGATTTTGGCGAATTGGCTGTCGGTGCCGAAATTCCGGTTTTCATCCTGCGGGAAGACAAGGATGGCAACATCCTGCTCAGCATTTCTCGAGCCCAGGCCGAAAAGGACTGGGAGCGGGCCGAGAGCCTGCTGGAAAGCCAGGACATTTTCGACGGCGCAGTCAGCGGCTACAACCGTGGCGGCGTGATCGTCAAGCTGGGCCAGGTGCGTGGCTTCGTGCCCGCCAGCCAATTGAGCAATACGACCCAGGCCGTCCAGGATCGCGATGCTGATCCCGAAGAGCGCTGGTCCAGCCTGGTTGGTCAGGAATTGATGTTCAAGGTCATCGACCTGGATCGTCGCCGCAACCGCCTGATCCTCTCCGAGCGACTGGCCATGCGCGAATGGCGCAAGCACCAGAAGGAGACCCTGCTCGCCTCCCTCAACGACGGCGACACGGTCGAGGGTGTGGTCAGCAGCCTGGCCGACTTCGGTGCCTTTGTGGACATTGGCGGAGCCGACGGTCTGATCCACCTGAGCGAGCTGAGCTGGAGCCGAGTGCGCCACCCCAGCGAGGTCATCTCCATTGGCGAGAAGATCAAGGTCCAGATCCTGAGTGTGGACCGGGAGCGTCGACGCATTGGCCTCAGCCTGCGCCGCTTGCAGCCCAAGCCCTGGGATCTGGTGGAAGACAAGTACGGCGTGGGTCAGGTGGTGCGCTGCACCATCACCAAGCTGGTCAACTTTGGTGCCTTTGCCCGTCTGAACGAGGATCCCATCGAGGGTCTGATCCACATCAGCGAGTTGGCCGACCGTCGGGTGGGTCATCCCAAGGAAGTGGTCAAAGAGGGCGAAGAGTACGATCTGCGCATCATCCGCATCGATGTGGAGCGACGGCGCATCGGCTTGAGCCTGAAGCAGGCCATGCCTGAAGTGCCGGAACCCGAAGTGAGCTGGACCGTTGTGCCCCTGGACGAAAACCCCGACATCCAGGTCGATGACGTGGTCGCTGAAGTCGCAGAGACCGTAGCCGCTGTTGAGCCCGTGGCCATGGAAGATGTGAATTTGGACAGCGTGACGATTGACGAAGTGAACGAAGAAGCCGATGCCGTGGTGGCCGAGTTAGAGGCCGTCATCGCCTAAGCAGCGTGACAGCCGGTCCTAGACCGGAAATACGACAATCAGAGCGGCCCAAGAAATATTTCTTGGGCCGCTCTTTTATTTGTGAAAAAGCGAGCTCATTGGGAATGCCCCAACGGGCCAGAAAGACGGGTTGACAAACCGGAACCGAAGTCGTTACAATAGACATACCCGATATACGTGCCTGGATTCTTCTCCCTCACCGCAAATCGGCTCATGGATCAATGCGTCTCCGAGAGGGGAACACTGATTACGCCGAACCTCTCTCGCTTATGCTATACTATGCCGGAACCGGACGTGCAGGAAATCCGTTTGCTGCACAGAACAGCTTATTCTCCTCACCAAAAAATCCGAGGACTCTTACCTATGTCTGACAAACTAGATCGTTTCACGAAGCGGGCGCGACGGGTTTTGACCCTCGCCCAGGAAGAAGCCCTGCGCCTGAACCATAATTACATCGGCACAGAACACCTGCTTTTGGGCTTGGTTCGAGAAGAAAATGGCGTGGCCGTCAAGGTGCTGCGCGAACTGGGCATCGAACCAAACCAAGTGATTCGGGCCGTGGAGCGCACGGTCGGGCGGGGCGAACGTCCCCCCTTCGGCAAGCCCACCTTGGCCCCCCGCACCAAGCGAGTGATCGAATTGGCCGTGGACGAAGCTCGGCTCATGGGCCACCACTACATCGGCACAGAGCATCTGCTCTTGGGGCTGGTTCGGGAAGGCGAAGGCGTGGCCGTCAATGTGCTGCGAGGCTTGGGTGTCAACCTGGATAAACTGCGCACCCAAACTGCCCGCAACATCCTGCAAAATCAACCCCAAGACAAAGACAAGAAGAAAGAATCCAAGACCCCTCTGGTCGACCAGTTGGGCTTCGACCTGACCGTGGCCGCCGAAGAGAACAAGCTGGACCCAGTGATCGGTCGCGTCAACGAGATCGAGCGGGTGATCCAGATCCTGAGCCGCCGCACCAAGAACAACCCGGCCCTGATCGGCGAACCCGGCGTGGGCAAGACCGCCATTGTGGAAGGGTTGGCCCAGCGCATCGTCGACGGCGATGTGCCCGAACCCCTGCTGGAAAAGCGGGTGGTGATGCTGGATGTGGGCAGCCTGGTGGCCGGCACCATGTACCGGGGTCAATTTGAAGAGCGGCTGAAGAAGGTGATCGAGGAGATCATCGAGTCCGGGGCCATCCTTTTCATCGACGAAGTGCACATGTTGGTGGGGGCCGGGGCCGCCGGCAGCAGTGTGGACGCCGCCAACATCCTCAAGCCCGCCCTCAGCCGGGGCGAGTTGCAGGTGATCGGCGCCACCACGTTGGACGAGTATCGCAAATATATCGAGAGCGACGCCGCCCTGGAACGCCGTTTCCAGTCCGTTTTGGTGGAAGAGCCCTCGGTGGAAGAGACCGTGCTGATCCTCAAGGGCGTCAAGTCCCGCTACGAGGAGCATCACAAACTGTTGATCACCGACGAGGCCCTGGACGCCGCGGCCACCTTGGCCGCCCGCTATGTGCCGGATCGCTTCATGCCCGACAAGGCCATCGACCTGATCGACGAGGCCGGCAGCCGGGTGCGCATGTACAAAACCCCCCACGCCGCCAGCCTGCGCGAGACCTTTATGGATCTCAAGCGGCTCAAGCGGGAAAAGGACGAGGCCCTGGAAACCCAGCGCTTTGACGACGCCATCGACCTGCGCTATCGCGAAGTCGAACTACAGACCAAGTTGGAAAAGTTGCGAGCTGGTTGGAGTGATGTGGCCAATCTGCCCAAAGTCACCGCCGAAGACATTGCCGAAGTGGTGGCCATGTGGACCGGCGTGCCGGTGAATCGCATTGCCGGGGAAGAGCGAGTGCGCCTGCTGGAGATGGAAAAGGTCATGCACCAGCGGGTGATCGGCCAGGACGAACCCATCAAGGCCATCGCCAAGGCCGTGCGTCGGGCCAGAGCGGGTCTGAAAGATCCCAATCGGCCCATCGGCAGCTTCATCTTCCTTGGACCCACGGGCGTGGGCAAGACCTTGTTGGCCCGCACCATCGCCGAGTTCATGTTTGGCAGCGATGAGGCCCTGATCAAGCTGGACATGAGCGAGTTCATGGAGCGCCACAACGTCAGCCGACTGGTGGGTGCGCCTCCGGGCTATGTGGGCTACGAAGAGGGCGGTCAACTGACCGAAGCCGTGCGCCGTCGCCCCTACAGCGTGATCCTGCTGGACGAGATCGAAAAGGCCCATCCCGAAGCCTTCAACATCCTGCTCCAGATCATGGAGGATGGCTATCTGAGCGATGCCAAGGGCCGCCGGGTGGACTTCCGCAACACCCTGATCGTCATGACCAGCAACGTGGGGGCCAACCTGATCCAGGGCCATCAGCGCCTGGGCTTTGCCATCACCACGGACGAAGATGCCAACCTGAAGAACGAATATCAGGCCATGAAAACCCGCATCATGGATGCGCTCAAGAAGACCTTCCGGCCCGAGTTTATCAACCGGCTGGACGGGGTGATGGTCTTCCGCAACCTGAGCCGTCAGGAGATCGGCCAGATTGTCGAGTTGGAACTGCTCTCCCTGCGCAACCAACTGCGCGAGCAAGAGATGAAACTCCTGCTCACCGAAGAGGCCCGCTTGGCCATCGCCGAACAGGGCTACGACCCGGACTATGGGGCTCGTCCCCTGCGCCGGGTGATCCAGAACAAGATCCAGGATCCCCTCAGCGAGGATCTGCTCTCCCAGCGCTTTGTGCCCGGTGACACCATCCAGGTCGACTTCCGGGAAACCTATCAGGACGACGGCGAGTTGGTCAAGGACTTTGTCTTCGACGCCGTTGGCCACGAACCGGTCGAAGCGGTGGACACTGAGACCACGGAAGCCGTCATGGCCATGTTGCAGTAAGTCGGCAGAGCCTGTCCGAACACAAGGGGTACAGTTCGAACTCAGAGCGCCCGACACATGCGTGTCGGGCGCTTTTCATGTAAAATCAACAAATCGACAGCCGGCAAACCAACCCTCCACCCAAGGAGTGAAACAATGAGCGAGCGAATCGGATTTGTGGGTCTGGGCATTATGGGCCAAGGCATGGCGGCCAACCTGTTGCGGGCGGGCTTTGCCGTGCGGGTGTGGAATCGCACCGCCGCCCGCATGGATGCCCTTGGTGGCCGCCGGGGCCGTGGCCGGCATCCAGCCCGGCGGATGTGGCCGCCCACAGCGACATCACCATCACCTGTGTCAGCGACACCCCGGATGTGGAAGCGGTGATCCTGGGCGAGAACGGCGTCCTCGACGGGGCCAAGCCTGGGCGATCTGGTGATCGATTGCAGCACCATCAGCCCCCAGGTCACCCAGGAGATCGGGGCCAAGCTGGCCGAGAAGGGCGTCCACATGCTGGATGCGCCCATCAGCGGCGGCAGCGAAGGGGCGGCCAAGGGCACGTTGAGCATCATGGTCGGCGGCGATGCGGACCAGTTTGCCCGCGCCCTGCCCGCTTTCCAGGCCATGGGCAAGGCCATCACCCATGTGGGCGAGGCCGGGCGCGGGCCAGACGGTCAAGCTGGTCAACCAGATTTTGGTGGTGGGGAATGCCCTGGCCATGTGCGAGGCCCTGCTCTTTGCCCAGGCCGGGGGCGTGGATCTGCAAAAGACCTTCGACGCCATCAGCCAGGGCGCGGCGGGAAGCTGGATGTTCACCAACCGCGCCCCCCAGATCATGCGCCGGGATTGGCGACCGGGCTTCACCGTGGATCTGCAACAGAAGGATCTGCGCCTGGTGCTGGGCGCGGCGGACAAATTGGGCGTGCCCGTGGTCAACACGGCCCTGGTCTTCAACCTCTACCGCACCCTCCAGGCCCAGGGCTTGGGCGGCGAAGGCAACCATGCCCTGATCAAGGCCCTGGAAAACATGGCCGGCATCCAGGTGGGCACGCCGATGGCGAATAGTCCCGCCCCTGCCTTCCATCTGCGCCCGGCCCGGGCGGACGAAGCCAAGCTGATCCGCCAGCGCATCTGGCGGGAGCGGCTGGACCCCACCCGGCTGGATTGGCGCAAGTTTGTCATGGCCGAGGCCGCAGGGGAGATGGCGAGGGAGCCATCCTGGGCTTTGCCCAGATGAAGCGGCTGAGCGGCGGCGTGCAGGAATTTGGCAGCCTGGTTGTGGAACGGAAGCACCGTCGCCAGGGTGTGGGCGAGGCGCTGATCCGCCACTTTACCCAGGAATTCGCCAAGCCCATCTATCTG
Source organism: uncultured Chloroflexia bacterium (assembly GCA_963704975.1). Taxonomy (GTDB): domain Bacteria; phylum Chloroflexota; class Anaerolineae; order Caldilineales; family Caldilineaceae; genus JAGNDO01. The sequence continues at coordinate 110,199 of CAVPIK010000002.1, read as the reverse complement.
GTCTGTGAATCTCGGCGAGTGACCTACTACACCAAGTTTGGTTTTCGAGTGATGGACGACCCCAAGGCCATGCCCGGCGGATTGCGCAAAAAGTGGCGGCTTGGGCGCACACTGGGCAAGTTTCTCGGCTTTCGTATCGAAGCAATGGAGTATGAATGATCAACGCGGTTCCTGTGGCGGACACAAAAACTCAACCCGACCCCCAACCGACCCCCACCTTTTGGGTGCGGGATGTGCCGGTCTACGGCGATGTGATCCTGGCCCCCATGGCCGGGTTTAGCGATCTGCCCTATCGCTCCCTGTGCAAGCACTATGGCTCGGCCATGAGCTACACGGAATTTGTGGCCGCGGATGCCCTGGTGCAGGGCGGCAACAAGCGCACCTGGCAGATGCTGGCCTACGCCCGCCACGAAAACCCGGTGGTCTTTCAGATCTTCGGCAACACCGTGGGCAAGCTGGTGGAGGCGGCCAAGCGCATCGAAGAATTGCAGCCCGACATCATCGACATCAACATGGGCTGCTCGGTCAAGAAGGTCAGCGAACGGGGATCCGGGGCCGGTCTGCTGCCCCACCCGGACAAGATCGGGCGCATCTTTCACGCCCTCAGCCGGGCCGTCTCTGTGCCGGTGACGGGCAAGATCCGCCTGGGCTGGGACGATGATCAGCTCAACTATCTGGACGTGGTCAGCGCCATGCAGGATAACGGGGCCAGTTTGGTGGCCGTGCATGGCCGCACCCGCAACCAAGGCTATAGCGGCAAGGCCAACTGGGACGCCATCGCCGACATTGTGGACCACGCCACCATCCCGGTGATCGGCAACGGCGATGTGACCACCCGGGAAGACATCGCCGCCATCAAGGCCCACACCGGCTGCACTGCGGTCATGGTGGCCCGGGGGGCCATTGGCCATCCGTGGATTTTTCAGCGCCGCAATCGGGACGAGATCCGCTTTGGCGAAAAGGCCGCCTTCATCCGCCGCCACTTTGAATTGATGGCGGACTTTTACGGGAATTGGCTGGCCCTGCTTATGGTGCGCAAGCATATTGTGCGCTATCTCAAAGGCTATGCGGGCATCAAGGATCTGCACCTGGGGCTGACCAACGTGGCCACCGCGCAGGATTTTCACCGCCTGTTGGACGAGGCCGTTGCCCGGCTGGACCCCGACTTGGCCAATTTTGCCCAGGCCATTCCTGATCAATTCCTGACGAGTTCTCCCCATAAGCAGTAAGTTATCCCCGGATCGGGTGGGGTTATCCCCATGTGGGGATGGGTTGGGGATGAAATGGGTTGGGCAAGCAGCAAACGACTTGGCACGGATTTGGGCAACCCTTACAGAAAAATTTCTAAAGCATGGTAAAATTGGGAGGTTAGTCTGAATCTCGCCTACAAATTTTGACATAATTCCCGACCGGACGGTCAGTCGAGAATCTGTTTAGGACAAAGTAACATGCTTGACCTAACCCAAGTCGTTCTCCCCACTGTCGCGCCGGTGGAACCAAGGGCCTCTGTCAACGGAAGCACCGTTTCGTCGGAGACTGCCATTTTGGATGCCGCCGAGCGGTTGATCGCCGGGGCTGGATACGCCGGCTTTTCCATGCGCGAATTGGCCGAGGCCAGCGGATTGGCCAAGGGCACCATCTATTACCATTTCCGGGACAAGCAAGAGGTCTATTGGCGTGTGGTGGACCGCCAGATGGCGTCCCTGCAAGCGCAACTATCTCTGGCCGCCACAGGCCATGCCGACCCGGTGAGTGGGTTGCATGCGGTCATCCGCACCTACTTTGCCCTCATCTCCCAGCGCCGCCACAGCCTGATGGCCACCCTGCGGGACAACAAAGCCGTCCAGATGCCCTTGCAGGAACTGATTGAAAAGCATCGCCAAGGCTTTATGCAGCCCTTGGCCGACTTGGTAAATCAGGGCATTGCGGAGGGTTTTTTCCACCCGGTGGATGTGGACATGACCGTGATCAGCGTTTTTGGCATGATGAATGCTTTTGTTACCCATCGCCTCCTCTTGGACCAGGTTGACCTGGATCAAAACGTGGCGGACCATACCCTCTCGTTGTTGATGAGAGGGATTTCTGTTGAAAAATAGAGGCGAGTTGCGTATCCCGCATCCCGCAACTCGCAATTCGCACAAGGAACCCTACCCATGAAATGGATCGTCTCGATTGTTTTGATTGCTTTGTTGGCCGTTGGCGGTTGGTTTGGATACCAGCGCTTTGTGGTGGAACCTCAATTGGCCGCGGCGGCCCCTGCCTACGAACAGGTTGCTGTCGAGCGGGGCACCATCGCCAGCACGGTGAGCGCCACGGGCAGCATTGAACCGGAGGCCGAACTCTCCCTCTCCTTCCGGGCGGCCGGACGGGTGGACCAGGTGCTGGTGGTGGCCGGACAGAGTGTGGCCGAGGGCCAACTCTTGGCCCAATTGGACACCCGTGACTTTGAACTGGCCCGCGAGCAGGCCCTGATCTCTCAGCAGATCAGCCAGGCCCAGTTGGCCAAGTTGGAGAGCCCGGTCAAGGAGTCGGATCTGGCCGCGGCCCAGGCTGGGGTGGAGGTCTCTCAGGCCAGCGTGGCTGGTGCCGAGGCGGCCTTGGCCAGCGCCCAGGCCAGCTATCGCCAGCTTTTGGCTGGGGCCACCGAGGCCGAGTTGACCGTGCAACAGGCCCAGCTTCGTCAAGCCGAGGCCAGCGTGCGCCAGGCCCAAAGCGCCTACAACCAGGTGAAGGACTTCCCCGGTGTGGGGGCATTGCCCCAGGCTTTGCAGTTGGAGCAGGCCACCAACGCCTATGAATTGGCCCAGGCCCAGTATGCCCTGGCCACTCGGCCCGCCAACCAAGCCCAGGTCGCCCAGGCCCTCAGCGCCATCGCCCAGGCCGAGACCGGGGTGCGCCAGGCCCGCAGCGGCTTGCTCACCGCCCAGAACAGTCTGCAACGGCTGTTGGATGGACCGGCGGACGAGGATTTGGCCATCGCCCGTGCCCAGGTGCGCCAGGCGGACCTGAGCGTGCAGCAGACCGAAAACAGCATTGCCAACGCCCGTCTCGTCGCCCCCATCAGCGGGGTGATCAGCTTGGTCAACCTGCGCCAGGGCGAACTCTACAGCGGCCAGCCCGCCATCCGCCTGACGGACTTGGCCAGCTTCCACATGACCGTGCTGGTGGACGAGATCGACGTGCGCCAGGTGGCCGTGGGCCAGACCGTGCGCCTTTCGCTGGATGCCCTGCCGGACCAAGATTTGACCGGCCAGGTGACCAGTGTTTCCCCCACCGCGGACAGCGTGGGCGGCGTGGTGGCCTACTCGGTTGAGATTGTCCCGGATGCCACGGATGCCCCCCTGCGCGCCGGCATGAGCGCCACGGCCATCATCACCACGGCCCAGGTGGACAACGTCTTCTTGGTGCCCAATCGCTTCATCCAGCCGGACCGGGAGACGGGCAAGTTCTATGTCTACAAGATGGCGGCCGGCCAGCCCGCGCTGCAAGAGGTGGAGTTGGGGCTGCGCAATGACCGCTCCAGCCAGATCCTGGCCGGGTTGACCGATGGCGATCAACTGGCCCTGGTCAGCTTGAGCGCAGAAGAGCGACTGCAAAACGCCTTCTTTGGCGGGGGGAATTAGCATGGAAATAACCAACGGCACACAATACGCAGAGCCAATGGCAGATCCCAACGCAGAGCCGATCGTCGTGCCCCTTGCCGAGGCTATGGCCGAAACGAGTCTGGCCCCGGTGTCTGCCCCCAGCGGCACCAACGGTACAGCACCGGCCCAGCCCAAGGGCAAGCCGGTGATCGAAGTGGTCGATCTGAAAAAGACCTACACCATGGGCGAGATGGAGGTCCACGCTCTGCGCGGGGCCAACGTCACGATCTACCCCGGCGAAATGGTGGCGATCATGGGGCCGAGCGGCAGCGGGAAATCGACCCTCATGAACATTGTGGGCTGTCTTGATGTGCCCAGCGGCGGCTCCTATCGCCTGGACGGCATCGATGTCAGCAAACTCAGCGACGACAAGCTGGCCGAGATCCGCAGCAAGAAGATCGGCTTTGTCTTTCAGAGCTTCAACCTGCTCTCCCGCACATCGGCCCTGGCCAATGTGGAGCTGCCCCTGGTCTATGCGGGGATCAGCGGACGCCAACGCCGCCAGCGGGCCGAGGAATCCCTCACCCTGGTTGGGCTGGGGGATCGGCTGGACCACAAGCCCAACGAACTTTCCGGCGGCCAGCAACAGCGGGTGGCCATCGCCCGGGCCCTCATCAACCGGCCAGCTATGATCCTGGCCGATGAGCCAACCGGCAACCTGGACACCAAGACCAGCAAAGAGATCATGGAGCTCTTTCAAAGGCTGAACCGGGAGCAGGGGCATGACCATTATCTTTGTCACCCACGACCCGGAGACCGCCGACTATTGCCAGCGGGTGATCCATGTGCGAGACGGGCTGGTGGAGCGGGATGAGCAGTTGATCGACCACTCCCCCGAAGGGCTGCGAGAGGCGGTGAAAGTCCTATGAAACTATTAGAATCCCTACGCATTGCCATGCGCGCCTTGGCCGCCAACAAACTGCGCAGCGTGCTCACCATGCTGGGCATCATCATCGGCGTGGGCGCGGTGATCACCCTGATCTCCGCCGGCCAGGGGGTGGAAACCTATGTCACCAACCAGTTCACCAGCGCCGGCAGCAACCTGCTCTTTGTCCTGCCCGGCTCGGTAGAGGCCGGTCCGCCCCAGTCCCGGGGCGGGGCCACGTTGACCCTGAGCGATGCCCAGGCCTTGGGCAATCCCTTCCGTGCGCCGGACATTTTGGATGTGGCCCCGGTCTCCACCGGGGGCGCCGTGGTGGGCCGAGGCGGCAATAGCCTCACGTCCAGCATCCAAGGCATCACGCCATCCTATTCCACCGTGCGCAACACCACGGTTGAACTGGGCGACTTTATCTCCCAGGACGATCTGGACAGCCGCAGCCGGGTCGCCGTGATCGGCACCGATGTCGTCAAACGGCTCTTCACGTCCAATGAATATCCCATCGGCCAGAGCATCAAGATCAACAACTTGGTCTTCCGAGTGATCGGGGTCATGGAACCCCAAGGCGGCGGCGGCTTTGGCAACGAGGACGAGCAGGTCTATGTCCCCTTCACCACGGCCCAGGATCGCCTCTTCCGGCGCAAGACCGTCAGCGGCGACTATCTGGTCAACGTGATCTACGCCTCCGCCCGCACCCAGGATGACATGAGAGCGGCCCAGCTCCAGATCGAAGAGATCTTGCGAGAAGAACACAAGATCAACTTCTTGGACGACGACGATTTTAGCGTGGTCAGCCAGACCGACTTTATCAACATCTTTGGCAACATCATCGGCGCGTTGACCGTCTTCTTGGGGGCCATCGCCTTCATCAGCCTCTTGGTGGGCGGCATCGGCATCATGAATATCATGCTGGTCAGCGTCACCGAGCGCACCCGAGAGATCGGCTTGCGCAAAGCCGTGGGGGCCAAACGCGGCGACATCCTCAGCCAATTCCTGATCGAGGCCATCAGTTTGGCCGTGCTGGGCGGCATCATCGGCATCATCTTGGGCGGGGTGGGCACCCAGATCATCAGCAGCTTCTCCGATGATTTTGCCGTCACCGTGGGCATGAACGCCGTCTTTATCGCCGTGGGCTTCTCCACCGCGGTCGGTCTGCTCTTCGGCATCTATCCCGCCTATCGGGCCAGCCGCCTCAACCCCATCGATGCGTTACGCTATGAGTAGGAGGCACCCCGTGCCAGTTGCAAAAAATATAACGCTAGTTAGTTTTTCAAAAATTATGCGGATAGTTCTGCTGTTGAGCCTGGGGGCGGTCTTGATCGCCTGCGGTGGTCCTGGCCTTGCCTCGCCCACCCCCATCCCCGCGGATGTGGTGCGTCCGGTGCAGAACACCCCGGCCTTCCCAGAGCAAGTAGCCATTGCCGCCGCCCCCACCCTGACCCCGACTCCCGCGGCCGGGGACAGCGGCTCCGGCCAAGAGATGCCGTCGCCGACGCCCACACCTGCCCAGGAAGCCGCCCCAAGCGAAAGTGATGCGGTCACCCCTGCGCCTGCTTCGATCGACGTCAAACGGGTCGAGGCCCTGGGGATCATCGGCGGATATGGTGCCGCCATACTGGACGTCCCCGGCGGCGCGGCCATCCAGACCCTGTCCGCCGGGTCCATCATCAACGTCATCGGGTCCAGTGAAGACGGTGCGTGGTTGGCCGCGTACACAAATGACCGGGTGGCCGGCTGGGTGGCAGCAAGCCGGGTCAATCTCTACGGCGCAGAGGGGCTGGCCGTGGTCAGCGAGTCGATGACCCAGGCCGACGCTGTGGTCAGCGAGCCGACGGCAACCATGCCGCCGACATCAACACCTACCCCTGAACCTACAGCCACCCCCACGACACCAACGCCAACGCTTGAACCGACGGCTGCGCCCACACTGACGGCTACGCCTTCATCTGCGGCCGTGGCGGCCAACACCGCACCGAGCGCCCGGCAAGTTGAAGCCATCGGCATCGTCGGCGGGTCCGGCGCCACCCTGCTGGACAATCCCAGCGGCACGGCCATCGAGACCCTGGCGGCGGGAACCATCATCAACGTCACCGGGCGCAGCGAGGACGGCGCATGGGTGACCGCCTATACGAACGCCAAGGCGGTCGGCTGGGTGGACGCGCAGCGGGTCACGCTCTATGGCGGCGAAGGCTTGGCCGTGGTCCAAGCCGGCACGAACTCGGAACCAAGCCCAACCACCGGCGGCGAGACGGCTTCGGCCCCGACGCCCACGTCTGTGCCACCCACGCCGACTGCAATCGCCCCGCGGCATCCACAGCGGATGGCGACGTGATGGCCGTTGTGCAGTCCGTGGGGCTGAACGTGCGGGCCGGTCCGGGGACAGACTATCCGGTTGTGACCACCGTCTTGGCTGGGGACGCGCTGCCCGTGCTGGGGCGCAACGCCGACCGCAGTTGGGTGCGGGTGAGCACAGACAAAACGTCTGCGGGCTATGGGTGGGTTAGCACCGGCTTGGTGACCCTGTCGGGCGATGTGCAATCCATTCCCCTTTCCACCGAGACCAGCAGCGAACCGGTCAGCCAAGCGGCCCCGGCTCCGGCAACTTCGACGACTTCGACGACTTCAACCACCGCAGGAACCGCAGCCACGGCTTCCCCGGCGGGCTTGCAAGGCACGTTGGTCTTCCAAACAAGCAGCGGCGGCGAGATCTACGCCTATAATTTGGCCACGGGCAATTTGCGCCGGTTGGCCACAGGCATGGACCCGGCCATCAGCCCGAACGGCAGCGAAGTGGCCTTTGTGCGGGGCGGCGGCGACACCGGCGTCTATCGCATCGGCGTGAACGGCAGCAACGAGACGCGCATCTTCGGCGGCAACGGCGTGCGCACCCCCTCGTGGAGTCCAGATGGCCAATATGTGGTCTTCAGCCAGGTGACGGGTCAGGTGCGTTGTTATGACCTGGGCTTGGGCGGCTGCATTCCCGAGGGCGAGGCGCAAAACTTCTTCAACAGCCTGCCCCCGTCCCAACAACAGCAGGTTCAGGACGCCATCGCCGATGGCACCATCAAGCTGATCGATCAACAACAGCGGGGTCTGGCCCGGGTGGACCGAGACGGCAACAACTACCGAGATGTCCCCTCTCTGAACACGGCCTACGCGCCGGATTGGAACAGCAGCGACGCCATCGTCTACGAAAGCAACGGCGGCCTCCAGATCACCGCGGACCGCCCGGACGCCACCACCGACGCCTTCACCACAGAGCGGGGGCTGCGTGACCCGGCCTGGCAGGCCGACTACGGGCGCATTGTGGCCCATCGCCAAGAAGGCGGCCACTGGGAGATCTTCGCCCTCAACCCGGACGGCGGCGGCTTTGTCGCCCTCACCCGGCCCGCCCGCATCCCAGCCGGCCAATCCAGCAGCGTCTCCCCGGCGTGGAGTCCTGACGGCAAGCACATCGTCTTCCTCAGCAACCGGGCCAACGGCGTCTGGGGGCTGTGGGTGATGGACGCGGACGGCGGCAACCAGCGCCAACTCCCGGTCACCGTGCCTTTGGAATATCGCTACCAGGGCGAACAGGTGGTGGGGTGGGGTGGATGAACCGCCGCCCTTTTGACATCCCCCAGAGTTTGGCATAAGATACGAACACCTCGTCAGGGTATGATGACGAGGTGTTTTGTTTTCATTTAGATTGGGTGGGTAGCGGCGCAAAATCTTGCGTCTCTACGGCCTATTTACACCGGAGATCCGTTATGAGCGATATGCTGCAACAGCTTGACCAACTGCGCCAAGAGGGCGAGGCGGCCTTGGCTTTGGCCACCACCATGCAGGCCAGCGAGGCGTGGCACGCAGAATTTTTGAGCCGCAAGGGGCGGTTGACCACTGTCCTGCGCGGGCTGGGCGGCCTGTCCAAGGAGGAGCGACCCCTGGTGGGCAAGACGGCCAACGAGGTCAAGCTGGCCCTGGAAGCGGCCTTGCAGCGCCACCAAGAGGCCATCACCCAGGCCGAGATGGAGGCGGAACTGGCCGCGGAAGGGGTGGATGTCACCCTGCCCGGACGGCCGCCGGCCCTGGGCAAGCTGCACCCCACCAACGTCACCCTGCGGGAGATCAACCAGATCTTCCAGCAGATGGGCTTCCAGGTCTACGACGGCCCGGAGGTGGAGACCGACGAGTACAACTTCGAGATGCTCAACATGCCCCCCGGCCACCCGGCCCGGGACATGTGGGACACCTTCTACACCACCACCCCCGGCCTGATCCTGCGCACCCACACCTCCCCCGGCCAGATCCACGCCATGCGGGAATACGCGCCGGAACCCATCCGGGTGATCCTGCCCGGCAAGGTCTACCGCCACGAGGATGTGACCGCCCGCTCCGAGTCCATGTTCTATCAGGTCGAGGGCTTGGCCATCGGCAAGAACATCACCTTCAGCGACTTGAAGGGGGTGGTGACCAACTTCGCCAACCAGATGTACGGCGAGGGCCGCCAACTGCGCTTCCGCAAGAGCTACTTCCCCTTCACCGAGCCCAGCGTGGAGGTGGATGTGGACTGCGTGCTGTGCGGGGCCAAGGGCTGCCGGGTCTGCAAATACACGGGCTGGCTGGAGATCATGGGCGCGGGCATGGTCAACCCCCTGGTGCTGCAAAACGGCGGCTACGACCCCGCCGAGTTCACCGGCTTCGCCTTCGGCATGGGGCCGGAACGGATCGCCATGCTCAAGCACGGCATCGACGATATTCGCTATTTCTACAGCAACGACGTGCGGTTCTTGGAGCGCGTTGGGTAATGAACATCGAGTATCGTGTATCGAGTATTCCGTGTCGGTCAACACGGAATACTCGATACACGATACTCGATAACTTCGCCTCCGCTTCCTCCCGCACCCACCTCTCAGGACACCCACCATGACCCAAACCCAACAATCTTTCAATTCTACGTTGCCCCGCAACCGCTCGCTGAATTATTGGCTGCATCTGCCCACGGGCTATGGGGACGACCCCACCGAGCGCTGGCCGCTGATTCTCTTTTTGCACGGTTCCGGGGAGCGGGGAGATGACATTGGCTTGGTTCTTGACAATGGCATCCCCCACATCGCCGACGAGGAGCCGGACTTCCCCTTCATCGCCGTCTCGCCCCAATGCCCCCTGGACCATTGGTGGTCCGACTTCATCCCGGAACTGGCGGCGCTGTTGGACGAGGTGCAGGCCACCCACGCTGTGGACCCGAACCGGATCTACCTGACCGGGCTGAGCATGGGCGCGTTCGGAGGCTGGCATTTGGCCACCGAATACCCAGAACGCTTCGCCGCCGCCGCCCTGATCTGCGGCATGGCCCCCTGGTATCTGGACATGGAGCGCCGAGCCGCCCGAGTGGCCCACATCCCCTTCTGGTTCTTCCACGGGGACGCGGACGACGTGGTGAATATCGCAAATTCCCGGGTTATGGTGGACGCGGTCCACGCCGCCGGGGGCGATCCCCAGTTCACAATTTATCCCGGCGTGGACCACGATTCCTGGACCGAGACCTACGACAACCCGGCCCTGTACGAGTGGTTTTTGTCGAAAGAGCGAATGGCGAATGGCGAATGATCATGAACGATGAAATCCGACTGCTGACCGAGGACGAGTACGCCGAATACGTGGCGATTTCCGCCGACGCCTACCCCGGCTTCCCGGTGACCGACCACGGCGGATCGGATTGCAGGCCGCGGAGCGATTGGCAACCCAAGTCACGGAAGGCCGCTTTCGCCTCTTCGGCCTCTTCCGGGACGGGGTGCTGGCCGGGGGATTTCGGCTCTTCCGCTTCACCATGACCGTACGGGACGTCTCCTTGGTGGTGGGGGGCGTGGGCAGCGTGGCCGTGCATCCCCTCTATCGCAAACAGGGCGTGGCCCGGTGCGCTGATCCGGTTCTATCACACCACCTGCCGGGACGAGGGGCTGGCCCTCTCTGCCCTCTACCCCTTCCGCCCGGATTTTTATGGACGCATGGGCTACGGCTACGGCACCAAAAAGGCCGAGTATCAACTGCGCCCAGAGGCTTTCCCCCGCGCGTCTTCCGGGACCGATCTGCGCTTTGCCGTCGAGTCGGACATGGCGGCCATGATCGACTGTTACAACCGCTATGCGGCGATCACCAACGGCATGTTTGCCCGCTTTGCCGGTGATTTTCGCGTCAAGTTCGCGGATTCGCCCATGCGCTCGGTGATCTACAGCGAAGAGGGCATCGTGCATGGTTATCTGGTCTACGAATACCGCCGGGGCGCCACAACCTCCCCCATGTCCAACGATCTCTATATCTACGAATTGGTCTACGAAAGCCCCGCCGCCCTGGCCCAACTGCTGGGATTTCTCAACAGCCAACAAGACCAGGCCCGCTATGTCATCTTCCCCACCCAGGACGAACATTTTCATCATCTGCTGTCGGACCCACGCACGGGCAACGAGCGCATGATCAGCCCGGTCTATCACGAAAGCAACGTGCAGGGGGTGGGCATGATGTACAAAGTGCTCAATGTGCCCGGCCTCTTTTACCAATTGGCGGCCAAGCAGCACGATTTCAACGGCCAAAGCGTCCGCCTGCGTCTACGGGTGGACGATCCCTTCTACGACGAGAGCGCGGGCATCACCCTGCTCCACTTTGACCGAGGTCAGGTCCAGGTCATGCCCAGCGATGACTCTTTGGATGCAGAGTACGACGTGGCCGTGCGCCTCTCCGTGGGCCACTTTTCATCTCTGATCTTGGGCGTGGTGGATCTGCAAAGCCTAGTCCGCTACGGCCAAGCCACCATCTCCCGGCCCGGCCTGCTGCCCGTGGTCAACCGCCTCTTCGCCACGGACGCCAAGCCGATCTGTATGACGGGATTCTAAAAATCGCTCAATCTCAGCTTGATTGAGATTGAGCGATTGGGAGATTTTGCGATTGAAATGGTTGCGCCGGATTGACCCCTATTTGATTTTGCTCTTCGGCCTCAGCCTCTTTGCCCTGGCCCCATTGTTCGCGCCCGGCTACTTTTACAGCGCCCACGATGGCCGCCACAGCGTCTTTTACCTGATCCAGTTCGACGCCTCCATCCGAGACGGTGCCCTGTGGCCCCGCTGGGCCATGCACCACATCCAGGGCTACGGCTATCCCACCTTCATCATCCAAGCCCCCCTCGCCTTCTACGTGGCCGAATTCTTCGTCCTCCTGGGCGCGGGGATGACCACGGCGGTCAAGCTGGCCTGGGCCCTGGGCACCCTGCTCAGCGGCTGGGGCATGTACGCCCTGGTACGCCACTGGGTGATCCAAAGCGGCCCCCGCCGAGCCTCCCTGGCCGGGCTGGTGGCCGGCCTGCTCTACGTCTACGCCCCCTATCACCTCCTCGACATCTACGTGCGCGCCTCCTACGCCGAATTCATGCTCATGCTCTGGTTCCCCTGGGTCTTCCTGGCCTTCGACCGCCTGATCGAAAAGGGGCTGGACCGGGGCTGGCAAGGACGGCTGGCCCTGGCCGCCTTCTCCTTCGCCGGGCTGTTGCTGACCCACGTCTTCTCTTTGCTGGCCTTCACGCCGCTGTTGATGGGATTTATTTTTTTCAAATTGGGCGTAGTTTTGTGGAGAGAGCGCCAGGGGGCCAGAGGAAGTGGTTCCTTCGTGGGGCGCACCCTTTTGGCCGGGGCCGCGGGGGCCGCAGGAATTTTGCTGACCGCAGTCTTCGTGATCCCCCTGCTGGTTGAGGGGCCACTGCTGGATCAAGCAGTCTATGTGCGGGAAACCTACGATTTCACCCGCCACTTCGTCTTCTTGGGCCAGTTCTTTAACCCATTCTGGGGCTACGGCTTTTCCGACGATCCCACGGGTGTCAACGACGGCATGAGCTTTCAGCAAGGGGCCATGCTCTTGGCCCTGCTCCTCACCGCCGCCATCACCCTCTGGCAGGCCCAGGGACGCCGACTGCTCATGGGCTTTTTGCTCGTCGCCACCGCCGCCCTCTTCTTCACCATGACCCCCGCAGCCACGCTTGATCTGGTCCACCGTGCCCATGATGGAAGTGATCCAATTCCCCTGGCGGCTCCTGGCCCTCAGCACCTTCACCGCCGCCGCCCTGGGCGGGCTGGTGGTCTGGCACCTCCTGCCCGAGGAGGCAACCACCGGGGAGCGGGGACCGATCCTGCTCATGGCCCTGCTGGTGATCTTCGCCGTCCTCCCCTTCGCCCAACCCGGCGCGCAGGAGCCGATCGAGCCCTGGCGAGAGGATGGCCGGGCCATCTTCCAGTTCGAGACCGAACACCCGGACATGATCGCCTTCACCAGTTGGGTCAAAGACCCCTTCACCACCTCGCCCATGACCCCGGAGTACGCGTCCGAAAACTACACAGCCGCCACCCTCTCCCGCCTGGGCATCCTGTCCGGGCAGGGCAAGGTGACGGCTGTCTACAGTCGCGGCAGCTCCTTCGGCGGTGCGGTGGAGATGTCCACGCCGGGCGTGGTCCAGATCCGCACCTACTATTTCCCCGGCTTCCGGGCCAAAGTGGACGGTCAACCCGTCGATCTCCGCGTCTCCGATCCCAACGGGCTGATGGAGGTGGATGTGTCCGCCGGCGTCCACACCATCGACGTGCGCATGGGGTCCACCCCGGCCCGCACCGCCGGAACGGCCGTCTCCTGGGCCACGGCGTTGGTTCTCATCGGTCTTTGGTTGTGGTCTCGTCGTACTCGCTAGATTTCAACATGGAGTGTGATTCTCTCGATCTGAGCAGATCGGCAATGCCGCGCCCCGTTCGCTCCAAGGCATAGTTTTCGCCAGCCTCGCCTTCAAATGATGTGTCCATCAACTCCCTGACGATGGACAACAGAGTTCTTGTGGAGAAAATCATGAATAAACAGAAAAAGACGACAAAACTGGTGAATGTGGGCAAGTATGTCGCTATGGTTGACGTAGAACTGACGGTAACAGAGGATGATTGGTCGCCCTATTTGTCGGTTAAGGATGCTTTCCGGTTGGATAATGTTCGAACGGCGTTGCAAGATGGCGATCTTGTAAAAGCCGATCAGTTCGCGCAGATCTTTGAACTGACACCGGTCGCGGTAAAGCAGTAGAAAATAAACAAAACAAACATGAATTCCACGCATGGACAAATGTTCTCGTTTCCAATATACTGGGGATGTGGCGAATGTCTTTGAGTGTATTGGAGTTGTCTTGATGGATATTGACTTCACTTTTTATGAGTTTTTTGCCGGTGGCGGGCTAGCCAGACTTGGACTTGGCCCAGATTGGCGATGCCTCTTTGCAAATGATATTGATCAGAAAAAAGGAAGAATTTATCGGGAGAATTTCCAAGGCTCCGATCATTTGCTCGTGGACGACATTCACAATGTCAGTTCAGGGGAGTTGCCAGAACGTGCAACCTTGGCCTGGGCATCTTTTCCCTGCCAGGATCTGTCTTTGGCAGGCAATGGCAAGGGCATTCACGCTGAAAGAAGCGGCACATTCTGGCCATTTTGGGAATTGATATTGGATCTGGAACGTGAAGGCAGAAAGCCGCCAATCGTTGTGATCGAGAATGTTGTTGGATTGTTGACCGCCAACAAAGGGCAGGACTTCGTCAAATTGTGCGCCACCGTATCAAAGGCTGACTATACTTTGGGCGCGCTTGTCATCAATGCCGATCGGTTTGTCCCCCAATCCAGGCCACGGCTCTTTATTATTGCAGTCGATCGAAGTTGGGCGATTCCGGAGGAACTGATTCAACGAACACAAGATAGCCCGTGGCACACGAATGCCTTGATCCGTGCGTATGCCAATCTCCCAGAAGCTGTACAAAAACGGTGGATTTGGTGGAAGCTGCCGGTACCCGACAAGCGCGTTCGTCCGCTCAATACGCTGATTGAAAAAGATCCGACAGGCGTTGCCTGGCATTCCGAAGCGGAAACTGAAAGAATTCTATCTTTGATGAACGATGTGCATCTCAATAAAGTACGAAACGCACAGAGAACGGGAAAATTACACATCGGAACCATCTATCGAAGAACCAGACGAGAGAACGATCAAAGTATGCAACGGGCGGAAGTGCGTTTTGATGGCATAAGCGGCTGCCTTCGAACCCCAGCCGGCGGCTCCTCTCGCCAAATCGTACTCGTGGTGAATCGAGATAAAATCCGATCTCGTCTACTTTCTCCTCGTGAAGCGGCACGGCTCATGGGGGTGGAAGACTCTTATATGTTGCCAGAAAACTATAATGAAACCTACCACTTGATGGGCGATGCTGTTGTCGTGCCCGTCATTTCTTGGTTGGAAACACATCTCTTACGAAAGCTGGTTCTACTCCAAAAAGAAATGGATGGACAATCAAATGGCACCATCGAAATCCCCGATTATTCTTTGCGAGTTGCGTGAAGAAACCAAGCAGAGGATTGAAGCCTATACCGACGCACTCCAGCGCTCTGCCGCACAAATTGGTGATCACGGTTTAACTGATGCGGAATTTTGGGACTCTGGGTTGTTTCGGAGTGCCATCGAGAAGATTCGCGGTACGCAGGCCGCAACAATGGAAGAAAAGCGCGGCTTTGTAGAGGCAATCTTGGATCATTTGCAGACCCGCGGCAAGATCCAAGGTTGGGCCTCCACAGGTTCCGGTGAGCGGCATGATTATGAGGTACGACTCGCCAATGCTCGCATCTGTGCCATCGAAACAAAGGGGTGCTTGGACGGAAACAACACAAATATCTTCGAGCGGCCAGCCAATGCGGATGAATTTGTCATTTGGTCTCTGTGCCAAAATCCTGGATCAGATCCTGCACACAATGCTTGGTCGGGAATCCACACTCGGTTGAGCGCTGAGATTATCCACAAAAAGCAGATCGTTAACGGCGTCATCATTTGGGATATGCTCTGTGGAACTCCCGGACGACCCTGTCCAAAATTGGAGCAAGAACCCAGCAGGGCAACCGCAGTCGGGGCGCGTAGAGTCCCGCCACCATGTATCTACCTGCTTCCTCGAACCGTCTCCGATCCACGCAATAATCCTCAGCCGCCAACGGCCACCCTTTCAGATGTGAGTTTCTTGGAGATCCTTCATGCCGAGTTCGGCGGAAATTCTGACGACATTGTTTCGGTTGCGATTGAAGTAAAGATGGACAAGTCCACAGTTGCCCGAAAAACCGTGTACAGCCGAAATGGAACGATATTCTCTGAGTCAAATTGGACAAAACTAAAGCGAGCAAGGTCGTAGTAACAAATGTAGCCAAATCATGGGCAAGGTCAGGATAAGAGATTGCTGCGAGGCAATCTCTCAATCTCAAAATTACCCGCTCTACCTACC
The DNA here is from genome assembly GCA_963704975.1 of uncultured Chloroflexia bacterium. Taxonomy (GTDB): domain Bacteria; phylum Chloroflexota; class Anaerolineae; order Caldilineales; family Caldilineaceae; genus JAGNDO01. Next base: position 94,372 of record CAVPIK010000002.1, on the reverse strand, counting down.
TATCCCCATTCACCGCCGTATAATGGTGATCCAAAAACCGATTCCATCCCTTCTTCGTCAAATTCTCCACTGCCCACCGATACCCTTCCTCTTCATCCGGCCAGTAGACCATGCGCGCTCGGCCGGCGGGCATCTCGGCTTCAAAAGCGATGGCGGCGGGGTGGACATCCGGTGCCTCGACCAGCACCCCTTCCGACTGCTTGCCGTCAGAGGTGAAGGACCAGAAGTGTACCTGTTTGTCCGGCCCCACGCCATAAAAGGCGATCTCGTCATAGCTGTACGAGCCGGCATCCCAGTGGGCGGTGAGCTTGATGTAGGCCCCGCCCAACACCTTTTCAAAGGTGCGCACGCAGACCACCGGCCCCATCTCCGACTCTGCCTCTGCCCGCCACGTCCCCAAAACCGGGGTCAGGATGCCAAGTTTTCCGCGCCCCTTTTTCCACTTGATCGGTGTCATCGTAAAGCCTCCTTGTTCGTACGCTTTTGGACTTATTGTAATGCGGCATACAAAGAATAACACTTTAGCAGGCCGCTGTAAATGGCCGTAAATGATGAAATGACGGATAAGCCGATACGCGGGGGATGGCCCCTGGATAGACAAATGTTCTTGCTTTGCATATACTTGAAAGGTCGTTCTGACCATCGGATAAAACTGGACACATAAGCAACTCAAAATGACTTTTACCGTCGATCTCCAACCAGCCGAATATCGCCGGGCCATGCTCTGGCATCAGTTTGCCGGGTCGCCCGGCCAAGCGCATCAATGACCTGATCGGCTGGGCCATCTTGGTGTTGACCCCCATCTCCATCATCGCCTTTGCCCTCAAAGCCCCGGAAGCCCTGAGCATCTGGTTTTGGATCGTGGCCGCCATCGCCTTTCTCTACGCCGCCTACAGCACCCTGCTGATCCGGCGGCAGATCTATCAACAGGCGGCCAATCTGCCCACAGAGCGCCCCGCCCTGGTCAACGCCACCTATCGACTGGACGGCAAAGCCCTCCACCTGACCAGCGGCGGCGAGGAACTGAGCTTGGATTGGACCGAGTTTGATCATTTCAAAGAGCTCTCCGATCTCTTTTTGCTCTTCTTCTCCGCCGAAGATCTGCTGGTCATCCCCAAGCGCTGTGTGCCCGATGTGGACGAAATTCGGTCGTTTATCACTCTCCGGATTGGTTGATCACCCATGACAGTAGCTGAGTCCGACCCCACAACTGAGCAGACGCCCAAGCCTCTCTGGCGATTCATCCCCCTGGCCCAGTTTGAGAAGGAGCGCCCCCAAGAGCCGACCCAAGAGGTCGTGCGCCACGGTCTGCGGGCCATTTGGCAACGGTTTTCCCGCAACCGCTCCACCCAGGCCGAGCCAGAGACGCCCGAAGAGGCCCGCTCCCTCAAGTCCGCGCCCCAGCGGATGATGGACATGGCTGTGCCCCAGTCCGAGTGGGCCAAGGTGGGCGGGGCGGGGCTGGATGAAGCCCTGGGCGGCTGGCTGGAACAGGAGTCGGGCAGCTACGCCATTGTGGGCGGGCCGGCCAGTGGCGTGGACGAGATGGTGCGGGCCTGGGCACAGGATCACGGTCTGCGCGTCCTGACACCCCCCAGCCCACAGGTGCTTCTCTCCGGCGAGGATTGGCTGGGTCAACAGTTGACCGAAGGGGAAGGCGACCGGCCACATCTGATCTTGCCCGGCTTGGAGCGCTATTTTCTGCGTCATCCCGACGGGCTGGATGGGGTGCGGCGGTTGTTGGATCTGATCTGGACCGATCAGATCACCTGCCTGGTGACCTGTGACAGTTGGGCTTGGGCCTATCTCAACCGGGTGTTGCATATCGAGGCGATCCTGCCTGCGCCCCTCACCCTGGCACCTCTGGATGCCACCGCCCTCACCCGCTGGTTTCGGGAGCTGGCCGAGCGCAACGAACCCCGAAGCCTCACCTTCCGCCAGGCCACCAACGGCCGACCGGTACTCCCTTCGGCCTCCGCCGGGCAAGAGACAGACGACAAAGCGGCCAAGACCGATCGGGAATTTTTGATCCATCTGGCCGCCCGTAGCCGGGGCAACCCAGGGGTGGCCCGGGCCATTTGGCGGGAATCCTTGCAGGTCAACAGCGCCGAAGAGGTGGAATCCAAGGCCCAAGAAGAGGCAGCGGCGGATCGGGGCTATACCATGTGGGTGAACCCGTGGGCCAAGCTGGGCCTGCCCAGCCTGCCCAGCAACGCAGACCGGGAAGACGCCCAGGTGCTGCACACCCTCCTCTTGCACAACGGCCTCTCTGCCGAGCAACTGTCCGATCTCCTGCCTCTGGGCCGGGCCAAGGTCATGCAGATCATCCACCGTCTGCGGGCGGCTCGATTGGTGACCGACGAAGCGGAGCGGTGGATCATCACGCCACTGGGCTATCCGGCCGTGCGTGCATTTTTGGGAAGAGAGGGGTTTTTGGCCGATGTTCTCTAATCTGCGAATGAACCGACTCACCATTTTGACGCTGTTTTTTAGCCTGGGCATTGGGGGCCAAGGGGCTGTCATGGCCCAAAGCGGCGGCGGCACGGACGCGGCCACAGGTATCCTCAGGGATGTCAGCAATATCGCGGACCAATTGCCGGTGATCCTGGTGATCATCTTGGGAGCCGTGACGGCCATTTTCCTGGTACAGCGCTTTTTGCCCAAGTTGGCGGACATGGTGCCCAGCCGTTTTCGGCTCTATATCCTGCCCTGGGTGCCCATCTTGCGTCTGGTGATCCTGGCATTTGCCTTTGTGCTCATCCTGCCCAAGCTCGTCACCCTTTCGGCTGACAACATCTTCACCGTGCTGGGCGCCACGGGTTTGGCTATTGGCTTTGCCTTCAAAGATTACGTCAGCAGTCTGATTGCGGGCATTGTCGCCATTGCAGAACGCCCCTACAGCGTGGGGGATTGGGTGCAGATCGGCGGGGACTATGGCCAGGTGACCGGGATGGACATGCGCGCCCTGCGCATTGTCACGCCGGACGACACGACCATCACCATTCCCCACAGCCGCATTTGGTCCGACAACATTGCCAACGCCAACGGCGGTCAGCGAGACCATCAATGCGTGGCCGATTTCTATGTGGAACCCAACCACGATGTGGCCGCCGTGCGCCAAAAGCTGTGGGATGTGGGCATGACCAGCCCCTATCACCAATCTGGCCGAGTCCCCCACCCGGCGAGACGTGGTGGTGATCGTGCGGGAAGAGCCCTGGGCCACCCACTACCGGCTCAAAGCCTACCCCATCGACGGTCGAGACGAGTTCAAATTCACCAGCGACCTCACCGTGCGGGGCAAGGCCGCCCTCACCCGCATGGGCGTGCGCTCGGTCAGCGTGCCCGCCGTGCCGTGACCCCAACCCAGGAGAACCCCATGCCCATCACACCCATCACCATCCATTCCATCCACACCGGCCAGCCCCGCACCATCAACGACGAGAGCGGGCGGTGGCGCTCGTCAATCTTTCGGGAGATGATCGAGGGGCCGATCCTGTTGACCGAGCAGGGGTTGATGGGGGACAAAGTGACCGATACCCGCCACCACGGCTCGGCGGATCAGGCGGTCTGCTGTCATTCCATGGACCATTACCGTCACTGGCAGGAGGTCTTCGGGGTGGACCTGGGGGCCGGGGGCGTGGGGGAAAATTGGACCCTGCTCCACGCCGACGAGGGGGCCATCTGCATCGGGGATATCTTCGACGTGGGAGGCGCACGGGTGCAGGTGACCTCGCCCCGGGTGCCCTGCAACACCCAACAGCGCAAGGTGAAGCTGCCCAACTGGGTCAACGCCACCATCGACGCCCTGCGCACGGGCTTCTATCTGCGGGTGCTCACGCCGGGCATGGTCCAGGCCGGGGACACGTTGGCCCTGGTCGAGCGCCTCTATCCAGACGCCACGATCTGGGCGGTCAACGACTGCCGCTATCATCACTTCGACCCAGCCTTCGCCGCCCGCCTGGCCGCCCTGCCCGAACTCATGGGCAGTTGGCAAAAACACTTCCGTAATCGGATCTAAAAAATAGGCCACGGATTGAACGGATCGGACGGATTCCCACGGATCTTTTTCTTCTGAAAAATCCGTATCTAATCCGTTCAATCCGTGGCCTATTTTGTGACTCTCCCGCACGGCCGCCTCGGCCAGGACTTGGTTGGAGGCGATGAGGGGGATGGGCAGGTCGCCGTCGTGCACGGCCAGGGGGATCTCCGTGCAGCCCAGGATCAGGGCCTGGGCCCCCCGGGCCATCAGCGCCGTCCCCACGCCCAGCAGCAAATCTTGGGCCAGCCCGGTCTCGAAGCCCGCCTTCACCCCTTGCTCCCCGTAGATGGCCTCCATCATCTGCGCCACTTCGTCGGCGGTCGGCTCCACCGGCGTCAACCCCGCCGCCCGCAGGGCATCTTGATACAATCCCACGGCAATCGTGCCGCTGGTGGCCATGATCCCCACCCGCGCCACCGATGGATGGTCCCGGCGGATGGCCTGGACCGTCTCGGTGATCATGTTGAGCACGGGAATCTCCACGCCCGCCTGAAGTTGCGCCCAATAGTGATGCGCCGTGTTGCAGGGGATGGCGATCAGCTCCGCGCCCATGCGGGCCAGCAGATCCAGGCCTGCCTGCATCGGCGGCAACGGGTCTGGGCCACCGTGCAGAATGGCCTGGGATCGGTCGGGGATGGATGTGTCGTTGAAGATCAGGATGGGAAGATGCTCCTGGTCCGACTTAGCCGGGGTGGCCCGCACAATACGGTTGAATAGATCTACTGTGGCGGCTGGCCCCATGCCGCCCAAGATGCCGATGGTGCGTTTTGTCATTGTAGGTCTCCTTTTGGGGCGGGATGCGGGATGCGAGTTCTCGCCCGATTATGCCCACTGCAAACCCAAATTGCAACCTTTGGCGGACTGGGACGTATTGGCTTGTGTTGACGGCATACGCAAATAGATTGCCCGCACCCCTGCCGTGTGCTACAATTCAACCATTCTGATCGTTAATCAATCTCAAGGTGTCACCGTTGAGATTGTTCTACACACAAAGAAACATAGGAGAAAAACATGGATATCGGTCGAGCGTTAACATTTTACACGGAAGATCCCCGCTGGAAAGAAAAGCTGGGTATCGGCGTCGGTATGCTGCTGATCAGCACCCTGCTCAGTTTTGTGCTGGTGGGTGTGGTCGGCTTCATTATCTTGATGGGCTACAGCGTCCGCCTGTTGCAAAACGTGCGGGACGGCATAGAGCATCCCCTGCCCGAATGGGACCAGTGGGGAGAGGATCTGGGCCGGGGCTTCAAGCTCTTTGTGGTCACCTTCATCTGGGCGATACCGATCTTCTTCGTCATGATCCCCACCATGATCGGTGGGGCTATGACCGATGGCGGTGGCCGTGGCAACGATGGGGTGGTCTTTATTGGCGTTCTATTGATCACCTGCGGCACCTGCCTTTCCATCATCTATGGCTTGCTGTACGCCTACCTGACCCCTGGCATCACCGTGCTCTTTGCCGAGGACGAGAAGATCAGCAGCGGTCTGCAGGTGAAGGAAGTCTGGCAATGGTCCCGTGAGCGGGTGGGTGAGGTGTTGATCGTGCTGGTACTGACCCTTGCGGTTGGCATCGCCATGTCCATCGTCGCTCCCTTTGGTATCTTGCTCTGTGGCATTGGGCTGCTGGTCACGCTCCCCGCCTCGGTTTTGTTGACCTATCTGATCCAGTATCATCTCTTTGGTCAACTGGCCCGCAGTGGCAAGGCCTTGGTGCCCGCCGCCGCGGCTGCCCCGGTCGATCCCTTCAACGGGGATGTGTGGAGCGAAGAGGTCGTCGATGTGGTGAAGGACGAAGAGCCAACCGACGTACTCTAATCGGCCCGGCTTGGGTTGATCCCAATCGAATCTAAAAACGTAAAAGCTCCCCGGACAGAATTCTGTCCGGGGAGCTTTTACGTTTCGACTTGAGGAGTTCGCACCCCCTGGTGCGAACGGGTTGACCGACGAGTGGGCAAAATGCAGATCCGTTGGCATGGCCGTTCGCACCAGGGGGTGCGAACTCCTCTACTGAAAATAAACCTTTGTGATTTTTGGCACAAATGCGGATTTAGGATAAATTAACCAAGTTTATGCGTATTCGTGAAAAATCTATTGACTTTGGTGCTGTTTATGTGGTAGGATGGCTACATTCGTGCGCAGACCGGAAGTTTCCGGTTTTTTCAGTCCGTAGACGCTACCCATGACCATCAAAAAGAACGTTCCCTCTATTTCTTTGGACGATGCAGATCGGGCCATCCTCAAGCTGTTGAAGGATGATGGCCGGGTGCCTTTTTCCCGCGTGGCCGAACAGTTGGGGGTCTCGGCGGGCATGGTGCGCCAGCGCACCCAGCGCTTGACCGACAATGGCGTGCTGCAATTTGTGGCCGTCACCAACCCCCTCAAGATCGGCTATCACACCATGGCCCTGATCGGGGTCAAGGCCGACGGCCAGCGGCTCAAGGAGATCGCCCGCCAGATTGCCGCCTTTGACGAGGTGATCTATCTGGTGATCACCTCGTCCACCTATGACATCCTCGTTGAAGTGACCTGTTACGACAATACACATTTGCTGGAATTCTTGACCGAAAAGCTGAACAGCGTCGAAGGGGTGCGGGACACCGAAGCCTTTATCTACCTGGACATTGTCAAGGAAATTTATACGTGGGAAGCGCCAGAAAGTCCTGACCTCAACAAAGCGGTGTCCGAAACCGATTTTGTTGACACGTGACTGACCACCCGGCGACCGGCCGGTTGTCGCCCCCACTCCCCCAACCAAACTTCTAACTCTTCGCTTTTTTCCAACCAAATCTCCGATAACTCGGCCCTTCAATTCAGGGCGGAGTTTCTTTACGCGTCGCGCCCATTTTGGTCCGTTCCCAGTACCCCAACCCAAGGGAGGTGATAGTTGTCGGCCCCTGCCGACCCAAGCCAAGAGCGTATTGATGTCGATTCGACACCGCACAAATCCCGCTCAATTTTGTTGTTCCTTTTCAGGAGAAAGTATTTATGATTCGCGACACGAGTAATCGAACCAACAGCCAAGCCTACATGCAGCGCGCCCTCCAGGTGATCCCCTACGGCGTCAATTCCAACTTCCGCTATTGGGGCGAGGAGGACAGCGTGGTGGTCCAGCGGGCCTCCGGCTCCCACATTTGGGATGTGGATGGCAACCGCTATGTGGACTATCGCCTGGGCTTTGGCCCGGTCATTTTGGGCCACGCCTACCCGGAAGTGACCCGCCAGGTGGCCGAGGCCATCCAGGACGGCACGGTCTTTGCCCTCTCCAACACCTGGGAAGTCAAGGTGGCCGAGCGCATCTGCCGCATGACCGGCATGGACAAGGTGCGCCTGTCCAACACGGGCACCGAGGCCACCATGCACGCCCTGCGCATCGCCCGGGGCTACACGGGCCGAGATCTCTTCGTCAAATTTGAAGGCCAATACCACGGCATGCACGACTATGTGATGTTCAACACAGCCGGCGCCTCCCTGAGCATGATGGGCACCCGGGAGCATCCCCGCAAAGTGCGCACCGGCGCGGGCATCCCCAACGGCATGGAAGACTATGTGATCATGCTGCCCTACAACGATCTTGAGAAGATGGAAGAGGCCTTGGAGGAGTACGGGGAGAATATCGCCGCCATTATGGTCGAACCCCTGCTGGGCAATGCCGCTGGCATTTTGCCCCAAAAGGGCTGGCTCCAGGCCATGCGCGAACTGTGCGATCAGTATGGCATCGTGCTGATTTTTGACGAAGTGAAGACGGGATTCCGGGTGGCCAAAGGGGGGGCGCAGGAGTACTTTGGCGTGAAGGCGGATCTGGCCGCCTATGCCAAGGCCCTGGGCAATGGCTTTCCCATCGCCGCCATCGCCGGCACCGACGAGGTGATGTCCGTGGTCAAGCCGGGGATGGTGCTGCACGGGGGCACGTACGTGGGCAATGTCACCGCGGTGGCCGCGGCGGAAGCCACCCTGCGCATCATGGAGGAAGAGCCGGTCTTCGAGACCATCAACCAGCGGGGCCGGGAGTTGATGGATGGCTTTGACGAGATCCTGGAGCGCTACGGCGTCCCCCATGTGGTGACGGGTATCCCCTCCATCTTCAGCATGATGCTGGGCCGGGACACCATGCCCCAGGACATCCGGGAGTTCTTGACCTCGGACACCAAGACCTACAACCGCATCGCCTGGTTCATGATCCAGCACGGCATCATGCCCGACACGGATGGCCGGGAGCCTTGGTTCATGTCCTACAGCCACACCAAACAAGACATCGCCGAGACCCTCACGGTCTTCGAGGACGGCGTCAAGGAGATCACCGGCCACCGGGCCAAGGTTTCCATGCCTGCGATGGCAATGGCGGCGTAGGAATTTTGGATTTTGGATTGGTGATTTTGGATCGGGTGATGGGAGATTGTTGGTACAGCCTCCCTCCCCCGGTCCACTCAATCCAAAATCCAAAATCACCAATCCAAAATCCAAAGAGGAGAAATCATGAAAATCACCCTACTGGGCGGCGGCGGCATTATTGGCCGGGTGATCGCCCGAGATCTGGTTGAGAATCCCCGGGTCACCCAAGTGGTCTTGGCGGATCTGGATGTGGCCGCGGCCCAGGCTGTGGCCGATGGCCTGGGGTCGTCCAAGGTCACGTGGAGCGCACGGACGTCACCGACACCGCTGCCCTCAGCGCCCAACTGGCCGACAGCGGCTGCGTGATCAACGCGGTCCAATACTACTTCAACCTGGCCGTGATGGAAGCGGCCCTGGCCAGCGGCACCCACTATGTGGACCTGGGCGGCCTCTTCCACACCACCCGCAAACAGCTTGAACTGCACGAGCGCTTCCAAGCCGCCGGCCTCACCGCCATCCTGGGGCTGGGATCCTGCCCCGGCATCGCCAACGTGCAGGCCGCGGCCCTGGCCGACCGCCTGGAGACCATGGAGACCCTGCACATCTACAACGGGGCCACCAAGGACCGCACGGGGGACAAGCTCAACTGGGCCTACAGCATCAACACCATTCTGGACGAGATCAGCGAGCCGCCCATGATCTTTGAAGGCGGCGAGTTCAAGGCCGTGGCCCCGGTCAGCGGCGAGGAGATGTTCCTCTTCAAATCGCCCATCGGCTGGGAGAAGACCCACCTGAGCCTGCACAGCGAGGTGGCGACCCTGCCTTTGGTCTTTGGCGACAAGGGGCTGAAATCCTGCTTCTTCAAGATCAGCTTCTTCGGCTATTCCGAACCGGCCCTGCGCAAGCTGCAATTCCTGGCCGAGTTGGGGCTGGCCAGCCGAGAGCCCATCACCCTGCGGGACGGGCGACAGGTGGCCCCCCGTGAGGTCGTGCTGCCCGTGCTGGACCGCTATGTCAAAGAAAACCCGGTGGCCCCGGACCCGGAGAACCCCGGCTTCAAGGACATCGCCACGGTGGCCGACGGCACGATTGACGGACGTCCCGTGCAACTGCGCATCGACACCACCGCCGCCCGCAAGCCCGAATGGGGCGTCAGCGGCAGCACGTTGCTGGTGGCGGCCCCGCCCGCCATCCTGGCCGTCTGGCTGGCCGCGGGTGAAGTCGAGAAGACCGGCGTCCTCCCCCCAGAGGTGGCCGTGGACTACAAACGCTTCTTCGCCGAACTGGCCGACCGGGGCGCGTCCACGGAGATCACGACGACCGAGATGCTACTCGTAACTCGTTCCCACGCTCCGCGTGGGAATGCCGGGGGACGCTCCGGCGTCCCTGGGCGCAGAGCGCCCGTTTGCGCTCCCACGCGGAGCGTGGGAGCGAGCAATGCAAACAAAAAGTCCGGACACGATATCGTGTCCGGACTTTTTGTTGCATGAAATTTTTGCGGTTTATTCGCCGTCCGCCTCAAACACAACCCGCCCGTCGCACACGGTGAGGACCGGGCGCACTTCGTGGATGGTCTCCACCGGGGCGGCGAAGAGATCGTCGGAGAGCAGGACCAGATCCGCCAGGTAGCCCGTGCGGATCATGCCCTTTTCGTGCTCTTGGAATTCGGTGTAGGCGGCGTCTTTGGTGTAGCCGGCGATGGTCTCTTCCAAGGTTTGGGACTCGTCCGGCTGGCCGGGGAGCCAGGGGTGGCGGTTGAGGGCGGCGTGGATGCCCAGCATGGGGTCCTCGCTGACCACGGGCCAGTCGCTGCCGAAGGCCAAGATGGCACCGGCGTCCCGCAGGGTGCGCCAGGGGAAGCTGCGGCCCCAACTGTCCTGGGTCAAGCGGTTGGGCCACACATCGGTTTCGTCCACTTCAAGGGGGGAGTGCAGGGGCTGCATGGAGGCGATCACCCCCAACTCGGCAAAGCGGGGCAGGTCGTCCGGGTGCAGAAGTTCGATATGCTCCACCCGGTGACGGCTGTCCCGCACGCCGTTGACTTCCTGGGCCAGGGCGAAGCCGTCCAGGGTGCGGCGCACGGCCCCATCCCCCACGGCGTGGACCGTGACCTGCAGGCCCAGGCGGTCGGCTTCCAGGGCGATGCGGTTGAAATGCTCCGCCGAGAAGTTGGCGCTGCCCTTGTTTCCCGGCATGCCGGCGTAGTCGTCCACCAAGAGGGCGGTATAGGACTCCACCACGCCGTCCATGAACAGTTTGATACAACTGCTGCGCACATAGTTGCTCTGATAGCGGCTGCGCCAGTCCACGGCCTCGGCCAGGGCCTCGATGGGCGTCTCCGGCGTGACGCTGTAGGGCACGTAGACCCGCAGGGTCATCTCGCCCATGTCTTCCATGGCGGCGTAGAGCTGGATCTGCTCTTCGTCCCCGTCCATGTTGTGGACGCTGGTGACGCCCAGGCTGGCGGCTTCGGCCATGCCCTTGTGGAGGGCGGCCCGTTTGTCCGCGGTGGTGGGCACGGGGAGCAGATCCCGGATGCCCTTGAAGGCCGGGGGTTCCCGGAGTTCGCCCGTGGCCAGCCCGGTCTCCGGGTCCATGACGATCTCGCTGTTGGGGCCGGTTTCGCCGCCGTGGAGCAGGTTGCCCCGGCGCAGGGCCTCGGTGTTGCCCCAGGCCGTGTGGCCGTCAAAGGCCACGATATAGAGGGGGCGATCCGGGACCAACTTGTCCAGAAAGTGGCGGTCCAGGGGTTTGCCGTCCGGTTGGACCGTGTACAAAAAGCCCCGGCCCACCAGCCATTCCCGGTCGGGATGGGCGGCGGCAAAGGCCAGGATATTCTCGGTCACGGCCTCGGGCGTGTAGGCCTGGCCCAGGCGGATGGCTTCCAGCCCCAGGGAACCCCAGAGCAGGTGATAGTGGCTGTCGATGATGCCGGGGATCAGGGTGCGCCCGGCCCCGTCGATGACCCGGGTGTTGGGACCACGAAAGGCCGCCGCGCCCCCCCGGTCGCCCACAAAAACGATCCGATTGTCGCGAACAGCTACAGCCTCGGCCCAAGGTTGTGCTTCATCCACCGTATAGACTTTGGCATTTGTGATTAGGAGGGTTGCGGGTTGGGTCATGGTGTCCTCGGAGGTCTGTTGCGTGTTGCGTGTTACGTGAGGTGGCTGTTTCCATTCCCCACGTAACACGCAACACGTAACACATTTACTTACTCATTTTCCAGTTTTGCACGTCCCAAGAGAGGCTGCCCCACATGTTGACCGTGTAGCCGCTCAACTGGTCCGCCGCGCCGTAGCCTTCGGTGAACAGGTAGAGATGGATACGGGGCAGGTCTGTGGCGATCAGCTTGCCCAGGTCGCAGTAGGCGGCCTTGCGGGCGGCCACGTCCACCGTGGCGCCAGCGGCTTCGATGGCCGCATCCGCCTCGGCGTTCACCCAGCGGGAGCTGTTGGCCCCAGCCGGATTCTCCTCGGACGGATAGGCCGTGGAGAGGAAGGAGTTGGCGATGGTGGCGTGGGGTTCCACATCCAGGCGGGAATCGTAGATCAGCATGTCGAAGTTGCCCACCTTGCGGGGGGAGCCGTCGGCATAGGAGCCAAAGATGATGGAGAAGTCGTCGTTCTGGATGGTGAACTCAGCGCCCACCACCTTCATCATCTCGACGATGGCCTCTTCCAGCTTTTGCAGCTCTTGGAAGTTGGTATAGCCTTCCATTTGCAGGGTGAGACGGGTGCCGTCCGGGGCATACATGGCCCCCTGGGCCACACGAATGCCGTCATCGCCCATCACCCAGCCGGCTTCGTCCAGAAGCTGGTTGGCGGCGGCCACGTCAAAATCGTAGACCCGGGGCAGGTCACAGCGATACCAACCATAGGCAAAGGGGCTGGTGGCCGGAGAGACGCCCCGGTTGATATCATTGATGATGGTGTCGTAATCGATGGCGTGGGCGATGGCCTGACGCACCCGCAGATCACCCAGGATGGGGTGGGGTGGCGTGGGGCCGGGATCGTTGTCAAAGGGCTGGCTCAGGTTGAAGAACAAGGCCATGTTCCACGGGCCGGGGATCTCCTGCAAGGAGGCCATGCCTTCCGCCTGGGCGTCGTAGATGTCCTTCTCGGCGCCGGGCCACAGCTGAACCTGGCCTTCGCCTTGGATCATCATGGCCATCTGGGCGCTGGCATCGGGGACGACCTGGAAGATGATGCGGTCCAGATAGGGCTGGCCTTCCAGGTAGTAGTTGGGGTTGCGGTCCATGGTGATGCTGCTGCCCGATTCCCAGTTGCTGACCACGAAGGGGCCGGCGGTGACCGGGGCGCGGTTCCAGTCCCAGGTCGACATCTCCGCCGGTTCACCCGTGGCGTGCCGGGGCAGGATGCCAAAGGCGAACTGCATCAGATAGGCCTGGTTGACCGTGTTGTAGTGCACGACCGCGGTCTGGGCATCCGGGGTGTCGATGGCGTCGATGGTCTCGAAGCCCAGGGCGAGGACGGCCCCGCTGTCCGGGTTGGCGTTGGCTTCCCAGGTGAACTTGATGTCATCCGAGGTGAGGGGCGCGCCGTCGGACCACTTCAGGTCCGGGCGCAGCTTCCAGGTGATGGTCAGGAAGTCCTCGGAGACGCCGCCGTTGGCCAGGGTGGGCAGTTCCGCGGCCAAGATGGGCTGGAAGTCGCCGTTCTCGTCCACGGTGGTCAGCCCGGCGGTGGTGGCGTCCGCCACCTGGCGCACGATGGCGGCCACGGCCAGGTATTGGTTGAGGGTGGCCGGTTCCTCGGGGATGATCAGCACGACCTGTCCGCCGCTGTCGGATGCAGCCGGTGCTGCAGCCGCGGGGGCGTCGGCGGGGGTGGCCCCGCCCGTCGGTGCGGCCACGGGCGCGCAGCCTGCCAGTGCCAAAATCAGCACCAGCAGGCCGATGATCAAAATACTCGTTCTGCGTTGGGACATGGGTATTCCTCCTTGAGATATGAAAAACAGTAGGCGTTACCGGATGGCGCGGGGATCGAAAGCGTCTCGAAGCCCGTCGCCGATATGGTTAACCGAAAGGGTAGTGATAAAGATCATGAGGCCGGGGAAGATCATCAGCCAGGGGGCGCGTAGGGCATAGACCTGGGCCGTGGAGAGCAGGTTGCCCCAACTGGGCGTGGGGGGCTGGATGCCAAAGCCCAAATAGCTCAGGCCCGACTCGATGATGATGGCATAGGCCACGGAGAGGGTGGCCTGGACGATGATCAGCCCCAGGGTGCCGGGCAGGACATGGCGCAGCATGATCCGCCAATCGCCCACGCCCACGGAGCGGGCCGCCACCACATATTCCTGCTCCTTCAGGCTGAGAAACTCCCCCCGCACCAGGCGGGCCGGCCACATCCACGACAGAACCGCGATCACCATAATCACGATCAGGGTGCTGTTGCGCAGGTTGAGGCTGGGCATATCCCGCAACATGGTGCTGATCAGGATCAGCACGAAGAGGCTGGGCAGACTCAGAAAGACATCGGTGATGCGCATGAGGATGTTGTCCACCCAGCCGCCGAAATAGCCAGCCAGGGCGCCCACGCTCACCCCGACCAACAGGGAGAGGAACGTGGCCGTCAGCCCCACCACCAACGAGATGCGTCCGCCGTAGAGAACCCGGGTGAGGACATCCCGGCCCAGATCATCCGTGCCGAACCAATGTTGGGCCGTGGGGGCCAGCAAGCCCGCTCTTGGGATACTGCTCCGTGGGCGTATAGGGGCTGAGGGGGGCCAGGGCCGCGCTCAATATGATCAGGGAAAGCACAACCATCGAGAAGATGGCCAGTCGATGACGCAGGAAGCGCCGCACCACCAACCGGGAAAGGCTGGTGATCTGCTTGGTGTCCCACTGTTCGGCGGCAGCGGCGGCAGCTTTGGCCGCGGCGACCACATCAAGGGTTGACTCACTCATAGCGCACTCGCGGATCGATGACACTGTAAAGGAGATCGGCCACGATGTTGGCCACGACAATGACGCCGGCGTTGATCAGGATCACCCCCAGCAGCACCGGGTAATCCCGCCCTCTCGCCGCCTCCCAAAAGAGTCGCCCCATCCCCGGCCACGAGAAGATGGTCTCCACAAAGAGCGCACCGGCAAAGAGGGAGGGCAGATCCAGGGCGATCATGGTGATCAGGGGCATGATGGCGTTGCGCATGGCGTGACCATAGATCACCCGGCGCTCGGTCAGCCCCTTGGAGCGGGCCGTGCGCACATAGTCGGCGTGGAGCACCTCCAACATGCTGGCCCGAAAGAAGCGGGAATACCAGGCGGTCCAGGCCAGGCTCAAGGTGACCACGGGCATGATCATGTGCCAGATCAGATCGCCCAGCACCTTGGGCGCCGCCGATGGAGTACATGCCCCCGGCGGGCAGCAGAGGCTTGCCGGTGAAGGGGTTGTCCAAGGTCACATAGAAAAGCAGAATGCCCATCAACCCCAGCCAATAGATGGGCACAGACTGGCCGGCAAAGGTGAAGGTGGTGGCGATGTAGTCAAAGAGGGAATATTGATAGCGGGCGCTGAACGCGCCGATGGGAATCGCCACGATCAGGGTGAGCAGAAAGGCCACCCCCACCAACAGCAGCGTGTTGGGGATGCGCTCGCCGATCATGGTGGCCACGGGCCGGTTGCTCTTGATAGAGTTGCCCAGATCCCCTTCCAGGACAATTTTGCCTATCCACTGGCCATATTGGACATAGAGGGGTTGGTTCAACCCCAGCCGCTCCCGGATCTTTTCCACCTGTTCGGCGGTGATATTGGGGTTGCGTTCGGCCTGGGCCAGGGGACCGCCGGGCGCGATACGCACCAATAAAAAGAGCAGTACGCTGAGCACAATCAGCAGCGGGATCGCCTGTAGGACGCGTCGGATCGCGTATCGAGACATCTTGATGGTTCTCGCAGAGAGGGGTTGATTGGGTTAGTTTGGTGGTTGGTGATAATTGTTGCGGAATTACAGAGGGCTTACACATGATAACCCACGAAATGCGAACGGTCAAACCAAAAATAGGTCGTTCGGCAATGCAAAAATAGGCCACGGATGAAACGGATCGAACGGATCAAACCGGATTTCTTTTAAAAAATCCGGTTTGATCCGTCTCATCCGTTCGATCCGTGGCCTATTTTTACCCGCCAAATACCTGCGCCAACGCCCGCTCGAAGATGCGCAGACCGGCCTCGATCTCCTCGGCGCTGACGGTCAGGGGCGGGATGAAGCGGATGGTTTCATAGATGCTCGTGGTGAGGAGGAGCATATCTTGGTCCAGACAGGCCTTGCTGATTTTGCCCGACCGTGCCATAGGCCACATCGTCGGCGAACTCCACGCCCACCATCAGCCCCGCGCCCCGCACGTCGGCGATGGGGAAGCGGCCTTGCAGCTCGGTCAGCCCGTCGGTCAGTTGCGCGCCCCGCTCCACCGCATTTTGCAGCAGCCCCTCGTCCCGGATCACGTCGATGGTCTCCACGGCCGCGGCGCAGCTCACCGCGTTGCCGCCGTAGGTGCCGCCGTGGCTGCCGGGGATCCACTTGTCCATGATCTCCCGGCGGGCGGCGATGCCGCTGAGGGGGAAGCCGCTGGCCAGCCCCTTGGCCATGATCAGGATGTCCGGCGTCACGCCGAAATGCTCCACGGCGAAGAATTTGCCCGTGCGTCCAAAGCCGCTCTGCACCTCGTCGGCGATCAACAAAATGCCGTGCTCGTCGCAGATCTTCCGCAAGCCCCTGCATAAAGCTGGCCGGGGGCATGACATAGCCGCCCTCGCCCAGCACCGGCTCCACCAAAATGGCCGCGGTCTCTTGGGGCGCGGTCTGCTGTTTGAGCAGCAGGCGCACCTGGTCCAGGGGATTGTTGCAGCATTCCCCGTCCGGCAGATTGGCCGCCCGCTTGACCGGGCAGCGATGACAGTACGCATACGGGGCCACAAAAACCCCGGCCATCAGCGGCTGATAGCCCACCCGATAGATGGTCTTGCTGGTGGTCAAACTCATGGCCCCGATGGTGCGCCCGTGGAAGCCGCCCTGGAAGACGATGATGTTGGTGCGCCCCGTGGCCTGGCGGGCCAGCTTGATGGACGCCTCCACCGCCTCCGCGCCGCTGTTGGAGAAGAAGAAGGTGTCCAGCCCCGCCGGCACCACCTCCCGCAGCTTCTCGGCCAACTTCAACGCCGGGGGATGAAAGACAATGTTGATCTGGCCGTGGATCAGCTTGCCCACCTGGGCCTGGGCCGCCGCCACCACCCGGGGATGGCAATGCCCCGTGTTCGTCACCCCAATGCCGGAGGTGAAGTCGAGGACTTTGCGGCCGTCGGTCGAATAGACCCACGATCCGGACGCGTGATCGATCACGAGATCGGACATGTGCGTCCACACGGGGGACAAGTTTTGCATTTGGGTCGTCTGCGAGTCAGTCATTGACGTCTCCTTGTTTTGGGAAAGATTTGGATGAACAAAAATTTCGGATCTGTGCGGTTTTTCGCACCACCGGTCTAGCGCAGGTTGAGTAGCCGCCGCCGTAGAACTCCGCGAACCGGATGGACTGAGCTGGATGGCGTATCGAAACCGCACGCCGATGTCGACCCGCTTCGGTTTCGATACGGTCGGAAACTGCCCCGACCTACTCAACCTGCGCTGGCATCACGCGTACGGCAAGCCACCAACTTTTGGGCGTATCGTCAAAATCCCAATGCACATGCTTGGTTTCCATGAAGGTCAACAGCCCCTCCTCGCCCAACTCCCGCCCGCCGCCGGTGTATTTCATGCCGCCAAAAGGCCCGGCATAGTTGTCCGTCAGCGGGTCGTTGATCCAGATCGTCCCGGCCTTGACCTCTTCGTAATAGCGCTTGATCAGCTTGGGGTCGTTGCTGCGCAGGGTGGAGCCCAGGCCATACGGGCTGTCGTTGACCAGGCGAATAGCCTCGTCAAAGTCGTTGTAGCCCATGATAGGAATGGTGGGGCCGAATGTTTCCTCAGCCATAATTTTCATCGTGTGATCCACGTCGACAAGCACCGTGGGGCGGTAGAAATAGCCCTTGCCTTCGGGGACCACCCCACCGGTCAGGATGCGCGCGCCCTGGGACCGGGCTGCGTTGACCTGATCCACCACCTTCTGGCGATAGCGCGCCCCGATCATCGGCCCCATGTCCGTGCCCGCGTCCAGGCCGTTGCCCACTTTCAGGCTGCCCACAAAGTCGGCGATCCCCGAGGCGAAGGCGTCCCGCATGGCGTTGGGGACGTAGATGCGCTCGGAGCTGGTGCAGACCTGCCCGGCGTTGATCAGCGCCGAATAGGCCAGGGCCTCGATGGCGCTCTCCATGTCCGCGTCCGGGGCCACCACAAAGGCGTCCTTGCCGCCCAGCTCCAAATGGGTATGCTTCATCATGGGCGCGGCGATGCTGGCGATCTTCTGCCCCGTGGCCACGGAGCCGGTGAAGGCGATCACGGGCACGTCCCGATGCTCGACCAGGGCTTGCCCGGCATCCCCAAAGCCCGGCACCACGTTGACCACGCCGGGGGGCAGGTGATCGCAGCACAACTCCACAAAGCGCAGGGTGGCCAGGGGCGTCATCTCGCTGGGCTTGATCACCACCGTGTTGCCCGCGGCCAGGGCCGGGGCCATCTTCCACGACAGCAGGAGCAGGGGATAGTTCCACGGCACAATGCAGCCCACCACGCCGAAGGGCTCCTTGAGCACCATGTTGAGCTGGCTGCGCTCCCCGCTGGGGATCACCTTGCCCCGCAGGTTGCGGGCCATCTCGGCATAGTAGCGGAAGGTCGTGCCGGTCCACAGCACCTCCTCCTCGTTCTCGCCCACGGGCTTGCCCTCCTCCTGGGTGAGCAAGGCCACCAACTCCTCGGAATGGGCCGCCACCTTGTCGAAGACCTCATGCAGCATGGAGGCCCGATCCCCGGCGGGAATCCAGCGCCACTCGTCAAAGGCGGCTTTGGCCGCGGCCACGGCCCGGTTCACATCCGCCGGGCCGCCCCGCTGCACCTGGGCCAGGATTTCTTCCGTGGCCGGGTTGTCCACGGGGAAGGTTTCGCCGCTTTCGGCGGGCAGCCACTGGTTGTTGATGTAGAGATTGGTCTGCATGGCAATTTCATTGGGTTTCCTTTCTCTTGGTGTCTTGGCGTCTTTGCGTAGTGAAGACGATCTTTTTCCAGAGGACTTATTCTTTTGTTCTTGCCTAAGCCACGGCCACCTGATAAACTTTGATCCGGGGGGTGTTTGTTTAGCCCTCGATCGATTTCTATCAACGACGATAAATCGCCACACAAGGAGACAAGCATGATCATTGGGCTGCCAAAAGAGATCAAAAACAGTGAAAATCGAGTGGGTATGACACCGGGGGCGGTGGCTACCCTCACCCGCCGGGGTCATCGGGTGTTGGTGCAGAGCGGGGCCGGTCTGGGCAGTTCTATGTCCGATGCCGAATATATTGCCGCCGGGGCCGAAATTGTGCCCGGGGCCGAAGATGCCTGGGCCGCCGAAATGGTGGTCAAGGTCAAGGAACCCGTCGCCGCCGAATATGGCTTCCTGCGCTCGGACCTGCTGCTCTTTACCTATCTGCACCTGGCCGCAGATCAGGAGTTGACCGAGCGACTGATCGAATCCGGCACCACCGCCGTGGCCTACGAGACCGTCCAGACCAAGGACGGCAAATTGCCCCTGCTCATGCCCATGAGCGAAGTGGCCGGACGCATGGCCACCCAAGTCGGGGCCTCCTATTTGGAGCGTCACCACGGCGGACGGGGCGTGCTGCTGGGCGGCGTGCCCGGCGTGGCCCCGGGCAAGGTGGCCGTCCTGGGCGGCGGCACCGTGGGCACCAACGCCGCCAAAATGGCCATCGGCCTGGGCGCGGATGTGGTGATCCTGGACATCCACCACGACCGGCTGCAATACCTGGACGACGTCTTCGGCGGGCGCATCCAGACCCGCACCAGCAACGAGCACAACATCGAAGAGGCCGTCTTCGCCGCGGATCTGGTGATCGGCGCCGTGCTGATCCCCGGCGGCCGCGCCCCCTGGCTGGTCACCCGCAAGATGCTGCCCCAGATGAAGAAAGGCTCGGTCCTGGTGGACGTGGCCGTGGACCAGGGCGGCTGTGTGGAGACCAGCCGCCCCACCACCCACAGCGACCCCGTCTTCGTGATCGACGACGTGATCCACTACTGCGTGGCCAACATGCCTGGGGCCGTCCCCCACACCAGCACCCACGCCCTCACCAACCAGACCCTGCCCTACACCCTGCGTCTCGCCGGCGGCGGCCTGGACGCCATCCGGGGCAACGACGCCCTGCTCCACGGCCTCAACACCCACCAGGGCCAGCTCACCTACGAAGCCGTGGCCGAGAGCTTTGGCATGACCTTCACGGACCCGACGGCGGCGTTAGGGTGAAGATGTGTTGAGTATTGAGTAACGTGGAGAGCGGGTTCATGCCCGTGGACGCGCCAGATCGACCACGCAACACGTCAACACGCAACACGTCATTACGTCAGCTCAATAACCGAGCCAACGCCTCCGGCTCTGTCACCGGCAGCTTACATGCGAAGTTTTCGCAGACGTAGGCTGCCGGTTTGTCGTTCACCAGGGTGCGGTTTTCGAAGCAGGGGCAGGGGGTTTTCGTGGTCCGGGTGTTTGAGGCCCAGGACCGTGTTGGGCAGATAGTGGCGGCGCACGACGGACAGCAGTGCCTGGGTGCCGACCATGGCCGGGTCGCCCACGATGGCGACCTCCTGGCTGGGGGCCAGGTAGGTGTCGAGCGCGCCCAACATGCGGCCAAAACCGCTGGGCTGGCTGCTCATGGCCTCTTGGGTCAAGAGCAAAATGCGGGCGGCCTCGTTGCGATATTCGACGTTCCCGGTCAGCACGGCCAGACGCAGCAGGGCCTCCGCGGCCATGCTGTTGCCGCTGGGGATGGCGTTGTCCATCACATCCTTGCGCCGGATCACCAGGGTCTCGTGGTCCGCGCCGGTCTGGAAGAAGCCGCCGAAGTCCGCGTCCACAAACTGTTCGATCATCAGCCGGGCCAACCGGCTGGCCTCGCCCAGCCAGCGCAGGTCGAAGGTGGCCTCGTAGAGCGCAATCAGCCCGCGGATGAAGGCGGCGTAGTCCTCCAAATAGGCGTTGAAGCGGGCCTGGCCATCTTTGTAGCTGCGGATAGAGTCGGCCGTCCGGCTGGCTCATGTTGCGAAAGCAGGAAGTTGGCCGCGTTGCGCCGCGGCCTCCAGGGCGTCGGGCCGGTCCAACGTCACCCCGCACTCGGCCAGGGCGTGGATCATCAGCCCGTTCCACTCGGCCAAAATCTTCTCGTCCCGGCCCGGCTTGATGCGTTTTTCCCGCTCCAAAAAGAGCTGACGGCGGGCGGCGATCAGCTCGGCCTCCACCTGTTCCACGGGTTGACCGAAGCGGCGGGCGATCTCCTCCACCGTGCGGACCGTGTGCAGAATGTTGCTGCCCTCAAAATTGCCCGTGGCCGTCACCCCATAGGCGGCGTTGAAGAGTTTGGCCAAGTCCGGCCCCAGCACGGCTTCCACCTCCGCCGGGGTCCAGACAAAGAACTTGCCCTCCTCGCCCTCGCTGTCCGCGTCCTGGGTGCTGTAGAAGCCGCCGTCGGGTGAGGTCATCTCCCGCAGCACATAGTCGATGGTCTCCTCCACCACCTGGCGGTAGCGGGGCCGCCCGGTCACTTGCCACGCATGGAGATAGGTGCGCAGCAGTTGGGCGTTGTCATAGAGCATCTTCTCGAAGTGGGGGACCAGCCACTTGTTGTCCACGCTGTAGCGGTGAAAGCCGCCGCCCAGGTGATCGTAAATGCCCCCGTCGGCCATCTTGTCCAGGGTCAGTTCCACCATCATCAGCATGTCCAGGCTGCCCGATGCGGGCGTACTGGCTGAGCAGAAAATCCTGGGTCATGGGCTGCGGGAACTTGGGCTGGCTGCCAAAGCCGCCGTGATATTCGTCGAAATATTGGCGCAACTGCTCCGCCGCGCTGTCCAGGGTCGCCGTGCTCAGATCCGAGCCGGCCTCCACCTGGCGCAGGCTGAGCTTGGCCAGGGCCTCGGTCAGCCGCTGGGCCTGGCCGGTCACCTCGTCCTTGCGCTTTGCATAGGCGCTGGAGACCGAATGCAGCACCTGCACAAAGCTGGGCATGCCATAGCGGGGCTCCGGCGGATAGTAGGTGCCGCCGTAAAAGGGCTGCCCTT
Organism: uncultured Chloroflexia bacterium; assembly: GCA_963704975.1. Taxonomy (GTDB): domain Bacteria; phylum Chloroflexota; class Anaerolineae; order Caldilineales; family Caldilineaceae; genus JAGNDO01. The sequence continues at coordinate 72,792 of CAVPIK010000002.1, read as the reverse complement.
CCGGGGTCAGAAAGACGCTCATGGGCCAGCCGCCCTGGCCGGTCATCACCTGCACCGCGTCCATGTAGATGGCGTCCAGATCCGGCCGCTCCTCCCGGTCCACCTTGATGCTGACAAAGCTGGCGTTCATCAGCCCGGCCACGGTCTCGTTCTCGAAACTCTCCCGCTCCATCACATGGCACCAATGGCAGGCGCTGTAGCCGATGCTGAGGAAGATCGGCTTGTCCTCGGCCTTGGCCTTGGCCAACGCCTCCTCGCCCCAGGGGAACCAATCCACCGGGTTGTGGGCATGCTGGCGCAGATAGGGGGAGGTTTCGTGGATCAGGCGGTTGGTGTGGGTGTGGTCAGACATGAGGTTTCCTTTGAGTCATTGGGCAGATTGCTTCCCGCATTATAGCAGTACGATATAATGAACGTCGAATCTCTGTGACCAATCGCCCCCCAACTGCATCCAAAAACCAACCAATCAACCAATCAACCAACCTCACCCAAGGAATCACCCATGACCACACCCACCCAAATCGCCATCATCGGCGGCGGACCCGCGGGGATCACCGCGGCCATCGAAGCCGCCCAACGCCGGCGCGCACGTCACCCTGATCAGCGACGGACCCGTGGGCGGACGGGCCGGCTGGGCCAGCTTGCTGCCCAGCAAAGTCCTCCTCCACGCCGCGGAAGAACACGCGGATCCCGCCGCCCGCTTCCCCGCGGCGGATATCCAAGCCCTCACCGCCCACATCAAACAGATCGCCGCCGCCTTCAACGGCCAGGAAGCCGACCGCCTGGCCGCCGCCGGGGTCACCGTCATCACGGGCAAGGCCCAGTTCAGCAGCCCCCACAGCCTCACCGTCACCACGGCGGAGGGCAGCCACGAACTGGCTTTCGACCGCGCCATCATCGCCAGCGGCTCCGTGCCCATCTTCCCGCCGGACGTGAAGCCCGACGGCAAGCGCATCATCGCCCCCCGCTTTGTCAGCCAGTCTGAGCGACCTGGCCGATTCCATGCTCGTCATCGGCGGCGGGCGTGACCGGGACCGAGTTTGTCTATGCCCTCAGCGCCTTGGGCATCCGGGTCACCTGGCTCGTCAACCAATCCGGCGTCCTGCCGGACTTTGACCGCAGCCTGGCCCACGCCCTGACCGACAGCCTGCTGGCCCAAGGCGTTACGTTGGTCGAGGGAACCGCCACCGCCTCCCTCCAAGCCACCGAGACCGAAGTGATCGCCACCCTGGCCGATGGCCGCACCTTCCGGGCCGAAAAAGCCTTCCTCGCCATCGGTCGCCGCCCGGACGCCGCGGGGCTGAACCTGGACGCAGCGGGGTTGAGCGCGACCGCCAACGGCCTGGCCGTGGACGCCTTCGCCCGCACCGCCGTCCCCCACATCTTCGCCGCCGGGGACATCACCGGCCCGCCCCTGATCGCCAACAAAGCCCAAGCCCAGGCCTGGATCGCCGCCCGCACCGCGGCCGGCGTCACCGCCCTGCCGCCCAAACCCGCCGCCTGGATCGAAGCCGCCTTCAGCCATCCCCAAGTGGCCCAAGTCGGCCTCACCCCGGACCGGGCCGCGGCCCAGGGGATCGCCGTGACGACCCGCACGGTCTCCTATGCCCAAGCCCTCAAGCCCTATCTTACCGAGAGCGGGCTGGACGGTCCCGGCTTCGTCACGCTGGTCACCGACCCGGAATCGGACCGCGTCCTGGGCGGCCTGGCCTTCGGCTACCACGCCGCCGAGGTCCTCGCCCCCATCGCCCTGGCCATCCAAGCCGACCTGCCCGCGGATCACCTGGCCGCCCTCTTCCCCGCCTATCCCAGTTTGAGCGAACTGGGGTTCATGGCGTCACGGTAGGGGCATGGGTGCGGACGGCGCACGGATCGTGTCCGCAGGCAAACATGTGCATCGCCGTCCGCTCCCATGCCCGCTTGACGACAGAATGATCGCCTGACGGGCACGGGTGCGGCGGAAGGTAGATTCATCGTCTCAAGGCCATGTTTGCCGCCGCAACCCGTGCCCTTACGCGCTTCCACTACTGAATCCTCTATCTCCCCCTTGACAAACCCATTTTTCGCGCATATACTAACCATAGTTACTAACTATCATAAGTATAGGAAATCCATGTCCATCAAACATGCCCTGCTGGCCTTGCTGGCGGATGAACCGGCCCACGGTTACGAACTGAAAAAGCGGGTGGACGAGCAGCTCGGCCCCCTGTGGTCTTTGCGGGAGGCCCAGGTGTACAACAACCTGCGCATTTTGGAGCGGGAGGGGCTGATCCGGCTGGCGGAGCAGGTGGCCCAGGAGGGGTTGCCGGACCGCAAGGTCTTTCAGGTGACGGAGGCGGGGGCGGGGGCGTTGGACGAATGGACGAGCAGCCCGGTGCAGTCCAGCCGCCAGTTGAAGGATGACTTCTATTTGAAGTTGAGCGTCCTGGCCGGGGTGATGGACCAGCCGGATCGGTTGGCGGATCTGCTGTGGCAGCAGCGCACGGTGCATTTGCAGAATCTGCGGGATCTGGAGCGGGCGTTGACCGAGGCGGAGGCGGACGGCGATCCGGTCACGGCCAGTCTGTTGGATGGGGCGATTTTGCACGCCGAGGCGGATCTGGCCTGGCTGGACCGCATTGAGGAACGGCTGTTGCGCGTGGCACACGGGGGCGGATCATGATGCGCTGGCGGCGGTTTTGGCGCATGGCCCCGGCCTATCTGCGCTCCGTGGCCCGGCGGGAACGGCAGTTGATCTTGCTGGCCTTGGTGGGGCTGGCCCCGGGCGTGGGCGTGTTGATGGCGTGGCTCAACTCTGGCCGTGCAGGTGGGGACGGGGGCGGGAACAGGCAAGATCTTTGTCCAGGGCTGGTTGTTGCCGCCCCTGCTTTTGGATGTCATCGGTCCCGCCGGGGTGTTGGTGGGGGCCGGGGTGGTGACCGTGTTGATCGGCGGGCTGGGGTTGGCCAACGCCTATCTGGCCAGCGTGGAGCGGCGGCAGGGGGAGTTGGCCCTCTTCCTGGCCCTGGGGCTGAACCGCTGGGAATTGGCCGCCATCCTGCTCTTGGAAAGTCTGGCCGCCGGGGTGTTGGGGAGCGGGGTCGGCCTGGTTTTGGGCGTGGGGATCAGCCGGTTGAGTTGGCCCGCCGCCGTGGACTATTTTGGGCTGGCCGGGGCCTACGCCCTGTCGCCCCTGGCCGTGGGCGTGGCCGGGTTGACCGGATTGTTGGCCGGGGGCATGTTCATGGGCATCTCCGTGCTGGCCGCCACCGGCTTTTCGGCGGCCCAGACGTTGCGTTCCACGCCTCGGCCCATTTTGGCCGGGATGCAGGCCCTGCGCACCAGCGTCTACGGCACGATCTTCGCCGCCGTGCTGACTTTGGTCCCGGCCCTGGCCCTGTTGGGGGGCCGGGCGGCTCTGGCCCTCACGGCCATCGCCTTGGGCCTGAGTGTGCTTCTCACCGCAGCAGGGTGGACCGTGACCCGGCTCACCTTTCTGCTGCCGACACCGGGCCACGCGCCCCTGTGGAGCCTGGCCGTGCAGGGATTGGCCCGCCACCCCCGGCACACCGCGGGGATGAGTCTGGCCCTGACCACCGGGGCGTACAGCGTGGGGCTGGCGGCCCTGGCCTGGCTGGACAGTTGGCAGACCGATGGCGGCCTCGCGGCGTTCGCCTTTTGGGTGGCCGGGGGCGTGTTGACCGCCGGGGCCGGACTGGTCCTGACCGCGGCGGCCCTGGCGGCCTGGGAGCGGCGGCAGGAATACGCCCTGTTGGTGGCCCTGGGCGCTCGACCGGGCCGGGTGCGGCGGCTGATCTTGCTGGAATATGCCATCGTGGCCCTGGGCGCGGGCAGCTTGGGCGGGATCATGGCCCTGGTCAACTGGGCCGGGTCCAGCGGACGGGGCAACGGCTGGCTGGCCGTTGGGATCATCCTGGCCGATCTGCTGGGCGCGCTGCTGTCTGCCTGGGTGGGGGCGGGGCCGGTGTGGTGGCGGGTGGGGCGGAAGAGACGTTGATTGGTTGATTAAGGCGGTGAGAGAGATGAAACGTTCAACACGAGTATTGGCAAGTGGTGGGATTGTTGCTGCGATCTGTGTCATCCTTGCGATCTGCTATGGAGCAAGTTTCGGCATCATTGCTTTAGTTTCAAGGATAGAAGCGCCATGGTGGGAGGGAATTGTATCCTCCACTGTCATAGGACTATTCGTGGGCGGGATTCCTTCCGGAATTATAGGCACTATCACAGGATGGATTTTGGCATTTGTTTTTGAGCGCAAGCTACCAACAATTCTGACGCCTGCGCAAAGCCGTCGTATCGGTTTGATGACGTTTGGAAGTGTGGTTGCCATTCTCAATCTCGGCATAATGGGTTTGTTGTTTGCAGCCGCATGGGGAGGGGCTCGTCTTTATCAAATAGGCGACTACGAGGGAAATTTGCCGCTGAACTTCTGGAGTAGTGTAACTTCCCTGACAGTTCCTTATGCCATCTTTATTGGCGTTCCAAGCTTGATCTTCATTCTTGCCGGATGGTGGTTGACGCCTCGGATTTATCGAACGATTTATGAGCGAACCACTGGCTAGCACTGTGGTGAGAAAGCAAATTTGAAAGGAGAAACGATCATGCTAAATTTCTACCTTTACTCAGTCACATCCATATCGTTGGCGGCATTCTACTTCGCCGCGGTCTATTTGGTGAGCGGGGTGTTGCGCTTTGCCCTGGGGGTGGATGCGGATGCGCGGTGCGCAATGCGATTGCGTCCGGGTTGGGGATTGTGGTGGCGGCGCTGCCCCTGTGGTATGTGCATTGGCGCTGGCTGCGGGAGCAGTTCCAGCGGGCCAGGCCGGAGGATGTGGCCTTTCACCGCTTCTATCTCTTCACCATCGTCTGCATCAGCGCCCTGGCCCTGCTGATCAGCGGCAGCGTGGCCGTCACCCGGCTGATGAACATCGTCCTGGGCGTGGGGCCGGGGACGACCCTCGAGCGCGGCCCATGCGGCCACGGCGTTGGCCACCTTCATGCTTTCGTTGACTATCTGGCTGCTACACTGGGGTCAGTTCCAGGGCGGACGGGGGGAGATGCGAGGCTGGGTGAGCCAGACCAGGGCGACGACAAAGCCGATGGCCATGATGATGGCCCCGGTGATGTAGGGGTAGTGGAGGTTGACGTCGAAGATGGTCCCGGCCCAGATGGGGCCGATGATGCGGCCCAGGCTCATGAAGGAGTTGTTGAGGCCCATTGCCACGCCTTGGCCCATGGTGGCTTGGCGGGAGGTGAGGGAAGAGACCGCCGGGCGCAACATGCTGTTGCAGAGGACGAAAAAGCCCACGGTGAGCAGGACCGTGGCAAAGGTGGTGGCGGTGAGCATGAGGGCAAAGCCGATGGCGCTGCCGAAGAGGGAGACCTTGATCATGGTGGCCTCGCCGAAGCGCCGGGTCAGGGGACCGGTGAGGCCGCCCTGGACGATGGTGCCGATCACCCCCACCACCATCAGGATAGTGCCCACCCGCTGGGCGCTGTAGTCGAATCGTTCCAGGGCATAGAGGCCAAAGATGCCCTCGAAATTGGTGAGGGCGAAGCTGACCAAAAAGGCCATGAAGAGCAAGAGCCCCAACGGTCCCAACAAGGCCCGCCACAATTGGCTGAATTCAGGCCCTTTGACCCGATCGGTCGTGCTTTCTCGATGTTCAGCGGGCAGGGATTCGGGCAGGATCAAATAGATCAGGATCAGGGCCACAACCGAGAGACCGGCGGCCACAAAGAAGGGCAAGGAGAGGGAGCTTTCGGCCAGCCAGCCGCCCAGCCCTGGCCCCAGGATCATGCCGACGCCCATGGCGGCCCCCATCACCCCCATGCCGCCGCCCCGGTTCTCTTCGGATGTGCTGTCGCCGATGAAGGCCATGGCCGTGGGCATGGTGGCCGACGAGAGGATGCCGCCCAAGGCCCGGGCCGCAAAGAGCATCCACAGTTGGGTGGAGAGGCCGAAGAGCAGCAAGGAGATGGCGTTGCCGGTGACGCCCAGCAGAAGCAAAGGCTTGCGGCCCACTCGGTCCGAAAGCTGGCCCCAGATGGGGGCGAAGATGAACTGCATGATGGCGAAGATGGCCATGAGCAGACCCAACTCGCTGCCGCCAGCGCCAAATTCTTTGATGTAGTACGGGAAGATGGGGATGATCATGCCGAAGCCCATCATGACCACGACCAGGGTGAAGAAGAGGATGGCGACATTGCGGGAATTGGGCTGCATGGGAATGCCTTTCAACAATTTAACCGCCGAGGGCGCAGAGAACTGCAAAGACGCAGAGGACGCAAAGAAAGAAGGGTTTCCCTCTGCGAATCTCTGCGCCCCCTCGGCGCTCTCGGCGGTAAAGCAATTAGCTTCAAGTCCGGCCATATCTTGAAGCGACCACAACCGTCTGTATGGTAAGACAGGGGTCGCCAGTGCACAACTCAAAGATTATAATTTCTACGGTGCGGGATGTCCAGAACAGACCCGGATGCCCGGATAAGGAAAATCTATTATGAATGAGAAAACCGCTACCCAACCTATCTCAAAACCTATTCCCCAATCCGCCACGGGCAAGAATCGAAAACTGGTGCAGGCTGTCGGATCTGTTCAAGCAGCACGCCACGGAAGCCGGCCCGGTGCAGGCGGTGAACGGGGTCAGCTTGACCGTCCACGCCGGGGAGATGGTGGCCCTGGTGGGGCCGACGGGCAGCGGTAAGACTACGTTGCTTGGGCTGTTGGCCGGGCTGGAGATGCCGGATCAGGGCACGGTCGTTCTGTTGGGCCAGGATCTGGCCGAGCCTGACCGTCAACGAGTTGGCGGATCTGCGGGGCCGGGCCGTGGGCACGATCTATCAGAGCTACAACCTCTTCCCCGGCTTCACCGTGCGCCAGAATGTGGGGCTGCCCCTGCGCCTGATGTTGCGCCCGCCCTTTGACGCCCACGCCCGCAGCGGGGAGATCCTGGCCGAGCTGGGGTTGATGGGCATGGCCGAGCGCTTCCCCGCCGAGCTTTCCGGCGGACAGCAACAGTTGGTGGCGATTGCCCGATCCCTGGCCGCCAACCCGCCCTTGATCCTGGCCGACGAGCCCACGGCCAACCTGGACAGCGCCACCGCCCGGCAGATCACCGCCCGGCTGCGCGCCTTGGCGGACACGGGGCGTCACGGCGTGCTGTTGGCCACCCACGATCTGCGCACGGCCAGCCAGGCGGACCGGGTGCTCACCCTGCGGGACGGGCAGATTGTCAAGGAAACCGCCTTGCAGCCTGGGCGTACGGGTAGCCAAGTGCTGGCAGAATTGGCATGATCCATCGGTTTTTCCCTCCGTTACCCCCTCGAAACCCCTCCATTTACCCTATTTTGGGCTGATCTGGCGTGTTTTTGCCAAATTGAAGCGCGTAGCTTGACAGAACAAACTCACCGTGCTATAGTCTGCCCTGCCACGCGGTCTCATATCAGTAGTTGCTCGTAATGGCTGTCTGTTCTGCCACCCCATGACAGAATACAGCCCTGATAGAAAAGACGGCTCCGGTTTTGTCCACGCAATTTGCTGTTTCAGTTGAACCACCCGCCCAAAACTGGTATTGATGCAACCTCAAAATAGAATAAGATAAACCTTTCTTGTGCCTGCAAGCCATTGGCTGTATTCGACAGAAAGATTGTTTGCAGTCAATCCGCTGTTGTCGTGCGTTTTTAGCTTGATCTGATTTTCCAGAGACAATCGCGCAGGATCTTGACTCCTCTGTGTCGTCACCTAGAGAAACATCAGGTTTAGCCGTTGATATGTTTTTTTTCAATGCAGTACATCTTTTCAAAAGGAGCTTTGCCCATGAATAAACGAACAATGATGCTGACCGCCTTCCTGTTGGTGGTGGTCCTTGTGATGGCCGCCTGTGGCACCGCGGCACCGGCCACCGGCGAGGTTGTGGAAGTCACCCGGGAAGTCACCGTGGTGGTGGAAGTGCCGGCCGATGGCGCAGCCCCGGCAGCCAATGCCGGTGGTCTGCTCCAGGCTGTACAGGCCCGGGGCGAGTTGGTCTGTGGCGTCAACAACCAAGTGCCCGGTTTCGGCAACTTGGACACCGACGGCAATTTCACCGGTTTTGACGTGGACTTCTGCCGGGCCGTGGCTGCCGCCGTGTTGGGCGACGCCACCAAGCCGTCGCAGTTCCGCTACGCCAGCGGCAGCGACCGCTTCACCGCTGGTCAAGTCCGGCGAGGTTGACGTCCTCTTCCGCAACTCCACCTGGACCACTGACCCGGGACAGCGCCGAGGTCGGCATGGAATTCATGCCCGTCAACTTCTATGACGGCCAGGGCATGATGGTGCGCAAGGCCAGCGAACATTGCCACCCTGGAAGAGATGGATGGCGCCACGATCTGTGTGCAGAGCGGCACCACCACCGAACTGAACCTGGCCGACAACTTCCGGGCCCGAGGCATCGACTTCACCCCCGTGGTCTTCGAGGACAACGACAAGACCTTGGCCGCCTATGACGAAGGTCGCTGTGATGGCTATCACCACCGACAAGTCCGGTCTGGTCAGCAGCCGCACCAAGTTGGCCGCTCCTGATGACCACATGATTCTGGACGTCACCATGTCCAAGGAGCCTCTGGCCGGTGCCGTCTTCCAGGGCGATCCGACCTGGGCCGACGCCGTGCGTTGGACCATCTTTGGCCTGATCAATGCCGAAGAGTACGGCATCACCAGGCCAATGTGGATGAGATGATGGACAGCGAAGACCCGAACATCCAGCGTATCCTGGGCGTTGAGGGCGACATGGGCGCCAAGGTGGGCCTGCCCAACGACTTCATGGTCAAGGTGATCAAGGCCGTGGGCAACTACGGCGAGATCTACGACCGCAACCTGGGGCCGGCGACTCCCTTCTCTCTGCCCCGTGGACAGAACAGCCTGTACACCCAGGGTGGTCTGATGTACGCGCCGCCCATTCCGCTAACACCGCACCACCACCGATTTGGGGCCAGGATCCTTGGCCCCAAATCGGTCTATTCCCCTGATGAGGGAGACCGGCATTTTGCACCTTTGCCAGTCTCCTTCATCAGGGGAAAACCAGCAAGCCGCTTCGACATCTGAAGAAGTGGCACTCTCCGCAGTTCATCCCTTGTGTCTCAAATCCAATTGGCCTCCTCTCCATGGATGGCGCATGTGCTCAGGTTAAGCACACTGCCTGTTGTCGGACAGCCGCCGACCCATTCACACAGGTTAGAATCTTATGACATCATCTGGCCCGGCCGTCTCATCCGAACGCATTCCCTTTTATCGCGATTCGCGCATCTTGGCGATCATCGCCCAAGTGATCTTTGTGATCATCGTTGTGGCGTTCACTGCGTTTTTGTACAACAACATGTCCACCCGTCTGGCTGCCGCTAGTGGCGGAACCAGCGCGGTGCCTTTCAACTTCAACTTTCTGAAACAGACGGCGGGCTTTGCCATTGCAGAAGGCCCGGCCTTTTCGCCCGAAGAGAGCTATGGCCGGGCTTTTATCACCGGCATATTCAATACGCTGCGGGTGGCTGTGATCGGCATTGTGCTGGCGACCATTTTGGGGATTCTGACTGGTATTGCCCGGCTCTCCAACAACTGGTTGTTACGCAACATCGCCGGGGCGTACGTGGAGTTGATCCGCAGTACGCCTTTGCTCGTGCAATTGTTCTTCCTTTATTTTGCGGTGATCCTGAAGCTGCCAGATCTGAGCAATCGTATCACCTTGCCCGGTGTCGGCATCCTCAGCAACCGGGGCATCGCCTTTAGTTGGTTTTATGTGACCGAATCTGGTCGTCCCTGGCTCTATTGGTTGCTGGCGGGCGTTGTGGTGGGGGGGATCGCCGTCTATCTGCGCCGGCGCTCTCTGGACGCCCAGGATCGGGTGGGCATGTCCATGCCCCACGGCATCGCGGCCTTCTTGGTCGTGGCCATCCTGGGCTTCGCTGTTACCAGCATGACCGCATCCCTGCCGTCCAACTTGGCCTATGAGTTGCGTATGGGCGACCGGGGCACCCTTTTTGTGGATAACAACGGCAACGGCGAGTTTGACCGGGGGGTGGATGACCCGATCCGCTACGTGCCGGTCAACCTGACCTTGGCCGACGGCACAGTTCTGGACACGGTCAGCACCGATAGATCCGGCGAGTTCCGCTTCTACAATCTGGAGCAAAATGGGGAGACCCTGACGTGGAATACGCCGGGGCCGCTCTATCTCAGCCAGCCAGCGTTGCAGGGCTTCAATCTGCGGGGCGGCCTGGAGTTCTCGCCTGAGTTTGCGGGACTGCTGTTGGGATTGGTGCTCTATACGGCGGCTTTCATTGCCGAAATTGTGCGGGCGGGTATCAACTCCGTGTCCAAGGGCCAGACGGAAGCGGCCCGGGCCTTGGGGTTGAAGACCGGCGAAACCCTGCGCATGATTGTGCTGCCCCAGGCCTTGCGGGTGATTATCCCACCCCTGACCAGCCAATTCCTCAACCTGACCAAGAACTCCAGTTTGGCCATCGCCATCGGCTATCCGGATCTCTTCCAAGTCTCCTTGACGGTGTTGAACCAGTCGGGGGCAGAGGTGCAGATGTTTATCTTGATCATGGCCACCTATCTGACCCTCAGTCTGCTCACATCGGGCTTCATGAACGTGTATAACAGTCGCGTCGCTCTGGTTGAGCGATAGGAGAAACCTTATGGCACAGACAAATTCTGAAGCAGGTGCATGGGTTAATCCCAGCCATCCCAGTGCACCCCGCAAGGCGCCGATCACTGAAGTGGGGGTGTTGGGCTGGTTGCGCACCAATCTTTTCAGCAGTATCGGTAACACCATACTTACCCTGGTGTCCCTGGCGACCATCTACTTTTTGGTCGTCGGCTTGGGACGTTGGATCTTCTTTGAAGCCTTCTGGACACCGGTTTGGGTCAACGCCAAACTTTTCGCCACAGGGGTCTATCCTGCGGCCAATCTGTTCCAGCCAGCCATTGTGCTGGCGGTGATCAGCCTGCTCTTTGGGTTGAGCGCCGGCCAATGGGGCAGTATCATGCGCTCTGTGGCGGTCGGGTTGGCGGCTCTGCTGTTGGTTCTGGCTATCCTGCCCCTGGGGCTAAATGCCCAGATCACCCTGGGTGGTTCTTTGCTTTTGCTGATCGCTGGCTACATCTTCACCCTGCGCACCAACATTAACGACAACATTCTGGCCGGAGCCTGGTTTCTGAGCATTCCCTTTGCCCTGGTCATGCTTAAGGGTGGCCTCACCTTTGGCAACACGGACCTCTGCTTTGTGGGCGATTGCATCTCTTCTAATGTCTACGGCGGCTTTATGTTGACCGTGCTGCTGACCGTGGTGGGCATCACCTTCAGCTTCCCCCTGGGGGTGCTCTTGGCCCTGGGACGGCGCAGCAGTCTGCCCGTGGTGAAGTGGTTCTCCATTGCCTACATCGAGACCATCCGCGGCGTGCCCCTGATCACCCTGCTCTTCATGGGGATGATCATGTTGCCCCTCTTTCTGCCCGCCAACATGGAAAATCCCCCAGGTGTGACCCGGGTGATGGTGGCGGTTACCATGTTTAGCGCAGCGTATTTGGCGGAAAACGTGCGAGGTGGGCTACAATCAATCTCCAAGGGTCAGTGGGAAGCCGCGGACGCCCTGGGGTTGAGCAACTATCAGAAGTTGACCATGATCATCCTGCCCCAAGCGCTCCGAGCCGTGATTCCGGCCATCGTCGGTCTCTTCATCGGTCTGTTCAAGGACACCTCCCTGGTGGCCCTGGTCGGCCTGACGGATCTGTTGGGCATCGCCAAGTCGGTGATCCAGCAGCCGGAGTGGATTAAGGTGGCCGGTGGTGTCACCCGTGAGGTCTATGTCTTTATCGCGGTCATCTACTTCATCTTCAGCTATGGCATGAGTTGGGCCAGCCGTCAGTTGGAGACTCAACTGGGTGTGGGGCGGCGTTAAAGCGCCCCTCTTCTATCAATCACGCTGCAATCACGTTGCAGTCATGCCGCATTCTGCGATTTGAAAAACAAGGAGCATTCACGTGTCCGGACATGCTGAAAACGACAACATCATCGTGTGTAAAGATGTCAACAAGTGGTACGGCGAATATCACGCCCTGCGGGATGTGAACCTGACCGTCAAGCAGAAGGAAGTGGTGGTGATCATCGGGCCATCCGGCTCGGGCAAATCCACCTTCATCCGCTGCATCAACCGGCTGGAAGAACACCAGGGCGGCGACATCATCGTGGACGGGGTGCCCCTGACCCACGATGTGCGCAACATCGAGAAGATCCGCTCGGAGACCGGCATGGTCTTCCAGCAGTTCAACCTCTTCCCCCACCTGACCGTGCTGGACAACATCACCCTGGCCCCCATCCATGTGCGCAAGATGCGCAAGAGCGAGGCCGAGAAGGCCGGCATGGCCCTGCTTGAGCGGGTGGGCATCCCGGAACAGGCCAAGAAGTTCCCTGGCCAGCTTTCCGGCGGTCAGCAGCAGCGGGTGGCCATTGCCCGTTCCCTGGCCATGCAGCCCAAGATCATGCTCTTTGACGAGCCCACCAGCGCCCTGGATCCGGAGATGATCAAAGAAGTGCTGGACGTCATGAAAGAGCTGGCCCTCTCCGGCATGACCATGTTGATCGTGACCCACGAAATGAACTTCGCCCGGGAAGTGGCGGACCGCTGCGTCTTCATGGACGCCGGCGAAATCGTGGAAGTCGGCACCCCCGAACACTTCTTCGTCGCCCCCCAGCACGACCGCACGAAGTTGTTCCTGAGCCAGATTTTGTAGCGAGGGGCGATTGCGAGGCGAGTTATGCCCAAGACACACAAAAAGCCGCCGGGGAAATGATTCCCCGGCGGCTTTTGTATTTCCGATCCCCCCAATTCGCCCCTCGCCCCGCCTCACCCCTTCGGTCGCAACGGAACAAACCCAAACCCCAACGCCTGATGGGCGTCGCCGATGATCACGAAGGCCTTGCTGTCCACGTTGGCCACGATGCGCTTGACATCGTTGACCTGGGGGCGATAGATGGTGCAGAGCAGCATGGTGCGCGGCTGGCCCGTGTAGCCGCCGGTGATCTCCCAGTGGCTGACCCCCCGGCCCAACCCGTCGATCAGGGCGGCGGCCATCTCCTCCCGATGTTCATTCTCGGTGATGATGGTGGCCGTGCGCACGGCGCTGGGCCCTTCCAGCACATAGTCCGTGGCCAGTCCGCCCAGGAAGAGGGTGAGCATGGCATAGAGCGCCGTCTCCCAGCCGAAGACCAGCCCGGCCACCAGCACAATGGTGCCGTCGGTCCACAAATAGACCTGGCTCAGGGGCATCCCCGTGTGCATTTGCAGCACCCGCCCGATGATCCCCGTGCCCCCCATGCTGGCCCCGGCCCGGTAGATCAACCCGCCGCCGATGCCCCCCACAATCCCGCCATAGATGGCGCTGAGCAGGATGTTGTCGGTGATGGGATAGTGCTCCAAATAGGTGGGCAGATAGGCCAGAAAGACCTCGGTCATGGTGGAGAAGATCAGCACGGCGATCACCGTGTTGATCAAAAAGCGCCAGCGCCCCAGTTGAAAGAAGCCCAGCACCAGCAGCGGAATATTGACCACCAAATAGAAAACGCCAATCGGCCAGCCGGTGAAATGGTTGACGATGATGCCGATGCCGCTTACCCCGCCCGCCGCAATATTGTATGGCACTTGAAAGATGGTATACGACAGGGTCGAAATGGTCACCCCGACGATGATCAGCAGGGTGCGGGAGATCTCCCGCCAAACTTGCCGCCAGGTGGGTCGTTTTAGGTTTTTCATTTTTATCTCCTCGAACAAATAGCAAACAGACTACCTGACATTGGACCACAAAGCCACAAAGAACACAAAGATCACAAAAAAATCTTTGTGACCTTTGTGTTCTTTGTGGCTTTGTGGTCCAACTCTTCGTTGTTACAAGCAAATCCTACGTGCGATAGTCCGCGTTGACCGACACGTACTCGTGGCTCAGATCGCAGGTCCAAACCGTGGCCTGACCGGTCTTGTCGCCGCCCGCGTCCAGATCCAAGATCACATGGATCTCCGCCTGGGCGAAGATGGCGGCGGCGTCCCGCTCGGCGTAGTCCGTGGGCAGGCCCCCGGCCACCAATTGCAGCGGCTCGCCGTCCCCGGCAATGGACAGGCTGACCCGGCTGGGATCGATCGCCACCCCGGCATAGCCCGCCGCGGCCAGGATGCGTCCCCAGTTGGCATCGCCGCCGTAAAAGGCGGTCTTGACCAAGGGGCTGGTGGCGATGGCGTTGGCGATGCGGTGGGCGTCGGCGTCGGTCTCGGCCCCGCCGCACGTCCAGGGTGATGAACTTGGTCGCCCCCTCCCCGTCCCGCACGATGGCCTGGGCCAGTTCGGCGCACAGCTCGGTGAGGGCGGACTGGAAGGCGGCAAAGGCCGGGTCGGCGGCGTCCACAATCTCCTCGTTGCCCGCCAGCCCGTTGGCCAGGAGCAGCACCGTGTCGTTGGTGCTGGTGTCCCCGTCGATGCTGATGCGGTTGAAGCTGCCGTTGGCCGCGGTGGCCAAGGCCGTCTGGAGCAAGGGCTGGGCGATGTTGAGATCCGTGGCCACCACGCTCAACATGGTCGCCATGTTGGGGTGGATCATCCCCGCGCCCTTGGCCACGCCGGTGAGGGTGACGGTGGCATCCCCAAGCGTGAGGGTGCGGGAGGCCAACTTGGGCTTTGTGTCCGTGGTCATGATGGCCGTGGCCGCGTCCAGCCAGCCGTCGGGCCGCAGCTTTTGGCTGACCTCGGCAATGCCCGTCGTTGATCTTGGGCATGGGCAACTGCACCCCGATCACCCCGGTGTTCATGACGAAGACCGTGCTGTCCCCGGCCCCCAGGTACTTCTCCGCCTGCTCGGCCATCAGCCGGGCGTTGACATTGCCCAGCACGCCCGGTGCAGGCATTGGCGCAGCCCGGCGTTGACCACCACCCCATAGATCATCTCCGGGTTGAAGGCCAAGAGCTGGCGATTGTACAGCACCGACGCGGCCGGAAACTGATTCGTGGTGAAGATGCCCGCCGCCCGGCACGGCACCCGGCTGGCGATGATGGCCAGATCCGGCTTGCCATTCTTCTTGATCCCCGCGGCCACCCCCGCCGCATCAAAACCGAGAACTGAGTGATCTGTGGTCATGGTTGCCCCCTTTGGGAGATAGAGGGTGGAGATAGAGATAGAGATCGTCTCAACACGATCTCTATCTCTATCTCCACCCTCTACCTCAACTGGTCAGTCTCGCTTGAAGTCGCTGAAATCCGGGCTGTCGTACTCGCTGACGCCGGGGCCTTCCAGGTCGAGCATGGCCGCCACCTTCATGGGCAGGCCGAAGAGCTTGATGAAGCCCTCGGCGTCGGCCTGGTTGTAGACATCGTCCTCGTCAAAGGTGACGTAATCCTCCCGGTAGAGGCTGAAGGGGCTCTTGCGCCCGGCCAGGATGACGTTGCCCTTGTAGAGCTTGAGGCGCACGGTGCCGGTCAGGTTCTGCTCCGTGGACTGCACAAAGGCATCCAGGGCCTTGCGCAGGGGGGTGAACCATTGGCCGTTGTAGACCAGTTCGGCATAGCGCAGCCCCACGCTCAGTTTGTAGTGCAGGGTCTCCTTGTCCAGGCAAAGCTGTTCCAGGGCGGCGTGGCCCTTGACCAAAATGGTGCCGCCTGGGGTCTCGTAGACGCCCCGGCTCTTCATGCCCACCAGCCGGTTCTCCACAATATCCACCCGGCCCACGCCGTGCTTCATGCCCAGCTCGTTGAGCTCCTGCAAAATGCCCACGGGGCCGCGGGCCACGCCGTTGACCCGCTCCGGGATGCCGTGGCGGAAGTAGATTTCCACATATTCCGGGGTGTCCGGCGCATCCACCGGGTCCGTGGTCCACTCGAACATATCCTTGGGCGGCTCGTTCCAGGGATTTTCCAGGGGGCCGCCCTCGTTGCTCAGGTGCCAGATATTCTTGTCCTGGCTGTAGATGCGCTCCATGGTGGCCTTGATGGGCACGTTGTATTCCTCGGCATACTCGATGGCATCCTTGCGGCCGCGAATGTCCCACTCCCGCCAGGGGGCGATGATGCGCAGCTTGGGGTTGAGGGCCATGACGGTCATCTCGAAGCGCACCTGATCGTTGCCCTTGCCCGTGGCGCCGTGGGCCACGGCATCGGCCCCTTCCATCTCGGCGATCTCCACCATGCGCTTGGCGATCAGCGGGCGGGCGAAGGAGGTGCCCAGCAGATAGTCCCGCTCGTAGGTGGCCCCGGCCTGCATGGTGGGGAAGACATAGTCGGTGAGGAACTCGGCCCGCAGATCCTCCACATAGCACTTGGACTGCGCCCGAGGCCAGGGCCTTCTCCTCCAGGCCCACCAGCTCATCCGCCTGGCCCAGGTTGGCGCAGAAGCAGATCACCTCGCAGTGATAGTTGTTGCGCAGCCAGGGCACGATCACGCTGGTATCCAGGCCGCCGGAATAGGCCAGCACACACTTCTTGACAGGTGGTTTTACAGCAGAAACAGTCATGATTTTTCTCCGTAGTTCGGGTTAGAATGGATTAGATGGATTGGAAATGGCAACAAAAAACGCCACCCGGTTTAACGGTGTGGCGTAGACGGAAGGGACTATCGAGACTCCAGCACACTCACCCAAGGGCGGTGCGCCGTGACATCGGACAGGCAGGGCTGCACAAAAGTCTGTGCAGTCAGCGCTATGAGTGCGCTAGCCCGCTTCCGGCGGGCGACCTCCTGAGGTGCAACATGGTGATTTTTTCCCTTGGAAAACAATAAATCAACGACAAATCAATGGTGCAAAGAATACCCTAGCTTCCCCGCAAAGTCAAACCCCAAACACACTTTCAGCGAGCAAACTGCCAAAAAAGGTGTCGCCGTGCAACTCGTCCAGCCGGGTGGGGGTGAGGACGTTGTGCAGATCCATCCCCGCCGGGGCATGGGCCATCACCCGCAAATAGTTGTCCGTGTAGCCCCGCCACAGGGCCATCCCCGGCTGATCCTCCACGGGCTGGCCTTGGCCTTCCCACAGCACCGGGCGCGTCCCGCCCACAAAGCGCAATCGTTCGGTCCGGCCCGTCGCCGCCACCACTTCGTGCATGCGTCGAGATCGGGCTTTTTTTTCTAAATTGGGCAAATGGTTGTTGAAATCAGCCGCCGCCGTCCCTGGCCGGGCGCTGTACGGGAAAATGTGGGCGTCGACAAAGGCCATCTCCGTCACAAACTCCATGCCGGCCCGGAAGTCCGCTTCACTCTCGCCGGGGAAGCCGACGATCAGATCCGTGGTGAGGACCAGGTCGGGGATGGCGGATCGGGCGTCGCTGCACCAATTGGCGATAGCTCTCCACCGTGCAGCGCCGGGCCATCTGGCGAAGCTGGCGATCCGTCCCTGCCTGCAAGGGGCAAATGCAGATGCGGGCAAAGCCGATCCGGCCAACGCTGCCACAGATCGAAAAAGCCCATCGGCCAACTCCCACGGCTCCAAACTGCTCAAGCGCAGCCGGGGAATGTCCGTGTCGGCCAAGAGCGCCGCGGTCAACGTCTTCAAATCCGAGCGGGCCGGCCCCGGCCAGATCCCGGCCATAGCTGCCCAAATGCACCCCGGTCAGACCGCCTCCTGCACCCCGTCCGCGGCCAGGGCTTGCACTTCGGCCACAATCTCCGCCACCGTGCGGCTGCGGCTCTCCCCCCGGGCCAAGGTGACCACGCAGAACGTACACTTGTTGTTGCACCCATCCTGCACCTTGATGAAGGCTCGCGTGCGGCTGGGGGCCGACTCGGCATCCTGGGCAAAGGGCACGCCGTTGGGCTGCATGAGCGCGATCTGGGCCGGGTCGTCCAACTCCGCGCTCCACGGCTCCAGCAAAACGTGCAGCAGTTCCTTCTCCCGGTTGTCGGCCACCAGGGCCACGCCGGGCAGGGCCGCGGTCTTGCCCGGCTCCAACGTGGCATAGCAGCCGGTGACGGCGATGCGGGCCGCCGGGTTGCGCTGGTGCAGTTGGCGCACGCTCTGGCGGCTGCGCTTCCCCGCGTCCACGGTCACCGCGCAGGTGTTGAGGACGATCACCTGCGCCGCCTCCGCCTGGGCCACCACCTGATGGCCCGCGGCCAACAGTCGCCCGGCCAGGGTCTCGTTTTCGCTATAGTTCAGGCGGCAGCCCAATTGGTCAAGGTAGATGCGCATGAACGCCAGTCCTTAATAACCGTTCACCGCCCTTGGCCCCCCGGCCCCCAATTCTGGGGGAGGTCATGGACAGTTCCCCCCAAGGTTGGGGGGCTAGGGGGGCAGGGGAGTGAACGCCAGTCCTTAATACCCGCGCTGGAAGGTCACGGTCCAACTATAATGGGCGATACAGCCCAGCCCCTGTTTGAAGCTGGCGCAGCTTGCCCCGTCCGTGCAATAGCGGCCCCCGATCAGGAGGTCATCGGACATCTCTCTGGGGTCAGTCACCAACCCCTCCACCCGGTCGCTGGACGCCTCCCGGCCATCCGCGTCCCGCAGGACATAGACGCCCTGCCCGGCACCCAGCACAAACTCCACCTGGCCGTCTCCCTTGCCCTGGGAGCCGGTGACGTAGATCTCTTTGGCCCCATACATCACCTGGACCGCCACCCCGTTCAACCGGTTGCCCGCGGCATCCAACACAATCACGTTCAACTCGCGCCGTTCGCCACAGTTCACCGACGTGCCGGCCAACCGCCCGCCGTTGCGCTCCACATCCCACAGCTCTTTGCTGATCACGCGGAAATCTGGACCGGCGGCCACGGGCGCGGCCGTGGGCTGGGGAACCGCCGTGGGCGCAGGCACCGCGGTGGGCGGCGGCGCGGGGATGTTGGCCGCCACGACCACGGCGCTGGTGTCCCCGCTGGCATCCACCAGGGGACCGTAGAGCCAGCCCGTGCCCCCATTGTCCAACTGCACCTGCCACCAATCCCCATCAGGATTTTTGGCAATGATGGGCACACTGCTTCCGCCCTGAATGCTGGCCACCACGGCATAATCCGTGCCCGGACCGCCCCGCACATTCATGGTGATTTGGGGCGCGGCCTTGGGCGAGGTTGAGACTGGGGCTGGGGTGTCGGTCGGCACCGGCGTCGGGTCGGCCACCACGGGGGTATCGGTGTGCGACCGCGACGACCGGGGCCGCGGCAACCGGGGCCGCCGCGCTGGTTTCTGCCTGAGCCTGGGCTTGGGCCTGGGGTTGGGCTTGGGTCGAAACTTGCTCTGGGATCAGATTATTCTGGCGGGCAAAGTCATCCACCGCCGTGGAGCGCAGCCCAAGATCGTGGGCCAGCTTGACCAAGGCCACGGTCCCCCCGGCACTCAGTTGGCCATCGCTGCCGCTGATGGCGGTCTCCGTGGTCAACAGCAACCACTGCTCTGGGTTGGCCACGCCCAACTGGGCCAGGTCGGCCTGGGCCTGGGCGGTGTCGCCGTGGGCCTGATAGGCCAAAGCGATGTCCTGGGTTTTGACCATCAGCGCACTGGGGCTGTCATCGGCTTTGGCCGAACAGCCTGCAACCAGAACCAAGATCAGCAGGACAGCGATCATGGTTCGGATCGCCCGCACGCCGGGCGCGAAAAAAGCCCGGTCAGCCTCAGGCTTGGACGGGCGCACTGCCAACTGTGATGATGAAGGGGCTAAAGAAAGGGATGAAGAAGAGGGAAAAGGTTTGTTTTCTACCATTGGTCACTTCCTGTATAATAGAGTCAGGCACACGGATCGGTTGCGGACAGCTTAGCGGGCCGTCAACCGTGGCATAGCGGGAAGGTAACGCTCACGACCCCTTTCCGGTTCCACAGATCTTCGCCCGTCACCGATCTGCAACCACCCAGCCATCCACTATCAAAAAGAAGCGACCTTTGCCAGAAGATAACTCGCCCAGCCGCAAACGAATAGAACGCCGACGGGGCAGAAGATACGCTGGGTCCGCAGATTTTCATAGCCTTGAAAAATCTGTTTCGCCCTGCGTAAACCCTGCGTCAATCTGCGTTCTAGTCTTGGACTTGATAGGTAGAGCAGTTTGGTGCCGAAGGTGGGAATCGAACCCACACGGGAATTACCCCACACGAGTTTGAGTCGTGCGCGTCTGCCTGTTCCGCCACTTCGGCAAATATGCCTACAAATAACAATCACTGAGTATACTGACTCTGGCCCGGAACGTCAAATATGGCCCTGGACTGGGGGTGAGAATTGCTCAATTACCTACTCTCCCAATCGCTGAATCACACCGCTCCAGTTCCCCTGGAACTTCGGTCGGTACCCGGACGTTCAACCTACGCTTGTCCTACTTGAAGAATCCCATGAAACTAGCTTTTCCATGACACTGAGCACCGAGCAGGAACAAAAACTAATCGAACAATCCCTGGCCGGGGAGGTGCGCGCCTTCAACCAATTGGTGGAGACCTATCAAGGCATGGCCTTCAGCGTCGCCTATCGCCTGCTTGCAAGACGGGGACAGCGCCGCGGACGCCCTGCAAGATAGCTTCATCAAAGCATTTCGGGCCTTGGAGAGCTTCCGGGGCGGCAGCTTCAAAAGCTGGCTCATGCGCATTGTCACCAACACCTGCTATGACGTGCTGCGGGCCAACAAACGCCGCCCCACCGACAGCCTGGACGATCTGCCCGTGGATCAGGACCATGCCTGGCAACTGATCGACCCCAGCGCCTCCCCCGCGGATGAGGCCGAGCGGGGCGAATTGCAAACCCTGATCGGCCAGGCCATCAACGCCCTGCCGGACGACCAACGCCTGGCCCTGATCCTGTGCGATGTCGAGGGCTATGCCTACGACGAGATCGTTCAGATCACCGGGGCCACCATGGGCACGGTCAAATCTCGCATCAGCCGGGCCCGGGGCCGGGTGCGGGAAATGCTGTTGGCCTCTCGTTCGGAACTTTTGCCCGCCGCCTACCGTCCTATGGGTAGCGATTGACCTACACGGTTGCTGCCATCGCCAATATTGCGCCTTACCCATGTTGAGCCTAACCAATGACATCACATACCGGATCTCAGATTAACCAAGAACTCCTCTCTGCCTACATCGACGGGGAAGTGAATAGCCAGGAGCAACGGCTGGTCGAAATGGCCCTGGCCGCTGACCCTGAGATCGCCTGGGAAGTGGAAAGTCTGCGCCGCACGGTTGCCCTGCTGGCCGACCTGCCCGCCATTGCCCTGCCCCAAAGCTTTGTCTTGCCCGAAGCCAGGGTGGCGGATGTGGTGGCCACCCGCCGAGCCGCCCAACGCCAAAAGACAAGCCAGACCGCCGTCTCTTTGGGAGATTTGTGGCAAAGCCTGCTCGATTTTCTGGGAGGAGGCAACCTCCTCCTGCGTAACGCGGCAGGGGTGGCCGCCGTGGCCTTCTTTGTCCTGCTGGCCGGGGACGCCTTCACCGGCGCGCCGGCTCTGCCCGCCCCCCAAGCCATGTCCCAGCCCATGCCCGCCGCCGCCCCCGCCATCGCCCAGGCTGATGCTCAGACTGACACGGCCGAGATGGCTGTCATGGCCGAAGAAGTGATGGCCGAAGAACCGGCGGCAGACGAGATGCCCGCCGCCAAAGCCATGCCCGCCAGCCAGGATGTTGCCCAAGATGCCGAACCAGCCGCCGCCCCCGCAGCCATGTCCTTTGCCGAAGAAGCCGCAGAACCGGCCCAGGACGCCGCCCCGTTGATCCCCGACGCCGCACCCATGACCCTGGGCGCAGAACCACGTACCGGAGTCGGTGGCGGTGGGGATGGCCTGGGTGGTGGCGGTGGCGGAGAAATTACGCGCCTCAGCCCCCCAAGCTGCCCCGGCCGCATTGGCCCAAAGCGCCCCCCCCGCCGCCGACATCCAGCGCATCGCCCCCGCCCCGGCGGAGGCAGAGAGCGCAAGCCAAGAGATGGTCGGGGCGTCATCCCTCAGCATCACAGAAATGTCCGCAGCCCCGGCAGAGGCCGTGGCAGAGGCTGTCACTGAGTCAGCCCCCCAAGCCGCCACCATGAGCGAACCAGCGGCGGATGTGGCGGCTGAACCGATGGCGGAACCCGCCGCAGAAGTCGTCCCAGAAATCGCCGCGGTCGAAGCCCCGGCCCAAGAACCCGCGTTCGCCCCAGCCCCGGTGGCCCCCATGCCCGAACTGGCCGAAGGCCCCTTCTCCCCCTGCGCCTGGCCCAACTCGGCCTGGCCCTCCTCGCCCTCCTCCTCTCCGGCCTCTGGGTGCGCAGTCGGTGAGCGGAAGTGAGTGAGCGGGTGAAAGGGCGAGCGCAGGTTGAGTAGCCGCCGCCGAGATCTCCGCTGACCATTCACGGACTTGGCGGCGTATCGAAACCGTAGCGGGTTGATCCGCTACGGTTTTGTTTCGGCAAATAATCCAAAATCCAAAATCACCAATCCAAAATCCTATGCCCGAACTGCCTGAAGTCGAAACCTATATCCGAGAAATCGCCGGAGATCTGCGGGGCCGCGAAGTGCGGGGCGGGCAAGTTCTGTGGCCGCGCACCGTGGCGGAACCCTCCCCGGATGCCTTTTTGCACGGGATGCGGGGGCGGCGTTTTGTGGAGTTTGGACGGCGGGGCAAGTACATGCTCTTGGGGCTGGACAACGGTCAGAGCTTGATCGTGCATCTGCGCATGACCGGGGAGCTGCGGGTGGAGTCTGCGGATCTGCCCTTGGACAAGCATACCCGGCTGGTGCTGGATCTGGACGAGGGGCTGCGCTTGCGCTTTTCGGATCAACGCAAATTTGGGCGTGTGTGGCTGGTGACGGACACCCAAAGCGTTCTGCATCGCCTGGGGCCGGAACCCCTGGACGCGGACTTCACCCCGGCGGTGTTGGCCGCGGCCCTGGCCGGGCGACGGGCCAGCATCAAGGCCATGCTGTTGGATCAGTCCATTGTGGCCGGGGTGGGGAACATCTATGCGGATGAAGCCCTCTTCCTGGCCCGCATCCGCCCCACCCGCACGGGGGAGAGCCTCTCCGCGCCCGAGGTGGCCGCCCTCTGCCAGGCCGTGCGGGCTGTGCTGACCCTGGGCATCGAGATGCGGGGCAGCAGTCTGCAAAACTACACTCCGCCCACAGGGGAAAAGGGATCCTTCCAGGATCTACACAAAGTCTTCCGGCGCACGGGGCAGCCCTGTCCTGTCTGCGGTCACCCCATCGAACGGATCAAACTTGTTCAACGCAGCACCCACTTCTGCCCCCAGTGCCAGATCTGATCGATCCTCGTTAATTTTTCCCAAATCATCCAAGGTCAAAAATGCAGGGTTGTTGCAACAAGGCCTTTTGACGCAAAGAACGCAAAGAGTCGCAAAGATCGGAAAGGTTTTTCCCTCTGCGATCTTTGCGACTCTTTGCGTTCTTTGCGTTGAAAATCAGCGCCAGTTTTCCAGCGTGCCCTTCACCTTGGCCAAAAATGCGTCGGCCCCGGCCCCGTCCAGGATTCGGTGGTCGAAGCTGAGGCTGAGGTAGCAC
Organism: uncultured Chloroflexia bacterium; assembly: GCA_963704975.1. GTDB lineage: Bacteria > Chloroflexota > Anaerolineae > Caldilineales > Caldilineaceae > JAGNDO01. The sequence goes on along the minus strand of CAVPIK010000002.1, from coordinate 49,330 downwards.
ATGGGGCGGATGACGATGGCGTCGTCCGCGCTGGGCAGGAGAGGCTCGCTGCTGATCACAATGGGCCGCTTGACGATGGCCCCGATGCCCAAAATGGCGCATTGGGGCTGGTTGATGATGGGCGTGCCGATCAGGCTGCCGCTGACCCCGTGGTTGGTGATCGTAAAGGTGCCGCCCTGGGTTTCGTCCGGGGTGAGGCGACCCGATCTGGCCCGCTCGGCCAAGTCGGCCACGGTGCGGGCCAGGCCCATCAGGTTTTTCTCGTCCGCATCCCGGATCACGGGGACGATCAGCCCCCGCTCGCCCTTGGATTCGGTCGAGACGGCCATGCCCACATTCACCCGGCGGCTGAGGATCACCCCGTCGTCGCTGAAGCGGCTGTTGGCTTCGGGCACGGCTTTGAGGGCCTCGGCCACGGCGGCCACAAAATAGGGGGTGAAGGTGAGACTCAGCCCCTTCTCGGCAAAGGCGGCTTTCTGCGCCGCCCGATGACGCACCACCGCGCTCATGTCCACCTCGAAAATGGTGGTGACGTGGGGGCTGGTGCGCACGCTCTGCCACCATGTGGGCGGCAATGGCCCGGCGCATGGCGGAGAGGGGGCGCAGGATTTCGTCGGCGGTGGGGGGCGCGGCGGGGCGGGGGGGCGGGGGAGCGGAGGAGGGCGCGACCGATGCCGCCATGCCTGACTTCCACGAAGGCCAAAATGTCCTTTTTCGTCACCCGTCCGCCCATGCCCGTGCCGGGGATCTGGTTCACGTCCACGTCATGTTCGGCGGCGATGCGGGCGACCACCGGGCTGAAATGAAGGCGCGTCCGGTGGGTTTGGCGAGGGGCGAGCGGCTGGAAGCCGCGGGGACGGATGGCCTCGGCGACCGCCTCTTCCGATCTGCCTTGGCTGCTGCGGGGCCGGCGCTCCACGACTTTCGCCGGGCTGGCCGATGTAGGCCAGGATCGTCCCCGCGTCCACGGTTTTGCCTTCGGGCACGAGGATGCGCAAGATCACCCCGCTGGCCGGCGAGGGGATCTCCGAGTCGATCTTGTCCGTGCTGACCTCCAGCAGGGTCTCCATCTTCTCGATGCGTTCCCCTTCGGCCTTCAGCCAGCGGGAAACCGTACCGTCAACAACCGTTTCCCCAAAGCGGGGCATGATGACTTGGGTGGGCATGGGCTTTCTCCGTGTTGCGTGTTGCGTGATGCGTGTTACGTGGGGTTCGACAAGCTCACCTCACGTAACACGCATCACGCACACGTCTCATTCTATCGTAATCCGCTCGACCAACACCGGCTCGTCCATGTCGCCGGTCATGTGGGCGTAGAGGCGACCGGGGACGTCGCTGAATCCGGCCACGTCGCCGTTGGGGGTGAGGGCGACGATGTTCATGTATTGCTCTTCTCGCTTGCCCAAGGCCCGCAGATCTTGCAGGGTTTCCAGGCCGGCTTCCCGCAGGCTCATGCCCATCTTCATGTACAGAACCAGACTGCGGGCCGTGCTGACCCGGATGGCCAGTTCGCCCATGCCTGTGCAGGCGGCAGCGCCGTAGCGGTTGTCGCAATAATTGCCCGCGCCGATCAGCGGGACTGTCCCCCACCCGGCCGGGATACTTCCAGCCCAGACCGCTGGTGCTGACCGCGGAGGCCAGATCCCCGTGCATGTCCCGGGCCAGGAAGTTGACCGTGCCCGTGGTCAGTTTGCTTTTGTCGATCTGCTCGGTCAAGTTCATGGGCCGGGTGAGTTGGCCGGTCATGTAGCGCAGGCGGTCGATATTGCCCCGCAGATCCGCCTCATTCAACTCGATGCCGGCCTCGGCGAAGCGGGCTTGCCAGCGGGCGTGGGTCTCCGGGGTCAGTTGATCTTCCGGCGCGTGGCCCATCTCCGCGGCGAAACGGGCCGCGCCTTCTCCCACCACCAAAACGTGGGGCAGTTCGGTCATCACCTGCCGGGCCAGGGTGATGGCCTTGCCATACCCCCGCAGGGCCGCCACGGCCCCAGCCTGGAGCGTGCGCCCGTCCATGATGCTGGCGTCCAACTCCACCTGGCCCAGGACGTTGGGCGTGCCGCCCCGGCCCACCGTGCGGTCGTTGATGTCGTCTTCCACATAGCGGCAGGCGGCTTCCACGGCGTCCAAGGCGGTGCCGCCCTGGCGCAGAATTTTCATGGCCACCATTGCGCCGTGGCGGCCGTTTTCACTCATAACAATGACGGGGGTGTTGGGTGCGGACATGGTTGATTGCTTTCTCGATGAGTTGGGTGGTGCGTGGCTGCGGATAACCACGGGCCTAAGTATAACAGTCCGGTTGTCTCTCTATCAAGTAGCCGATCTCGATGGGAAAGTACACCACTTTTTTACCTCGTCTAAATACCCTCTAAATAACTTTCTTCTATTATGGGGACGACAGTTTGTTCAACCAATCGTTTCAGCATAGGAGTGTCGGCCATGATCAATCAACTGCAATCTTTCGCCCCAATCCAGGCCCCGTCGAGTTTCCCCAGCTTTCCGGCGGTCGCCATGTTTGCCCAGCCGGCCAGCATGACCTCTTTGGAGAGCATTGATGGGCCGATTCGACCCCATCAGCCTGAAGGAGATGGACGACGTGGCCCTGCTGGACCGCACGGACACCAAGTATGTGCTGCAAACCGGCCAACTGCAACAGGCCCTGGCCCAGCTCACCGACCGCTATCGGGTGTTGACCATCAAAGGCAACCGGCTCAACCACTACCAGACCGTCTACTTCGACACGCCGGATTTTGACCTGTACACCCGGCACCATGACGGCTTTCACCAGCCGCTATAAGGTGCGGGCCCGGGAATATGTGGATTCCCACTTGGCCTTCTTGGAGGTGAAGTTCAAAACCAACAAGAACCGCACCATCAAAAGCCGCATGCAGACCCCGGACGTGGTGACAGCCTTCGACCGAGGCACGGCCAACTTTGTCCACGACCACTATCCCAACGACCCGACGATGCTGGAGCCCAAGCTGTGGAACCAGTTCATGCGCATCACCCTGGTCAGCAAGAGCAGCGTGGAGCGGCTGACCCTGGACGTCAACCTGGAATTTCAGCGGGACCAAGCCCAGGTGGGGCTGCCCGGCATCGCCATCGCCGAGGTCAAGCAGGATGGCTTCAACATGCAGTCGGACTTCATCCGCCAGATGCGGGGGATGGGCGTGCGGCCCTCCGGGTTTCAGCAAATATTGCATGGGCGTCGCCAGCCTCTACGACGAAGTCAAAAAGAATAACTTCAAGCCCCGGATGCTTCAGGTGGGCAAGCTGATGAATGGAGAAATGATGTGATGAGCGATTTTTTGAATTTTGTGCTTAATTTCGGGTTCAACTTTGCGGTGGCCTTTGTGATCGTCAGGTTTATCTACTACCCGCTGAAGCATAACAAGAACTATGTCTTCACCTTCTTGGCCTTTAACACGGTGATCTACTTTGTGCTCAGCCTGCTCACCAGCGTGGATCTGAGCATCGGCGTGGGCTTTGGCCTCTTTGCCATCTTCTCGGTCCTGCGCTATCGCACGGACCCCATGCCCACCCGAGAGATGACCTATCTCTTCGTGATCATCGCCCTGCCGGTGATGAACTCGGTGCTGCTGACCGGGGAGGGCTACATGGAGTTGGTCACCGCCAACGCCCTGGTCGTGGCCGTGCTCTTCATGTTGGAGCGGGGCTGGGGCTTTCACTACGACACGTCCAAGCGCATCACCTACGAGCGCATCGACCTGATTCGGCCCGAGAACCGGGAGCTGCTGTTGGCCGACCTGCAACAGCGCACCGGCCTGACCATCATCCGGGCCGAAGTGGGCCGCATCAACTTCCTGCGGGACACGGCAGAGTTGAAGATCTATTACATCGAACCCAACGGCTTCAGCGACGAGTTTGAGGCGTATGAGGAAGCGTTGATGGCCGAGGAGTAACGCCAAGGGTAGGGGATCCTGCGCCCCTTGACGCAGAGCCGTTCGCACCAGGGGGTGCGAACTCCGCGGGCAGGACCCAATGCATTCTGAGGAGTTCGCACCCCCTGGTGCGAACGGGTCGACGCCAGATTCGACGTGAGTTCACTGGTTCGACAGAACTGGCCAAGGCCCGAACGGGGTGCAAACTCCTCAACCTAACTTAAAATGACCGCATTCAGATTAACAGATCGAACACGGAGAAATCTCATGAAACGAAAACTAATCACAACCATCCTTTTGTTGCTCCTCGCCACCTTCTTGGTGATTTCCTGCAACAGCCAGGACGACCAAACAGACAGCCCGACGGTAGCCCCAACCGCACTCAGCGCGGCGGTTGAGTCCACCAATACGGGCCAGACAACGACCGTGGCCGTGGAGCCATCGGCCCCGGCAGCGGAGACGGCGGACAGCGACGAAGTCGCCCGACCGGACGGCTGGTCCGAGGCCACCCACGACAATTCGGCGGACCCGGACTACGCCACGGTCTTCCCGGACGATGAGGTCAACCGGCTGGACATCACCATCTCCGCGGAGGACTGGGCGGCGATGATGGCGGACATGGCCACAATCTACGGCGCGCAGGGCAATTCAGCGGCTGCGGGCGGTGTGGCGGGGCGCACCGGCGATCGTCCGGCAGGTGGTGCGCCTGGGGGTATTGCACCTGGGGGAGTCGCCCCTGGGGGCGTTGCGCCTGAGGGTGTCGCTCCTGGGGGAGTCGACCAAGCAGGCGGTGTGCGTGGCGGCGGCGTTGGCGGTCCTGGGTTGGAGACGGATACGGAGAACCCGATCTGGGTGGCGTCAACCGTGGAATTCGAGGGGGATGTGTGGACCAACGTGGGCATCCGCTTCAAAGGCAATTCCAGCCTGCGCTCTTCCTGGACCAGCGGCAGCCTGAAGATGCCCTTGAAGCTGGACTTTGACGAGTTCGAGGACGAATACCCCGAAATCGACAACCAGCGCTTCTATGGCTTCAAGCAGTTGTCCCTCTCCAGCAACTATCAGGACAATTCCCTGATGCGGGAGACCGTGGCCTACGACGTCTTTGAGGAGATGGGCGTGGTCGCACCCCAAACCGCTTTCTACGAAGTCTATGTGGATTACGGCGAAGGGCCGACCTACTTTGGCCTGTACACCATGGTCGAAGTGGTGGACGACACGGTGATCGAGACCAACTTTGAGGACGATAGCGGCAATGTCTACAAACCGGAGGGCATCGGCTCCTCCTTCGCCGCTGGCAGCTTCAACGAGACCGACTTCGACAAGGAGACCAACGGCGACGAGGCCGACTACAGCGACATCCTGGCCCTGTACGATGTGCTGCACAGCGACCAACGGCTGACCGACCCGGCCACCTGGCGCACGAATCTGGAAGCGGTCTTTGATGTGGACACCTTCCTGCGCTGGCTGGCGACCAACACGGTGATCCAGAACTGGGACACCTATGGGGTGGCCTATCACAACTACTATCTCTACACCAACCCCACCACGGGCCAGATTACCTGGATTCCCTGGGACAACAACGAGGCCCTGAAATCAGCGGGCGGCAGGGGGGCGATTTTGTCCCTTGGCTTGGAGGAAGTGGGGGCGAACTGGCCCCTGATCAGCTATCTGGTGGCGGATGAGGTCTACCACGCCCAGTATGTGGACTATGTGGCCCAGGTGGCGGAGAGCGCCTTCAACCCGGACAGCATGGAAGCCACCTATCAGGCCCTGTTCGACCTGATCCGGCCCTACGCCGTCAAAGAGGTGAATACCACGGCCTTCGACACCGCGGTCGCCGACCTGATCAACCATGCCGACAGCCGCTATGCCGCGGTGCAGTCCTTCTTGGCCAGTCAGAAGTAGAGAAACCAGGTCGCCAAGCCCCCAGGTACCCTACCCATAAAGAAACGCCCGCTTCTTTCAAGAACAGCAACCCCACCCTAGCCCTCCCCAGTTTGGGGAGGACAGATCGGCGTCCGAACTTTCGGCTACGGCGATCCAGCTCCTCCCCTAAACTGGGGGAGGCTGGAGGGGGTTCTTTTTAACCAAAGTAGGCCAAGATCACCGCCTCGGCCTGATCCCGCAGGGGTTCCCAGGGCACGTCGGGCCGCTTGTTGACCGTGACGAAGTCCTGGACCATGAAGACGTTGTAGACCCCGTCCAGGGCCATGAGCTGGGCGGCCAGGGGGTGGTCCGCGGCGGCTTCCGGGCTGGAGATGTTCACCGGCTTGGGGAAATGCTTCTCCGGCAGGATGAATTTGAGGGCATTGGGGTTGGGTGTGGCCTGGATTTTGATGTTCATGGGATGCAGTATATCACAGACCGGGGTTGTCCAGAATGGTGAGCAGCCCGACCGGGTCACGCTTGTCCGGGTTGGGGATCACCCGATAGCCCAGCCGTTTGTGCAGGGCAACGGAGCGCTCGTTGCCGGCCACCACGCCGCCCACCAATCGGGGCAATTTCAGCCGCTTAAAGGCATAGTCAACCAGGGGCAGACAGGCCTCATAGGCATAGCCCTGGCCCCAATAGTCCCGGCCAAACGCAAAGGCCAACTCCACCTCCACCCGGTTGAAGCCAAACCCATCCCCGTCAAAATCCGCCGTGAGGATGGGGTGGGGGTCCAGATGCACCTGGCCGATCAGCGTGCCGCCCGCTTTGAGGGTGACCGCCAGGCGGCCAAACTCGCTGCTCTCGGTCTGATACGCATAGTGGCGCACCCGCTCTTCCACCGCCGCATAGTCGCCGCCGATGCCGCTATAGTTGCCATAGACCGCACGATCTTGATAAAGCTGCGTCCAAATCGCCTCCAGATCATCCAGCTGGAAGCGGCGGAGGTAGAGGCGAGGTGTGTTGAAGGGGCCCATAATGGTTTGTTGATTTGTTGATTGTTGGTTGGTTGATGGAGCTATTGTAAAGGATTTGGGGAAGGGTAGCAAGAGGAAGTGGTAGGGTTTGGGGGGCTCCCTGTGGCGTGGGGTTGGGGGCTTACAGATCCGGTCGCCATCTATGGTAAAATGACGCGCTACGAAGCACTGGTTATCCTGTCAATCGCTGGAGGAACGCATCCCATGCAAGACTATATTGTTCGAGCCTTTGCCAACGAAGCGGGCATCCGCGCCCTGGCTTGCCTCACCACCCAAGTCACCCTGACCCTGGCCGAGCGCCACGGTGCCTCCCCCGTGGCCACCGCGGCCCTGGGCTATGGGCTGACCGGCGCGGCCCTGCTGGGCGGGCAGATCAAAATGGGCCACCGCATGGCCCTCAAGGTCAAGGGGGACGGTCCCCTGCTCCAAATGGTCACCGAGACCGACGCCGACGGCCATCTGCGCGGCTATGTGGGGGAGCCGGGCGTGCCCTGGCCCCTGCCCATCGGCCCGGAGGATGTGGCCGAGGCCCTGGGGCGCAACGGCCTGCTGCGGGTGGTCAAAGATGTGGGGCTGAAGGATCTGGTGGAAGGCGTGGTGGCCCTGGAAAGCGGCGAACTGGACCAAGAACTGGTCGCCTATCTGGACAAGTCCGAACAGATCCCCTCCATGGTCGAGGTCGGCGCGCCCGTGGACGACCAGGGCCGGCTGATGGTGGCCGGCGGCCTCATGATCCAAGTCATGCCCGGCTATGACCAAGCCGCCCTGCGCCAGATGATCGTCCAGATCGAAGACATGCCCCCCGTCGCCACCCTCCTGGCCGACGGCGAAACGCCGGAGCAGATCCTGGCCCGGGTCTTCGGCCCCATCCCCTACGACCTGCTGGACCCCCACCCCCTCACCTTCCGCTGCGGGTGCAGCCGAGAGCGATCCTTGCAGGCCATCAGCATTCTGCCCAAAGAAGATCTGGACATCCTGATCGCCGAAGGCGAGGCCGTGGTGGACTGTCACTTCTGCAAAGAGCGGTACGTGTTTGATGTGGCGGAGTTGGCGGGGTTGCGAGTCCACGGGGTGCGAATCAACCGGCAAAAGCGCCGAACACGCAAGAAGCCCGGCTTTTCAAAAAAGCCGGGCTTCTGATCTTACTATCCAACCACCCAACCCCTACAACCGCTCGGCGATGATCTCCGCGATATCCTTGACCACCACGCCCTTGTCCGCGGCCTTGGAGGCGTCGGTCATCATGGTCAGGCAGAAGGGGCAGCCGACGGCGATGGTTTTGGCCCCGGTGGCGGCGGCTTCGTTCGTAGCGGGTGACGCTGACCGAGGCGTCGCCGTGCTCCTCTTCCTTCCACATCTGGGCGCCGCCGGCGCCGCAGCAGAAGGACTGCTTGCCGCTGCGGGGCATCTCCACCATGTTGACGTTGCTCAGGCTGCCCAGCACGTCCCGGGGGGCGTCCACCACGCCGTTGTGACGGCCCAGATAGCAGGGGTCGTGGAAGGTGATGGTGTCGCTCTCGCCGTTGCCCTGGACGCTGATCTTCTTGGCCGCGGTCAGCTCGGAGAGCAGCTGGGTGTGGTGGATCACGTCGTAGTGGCCGCCCAATGCGCCGTATTCCTTGCCCAGGGTGTGCATGCAGTGGGGGCAGGTGGTGACGATGCGCTTGGGCGAGCCGTCGCCGACGAACTCGTTGAGCACCTCGATATTGCCCGTGGCCATCTCGAAGAAGAGGGCCTCGTTGCCGGAGCGCCGGGCCGAATCCCCGGTGCAGCGCTCCATCTCGCCCAGATGGCGAAGTTGACCCCGGCCGCGTTCAGCACCTTGGCGAAGGCCTTGGCCGTCTCCTGGGCACGGGGGTCGTAGGAGGGCGCACAGCCCACCCACCACAGGACGTCGAAGTCCGGGTTGTCGTCCACCGTGGGGATGTCCAGATCCCCGGTCCAGTTCATGCGGTCCCGGGCGCTGATGTTCCACGGGTTGCCGTTGCGCTCCATGCCCCGATAGGCGGTCTTCAACTCGTTGGGGAAGCTGTTCTCCATGAGCATGAGGTTGCGGCGCATGTACAGGATGTCAAACATGGGCTCGTTGCCCACGGGGCAGATGTCCACGCAGGCCCCACAGGCCGTACACGCCCACACGGCCGACTCGCTGATGGCAAAGTCCAGCAGCGTCGAGCTCCGACGCCTCGCCCCTGGCCAGAGCCGTCGCACATGCTCGTTGAGATAGTAGCGCTTGTTCACCTCCAGGGCGGACGGGGAGAGCTCCTTGCCCGTGGTGTAGGCCGGGCAGACATCCTGGCAGCGGTTGCACATGATGCAGGAATAGGCATCGACCAGATAGCGTCCAGGGCAGATCCTCGATCTTGGCCACGCCGAACTCTTCGATGGATTCATCTTCAAAATTGATCATCTCCAACTCGCCCAAGACTGGTGCGCTCCGGCTTGGTGCCAAAGTTGAAGCCGGACATGATCAGGTGGAAATGCTTGGTGCGGGGGAAGTAGGGGATGAAGGCCAGAATCAGGCCCAGGGCCAGCCACCAGCTCAGGTGTTGGCCCACGGTCAGGGCACCTTCGCCCAGGCCGCCCCACAGCGTTGCTGACCAGGTTGGCGAAGGGCTGGGCGGCGTCCCCGTGGCCCATTTCCAGCCGTTCCAAGGCCACGGTGAAGGTTTCGCCCAAGAAGCGGAAGCCCACATGGGCCAGGATGAAGAGACCCACGATCAGCGAATCCCGGCGCACGGCCCCGGCCTTGACCTTGTCCATCAGCTTGATATTGTCCCGAAAGGTGAGGACCGGGCTGTTGAAGACAAAGCGGCGCAGCAGGAAATAGGTCATGCCCACCAGCACGGAGACGCTGAAGATGTCGGCCAGGAAGCGATAGGCCGAGCCGATGGCCCCATCTCCCATAAACTTGATGGGGAAGTAGCCTTGGACCACATCGCCAAAGTTGACCAAGAAGTAAAAAGTGAAGCCCCAGGCGATCATGCCGTGGAAGATGCTGGCCACGGTGCGGGTCTTCCAGATGGGCTTCATGATGACCCAGGTGCCCAAGGCCCGCACGGCCCGTTCCACCACCACGCCCATGTCGAAGGGTTCCCCGCTGCCCCGGCGAATCACCAAAAAGACGTTGCGGAAGCCCAGATAGCCGTAATAGACGGCGGCCCCGGCCACGATCAGGAAGAGGATTTTTTCAACAATGGTCAACATAGGGTTGCTCCCTTGAATGAGACGGATGGGACGGAAGGAACTTGGCGGAAGGGGCGCTGTTCCTGTGATTAAACGACGGCGGGGTTGTGGTCCCGTTGCTGTGGGGTTAAGGTCCTCACCGATCCATCATAAGGAAATCTGGGAAAAACAAAAGGGGCAGACGACCCGATGGTACTGGGTCGTCTGCCCCTTTTAAGTTATCATGCGCACAGCCTTGATCTCACCAGCCCATTGCCAACAGGAAATCAGCAGGAGAGACGATCCGCGTAGGGCCAAAGCTGCCCAGAACAAGCAAGTCCTTGTCCCCACTGATAAGATAGTCAGCGGAACCCAACGCCGCGCAGGTTAGGAACATCTCATCATTGGGATCTCGCACCTGGCCTGAAACGTCAAGCTCCCCGCTGATAATCTCACCCAAGATCACGACAGATGTCAAGAAATCAGGAATCCGATTGGGTCTATGGGCAAGTCTTTGCTGCAGCCACTGGCGATGCAAGACGTCTTGAAGTTCAGCAAATATCTCTGCGGAATAGAGCAACTGAATAGTTCCCTGTTGCCAAAGAGCAACGACCTTGGCAGGTGGACTGTAGGGCGAGATAAGACCGCTGACGATCACACTGGTATCAAGAATGACCCGCATTCGATGAGTTCCTTGCCTGTCGGGAAGCTTGGATCGATTCTTGGATCATTTGATCCATCTCTTCTGCCGGGATATCGCTTGTGGCCTCATAGACCACATCCAGCGCCTCTCGCAATCGATGGCGCGCCCTGTCCTTTTCAGCCTCAATCAATTCCGTATATCGTTCAATAGTCAGGATCACTGCCGCCTCCTGACCTTGCCGTTCGACCACCACATCCTCTCGGTTGGTAACGGCCCGATTCAGTGCTTGGTTGAGTTGCTGTTCAATCTCAGCAATTGGGGTCATAGTCGTCATCATCTACCTCCATCCATCACGCACAAAGCCAAATACACTTCATTGAGTGTAGCGCCAAACAAATGACGTGTCAACCAAAACAAAAAGGGTGCCGGAGATCAACCCCGGCACCCCTTAGAAATCAACCAATCAACCAATCAACTAAATGATCTCCAACTGGGGATCCGGCGCCTGCGCCTGCACACTCAACAACGCGGCGGTGATGCGGGCGATGTGGCGGAAGGCTTTGGCCGTCTCGCTGTCCGGGTGGGAGATGACGATGGGGGTGCCGGCGTCCCCGCCTATGCGGATGTTGGGGTCCAGGCTGACGCGGCCGATGAAGTCCACGCCCAGGAGTTTGGCCGCCTCCATGCCGCCGCCGGAGCCGAAGATGTCACCGGCCATGTTCTCCACAATGCCCAGGATGGGCACGTCCAGCTTCTTGAAGGCCGCGGCACCCCGCCGGGCATCGCTGACCGAGACCTGCTGGGGCGTGGTGATGATCACCCCGCCGGTGATGGGCACGCTCTGGGCCAGGGTGAGCTGGGCGTCGCCCGTGCCCGGGGGCAGGTCCACGACCAGATAGTCCAGTTCGCCCCAGGCCACGTCGGTCAAAAACTGGCGGATGGCCCCGTGCAGCATGGGGCCCCGCCACACCACGGCCTCGCCTTCGGGCATGAGATAGCCCATGGAGATGGTCTCCACGCCATAGGCGGTCTGGGGCACCATCTTGCCGTTGCGCACGGAGGGCGGGCCGCTCAGCCCCATCATCATGGGGATGTTGGGGCCGTAGACGTCCGCGTCCATGATGCCCACCTTGGCCCCTTCCAGGGCCAGGCTGACGGCCAGGTTGACGCTGAGGGTGCTCTTGCCCACGCCCGCCCTTGCCGCTGCTGACCGCGATCACATTCTTGACCGGGATGTTGAGTTTGTTCATGATGCGGCTGTCCGTGCGCACCACGGAGGTGAAGTTCACGTTCACCGCCTCCACGCCGGGCACGGTCATCACCGCGGCGATACAGGCGTCCTCGATCTGGCCGCGCAGAGGGCAGGCCGGGGTGGTGAGCACCACCGTGAAGCCCACGTTGCCGCCGCTGATGGTGATCTCTTTCACCATGTCCAAGGTGATCAGATCCTGGTGCAGTTCCGGCTCGATCACGGTGCTCAGGGCCTGACTCACGGCCGCTTCGGTGATGCCGGTGTTCTTTTTTCCAAACATGACTGTTCCTCGTCAAAAGATGTTGATTGGTTGATTGGTTGATTCTTGACCTTGCACAGGGTACATGGTTTGGATGCCTTGGGTCAAGAATAGTTTCAGTTGCCGATGTTGGTTTATTGTGACCGGTTTCGCCGCTCGATGTTGTAGGCGGCGATACGGTTGGGTCGAGATGTAATGAGTATGAGCGTGCGATCACGTTCATTACTCGTTACTCACTCGTTACGCCATCATCCCCGCGGCCCGCCGCCCGATCTCCACGGCGTAGTTCGTGCCCCGATCCCAGGGGTAGACTTGGCTCATGGAGGCGAAGAAGAGGCCGGGGAGGGGGGTGCGGATGTCCGGGATCATGGCGGCGTAGCCCACGGGGGGGACGGGTTGGGCATAGGTCGCCTTGTGCAGCCAGGCCCCGGTGACCCAACTGGGGTCAAAATCCGGGTTGAAGCGGGTGAGGGCGGGCAGGAATTTGGCCAGGAGTTGGTCGGCGTCCATGCTGAAGTGGGGGTGGTCCGGGTCCAAATAGTCGCCCAAATAGAGCAGATGGTCCCCGGCGTAGTGGGCCGGGTCGATCATGTTGGTGTGCTCCACCAGGGCCAGGAAGGGCAGTCCCTCTCGCTTGGGGATGTTGTTCCAATAGATGTTTGGGGTGAGTTGGCGGTCCAGGGCCACGGTCAAGACCACCGCGCCCATGCTTTTGAGCTTGGCCAACTGGCCCAAATAGGCCGCGGGCAGATCCGGGGCCATCTTCGCCATCAAGCCGGGGCTGACCGTGCTGAGCACGGCGTCGAAGTGGGCTGGGGGCTGGTCGGCCACGGTCACGGTGAAGCCGCCGTCCGCGGCCGGGCGGATGGCCTGCACCGGCGGGCGACGTGTGGATGTCCACCCCTTGGCCCCGCACCCGATCGGCCAATCCATCCACAAAGGCCTGGAAGCCCCCCCGGTAGTAGCCCAGGCTAGGCGTCCGTTTCACAATTCTGGCCCAAAACCAGGCTAGGTTGACCTCCTCATAATGCGGCCCAAACTTGCCCTGAAGCATGGGCTGCCAGATGGTCTCGTAGGCGGCCCGGCCCATCCATTTGCGCATCCATTGGTCCGCCAGCAGTTTGTCGAACTTTTGCCAGGGCTTGAGGGGGTGATAGCGCAGATAGGCGATCACCATGCCCATGCGCAGGCGGTCGATGAACGGGATGAGGGGGAATTTGAGCACGGAGAGGGGGCTGTCCAACTGGTAGTCGTCGCCCTGGCAGTGGATGACCGTGTTGGGCCGGTGGATTTCCAGCAGAGTCGGAGAGGCCCAGTTCTGCGGTCAGGCCGATGATGGCGTCGTCGTTGGTGAAGAGGTGATGGTAAAAGTGTTCCAGGGGCCAATCCCAGGTGGGGCGGCCCTTGAAGCCCGCCGCCAATCCGCCCAGCACGGGACCGGCCTCGAAGACCGTCACCTGGGCCGGGGCCGCGCCGGGCTTGGTCAGATCATAGGCCGCGCTCAGCCCGGCGATGCCGCCGCCGATGATGGCGATGCGCCGGGGGGCGGTTTGGGGTGGGGTTGTTGTCATGAAGTCATCCTGTGTTTAATGAGCGGGTGAAGGGGGGAAAGGGTGAGGGGGTGACATGGACAAGTCCGTGTCACCCCCTCACCCTTTCCCCTTTCATCCGCTCACCTTAAGCTACCACGGAGAGGCTATCCCGCTCGATGTCCACCAGGCGGATCTCGCGGACCCGGGGCGCGTCCCAGTCAATTTGATGCAGGACACCGGCGTCCAGATCTCGCTGGGCCTGTTCGTACATGTCCAGCAGATCTTCGTCCGTGCCTTTGAAGGACTGTACGGTTTGGGCGGCACAGGCCGCGCAGCCGCGCAGGAATTTATAGCTGGTGCTGTTGCAGCGCATACACCCATCCAACTCCACCATCATCAGGGTGAAGGCCAGGGATTCGGGGTGGGTTTCGGGCAATCTGGCGGTCCGGTCCACCAAGCGCTGCCACTTTTCGCCGCGCAGATCCCGCAAGCTGGAGATCAAATAAGCCGGAAAGATCAGTTCTGTTTTTGGACTCATAGCTCTTCGTCCTTGGTCACTACCTCCCAGGCGCAATGGTTGGGTGCGCTTGGTACGTTAGAAAGAGATCAACTCGCAACCGTTACCCCTTTGCCCCCCGGCCCCCAATTCTGGGGGAGGTCGTGGACAGTTCCCCCCAAGGTTGGGGGGCTAGGGGGGCGGGGCGAATAGTTACATCAACTCGATATTCGGCACTTTGACCGGCTGGGGAAGGCGACTGCCGCCGTTGCTTGGGGCCATTCCAACCTGAAACAGGCTGTTCAGATTGCCCAGCACATTGCTCAGATCCAACCCGTTGTCGGCGCAGATCTGGGCCAGGGTTTCGTCCGGGTTGGCGGCGCAACTGCTGCACCCGCCGATGTGCATCCCGGCCAGAATCTGCCCGGCCTGGGGATGCAGGGCGGTCACCTGGCCCACGGTCATCTCCGGGCGCACGGTGATGGGGCTGCCTTGGTGCATCATCTCTACCCGCAGGATGGCTGTGGTCTCGGCCAGCTTTTCTTCCAATTTGCGGATCTGGTCTCCGGCCTCATACAGCGAGCGGTTATATCGATCCAAGCGGCGATTGGCCGTGGCAGAGATCCACGCCCAATTTCCAGACCAAAAACAGGGCCGCCCCGCCCAAAATCAACGCAATCCACGCAACAGCAGTTCCCATCCGTGTCTCCCTTTTTCGTCAAATCGTTCGCAACACATTCTCAAAAAGATTCATGCTTTTTTGGCGGAAGCTTTGCACCCATCCCGGACGGCAGGTGCGAAAGCGGTTCCGCCAAAAACAGTTCTGTACAACCGACAAGCTAAACTTTTACGATGTCCCCAGGGGCCATCACCACACACTCGATGCCCGCCTCCATCTCCAAGGCCCGGGCGAAGGCGTGGGCATCCTGGGCGATGGGCGGCCAGGTGTTGTAGTGGATGGGGATCACCTTTTTGGCCCCCACAAACTGGGCGGCGATCACGGCATCCTCCGGCCCCATGGTGAAGTTGTCACCGATGGGCAGGGCGGCCACGTCCACGCCGCCGGCCTCGCCGATCAGACGCATGTCATAGGTCAGCGCCGTGTCCCCGGCCAGATAGACATCCGTGCCCTCGTTAAAGTGAATCAAAAAGCCGCCGGGCACGCCGCCATAGCTGCCATCGGGCATACTGCTGCTGTGATGGGCAATGGTCATCTTGACCCGGCCAAAGGGGAAGTTATAACCGCCGCCGGGGTTCATGCCATGCGTATTCTCGACCCCTTTGGCCCCCAGCCAATTGCAGACCTCGAAGTTGGCGATCACCTGGCAGCCTGTGCGCTTGGCAATGGAAACGGCATCGGCGACATGGTCCCCGTGGCCGTGGGTGAGCAGCATGACATCGCACTCGATCTGGTCGGCGGTCACCGGGGCCACCGGACTATTGGGGGCGAAAAAGGGATCGACAACAAATCGAGTCCCGTCTACATCAATCCCGAATGTGGAATGTCCGTAATAGGTGAAGGTGACGGTCATGGGTGGTCTCCTTTCAAATAGTTGTTAGACTCTACGTGAGAACCACGAATTTCACCAATTCTACGAATTATTTCTGAGGAAAATTCGTGTCATTCATGTCATTCGTGGTTTTTGCAGGGAAGTCATGTTGGCACTGTGCAAAACTGATCGAAAAGCCGGACCCGCCATCGGCAAGTCCGGCTTTGTTGTGGCGAAGTGGGGCCACCCTGGTTCCGTCGAGCCGAGACAGGCTGCGAACCATCCCGCCCCCCAGATGTGGGGAAGGATGGACGGGTGTGGCTATTGCTCTGCCTTGCGCTGTTTGGCCTTTTCTTGAGCCTTGCGCTTCAACTCTTCCATGCGGGCCTTTTTGGCGTCCGCTTCGGCATCTCCACCGTCAGCGGCTTTGGCCTTGGCAGCGGCGGCCTTTTCTCGGGCCTTTTGCTTCATCTCTTCCATCTCTTCGGGGGTGCGCGTTTTCTTCTCGGCCTGGGGCTTGTCGTCAGATGCGGCAGCGGCTTTGGCCTTGGCGGCGGCAGCGGCGGCCTTGGCTTCTTCCTTGGCCCGCTTCTCCTCGGCCTCTTGCTTGCGTCGAGTTTCCTCGGCGGCATATTGGGTGGGCCACAGGGCGGCGTAATACTCGATGGGCACGGTCAGCTCGGTTTTGTCATAGACCAGTTGGGGATAGCGGTCGTAGACGGCCAGCTCGTAGTCGTGGTTCATCTTGATGGCGTCGAAGGGGCAGAACTCGGCGCAGAAGCCACAACTCATGCAGATGCTGGCGTCGATGTAGAATTCGGCCGGGCGGGTGACCGGCTTGCCGGCGTCGTCGCTGTCCCGCACAATCCAGATGCACTGGGGCGGGCAGACCTTGGCGCAGATGCCACAGGCGGTGCAGCGATCTTCGTCGGCGTCCGTGTCCCACAGCAGCATGGGGATATAGCGGAAGCGCTCGGGCGGAATCCGCTTCTCCTCGGGATACTGGATGGTCAGCAGACCTTCCTGGTTAAGAGGTTGGCGCATGACCTTACGCTTGCCATCGATCTCCTGGCTGTTGGCATAGCGGCTCGGCACTTTCTGGAAATCGTCGACAAACGTATCGACGAGATGCTTCATGGTAACGCCCAGACCCTTGAGCAATCCGGAACCAAACATGCACTTTCCTCCCCAAAGTAAGAATTAATTGAAAATGGAAAATGGGGAATTTTTAATGGTTTGGGTCAACCCACACCATTGAAAATTTTCAATTCTCAATTTTCAATTCTCAATTATTATCGATCTACTTCGCCCAACACGATGTCGATGGTGCCCAAAATGGCCACGGCATCGGCGATCTTGTAGCCTACGCTCATAGGGCCAAGGCCATTGATGTTGATATAGCTTGGGGCCCGCACATGATACCGATACGGGTTGGTCTTGCCGTCGCTGACCACGTAGAAGCCCAACTCGCCCTTGGGTGCTTCGACCCGGGCGTAGGCCTCGCCTTCTGGTGCGCGCAGGGTGTAGCCGCCCTTGCCGCCCAGGAATTCGCCTTCGGGGATGTCCCGCACGGCCTGTTTCAGGATTTTCACACTCTCCCGAGCTTCCAACAGACGAATGTAGAAGCGATCGTACACATCACCGTTGGGCAGAGTGGGGATGTCGAAGTCGAAACGATCATAAATGCCATACGGCTCGGCCTTGCGGATATCGTAGGGGATGCCCGCCGCCCGGATCATGGGGCCGCTGATGCTCAGGGCGATCAGATCCTTGGGGGGCAGATAGCCCACACCCTTACCTCGGGTCGTGACAATCTCGTTGGTGGTCAGCAAGCGATCCAGTTCGTCCAAGGCCCGGGGCATGCGCTCGTTGATCAGGTAACGGGCTTGGTCCAGCCAGCCTTCGGGCAGATCCCGCATGACACCGCCAAAGCGGAAATAGTTGCACATCATGCGCGACCCACTCACGACCTCGAAGAGATCCAGGATCATTTCCCGCTCTTCGATGGCGTAGAGGGCCGGGGTTTGCAGCGCGCCCAGGTCGTTCAGAATAAAGCCGACCGACCAGGTGTGGTTCACAAAGCGGGTCATCTCGGCCATGATGATGCGGATGTATTCGCGCCCGCTCCGGCACTTCGATCCCGGCCAGCTTCTCCACGGCCAGGGCATAGCCCCAGTTGTTGCTCATGGAGTTGAGGTAGTCCAGCCGGTCGGTGAAGGGCATGTTCATGAGCCAGGTGTTGCGCTCGCCGATCTTCTCGTGGTTGCGGTGCAAATAGCCCATCTCCGGCTCCAGGGCCAGGATGGTCTCGCCCTCGAGGCGGACAATCATGCGGAAGACGCCGTGGGTGCTGGGATGATGGGGTCCCAGGTTGACCACGATGCTCTGGGTGTCCAGGTGGGCGCCGGCCGCGTGCTTGGGGGCCTGGCTGACGGGCACGTACGTTACCGGCTCTTCCCAGGAATCGGGATCCCAACCGGCAGGATAGGTGGTGTTCTTGCCCCAGGGCAACTTGTCTTCCTGATGCTCATAATCGCCTTTGGGGTGGCGGCTCTTGAAGGGCTTTTCATCCTCTTCGAAATAGGCCTCTTTCCAATCCTTGCGCATGGGGTGGCCGTTGAAACCATCCCACAGCAGAATACGGCGCAGGTTGGGGTGGCCCGTAAACTTGATGCCGTAGAGGTCGTAGATCTCTCGCTCCTGCAAGTTGGCCCCAGGGAAGACACCCGTCGCCGAGGCGATGGTGTCGTTCTTGGCCACCGGGGCATGGAGCACAATATGGCCGCCGCCCTTGCTGGTGCTGTAGAGATGGTAGACCACATCGAAGCGCTCGGCTGATCCCCTTGCGCAGCTTGCCCTTATAGGTCAAGTAGTCCACGCAGGTGACGCTGGAGAGGAAGTCGTACTTTTCCTCGTCCCGCAGATAGGTCAACAGATCGATGATCTTGTCCGCGGCCACGATCAGGGCCGGATCTGTCTCCTCGGCCCATCGGGCCAGGACAGCGCCGGGCACGGCATGGTTGTAGGGCAGACCGGTGTCAACCGCGGTTTCGGGTGTTGCTTCGGCCACTGGGCTTGTATCGCTCATCGCAGATCCTCAGATTTGGGTTAGCCGGTGAATCTTGGCAACCACGAATTTCACAAATTGTACGAATTTTTCGCTTATCTAATCAGAGAAGAATTCGTGGTATTCATATCGTTCGTGGTTCTTAAAGATGGGTCATCTTTGGTATATATAGGTAGGTGAAAAACATGTCAGGCTGTTGAAAAATCAGGCCACGGCCTCACGTTTGGCTTTGGCACGGGCCTTGGCAACAACAATCCGCGCCTTGTAGGCATCGGAGATGTTGCGCAGGCCGCCGGGGATTTCGCTGCCCCCCTTGGCTTTGCCGCCGCCAGATCCGCCATTCTCAACAGCGGCGGACTTCAGGGTGGTCTCTTTGATCAACTCGATCTGGCGGGGATCAAAGATGTCCGGCCCCAACACAGGCACGGGCACCATGCCCGATGCGCCCTTTTGGTACCAGGGCACGGTCAAGATGCTCTGGCGTTCCACCTTCTCCTGCATTTTGAGCAGGCCGTAGATCAGGGCTTCCGGAGTGGGGGGGCAACCGGGCACATAGACATCCACCGGGATGTACTTGTCGATGCCGCTGACCACGTTATAGCCCTCTTTGAAGGGGCCGCCGCCCATGGCGCAGGCACCCATGGCAATCACATAGCGGGGTTCGGCCATCTGGTTGTAGATACGCACAATGGCCGGCACCATCTTCTTTGTGACCGTACCGGAGACAATCATCATATCACTCTGGCGGGGGCTGGGGCGCAGGACCTCCATGCCGAAACGGGCCAAATCAAAGCGGCTGGACGCTGTGGCGATCATCTCGATGGCGCAACAGGCCAGACCGAATGCCAGGGGCCACATGCTGGATTTGCGACTCCAGTTATATACCTTATCGACCGTGCTCACCAACACGTTGGCCTGCAACTCTTCGGGCACAACGATGCTGTCGTGCAAATACTGGTCGATCTGCTCATCCTTGAGACGTCTGAAGTCTACTGGAAGGGTAGTCATAGAGTTGGTTCCTTCGCTCTGGTCAAACCGATGGTGATAAAAAAGAAGTGGGTTGAATTGTACCCCACATTAGAGGTCATTTGCAACTTTGTGGGAGGTTTCCGGGCAAATTGTCTCGCCAAATCTGCCCCTCAGTCGAGAAATCCCTGCCGATGGCCCGCATCGGGCTATGGTAATGGCTCGCCGCACTTCTGTCAAGTGCCATTTTTCACAACTGCCCAAGGACGGACGGTAAGCATTCGTCCTCTCTGCCCCCCGGCCCCCAACTTTGGGGGAGATGTGGACAGTTCCCCCCAAAGTTGGGGGGCTAGGGGGGCGAAGGGTGACCGCCTATAGTGAGGGGATCAATTCTTGCCTTGGTAATATTATCACGAATTTCATAATAATTGACAGCCCTGCCCGGAGGCTGTATACTGGACCTCAATGAACCTCCGGTGTAGTCTATATGTTGATGCGGCCCAATATGGGTTCGCCTCATGGAATCTTTGGGTGTAAAATCGTGCATGCAGTCCGCCAGCAGATCTTGGAAATTCTAAAAGAGTCCGGTTCGGCCACCGTGGCCGAACTCGCAGACGGTTTGGAGATGGTGCCGATTTCCGTGCGCCATCATCTGGATATTTTGCAAGGGGACAACCTGATTTTGGTGGACCGGGTGCGGCGGCGGGGCAGCGTGGGACGACCGCAACAGGTCTACATGCTGACCCAGCAGGCCGAGGAGCATTTCCCGGAGAATTTCGCCATTTTGGCCGCCGGGTTGGTGCGCCAACTGAAGGAACATCTGCCCCCTCAGCAAGTCGAGGCGTCATTTTGTGCCTTGGCCAAAGAGATGGCCGGCGAACTGCCCATTGCAGAGCTGACCCAGCTCTCCACCCCCCAGCGTATGGATCGAGTGGCCGCTTTCCTTTCTCAAAAAGGCTATCTGGCCCGCTGGGAAAAGACGACTGTCGGGGCGTTTGATCCAAGCAAGATCGAACTGGATCTCCTGGGCAACGGCTTTTCTGGCGCGGGTCACGAGGGCGGGGCGTATCTGTTGCACACCTGTAACTGCCCTTATGCCAAAGTCAGCTCGGAGCATGGGGAGCTCTGTTTGATGGACCAAGTATTGGTCAGCGAATTGGTCGGCCAGTCCTGCCGCCGCATCGAATCTTTGGCCAAGGGCGGCACAAGTTGCACCTATTTGGTGCTGGAAAATCAACCCGTACAGGTATCTTCACTATGAGCACCCGTTCACCAGAGACGTTGAGCAAAATTACGCTTGAGCCGAGCGCGGCTGTCCAATCGTTCAATGGGACGCCGACGCCCGAAGTGCGCCAAACCGAGGGCGGCCATCTTTATTTCACCGCCTTTGGCTCGGTGAACCTGCCGGCCACGCCCAGTTTCACCCCAGGCCAGGCCATGGCCGACAGCTTTGGGCGCAGCATCAACTATCTGCGCATCAGCCTGACCGACGCCTGCAACCTGCGCTGTGTCTATTGCATGCCCGAAGACATGACCTTCCGCCCCCGCCGAGAGTTGATGAGCGATGACGAGATCATGACCTTGGTGGAAGTGGGGGCCAGCCTGGGCGTGCGCAAGATCCGCCTGACCGGAGGCGAACCCTCCATCCGCAGCAATGTGGTGGAGTTGGTGCGCCGCATCGCCGCCGTGCCCGGCATCAAAGATCTGGCCATGACCACCAACGCCCTGATGCTGGACAAGCTGGCCGCTCCCCTGGCCCAGGCCGGGCTGAAGCGGGTCAACATCAGCATCGACACCCTGGATGCGGCCAAATTCAAGCGCATCACCCGCTGGGGCGATATTGACGATGTGTGGCGGGGCATCGAGGCGGCGGAAGCGGCGGGTCTGCGCCCCATCAAGCTCAACTGCGTGGTGATCCGGGGCTTCAACGACTCGGATGTGGTGGATCTGGCCCGGCTGACCGTGGAGCGAGATTGGGATGTGCGTTTTATCGAGATGATGCCCTTTGGCGAAGTGACCGAGTTTCAGCTTTCCAACGTGGTCACCTTCCGAGAGATGCAGGATCAGGTGGAGGCGGTCTTCGGGCCGCTGGAAGAGGCGGGGTACGATTTTGTGGACCCCAGCCGCCCCTTCCGCATCCCCGGCGCCAAGGGCACATTGGGCTTTATCAGCAGCGTCACCGAACCCTTTTGCCAGGGCTGTGGCCGGGTGCGCCTGACCGCGGATGGGAAGCTGCGTCTCTGTTTATTGCGGGATGATGAAGTAGACTTGTTGACACCCTTGCGCTCCGGGGCTTCTTTCCGAGAGCTGCAAGAGATCATGTGGGAAGGGGCGTTTCACAAGCCCTGGGGACATGGTCTGGCCGCCGGCGAAATTGCCGGGGGGCGGGCGATGAATCAGATTGGTGGTTGATTGGTTGATTTGTGCGGGTACAAACGCATTTTTAGTTGAAAAATAGGAGAGTATCATGGCTACGACAGATTTGATTGACATGAGTGAAATGACGATGGTTGTGGAAGAGACCCCCAGCGTCACCCTGACCCCAGTGGCCGCCGAGAAGTTGGCCGCCATCCTGGAGCAGAAGGGCTTGCTGGAGACCCACGGTCTGCGCGTCTTTGTCAAGGGCGGCGGTTGTGGCGGCATGCAGTACGGCATGACCTTTGAAGACACGGCCCGGGACGGGGACGAAGTGACCCTTCACCACGGCCTGCGGGTCTATGCCGACCCCACCAGCCTCTTCTACATCAATGGGGCCGTGGTTGACTATGTGGACAACCTGATGGGCGGCGGTTTTCACATCGAAAACCCCAACGCAGTCAGCTCTTGTGGCTGCGGCAGCAGTTTCCGCACAGCCGGCAGCCCGGCGGGTCAAGAGGGCGGCGGTTGCGGTCACTAAACCGGCGCTGTCTATTTGGCTAACCATGACGAGGGAGGGTTTATGCCCTCCCTCGTTTTGTGGCAAGGTGTTTCTATGAACGCAAAAGTCTATACCGTGGCCGAGGCCCGGGCCATCCTGCCCGAAGTGAAGCGGCTGATGGGCATGGCCCAAATTGCCCGAGACGAGATCCTGCGTTTGCGGCCGGAGGCCTGGCCCATTTTGCGCAAGGCGGCGGGCAACGGCGGCAACCCTGCCACCAATGAACTATTCCAGGAATTCGTCAAATTGGAGACCGGCATCAAGGGCATCATGGCCTTGGGGATTTTGGTCAAAAATATGGACCAGGGGTTGGTGGACATTTTGGCCGAGCGACAGGGCCGCAAAGTCTATCTGTGCTGGCAGCACGGCGAGCCGGATCTGACCTATTGGCATGAGCTGAACGGCGGTTTTGGTGGCCGACAGCTTATTGATGAAGAGTAACGATAACTCAAGCCACCCCCTCCCAGCCTCCCCCAGATTGGGGGAGGAGCAGGATCGCCGCGAATGCAGGTTCGGTACGCACGATCTGTCCCCTCCCCAATCTGGGGAGGGCTAGGGTGGGGTTAGTGATTACGATTGAAGATTGCGAGCAAACAGATGGTTGATGGAAACAGCAGGGAATTTTTGACCAGTATCCAAGAGGTCTTGGACGGCTATCGTCCGAATCTTTATATGGATGGGGGCGATGTGGAAGTGCTCAAGGTGGACGAGAAGGGCGTCGCCCATCTCAAGATGATGGGCGCGTGCATCGATTGCCCCATCAGTTTGCTTACCATGAAGCTGGGCATCAAGCGGCTGCTCACGGAGAACTTCGCCGAGATCCGGGATGTCAACGCCATCACGGACATCGATATTTCCGCCCTGTACAATCGTCAAGCCCCCGCTCATTTGACGCCCGCCACAGGCAGCAAGAACTAGCCCATGCCCAACATTTACGGCGCCCCAGAGATCAGCGTCCAGGATTTGGCCGCCAAATTGACCGCTGGCGACTCCGCCATTTTGCTCGATGTGCGCGAACTGCACGAGTTGCAGCGGGCCAGCCTGGGTGACAGCGCCGTGGTGGTTCCCCTCAGCCAACTGGCCGCCCAACAGATCGCGGCCCTGCCCGCCGCCGCCCAGGACAAGGACGCCGAACTACTGGTCCTCTGTCACCACGGCGTGCGCAGCGCCCAAGTCACCGCCTGGCTGCTGCAACAAGGCTGGACCAACGTCCTCAGCGTGGCCGGGGGCATCGATGCCTATGCCAGGGAGATCGATGCGAGTGTGGGGATGTATTGAGGGAATGCACAATTTTCAATGCACAATGCACAATGTGTTGTGACATGGGATTGGCATTAAGCGGCGATCATTGTGCATTGAAAATTGTCCATTGTGCATTGCCTCGTAGGGCAATCGTCCGGCAATGGTCGAGCGAATTATTATCAAATGTTTCATACTTATTTGGCCCGGCTTCGGGCACATGATATAATCGATTTTTATAGACTTTTTGAAATTCTGACTTGATCTTTCTGAAGAGGAGTTTACCGTGCGCGTAGCTTTAATCAATCCTCGCTTTCGACTGCCCATTGACACCCGCACCACCGCCCACCTGGGGCTGGCCTATCTGGCCGCCGTGAGCGAGCGCCGGGGCGACGAAGTGGTCATCTTTGACGCCGATGTGGAAAAGCAGACCGTGGCCGAGTTTATGCAAGAATTCCGGCCCCATCTGGTGGGCATCACCGCCAACACGCCCCAGGTCAAGCAGGCCTGGCGTACGGCCAAGGCCATCAAAGAGGTGCACGATTGTCCCGTTGTCCTGGGCGGCCCCCATGTCAGTGTGCTGCCCGAAGAGAGCTGCGAGAAGCCCTATGTGGACATTGTGGTGCGGGGCGAGGGCGAAGATGCCTGGATCGACATCTCCAACCGGCTGGAAGCCTATCTGGCAGGAGCAGCCGAGTATCACACCGAGGCATTTATGCATCCGGAGAATGAAATCTTCGATGACTGCCTGGGCCTCACCTACAAGACCAGCGACGGCCAGATCCACAACAACCCGGATCGGGCCGCCATCGCCGACCTGGACAGCCTGCCCTGGCCCGCCTATCACCTCTTCAAGATGGAGAACTACACCAACCTCCAGCCCGCCACGGACCATGTGGACGGAGCCCGCAGCTTCAGCATCATGACCAGCCGGGGCTGCCCCTACCGCTGCACCTTCTGCAGCCAGAGCATCATGCCCATCAAGTGGCGCAGCCGCAGCCCGGAAAGCGTCCTGGCCGAATGGCGCCATCTGGTGGAGGATCTGGGGGCCGAGGAGATCGGTATTCTGGACGACAGCGCCAACATCCGGGTCAAGCGCTTGCAGGAGATCGGCCACTTTGCTGATCGAGAACAAGCTGAACCATGTGCCCTGGATTTTTGTCAACGGCATCCGGGCCAATCTGGCCACCAAGGAGTTGCTGGCCCTGCTCAAAGAGGCCGGTCTGCGCCGCACCGCCTTTGGCGTGGAGACCGGCGACGAGGAGATCCTGCTCTCCATCGACAAAAAGGTGGATCACGACACCATCCGCCAGGCCTTCAAGAATGCCAAGGAAGTCGGATCTGGAGACCATCGCCTTCATGATCATCGGCCTGCCCGGCGAAACCCGGGAGACCATGCAGAAGACGATTGACTTTGCCATCGAACTGGACCCGCTGATCGCCAACTTCTCCATGATGACCCCCTATCCCGGCACCAAGGTCTACGAGATCGTCAAACGCCAGGGCCGCTTCCTGATCAACGACTGGGAAGATTACGTCTTCTTCGAACAGCAGGCCCGCTACGAGATGGGCGACATGACCGCCGAACTGGTGGAGGAGATGTACCGCAAGGCCTATCGCCAGTTTTACCTGCGGCCTTCCCCCATCATGCGCCGGCTCAAGACCAAAGATTTCTGGCTGAATCTGCCCCGCAACATGCGCATCGCCCTGCAGCACCTTTATTCCCCAGAAGGAAAAAGTCGGCCTGCGCAAGCAGATTGAAGCCGAAGGCGCGATTTAATGCGAATTATTCTTAGCCAGTCCTGAAGCAAAAGTATGGAGTGCCCGCAAGCATATTCCCCTGGGCCTGGGCTATCTGGCCGGCGTCCTGCGTGAGGGCGGCCACGAGGTGATGATCTACGACGCCGCCATCGAAGATGTGGGCGTCGACTATTACCTGGATCTGGCCGAAGAGCAAGGGCCAGCCCTAGCAGATGATCGGCGTCACCGCCACCACGCCCCTGATTCATGGAAGCGTGGGAGATGGCGGAGTTGTGCAAAGGCCGCGGGCTGATCACCGTCCTGGGCGGGCCGCACCTGACCATCATGCCCCTGGAATCCCTGGAAGCCCCCCACGACGCCTATGTGGACTATGTCTTCAAGGGCGAGGCCGAGTACAGCTTCCTGGAACTGGTCAACACCCTGGAAGCGGGCAAGCAGCCCGGCGTGATTCCGGGCATCCACTTCCGCCGGGGCGACGAGATGATCGTCAGCCCGGAAAGCCCCATGATCCCGGATCTGGACGCCCTGCCCTTCCCGGCCCACGATCTCTTCAAGATCGACCGCTACACCAATCTGCAACCCCTGACCGACGGGCTGGACGTCAACGCCCGCAGCTTCACCATCCTGACCAGCCGAGGCTGTCCCTACAAGTGCACCTTCTGCTCCAAGCCGGTCACCGGCGACACCTGGCGAGCCCGCTCGGTGGAGAGCGTGGTGCAGGAGTGGAAATGGCTGGTGCAAGGGCCTGGGCGCCACCGAAATTGGCGTCACCGACGACATCTGGAATCTGAAGCTGCCCCGGGCCAAAGAACTGTGCCGCCGCCTGATCGAAGAGGGGCTGAACACGGTGCCCTGGGTGACGGTCCACGGCATGAAGGTCAACCACGCGGATCTGGAACTCTTCCAGCTGATGAAGGCCGCCGGCTGTATGCGGGTGGGCTTCGGCGTGGAAAACGGCGACGAGGATATGCTGCGCAACGTGATCCGCAAGGGCCAGACCCTGGACATGGTGCGCGAAGCCTTCCCCAATGCCAAGGCCGCCGGTCTGCAGACCATGGGCTTCTTCATCTTCGGCATGCCCGGCGACAACGAAGAGACCATGGAAAAGACCATCCAGCTGGCCCTGGAACTGGACCCCAAGCTGGCCAACTTCCTGCTGGCCGCCCCCTTCCCCGGCACGGCCATGTACGACATGATCATGGAAGGCGGCGAAGTCTTTGCCGACAACTGGGCGGACTACGCCATCCACGAGCAGAAGGCCCGCTTCACGATGAACGAGAACTACGACCCCGATCTGGTGATCAAAAAGTGGCGGGAAGCCTATCGCCGCTTCTATCTCTACCGGCCCGAGCGGGTGTTGGAAAAGATGATGTTCAAGGAAAACTGGACCAATCTGCCCAACACCATCGCCCAGATGCAGCGCTTCTTCATCGGCAACAAAGATCAAGCAGGCTGCCGTCCGAGAACTCAGGCGGACGGCGTCGACCAGAATAAGGCAGTCGTCGCCTGACCGCGGCGTGACGCGTCGACCTCATAGCCGTTCTGACTGACAGTTCCGACAAGGTGATAGTGCAGAGTGAAGCGGACCCGCCTTGTCATCGCTGTCACGTTGGCGGGCTGTTTGTGAGTATCTGAAGGAATACAGCCATGATCGGACTGATTCCCAAAGCTCCCCCTGTACTGGGCCTTTCGCACCTTTGGCTGGCCCGAGATCAAGCCCTTTTCCGTCGTGATCAGCGTCAGCTTTCGCTGCAACAGCAAGTGCCGCACCTGTGATGTGTGGCGCAAGCCCAACGACGATCTGACCGTGGAAGAGTGGGACAAGGTCTTCGCCAACCTGGGCACAGCGCCCTTTTACATGACCTTCACCGGCGGCGAACCCTTTCTGCGCAAGGATCTGGACGAGCTGGTCATCAGCGCCTACGACCACTGCCAGCCGGAAGTGATCACCATCCCCACCAACGGCATGTTGACCGACCGGGTGCTGGCCATGACCGAGCGCATGTGCCGGGAGTGCCCCAACAGCAGCATCGGCATCAACCTGAGCCTGGACGGCATCGGCGACGAGCACGACGACATCCGCGGGGTGGAGGGCAACTGGGAGCTGTCCATGGAGACGTGGCAGCAGCTCAAGGAGCTGCAGAAGCAGTACAACAACCTGGTGCTGACCGTCCACACGGTGGTCAGCCGCTTCAACGTCCATCGCTTCCAGGAGATCTACGACGGGCTGCAATTCCTGGAGCCGGACAGCTACATCACCGAAGTGGCCGAGGAGCGGGTGGAACTGGACACGGTGGGCTGGGGCATCACCCCCATGCCCGACGACTACGACGAGATCGCCGATTTTCTCAGCCAGCAGGCCAGGCAGGCCCCGGCCAAGGGCATCGCCAGCTTCACCCAGGCCTTCCGCGCCCAGTATTATCAGCTGGCCAAGCGGGTGCTCCACGAACGGGATCAGGTCATCCCCTGCTATGCGGGCTGGGCCAGCGCCCACATCGCGCCCAACGGCGACCTGTGGAGCTGCTGCATCCGGGCCGAGGCGGTGGGCAATCTGCGCGATCACGACTACGACATCGCGCCCATCTGGCGCAGTGCAGGCCATGGAGGACTTGCGGGGCAGCATCAAGCGCAAAGAGTGCGCCTGCCCCATGGCCAACGCCAACTACGCCAACATGCTGCTGCATCCGCCCACGGTGGCGAAGGTGGCATTGGATATGATCCGGGATTAGGGGATTAGACCAATTGGGTGGTCAGACCGGCGTTTTGGGCCGCACTCAACTGCCGGTGGTCGGATGAGACAAACAGATCGGCAGGCCATTCGATGGCGCAAGCCACGTGCAACGCATCCATAGCTCGCAGGGTGTTTGTTTCAAGCAAGCCAATGGCGCGGGCGATGACAGCGGGCGTTAAATCGAGTGAAACAGCATCGTGCAGATCGGCGCTGAATTCGCTTTTGATCAGATCGTAATCTGCCGCGGATAGGCTCCCTTCTCGGCGACGACGGTTGAGCGCCGAGAAGATTTCTGGCGTTACGATGATTGAGAGGCCCAATTCTTGCGCACGCTGGCAGATCTCATCAACAGTCTCGCTGCCCTCTTCTTCAATATATCGTTTGGCGAAAGTCGAGGAGTCGAAGACAACTTTCATGCATCCTCCTCCCGTTCGGCAAGAATGGCTGTGGAGAGGGCGGCACCGCTACGTTGCAGGCGAATTCCCGGTCGTTTCCAGGCTGGTTGGGCTTGCGGAGGCATTTGATAGGGCATCATTTCCGCCACGGGTCGCCCATGCCGGATGATGACAAAACTTTGGCCTTGCTCAACTTTGGTGAGAATGCCCGATGCTTGTTTACGAAATTCAGTGAATGTGACTGTTTCCATTGGTATACTCCTTGAATGCACAAAAGTGTGTACAGTTGATTGTACAGTTTGATCTGGCACCTGTCAAGGTGTTCGACAAGAAATAGGGATAGATAACATGAATTTTCCTTGGCTTTTTGGTAAGAAACGGCAATCCAAGAATCGTCTGGATCGACCTGGGCGACCTGGGCGATCTGGTCAACCCGGATGGCCCGCACGAGCAGTGGCAGGACCACGGGCTGGGCCTGCTGCGCACCATCCTGCACCAGAACGGCATCATGACCGACGTGGTCTCGACCCGCGCGGTGACCTCCTGGGAGCAGTTGCGCAAGCAGATCGCCGGGCTACGAAATGGTGCTGATGAACGTGCGCAGCTACACCTTCCCGGCCGGGCTGCAAGGCCGCCCAGATCTTCAAGGAAGTCAATCCCAACGGCATGGTCCTGGCCGGCGGCATGCACGCCACCGTCGCGCCGGACGAGATGGTGGCCGTGCCGGAGTTTGACCACATCTGCCAGGGGCCGGGCGAAAAGGTGATCGTGGATCTGGTGCGGGATCCGGGCAGCTTTCCCCGGCTGCTTGCAAGGCGCAGGGCGCCAAGTCCATGGCCGAGTGGCCGATGATCGACCGCACGCTGTGGCCCAAGCCGGCCAGCCGCAAGCTGCGCCGCAAGTTCAACTGGCCCTTGGAGCCGGAATGCGGCTGGGGCCCGCCGGCCGGTGGCGACGATCATCACCAGCCGGGTCTGCCCGTGGCAGTGCGTCTTCTGCAACGAGAACTCCTACATCCCCAACATGGGCCGCCGGCCGGTGGATCATGGTGATCGACGAGCTGAACTACCTGGACGACAACTACGGCGTCGGCTCGGTGGTGATCCACGACTCCATGTTCTTCCAGAACCCCAAGCTGGCTGAAGGAGTGGATCGAAAAGTATCCCGCGCCAGGCCAACAAAGTCTGGCCCTACTGGGCGGCGGGCCGGGCGGACACCGTGCGCCAGTGGCCCGATCTGTTCGAGGCGCTGATCCGGGAGACCAACTGGAACACTGATCTCCATCGGCTTCGAGTCGGGCAGCGACCGCATCCTCAAGCTGCTGAACAAGGAATGCACCGAAGAGGACAACTACTTCGCCATCGACCTGGTCAACCGCATCGGCGACGAGATGGAGGCCGAGGGCAAGCAGCCGCCCAAGTTCTGGTCCAACATCATGCTGGGCATCCCCGGCGAGCAGCCCGAGGACGCCTTCAAGACCATGCGCATGCTCAAACGCATGAAGCGGGTCTTCCCGTCCATCTCCTTCTATGCGCCCTATCCCGGCTCGGCCCTGGGCTTCCAGCTGATCGCCGAGGGCAAGAGCCTGATGTCCAAGGACAACTATCACCGCTTCCCGGACGACGAGAAGGTGATGGGCGTGGACTATCAGTTCTATCGGGAGCTGCTGGCCGGCAAGTACGACGCCGAGGTCAACAGCGGCCTCTCGGACCGAAGAGCGCAACCGGGGCTACAAGGGCCTGTATCAGGAAGCGTTGGTGAAAGCATGAGCAGCTTTTCCAATCCCCACTACATGTATCTGTTTGAGATGAAGAACGGCAAGAAGAAGCTGGCCTACGGCGAGTCGCCGGAGGATGCGCTGGAAATCCTGGCCATCCGCCTGTCCGAGGCGGAGATGGCGGAGATTTTGCCGGAGGTCTACGAGAAGATCAACCAGCGGCAGCTTCAAGAGCATGTGGCTGAGTTGGGGTAAGAAATAGGCCACGGATTTTACGGATGAGACGGATTTTTACGGATTTCTTTTAAGAATCCGTTTTGATCCGTTCAATCCGTACAATCCGTGGCCTATTTTGGATCATGCACCATGAAACTTTCGCCATCCGAAGAAGCCGTTTTGCGGGCCGTGGCCCAGGGCGGCACCCTCAAGACCCACCGCAGCATGGACGGGGAGAAGCTGTCCAAACTCCACCCCCTGGCCGCGCCCGCCTTCGATGTTGACCCCGCCGTGATCGACGCCCTCAAACGCCGCAAACTGATCCGCAGCAACATGAAATTCCCCGCCGCCACCTATCTGCTCACGGATTGGCGACCCTAACGCCGACAACTTGACCATCACGAACAGCGCGATCGAGCAGGTACTTTACGGATGTGGACGGTGGTTGCCGCTGGGACCCGGCTGGTAGACATCACAGATAGCACTTTCGCTCACAACCGCGCCGCCTAGAGGTGCAGGACTGATTTCTAAATGATCTCTGGCTCCGCCGTCACGCTCACGCGCAGCACGGTTGCAGAATACCGCCGTACCGAAAATCACCCGCCGTCAGGCGCTGGTATCGACTACATTGAGATCGGTTCTGAGCGGCTTAACCCGGTCAACCTCGTTGAGACAGCACGATTCGTGACAATGTCGCACATCGTCACACCGTCACCGAGGCTGGCTGCGGCGCTCCCCAGGGGCGGGATTGCAGGTACACGCGCCTCTGTCGTTCATCACGGGGACTACGTTCAGCAACAATCACTTGCTGCTAGCGAACCAGCTTGCGACGCGATCGCGCGGAGGAGGAGCGACAGATCGGCCTTGGGTCACAATCATCGACAGCAGTATCTTCGGGAACACAGCCGTACGGCGTGGCCTTGTCATGACTCACCCCGGCGCCACGATCCGGAGACACATCATGTCCTAGCAATACCGCCGCTCTGGCGGCGGTCGCCTGTCGATGCGGAGCCAATTACAGCCATTGATGTTGTTCTCCGGGGCAAGATGCCGCTGGCGGCGACGGCGGCGGCGCTATCGGCCAATATGGATCCGACCCAGGGCTTGGTGGAGCGGCAACACGGCCAGCGGAGACGGCGGGGGGATATGGGCGATGGCACACTGCTGCGCTCCATCGTTTCCGGCAATTCGGCCGCCAACGGCGTGGCATCAGCGCATGGAATAGGGTGTCACTGTCCATCGTCAAGCACCATCGCGCCAACACAGCCACGATGACGCCGGCTGGCATCCTTGCGAATGGTGACGTTACCGTGACCGAAAGCACCATCGGCGCCAACCCGCCATGGATCTACGGCGGCAGCCTCTTTTGTGCATGGGCTCGGCGTGGAGCACGTGAGACCAGGGCAGCGCCAGGTGCGACGCGGTGTGGCGCGCAGACTCCGGCTTGGCCCTGCGGAACGGGTGGAAGGGCGCGTGGGGACTAGGTGGGTCAACAGGGGAAGTGGGGCGGGCCGCGGGGCCGGGGAGGAACGCGCGGTGCAGGGGCCGGCAGGCGATCGCCACGAGTGCAGGCGGCCGGAGAATACACACCAGTTCGCATGCGGCACAGCGATAATTGTTCGCTTACTTCGGCTGAACGTACGCCGATCTTGCGCCAGCCTTCTGACTGTCCGCGCCGATGCGGACGAGGCATTGCGCCAGCGTATCCGCCGTGCCACCCCACACTAGACGAAGCGGCCGTGTCATCCGTCCCAGCAGCACCGCCAACGTCCGGTGACTGTGGCCGTCTCGCCAGCCAGCCGCACAGTCATGTCACCCACCCGAGCC
This sequence comes from uncultured Chloroflexia bacterium, assembly GCA_963704975.1. Classification (GTDB taxonomy): domain Bacteria; phylum Chloroflexota; class Anaerolineae; order Caldilineales; family Caldilineaceae; genus JAGNDO01. The sequence goes on along the minus strand of CAVPIK010000002.1, from coordinate 16,852 downwards.
ATGTCCCAATGACGCTTGCCGGAGCGGTACGAGTCCAGTATGTCCTGCCGGTTTTCAACTTGGCCATTGGGCTGAAGCATCACGTAATTCGGGTGCAGAAGTTCGGCGATAATGGCCAGATCCATCGTCTCATGGGCGCGGGCCAGCCGCTCTTCGGCTTGGAACACGGCGGCGGCTATGCTCATCCCATCTCCAACGCATGGGACAGGAAGGCCCACACGTCCGCGGATTCCTGGATCAGGATGGCCGTGGGCTTGCCCGCGCCGTGGCCGGCCTTGGTTTGGATGCGGATCAGGGTGGGCGCGTCCCCGGCCTGGGCGGCTTGGAGGGCGGCGGCGAATTTGAAGGAGTGGCCGGGCACGACCCGGTCGTCGTGATCCCCGGTGGTGACCAGGGTGGCGGGATAGGCGATGCCCGGTTTGAGGTTGTGCAGGGGCGAATAGGCCAGCAGGGTGGGGAAATCCTCCGGGTTCTCGGCGCTGCCGTAGTCGCTGACCCAGGCCCAGCCGATGGTGAACTTGTGGAAGCGCAGCATGTCCATCACCCCCACGGCGGGCACCGCGGCCCCGAACAGATCGGGACGTTGGGTCATGCAAGCACCCACCAGCAGCCCCCCGTTGGAGCCGCCCATAATGCCCAGTTTCCCAGGCTGGGTGATTTTTTCAGCAGTCAGAAATTCAGCACAAGCGATGAAGTCGTCGAACACGTTTTGTTTGTTCTGCTTCATCCCGGCCTGATGCCACGCCTCGCCATATTCGCCGCCGCCCCGCAGGTTGGCCGACGCGTACACGCCCCCCATCTCCAGCCAAACCAGGCGGCTGACCGCAAAGCTGGGGGTGAGGGAGATGTTGAAGCCGCCGTAGCCGTAGAGCAGGGTGGGGTTCTGGCCGTCCAGGGCCATGCCCCGGCGGTGGGTGAGAAAGAGGGGGATCAGCGTGCCGTCCGGGCTGGGGGCGAAGACCTGCCGGGTCTCGTATTCGCTGGTGTCGAAGGGCAAATCCGGGGCGAAGATCAGCTCGCTTTGGCCGGTGTGGAAGTCGAAGCGATAGAGGCTGACCGGGTGCAGGAAGGACCAGAAGCCGTAGAAAAGCTCGTCCCCCGTGGGCTTGCCGGCCAGGTTGAGGGCGCCGCCGTTGGCCGGGATGGACCCCAGGCCGGGCAAGTCGATCTCGCCGATAAGCTGGCCGCGTCAGATCGTAGCGGGTCAGCCGGTGGTGGGCGTGGTGCAGGGTGAGGGCCACAAATTCGTCGTGGACCATCTTCACCATTTCCAAGGTGTCCTCGCCTTCGGGGATCAGGGTGCGCCATTTTTCTTTTTTTGGATGAAGGGTGTCAATGGCAATCAGACGGCCCTTGGGGGCGTCGAGATTGGTGGTAGAGATAAAAGATCGGGCCATCGTTGCCCACGAAGGTATAGGCCGCCTCAAGATCTGGAATCAATTCCACCATCTCGGCATCCGCCGCCCAGCTTTTGGAAGAAGAAGCGGTTGCGCACATCGGTCCCCTGCCAGACGTGGACGACCAGATAGTCGCCGTCGTCGCTGACCTGGGCGTTGAAGCCCCACTCTTTTTGGTCCGGTCGCTCGTAGACGAGCACGTCCTCGGCCTGTTCCGTGCCCAGGCGGTGGAAGTAGATCTTCTGGAAATAGTTGACGCTCAGATAGTCCTGGCCCGCGTCCGGGGCGTCGTAGCGGGCATAGTAGAAGCCGCTGCTGTCCCCGGCCCAACTGGCGCCGGAGAACTTGCTCCACTCGATCTGGTCCGCCAGATCCGCGCCCGTCTCCACCCCCCGCACATGCCACGTCAGCCAGTCGGATCCGCTGGCGCTGGTGGCATAGGCCAGATAGCGGCCATTGTTGCTCACGCGACCACTGGCTGAGGGCCACGGTGCCGTCGGCGGAGAGGGTGTTGGGGTCCAGGAGCACCCGGCCCTCGTCGGTCGGGCTGTCCATCACAAAGAGCACATCCTGGTTTTGCAGCCCGGTGTTGCGCAGTTGAAAGATGCGATCCCCTTTGGGGACGGGGGCCCAGCGCTTGGGGAAGTCCCACAGTTCGGTCAGCCGCTGGCGGATGGGTTCTCTCGCCGCAATTTGCTCTAAAAAGTCAACCGTGACCCCGTTTTGGGCCTTGATCCAGGCTTTGGTTTCCGGGGCGTCGGTCTCTTCCAGCCAGCGGAAAGGGTCGGCCACGGGCGTGCCGTGGAAGTCATCGATCTGGTCAGACCGTGGGGGTGGTGGGGTAGGTTAGCTTGGTCATGGGTTTGGGTCTCAACGTTTCTTGAATTCGTATTGGATGTGAGCGTTGGTCATGAGCAGATCAAAGTCTTCAGGGTCAAAGTCCCCGCCGGCCCACTCCATCATGTCGTCGTATTCCGCACTTTCCGGATCGGCAATCGTCTCCAAAAAGTCGGCGTAGCCCCAAGGGCCGCCCACATCCTCGGGCGGTGTGGCCCGCTTGCCCTTGATGCAGAACGGGTAGATCTGGGCCGGGTCCACGGGCAGGATCTTCTCCACCAAAATGATGTGTTCCCAGTCATCGCCGAAATCGTAGGTGTAGCGGAACTTGTACTTTTCGCCGGACACGAACTGGTCCAGGCGAATCTTGCGCTCGTCCTGCACTTCGTAAAAATCGTCATCGCTGGGTTCGCCATATTCGATCCCGTCCACGTCGAACATGTGCAGATGGTAGCCTGCCCACTCAAACGCGGCCTGGATCAGCTTGTGCAGGTCAGCCAGGGTGAAGGTGGCCGGGACCAACACCCGTCGCCAAATGGGCGGGCTGATGTTGGCCAGGCTGATCTTGAGTTGAAAGACGGCGGTGGGTTGTTGTTTGCGGGCCATTGTGTGCCTCCTCGAAAAAAACCAGATGCCGCTTTCGCCAATACAAAAATCAGCGGGCGTGAAGGTCATTTTTGAGTCCAGCGGCGCTTCGGAATGCCCTGGGGTATACTCCGCTTGCCACCCAAAGGCTTCGCCATCCCAAGCTTTGCCAAGCGTATGAAGCCGATTGGCAAAGGCCGGACTTCGTCAAGATCTGGAATCACATTGCCTTTCGAAAGATTGGCTGGGAGATGACCCCTATTGTAACAAAAATCCGGGCTGATGTCAGCCCGGATTTTTGTTGATATCGATCTTGGGGGTGATGATCGCCCGGTCTAGTTCAGATTTTCCACCCGCACGGCACACACCTTGAATTCGGGGATCTTGGCCGTGGGGTCCAGGGCCGGGTTGGTGAGGAAGTTGGCCGCCGAATCGGGGAAGTGGAAGGTGGCAAAGATCAGGCCCGGCTCGACCCGATCCGTGATCTGGGCCTTGGCCGTGATTTCTCCCCGCCGGGAGAGGACCTTCATCAGCGTGTCGCCGATCAATCCCCGCCTTCTCCGCATCCTTGGGGTTGATCTCGATCAGCGCCTCGGGATAGACGGCCTCCAGCCCTCTGGCCCGCCGGGTCATCTCGCCGCCGTGCCAGTGATAGAGCACCCGGCCCGTGGTCAACATCAGGGGGTACTCTTCATTCGGCATTTCGGCAGGGGACACGTGATCCGCACCGACGAAGAGACCCAGGCCCCGGCTGAACTTGCCCACATGCAGAACGGGTGTGCCGGGGTGGTCAACCGAGGGAACCGGCCATTGCAAGCTGCGCCCCCGCGGTCAAACGGTCGTACGTGACACCGGCATAGATGGGCGTGAGGTGGTTCGCCTCGTCCATGATATCGGCGACGGTTGGCGTAGTCCCAGCCGGCGAAGGGGGCGTCCGGGCTGGGCGTCACCGCGCCCAGGGCGATCATGCGTTTGGCCAGCTCGGCCACGATCCAGGCGTCGGTTTTGGCCTCGCCCGGCGGGTTGATGGCCTTGCGCACCCGCTGAATGCGCCGCTCCGTGTTGGTGAAGGTGCCTTCCTTTTCCACAAAGCTGGCGGCGGGCAGGATCACATCGGCGAACTGGCCCGTCTCGGTGAAGAAGATGTCCTGGGAGACGATGAACTCGGTCTTCTGCAACGAGAAGCGCACGTGATTCAGATCCGGGTCGCTGGTCATGGGGTTCTCGCCGATGATGTACAGGCATTTGACCTGCCCCTCCTCGGCGGCCTTCAGCATCTCGGTGACGGTCAGCCCGATGCGGTTGGAGAGGGGGACGCCCCAGGCCTGTTCAAACTTGGCCTGGACGGCTGGCATCCGTGACCTTCTGATAGCCGGAATAGACATTGGGCAGACCGCCCATGTCGCAGGCGCCCTGCACATTGTTCTGGCCCCGCAGGGGGTTGACGCCGCCGCCGGGCACGCCCATGTTGCCCAGCAACATCTGGATGTTGGCGCAGGCCATCACGTTGGGGACGCCCACCGTGTGCTGGGTGATGCCCATGGCATAGAGCAGCGAACCGGGCCGGTTTTCGGCCATCATGCGGGCGGCCAGTTCGATGTCCGCGGCGGGCACGCCGGTGATGTCGCTGGCTATCTCTGGGGTGTACTTCTCGACGATGGCCTTGAACTCGTCAAAGCCCTCCGTGCGCTGGGTGATGAACTCGTCGTCCTGCCAGCCTTCCCGCAGGATGACGTGCATGAGGCCGTTGAGCAGGGCCAGATCCGTGCCCGGCTTGTGGCGCAGGTGGAGATCCGCGTAGTCGGTGATGTCGATGCGTCGGGGATCGGCCACGATCAGCTTGGCCCCGCGCATGCGCTTGGCCCGCCGGATCTTGGTGCCGATCACCGGGTGTTGTTCCGTGGTGTTGCTGCCAATGATGAAAATGCACTGGCTATCTTGGGCGATGTCCCGGATCGAATTGGTCATCGCACCGCTTCCAAAGCTGGTCGCCAGACCGGCGACAGTGGCGCTGTGTCACAACCGGGCGCAGTGGTCGATGGTATTTGTCCCGATGATCTGGCGGGTGAACTTGTTGAAGAGGTAGTTTTCCTCGTTGGTACACTTGGCCGAGGCCAGGACCGCCAGGGCGTCGCCCCCGTGTTCCTTCTTGACGTCGGCATACTTCCCGGCCACCACATCCAGGGCGCTGTCCCAGTCGGTTTCGATGAAGGTGTCGTCCGTGATCGGGTGTGCTGCCGTTGGAGACGATGGTGCCGCCCGTGCGTTTCTCGGCCACCCCGGCCATGCGCCAGGTGCCGCTCTCGACCCGCTCCGCCACATTGGAGAGCCACTTGGCCCGCACCAGGGGCCGGCCCAGGCGATCTTTGTGGTTCACATAGTCATAGCCATAGCGACCTTTGACGCACAGGGCCATGCCGTTGACCGGCGCATCGGGGGCGCTGGTCACCCGCACGATCTGGTTGTTGCGCACGTTGAGGTCGAAGTTGCAGCCCACGCCGCAATAGGAGCAGGTGGTGCGCACCTTGGTCACCTGGCTGGCGCGTCCCTGGCCCTGGCTCATCTTGTCCGTCAGCGCGCCCACGGGGCAGTAGGCCACACATTGGCCGCAGCTTTCGCAGCTGGCCTCCAGCAAGGGCTGACCGGCCCCGGCCACCAGCTCGGTGTTGAAGCCCCGGAAGGCGAAGTTCCACACGTCCCGGTGCTGAATTTCATTGCAGGCCCGGATGCAGCGGCTGCACAGGATGCACTTGTTGAGATCGATGGCGATAAACGGGTTGGGATCCGGATCGATGGGATAGGTGTGGCGGGTGCCGTTATGTTCGGGCCAGGCCACCTCGTAGTCGTAGACCAGATCCTGCAACTCGCAGTCCCCGTTGACCTCGCAGGTCATGCAGTCGTTGGGATGGTCCGTGAGCAACATCTCCAGCACGAACTTGCGGGTCTCCCGGGCCTCCTTGCTCTCCGTGTCGACCACCATGCCTTCCATCACAGGCGTGGTGCAGGCCGTCTGCACCCCCCGGGCCCGCTCCACCGAGACCACGCACATGCGGCACGCGCCCACATTGGTCAGATCCGGGTGATGGCACAGGGTGGGGATCTCAATGCCGCCGATGCGGGCTGCATCCAAAATGGTGGAGCCGTCGGGAACCGACATCCGCCGACCGTTGATGGTGAAAGAAACTGTCATGTTGATGACCTCTCTACTTCACGGTTCTACTTCGCTACTCTATTTCACGATGATGGCATTGAACTTGCAGACTTCCGCACACAGACCGCAGCGCTCACAGGCGGCAGCGTCAATGACATGGGGCCCGCCTTTCACGCCTGTAATGGCGTCGCTGCCGCAGTTGCGGCCACAGACCATACAGCCCGTGCACAGATCGGCCACAACTGCGTAGGTGATGAGGGCCTTGCACTTGCCCGCCGGGCAGCGATGGTCCACGATGTGGGCCCGGTACTCGTCCTCGAAGTGGCGCAGGGTGGAGAGCACCGGCGACGGGGCCAACTGGCCCAACGCGCACAGGGAACCCAGCTGCATGCCCCCGGCCAATTTGCGTAGCTCGTCCAGATCCTCGAGGCTGCCCTCTCCTTCTGTGATGCGCTCCAAGATTTCCAACATGCGCACGCTGCCGATGCGGCAGGGGGGGCACTTGCCGCAGCTCTCGGCGCAGGTGAATTGCATGAAGAACTTGGCAAACTCCACCATGCAGGTCGACTCGTCGGCGATCACCATGCCGCCGGACCCCATCACCGAGCCCGCGGCCTGCAAGCGAGTCGAAATCGACGGGAATGTCCAGGTCCGCGGCGGGCAGACAGCCCCCCAGGGGGCCGCCGGTCTGCACGGCCTTGAACGCCTTGCCGTTGGGGATGCCGCCGCCGATATCGTAAATAATCTCCCGCAGGGTGATGCCCATGGGCACTTCGATCAGGCCGGTGCGGTTCACCATGCCGGTGAGGGCGAAGACCGCGGTGCCGGGGCTCTTTTCCGTGCCCAGGGAGCGGAACCAGTCGGCCCCGTTGCGCAAGATGCGGGGGACGTAGGCGTAGCTCTTGACGTTGTTGACGTTGCTGGGCTGCTCCCACAGGCCGGACACGGCCGGATAGGGCGGGCGCGGCCAGGGCTGGCCCCGGTCCCCCTGGATGGAGGCCATCAGGGCGGTCTCTTCGCCGCACACAAACGCGCCGGCCCCCTCCTTGATCCGGATGTCGAAGCTGAACTCGGAGCCCAGGATCTGGTCACCCAGGAAGCCCATCTGCACGAGCCTGGGCCAGGGCGATCTCCAGCCGTTTGATGGCCAGGGGATACTCCGCCCGGCAATAGATGTAGCCTGTCTCCGCGCCGATGGCGTACCCGGCAACGATCATGCCTTCGACGACGGCGTGGGGATCCCCTTCCAACACCGAGCGGTCCATGAAGGCGCCGGGGTCTCCTTCGTCCGCGTTGCAGATCACATATTTGGGCCACTTGGGCGTCTTGCGGGCAAAGCCCCACTTGATGCCGACCGGAAAGCCGCCGCCGCCTCGCCCTCTGACCCCAGAGCGGGTCACCTCGGCGATCACCTCGTCCGGGGACTTCTCCGCCAAGACCATCTGGAGCGCTTGATAGCCGCCCTTGGCCCGATAGTGGTCGATGTTCTCGGGATCGATGACGCCGCAGTTCTCCAACAGAATGCGCTGCTGCTTGCCATAGAAGCCGATCTCGTGCCACTTTTCATGCACGGCGTCGCTGGCCGGATCTTGGTAGAGCAGCCGTTGCACCGGCTTGCCGCCTAGGATGTGCTCCTCGACGATCTTCTTGACATTGGACGGCTTGACCTGGGTGTAGAAGGTCTCGTCCGGATAGACCACCATGATGGGGCCTTGTTCGCAGAAGCCAAAGCAGCCCGTGCGGCGCACCTCCACCTGATCCGCCAGGCCGCGCTGGCCTAGCTCTTCTTCCAGGGTAGAACAGACCTGCCCACTGGCGGAGGAGGCGCAGCCCGTCCCCGTGCAAATGGCAACCCATCTGTGTTCCGGGTTTGTCACCGCGTCAACTGTCTTTAGTGGAATCTCTATGAGGCTATCCAATTGCATCATGATTCACTTGCCTTTTCGGCTGCTGCCATCTGCTTCTTGACTCTGCTGGCCAGCATTTCTGGCCGCATGCGGCCCATCACCTGGTCATCCAACACGGTGACTGGGGCCAGGGCACAGGAGCCCAGGCAGTAGACGATCTCCATGGTCAGCTCGCCGTCCTCCGTGGTCTCGCCGGGTTTGATGGCGAAGCGCTCGTCCACCATGTGGACGAGCATAGGCGTCCCCTTGACGTGGCAGGCCGTGCCATCACACAGCTTCAGAATATGCCGGCCACGGCGCTGCAGATAGAACTGAGCATAGAAGGTGGCCACGCCATAGACCTTGCCCAGAGACACACCCAGCCGATCCCCGATGAGTTGGAGCACTTCCCGGGGCAGATAGCCGTATAGGTCCTGGGCCTTTTGCAGAATGGAAATCAGCGCGCCTCTTTGGCCGCTGTACCTTGCAAAAACCTCATCCATCAGGAGAAGATCTACCTGGTCTTCGCGCATTACGGCTTTTCTCCTTGTCAGAATTTTCAGAGTCCGCTTATTCAGAGCCAGCTTGTTCAGATGGCACCGGGGAAACAGTCATATTGAATGATGGCCGATTGAGGGGAACGCAGCCAGAGTTTGCTTGGGAGCAGACCGCGTCTACTTACAGATATAAACACAAATGGTGCCGCTGCGATAGGGGCAGGTGTCCCCGAAATGGGGGGAATATCGCCCTTCGTCTACATTTCGCCTGGAAACCGCGCAATTCGCGACTGGCAACTTGCATAGTGAACTGCGCCCTGGCTCAGTCCACCTTTGGTCCGACTTCTGTACACGGATCGTGGCAGAATCGTACTAGGGTGGTCGGCCAGGAAATTTGCTTTCCCAAAGGGTTAGTGTTACAATTATTTCGTTATGTAGGCAGGTTCTACTGTATCGTAGCTGATTTATACGCCTTTGTATTCCAGCGGTGAATCGGCGCTTTGTCCACTGGCCGGACGGATGCCATCTGCACACAGCAAATCCCGTATCCGTCCAGGAATACTTTTGATAGGAGATGTGAATGTCAATCACGCGGACTCAAAAAGTTCAGATCATTGAGGAGTTCCGGACCACCGATAATGATACGGGCTCTCCAGAAGTTCAGGTTGCTTTGCTCACGACACGCATCAACGCCTTGATCGAGCATCTGAATATCCACAAGCATGACGAGGGCTCCCGACGGGGGTTGTTGAAACTGGTAGGCGCACGAAGACGGCATCTGGCCTATCTGAAGCGGAAGGATACCCAGCGCTATCTGCAGTTGATTCAGCGGCTGGGCCTACGCAAGTAGTGCAGGAGCAAACAGGGGCGATGGAGTCAGCAACTGACTCCCGCCCCTTTTTTGCGTGATGGAAACCCCATCATAGCCCTTCCCCAGATTGGGAAGGGGTTAGATTTTTGTTCTGTGAGTTAGCCCTGTAGGGTACGACTACCCCGCTATCCCGCCTCTCCCCTGCGCCCACTGCTTCGGCCCTGTCCCGAACGTGTGAGACTCAGAGGTCCGGAATTGGAGAGTGCGACGAAGGAATTTGTTCCTTCTTTCGCCCCACTCTCCAGTCCCGCACCTCTTGCCCAGGAAGCGGCGGGTTGTGTTCGGTGTCAGATTGCCGGGCTACGAATCTGTTCGTTTCGATTTTGTTTTTTGAAAGTTGTTCTACCAAGAGGTGAAAAATATGCAACTGTTTGACGGAGCTAAGACTTACTCCACGATGGTGGGCGGCCGCGAGCTGTCTATCGAAACCGGCGTCCTCGCCGGTCTGGCCGGCGGCGCGGTGACTGTGCGCTACGGCGATACCGTTCTGTTGGCCACGGCCACCATGGGCAAGGATGTGCGCCCCGGTATCAACTTCTTCCCCATGTCTGTCGAGTTTGAAGAGAAGCTCTACGCCGGCGGACGTATCCCCGGCAGCTTCTTCCGCCGGGAGGCCCGCCCGACCGAGGGCGCTATTCTGCTCTGCCGTCTGGTCGACCGCCCCCTGCGCCCCCTCTTCCCCAAGGGCATGCGCAACGAAGTGCAGGTCATCATCAGCACCCTGGCCGTGGACGGGGAGACCCTGATGGATCCCCTGGCCATCATCGCCGCCTCTGCGGCCCTGAGCATCAGCGACATTCCCTGGAATGGCCCTGTGGCCGGCAGCACCGTGGGCTATGTGGATGGCGAGTTCGTGATCAACCCCACGGCCAGCCAGATGCTCAACAGCACCCTGGATCTGAAGGTCGGCGGCACCGCGGACAACATCCTGATGGTGGAAGCGGGCGCCAACGAGCTGCCCGAAGACGATGTGCTGGAAGCCCTGAAGCTGGCCCACGAGGCCATGCAGCCGGTGATCGAGCTGATCAAGACCATGCAGGCCGAAGTCGGCAAGACCAAGATCACCGACTTCCCGATCTTCCTGCCCCCCGCCGAGGTCAAGGCCCTGGTGGCCGACATGACCGCGGACAAGGTGGCGGCCCTGGCTGCCCAGTCTCTGCCCAAGACCGGCTGGAGCGACGGCTTGGCCGCCATCAAGAAAGAGATGATGGCCGCCCTGGCTGACCGTTTCGCCAGCAATGAGATCAGCGAAAAAGACGTGGCCGACGGCATGGACGCCGTGGTGAAGAACGCCGTGCGTCGCCGTATCCTGGATTCGGGCATCCGCCCGGATGGCCGGGACACCCTGACCGTGCGCCCCATCAGCGTGCAAGTGGGCAAACTGCCCATGGTTCATGGCAGTGGTCTCTTCCAGCGTGGCGAGACCCAAGTCCTGACCGTCGCCACCCTGGGTACGCCTGGGGATGCCCAGCGTCTGGACGGCCTTCAGCCTGGGACCGAGAAGCGCTATATCCACCACTACAACTTCCCGCCCTTCAGCACCGGCGAAGCCTACCCCATGCGCGGACCCAAGCGCCGGGAAATCGGCCACGGCGCCTTGGCGGAGCGGGCACTGATTCCCGTGTTGCCTGAGAACTACCCCTACACCCTGCGCCTGGTCAGTGAAGCCCTGAGCAGCAACGGCTCCACCAGCATGGCCTCGGTCTGTGGCAGCACCCTTTCCTTGATGGATGCGGGTGTGCCCATCCTGGCCCCGGTGGCCGGTATCGCCATGGGTCTGATTCAGGACCAGGAAACTGGTGCCTATCAGGTTCTGACCGACATCCAGGGCATGGAAGATCACCTGGGCGACATGGACTTCAAGGTGGCCGGTACCGAGCACGGTATCACCGCCTTGCAGATGGACATGAAAATCAAGGGGCTGGACTTCAGCATTCTGAAGCAGGCCATGGAACAGGCCCGTGTGGGTCGGCTCTTCATCCTGGGCAAAATGCTGGCCGTGATGCCGGAACCCCGGGCCGAACTGAGCCCCTACGCTCCCCGCATCCTGACCACCTCCATCGACCCGGAGAAGATCGGCAAGATCATCGGGCCGGGCGGCAAGGTGATTCGGGCCATGCAGGAGCAGTTCAAGGTCAAGATCGATGTGGACGACGACGGCACGGTCTACGTTTCCGGCAGCGATGGCCGGGGCGCAGAGGCTGCCTTGGCCCAGATCAAGTCCCTGACCGAAGATGTGGAAGTGGGCAAGATCTACACCGGCACGGTTGTGCGTGTGGAGCCGTACGGCGCCTTCGTCAACATCCTGCCCGGCACGGATGGCCTGGTTCACATCAGCCAACTGGCCGACTATCGGGTCAACACCGTTGAAGAAATTGCCAATGTGGGCGACGAACTGACCGCTATGGTCATCGACGTGGACCCCAGCGGCAAGGTGCGTCTGAGCCGTCAGGCCGTGTTGGAAGGCTGGACGGCGGAAGAGGCCCGCGAGAAGGACAAGGGCGGACGCCGTAGCGGCGGCAGCGACCGGGGCGGCGATCGAGATCGTCGTGGCGGAAGTGACCGTGGCGGCAACCGTGGCGGTCGAGATCGTCGCTAGTCGTCCCTGGCGTGCAGGGTGATTGACCACGGGATTAACGACCATTAACGGATCGGTGGTTTCTCCTGCATGACAGATAGGAGTACAATAGGACGTCAGGGATCAACTGTCCCTGGCGTCCGTTCTTTTATTCAGCACCGTTCACCGGCCCCCCTAGCCCCCCAACTTTGGGGGGAACTGTCCATGACCTCCCCCAGAATTGGGGGCCGGGGGGCGGGGTGAACGATTCGTTCTTTTATTTAGCACCGTTCAGAAGGTACCATTATGGACCCCAACTATACCCAAACAGACGCGTACTCGTCGGAAGATGCGGAACTGGATCAGCCGATGGATGCAGATATTGACGCGTCCGCTCCGGTCCCCGAAGCAAATGAAGGCTTTGCCAAAGCTGCCCTGCGGGAGATCTTTTTGGTCTTCCTGCCCGCGTTGATTCTGGCCGTGGTTATCCACCTCTTTTCTGGCCCAGGCCACCGTGGTCTATGGCCAAAGCATGGAGCCGAACCTGCACGACCACCAGCGGCTGATCATCGAAAAGGTCAGCTATCGGCTGCGCGCGCCAGAGCGGGCCGAAATTGTGGTGGTTGACCTGCCCAGCATGAGCGAAAAGTTGATCAAGCGGGTGATCGGGCTGCCGGGCGACACCATTTCCATCGAGATGGGGGTGGTCTACATCAACGGCGTTGCCCTGGATGAGCCCTATATTTTCAACCCAGATCGGCGAACGGTCCAAGCCCAAGTGATCCCGGACGGCGAGTATTTTGTGATGGGGGACAACCGGGGCAACAGCAATGACAGCCGCAACTTTGGCACAGTCACCCTGGAGATGCTGGTGGGCCGGGCCTGGGTACGTTATTGGCCGTTGAGCGATTTTACCCTGTATTAAGGGCTGATCTATGAATTCCATGCGCTGGACCAACACAACCAAAATCATCGTCAGCGCCAGCCTGGCGGCCATTTTGATCTGGCTGCTGGTGGTCTTCCGATCCATGATCGCCCCGACCATCGTGGCGCTGCTGCTGACCTTTATCCTAGGCTATCCCGTCACCTGGATTCAACGGCGCACGGGCTGGACCCGGACCACGGCGGTGATCGCCACCTATCTGATCTTGCTGGCCCTCTTGGCCCTCACGCCCGTGCTGATCATTCCCCGCCTCTCCACCATGACCGACTCCCTGAACACGGCGTTGCAGGAGTTGGTCACCGATCTCCAGACTGCCTCCGCTGGGCCGCTGTTCAGCGTTGGGAATTTCTCCATCAGCGTGGACAGCATCCTGCAACAGTTGGGCAGCGTGTTGCAGAATATCCTCTCCCCGGCGGCAACCGGTGCCTTGAGTCTGGCCCGGGGGCTGACCACGGGGATTTTGAGCACGGTCTACGTGTTGGTGATCTGCTTCTGGCTGCTCAAGGACAGCCATAAACTGCAGCGCTACCTCATGGCCCAGGTCCCGGCCAGCTATAGCGAAGATGTGCGCCGTCTGGCCACAGAGTTGGGTCAGATCTGGAGCGCTTTTCTGCGTGGACAGTTTGTGTTGGCCCTGGTTGTGGGGACGATGACCTGGATCCCCTTTGTGATCTTGGGGGTGCCCAACGCCGGCGGGCTTGGCCTTGCTGGCTGGCTTCATGGAGTTTTTGCCCACGGTGGGGCCGGGGATCAGCGGTGCCATCGGTACCGTAATAGTTCTCTTTAGTGGCTCCACCTGGATACCCATCAACAATTTTGCCTTTGCCATCATCGTGATGTTTCTCTATATCGTCATCACCCAGATCGAGAGCGTCTATCTGATCCCCCGGCTGGTGGGGCGACGGGTGCGGTTGCATCCAGCCGTGACCTTTGCGGGTATCATCAACGCGGCCATTGTCTTTGGAGTCTTGGGTGTGTTGCTGGCCACCCCGGTGATCGCCAGCGCTCGTACCCTGCTCTCCTATGTCTATCGCAAATTGGCAGATCTGCCCCCCTTTGACACCCTGGAACCGGCCCATTCCAGCATCCGCATTCGGGGCGTGGTGGCGGGAAACAAGATCGAGGCAGTCGTCTTCAGCCTGGATGGGGTGCTGACCGAGTTGGATTGGAGCCTGGCGGACCGCTGGGCGGATCGGCTGCACATGCTTGAGCGCTTCTTGCCCCGGGAGCGGCGGGTCAGTCTGGGCCGGGCTTTCATGTTGCGGCTGGAAGGCCCGGTCAACCGCTCCATCAACATCCTCAAATGGCTCAAGTTGGATCAAGACTTGTCCCGCCTGGAGGTAGCGTTTGACCGTCTGCGCGGCTTTGGCATGGCCACTGCCGCCCATCCGCAGCCCTCTCTTTCGGATACACTCTCCTATCTCTCGACCCAGGGCTATCGCTTGGCCCTGGTCTCGGTTCGACCTCGGGCCGATGTGGATCTGATCTTGGCCCAATTGGATCTTTCCGACCAGCGCTTTGCAACCATCGTCACTTTGGACAATGTACGCAATCTGCCGCCCCATTCCGACGCGGTGACCCAGGTCTGCGAACAGTTGCAGGTGGATGCAAGCCGGGTGTTGATGGTGGGCGATTCGGATGTGGATCTGCGTCCGGCCCGGGCTGTGGGGCTGAACACCGTCGGGGTGCTGTCGGGGTTGGGCACGGCCAACAATCTGGCCGAGGCCAATCTGCTGTTGGAGAATATGGCTCAGTTAGACGAATGGTTGTAGGATTGTAGCCGCCCGGCCCCCCGGCCCCCAAGTCTGGGGGAGGTGATGGACAGTCTCTCCAAGCTTGGGGGATAGGGGGGCGGGGGATGAATGGTTGTTGGATTGTATCCCCACCTACGGCGAATTGTTCCAATTCCCCGCATACTTCTTCGGTATTATCTGTCTAAATCTATGTTAATCTAAGGCAAGGTGGGTAATGGCCGATCGCCGATCCCCGATCCCCTAGCCGGAACTCACCGCAAAGACACCACAGTAAAGACACCACCGAAATGATGAATTGGCGCAAAGTAATTCAACTCACCCTTGTGCATGTGGCGGTTTCCATCACGGTTGTACCGGTCACCAGTACGCTGAACCGGATCATGATCTCGGACATGAAGATGTCTGCCACCCTGGTGGCCTTTTTGGTGGCCCTGCCCTATCTGCTCTCTCCCTTGCAGGTGCCCGTGGGCAATTGGGCAGACAACCACCCGGTCTGGAATCGCTATCGAGTACCCTGGATTCTGATCGGCGGACTGATGGCAGCGGCCGGCAGTTATATGACCGCCCACACGGCCTATTGGATGGATGCCAACTTTCTCCCCGGCTTTGCCGCCGCCATCTTCTTCTTTACCATCTGGGGTGTGGGGGTGAATGTGGCCTCGGTCAGCTATCTCTCTTTGCTGGCCGAACTCAGCACCGGCGAGGGCGCCGAGGCGACCGCAGCCGGCAAAGCCAACTGGCGCAATCGCACGGTCAGCATCATGTTCACGGTCATGATCTTGAGCACAATTTTGATCAGCACCTTGCTCAAAACCATGTTGGTGGACTATTCGCCCACTGCACTCTTCACGGCCTTTGGGGTGGTTTGGCTGATCTCCACCTTTCTGATCCTGGTGGGCACGGTAAATTTAGAACCGGCGCTAAGGGCCGACGAAAAACCCAAGCACAACACAGCCACCGATCCCATCGGGGCCATTCGCGTGCTCGTGGGCAACCCGGTGGCCTGGCGTTTCTTCTGGTATCTGGTCCTGGTGCTGATCAGCATCCACGCCCAGGATGTGCTGCTGGAACCCTTTGGGGCCGACGCCTTGGGCATGGATGTCTCCGCCACCTCCGGTCTGACCCGCATGTGGGGCATGGGCTTCTTTGTGGCCATCCTGGGGTCCATCCCTTTGGTGAAGCGGATCGGCAAGAAGCGCAGCGCCAACATTGGGGCCGGGGTGGCGGCCCTGGCCTTCAGCCTGATCTCCATCACCGGGCTGATGGGCCAGATCCCGGCCTTTAGCGGGTCGATCTTTCTGCTGGGCGTCGGCGGCGGCCTGATGACCCTGAGCAACCTCAGCTTTATGCTGGACATGACCTTGCCCCACGCCGCCGGTCTCTACATTGGGGCCTGGGGCGTGGCCAACTTTGCCGGGCAGGCCGTGGGCGGCATCGCCAGCGGCATCCTGCGGGATGTGGTCTACGCCGTGACCGGCAACCTGCTCTTTGGCTATGTATCGGTCTTTGCCATCGAAGTCGTGGGGCTGCTGGTCGCCATCTGGATGTTCCGCTCGATCCACGTGGATGAATTTCGAGAACAGGCCGAGATCAACCTGGCGGATGTGTTGGCCTTGGCGTCGGATTAAAAAAGCTACCGTTGTTCGTTGGAAATGAGATGACCCATGTACAAAATCTATGTCAGCTATGACATGCAGGACGGCAAAGAAGAAGATTGTCAGCGCTATTTCTCCCAGGTGTTGGGGCCGACCCTGGTGCGCTTTGGGGCCAACGTGGCCGATGTGTGGTACACGGTTTGGGGCGACTCCCCCCAGATCCAGAGCGGCAGCGTGATCGACACCGAAGAAGAGGTGCAACGCTTGCTGGCCTCTAAAAAATGGCGTGAGACCCTGGCCGGGTTGGACCCGTTGGTCAATAACTTGACCGTGCGCGCCGTACGGGTCTAATCGCCGCCCCGTTTTCACTCTAGCCCCATCCCCCTTATTGAAAATGCAGGAGAAATAAACCCGTGAGTCAAGCCGTCCCGCCCGCCTTCAAATTCGCCCCCGATGCCGATATCGCCCGCCCGTATTCGACCGCCAAACCCCTGGCCTTGGTCGTCTTTCTGGAAAATGGCGGCAATATTTCCGGGGTGACGTTGCCCAAATGGGCCATGACCCTCCTCGACTATGTCACCGAGGAATATGCCAAAATCCTGTTGCGCCTGCTGGGGGCCTATCGCCGCTATGACCGGGTGATCATCCTGGAGGACGATCTGGCCACGGGGGCCATGTTGAGCCGGGCGCTGCTCAAGGCCAGCCCCACCCACACGGTGGATCTGCTGTTGTTGGTGCATGGGGTGGAGCGCTGTTTGGTGGGTTGCGGTGGCACAGAA
>CAVPIK010000001.1:0-37570 GCA_963704975.1 uncultured Chloroflexia bacterium | reverse complement strand
TAACCGAACTTTCATCTGCGGCGATCCGGCTCCTCCCCCAAACTGGGGGAGGCTGGGAGGGGGTGGTTTTGTTAATCCCGGTAAAGTTGCGCTATTTGTTCGGCCAGTATACCCGTCCCCGCTCATCCAGGCAGTAGGGCCGCTTCCAGGACGAAAAGGGTGATCTCCGGGCGGCAGTTGAAGCGGTAGGGCAGGGGCCAGACGCCCAGCCCTCGGTTGGTGTAGACTTGGCGCTGGCCCACCCGGCGCAGGCCGATGGGATACTTCTCGCCCAAGTAGGGCAGCACGGGGGCGCCGATCCCCGGCAGGCGCACCTGCCCGCCGTGGCTGTGGCCGCTGAACTGGACGGCCACGGGCGCGTCCGCGGCGATGACCTGGTCGAAATAGTCCGGCTCGTGGGCCATGAGCAGGGTGGTGGCCCCGGCTGGGGCGTCCCGCAGAGATGCCGCCAGGTCAGGGCTGCCCGCCCACACATCATCGATTCCGGCCAGCCACAGCCCGTCGGCCACGGAGATGCCCTGGTTGCGCAAGAAGTTGACCGGTGTCTCGGCCAAATAACCGCCCACTTGCGCCAAGTCCGTCCAATGGTCGTGGTTGCCGAAGATGGCAAAGGCAGGGGCGGTCAATTGGCGCAGGGGATCGATCAGCCCAGGCCAAAATGCGGCGCTGCCCCCCACAAAGTCCCCGGTGATCAGGGTCAGATCCGGGGCCAACTTGTTGATCGCGTTCACTGCGTCCAAAAGGCGCTGGGGGCTGGTGTGTTGGCTGAGGTGGATGTCGGAGATCTGGGCGATGCGCAGACCGGCGAGGGCTGGGGCCAGGCCGGGGATGGCCAGGGGGATCTCGGGTCACGTCCAGCCAGCCGGGTTCGACAAAGCGGGTGTAGAGGCCGCCGCCGCCCGCCAAGGCCGCGCTGCCCGCCATCATCTGCAAAAAACGCCGCCGGGTGAGATGGGGGGAATGGGGTGTTTCGGTTGGATTCGTCATGGGAGGGAAACGTTTGGGGGAGGGGTGGGGTTCCAACGTTCGTAGGTCGCGCTTTAGCGCCGGACTACGAGCCGCGCTGACGCACGACTTCGTAGAGCAACAACGCCGTGGAGGTCGCCAAATTGAGGCTGTCCGCCATGCCGAACATGGGGATGGTGACCCGCTGGTGCGCGCCGGTCAGCCACAGGTCGGTCAGGCCGAAGGCTTCGCTGCCCGTCACCACGGCCACGGGACCGGCCATGTCGGCCTGGGTGAAGGGGACTTCGCCCTCTGGGGTGGCGGCCAGGGCGGTGATGCCGTGCTGTTCGCAGCCAGGCCAAGACCGTGGCGCTCTCGGCCTGGGCGACTTTGACGGTGAAGAGGGTGCCCAGGCTGGCCCGGATCACGTTGGGGTTGTGGAGGTCGGTGCCCCCTCGTCTCGCCGGGGCAGACGATCAGCCCGTCCACGCCGGCGGCGTCCGCGGTGCGCAGGATGGCCCCCAGGTTGCCCGGCTTTTCCACCCCTTCGATGATGGCGAAGAAGGGGGGATGGTCGGCCCTGCGTGTAGTCATCAGGCTGTCAAGGGGGGTGTCCAAATAGGGGATGACCAGGAGCAGGCCGCCGCTTTCGCCCCGATAGGCGATCTTGGCGAAGACATCCGGGGTGACTTCGAACAACTGGGTGAGGCGCTGGTCGGCCATGGCCTGCAAGCGGCGGAGCAAGCGCTGCCGCTGCCTCGATCCGCCGCCAGGATCTCTGGGCAGAGATAGACTTCCAGAGGCACGATCCCCGCTGCCAGGCAACGATCGACTTCTCGCACCCCTTCAACCACCGTGCGCCGATCCGCATCCCGCTGGCGACGGCTGCCCAGTTTGACGATGGTCTTGATGCGTGGGTTTTGCAGGCTGGTGATTAGCATAGGGTAGGTGGCGAAAACAATAGGTTATCTCATTCTGGACGCACGATTCCCGCGTCTGGCGATGAAAGCGGCTCAGGCATAGCTGGGTTCCAGGTTGGTCTTGATCTGCATGGCAACAGGTTGACGATCGATCAGTTGTCGGTACTTCCCATTGAAGGATCCCCACGTTTCGTAAAGACCCATCCAGTGGACAAAGTCCATGCGATAGTCGTCTAGGACGTCAAATTCTTCCAGATCACCCCGCGTCATGGCGACGTAGAAGTCCTGGGACAAAACGCCAAATTTGCTTTCAAATTGGCTCAATTCAGTTTCTATTGTGTGCATATCTTGTAGAAGTGCCTGGATTAGACTCATAGGTTTGCTCCCGTTGATGACTCGGTGACAAAGGAATGACAGATTTAGCGAGTCTGCATGCCTGACAACAAGTGTACCATTATGGGCACGATATTTCCAGGCGCTTTTCACACTATAGAGCGGCTACTTCTTCGCTTCGGCCTTTTTGGGCTTGGTGACGTCTCGGCCCTGCCAACGGGCATAGGTGCCGCTGGGCAGGAGGCGACCCGGGGCGCTGATGCGATCCTGTTCGGCGATGATCATCTCGTCGGATTCGATGTTGCCGGGGCGTTCGCCCACCATTTCCAGCAGTTCGTTGTGCAGGGTGAGGGGGGTGAAGCCGGGGGTGTGGCAGCTCAACAGCACAAAGGCGGCGTCGTTGGCCAGGATCTCTTTGCAGGCGGCCAGCAGGGGCATCAGATCGTTTTCGATCTTGAAGACTTCGCCCTTGGGGCCGCGGCCAAAGCTGGGCGGATCCAGGATGATGCCGTGATAGCGGTTGTTGCGTCGGGCCTCGCGGGCCACGAATTTGAGGGCATCGTCCACGATCCAGCGGATGGGCCGGTCGTGGAGGTGGCTGAACTTGGCGTTGTCCCTGGCCCAGTCCACCACGCCCTTGGCCGCGTCCAGATGCACCACATGGGCACCGGCCTGGCTACACGCCAAGCTGCTGCCGCCGGTGTAGGCGAAGAGGTTGAGCACATTCAGGTTGGCGTTGTTGGTGTAGGCCATGCGGGTGCGGATCACCTCCCGCAGCCATTGCCAGTTGTGGGCCTGCTCGGGGAAAAGCCCCAAGTGGCCAAAGTCGGTCAGCTTGATTTCGAAACCGATGTTATCATAGAGCATCTGGAACTTGCGGGAGGTCTGGTTTCTAAACTTCCACTCCCCGCCGCCGCTGCTGCTGCGCATATAGGTGGCGTCGGCGCTGCTCCAGTCGGAATCGGGCAAGCGGGGCGACCACACGGCCTGGGGTGCTGGGCGCACGATGCGATATTTGCCGATCTCTTCCAGCTTCATCTCGTTGCCGGAGTCGATCAATTTGTATTCACCGGCAATTTCCGGTACGTTTCTGGGTGCAATATTCATGGGTTTTTGTCCTTCGGTCCTGTTCGTGTCGGGCAATTGATAGCTTGACAGTTTATCACAGCCTCAGAGGCGGACCAACTCTTTGTCTTGAAAGGAATTAGCCAATGTCATTGCCAAGGCCATTTCAGTTCTGTCCCCACTGCGCCACGCCGTTGATCCAAGCCGAGCGGGGCGGGCGGATGCGGCCGGTCTGCCCGGCGTGTGGATTCATCCATTACCTCAACCCCACCGTGGGCGTGGCCGTGATTGTGCAGGACGATCACGGGCGCATCCTGCTGGGGCGGCGCAGTCCGGACAGCTCCTATCCCGGCCACTGGTGCATCCCCTGCGGCCATGTGGAGTGGGACGAAGAAGTGCGGGCCGCGGCCATCCGGGAGTTTGGCGAAGAGACCGGGCTGACCGTGGAATTGGGGGCGGTGGCCGCGGTGCATTCCAACGTCCACAACCCCCGCCAGCACACCGTGGGCATCTGGTTCTTTGGCGAAATCATCGCCGGTACCCCCGCGCCGGGGATGATCTGGATCAGGTCGCCTTTTTTGCGTTGGATGCCTTGCCTGAACCGCTTGGCCTTCCCCACGGATCGGTTGGTGCTGGCGGATCTTCGTTCGCCGGTTGATTTTGCCAAAAAACGATAGTATACTGTTGGTAGTATTAGGCTGGTAGTATGAAATTTTATTGTCTGCAAGGAGCGAAAAATGGCTATTTACAAACATCGAGTGCAAGCTGTCTTGGACGACGAGCAATTTGAGCTACTTCAAGACTTGGCGGAGGAACGGGAAACCACCGTCTCTGGGCTGATCCGAGAGGCCGTGCAGGTCTATTACGTGGCCGACGCCGTCAAGGCCCGGCGCATGGCGGCCCTGCGTGGTCTTTACGCAATGGGCCAGGAGGCCGAAGCACGGGGCGAGGTCATGCCCGACTGGGAGGAGTTGGAGGAGGAGATCGTGCAGGCCGTCATCACGGATGATCGGCTGGCCGATCATTGCACCCGGAGACGCTCTGTGATGCGAGTATTTGTGGATGTCAATGTGCCCATGTATGCGGCCGGGGTTGATCATCCCTACAAGGATGCCTGTATTTGGGTGATGTCGGAGTTGGTGATGGATCGCTGGCAAGCGGGATCAACCGATGCAGAGTCTCTTCAGGAGATCCTGCATCGGTATGTGGCTCTGGGGCAGATTCAGACATGGGATTGCAGGTTGTGGCTCACGATTCAGCGGTCTGTCGTTATCCTGTGACACATCCGATCAGCGACCAACCATGCGCCTCACCGAGCGCAACTATGACCCGCATTCATCCGCGGGGGATGCAGGCCAGGGATTGTGTCATCATCGGCAGTCATGCAGGAACAGGGCATTCCAGTAGATCCTCTACCGCCGACCGCCACTTCGACAACCTGCTCGGCATCACCCGCCTGGACCCCCTGATCCTCTACCAGGACGCCGGCAGCCCGGACATCGCCACGCTGTTGTGAGACAGGGAGAAGGGGAGACAAGGAGACGAATCTCGATTGTCTCCCCTGTCTCCTTGTCTCCTTGTCTCCCTCTCTCCCTACCCCGCAAACTCCGCCAAAAACCGTCCCGCAATCTTCATCCCCATCACAAAATCGGCCCGGCGCATGTTTTCGTCCGGGGCGTGGGCGCGGCTGTCCGGGTTGCCGGCGCCCACGCCGATGGTGTCGATGCCGTGGATGTCGCACAGATCGTACATGGGGCCGCTGCCCGACATGTTGGGGACCAGCTCCGCGGGCTTGCCCGTGGCGGCCAGGATGGCGGCTTGGGCCGCCACCACAATCGGCGCGCCGGGATCGGTCTTGGACGGACGCAGCCCGGCCTCGCTCTCGGTGACGGTGATGTCGTCAAAGCCCCGGCGGGCCAGGTGGGCCTTGACCAGATCAAAGACCAGCTCCGGGGTCAGGTTGGGCACCAGGCGGATGTCGCTCTTGACCGTGGCTTCGGCTGGGGATGACCGTCTTGCCCCCGGCCCCGGTGTAGCCGCCGATGATGCCGTTGAGGCTCATGCACGGGCGCAGGACCAGTTGGATCTCCGCCTCTTTGCCCTTGCGCCCGCCCAAAAGCTGTTGGATGCCCATGCGGGCCAGCAACGGTTCCTCGCTCCACTCGGACTCGGCGATGATGGCCAGATCCTTGGGGTTGAGGGGGGCCAGATGCTCGTTCAGCCCGTCGATGGTCAGGCTGCCGTCGGGCTGACGCAGGGTGGCCAGGGCCTCCATCAGCCGCCAGATGGCGTTGGGGAGGATGCCGCCGTTGGCCGAATGGCTGTCCCGCTCCATCACCTTGGCGTGAAACTCCAAGGCCACCAGCCCCTTCAGCCCCATTGTGATAGAATTTTGCCCCTGCTCGTTGACGCCCCCGGCCTCCCACCAACAGCCGTCGCAGGTGCGCAGCAACTCGGCCTGTTGCTGGCTGAAGGCGGCGATCTGGGGGCTGCCCATCTCCTCTTCGCCCTCGATCACAAAGATCACCCGCAGGGGCAGTTCGCCGATGGTCGCCCGATAGGCCTCGATGGCGCTGAGGCGCAGGGTGAGGTTGCCCTTGTTGTCCGCCACGCCCCGGCCCAGCAGCAGCCCGTCCCGCTCGGTGACATCAAAGGGGGGCACGGTCCACAGATCCAGGGGTTCCGGGGGCTGCACGTCGTAATGGTTGTAGATCATCAAGGTGCGGGCGGCATCTTTCGGCCCCATCTCGGCGATGATGAAGGGGGGCTGGCCGGGGGTCACCTCCACCTGGCGGGCGTCGTAGCCCAGGGAGAGGCAGAGGGCCAGCACCGCGTCCGCGGCCTGGCGCATGGCCGGGCCGCCCTGGGCCGACACGCTGGGGATGCGCACGAGATCCCGCAGGCGCTGGATGAAAGCGGTCGGTGTGGGTGTCGATGTAGGCGTCAAAGGTGGAGAAATCGGTCATGGGGTGGCACTCCCTTTGCAGTGGGTTTGGGGTTGGATAACAACAAGGTTGACAAGTCCAACCGGATCATACCACCCTGGATTTGGCTTGCCAAAGAGATTGGCCTGCGCAGATAGTCTGCGCAGGCCAATCCACTGGGAAGTATGTGCCAGTGTCACCATTCATTTGGGGCAATTGCCTGTTACGAGCTTCTGACCGCGTTATGATCTGTCAGCTATGACCGCTCACGCCGAACCAGCGCTGAGCACCTGTTTGCCCTTGCGGGCCGCAACAACCATCAGGCTCAGGACGATCAGCCAGGCAGTGATCCTGACGGTCATCGCCACGATGCTGTCTGGGGCGACCACATCGCTGTAGGCGGTCAGCAAAACCAGAAAGACCGTCATGTGGCTGGCCAATGTGGCTATGGCCGCGGGCATGGCGATCTTGCAGCCTTTCCAAATCACAATCGACGTGAATAAGGCGGAAATCAGCCCGGCGGCGAGGTTGTAGATCGGGAGCCAGTCGATCACGTAGTAATCCTTGACCCCACCCAAAACAATTTGACCTCCGGCGACGATCGCCATGGCTCCGATAATAAACGCCACGATGGCGGCAGCTTTTGTGAGTTTTGATTGCATGGTTTGGATCTCCTTGTTAGGCCATCACGCCTCGGCGTGAATGGCAGATTCTTGGGCGGCAACCTTGGCTTTTTGGCGGCGGTTGCGCTGTTGTTTGGCGATATACGGAATCAGGTAGAGATATGCCCCGCTGATGGCCAGGAGCAACATCAAGATCGACTGAAATTGCTCCAATTGCGGGGGCAGATGCTCTGCTGCGTCCCCGGTGAATTTGGTAATCACGGCAATCGGGATCAAAATAATTGTTGGCAGTGCTATCCAGCGGTGAAATATGCGTGTCCATTTGTTGAAAAACTTCGTCATACAGGGATCTCCTCGTTCTCTTTTGGCTCATTAGATATTCAGTGCTTCTTGAAGGTGCCACCAGAGTAACCGAGTCAACTACCCTGCAAAGCAAATCGCTTACGTGACAGGAATATCCTATCACGTAAGCGATTTGTTTTCGTCGACTTTTGTCGGGTTATGCTATTTTTGCTTTTGTCTTCTAAAAAAACCTCGTCCCCAACCCCAGCCCTTCGGCCAACTCCGGACTGAGCCGGGTGATGACCGCCGCATGGACCAACCGCCCGGATGTGACCGCTGCGCTGCTGATCTCCACGGCGGTCTCCACATCCGTCAGCGTACCGGTGAAGAAGCAGAGACCTTTGCCGCCCAGGCCGTCGCTCAGGCGTAGTTCCAGCAGGCGCACATCCGCCCCCTTCAGCCCGGCGTCCGCGGCGTGGATGGCGCTGGCCGCGGTGAGGGTCTCCACCATGCCCAGGGCATCTTCCAAAGGCAGTTGGCGCGCCCCGGCCAGAGCGGCCACAACCTGGGCGTGAACCCCCGGCAGATAAACTTCGTCCATCAACGCGCCGCTGCTTGCGGCTCGCCCTGCCCCAAGGCACTCTTCCACAGAAGCCACCTCCCCGGCTAGGAGGACCAACAACCGGCCGGGTTGTACTGTTCCCACCACCAACCGGTCCAAGGGCGCTTTCTTGGCCATCTCGTCCGCGGCCACAATGCCGGCGGCGATGCTGTCGAACTCCAGCAGGGCCAGGGCGGGGGCGGACAGAATGGGGTTGGGGGTCGGGGCGGCCTGAGCCATAGGGTTATCCTAATTCTTGCAGATATTGGCGGATCATCAGAGCCACGGTGGCCCCTTCACCGGCCGCGGACGCGGCCTGTTTGGTCGAGTCTGCCCGCACATCCCCGGCGGCGAAGAGACCGGGCATGGTGGTCATCAATGTTTTGTCGGTGACGATGAAGCCAGCCCGGTCGATCTCGGCCAGCCCGTCGGCCAACTGGCTGTTGGGGGTGAGGCCGATGAAGACGAAGATGCCGTCGGGGTCCAGCACTTTTTCCTCGCCCGTCGCCCGATCCACGATCACCGCGCCGTCCAACTGGCCGTCGCCCAGCAATTCCTTCACCGCATGGTTGACGGTGACGCTCATGCGGGGATGGCTGGCCACCTTCTCCTGCAAGATCTGGCTGGCCTTGACCTGGGGCAGGAACTCGACAATGTCCACCTGGCGGGCAAACTTGGTCAGGAATAGCCCTTCCTCGAAGCCGCTGTTGCCGCCGCCCACCACCAGCACCTTTTTGTCTTTGTAAAAAGCCCCGTCGCACGTGGCGCAGAAATGCACATTGACCCCGATCAGGCTCTCCTCGCCGGGGACGCCCAGACGGCGATAGCGGGCACCCGTGGTCAGCAGCACGGCGTGGGCGCCGTAGCTGACCCCATCCCCCGTGGTGACCTGCATGTTCTGGCCATCCCGGCTGATGGACGTGACCTCCTGGGCTTGCAGGATCTCCGCACCGAAGCGCTGGGCTTGGCGGCCCAGGCGGTCGGCAAACTCCGCGCCGGGGATGCCTTCGTCGAAGCCGGGGAAGTTGTCCAGCCGCTCGGTGATGCCGGCCTGGCCGCCCACGCCGGAGCGCTCGATCACCAGCACATCCTGGTTTTCCCGGCCCAAATAGAGGGCGGCGGTCAGCCCGGCCGGGCCGCTGCCCACGATGATCACATCGTAAAAGGTGCGCTGGGCCTGGGTGTGCAGCCCCAACTTCTCCGCCAGCTTGGCGTTGGACGGCTCGACCATGATGCTCCCCGTCGGGGAAGATGATGGTGGGCACGCTGCGGCTGCCGTTGTTGACCTGGATCACCAGGTCCATGCCCGCCGAGTCTTTTTCGATGTCAATGTTCGTGTAGGGGATGCGCTGCTCGTTGAGAAATTTCTTGGCGCGTTTGCAGTCCGGGCACCAGGTGGTGCTGTAGATGCGGATGGTGTCTGAGTTGGTCATGGGTATGGCTCGATTCTGTTGAGTTGCGAGTTGCGAGATTTGAGTTGCGTGAAACGTGAAACGTGTTGCGTGGGTTAAGATGCGGGGGTACCGACGCTTGTTACATCTACTCCGTCCACGATCCTCAGTCCTCAGCCCTCAATTCTCGTTCCTCATCACCTTCGCCGAATGATACCCTGGCATCCGTGGCCAGTCGAGCCAACTCGCCGCCCAACTCTTCGGTGTAGTGGCCCAAGGTGTCCAGGGCCAACTCAAACTGGGCAAAATCGAAGCCGATGGTGGGCAGTTCCAGCAGCAAATTCACATCCCCGTCCCCGTCCAGACCGAAGTGGGCCAGACGCATCTGCTGGTTGAGGATCAGCAACGCCTCGAACAGCCGCCCCCGGCAGGCATCCACCGGGCGGGGGGTGAAGGGGCTGACGGCAAAATGCACCCACTCCTCCCCGGCCATCACAAAAAGATCGAACTCGCCCCCGGCATCCGTGGCAAAGCTGCTGCGCCAGATCCCCGGTTCGAGTTCGTCCGCGTGCCAGTCGTAGTTGTCAAAAAAGCTCGAAGGATTTCCACTCAAACAATCCTAAAATGATCCACCATCGTACACCGGCGCAACCGTGAAAAAGTCAGGGCGTTGGTCAGCCCTTCGCCCGTGGGGCTGGCGATGGAGAAGCTGGTGTAGCCCTCGCCGCCGTAGCCCAGACCGGCCAGATTGGGGCCGTTTTTGACGAAGATGGAGCAGTTGACCTCCCGGGCCATGCGGCTGAGGTTGTCGATGTTGCGGCTGAACATGCTGGCCGTGTGGCCAAAGCCATGCTCCGCGGCGATGGCCAGATCGATGGCCGCATCCGCATTGGGCACCCGCACCACGGGCAGGACGGGCATGAGCTGCTCGGTCCACACCAGGGGATGCTCCTGGGGCACGTCGGCCACAATCAGGCGCAGCTCCGGCCCGGCGGTGATGCCGATCTCCCGCAGGATCTGCCAGGGGTATTTGCCCACCCACTTCTTGTTGATCACCCCGTGCTCGCCCGGCGCGCCCACTTTGTCGAAGATCACCTGTTCCAGTTGGGCCAATTTGTACTTGGGCAGGAGCATGGCCTGGTTGGCCTGCATGGCGGCCAAAAGCTGATCCGCCACCCGATCCACCACAAAGACTTCCTTCTCGTCCACGCAGATCACGTTGTTGTCGAAGCTGGCCCCAAAGACGATCTGGCGGCCGGCCAGGGCGATGTCCGCGGACTCGTCCACCACCACGGGCGGGTTGCCCGGCCCGGCGCAGATGGCCCGCTTGCCGCTGCCCATTGCCTCCTTCACCACCCCCGGCCCGCCGGTCACCAACAAAATGCGGATGCCCGGATGGCGCATGAGGGCCTGGGCCCCGGCGATGGTGGCCTCTTTGCCCGCGGTGAGCAGATCCGGCGGCCCGCCCGCGCCGACGATGGCCCGGTTGAGCAGTTGGATGGTGTAGTTGCAGACCTGGTTGGCCCCCGGATGCACGGCAAAAACCGTGGCGTTCCCGGCGCTGACCAGACCGATGGCGTTGTTGATGATGCTGGACGTGGGGTTGGTGCTGGGGGTGATGGCGCAGAAGACGCCGATAGGGGGCGCGCTCCAGGAGCATCAGCCCGTGGTCGCCGCTCTGGGCGTCCGGGGTGAGGATTTCCGGGCCGGGGGTCTTGTCGGCCACCAGCAGATTCTTCTTTTCCTTGTCCTCCGGGCGGCCCATGCCTGTCTCGGACGCGGCCATTTCGCCCAATTCCCGGGCGTGGCGGCGGGCGGTTTCCCGCATGGCCGCCACCAAATTGTGCCGGGTCTGGAGGGTCATCTTGTCCAGGGCCAAAAAGGCGACCTTGGCCGCGGCCACCGCGCCGTCGATGTCCGGGTAAATCCCCCAATCACCGCCCCGGGGCGTGGACCCAGCGCTGCGTCCTTCTCGGCCCACGTAGCTCAGGTGCGGGGCGCGGGTGGAGGCCAGGGGTTGGGGACTGGGGATTGGGGATTGGGCGTCAGCCCCGATCTCCTGCATCACCCGGCGGCGGATCGCCTCAATTTGGCCGTCGTCAATCTTCGCCATAAATCCCTTCTACCAACTCGTCCGCCATTGTGCATTGTCATTGTCATTTGCATTGTCGTACTTCACTTCGCCGCCCACCTCCCAGGTGTCGACGATGGCCATGATCACCGCGTCCACCGGGCGTTTGTCCGTGACTGTGGTCTGGCGGGCGCTGGAGCCACCGGCGTAGAGCACGTATTCGCCCACGCCCGCGCCCACGGCATCCACGGCCACCACATAGTCATCCTTGACCGTGCCGTCCACGCTGACATTCTTCAGCACCTGAAAGCGCAGCCCATCCAACGAGGCGTCTTTCTGGCTGGCCACCAATGTGCCGACAATTTTACCGATTTTCATGGGAGCTCCTCAATTCAAAACGGAGAATTGAGAATTGAAAATTGAGAATCGAAAATTTTAATGTTGTGGCAACTGGCCGTCCACTCATTAAACCTTCTTCAATTTTCAATTTTCAATTCTCATTTGTTTCGATAGATTTCCGCCGCATACTGCTTGATGCGTTCCCCCGCGCCGCTGAGGATGGGGACGCCGTGGCCGAAGACCGCGGCGTCGATATCGTTGGCGTACCGCTTGCCCAGCTTCCAGATGCTGCGCTGGGCGTTGTAGGGGTCCGGGGTGAAGAGGACCGAGGGGCCGCCCAGTTTGTCGTTGCGGTTGGCCAGGGCATCGCCGACGATCAGGAATCGCTTCTCTTTGTGGAGCAGAGAGATGTGGCCGGGGGTGTGGCCGGGGGTGTGGATCACCGTGAAGCCCTCTTGGGTCAACGCCTGTCCGTCCACCATCAGCAGATCCGGGCGCACAGGGGCCACTCGGAATTTGGGGATGAGGCCGACCAACGCAAAGATCGGGCGGATGGCGTAGCCCGCCGGCGTCTTGGCCGGCGTACGCTTGCGAGGATGCTCCATCCAATCCTTTTCCACGCTGTGGCAGGCCACGGGCGCCTTGACCGTCTGTTTCAGCACTTTGAGGCTGCCCATGTGGTCCACATCCGCGTGGGTGATGATGATGCGGCGGATGTGGGCCGGGTCAAAGCCGTTGGCGCGCAGAGCGGCCAGAATCTTGACCTCGTCGCCGGGCATACCGCAGTCGATCAGCGTCAAGTTCGTGGGGCCCCATTGCCACAGATAGACGTGGACCATGTTGCCAATTTCGTCGATATCCCACAGGCCGGGAAGAATTTCTTGCATAGTTGGTTGAGTCGCTTGGTTTGTTGATCTGTTGATTTGTTGCTTGGCGATTGGGCGATTCTTCGACCTCACGCCCCAACGGACATCGAGCTAGATCGACTTGAAGCCGAAGCGATCTTCATAGGCCTTTTGGGAGGCGATGATCTCGGCCCGGGCGGCGTCGGCATTTTCCCAGCCCTTGACTTCCACAGAACTGCCCTCTAGATCTTTGTAGACCTGGAAGAAGTGGCGGATCTCCTCCAAATAGTGCTGGGGGATGTCCGTGATGTCGTAGTAGTCCCGGTGGATGGGGTCGTTGGCGGGCACAGCCAGAATCTTAACATCTTCCTGGCCCCGATCATTCATGCGGAAGAGACCGATGGGTCGCACCTTGATCACGCAACCGGGGAAGGTGGCTTCCTTGATCATGATCATCACATCCAACGGGTCGCCGTCATCGCAGAAGGTGCGGGGGATCAGCCCATAGTCGCCGGGGTAGTGCAGGGAGGAATAGAGCACCCGATCCAGGAAGATCACGCCCTGTTCTTTGTGATATTCGTATTTGTTGCGGCTGCCACGGGGGATTTCCACAATGGCATAGATAGAATTGGGGGCATCGGGGCCCGTGGGTAGTTCGCGCCAAAGATTATTCATGGGGATTACTCCGTTGCATCCTTATGGCCCAAGGGCAGAATCTGATCGACATTGGCATGGGGACGGGGGATCACATGGACGCTGACCACCTGGCCTACCTTCTCTGCGCCGCGCACGCCGGCTTCGACAGCCGCCTTCACCGCGGCCACATCACCCCGCACGATGGCGGTCACATAGCCGCCGCCGGTCTTCTCATAGCCCACCAACTCCACCCTGGCGGCCTTCACCATGGCGTCGCTGGCTTCAACCATGGCCGCAAAGCCACGGGTTTCAATCATGCCTAAAGCTTCATTCATTGTCTGGCTCCTTTAGCTAAATCGTGTATCGTGTATCGAGTATTGTGCAGGTCACGCAGCACTCACAGTTCGCAACAAATCTAAAATCCAAAATCCGTCTATCCCGCGCGTCCGGCCAACCCTTCAATCGCCGCCACCGCCGCGCCATAGCCGGCCATGATGTCCTGCTCTTCGCCGCCCAGGTAGATGCGGCCAAAGCTGCCGACGGCCCGCACTTCCAGGATGTTGACATGGGCGGCTTTCTCGGCTTCGTTGGCGGCCAGGGCAGCATAGGCCGCCGGGGCCACTTCCATCACATAGAGGGTCTGGCCGGGGATCAGCATGTGGCCGTGGCGCATGCGGTTGATCAACTGCACCTGCAAGCCATCCACGTTGCGGATGATCTGGCTGCTCACAATTTGGGGCTTGATGCGGTCCTCTTCCTTCAGCCCCAGGGCGTCCAAAATGGCCTGCCCAGCGGCCCGCACTTCTCCCTGATCCTCGCTGTGGATCTCCAGCAGGCCATACTGCCGCTCCACCACCTGCATGCCCGGCCGCACAGAGGTGGCCTTGATGGCGATGTCCGTCAGCCGGTTGATCTCGATGCCCGGTGCGATCTCGATCCACAGGCTGGCGTCGTAGGCCAGGGGCAGAAAGCCCTGGGCCACGGTCCCCAAAAAGGCAGCGTGCTGGGGCTGCAAACTATCCAAAAAGACATAAGACCGTAATTCAACGTTGCTGGACTCATTTTTTGCCAAAAGAATCACACTCCTTGCTGGTAGGTGAAACGTGAAACGTGAACGTGACGTGAGGCGTGTTGTTGACGTCTTTCACGTTTCACGCAACACGTTCCGCAACACGCTTCACGCAACACGCTTCACGCCTTCCTATCGTTTGCGGGTAATCAGGTGGCGCATACGGGCGCGGGGATGGTCGATGGCCTCCCGCAGATCGTCGTAGTGCAGCCCGGTGGCCTCAACCAACAGTTCCATGGACGAAAACGAGGCTTCCGTGAGGGTATGCAGCCGTTCCTTCTCGTCCTGGGTCAGCTTGAAGCCGATGAGGACGCTGCTGGGGTTCTCGAAAAAGGCATCCCGGCACTCGTCGCCGATCCACAGGTGGCCGACCACAATCAAATAGTCTCGAATTCGTTCTGACATTAAACTGGCTTCCAAATCGGGTGCTGTTTCAAATTGGGGGAGATGACCAGAAGTTCGACTTTTTGAAAAAAGTCGAACTTCTTTGCCCGTGTCGCCCACATGGGCGACACGTCCCATTTTCGCATACTCTCATGCTGGGCACAAATGGCATGGGTGATCCGGCACGTCTCAAATGAACGCGGATGACGCGGATTGAACGGATTCGCACGGATTTTTGGTCGTTTATCCGTTTTTATCCGCCAAATCAGCGTCGATCCGCGTTCCATTTCACCCTACCACGCATACGCCTTGGGCGCTTCGCCGCCGGGGCCGGGGAAGATCTCGTCCAGCTTGGCCAGGGTCTCGGCGTCCAGCTTGATCTCCGTGGCCCGCACGGCGCTCTCCAGCTGCTCCATGGTGCGGGGTCCGATGATGGGGGCGGTGACCACCGGGTTGTGGAGCAGCCAGGCCAGGGCCACCTCGCCCGGGGCCTGGCCGATCTCCCGGCACAGATCCTCATAGCGTTCGAATCTTGTCCCGCTTGGCCTCGACTTGGGCTTCAAATTCCTTGGTGCTGCGTCGGCCAGCGGCCATCTTCTCCAGCACGCCGCCCAGCAAACCGCCGCCCAGCGGACTCCACGGGATCAGCCCCAGGCCGTAGTGACGGCAGGCGGGGATCACTTCCAGCTCCACCATGCGGTTGTCCAGGTGATAGATGCTCTGCTCGCTGACCAGTCCCATCATGTCGCGCTTGGACGCCTCCTGGCAGGCCGTGGCGATGTCCCAGCCGGCGAAGTTGCTGGAGCCGACGTAGACGATCTTGCCCTGCTTGCCCAGGTTGTCAAAGGCCTGCCAGGTCTCGTCCCACGGGCAGTCCCGGTCGATGTGGTGCATCTGGTACAGGTCGATCCAGTCGGTCTGCAAGCGCTTCAGACTGCCTTCGCAATGCTTGCGGATCTTGTAGGCCGACAAGCTGCGCCCGTCCGAGTTGACCTCCGGCAGGTTGGCCTTGCGGCTGACCGGGTTGTAGACCTTGGTGGCCAGCACCACCGCATCCCGCCGCCCGCCGCCCTGGGCAAACCAGCTTGCCGATGATCTCCTCCGTGTGCCCGTGCTCCACGGACCAGCCGTAGACATCCGCCGTGTCGAAGAAGTTGATCCCCAACTCCAGGGCCCGATCCATGATGGCGAAGCTCTCCGCCTCCGTGGTGTGCCAGCCAAAATTCATGGTCCCCAAGCAGATGTTGCTGACCAGGACGCCGTGCTTGCCCAGTCGTCTGTTTTCAATAGCCATTGTGCGCTCCTTTGGTGTGAAATTGGATTGAATACCGCTTGAAAATAGCATAAGCCATCCCCAGGCGCTTGTCCAATCCTGCATATTTACCTCGCGTCCTTTTCCGGCCTTCCCACGTCTTGATCCTGTGTGACCCTTTTGCCCCAACCGCCCGATTCCAGGAGACAGACACCATGACCCCGCAACCCGCCCGCTGGCCCCAGCGCTTCATCATTGGCCTATTGATCCTCTTCACCGCCGCCGGT
Organism: uncultured Chloroflexia bacterium; assembly: GCA_963704975.1. GTDB lineage: Bacteria > Chloroflexota > Anaerolineae > Caldilineales > Caldilineaceae > JAGNDO01. Next base: position 21,603 of record CAVPIK010000001.1, on the reverse strand, counting down.
CTGTGGATGAACCACGCGTCCGCGCCCGTCGCCCAGGCCGCGCCGACCCAAAACGCCTTTGGCCCCACCCTCTTCCTGGTCAGCGCGCCGCCGGAGCGGGCCGATGAGCTGTTTGCCCTGGCCCATCCCCACGCCCGGCTTTCCGGCGACCAGCCCCGCTTCATCGCCAGCGGCAGCCCGGACGATCTGGTCAAATTGGCCGATGCTGGCTTTGCCGTCCAGCTTTTGGATCAAAGAACAGCCGGGCAGGTCTACTACTTTGTCGATCTACAGGAAGCCAACGCGGCGGACGACCGGGAGGCCAAGAGCACCTCCCTGGCAACCATGGGCCGTGTACTTTGGGCGGATAAGGTCGAGGCCCTGATCGCGATGGAGAGCCACCAAGAGCGCGCCTTCGTTGACGCAGCCGCCGCCCAAGATCTGCACCTCTCCCTCCTCGCCCCCGACTTCCTGGCCCCGATGGCTGCCTATGACCCAGCCCGTTCCCCAACCCGATCGGCCGTCCTTCAAACAAATCCATTTGTGACAACCCTGCTGGATCAGGTGAGCAGCACCCAGATCTCAACCCTGATCGGTGACCTCAGCGGCGTGCGCCCGGTCAACATCTATGGCACGGCCATCACCCTCAACAGCCGCTATACCTTCGCCACCCGCATCCGGGACGCCGAGCGCTATCTCTATCAATTTTACGAGCAGCGGGGCATGGCCGTGCGCTACGACGACTGGACCTATGGCAGCTATTCCGGGCGCAACATCATCGCCGAGATCCCCGGCACCACCCATCCGGAGCGGATCTGGCTGGTGGGCGGCCACTTCGACAGCATTTCGCAGGACCCGTACAACAGCGCGCCAGGGGCGGACGACAACGGCTCCGGCACCGCGGCCACCTTGGTGATTGCGGACATTTTGCGCAACGTACAGTTCGGCGACACCGTGCGCTTTGTCCACTTTTCCGGCGAGGAGCAGGGGCAGTGGGGCAGCAAATCCTATGCCCGCTCCCTGGCCTTGGCCGGGGCCCAGGTGATGGGCTATATCGATCTGGACATGATCGGCTGGGACGGCAACGGCGACCGGGTGATGGAGATCCACACGGGGACGGGCCAGGGGTCCAACGATCTGGGCACCCTGTTCATGTCGGCCAACGCCGCCTATAATCAACAGTTGGTGATCGAGCGCAAGTCCACCTCGGCCAGCCGCTTTTCCGACCATTCGCCCTTTTGGGACAACGGCTTCCCGGCCTTTTTGGCCATCGAAAACTTCTTTGTGGACGCCATCCCCAACGACCGCAACCCCTGGTATCACAACACCGGGGACACCCTCAGCCGGGTGGATCTGAGCTATGTGGTGCGCCACGCCAAGGTGGCCCTGGCCGTCCTGGCCGAGCAGGCCGGGGCCTTCACCGGGCCGACGCCCACGCCGACCGTGCCGCCCACGGCCACCCCAACCAGCCAACCCACCAACACACCGACCCCCACGGCCACGCCCCAACCCGGCTGCACGGAGCTGATCCTCAACGGCGGCTTCGAGACCGCCGACGGCTGGAGCTTTGGCCCCACGCCCTTGCAGGCGGGGACCGTCACCAGCCCGGTCCTGGCCGGCAGCCGGGCCTTGCGCATGGGCACGGCGGATTCGGCCAGCACGGCCTACAGCCACTCCTCGGCCTATCAGCGGGTGCACCATCCCCGCCGGGGCGACCAGTGTTTCTCTCAGCTTTTGGCAGCGCCCCGGCCCCAGCGCGGACGGCACCGACTATCGGGAGATCCTGCTGCTCAACGACAACCTCAGCTTCCTGCGCACCCTGGAACGGTCCACCGTGCCGGGGACGGATCAATGGCAGGCCCGCCAGTTCGACCTGATGGGCGAGCGGGGCAAGACGGTTGTGGTCTATTTCAACGTCTTCAACAACGGCAGCGCCCCGGCCATGGTGAACTATGTGGACCAGGTTTCGTTGGTGGCGTGCGTGGGCGTCACGGCCACGCCGACGGCCACGGCGACCTCCCCGGCCACGGCCACATGGACGCCGACACCGTCCGCCACCCCTTCGCACCCCACCGCCACGCCGTCCGCATACGCCAACCCCATCGGCCACGCCCTCGTCTACCCCCACGGACACACCGACGAATACCCCGACGGCCACGCCGACCGCCGAATCAACCAATCAACCAATCAACACGCCCACCCCCACGAACACGAATACGCCAGCGAGCTATCCCGGTCCCACGGAGACGCCCACGCTTCACCCCCACCCTGGCGGCGACGGCCACCCCCACGGTGACGCCCACGGCGTATCCAGAGCCCGTCGGGCGGGTCTTTTTGCCCTCAATCTTTGCCCGCTGGTTTGGGTCAAATGAGGGCACGGCCACGCCCATGCCGACCCACACGTCCACACCGACCCGAACGGTGGGCGCAACGGCCACCGCCGTGCCGTCTCCCACGCCGACACCCACGCCGACTTCACGCCGACGCCAACCCCGACCCCCACGGCGACGACGAACCCGACCTGCCAAGAGTTGATCGTCAACGGCGGCTTTGAGGCCAACACGGGCTGGAGCTTTGGGGCCACGCCCAACCGGGCCGGTTACACCACGGATCCGGCCCTGGCCTACGCGGGCCAACGCGCCCTGTTCGCCGGCATCCCCGCTGGGTCCGCCAACCAGGTCAGCTACTCCACCGCCTTCCAGACCCTCGCCATCCCATCGGGCATGCGTTCGGTCACCCTGACCCTGTGGCAGCGGGGCCTGGGCGGGGACAGCGGCGACTATCGGGAGGCCCTGCTGCTGAACACAAGCTACGGCTACCTGGCCCGGCTGGAACGCGTCACCGGGGCCGGGGACGGTCAATGGACCGCCAAGCGCTACGACCTCACCGCCCGCCAGGGCAGCACGGTGGTGCTGTACCTCAACACGTACAACGACGGCAGCGGCGTCACCGCCGCGGACGTACATGGATCAGGTCAGCCTGCTGGCGTGTCGGGGGTGAGAGGGCATGAAAGGCAGGGGTGAAGGGGTGGTGACGGGTCAAGGGTGAGGCCAGCGCCGGTTCGAGTAGCCCGGCTTGACCCAATCACTCCCATGACCCAAGGAAGCAGGGCGTATCGAAACCAGAGCGGGTTGGCTGAACTTGGGTCAACCCGCTCTGGTTTCGATACGCCGCCAGTGGCTGAGTGGTCAGCGGAGATTTCGGCGGCGGCTACTCAACCGGCGCTGGTCTGCATCCCCATCCCCCCTCGCACATACGTTCCAAATCGATTCCCCTGCCTTTAGGGAGTATTTGGCAAAATGAGGTATAATTCTTGGGATTATGGACCTGTGCTGAAATGGGTTTTTCGACCATTTTGGCCTCTGTTTTGAGCTTTTCACAGGGTCAAGAAACCAGGAGTTGTGTGCATGGATAACAGCAGCGAATTGCAGGATCTGCCGGAGAACGGCGCTGCGAATCAGTAGTGAAATCGCCCCCGTGGTCGCCGCGGGGGGTGGAACGGTCAACTCGGATGGGGTGATCGGCATCGACTATTTTGCCGGGCATATCGCCCCCATTTCGATTGAAGACGAGATGCGGGCCAGCTATCTCGAATACGCCATGAGCGTGATCGTGGCTCGGGCCTTGCCCGACGCCCGAGACGGGTTGAAGCCCGTCCATCGGCGTATTTTGTACGCCATGTATTCGGACCTGGGGCTGCGGGCCGGTTCCTCCTACAAAAAGAGCGCCCGTATCGTCGGTGAAGTGTTGGGTAAGTATCACCCCCACGGCGACACCGCGGTCTACGATGCCATGGCCCGTATGGCCCAGGAATTCAGCCTGCGCTATCCTTTGGTGGATGGTCAGGGCAACTTCGGCTCGGTGGACGGGGACAGCCCGGCGGCCATGCGGTATACCGAGGCCAAGCTCTCCAAGATTGCCGAAGGGCTGCTCCAAGACCTGGACATGGACACGGTCGATTGGGGCCCCAACTTTGACGACAGCCTGAAAGAGCCCCTGGTTCTGCCGGCCATGCTGCCCAACATGCTGGTCAACGGCACCAGCGGCATCGCCGTGGGCATGGCCACCAACATCCCGCCCCACAACCTCACCGAGGTCGACCGACGCCATGATCTACCTGATCGACAACTGGGAACGCCAGGACGAGATCGGGCTGGACGAGTTGATGACCTTTATGAAGGGGCCAGACTTCCCCACGGGCGGGCTGATTTTGGGCAGCGAGGGCGTGCGTCAAGCCTTCGCCACGGGCCGGGGACGTGTCCTGGTACGCGCCCGCACCCGCATCGAAGAGATGCGCAACGGCAACTTCCGCATCATCGTCACCGAGATCCCCTATCAGCTCAACAAAACCACCCTGCTGGAGCGCATCGCCGAACTGGCCCGCAGCGGCAAGCTGGACCAGATCCGAGACTGCGGGACGAGAGCGACCGCAAGGGCATGCGGGTCGTCATCGAGTTGAAGCGGGGGGCCGCGCCCAAGAAAGAGCTGAACCGGCTCTTCAAATACACCCCGTTGCAGGGCACCTTTGGCGTCAACAACCTGGCCCTGGTCAACGGCGAACCCCAGACCCTCAGCCTGCGCAAGAGCTTGATCATCCATGTGGACCACCGCTTCGAGGTGATCACCCGGCGCACCCAGTTCCAGTTGAGCAAGGCGCGGGAACGGGCGCACATCCTGGAAGGGCTGCGTATCGCCCTGGAATTCCTGGACGAAGTGATCGCCACCATCCGCGCCAGCGACAGCACGGAAGAGGCCCGCACCAACCTCGTGACCCGCTTTGGCCTGAGCGAAGTGCAGGCTCAGGCCATTTTGGAACTGCAACTGCGTCGACTGGCGGCCCTGGAACGGCAGAAGATCGAAGATGAATACCAAGAACTCCAGGCCCGCATTGCCTATCTGCTGGATCTGCTGGCCCATCCTCAAAAAATCCGAGACCTGATCCGCCAGGATCTCCTGGAGCTGAAGGAGAAGTTTGGCGACGAGCGGCGCACCACCATTGTGCCCCACGCCAGCGGTGACTTCAGCGAAGAAGACCTGATTGTGCAGGAAAATGTGCTGATCAGCGTCAGCGCCAGTGCCTACATCAAGCGCACGGCTGCCTCGGCCTTCAAGTCTCAGGGGCGAGGCGGGCGCGGGGTGAAGGGCATGGCCACCCGGGGCGAGGACGAAGTGGCGGATCTGCGCTTTGCCCGCACCTTGGACCACATCCTCTTCTTCACGGACAAGGGCCGGGTCTACGCCAGCCGGGTCTTTGAATTGCCCGAAGGCAGCCGCACCTCCAAGGGGGTGCATATTGCCAACGTGCTCAGCCTGCAAGCCGACGAATCGGTGACCACCATGCTCACCGTGCCCGATTTTGAGCATTCTGAGTACATCACCCTGCTCACCAAGAAGGGGCGCATCAAGCGGGTGGCCGTGAATGCCTTCAGCAACGTGCGCTCCACCGGCGTCATCGCCATGGGGCTGGACGACGACGACAGCCTGAATTGGGCCCTCAGCACCACGGGCGGCCAGGACTTTATCATCGTCACCAGGCGGGGCAAGTCCCTGCGCTTTGAGGAAGATCAAGTGCGGGCAATGGGCCGCACCGCCGCCGGCGTCTGGGCCATCCGCCTGTTGGGGGATGACGAAGTCACCGGCTTTGACGTGGTGATCCCCGGCTGTGACATGCTGGTGGTCCACGAAAACGGCTGGGGCAAGCGCACGCCGGAGAGCGGCTATCCCCGCAAGGGACGCTATACCCAGGGCGTGTGGGCCACGGATCACACCCGGCTGGAAGAGACCGGCCCCATCATCTCCGCCCGCATGGTCCACGAGAACGACGAGATCACCGTGATCACCAGCGGCGGCATCATGCTGCGGGTGAAGGTGGCGGACATCAGCCAGATGGGGCGCAGCACCCGGGGCGTGCGCCTGGTCAACCTGGGCAACGGGGACACCGTCGCCGCCCTGGCTGTCCTCAACCACGAAGACCTGGACCGCAAGGTCGAAGGCGAAGACGAAGCCCATCCCGATTCGGATGGCGAGGACGCACCCGTGGCGCAAGTTGCCGAACAAACCGAATCTGTCGAAGAAATCGAAGAAGAAGAAGTTGAAATGGCTGAATAGAACACAGATTGAACGGATCTAACGGATTAAAACGGATTTTTTAAAATCCGTTTTAATCCGTTAAATCCGTCTCATCCGTGGCCTATTTTTTGAATCTCTGAAAATCCAATGCCAAACTTGAAGTCCCTTCTCCAACAGAATCCCAGCCAGCGTCTGGCCTTTGTGGCCGATGCGGACCCGAGCGCCATTGCCGAGATGTTGGTGGCTTTTGCCAACAGCGAGGGTGGCTCTTTGGTGCTGGGGATCGATGCCACGGGGCGGCCCGGCAACATTCTGGTGGACGAGGACGCGGCCGGCGCGTTGCAGACCGCGGAAACCCTGTGCAATCCGCCCATCGTCGCCGAGTGGAGCCAGGAGGAGACGACGGAGGGCATTGTGGTGATCCTGCGGGTGGAGCGCAGCGAGCGGCTGCACACCCTGGACGATGGCCGGGTGGTGGTGCGCAGCGGACGCGAGAACCGCACCCTGACCGGCCCGGAGATCCACGCCCTGGCCGCCACCAAAGTCAGCGGCGACTACGAAGCGGAGCTTGTCCCCGGTTCGGATCGCAGCGATTTGGACGACGATCTGATCGAGTATTACTTGGAGCAGCGCCGGGGAGCGCAATCCCCGGGAAGTTATCTCCAAAGAGAAGCTGCTGCAACAGATTCGTTGCCATCACCCCGGATGGCACGCCCACGGTCAGCGGCATCCTGCTCTTTGGCCAAGAATCCCCAGGCCTTTTTGCCCCACAGCCGCTGCGTCTTTGTCAATTTCAAGACGACGAGCAGGTGGCCGATGACCAAAGCTGGCGCCATCAGCTATGGGCGACGGGAAGAGATCGGCGGCCCCTTGGCCAAGATCATCGGGCGCACCTATGATGTGATTCTGCAAGAGATGGACAAATCCGCCGTGGTGCGGGGGCTGAAGCGGGAAGAACAGTTGGAATATCCCGCCTCCGTGGTGCGTGAGGTGCTGGTCAACGCGGTCTGCCATCGGGACTATAAACTGTCCGGGCGGGCCATCGAAGTGCGCATGTACGATGACCGCCTGGAGATCACCAGCCCCGGTGGGTTGCCCGCCTACATCACCGTGGACAACATCGTGGATGAGCATTACAGCCGCAATCCCCGCCTGGTGAACGGCCTCTTCCAGTGGCAATATATCGAAGAGTTGGGCCTGGGCGTGGATCACATGTTCGCCGAAATGGCCGCCAACGGTCTGCCCGCCGCCCACCTTTGACGCCAAGCCCCATAGCTTCAAGGTGATCCTCTCCAACAATCGGGATCCCATGAAGGCCATGGCCTATGGCCGCCAAACCCAGGATCTGGACATGAACGAGCGCCAGATCAAGGCCATGCAATACATTCACGAGAACGGCAGCATCAGCAACGGTGATTACCAGACCCTCTGCCCGTATGTGGGGGCAGAAAGCCTGCGCCTGGACCTGGTGGATCTGGTCAACAAGGGGCACCTGCTCAAGATCGGCGACAAGCGGGGCACCCGGTATATTTTGAAATAGGGTCGCCTGCCCCCCTAGCCCCCCAACTTTGGGGGGAACTGTCCAGCGACTCCCCCAGAATTGGGGGCCGGGGGGCCGAGGAAGATTGCACACAGATTTGGGTTACTTGGGAAACAGTTTGGGATACTTGGGTTAAATTTGGGATAACCAACGGATTTGGGAAACCCAACTATCCCAAGTATCCCAATTGGGATACTTGGGATAACCCAATCATCCCAAAAGTCACGCACATGGATACCCCCTACAGAGGCAAATCAGCTTGAACGAGTACTTTGACGATCTGCTGGATCTCACCCCCGGCGCAGGGCTTGAACCGCCCACGATCATCGAACACGAGGAACCGGCCTCCACCCGTGGGGTGGCTGCGCCGGTTTTGCCTGTTGACCCCGCCCCAGAGGTCAGTTCCTCCCCCAATATGGGGATGATCTTCCTGCGGGAGGTGCTGGAAACCCTGGTGTTGACCGTGATCCTCTTCATGTTGATCCGCACCGGGGTGCAGAACTACAAGATCGAGGGCCAGTCCATGCAGCCCAACTTCCAGGATGGCGAATACCTCCTGGTCAACAAGCTGGCCTACGTCCTCAACGAGCCGGCCCGGGGGGATGTGGTGGTCTTTCACTATCCCAATGACGTGGAGCGGGACTTTATCAAACGCATCGTCGGATTGCCCGGCGACACGGTTGAGGTGCGGGACGGCCAAGTCTATGTCAACGGCACCCCGATGCAGGAACCCTACGGCACGGAACCCATCAACTACTCTGCCCCGTTGACTGTGGTGGAGCCGAGGACGGTCTATGTGCTGGGGGACAACCGGGGCAACTCCGAGGACAGCCACCGCTGGGGGCTGCTGAACCAGGATCTGATCATCGGCACGGCCTGGGTGGTGCTCTATCCCTTCACCGAAGCTGGGGTGGTGGACCATTTAGAGCCGGTCTTGAGCATGCCCACGGCATTGGGGCCGTGAGGATTTTGGATTGTTGATTTTGGATTGAGGGAGAAGCCGCATGGTTGAACGGGCGCAAGTGGAGAAATTGGTGCGGGCCGCGTTACAGGCCCAGGTGGCCCAGACGACCCGGCCTGTGATCGATGGGGCCGCCATCAACGCGCTGCCCGTGGGCAGCACCTTGCGGGTCGCCGCGGACGCCCTCATCACCCCCCTGGCCCGGGATGCGGCTTTGGAGCGCAACGTCACCTTGGTGGTGGAGGGCAGTTCGGCGGTCACAGCTTCCCAGTCCGCCACGGGCAAGGGCGGAAATGATCCGAAACAGACAGTGGCCATCGGCGCAGACCACGGCGGCTTCGGCCTCAAGCAAGAGTTGGCCGACCATCTGCGCAAGGCGGGTTTTCGGGTGCTGGACGTGGGCACCCACAGCAAAGAGGCCGTGGACTACCCCGACTTCGCCTACGCCGTGGCCCGACACGTGGCCGACGGCAGCGCGGCCACGGGCATTGTGGTGGACGGGGCGGGCATCGGCAGCGCCATGGCCGCCAACAAAGTCCCCGGCATCCGCGCCGCCCTGTGCTATGACCTGGCCTCCGCCTCCAACGCTCGAGAGCACAACTACGCCAACGTCCTCACCCTGGGCGCTGGCATGATCGGCCCCAACCTGGCCCGGCAGATCGTGGACAAATTCCTCGCCACCCCTTGGGGAGCCGACCGCCACGCCCGCCGGGTCGCCAAAATCACCGCCATCGAGCAACGATACAGCAAATAGAGCGAATGGCGAAGGGCAAATGGCGAGGGGAAAGCGTGTCAAACGCCAACATTTTCCATTCTCAATTTTCAATTTTCAATTCCCATGATCCCAACATCGTCCGCCCCAACCGAGCCAGTTAAAGGTCCAGATCCGATCGGTCGGATCTGGTTCTTTTTGACTCGCCCGTGGGTGCTGCTGGCGGTGGGGGGCGTGGCCCTGGTCTTCTCGGTCACAGCGGCCTTTTTGCCCCAATTGCCCGGCCAGTTGGCCACGGACCCGGTGGGGGCCTCCCGCTGGTTTTTGACCACCACCAACGACTATGGCTCCCTTGGCGGCACCCTGCGAGATCTGGGCCTCTTTGACTTTTTGCACAGCCTGCCTTTGCGCTTCTTGCTGGCCGGGTTGGGCCTGCTTTTGCTTCTCCACACTGCGGACTTGGCCAGGCAGGCCCTGCGCTTCCGCCAACTGGCCCAGGCGACCGCCGCCCTGCCCGCCCAGATCGGTGAGGCCCTCTCTTCGTCCGCGCTGACGGGAAGCAGCGGACGGCGGATGGCGGTCGACTTGCCCCCAGGGGCTGTGGCGGATCAAGTTGAAGCGTGGCTGACGGGTCATTTTCAACACCGGCAACTTCTTTTTTCCCCCCTGGACAGCCCAACCGTCCCCGGCCCGGATGGCCCCGTGGCCCTGCAAAGCGACGGCGACAGCCTGGCGGAGCGGCGTATTTTGGCCACGGCGAACCCCCGGTCGGCTTGGGTGCGGCTCTTGCTGGGCGTCGGCCTGTTGGTGGGCTTGGTTGCCCTCTGGCTGGTGGTCAACCTGGGCTGGACCGTCCACCTTGCCAGCCTGACGCCGGGAGATTCGTTTCGCTATGCTTCGCAAGAGCTGAGTCTCACCTATCTTTTGCCCCAAGGTCGCCCGCCAGCCGAATTTCGGGTCCAGATCGGGGAGGCCCAGAGCCAGGTGCTCGCCATCACCCCAGCCACCGCGGATCAGCGGGTGCGCTTGGGCACGGTGCAGGTGACCACCCAAGCCGGTGCGCCGGGGCTGCTGATCGCCAGCAACCGGCCAGCCCTGGCCCTGGCCGGGCAAAACCAACTGACCCAGCAGGTCGGCCTGCTCTTCCCCAGCCCCGGCAGCGAGGAGACCGTCACCCTGCCGGAGCAGGAATATGTCCTGCGCCTGGTGCGGCTGCCTGCCCCCTCTCAGGCGCCCACCCCGGCCCAACCCGCCTTCCAGGTGGAGCTTTTTGACAGCAGCAGCCTGGTCTCCGGCGCGCCCGTGCAGCGGCTGGAGCTGCGGGGCAGCGAAGGGTCCAGCATCTTCTTGGACCGGGGACAGCTTCAACTCTCCTTTGTGCCCATGCCCGGCCTGACGGTCGCTGTGCGCTCCATGCCCGGTCTGTGGCTTTTTTGGCCCGCCCTGGCCCTGATTTTTGTGGGCAGCCTAGGCTTTCTGCGCCGCCCCAGCTTCCTCGTGGCCCAGATCGCCCCCTGGCCCACGGATCGCACCGTGCTCATCCTGCAAAGCGACGACCCGGACGCGCTCGAAGCCCTGGCCGTGTCTGTGAATGAGGGCATAAACACGTAGGTTGAGTAGGCCGGGGCAGTTTCCGGCCGTATCGAAACCGGACTCGTCCAAGAGACGACAATCGCCCAATCGCCCAATCAACATCAATCAACCAATCAACCAATCCACAATCAACCAACCATGACCCCAACCATCATCGGCGTGGCCGGCGGCTCCGGCAGCGGCAAAACCACAGTCAGTCGGCGCATTCTGGAACGGCTGGGCACCCCGCCCATCGCCTACATCCAGCATGATAGCTACTATTTTGACAACAGCCATCTGAGTCCAGACGAGCGGGCCAAGATGAACTACGATCACCCGGACAGCTTGGACACGCCGCTGCTGGTCGAGCATCTGCGCGCTTTGCGGGCCGGTCAGTCCGTGGAGATCCCAAGCTATGACTTCTGCCACCCACAGCCGCAGCCCGGAGACGGTGCGCATGGATCCGGCCCCGGTGATCTTGGTGGAGGGCATCCTGATCTTCGTGGAAAAAGAGCTGCGCACCCTCATGGACATGCGCATCTTTGTGGACACGGACTCGGATCTGCGCTTCATCCGCCGCCTGCAACGGGATGTCCACGAGCGGGGGCGCAGCCAGGATTCGGTGGTCCACCAATATTTGACCACCGTGCGCCCCATGCACCTGGAATTTGTGGAACCCAGCAAGCGCTACGCCGACGTGATCATCCCGGAAGGTGGACATAACAAGGTGGCTTTGGCCATGATCGAGAGCCGTTTGCGGGCCATGCTTAGCGAGGGGCAAGGGGCGAATGGCGAATGGCGAATGGCGAGGGGCGAGTGATGGAGCGGGTGAGCGTTGTGATGGATGTGGGGCCGGCGGTGCATCAGCGGGCCGGGTTGGCCCGCTATACCGAGCGGTTGGCCGACCATCTGCTGCGCCAGCAAGGGGAGCGGGTGGATCTGGGGCTCTTTTACAATGCCCATAGCGGCCACGATCTGCCCGCGTCCCTGGGTGGGGCCAGGGTGCGCAGCGTTTCTATGGGCCAATATGCGTGGCGGCTGGGGGTGCTGGCCGGGCAGGTGACGGGTCGCCCCGACTATGCCCAACACATTCCGCCCGCCCAGGTCTATCACGCCACAGAGCATCTGCTGCCCCGGCTGCCCAAGAGCCACGGCCACGGTGCTCACGGTCCACGACCTGATCTTCGAGCGCTTCCCCCAACACCACACCCTGACCAATCGGCTCTATTTGAAGTGGGCCATGCCCCTCTTCGTGCGCCGGGCCGACGCCGTGATCGCCGTCAGCCAGAGCACCAAGCAGGATCTGGTCGAGCTCTACCGCACCCCCCCGGCCAAAGTCCACGTCATCCACGAAGGCATCGATGACCGCTTCGCCCCGATTGGTCCGCCGGGGGTTCATAGGGTAAAATCCATGTACAGTCCTGACCGCCCCTATCTGCTGATGGTGGGCACGTTGGAGCCACGCAAGAACCATGCCGCCGCCCTCACTTTGTTGGCCCGGCTCAAAGGCCGAGGAGTTCCCCCACCGCTTGATCATTGTGGGGGGCAAGGGCTGGCTCTTTGAGCCCATCCAACGCCAGGTGGACGAATTGGGGCTGACCGACGACGTGGTCTTTGCCGGATTTGTGGCCGACGACGACCTGCCCGCCCTCTACACCGGGGCCGATTGCGTGGTCATGCCCAGCCTGTACGAGGGCTTCGGCTTTCCCGGTTTTAGAGGCAATGGCCTGCGGATCGCCCGTGGTGTGCAGCAACGTCAGCAGCCTGCCCGAAGTGGCCGGAGACGCCGCCCTCCTGGTCGATCCGATGGACGTGGATGCCCTCCACGCCGCCGTGCGCCGGGTGTTGACCGACGGTGAACTGGCCCGGCATCTTAGCGCAGCCGGGCAACGTCAGGCCGCAGGGTTCCGCTGGGAACGGTGCGCCGCAGAGACCGCGGCGTTGTATCAGGAGGTGAATGATGGAAGCCATTCTGGAAAAACTAATTGAATCGCCCCGGCTTTCGCTCTTCAATCGTCAGATTCAGCAGGTGCTGGACGCGGAACAGGTACGCCGTGCCCATTTCATCGAGACCATGACCGAAGGTGAGAAGGTCGAGTTCATCAACGGGGAGGTCATCGTGCATTCACCGGTGAAATTGCAGCATAATGTAGCCACCAAAGCTCTTGGTCAAGTTGCTTGGGCACTTATGTGGGTATCCACGGCCTGGGATTGGTGGGCTTTGAAAAGTTGCTGATCTCCCTGACCCGCAATGACTACGAACCGGACGTCTGCTTCTTCCGCCGAGAGACCGCCGACAGCTTCACCCCGATCCAGATGCGTTTCCCCGCCCCGGACTTCATCGCCGAGGTGCTGTCGGACAGCACGGCCCGCCATGATCGAGGGATAAAGTTCGATGACTATGCCGCTCATGGCGTGGACGAATACTGGATCATCGACCCGGACGCGGAAATTGTGGAGCAATATCTGCTGGACGGCGACCAGTATGCCCTGGCCGTCAAAGCCGGGTCCGGCGTCTTGATCAGCCGGGCCGTGGCCGGGTTCGAGATTCCCGTGCGGGCCATTTTTGACCCGGCGGCCAATCTGGCGACCCTGCGCCAGTTGCTGGACGAGTAAAACAACTCTCTATTTGCAAGGACCTTTCTATGACCGTCGCTGTAATCGGATGTGGCTACTGGGGCAAAAACCTGGTACGCAACTTTGCCCAGTTGGACGCATTGAGCATGGTGGTGGACAGCACGGAGGCTGGGCGGGAGACGGCCCGCACCTTGGCCCCAACTGTGCCGCTGGCGGCGGATGTGGCCGAAGTCTGGGCCTCTGACATCCCCGCCGTGGTGATCGCCACCCCGGCAGAGACCCACTATGCCATTGCCAAAGCGGCCCTGTTGGCGGGCAAGGATGTCTATGTCGAGAAGCCCCTGGCCCTCAACTACGACCACGCCGCCGAGTTGGTGGCCTTGGCCGCAGAGCGGGAACGCATCCTGATGGTGGGCCATGTGCTGGAATATCACCCGGCCATCGTCGCCCTGCAAGAACTGGTGCGCCGGGGCGACCTGGGCAAGGTGCGCTACATCTACTCCAACCGCCTCAGCCTGGGCAAGATCCGCCGGGAAGAGAACATTTTGTGGAGCTTTGCCCCCCACGACATCGCCATCATCCTGCGCATGTTGGACGCCATGCCCTTTCAGGTGGTGGCGACGGGGGGCAACTACATCCAAGCCAACATCGCCGACGTCACCCTGACCAACCTGCTCTTCGACAACGGCGTGCGCGCCCATATCCACGTCAGCTGGCTGCACCCCTTCAAAGAGCAGCGGCTGGTCGTCATCGGCTCCCGCAAGATGGCCAGCTTCGACGATGTGAGCAAGCAGTTGGTGGTCTACGACCAGCGGGTGGAGTGGCAAGAGGGCGAGCCCATCCCGGTCAAGAAAGAGGGCACCGCCATCCCCTTCCCCGCCCACGAGCCCCTGCGCCAGGAGTGCCAGGCCTTTCTGGACGCCATCGCCAGCCGTCAAGCCCCCCTCACCGACGGCGTCAGCGGTCTGCGGGTCCTGCGGGTGATCCAGGCCGCCCAGCGCAGTTTGGTGATGAATGGGGAGCCGGTGGCGTTGCCGTTGTAAATTTCTGGGATGAACGAAGAGGACCCTTTGAACATGATTGATAGTGGTTGGCCCAATAGCAAAGAATTCTGGCAGAAGAAACGAGTGATCGTAACCGGCGGCGCAGGCTTTCTCGGTTCGTTTGTGGTGGAAAAGCTGCAAAATGCAGGGACCGCTGAGATCATTGTTCCTCGTAGTGCGGACTATGACTTGCGCAAAAAAGAGGCGATTCTTGCTCTCCTTCATGATACCTCGATCCCGAAACCAGTGGACATCATCATTCATTTGGCAGCCAGGGTAGGCGGTATTGGGGCCAATCGCGAGCATCCTGCCGAATTCTTCTACGACAACTTGATGATGGGTGCGCAACTTGCTGCACGAGAGTTGGCTGGCCGGGGTGGAGAAGTTTGTGGCCATCGGCACGGTCTGCGCCTATCCCAAGCATACACCGGTCCCCTTCAGCGAGGCGGATCTGTGGAACGGCTATCCGGAAGAGACCAATGCCCCGTACGGCCTGGCCAAGAAGATGCTCCTGGTGCAGAGCGAAGCCTACCGTCAGCAATATGGCTACAACTCCATCTTCCTGTTGCCCACCAATCTTTACGGCCCGCGGGACAATTTTGACCCCCAAAGTTCCCACGTGATCCCGGCCCTGATCCGCAAGTGTCTGGAAGCCAAAGAACGAGGGAGATCGGGAGATCGTTGCCTGGGGCGACGGGTCCCCTACCCGGGAATTTCTCTTTGTCGAAGACGCCGCCGACGGCATCCTGCTGGCGGCTGAACGATACAATAGTAGCGAACCGGTGAATTTAGGCAGCCAGTTCGAGATCAGCATCCGGGATTTGATGGAGACGATTGCCGAATCACCGGGTTTGACGGGGAGGTTGTGTGGGATATAAGCAAGCCCAACGGGCAACCTCGACGAAAGCTGGATACGGGTCGGGCTGCGAATGCATTTGGTTTTGAGGCGACTACGACTTTTGCCAACGGGTTAGCGCGTTCAGTCGAGTGGTATCGGACTGTAGCGGTTTTGGCATGAGAACCACACCCTTTTCGGACTGGCTAATTGTGCGCCAATGGGGTAGTTTGCAGAGAATTGCCCACAATATGGGGTGGTTGGCCGTAGATCGGCTGCTAAGTTTGGTAACTGGACTTCTTGTTGGCGCTTGGGTAGCTCGATACTTGGGGCCTGATCAATTGGGAGTGTGGGCCTATGCCGGAGCGTTTGTTTCGCTCTTTGCCGCCGTGGCAGGGCTGGGTCTCAACAATATCGTTGTTAGAAATTTATCTCGGGATGAGTTAGCGCAAGTACGAAGTGTTGGGAACCACCTTCGCCTTGCGCCTGATCGGCACTGTTATCGCTTTGGTGACCGCAGTCGTTATTATTGGACTTGTCCGCCCCGGCGACACCTTGCTACGTCTACTGGTTGCGATTTTATCCGCAACGACGGTAATCCAGATTTTTGATGTAGTTGCGCTCTGGTTCCAGGCGCAGGTGGAATCAAAGTATATTGTCTGGGCCAGGAGAATTGCCTCTTTGGCAACCGCTTTGGTTCAGATCGCTTTGATCCTTGTAGCGGCACCCCTGGTTGCTTTTGTGTGGGCCGCTTTGGTCGAAAGTGCAATCGCGTCAATTGGGTTTGTTTTTTTCTACGCACGTACGCCTGAATCCTTTCGCCGATGGCGGGTTAACTGGCGTCTGGCTGTCGATTTGTTGCGGGATAGTTGGCCATTGATTATTTCGGGATTGGCCGTCGGAATCTATATGCGAATCGACAAGATCATGTTGGGCGAAATGGTCGGGGATGGGGCGGTCGGCATGTACGAAGCCGCTGTGCGTGTCTCCGAATTGTGGTACTTTCTGCCCGTGGCGATGGCGTCCACTGTGTTTCCGCTGATTGTGCGAGCCCGCCAAAAACAGAATGCACAAGCATATCAAGAGCGAGTTCAACTCTTTTTCGATGTCATGCTCGGCATGAGCTATCTGATCGTTATTCCTTTGACCTTTGTAGCCCAACCAATTGTGTTGCTGCTCTTCGGGGAAAGTTATAGGGGAGCAGCTTCTATTCTTCAGATCCATATCTGGGCGATGGTTTTTGTGACCTTAGGCATTGCCCAAAGTCAATGGTTGGTCGTCGAGAATTTGGTGCAGTTTTCGATGTGGACCACCGTGCTGGGTGCAGTAGCGAACATAGCCTTGAATCTGTGGTTGATTCCCCTCCACGCTGGCATTGGCGCCGCCTGGGCTACTGTGATCGCGTATGCTGTGTCTGCCTACTTTTCTTGTCTGATCTTGCCGCGATTGCGTGTTACATTTCGGCAGCTCACGCTATCTATTCTGTTGCCTTTTCGACTTCGGGGATCTTGGCATCTTTTTCAAACGATCCTCCTCTCTTCGGAACAACCGGAACAACTGTAGCGAGATCGGCCCGCGTCATGACATCATTGAGACGAAGACTATGGTATCTCCTCAGGCGATATAAACGGACCCTCTTTCAGCTTGCCGGTGTCCAACGGTATATGCGACCGGCTGCTCCCCATATTAGCAATGCATTAGATCGCCATCTGCCACGACGCGTTGGATTCTATGTCGAGGCAGGAGCGAATGACGGTTTTACCCAGAGCAACACCTACTACTTGGAAAAAAGAGGTGGCTGGCGAGGCATTTTGATCGAACCGATTCCTCACTTGTACGAGGAGTGTCGGCGAACTCGGCCAAACGCATACGTATACAACTGTGCGTTGGTTCCTTCGATTTCGCTGAAAAGACGGTGTCGATCTTGGATGCAAATCTGATGTCGGTGGTCAAAGGAGCACGTAAATCGGACAGTGCAGATTGGGCACATGCCAAGCTAGGCGAAACGGCCCAATCTAATGTCAGTGTAACTGAACTGCGTGTGTCGGCGCGTACACTAACATAAATCCTGACGAATTGAACGTCACTCAGATCAATCTGCTCTCTTTAGACGTGGAGGGGTATGAGCTGTCGGTGCTGCAAGGATTGGATATGGACAAGTATAGACCCCAATTCATTCTGATAAGAAGCCAATTTCCGCACAGAACTTGACGCCTTTTTGAGCCCCTTGGTATACCGTAGTTGAGGTTTTAGGCGGACAAGATATACTGTACGGGCGCAAGGACGCAAAGTAAATCGTCGCGATGACAAACAATCCCTTTGATGCCTAGCGACCCCTGTGGTCTTAAATTGTGTTCCAACCGACCCGAGTACACGCAACAAGTCTTTACCAACATGCACAGTAAACCGTAAGTTCTGGTCGTTGCTGATGGGCACGGGCCAATCCAAAAATGTGGATTGTGCGAGGCCACAAGGAGAATTATCGATCAGATCGACCGGCCCTGTGAACTTGCTCACCAACTATGCGAACCACAACATGGGCTGCGGAAAGCGCATATCGTCCGGTCTAACCTGGGCATTTGAACAGGTCGAAGACGCGATCATTTTGGAAGACGACTGTGTGCCCGAACCAGACTTCTTTCCGTTTTGCGAAGCAATGTTACACCGATATCGAGAGGATGAGCGAATCATGCTCAGTCTCGGGCTCGAACATGGCAAACGGTATCGACATCCCCGACAGCTATCTTTTTTCCCGATGGTACAATATCTGGGGGTGGGCGACGTGGCGACGGGCCTGGCAACTGTACGATTTTGACATGGCTGACTGGTCCGATGTACGCCAGGACTCCGCCTAGTCGAACACATATATCCCGTCAACTATGTGAGTCGCTACCTGCGACGGAATTTTGATTTGGTCCACGCGACAATGATTGACGCGTGGGATATTCAGTGGTTCTACACCTGCCTGCGCAGCAATGCACTGAGCATTGTACCGCGGGTCAATCTAATCGCGAACATTGGTGTGATCGGCACCCACCCAAGTCGGACATGGTGGCCCCCTCGCCACGGGTGCGTTGGACACATGGACATCTGCAGCGCCCGAAGTGGGTCCACGCGCATGCAGATTATGACGATGCGTTTTTTGCCGAGCAGACTTAGGCCCAAAGTACGCACCCAGATGAACGGTATGTAGACGCCATCCGCCTTCGTATTCGGCGTCTGCTGACGGAATAATGGCGCGACAATAGACGCGCAATTGTACCATGATTTTTCGGTCTGGCCTGGAAAGAACGGTTATATTCATGTTGAACGTGCGATACCTATTCATCTACCGGTGGCTCCTTGCCACAGCCGGGGCGATCTATTTGCTGACATCTGGTCTGAGCAAGGCAAAGCACGGGAATTTCTCTATAACATTCCGACCTATTTTGGATACCATCCAACGACACCTGTAATTCCACAAGTTGCCCTGACGGAGATCATTCCGCCAGAGACGATGCTTCGTCTCTTTGATCCTGTGCAGAGTGGTGGTGAAGTCACTCTACTGGAACTTGTCTGTATCAACGCATTAATCTCCGAATGTCAGCCCCGAAAACGTGCTTGAAATTGGCACATTAGGTGGACGTACTACGTCGATCACGTCGTGCGAATACGCATCCCACAGCGGAAATCTACACCCTGGATCTGCCTAATACCGACCATCACCGCGCCGAATCGACGAAAGACGTCTTGGGAAGGCGATGGACACAATTACGGCGACTCGTTGACCTTTGACTTTTCGCCGCTCTACAACAACATCGATTTTGTTTTTGTCGACGCCAATCATTTGTATGAATATGTCCGAAGTGACTCGCTACATGCACTGAAGATGTTGCGCTCGGGTGCCGGTATCATCGTCTGGCATGACTACACCTCTTGGGATTGGCAAGGTAATACTCGTGCTCTAAACGATCTGTACACTGATGAAGCTGGCTTTGATGGTCTTCGCCATATTGAAGGGACCACGCTCGTCTATTTGAGACGGTCAGCAACCAAGAAAATAGGACATGAACACAACGAGTAGGTGGACACGGTGGCTAATGCAGACAGCCCCACCCGAGTTAAAGCAGTGGATCGCTCACTACCCGCCCGATGGTCAGAGGATGCTAAGTGAGCACGCTTTCAACCAAATCGACCGAGTAGCGTTACATCGGTTTCGCCAGACCCATCAGCCGGCTTCGCCAATTGAGCGTTCCTTTGAAAACGGGCTTGCCGTGGTGATTCCCTGCTATAATCATGCATGCTATTTGGGTGCGACCGTCGCCTGCCTCATAAACCAAACATATCGTCCCTATCACGCAATCTTCGTCGAGGATCATTCAACCGATGAGTCGTGGACTCGCTTGCAGGGTCTAGTAGCGGAATTCCCGGATGACATCAGGGTCACGCTCTTACGCACCGATCGCAACAGAGGACAGGCTGCCGCCATCAATCTGGGGATCGAGAGACGGCCGCTTCGGTCTATACCATTCTCAACGATGACGACTATCTGATGCATGACGCCCTTGAGGTAATCATGGCAACTTTGAAAAGTGAACCATCATCTTACCTCCTGGGTAGCAATGACACATTCTCAATAGCGAAGATGTACCCAGCGGTGAGGATCAGCCAACGCTGATCGGACCGTCGCCATTCGCTTAACGATGACGACACCGAAGGATCTCCTGCGATTCACACATCCCAGACAGTTGAACATGACACACTCCGGCTCGACCTTCTCTTTCGCAGCGCATGGCAACAGGCGGGCCGCTATTACCCGGAAAAGAATCGCGGGTCGTCGTCTTTGCTGACCGTGATTTCCAACTGCGAGTGGCGACCTCTCCCTGTCGCAATCTCAGAAGTGGTGCCATTCGTTTACTGGCGCGCCGACAGTTCGGTTGACAGTGGAGTTTATTCATAGGTCATGACCATCCACCTTGTCTACCCGCACCGAGACGCCAATCTCCTCCCCTGATGCCATCGGCCACGAGTTGGCAAAACGACTGGCGCGGCGATACACCGTGCTACAATCTGACTGGAACAATTCGTCGTATTCGTCCTGGCAAAGACGATGTGCTTATCGGCCACCCCCACCCCGCCCCGTGGACTGCCTTTCGGTTGGACGCATCACAACCCGGCTGGCGACGAGTACTGATGCTGTCGCCCTACACTCACGGGGATCCTTGGCAAGTACCCTTCCTAGACGCATTGCGAACTGTGATCACTACCTGGCCATCACCGGACGATATTGGTTCAACTCAGTAATCGATTCGTCCTACGCACACTGGCGGCCCAAGATGATCCATATGGACCTGGCCGTCGACCGAGACGAGTTCCCAGTGATCAAGAAACACTTCAACCCGCCAGGAAACCGTCGCCTTCGTCTACATTGGCCATCTCGGTGGACAAAAATACCCCCTACCTATCCGTCATCGCCCGCGCCGCCCCAACTGTCCCATTTCCTGGATCGGACGCGGCGATCAGCCTGTCGCCCATTTGAACCGCCTCGGCTTCCAGAATTTCGCCACCGAAGACGGTAAACGTACGGTGGCCATCACGATTTTACGCACTGGGCGCGCCAACGCCAACCCAACCACCGTCCTCGAGGCGATGGCGTGGGGATTGATCCCAGTCTGCACACCGCAGAGTGGATACGTCGACTATCCAAGCATCCTCAACGTGCCGCTGGACGACCCGGAAGGCGCGGCAGCCTTGTGACGCAATTGCAAATCTTGCCTACAACGAGCTAGCCAATCTGCAAACGCAAAACTGGCGACTCCTCGACGACCACTTCAACTGGGATCGTTTCGCCGCCCAGGTGGTTCAACGATCGAAAGCGACGAGTCCCCGCCAATGGAGGCGATCACTCGTCAGCAGCGTAGGACAATACGGTCACGCTGGCGTCGTTCCCCTAGTGCGTTCTGGCGTCCGGGGAATTTAATCCACCTGTTCGGACATAATGTGCGCAGGATTTTCGCGGATCTCAACCAAACAGGCCAAAGAAGAGGTAAAATTTAGCCATGACGAACATGGACCAGGCGATCCTCAATTAGCCGCTGATCCACAATATTCAGCCCATCTTTATAACACCTATGTGGGCGCAGATCTATTGGCGTGTGCCCAGCGATTTGTCGCATGGGCGAGTTTGCCGAAGTGATCCACCAAGTAGGCCGGAACGCCCAGGGATCGATCTGGATCTGGGCGCGGGCAATGGGATCGCGTTATGCGTTTGCCGAGGCCGGAGCCGCTCATGTTCGCCTGGAACCCGGCGACAGTGCGTTGGTAGGCCGAGTCGCC